>CAVTXZ010000019.1:0-184561 GCA_963738755.1 uncultured beta proteobacterium
CACGAGCAGGTCGCCGGAGCCGAAGCCGAGCAGCCAGTGGCGGAACAGGTCGCTGCGCCGCTTCGCGACGACCATACCCATGGTGTCGTAGGCCACCTCGCCGCTGCCGATCTCCTGGCAGACCAGCAGCTGCCCGGGGGCGAAAACCATGTACATCTTACGGTCGAAGAACAGGACGACCACGAGCCAGAGGACGAGGAGCGGCAGGGAAATGGCCAGGTAGCCGAAGGCGTTAATGTACACGTGGGAGTGAGCCGCCGCCTCGAGGATGTCGTCCCACCAGCCCGCCAGAGCCAGGATGATCGTCCCCAGCAACACGGTGACGATCACGATCACCGACCAGAGGCCGCGGATCGGCACGTTGGTTATGAAGATGACGAGGAGCAGCACGACGATAAAGACGACGCCGTAGCCGGAGCGGCTGGCCACACGGAGGGTGGGCTCGCGCGGCTTCCCTGTGGCAGGGTCCTGGGGCAGGTGGGCGCCGGCGGGCAGCACCAGGGCTTCCCTGCCGCCGTCGAAGCCTTCCACGACCTGTGTACCGGCCGGCACGATGGCGAGGCAGTGGCCGCCCAACCAGGTCAGGCCGGCCAGGAGGAGGCCGACCGCCCAGACCGGCCACCAGTAGAAAAGCATGGTATGAGCAACGATGCGGACCTCACGCGGACGTGCTCCGATGGGCGCGTCTTGTTTCTGTTCCACGGTCATGGTTCTTCCTTTCCTGCTCGGGTCATCGTGGCACGCCACACCGTCCCGCGGAAGATTTCGCGGAATCGCCGCCAGGCCGCGCTGCCGAACGACAAGGCTAAGCTGCCGGGGCCGCCTGCTATGATATCGAATCGCGAAAAACCAGGATGGCGGCCCCGGTCAGCCTCGGCCGCCGGATACTCATCATGGCCTTAAGCGGGACGGGCGGAAGCTCGTCCTAAAGGTTGAACGAGTGGGGCGTGCCCCGGCTCAACCATCGGATATTCAGCGGGGCCGGTACTTGGCGACCCGCTTAATCGCCCGGGGTTCGCTGTCGTTCTCCGAGGTCCTGACTCGATCAATAATCGCCATGACGGGATCACCTCGTGGGGCGGCAATACGCGAAACCATGACCTCACTTTGAGCCGAGCGATTTCGCTCCCCTGCCGCGGCAATTGGTGGCCGACCTCAACGTACGCGCCATATCCGACCCGCCCGGGTGTCGGGAATTGGCTCGGCCTCTCAGCGTCCGCGGTTGCCGGGTAACCTCATCCAGGTGGTGGACAGCCCTCGTTGATCTCCGTCGCCACCAGCGCCTCCGCAAGGCACCGGGGGGCATCGCTTCGTCTCGATGCAATCGCAGGCCTACCGACGCCAGCCTACTTTTTCTCCGCGGGCGCCTCGACCCGAATCAAAGTCCACTGCTGGGCACGGTCCTTGCCGAAATGCACCAGCATGGTGGTTTCCGACTTGGTCAGATTGGCGAAGCCGGCTTCGTAGATCGGCTCCTTCTTGTCGCCGACCGTCCACGCGGCGCGCTGGGTTTTCTTGTCCACGGAGCCGTAAACGGGCAGCGTGCGTATCCGTCAGCGCGTTGTAGAAGTTGCCGCGGATCGTTCCCGCCTTGTTGACCGCCAGTTGGAAGAGGTCGTTGCTGTCGGTTCGCTCGCCCTGGACCATGGCGAACACGCCGAGCGAAAGCCATTCCTCCTCCTTGCTCGCCTCGGCTTGCTTGCCCGTGTCGGCGATGACGATGGCTTGCTGCGCGTATTGCTCCTGGGTGCCGATCGAGTCGCCGTTGTACGTAGACGGCGTCGCCTTCGTAGACGACGTTCGAGCCGTAGTCGTAGTAGACCGGTTCGGCGGGATAGCCGCAGAAGCAGTAGCAATTGGTCCAGGTCGCCGCGTTCCAGACGGCCGCGGCGGTGGTCCAGGCCGCGGCCCGCCAGGCGCCCGGATACTTGGGCCCACCAGTTGTCGTGGAAGCAGTCGTAGTGGTCGAAGTTATCCCGGACCCAGGTCGCCCTGATTGATCAGCGCCGCGGCGGTAACGGGGCGAGTGTAAGAACCCGCCCCGCACCAGATTGGATCTGGCGATCTGGCCCAAGCCGGCGCCAGCGGCGACGCCGCCAATGCCGCCGACGCCGCCAACGCCGCCGACACCGCCAACACCGCCGACGCCGCCGGGACGTCCGACGCCGCCAACACCCCCGACGCCGCCAACGCCACGCCCGGACCGCCGACCCCGCCGGGTCGTCCCGAGCCGCCGGGTCCCCCGACGCCACCAACGCCGCCGGCGCCGCCGGGACGCCGACCCCAACGCCGCCGGCCCTCCGACGCCGCCCGGTCCGCCCTGGGCCGCCGACGCCTCCCGGACGTCCGACGCCGCCGGGCCCGCCGACGCCGCCGACGCCCCCAACACCGCCGACGCCGCCGGGCCCACCGATGCCACCGACACCTCCGGGACGTCCGACGCCTCCAGGTCCACCGGCGCCGCCCGCGCCGGCCCGGGTCGCCCCGGGCCGACGAGTGCCACCCCGGTCGCGCCCTCGCCCGGGCCACCGGGTCGTGCCCCGGCCGGGCCGCCAACACCACCGGGCCCGCCAATGCCGCCGGGTCGCGCCCGCCCGGGCCGCCGGGTCGCGCTCCGCCCGGGCCGCCCACACCACCGGGTCGCGCTCCGGGATTAGGCTGCGCCCCACCGCTGGGCCGCGCACCCCCGCCGCTGGGCCGCGCCCCACCGCCACCAGGCCGGGCGCCACCGCTGGGGCCTGCCCCCCACCGCCACTAGGCCGGTGCCACCGCTGGGCCGTGGCCGCCGCCGCTAGCCCACCTTGTGCACTTCCGGCGTTGAATTGCTGATTTTTCGTATTTGTCGCGCGAATTCCGCTTGGATTTTGGCGGTCGGACTGAAAAACGCGATGTAGTGGAAACGCCGCCCGTAGCCTGTCGGCCGAACTGGGCAGCCGGGAGGGCAGGGAGGAATCTCCGCCCTATAACTACCGGCACGAAGAACGGCGTGACGCACAGTGACTTCGCCCTGGTCGAAAGCGTTCGCACCGACGCTCGGGCCGCGACAGCAGGCGGTGCCGACCTGGGCGAACTCAATGCCGACCAGCAACGCCGCTGGCAACGCACCACCGTCTTTTACAACCGCCAGGGCGACGCCGAGCAACTGCGACTGTTTCCCGACGATGAGCTGTGGCGCCGCCGCCCGACGATCCCAATGTCGTCCGTGTCCGCATCGATGACATGCTTGGAACGAATGCCCGCCGCTTGGCGATGTCTTTTTGGCACGCTGGTTGGTGGGAATTGCTCCAACTCGACGCTATCGTCGATTCCGCCGCGTGCCGGCGGCAAAGAAACTGTGCGGCCGGCCGACGTCGTCGCCATCGAGGTCATCAACCTGCTGTGCCCGCCTGGTGTAGCGAATTCGCCCTCGCCGACACTGGTACGCCTCGACCGGCCTGGACGACCTGCTCGGCGTCGCTGACGAGACCGTGACCAAGGATCGCCTTTATCGCACGCCTCGATCAGTTGTGACGGTGGAAGCGCCATCTAGAACGACTTGAGCAGCGGGTTCAGGGTCTGTTTCAATACTCGATTACGATCTGCTGCTTTACGATTTGACCGGCAGCTACTTCGAGGGCCTGGCCGAAGAGAGCGACCTGGCCCGGCGTGCGTTACTCGTCGCGATCATCGCGGCGATCGTCAACAAATCGTGCTGGTTTGATCGTCACCCGCGACGGCTTCCCGCTGGCCCATGAAACTCTGGCCGGCAACACCAAGGACGTGCAGACCGTGCGTCGCATCGTCACCGCCGTCGAACAGCGGTTTGGCGAATCTGCAGGGGTGTGGGTGATGGACCGCGAACTACCAGCGAGGACACGCCGAGCTTCCTCAACGAGCCGAACCGGCGTTACCTGTTGGCGACGCGGCGGCACGAATTGACTCAGTTTGAAACGGAATTCCGCGGCCCCGGCTGGCAACGTTGCCGAACAGAGGACCGGGTCACCCTCCGCCGGCGTGGCGGATCTTGTGTGTCACCAGTTGGTCCGGACACCGGGTAGATGTCTGTTTGCCCCTTCCGTCTGGCGTGCCTTAGTGGCTGAGCCGTACTCCGTTTCCACACCCCCCTCATCGGTAGGGTCGACTGGCGCGCCGGGTTAGGTCTGAGTTTGGTTCCTGTTGGCTCGCTCTTTCGCTTGCAAGTGTCACACCATCTCGACCATGCCACGTTTCCAGCTCCGCGCCGCGTCGAACGCAGCAGCGCATTTGCACTGCGCTCACCTGTTTGTTTCGCCAGGCATATGGAACCATCCTGCCGGCAACGGCTTCAGCGCTGGTCGACAGCCGCATAGCCCTTGAATAGGCCCAGTGTGTTGTACGTCCATTCCCTACTCCACCGCGTCCAGCCGAAGCCCTGACGGTTCCGAGCGCGCCGCGCATGGTGTCATTCTTTTTCCACCCAGTCTTTCACGAAGCCAACACTTGCTGGAGTGTCCGACCGCACAGTAATTCACCCAACTGCGCATAGGTACCGGGTTGATCAACTTCACGACCCGATTCAACCGGTTGCGTCGTGAACATATCCTTGAGCTTCCGCAACAGCGCCGTCCGCTTCTGAGCTCTGGGCGTGTAGTGAGCACGCCACGCGCCCCTTAAACTGCGCACCTGGAAATGGAAACTCAAACCCCAGAAAGCCGAAGCTTTCGCCGCGGCCGAGGTCCACGATCCGACTTTCTCCTCGTTGATTTCGACTTGCAGCTCGGCGAGTTCCTCGTGCAGTCGTTTTTCCACCGCCGCCATTAGCCAGTCATGTCGCTTGTAGGCGTCGATCAAGATCACCAGGCTGCTGGAATTCCGGCATTCGACGTAAGGGTACCTGCCGTCACGCGAAGCTCCTCTTCGCCCGTTCGAGCATCCTGTGGTCGATCCTCTGGCGAGGTAGATGTTGCCGAGCAGCGGCGAAATCACCCCGCCTTGCGGAGCTCCGCTTCCGCAAGGTTCTCGAGATGATCTTCAGCAGGTGCATCACGTCTGCATCGTCCACGCGTTGAAGCGCTTTCTGAAACAGCCTATCGTGCCGTACATCGTCGTAGCCGCGCAGGTCGATGTCGATGACGGTGTCCTCGCGCTGAACGATCGCTCGCGCCACACGGTCTACCGCTTCATGAGCTGTCCCTCTGGGAGGAAATTGAAACGACCCCGGTTGGAACTCGCCTGAAGATCGGTTCCAGATCAGCTTGAGCGCGCCTTGCACCACCCTGTCGCGGATAGCTGGAATTAAAAGAACGCGGACCTTGCCCGCATCCTTCGGAAAATCCCCGTCCTTCGAGCCCGCAGTGGCACATAGCTACGCCGGAACCAGCGTGCCGCGATCTCGCCGGAGGAATCTCCCGTCTTGCCCCCGACGGCCTCGAAGGTCACCCCGTCACTTCCCGGAGCCCCGTCGTTCTTTTTGGCCAGCGCATACGCCGCGCGTAGCGTTTCCAGCTTGCAGACATGGAAATGTAGACCCCCAGAACTTCCAGGATGCTTGAGCCTTCGCCTTGACGTAGATCCTCCGCTCAGGCTCGGAAATCGATGGACGCCTTCGTGCCAATCCCCGTCCTTGCCCTCCGTCGGAGACGTTCCAAACAGCAGGCTCCTTCGCTCATGGGTGTTGCCGCCTCGATGTTCCAACCGAGCGTCCGTCACCCTCTCGCCTTCGATCGACTTCCCGGTTCAGCCGGTCAGACCATCTACCCTGTCCCACGATTTCTCCTCGGGACGAGAGGGCTTCTCCAGTTGCTCGGCATGTCCTTGTCACCTGGGCTGTCGCTTCCACTGCTGAAGGTTGGAGTTCTTACCTCATCAGACATTCTCGGTCCCCCACGCCGCCCTCTCCGCCTTCCGCTCCGGGCCGGCCTTCGGGTGACCTATTTGAGGCCACTTTTGTGTTCACTGTTGTTAACGGCCCGGCGGCTCCGCCGCCTCCCCTCGTAGACGTTGCTCAATAAGGCTCAAACTTCTGGTTCCCGCCACCCTGCTATCCAAACTACGGGGTTCTGATTTTTGCCCCGCAGGCCTTTCTCCTGCTGCAAAATATGCCAGCCTTCGCCGGGACACACAACCGGACGCAGATTTCCCGCATCCGGCTCTGGATAATACCATGCCTTACAAATACCTAAACTGAACCAAGTAGAGGACAGAACAAAAACATTGCCGGATTGCTGACCACCATGAGCAAAAAAATTGTCTGACTTATTTTGTGCACGTTCCTATGCAGGCTATGATGAATTGTTCAACAACATACTTTATTATGGGTGTAGGCTGTTGGGCTCGATGCACGACGTAAATCTGTAGTGTTTGAGAGAAAAATCCTGGGTTTTCAGTGATATTTGCTGCAATGGGTATAAAATAACTTTTACAACTTATTTATCGATTAAAATCAAACCTTGAATATTCTCGAAATTGCAGAAGAACGTCCCTCCCCCCCGCTGTTTTCCGCGGGGGGAGGACAGGTGGGGGGGGGCTAATAATTATTTTATCATTTACTTGTAAGAGTTATTTTGTACCCATTCCTTATTCAAAAAATATATCGTCTTGAAAGAAAAGCCAAAGAAGACAACTATAGTCTTGAAAAAATTCACACCCTGCGACAAGAACAAGCCAAACCTATCCTCATGGAACTTAAAACCCGCATTGAAAATAAAATAGCAGCACGATATTCACACCGCAATCATCTCTTGCCAAGGCCATGCATTATGTCCTCAATCAATGGCAAAAGCTGATGGGTTATCTCATGGACCCACGTCTTGATATTGACAATAATCTAAGCGAGCGCGGTATGAAAACTTTGCACTTGGCCGAAAAAATTGGATGTTCTCCGATACCCCTGAAGGAGCTCATGCGGGTGCTATCATCTACTCTTTATTACAAACCTGTAAAGCCAATAAAATTGAGCCGTACGCTTACTCCAAATATGTTCTGACTACTCTCGCTACCACTGCCCCAGAAAACATTGAGATGTTATTGCCTTTTAACTGCGCAGATAAACTATAGCCTCAACAGGTACACAATGCCCCTTCGACAACACTTTCATCTTAGAGGATGCCAATCCCTGCTGAACTGAGATGGGGTTTGCTGAAATGTTTTTACTGTTTATTCTACAGTTATCCGTTTCGTAAAGCTAAATACCATCTAGTCAATGAACTTACAATGGAATTTCTTAGCTTTGGCAAACTCCACTGTCCTGCTTGTAATTGTCTTGTTCAAATTAACTGACTAATATGATACTTGGTGTGGTTATTATTAGCAGACTGAGCTTTGTTTGTGTACACTAATGAGCCAGTAATATACATAAAAAAAAAAAAAAAGTACCGTAATTGCTGACGCGCTTGCGTCCAAATTACCGGCAGCTCCGGGACCATCTTCCACATCAGGGTCCAGCCCAGCCCGTGCTCAGCAGGATGTCGGCCGCGGCGACTGGTCGCCGAGCAGATAGGGTCCTTTTGCGAGCTGGTCGGCGACCGTCTTCATCACGGTGTCGTAGTCGCCATAGGGCGACATCGCCGCCGCCGCCGGCTCGCGCTTCATCGCGCGGTCGACGATCGCCGGCTCGAAGCACGTACCGTAATAGACGAGCCAGCGCAGAGAGGGGCCGCGCAACGGGTCGCCGATCGCGGCGCGGGCCGGCTCAGGAGAAGAGATCGGCGAGAAGAGAGATAGATCGCACCCTGCTCGGTGATCAGCGCATCCCCGTGCTTGATCGCCGGGACCTTGCCCATCGGATTGACCGCGGATAGGCCGCGCCGCGTTGCTCGCCCGCCTTCATGTTCAGCACGTGCAGATCGTACGGCACGCCCAATTCCTCGAGAAGGATCAGCGTTCCCGAGGACCGTGTGTTGGGTGAATGGTAGAGCGTGACTTTGCGGTCGGCGTTCATGATGGTCCTCGTTGGTGGATTTCCCGGTTGTTCCTTATTTGTTCTTTCGTCTGGTGTCTCTACTTTTAATTTTCCAGATGTGGCGGAACTTGGCATGCCCACGTCAGTTACAGAATATGCAATGTGGGGCACTCGATGCAGCCATATTTGGTGTTTGGGGTCATGTTGACGGCGACCGTGGTGATCGGGGCATTCGCCGCGTTTTGGATCGCCAGGCACTGAGGTCGTCAGGCGAGAGGCCGAATAAGGGCTTCGAATCCCGCCGGCGAATTTGTCTTCGGCGGGTTGTGGGCGTCGGCTGAACGACCGCACTGTTCGGTGCAAAGCCGAAAGGCGGCATTTCGCCCGGCTGCGCGCCGGCCTAGTCTCGGGCCATGTCGAGCGCCGTCACGCTGCCGCTGTTTCTTTATCTCTACGGCGATCCGCCGGACGATCAGGCATTCGACTTCATCCACATCGAGACCATTCGTCGCGCTCGTCGATCCACGATTGGACCATCCGCGCGAACATTCGCCATCGCAACCTGTTCCAGATCCTGGTGATCGAGCGCGGCGGCGGCGAGATGGCGTTCGAGGCGGCGACCATTCCATTCACCGCGCCCGCTGCGAGAGCACGTAACTGACGCGTACAAAAAAAAAAAAAAGACATAACCGGGTTTCTGCTATTAGCTCCTTTGGCCGTGGAAGTGGTCGGTCCGTTGGACTTGATTGGTGATGGTAGTGAGCCGAACGCGTGGTGACTTGTCGTTGAATGGTGTGTTGCAGGTGAGCTGACTCCCTGAGAAGGGGAACCCGCCGGCGTCGACGAGCCGGCCGCTCACGGTGCCGGCAACCTGGCCCGAGCGCGACCGTGACAGGGCCAAGCCTCGCTGCCTTGGATCTGTAAGTGCTGGCGGCTTCTTCCCCTCGTGGTAGACCAGCAGGCTGCAGCGGCCGCGCTGATCCCCTCGACGACGAATTCGTCCGAGGAGTGTGTCTGAAAACCGGTAGTGATCCTGGAGCCCCGACGCGGTGCCGGCCAGGGGCTTACCGTCTGGGCCCATGCCTCGCCTGCGCACTGTGCGGCCGCGATCCAGGCCTATCTCGCAGGAGAACTTGTCCCCTTCCTTGGGGTCGATGGCGATGATGGTGGGAGTTGGTGGTAGATCAGGTAATGGGAAGGGCCCGGATCATCTCGAGGTCGCGATTCTATGCTCCGCCTCCGGAATCGTATCGGTGCCGACGCCGAGCCGGTAATGCTCGTTGCCCATGCGAGCCCCGATGACCCCTCGGCCCGGCATGACGATCAACTTGAACGAGCCGTCCGCTTCCGCCTGGAAGGGGGACCCGATGCGGCAGCGTGCCTTGACCGGGGAGACCACTTCAGGTGAGGGTTATCTTCCAGGATGTAGTACGAGAGGTTGTGGGTGATCCCCTTGCCGGTCGACTTGTCGACGACCCTGGCCCTTCGCCCAGACCCCTCGCTCGAGCGCGAAGTCGATGGTGATGAAGCCCTTGCCGTCTCCCTTGCCGATGGGCGTGATCGTCGGCGTGTAAGGGATGCCGTCGTCGGTGCTGGCCATCAGGTCCTGGTCGTTGCCGAACTTGGTCTCGGGGGGCAATGCCCTGGAGAGTGCAGCGCCCTGGGCGTCGGTCGTTGTCTTGAGGTTGCGAGCGGGTTGCCGAAGAGGGCGGTGGTCTGACCGGAATCTGGCTACGGGCTTGCCGGTGTCCTTATCGGTGACTGTGCTGATCGTCTCCAGGGCCGGTCCGGCGACCAGGTCGACTCCGCCCCGTAGTAGGCAACGAGGCGCCGGCCGGAATTCTGGCGGGGCAAGTCCTGGACCTTGACGGTCGACATCGGCCGAGTGGCCACATACTCATACGAGGTCTCAATCCCTGCTGGTTCCTCACCAAGAGCGAGGCGATCCTGCTGTGTGGCTCACCCCCTCTGAGCGTGAACCGGCCTCCTTCCTCGTCGGTCGTGACGGCCTGGCAGATCCGACGAGGCTCTGTGCTGCTGACCAGGAGCGCATGATCGAGTATTCGACCGGGTAGGCGGCCTTCTCGACCTTGAGCTTCTGAAGCCATTCGTCGAGCTTGCCGCTGGGGTGCCAGATCATGCCCATGAGCTGCACCGTCGCACCGGCCACGGGGCGGCCCTGATGTTGACGACGCGGCCTCGGATCGGACCATCGTTCACGAGCTTCAGTTCCGAGAACGCGGGGCCGTAGCCCTCGGCCACGGCGACTACTGGCCGCCGCGGTCGGGATCCGAGGGGGCCGGGGGGTGCGGTACGATCCGTCCGGGCCGGTCGTCCCGAGGAGGGCCGGGGGCTCCGGCTTGTCTCTTCAGCCCGTCTTGTATTCTAAACAGTAAACCTTGGCCCCCGCGAACGGCTTGCCCTCAGGGTCGAGGACCCGTACCGGGCCGTCGGCCTTTTCGGGCTCGCCGCTCTGCCTCGCGGCGTCCGCCGGGGGATCGTCCTTTTGTGAAGGGGCCGCGACGGCTGGGTGAAGCGTGCAAGGGAAGATGGCGATGGTTAGTGCCATCCCCGCCCCGGACGGCGAAGCGCCACCATGTCGGGCAGGTGGTCTCTGACCCGGAAAACTGGAATTCAGGAGCACCTACCAACTTCCTCTGTTTGATCTGGGTGGTGCTGAGAGTGCGAGGGGACTGCTGAATGCCTACCGTGCGGGCACCCGGGGAAGCTGATGGACCAGTAGTATACCTCTGTATAACCCACGTCTTCTACGGCCCACGCCTCCAACTGCGAGCACCTCCTGGTCGTCGCGGATCCTTGGTGGCGGAGCCACCAGTAGGGCGGGAGTGGGGAGGACTGGGAGAGCAGCCGCAAGAGTGGGATCAGCCAGAGGTCGCGGTTGCGGATGTGGGTCCACTCGTGGGCCAGGGCGACTTTCACGGTCCTCCGGTTCTGCCGACGAACCGCTCCGGGGAGGACGTTGTCGGCCGCAAGACTCCACCGCGACCGGCTGGCGCAGGGCACCGCTGACGAGCAACTCCGTGGTGCGCCTGGGCACCGACGACCCCAGCCAGCACCGCCTCATTCCGCTCCGGTGATGTATGGATCTGGGCCCAGGGTGATCGCGGCCTGCCGAGAGCCTTGCCATGCGCCAGCCATGCCAGCATCAGGGTGATGCCCTGCCAGAAACGTGCGGCTGATGAGCAACAACCATGCTGAGTTTTGACTGGTGGTGGTGTCTTGTCTCTGCAGGCTGCCGGGGCCGGTGTGCCAGGTGCTTGGGTGGGGAGTTGGATCTCGAAGGGAGGTGGATGCCTTCGCCTTGGCGAGCGGTCGTGTGTGCCTTTGTGAGGCTCCCGTGAAGCCGCGGGTTTGGTTGGTGGTGCAGATCTGCCTGACGTGAGGAGAGGGGTGGCCTGTGATGCTGCGACTGTCTTGATGCTACAAATCGTGCTTGTGTTCGGCTCCTTTGGGAACGAGGTGGTCCGCGGCCACGACGGAATCAGGCCGAAGAATGAACAGCACGAGGAAGGCCGCCGAATGCCGACCAGGAGACTGCGAGCCGACGGGCGGGCTGTCTCAGCCCCGCGATGACGAGGCCCACCGCGAGCAAGAGGCAGGTGGCCAGCGCGTACAGCTTGCCAGCCAGTACCAGAGCGGTCCAAACCCATGGCGATTTCCCGTCCCTTTCTCCAATCGAACCTGCTGGCCTCTTTGCCTCGGCGATCATCTTTTGACTCTTCCAGTCCGGCAACGCTGGACTTGGCGACCTGCAGGGCCCGCGCCAGAATCTCCACATTGCACCCTCCGAATACCTGATCGGCGCCCCCCGCGAGCTGCGGAACACGCTGTCGCGTCGTACTCTTGGTGTAATACGTGTAGGCCTCTGCCCGCCGAGGTCTGTGTCCCACCAGCCCCTTTTTCTGCTCCGATCGTCTGGAGCAGGCTCAGGGCCGTCGTATGCCAGCTCGCTCTCCCGGCTCCAACTCCGGCGACAATTCCGCGCACTGCTTGGTGCCCCCGAGCCCAGAGGACCTTGATGATGCTTCCAACTGTGCCGTCGGCTACTTCCGCCATGGCTTCCGCCATGGAGAACTGTAGATGTAGTGATATTGGTATTTCCGGAGTTGGGAGATGTCAACGGGTGGGTTTGGGTTTTTTTGAGGGGAGATGACCGGCCCCGTAACAGAGCCCAAAGCCATCTTTACCCGTGTATATTGACTGACCTATTATATCCGGGGTACCTCACTACAACCTCATGACCCAGGAGGACGGACGATGACGTACAGCACACAAACTCGCTGCATCGCCTTTGAGGGCTTCCGGCGGGCGGCCTCGGGCGAACTGGCAGACGTGGCGTTGAAGGCGAGCAGGTCATCGATCGTCGATGCGGTGCACCCGTCTTGATCTTTGACGATCTGACCAGCGAACTGATCGAGCTAGACTTCCGGGACGGCCGAGGACGTGTTGAGCCGGCTTTCCCAAAGACCGGGCGAGGGGTCGCTCGGCGACGCAACGGCCTCTCCGGAGGAGGAAGGTCCGCGGTCCGGGTCGTCCGAGGTTGGGCGTCGTGCGCGTGAGGTGACGCTGCTGCCAAGGCACTGGGATTGGGGCCCAAACGGTCAGCCGGGGGGCGTCGGTCGCGCTCCGGAGCTCGTGGAGGAGGGGAGACGAGCCAACGAGGAGCATTGTGGCGCGTTTGCAGAGGCGGCCTACCCATTCCTTCCCACGGCGGGAAACTGTCCGGTTCCAGGAGGCGACGAGGGCGCGATTCGTGCCGAACCGGGAGCGATTCGACGAGCAGGCTCAAGCCTGGCGGCGGCGTTCGCGATTACGTGAAGACGTTGGCGGCAGCCACATTCTCGTAGACAGAAGAACAACCAATATTTGAATAGAAAACATTTAACCACGAAAACACGCAAAATATGTAGGTTAAAGAAATAATAATTTCGGATTTTCTCTCTGGTTTTTCCGTGCTTCCCGGTGAAAATCTTCCTGTTTCCGAGTTCCTCTTTGTTCAATATGTTCGGCCTCATGGCGTCAAGCATATTGCCCGGCTGACCGTTAGTGGGTCGAGCTCGTTGACCTTGCGGTATAGGACCTTGCCGCCAGGGGCGATCACGATCGTGTAGGGGATCGGGCCGGGCCATTCCTTGTCGAGGGCGTCGGCGAACTTGTCGCGGTCGGCGGAGCGTGGCAGGTAATTGGCGCGGAGAGGCGTGCTTCCGCGGAGCACCTTGAGGGCGGCCTCTCGCTTGTCGGGCTCGTCCATGCTGATCGTGACGAGCTCGGAGGCCCGGCCGCGATAGATCGGGCCCGATCGGCGACCAGCTCGGGCAGCTCGGTGACGCAGGGCCGCACGAGGTCGCCCAGAGGTTGATGACGAGCAGATCCTTGGTGTCGTTCTTGACGGGCTTGGCGACCAGGCGGCCTCCTCGATCGGCTGGAGCGCGACCGGCTCGGCGTCCCACTTGGCCAGGGACTTCTCGGCGTCGGCCCGCTTGTCGGCCCACTTGGTCGAGCAGCCGAAGACGCGGGTCGTGTCCACCGGCACCGGTCTTGCCGGCGAGCAGGGCGTCGACGGCGTTCATCGCGTCGTGCGACTTCACCTCCTTGACCTCGGCGTCGTCGAACCGGCCGACGTAGCGGCAGCTTGCGGTCCGGCGTCGAAGACGTAGACGTGAGGCGTGGCGAGGACGCCGTAGGCCATGGCCGTCGCCTGGGTGTCGCCGTCGTAGAGGTACGGATAGGCGGAACTTGTGGTCGCTGGCGCGGATCTTCATCTCCTCGAACGAGTCGCCGAGGTCGGTGTAGCCCAGCTCGTCGAGCCGGACGGCCGGCGGGTCGTTGGGCGAGATCGCCACGACGGCGACCCCTTTGTCGCGGTAGTCCTTCGTGCAACTTGGCGACCCGGGCCTCGTAGGCCTGGGCGGTCGGGCAGTGGTTGCAGGTGAAGATCACCACCAGGACCTTGGCGCTGGGCGAAGTCTTGAGCGTGTAGGTCTTGCCGTCGACGCCGGGCAGACGGAAGTCGGGGGCGGGCGCCGATCGCCAGGGTCTTCAGGCCGGGCGGGTCGGCCAGGGCCACGAGCGGCGCAGAGGAGCAGGGGGCGAGGATCAGGGGAGGTGCGGAGCCGAATCATGGTGCTGTTTTCCCTGAGAGGCAGGCGGCAGCGCCAGTCTCGTAGTGTGGCGGCGGTGGGGGTGTCGCCAAGACCCTCGTGGAACGAGCGGTGTTGAATGCCGATCGTGTCTACGGGGTGATCAAGAACAGATCGTGTTCGGGGCCAGCTTGATCTCGGTGGCGTCGCCGAGCACCTTGCCCGGCTCGCCGTCGGGGTCCAGGGCCTATGCACTCGTCAGCCTGGTAGGCATCGGGACGCTTGAATCGGACGGTCCCCTCGATCTGGCGAACGAGCCAGGGGTCGTGGCCGATGCTGACGATCCGCGACTCCCCGTTGGGGGCCGGCTCGTAGTTGCCGCGCTCTGGACATGACCTGGGAGCAGAACCTTCTGCGAACGTGGCCAAGGGCTTGCCGTCCAGACTCACGGCAACAACTTGCCCGAGATCCAGGTTCAGTAGATGTCCAAGATCTTTCAGGGTCACTTTCCCGGCCTCGCGCAGCGCCCGACGGGACCCTCTGGGCGGCCGGGCGCGTCGAGGCTAAGGACTCCTTGCCGTAATCGAGCCGGAGCTGGCCGTTGCCGCCGGCGGTCACCTTGCGCTTGCGGTCGATGAGCTTCGACAGGTCCTTCAATTTCGCGGTCCTCGCCGGGCGGATCATGTCGCGGCCGGCGAAGTGGACCAGGTCGATGACCTGGCCGGGAAAGAGAAGGATGTTTCCTTGGGCACGTCCTTGAGCCGGAGCTGATCAAACGCGGCGTCCTGGGCAGGGGGGTGCCCTTGAGGTCGAGCAAGTCGTAGATGCGGCAGGTTGAGGTCGAACAGGAGGTCGCCGGGGAAGATGAGCCCTTGTACATGCAAAACGTGTGCGGTGAGCTGCTGATCATGGCCGGGGACATCAAGGTCCAGGGTTGGATGAAGTAGCCGGGCTTGACGGACGAGTTGGCGGCTGTCCAGCGCAAATGGACGATCACGTCGCGTGCTGGAGCGCGCCGTAGGCGGCGTAGAACAGGGGGGCCTCGGTCCGGAGCGATTCGGCCGGTTCCAAGTGGTCTCGGAGAGGATCGAGGGCTTGCCGTCGTAGATGTGGTTCATCGCCGGTGGACGTAACGCTGGGGCTTGCCGGGCGCCTCGGGGTCGAATCGGAGTCGCTCGGTCGGTGTAGAGTGGCCGTCGCGGATTGACCATTCCGGAGGCTCACCGTCTGCTCCGGCCGACGTAAGCTCGTGCGATTGATGAAGTCGGTGACGGTGTAGGTCAGTTTTTCCAAAGGGCCGAATATTGGGCTCGCGGTTGCCCAGTTGGTGGCGGTGATAGGCCTTTGAAGCCGAGGCCGCGGAGGAGGTGTAGCGTCGCGAAGAAGCGGCGTACGCTCTCGAACCGGAATTTCGCGGTGTCCTGGTGCGGCGGGTTCTTCGTTGACGATGTTACAGCGGGCGGAAGCTGACTCGACCCTGGTCGGGTATCGCGGGCGACCTCGGTTCCGCTCCAAGTGGCTTAGCCGCCGTTGAGCGAGCCATGCTTCTTGATGACCAGGTCCCCGAACTGGGTTTCTCGTGCAATGCAGTTGGGCGTCGGGAATGTTCCGGTCGGAAAAGGTCCAGAGGAAATGAGTCTTCGTTGAGGATCTCGAGGCTGGCGACGGCGGGGTATTCAGTCAATCCGCTTCCCGGTGTCGGTCTGGGGTGGTGAGCAGGGCGGCCACCATTTGCGATATTGGGCTTGGAACTCGGGGGTAAAGAGAAAGGGCGGAGACGGGTTGGTTTTGCCGTCGTACACCCGCGGAGCCAGGGGTGTTCGGCTTGGGGGTGAGCGAGAGTGGGAGATAAATGGAGAAGTGGGTATAGATGCCTTCGGCTTTGATGGCCTCGACGATTTAATGGCGTCGGACCGCGGCCAGGTCGACTTCACCCTGCGGCGTCGAAGTAGCCGCCGGGACGCGCACCACGTTGACGCCGTGCTTGGCCAGCATCCGGGCCTCTGGCGCAAGGCTGGTCCGCTCCTCGCTCGGCGGTCCGTTCACCGCCCAGAATCGCACGGGCTCGCCGGTCTTGGTGTGGACGGAACCGCGAGCCTTTGACGCCGATGACGCCGCCGTCGCCGGCCGTCTTCTCGTTCAAGGATCGGAGGTCGATGCGCTCGACGCGACGAGTCCATCCTGCTTGGGTCGAGGGTCACCCTTCCTGCGCCTTGGCTGCCGGGTTTGAGTGCGCCGTTGGGGCGGAACGGCTCGTTGGTGAGAATAAAACAGTCGAGATATCCGTGGTCGTGGTTGCCGTATTTGATGCGGAAGGCGAGCGGTCCCCTTTGAGCGTGACCTTGGCCGGCGGGCGCCCAGGCGAGGAACCGCAGGTCCATCTTGCCGTCGGCGGCGATGTTGCGGAGCCTTGCTGCCCTTTCTCCACATTGATCGGCGTCCACGCGCCGCCGTCTACCGGGACCACAACTGGCCTGGACCGTATTGGCCCGGACCCAGAGATCGTAGTCGCCTGTCGCGGGGATCTTCACGGCGTAGAAGGCTTCGCCTGGGCGTCGTCGAAGTTGCTGATGCGGCCGCCGGAGAGCTGGTCCTTCTTGACCTGGTCGTACCAGTAGGGATGGCGGTGCATCGTCGAGCGGAGGGGCTTCTCGCCCCGCGACCGAGACCCAGGTGCGGAGGAGGTGAAGGCAGGAGCAGGGTCAGCAAGAAGGCTTGCGCGACAATGGGTGAGTCTCGGCCCGGAGATTACGGAGTGGATCATGGGTTGATTCTTGCGCGGGATGAATGCCGGCTCGACGTTCCGGAGCGCGGTGGTGACCTGCAACCGGGTAGGGTTGGAGGGCGTTTGGGTGTATGATAACGCGGAAGGGGGCAAGAGGCAAGGATCAAGCGCGGCGGAGGGTGATCGGGGGCGATTTGTCGGCGACGGAAAGATCGAAGTTGACGCCCGAGGTTATCGGGCGGGTACGCCCCGTACGAACCACGGGAAGTCTTACGCACCGTGGCCACATCGCGTGTTCATATCTAATATTCGTGACCACGTCCGTAAGGGCGTGGCTCTCGGCACGGGGTGTAAACTCCCGCCCGATAACCTCGTGAGCTAGCCCGATTGGAACTGAGGATGGCCGATCTGTGCGTCCCCGACCGGGATTCCGGCCGGGCTTCAGGCGGGCATTCCGGGTTGCCGTCGACGGTCTTCGGCTGGTTGAGCACGGGAGGAGGTGGAACAGTGGATAGGCCAGTTGCTCGGTTAGCGTGTCGGGCAATTTCGTCTTGATCCGGAGGAATTCGGGTAGGTAATAGAGGGTTCGGAAGATCCGGTCGAGCCAGGGCAGCGTGGAGGCGTAGTTGCGGTTGATGGGGCCGGTTCGGTGTGGTGCCAGTGGTGGAATGCGGGGGTGGAGATCAGCCATTCCAGCGGCCCGAACCGCCAGCGCAGATTGGCGTGGATGAAGAACCCCCATACCATGCCGATCAGGGCGACCAGGACGGGCACCAGGCTGCCCGACGGGCCCACCGGGCCGCCCAGGCCCAGCACATAGATCGGCACCAGGCCGCAGAACCGGCCGAAGACCATGTCGACCGGATGGGCGCGGGAATTGACCAGGAAGTCGACCTCCTCGGCGCTGTGATGGATGGAATGGAAGCCGCCAGAGGAACGGGATCTCGTGGCTCCAGCGATGGCCCCAGTAATAGCCGATCTCACCCGCCACCAGCCCGGCGAGCACGCGCGCCCAGAGCGGCAGGGCAGGCGGTCGCCGCCAGAAGGCCGCCCGGGACGGCGCGATGCACGGCCCAGGCCAGCAGGCCGATCGGCACGCTCAGCAGCAGGGCGGGAAGCAGGCTGCTCAGGAAATAGTAGCCGAGATCGATGACGATCCCCTTGCGCAGGACCTTCTGCGGATGGACGGCGAAGAGACGCTCCAGCGGCACGAAGATCACGACCAGGATCGTCAGCCACAGGGAGAGCCGCACGATCGACGGCACCATTGGCGGCAGCATGGATCCTGTCCGGCAGGTCAGCGAACGGCGGTTCGCAATGTTGCGGCCGAGGGGGCGCCATCGCGCCGGCCGCGTTGGGAACGATGGACACAATCGTTGATCAGGCCGAGGCCGACTGGCGCGGCGGCGATGCAGCGGCTGACAGCGACCAGTCCTATGCCAACGAGCGCCAGGGCGGAGAGGTTCTGGGCACGGCGTTGAGGGACACGCCGTCGAGCAGCAGGAACGGGAGGTCCGCCGATGGGGCCGACCTCGGTTGCCAGGAAGGAGAGCAGATGTCGCCGGTGCCGTCCGCGGTGAAGGTCATCATCGTCCTCCAGGGACGAAGCGGCCGCGTTGGGAAGCGTGACGGTGGGGGTCGATCGTCGCCGGCGAAGCTGACCTGCCACTTGCGCGGTGGGGTACCACCATCGCCGGGTCTTCCTGGCAGTGCCGAGGAGAAGGTAAGCCAGAGTCGGCGCGAGGGTCAGGCCGGTGACCGTCTGCTGGACCACGCCATTGTAGCGGGGGTCACCGTCCGCGCCGAGGAACTGGCCGCCGACGGGGCTGTGGGTCAGGCCGTTGTTGAAGCCGTTGCCCTTGCCATAGAGCGCGATGGCTCCATCGAAGCCGGTCGAGCTGGTTGAGCTTGCCGTAGCGGGTCTGGAGACGGGTTCTCAGCCGTTCTGGTTGACGAAACTTGTGGTGGGCGATCAGCTGGTGGCCGTGGTGTTATACCCGAGCCCACCGATGCCACCGCTGCCTGGGGGTGCCGGGGACGTTGCCCGGGTAGTCAGGCGGAGTGACGTTGGCCGCGCTCGAAAGCGCCATTGACGATCAAGTCCGCCCTCGCCGTCCTGCAGCGCCGATCAGGGCCAGGGCCGCGATCGCCACAGCCACACCCTTCGCCTTGTTGATCTGAAAGAATCGCACTTCCGCCACCTCGCTTCTCTTGGAGGAGTACTGAGGGCTGCGCAGAATCGCTTTGCGCTTCGAAACACGGGCTGCGGGCGTTGTGAAGGGTTCGCGCCCCGTGAGGGATGGGTTATTCTTCGACCGGACGCATACTCTGAAATAATGGATAAGGGGAAACTCGTCGGCTGTGGCGCCATTGGCAAGAAGTGCATGCACGTGTTCAGTGACCGCCGCAGTCATAGCCGACCTTTCCCGCAACAGGCGAGCGGAGAGCGAATGAGCCAGAGTCTCCGATCGACTGGCGAGGAATGGTCGGTTTCTGAGATAATGCGGCAAGGGGATCCAAGGGGAGGCGGCGACGGCAATGAGACCGAAAACCACGCGCAGGTCGTTTCCGAGGGAACTGCCGATCTCGGCCGCGACCGTTGCGCTGCCCGCGTCAAGCCCGGGCGCGTCCGCTGGAGAGGGCACAACCCACACTGCCTGACCTGCACGACGCAGTTCCCCGAGTTGGCCCGGCCCCCCGGACGTTGTCCGATCTGCGAGGACGAGCGGCAGTACGTCCTGCCGGGCCAGCAGTGGACCACCCTCGACGCTACCGCAAGACCCACAAGAACGTCTTCAGCCGGAGGAGCCGACCTGCACACCATCCTGCCGGAGCCGAAGGCCGGGATCGGCCAGCGGGCCTTCCTCGTGCGGACCAACGAGGGGAACGTCCTCTGGGACTGCGTGCCGCCGCTCGACGACGCCACCATCCAGACGGTCAGGTCGTTGGGCGGCCTCCAGGCGATCGCGGTCTCCCACCCGCACTACTACACGACGATGGTCGAGTGGAGCAAGGCGTTCGGCGACGTGCCGATCCACCTGCACCGGCTCGACGCCAAGTGGGTCATGCGGCCGGACGACCGGGTCCAGTTCTGGGACGGCGAGACCAAGCCGCTCGTCGGCCGGCTGACGCTCGTCCACACCGGCGGCCACTTCGACGGCTTCCAGGTGCTGCACTGGCCGGCGGGGGCGAAGGGCAAGGGCTGGTCCTGCTCGCCGGCGACCAGCCGCAGTGTCTTCTGCATGGATCCGAGCAGAAGTCCTGGTTCATGTAACGTCATCCCGATGATATCCCCTTGAACGCCCCGGCGCTCCTGCCATGCTGCTCAGTGCCTCGGGCTGCTCCAGAACGACCGCCTTGATGGGGCGTTCTTCATCCGGGGCAAGGGCATCATCCCCACGAACGCCAAGCAGGTCGTGGCGCGCCTGGCCTGACCGGTACCTGTGGCGATCCGGGGCTGAGGTGGGTCGTCGATTGCGACCTGGTTGATTGGCCACCTGCCGCCAATCATCGATCTCGCGCCTCACGCTTCTTCCTCGTCCTCCTTGACCCCGCCGGTGATATCCCGGCCGATGACCTTCGTTTCACCGCCTGACCTTCGTCAGCGCGATGGTGGTGTTCCTGGAGAAGTCCGCGGACCGCCTCGGCGAGCGTGGTCGTAGTGGGTGGTGACCCAGACCTGGGATGGTCTCGAGGCACGACCAGGAACTCGGCCAGGGGTTCGAGCAGGTCGGGATGGATGCTGGCCTCGGGCTCGTTGACGGCCAGGAGGGCGGGGGGCGGGGGCTCAGAGGGCGGCGAGCAGGCAGAGGTAGTGGAGGGTCGTCGGAGAGCTTGCGGGCCGCGAGGGGCGGAAGGACTGGGCACGAGCAGCTTCAGCGAGAAGCGGCCCGGCTCTGGCCTCGACGATCAGCTCGGAGCCGGGGAACGCGTGCTCGAGCGAGCGTTCGAGCGAAGGGCGGTCGCCGACCTCGGCGAATCGTCTGCACGCGGCCGCCAGGTCACGGCCATCGTGCGAGAGGATCGGCGTCCGGACCCCGATCTGCGGGTGCCGCAGGGAGACCCCGGTCGGTCCGGAACTGGTGGGTACAACGGCCATGATAGAGTATATGCTGAACGAAGAACAGGACAGAGCCGACGCATTGCTTGCCCGTCGCTCGCTCCCACTGACACGCCATGAACGTCGGCACGTCGATCTTGTGCACGAACGTGACAGGGTCCAGCGGGTCGGCCACCGACGGGTTATACGTCGCGTTTTCTTTGATCTTCTGCATCAGGTTTGCCGCCTCGCCTGAGCGCCGCTTGGCCGCGCACGTCGATCGCCTTCCTGGATCCGTTCGTACGCCGATGCCTGGCCGTGGCCGGGCCCGGGAGGTTCGGCGTTCTGCTGGCGCTGTTCCGCCCAGGCCACCGCGAAGCCCGTGTTGAGGATGCCGCCGGCGGGCTCGAGCGTGGTGGCGGTCGAGTCGATCACCGACAGCGGCGCGATAGCCGCGAGGCCCGCCGGACGCGTCTGCGCGGTGAACAGCTGGCTGATGCCGCCGTAGGAGATGCCCAACACTCCCACCTTGTTGCCGATATCATGGCTCGGCGGGCGATCGTTTCGATCACGTCATAGCCGTCGAGGTTCTGGCAGCGGTTCGAAGAAGTCAAGGTGCCGCCCGAGCAGCCGGTCCCGCGCATGTTGACGCTGACGACCGCGAAGCCCATCAGGTCCTGGCGAGCACCGCGATGCCGTTTTGGCCTTCGGGGTTGGCATAGCCGTAGCCTGAGTACTCGATGAAGTGTGTCGGGTACCGGCTGTAGCTGGCGCTCGGGAGCACCCTGGGAACCGGAAGGGTCGGGAAGTGGAATCACGGACGCCGGGCCCGCCCGCCGGGCTGCTCGGCGGGTGGACGTCGATCGAGAGCTGGATGCCGTCGCGCGTGGTCAGTAGGTGTAGCCGGGCCGTCCCGGGACTGACTTGTTGATGCTGGGATTCCGACGGTTTCGAGGCGGTCCCGTGGGCCGGTGAGCCGGCCCGAGGTTTCGCCTGTGGAGCCCGACGCGGGCCTCGCTAGCCCGCGCCCGGTTTCACGTTGCGGAAGAGCAGCCCACCGAGCGAGCTCGCATCCTGCGTGGACACGGTCGCCACCCGAGCTCAGCAGCGACGCTTCGGCATTCGGGGCCAGGCCGGTGACGTACACCTGGTCGACGCTCCCGCGGGTGTTGAACGCGGACGCGCTCGCAGCCGTCACCAGCCACACGGCCAGCGCGAGAAGCGCGCATACCGCACCGATGGATGAACGGCGCCGAAGCGCAGACCCGGCCGTAGGACGCCGACCCTCTTCCGCATAGCTCACGACTCCGAGACCTCCGCTGTTGATTGGCACGGCCGCGTCCGAACGGAACAGCCGCTTCCCCCGCCCGGCGCGCCCGCGCAGAGGCTCCGTGTTCCCATCCAGCTACGCGCGTTCTAATCGGCGCGCTCACGCGCAGCGCGCTCGCGCTCACGCGCCAGCGCGCGCCCGGCCCGATTGAGCGCCGCCGGCGCTCAGACGATCGCGCGCCGCGTGCGCGCGGGCCTTGGCGAGCTGGCCGAGCACTCCCTCGTTGTCTCCCGCGACATGCAGCAGGAACTTGTTACGAAGAAGTGACAATAACCGGCCACCACGAATTGCGGCCCCAGTAGCCAGGCAGTGCGCACCGCAGGCTGCCGACGCCGAAGTACCGTTTGGAGCGGCTGCCATTTCCTCCGCACGAATACGCGCCTGCGTCTCGCCCATCTCGCTGTCCGACCACGAGTACCCGCCGGTATAGATGTACTTCTCACCCTGCGCGGGCAGTTCGTCCTGATTGAACGCAGGGGAGCTGATCTCCTTTGGCAGGTCCGGTCGCATGTAGTCGAAGGTGTTCGTCGTAATCGCTTCGCTCTGCGTATCCTGCTGCTCGCTCCACTGTGTCAGGCCGTCGAATTCCTCGTCGTACCCGAACGGCTGAACTTCACCACCTGTTCCGGCAACGGCGGAACGAAGTACAGATCGTCCATGATGACGACGGTGTGTGACTTGCCGTCCTTTGCGAATTCGAAGCGCGGGAAGATGCCGACCTCTTCCATGCTACGGTAGACAAAGTTCGAGTCGTCCTCCCATTGCACGCGTTGCGAGTATGAGCGGATCGGCGAGCGCAGATCGAAGCGATACTGGCCCTGTGCTTGCGGGTTCTCGGCGAACACATCGGACAGAATCTGCCTGCCGTCAGCTTCCTGCCAGTCGCGGCAGTCACTGCTGAGCTTGAGGAAGCTGAGCCACGACGAAAACTGAATCTGGTAATAGGTCATTGGCCCATCACTTCCCAGACGACGGGCGTGCTGGCACATAACCGTGGATCGGCATATAGCTACCATCATTCTGCTGAATCCAGAGCGTGACCGGTTTCAGCACGAGCGCGCCGAGCTTGATCTTTTCGCGATATGCCGACACGGCATCGACAGTGAATTCAAAATTGCCCCCAAGGCGGGCCGAACCTTTCACGTACATCGGTACGAGCCAGTCCTCGCCGAGCGGCGTGTCGAGCCTGTTTAGCCGACCCACCTGCGTATATCCAGCGCGCAGCGCACCCTGCAGCACTTCGTAAGCCATGCCGAACCCCGTGTATGGAAAACGCATACGGCCGCCACTCAATGCGGGGCAGCCTGCTTTACTTCGCTATTGACGACGTCTGAAAGACGTGGCCTTCGGGCGTCGGAGGTGTCGTTAAATCCACCCAAACGGAAAAGACAAACCTGAAACTTATATCCGTTCAACCTCGATTACCCATGTCGCATAAAATTGAAATCAGGCGACACAATTGCCGTATTGGTCATGCGCGCGTATTTTACCCGAATCAATAGCCAGCGCCATGTCGGCATGGTGTCAAATCCTGTCAGGCGGCGAATGAAATTGACCAGAATAAGACGGATACGTCAGGTCATTTTTTATACAAAAGTCTTGGAACGTTATCTGGGCGTTTCCTTGAAACGTTGATAATTTACGGATGCACGATGTCGGCGATATCGTTAGCCTTGAATCAAGTGTCCTCGTCCCGTCAACAAGCTCTCCTGCATCCCGGGTCGTGATGTCCCTACTCGGGAGTGGGCCTGTTGCCACAGCGGCACAAACTGGCAGGCCGTCCAGTCGCTGCGAACGTGGCCAGGAATGGCCGCCTTCGGGATTTCTGCGGTTGACAGCGTTCGGACTAGCCGAAGTGATGACGCAGTGTTCCTGACGCCGAATCTGGCCCCTCGCCAGGCTTTGACTTGGCTGGAGCGGTAGTTTCATAACGGCTTGGGCTTAAACCGGAGCATGGTTCGAAAATGGTGGACGCCCTGTAAACACAGACCCAGTCAGATATTCCTGACAGCAGTGGATCGGTTTCCTGCAGCCAGCTAAAGCCGCAGTAATCACAACGGTATCGCTTCAGCACCAAGGGTGGCCGGGCGAGTGGGACGAAGCCTGAAGGGGTTGTGCGATGCCTTCAGCCCTTCGTGGGGCGTGACCGGGTCGCTCAATAGCATTCGTCCGCATGCGTCGCAGGCCATTGCAGTTCAAATTCCAACGAAATCGAGCGCTTAAGTTAGCACTTTTTCTGGAATCGGCTCGCGCGCGACCAAAAAAATACCCGCCGGATGGGCGGGCTGAATCCATATCAGAGGAGACATGGAGGAAGACGTGAGCCATTGTAAATCCTCGACTGGCCCTCGCAACCTGCCAAAGTTTTCGTTGCATCGCAGCAACGGTGACCCGCTACGTTCGGGGAGCCTTTCTCGCCCCACGCACCGGCCTCTTCCTCCGGTACCGAGCTCGTCGCCACGCCTACGCCACGCCAATATCAAGATCAATGCATTGGGACGGACGGCTCGATGTGTACTAGGACTTGCACGTTTTCGATGGTCTCGGACAGAGAACCGCTCGACCAGTTGCCGCTGTTGGCTGCTGCGTGTGCTGCGCAATCGGAATTAAACACCGGCGAGCTAGGTCCACTGTTTGTGGCAGAGTCTTTCCGGCACCGACGTTGGTTAGCGCGATCTCCGTCCAGTTCACCAACTTGTCATCCTCGGGGCCGTCATAACAAAGACGTCATGCGCTTGACTCTCTGAGCGAATGAACTTGGCGGCAACCAGGTTATTTTGTTCTGCGACACTCACAACAACGGGTGGATCAACACCGTCCCAAATGCAATCGAGCCTCGCTTCGAATCCGGGGGAACACGAAATACCACCCTCGATGCGAGCGATAACCAAACCGTGTTGGGTTGCCCGCTCACAAACTGCAATTGCTGCGTCGGCAGACAGCTTCATCACAACGGTTCCACCGAACGCGAAAAAATCATCCGACGAATCGTAGCGCCGTTGGAGATCAATCTTCATCGCGACTCACTTCCACTTAATTCGACCGTCGGGAATCCAACCCGGATCGCTCTTGGCGCGCACCGGCACTACCTCGCCGGTCCGGTCGTTGACTGACTGCTGCCACCAAGCTTCAGGTTGCTGGCGCCATAGTTCATGCGTAACGAACTCCCCTAACTCGATCACAGGACGGCTCAGACGCTTCAAGGTTTATTGAACGTCATCCTCCGCACTGAATCGAGATCCAGCGCCACTGACTGTGCGCCTATCGATCAAACCATAACAGGACGAAGTCAGAACGCTGCAGCACCAGTGCGCCCAGGCACCCGCTGATCCACTCTGACTCCGCATCGAACCACCCTTCGCATTGCTGAAGTGGACGCGTTCGCATCGATTTCTTCCGACCGTTGCTATCAATCGATAGACCAAGGCTGTGAGAAATTACTGTGCACCATATTCACCTATCGGGCTGCTTGCTTGATCTCGAATCCGTAGTCGGACATAGCCTTCGATGACAGGTCGGTGCTTGACCATCCCTAATGAATCATCGGTCTTGCTGTCTCATGGTCTAACGATTCTTATACCTATCACGACGTTAGAACCATTGACATCATTAAACCTATAGGACTTTATACCGAAATTCATGATCGGACGTGGTGTGCGGAAAACCAGAAAATTCCATCGCCGGTGCGGGGATTTTCTTGCCATCAAGGAACGAGGGCGCACTACGAATTATGTTTTTTGAGCACGACGATTTACGCCGGAAGAGCACAGATGAAAACGCCTCGAAAATCAGCTCGACGGGACGTTAGCGCGGGCAAATCCTGCCCCACCGCAAAGCCACACCGCGCGGGCAAGTCATACATTTCGCAGGGGCGTTATTCGTGCGCAGTCGCTGCCCTCGCTTGTGCCATCGGGACAAATTTTATTGGCTGCACGCATCCGATGAACAGATGCCCCTGCACCTTGCCGCGCGACGGCTTTGCACCTCACCAGGCGAGCAATGAAGGGACACCCATGGAATGAGCGCATCGCGAAGATGCTAGATATCGGGCAGGTGCTGGCCAATGGGAGGTCGTGCGATCCCAAGCGACATTGGACGCACAAGGGGGCACAGGTGATCTGAGGCAGGGATTCGGCCGAGTAAATAGCCGGCCGACACTGCTCTCGATCGCACGAAGGACGCACGGTCGAGGCTCTTGACTGTTCTACCCATGTTTGAGCGATAATCCCTCGCCAGAGTAGAGATCAAGCTAGTGCGGGCGCCACGGGTAATGCCGGGGCTCTCCAGATTTCCCCCCGGCGATTGCGTCGAACGCGCTTTGTGAGCGTGTCGGCGTAGGGCGGCGAAGGATATGGCGATTAAAGGGCGCTTGGCGAGCGCATTCCTGACGGCGGTGAGCGTCGGGCATTGATCGTCGACAACTATTCACAGTGGCGGATCTTGGCCTTCCTGGCTGGTTTTTGTCCGCCTTTTTTAATAGTTGCTTCGCTACCTGAGGACATTCATGGAAATCTGGGAAACGCCACCGTTGCTGCCGCTGCCGTTCCGAAAGAGCATCTGGACGCCCACAAACGGCTACCAGTTCGGCGACTGCACTCGCAGAGAATTCGGCTGGGTCTCACGCATTTACGACGTCTTCCGCGCAAAACTAAACATCGCATTCCCAAGTCTCTCGAGCTGCCTTGCGCTTGCCGATGCGGTCGCTGCACTGCCCAACGATCCGGAAGCAGTGGCTCCAATCGTACTTGAAGCCTCTATAGGCGCCTTTATCCGCGCGACAAGGCAATTGCCGTCAGTCAACATCGCGACGGCTATTTGCACGCTGGCTGTTTTCAAGGACGGGCGCTACGCCCCGATCGACAGAAAAGTCGTCACGGGGCTTTTCAATCTAGGCGTCGTCGACGCGGCGCAGGCCGACGCTCTCCTCAGCCAGAATGTTGCTGCGTTTTCCCGAGTGTACGTCTGCCAGGTTTTGCCTGAATGGCACCGAGAGACGCAACGCCGCAGCCCCCCCCAAGCAGACGGTTTCTGGGCGTCGAATGGTTGATCTACGGCGGTGATGCGGAGGGCCGTCACGGTGCCCTGTGAGGCAAACCTCGCCGTTTTGTTGAGATCAAAACCGCCAACAAGGTCGACGGCCCGCTTGTGCTTTCCCGCAAAAAGAGTCCGCTTCGCTTTGTCATGATCCGTCTGAATCTCGACACGTCTGAAGCCCGCTTTGGGTCGAGTCCTACTAGCAGTCACTTCGCGCGAAATTGCATTCATATCTAAACGGAAGCGGGACGAGAGTTTGAATCTCGTCCAATGACGCCGCGATGCACGCCATGCTGCCCCGTGTAGGTTGCGTCACGTCAGCTTGCTCGTCCGAGTGGATTTCGGCGGCCTGCCTGCGTTGCTTGTGCGCTTGCCGCCGGGGGTAAAGCGTCCCCACGCACGTGTACCGGCCGTGATCTTCAGGCACAGCGCCTGATCCTTTCTCGGCGAGGTAGCCGATGACCTCCTTCTCAAAGATCTCGAACTTCTCCGGCTCGTTGTCGATGTGGATCATACCGGTGCCGACCTTCTTGTGCTGGTCGCGATTCCCACAGTGGCTATAGCCACCATCGAGGGGCACGGCGCTACGCCACTGCTCGTCAATCAGATCCGACCACTTCCATGCATCCTGAACGAGCGAACCGTCTAGCATGAGCACCCAGTGCACGTGATGACCCTTGCGTTCCGTCCATTCGAGTTTCCAGATTCCGCCCACGAGATCCGTCTGAACGTCCTTGAGCGCCCGCAGACGGTTCACGAAGAGCGCGTGGTGCTCCTTTGCCTGTTCGATCGACACCTTGCCCGCGAACTCGGTGCGGTAATACAAATCCATGCGGATCACGAAGATGCGGCGACGCTTGCGGAAACACCAACGCACGTAACGCATCATTGCACGCAAACGCTGCTCTGCCTGAGACGCGTTCCACCGTTCAAGATGATCGAGACCCCGCGCCTTGGCTTCATTACGCATCATGTCGATCAATTCGTTGAACGACTGCCACAGGAATTTCTTACCGTCCGGCGTGCGCTTCGCCGGATGATGATTGAAATACTGAGAGCCGTACTGACCGACCGCGTGGCGTTCATATACGTCAAAATAAAGCTGGACCTTGGGTCGCACGCGATAGCGATCAAGCGTCAGTCCCGCCTCCTCGTTGATCACTCCGGCCATCAGGAAATCACGGTCGTAATAGAGCTTCCCTAGCGGATTTTCTGTCAATTTCAGAATGCGGCCGTATGTGTCCTTCTCGCAATCGAAAGCCGGATCTTCTGAGGCCAGGATCGCCGTCACCGCGCGGTCGATAGACGTGACGCGAGCGCTGGCCCAAGCCCACATCGGCAGGATGTCCGCACCATCGATGTGCATGTCTCGATCAATCTGCTTGATCAATGTCTGCGCTTCCAGTGCAGCAGGCGTCAGGGCCGTGATACGACAAAGATGATCCCGATTAAAGCTCACGTACTTGGCGTTCGGAGCAACATCAGACGAGCGCGCCAACGAGTTCAAATTTTGTTCAAACTTGTCCATGCGAGCGCCCTCCCACATCTGCACCGCCGCTGCGTTCGCGGTACAAGCGTGCGAAGTGTCCCGCCGCCGCTTGACCGCATTCAAGGAATGCGCGGATGGCCCTCTGCGTCGGCTTCAGTCGACCTGCGGCGACTTCGGCATGAATCTCGTCGAGCACCCGATCGTCTTCCGATACAGTGGCTGCGACCTCCGAAGTCGCGATCTCGACCGGCTCGGTCGCCGAATACACCGGCTCGTCGAGCTCCACGACCATAGCCTGGACAGCGCGACTCAGCGCGACAGGACCGCGACTCGCCGACGGCGGCCAAACCCGGGCAACGAGCAGCCAACTCATCATGGCCGCGCCTTCGAGCACGACCGCAAACATAGCAGCCTGCATTAGCTCCAGCCGCGATTCGGTCGTGCCGAGCCAGAATGCGACTTGCGACACGACCAGATCGACCCGCAAGCTCGAGCGCAATGCGTCGGCACGTTCAGCCTGCGCGACAAGGCGATCGTCTTCGGCTTCGTGCCGCTTCCCCTCGGTCATCTCTGCATCGAGCGCGACCAGTTGCGCTGCTAGCCGGGCCTTCCGAACAGCAATGCCCTGACAATTTCCCATACAGCGATATGCCTCGATACGCGCGAGATCGGCGACAACCTGAACACGATCTTCGGCGATTGCCGCAAGGTTGCGCACACGCGGCACATCAGGGGGGTGCGTGGTTTTGACAACCGGCACCGACGCCGCGCGCCAATTGCCAGCATCGCGTTGCGACTCGATGAAGAATGTCATCTGCCCGATCGTTACGGCCACGATGGCGACGATCCACAGCGCAGCTCCCGCAACGCGGGTCGGTGCAGAGAATGCGCGCCAACCGGTCGGAAACAGGTGCGTATAGAGTGCCGCCACGCAGGCCAATGCCACGCTCATTGCCCGCTGCAACGGCGTACCACCACGCAGCCAGCCCGCATATGCGGCAATGCCGAGCGACACAGCCGTCGCCAGCAATGCGATCGTTATTGCCACGATCACAAAGAACGGGCGAAGCCAGAAACTGGACCGCGTATCGACGGTCATACTGACGGTCGGGCAGTCGCCCGACGAATTAAAAGCGTTCATTTTTTGTTCCTTTTCGCGCCGTCAGACGCGAAACGCGTTTTTCAGAGCGCACCGAGCCACGCGCGCGCCGAAGCTCGGCAGCGCACGCGACACGGATACGGAATGGTTGGGGTAAAGAGAGCCGCCAGCGAAGCACCGACGGATGCCTGATCTACTGGCGGTGCATCTTGCCGAAGCAATGCGGGTCCATTTTGATCACCTGATCGAGACCGTCGGGCTCGATGGAAACCCAGCCCAGATCGCGCATCGCAAAAGCCGCGCGGCGAATCTGCGCCCGGCTCATGCCGACGCTGGCGGTCTTGTTGCACAAAGTGCTCAACGCGATGTGAAATGGCTGCTTTGCACCGGCCTCCATCTGCTGGTCGACGTATCCGTACAAGGCATGGCGCAACGTCCAGGCGAGGCGCACGCTCTCCGGAATTTCCGGCGCGGGCACCGCCACGCGCTTGAATTCATCAGACAGCGCGAGGCACGTCTCGATCGCAATCCGCATCGTCTCCGCCGTCAGCGGACCATGCTCGTTGCGCCCCTGATGCAACACGCCGGCAACCTGGCAAAGGCTCCGCGGCATGCGCGCCAGATAGGCGTCGTACATTGGATGCAGGGCATCGCCGGTGCGGTGAGCATGTAGTGCCCGGCGCTCGCTCAGCAGCATCTCGGCCGCCTCGCCCGACAACGTGATCTCGGCCGGCGTGAAATCGTCTTGCATCATGGCGAGGATCTTCGCCACGCCCATCTCCACGATATGCTGGTCGAACCAGGCCAGACAAGCCGGATCGGCAGACGGTTCGACCTGACCCGATGCCGCCTCAGGCGAATCGGCAACGATGTGAAGCAAGGCGAGCACCGCCGCCGACGGGCCGAGCGTTTTGACCTCGCGCACGACCGAACCAGGCGTTGCCGTGCCGACAAAGCCCGGTTGCACACGGCCTGGCGCGCGCAGGGACGCGATGCCTGCGTCGCATGCGCCGGCAACCGCAGCCGCATGCTTGACGAGCATCCGCGGCAACATGTCAACGTCGTACACCACCGTGCCAACCGGCCAGCCCGACTCGAGCGCCGTAAGCAAGGCCGGGATCGGTGTATTCCGGTGCAGCAGCTTCGCCACGGCCGGTTCGCGCTCGCGTGCCTTGGCGGCTAGAAGTTCGGCCAGTTCCGCATTGAGGCGGCCGGGTTCCGCGTCGGCGCCATCGAGCAGCGCGTATTGCGCTGCGATGGGTGCATGCTTAACGCGCCAGCGCTCGAACACTGTTTCGTAGCTCTGCGGTGGATTCGCACGCTTCTCGCGCAGCTCCTTAAAAAGCGCTTTCGCCAGTACCGTATCGCCTTCGGCCTTTGCCTGCTCGTATGCGATCTCCAACTCAGCAACCTGTTTTTCCCACGACAGCAGCTTCGACGGGAAATCCTCGTAGTCGTCTTCCTTGGGCTTCTGCGCATCAAGCGTGTCGAGCTGGGCCTCCAGAGCCTTGCGGCGTGCCGCTTTGGCAATGGCGACCTTGATCGACATCTTCGTCTGGCTCAGCGCTTCCGCACGCATTTCGCGATTGGCCAGGAAGTGCATGAACCGCATGTTCGTCGGCGCCGCGGTTGCAATCTCGATCTGCGTAAGCAAGCCGGCCAGTTCCTGCATCAGAGCCGTGCCAGTGGCCCACGGCACCTGCGCCAGTAGATTGAACGCGAGCGGAATACGGTGATTTTGATCGTCAACGACGTACGCAGTACCTTGAGCGGCGATGCACAGCTTGGCCAGCAGGAATCGCCTTGCTGACTGTCTGTTGATCCGCCGGTGCGCTGCGCGCGTACCCACGTCATTTCGGGCGGAGAAACGACTTACCCATGCGGCCGATTCGGGTTGCGCCGGCGCGATCGGCGGGGATTTGATGATCTGGCTCATACCCTCTCCTCACTTGCAGGCGCACGAGGCGATCGCCGTACCGCGCAAATGCGGCGTGAGCGCTTCGACGGGAAAAGCACTGAGCGCGGACTCGCTGTCTTGATTGATATGCGAGGACATAGTCCATGCGTGCGGATTGAGGGGCGACTTGCGCGCGTTGAGTCATAAAGTTCATGTCGTCCCCCTTACTGATCGTCGCGCTTGCCCGCGCGGGCTGCAATCTTCTTCTGAATGCACGCGTCAGCTCTTCAGTCACGACAAACGAGTTGCGACCAATTTTGAAGGCCTTCGGAAGGTCCTCGTCAGTAGCGCGGGAGACGATCGGGTTGCTACGGTCGTACCAGCTTGAGACAGAGCAGTGCATGGCGCGAATCGCTTCACGCAGAGGCGTGATAGGCGTCACGTTAGAAATGGGATTCATCGAGTGTTTTTTCCGTGTGGTTAAGACCAAACGGATGTTACGAATCGCCTTTGGACTCGAACAGTTGCTACTTCGAGTAAAAAATTACTGCGAAACTTACAATTTGCTGTTGAAATGAAGCGGCTGCAGCATAGAAGTTGAAAGCGCACAACGCGCTGACGTTGCGCTGAAGTGCTCTACAGGCTGAGTCCGCGCTTCGGCGGTCGATTGGTCATCCTTTGTCCGGAGTTTTTGTCTTGCCCGAATTGAAACTCAAACGTTCGGAATGCGTTCCGCACGCCTACGTCCTGGCCCTTGAAGGCGAGATACAACGTACGCGTCACACGATCGGTGATTCATTCGAAGCCGCGAACGAATCGTTCGTAGCCTACATGGACGAGGTGTCCTCTTTTGACATCGTCTCAGCACCGACGAGATTGACACTACTGTTCGTCGAAACGCTTTTTGGGCCTCCCTAGTCCAGCGGTTTCCTAGCTGCGACGATGTCGTTGACGAATCAGCAGTACAAGGGCTATATGGTAGAAGCGTGCCTGCATCTGGCCAGTGCAGAGAAGGCTCTCGCCTTACGCAACACTGATGAGTCGTGGTTCTTTTTTCAGGTTCGAAAGAGTGTCTCGGCAAGGCTGAAGGCCATTATTCAGTAGCCTCGGAGCATGCGACGAAGGCCTCGCGATCTACGCGAGGCGGAAAGCAAAAATCCGAGAACGCCAAACGGAAAGCGCGGGAGATTCTCATCGAATTGCTGGGCACACTCGCGCCGCCCGGGGGGTGGCCAAACACGGAACTAGCAGTTATGAAAGTCAGCGGCGAGGCCTTACGTATCTTCGCCAAAAAGCGCATTCCGATTGAAGACGTGTACGCGATGCTGTTTGATTTACTAAAAAACGACAAGGAGGTGACGAGCGCGTTCGATCGAGCAGGTCGTTAATGGGCTCGTAGCGCCGCAGATTATTGGCTCACACTTAGGTAACAAAAAGAGGCCATCTACAGAACGTCAGCCTGTGTCTCTACTCACAAATCGTTTGCAAGGTTTGGTATTGCCGGTTAACGACTGGGCATTTCCCAGAGCCTCGATGCGGATAAGCTACAGGTAACCCCCTCGTCATGCAGCAAGGTGTGCTAGTGGAATTACGTCGGCTCCTTCTTTAAGTTCGTCCAGATAGTCCGCCCACCGTTGCATCATCAAGACGCGGTCGTCGATAAACTTTGTGCGGTTGTATGCCGTTCCGAGCGAGTCGGCCACCTTGTGCGCAAGCTGATGTTCAATGACTTCGCTCGGGAAGCGTAGTTGCTCGTGCAAGATCGTCCGTGCCATTGCACGGAATCCATGCCCCGTAATTTCGGTTTTGGTGTCGAAACCCATGCGACGAAGTGCTGCGTTAACAGCCGCCCCGCTCATGGGCTTCTTTACATCCCTGCCGGGAAACACGTAACGCCGCGTTCCAGTGAGCGCATGCAATTCTCGAAGAATTGCGACAGCTTGTGTGGCAAGTGGTACGAGATGTTCGGTCTTCGTTTTCGACACCATGTAGCGCCATTGCGCCTTGTCTAAATCGAACTGCGACCACTCAGCAGAGCGCAACTCGCCCGGTCGGACGAACAGAAGCGGGGCCAACTTCAACGCACACTGAACCACGAACGTGCCCTGGAAGGCATCAAGCGCTCGCAGGAGTGCAGCGACCTCCGTGGGGTCTGTGACGGACGCAAAGTGCGTGTGTCTCGCTGGTGGCAGCGCGCCGCGCAGATCGCTGCCCACGTTACGCTCGGCACGGCCAGTCGCTATGGCATATCGAAACACTTGACCGCAGTTTTGATGAACGCGATGTGCGGTATCGAGTGCACCGCGCCCTTCAACTCTTCTCAGGACCGCCAAGACTTCCGGTGCCTTGATCTCTGCGATCGCTCTGCTTCCAAGCCACGGAAATACGTCATTCTCCAAGCGAGCGATTATTTTGTCGGCGTGCGTTTTTGCCCAACCCGGCGAATGTCGGGCAAACCATTCTCGAGCGACAGCTTCGAAACTGTTAGCAGCACGTTCATGACCAACGACTTTTTGAACCTTGCGCTGGACGCCAGGATCAATGCCGTCGGCCAGAAGTTTTCGAGCCGCGTCTCGCCGGATGCGCGCCTCTTTGGCACTGGTTTCCGGATAGACACCAAGCGCCAGTCGCTTTTCTTTCCCAGCGATGCGGTACTTGAATCGCCAGTACTTCCCTCCGGCAGGCGACACTTCTAGGTACATGCCGGCGCCGTCTGCGAGGCGGTAGGCTTTCTCGCGTGGCCGCGCGTTGCGAATCTCAATGTCGGTAAGGGGCATTTTATCTCCGTGGGGGCATCAGCCTTGACCAGGCTCATCATGCCCCCGAATGTGCCCCCCAATGCCCCCGGATGTCAACGTATCCCGTTAGACGACAATGGAAATAAAAAACCCGCGGAGCCTTGCAGCTACGCGGGTTTCTGGACTTCTTGGACAACCTAAGACGTATTCTTGGTGGAGAGGAGGAGGATCGAACTCCCGACCTTCGCATTGCGAACGCGACGCTCTCCCAGCTGAGCTACCCCCCCAACGTTCAAACAATTCTAGCACAGGCATTTTCCGTTTTGCCAAGCCCTTGGCGCACCAAACCATCACCTGGCTGGCGCCCCAGCCAGCACCCAATCCACCACTGTACGGATGTCCGCATCGCTCATCGATTGATGCGCCGGCATCGGAATCATCCCCCACACACCGGCGCCACCATCCTTCACCTTGCGCGACAGTTTCGCCGGCGCTTGAGCATCGCCCTTGTACTTAGCGGCGATCTGCTGGAACGACGGCCCGACCAGTTTACGGTCCACGGCGTGACATCCCATGCAGGCATTCGCGCTGGCGACCATCTGCCCGCGCGGCGCGTCGGCCGCTTGCGCGGCAGAGGCAAAAGCAGCCGTCAATACGCTAACCACCATCGCCGTCGCAACAATCGCCCCGCCCTGCGTCATGGGGTGGCCTTGGGATTGCCTGGGTGCACTGAGCTCGAATTGCTGACCGGCGCCGGCGCCTGTTGCTCGAGCGGCCGCGAACTCACCGACGAATCGGGAATCGCGCCCACCGTCGGCGCGCTCGCATCCGGCTCCGATGCCGCCACCGGCGCGGTCGCCGCTGCGGCGGCAGCCGCGACAGCCTCCTGCGGCTGGATGTACTGGAACACCTTCACAACCTGCGTCACGCCCGGCACGCGGCTCGCAACATCCGCGCCGCGATTGCCTTCGTCCATCGTGACGAGGCCCATCAGATACAGCGAACCGCGCTCGGCCACCACCTTGAAGTCGTTCGCCGAAATGTTCTTCTCGGCGATCAGCGCGGTCTTCACGCGCGTTTCAAGGTAGGTATCGTTCGTACGTGACGAGAACGAGCTAGCCGGCGCGATAGTCAGTTCATTGACAATCGTATTCACGTTGTTCAAACCTCGCACGACCGTCTCGGCCCGCTGCTTCGAAACCTCGCCTGGCACTTCGCCGGTCAGCAGCACGCGCCGGTTGAACACCGTCACATTCACGTGCGCGGCGTCAGGCAAATTCTGCGTGATCTGCGACAGCGCCTTGACCTGCAACTCACGATCCTCCGTCTGCGCACCGAGCGTGCGCCGGTCGGTCGCCACCAGCGCGCCGCCACCCGCCGCCGCGCCCACGGCCAGAAAGCACCCCTGCAACGTCGCGGACAGTCCCGCGGCGAACCCGACCACCAGCACGGTTCTCACCAGTGTCTTCTTGACGCGGAATACGCTCATCAACTAGCTCTCCTTCGGAATCAGTCTCAGTCTTCGCCCAGCAACATGGCATCGATGCCGTCGCACAGACAATGGATGGTCAGCAAATGCACTTCCTGAATACGCGCGGTGCGATCGGACGGTACGCATACGTGAATATCGGTGTCGCTCAATACTTCCTGCATGCGGCCACCGCCCTTGCCGGTCAGCGCGACGACGATCATTTCGCGCTCATGCGCGGCTTCGACCGCGGCCAGCACATTGGCGGAATCACCGGACGTGGTGATCGCGAGCAGCACATCGCCAGGCTGGCCGAGCGCCCATACCTGCTTCGAGAAAATCTGCTCGAAGGAGTAGTCGTTGGCGATGGCAGTGAGCACGGAGGTATCGGTGGTCAACGCGATTGCCGGCAAGCCAGGACGCTCACGCTCGAAGCGGCCGATCAGTTCGGCGGCGAAATGTTGCGCATCAGCGGCCGACCCGCCGTTGCCGCACGCAAGAATCCGACTGCCGTTGGCAAGCGCGGCAAACATCGTGTCGACCGCAGCGGCGATCGGCATCGACAGGGTTTCGAGGGCTTCGAGTTTGACTGCCGCGCTGTCGCGGAAGTGTTGTTGAATACGTTCGACTGACATCGAGTCTCTATCTTCTACCGCGAATGAACCGCAGTGCGCGGCCGTGTTGTGAAGTCGTGTTGCTAAGCTTGAGCGTGCCGACGAATCATGCGGGCGACCGGGCGCACACGCGCAAATTCATCGCAAAACGTGGCGCCTGGTGCTGTGCGCATCGTGCGTTCTGGCCCACACGCGAGCGCAAGTTTATCGCACTCGTGCGCGTTCTCCCCGCGCCACGTCAGACATCGTCCGTACGAAACGCATCACGTAGCCAGACGAGCCGCCCGCCTTCGAACGCGATCACGTCGAAACGGCACGCCGGCTCATCGCGCGAGCGCTGGCCGCGAGTTGCCAGATAGTGCCGCGCGGCACGCACAATGCGCCGCCTCTTATGCCACCCGATGCTCGCCGCAGCGCCGCCGTAATGCCGTTGCGCACGCGCGCGAACTTCAACGAATACCAGCGCGCCGTCGCGCTCGCGCATCACGAGGTCGATCTCGCCGCCGCGGCACAACACATTGCGCGCAACGACCCGCAAGCGCTGACGCTGCAAGAATTCCAGCGCGCGCGCTTCGAATGCCGCGCCGACGAGATTGGACCGGGCAGGCCCCGAAAAGTTGTGCGCGTTGACTGGCATGCTCCGCGGCATGGCGCTGTTGGCTTGCGGCCTTTGCCGCGTAGCCGCGCCATCAGGAACCGGCGGCGCTGCGTGGCACAATGGCGGCCTCGTTCTGTCTGTCTGCGTTTTCTGCCTCATGACTCCTCTCTCCGAACTTGCGCAAGGGCAGCAGTACCCCGCTGCCGCGCTCTATGTGGTGGCCACGCCGATCGGCAACGTCGCCGACGTCACCCTGCGCGCGTTGCATGTGCTCGGACTAGTGGATCGCATCGCCGCCGAAGACACGCGTAACACCGGACAACTGCTCGCGCGCTACGGCATCTCGAAGCCGCTCGTTGCGGTTCATCAGCACAACGAGCGGGCCGCGGCACTCCGCCTGATTGAACATCTGCAGGCCGGCGAGCGCGTGGCCTACGTTTCCGATGCGGGTACGCCCGGCATCTCAGACCCCGGCGCGAAACTCGTCGACGCGGTTCGCGAGGCCGGTTTTCCGGTGATTCCGCTTCCTGGGGCAAGCGCGCTCGCAACCGCATTGAGTGTGTCTGGCGACTGGGTCGCAACGTTCTCGTTCCTCGGCTTCCTGCCGCCCAAGGCCAAAGCACGCGCCGCGACACTGCAAGCGCTCGCCACGCATGCGCACGCCATGGTGTTCTACGAAGCGCCGCACCGGATCGTGGAAACCGTGCAGGCACTGGCGGATGCGTTCGGCGGTGAGCGCAGGCTGCTGATTGCCCGTGAATTGACGAAGTTACATGAAGCGCTGCATTGCGGCACCCTGGCCGAAGGGCCAACGTGGCTCGCCGCCGATCCGAATCGGCAACGCGGAGAGTTCGTGCTGGTGGTGGAAGGCGCGCCGCCGCAAACGGCGGATGAACAGGATCACGACGCGCTGCTGAGCATCCTGCTGGAGGAGTTGACGGTGAGCAGCGCGGCGAAAGTCGCGGCGGCCATCACCGGAGGGTCGCGCAACGCGCTGTACACACGGGCGCTGGCGCTGAAAAAGGACGAAGAATAACGGGGGGCGAAAAAAGCAAAGGGCCGCGCGAAGCGGCCCTTTGCTTTTTGGCGCGCACGGCTGGACGCCATGCGACCCGGCATCACGAACGCGCCTGCAGCGCGCCCGCGGCCGCTACATTACTTCTCGGCAGTCGAAATCGAGTTCGATGCCAGCATTTCGTTACGCACAACTCTGGCTTCCTGCTGGGTCAAACCTTCGATCTGCACGCGCGCCGTGCCGGCGTGGCGCATGTCGAGCAGGTTCGCGGCGGCCATCGAGAGGTCGATCACGCGGCCGCGAGCATACGGACCCCGGTCGTTGATCCGTACGACGACCGAGCGCGAGGTGGCCGGATTCGTCACGCGGACATATGAGCCGAGCGGCAGCGTACGATGCGCTGCGGTCAGCGCATGCATGTCGTAACGTTCGCCGTTAGCAGTGCGGCGGCCATGGAAGGCGCGGCCGTACCACGATGCGCGGCCGGTTTCACGATAGTCCGAGATGCCGGAACTGTCGTCAGTTAGGGGCTGCGCATCGGCTAGCGGTGTGCCTTGGCTGGCAGCACCGGAGGCCGGCGCGCTACCGTAGGCTTGCGGTCCGAACGAACCCGCCTGCGCATTCTGGGTGCTGAGCGGCACGCCGCTTTCGGACAGGTTGCTCGTGCCCGGAGGCGTCGCACAGCCGGCCAGCACAAAAAAGGCAAAAAGAGTCCCCAGACCACGGGATAACCGAGTTTTCATAAGACGTGCAATCAAATTGTCGAGCCGCATCACGCCAAAGTTGAGCGTGTTGCCTGCGACTCCGGCGGCAATGGACGACAACGCGCCGCGCTGATAAGCGCAGTACGTAGAAGCCCGGATGCGGCTCACACAGCCGCTACCGCACGGTTAATTTTCACGTCTGGCGCAACCTGTCCCCGGCAGCCTGACCAGACCCCACATGCCGCCATCGAACGTGGCAAACACGGTCTTGCGCGCGAAACCCAGCGCGCAGGAACGGCGGCGTAGGCCCCACCCAGCGTCACGGAAGTTATGTCCGTTGCAGGCGCGCGGCGCCTGGCTGGGTAAGACGTGTGCATCGAACGTATCGATGCTTGATGGCCGTCGACAACAGCGACAGCCCATACTTGAGTGACGATCCGCGCTCCCATTTTTTGATGGGGACGCATCATCTTGTGGCAACACAGTTTCCTGTGCATTGAGGGCATTATACCCAAAACAGAATTTCGGGATGGCAAGCGACTGAAAACCTTGATGAATTTTCACGCCTGCTGCAAAAATACGCAGCCAAAACGCCTTCATCAGGCCCCCGAACGCCTTCCACGAGCACGAACGAGACGCCGGTACAATCAACGTTTTTCCAGCGGCGCCATCCCCCATGAAAGTCACCCTGATCCCCGTCACGCCGTTCCAGCAGAACAGTTCGCTGCTTGTTTGCGAGGCGACCGGCCGCGCCGCCGTAGTCGATCCGGGGGGCGATCTCGACGTCATCCAGGCCGAAGTTTTGCGTCAAAATGTAACAATTGAAAAAGTTTTCCTGACCCACGGCCACATTGATCACTGCGCGGGTGCTAAAACGCTCGCCACGCACTACGGCGTGCCCATCGAGGGCCCGCATCCGGACGAGCACTTCTGGCTCGACAAGCTACCGGATCAGAGCACCCGCTTCGGTTTTCCGCCTGCCGAGGCGTTCGAACCGGATCGTTGGCTGCAAGACGGCGAGACCGTGCAGTTCGGCGACGAGACCCTCGAGGTCTATCACTGCCCCGGCCACACGCCGGGCCACGTCGTATTCTTCAGCCGCGCGCATCGGCTCGCGCTGGTGGGCGACGTGCTGTTCGCGGGCTCGATCGGCCGCACCGATTTTCCGCGCGGCAATCACGCTGATCTGGTGCGCTCGATCCGCGAGAAGCTCTGGCCGCTCGGCGACGACGTCACCTTCGTTCCCGGCCATGGGCCGACCTCGACGTTCGGTGCGGAGCGCCGCACCAACCCGTACGTCGCTGACGGTGTCGCAGCATGAGCAGCGAAATCTACGTGAGCACCGACGTCGAAGCGGACGGCCCGATCCCCGGCCCGCATTCGATGCTCAGTTTCGCCTCCGCGGCGTACACGGAAGACAAGCAGCTGATTGCCACCTTCTCCGCGAATCTCGAATTGCTCGAGGGCGCAGCGCCCCATCCGGTGCAGGAGGCCTGGTGGAAAACGCAGCCCGAGGCGTGGGAAGCCTGCCGCAAGGACCTGCAGCAACCGGCCGCCGCGCTGACGGCCTATGTCGAATGGGTTGAGGCGTTGCCTGGCAAACCGGTATTCGTTGCGATGCCGGCGGGTTTCGACTTCACCTACATGTTCTGGTACATGATGCGGTTCGTCGGGCGCTGCCCGTTTTCTTGGTCGGCGCTCGACATCAAGACCCTCGCCTTCGCGATGACCGGCCTGCCGTACCGCAAGAACATCAAGCCGCGTTTTCCGAAGCACTGGTTCGACGAACACCCGCACACGCATGTCGCGCTCGATGACGCGATCGAACAGGGCGCGCTCTTCTGCAACATGCTCAAGGAACTGCGCGCAACCCAGGCAGTCACGCTGGCGGCCGCTAAAGATGGGGACGGCTCAGGACAAAACGCCGCTGAGGAACCGGCAAATTAGGTAATCTCCCTCCTTCGGGCCGTTTTCCATTGCGTTTCGTTTTCACGACCTCTACCATGCGTTGATACGGCGACGCAAACGGAGGCGCAGTTGACACTCGATACGTTCTCTCAAAAAATCCTGCGCCTATTGCAGCTCGACGCACGCCGCTCCGTGCAGGAGATTTCCGACCAGGTCGGCCTGTCGAGCACGCCATGCTGGCGGCGTATCAAGGACATGGAGCAATCGGGCGTGATTCAGCGCTATACGGCGTTGCTCGATCGCGAAAAACTGGGGTTGCACGTCTGCGCGCTGGCCCATATTCATCTCACACGGCACACCGAGGGCGGCGTCGAACAGTTCGAACGGGAAATCGCCACCTGTCCGGAAGTCACCGAGTGCTACAGCACGACGGGCGAATCCGATTACATCCTCAAGATCGTTGCGCCGGACATCAAGGCGTACGACAGCTTTCTGCACGAGCGCATCTTCAAGATTCCCGCGGTTGCGCAGGTGCGCACGAGCGTCGTGCTGCGCGAAATTAAATTCGATACGCAATTGCCGTTGTAACGGTTCGAGGCTGCAAGCCGCTCGCGCCGGCTTCTGCGGCGTAAGCGGTGGCTGAATCAGGCAGCGCCGTGCGATTCAGTGGTTTTGCCTCGAGCGACGGCGCCGCCAGTGCCGGGCTCCGACGTTAAGCCGCTATCAGCGGCCGCCTGTGAGTCCAGGCCCTGCAAGACGTCCAGCTTTCGCGCGCCCAGGCGACTCTTAAGCTCTTCCAGATCGACGTGAGCCAGCCGTTGCGTAGCGCTTTCCGAAGCGTGCGAATCTGCGGCCGGCAACACCATCTCGACATCCAATCCCGTGCTCAGGTAGTGAATGTTGACCGCTGCGGCCCGCAAGCCCGCTCCGGCCAGCGCTGCGTCGACTTCGGCGATCACTCGCTCCCGCGTTGGCAAATTGACAGGCGGGCGAGCCAGCGCGTCGTTCTCCGGGTCGACATGGATTAGCGCGTCGAGAACGCGGTTGTCGCCCAGAACGCGCAAACGCGCGGACTCCGCAATGTAATGCCCCTCCGAGACCGAGATCAGCGGATCGACCAGAATATGCGCGTCGACCAGCGCGAAGTCACCCATCTTGCGGGTGCGCAGCTCGTGGACGTCGCGCACGCCCGGGGTGGCAAGCAATAGCGCGCGCATGTCGGCGGCGGCGGCTTCGTCGAGCGCGCGATCGGACAGATCTTGCAGAGCGTCCCAGCCGAACATCCATCCCATGCGCGCCACCATGAACCCGACGATCGCCGCCGCGATCGGGTCCAGCAGACGCACACCGGCAAGACTGCCGATAATGCCGATCGCCACCACCAGCGACGACGCAGCGTCCGAACGGGCATGCCATGCATTTGCAATCAGCATGGCCGAACGAACACGTTGCGCTTCGCGCAACATGTAGCGAAACAGAGTCTCTTTAGAAACCAGCACTAGCAACGCGACTGCAAGCGCGCTCATGTGCACGGCGGGAATGTTTTGCAAATCGGCGAGCCGCGTACCCGCGCGCCATAACATGCCCACCCCCACCGTAATCAGCAGCCCGCCCAAAAACAGTGAAGCGACGGTTTCATAACGGCTGTGTCCGTAATTGTGATCCGCATCGGGCTTTGCGCCGGAGTGCCGATTAGCGACCAGTACGACAAAATCGGAAATCAGATCGGCGAGGGAATGGACACCGTCGGCGATCAACGCTTGCGAATGCGCAAACACACCAACGACGATTTGCAACGTCATCAGCACCGTATTCAGCGCAATACTGACAAAGGTGCTTTTGCGCGCAACGCGGTGTTTTTCAACGGATTGGGCGGCGACGGAAGGCATCCGGGGAGCGAGGCAAAAGGTTCAATGCCTGTATTCTACCCGCCGCATCTCGGAAACGCGCTGATAAAAATACTAGAATTTCCTTTTAAATCAGTCGCTTATCGAAACGAAAAGCATTCGCGTTCCAGTTTCATGAAGCACATGTGCCAGAAAAAGACCCTTCGGATAGCCGCGTGAATAAAAAAACCGCGCCCGGAACGGTACGCGGTTTTCTCTGACAGCAGCGGCGCGATAACGGCGCCGCTAATGTGCGGTATTACTTCTCGATCAGAAACTTCTCGCGATCGAGACCTGCGATCCAGCGCGGTGGCTTGCCGCGACCGGACCACGTGCTGCCGCTGTCCGGGTCGCGGTATTTCGGCGCGACACCTGCGCGCGGACGACCGGCTTTAGCGCCCTTGGCACTGCGGCCACCGCCGAGTTCTGTCAGCGTAATGCCGTAGTCGGCCATTTTTTGCTTGATTTCATTCAACACTTCAGCGTATTCGCGCGACTTCGCTTCTTCGATCTGCTTTTCGAGCTTCTCGCGCTGCGCGAGTAGTTCCTTGTAGGAAGACATAGGTTCCCTTGTGGTTTGGATAAATGACTGCCAGTCTTAAGCCGGCTTGCCCTTTGAAGGTGTTCATGCCTCGGAATTTGATGGCGAGATTAACACAAAATAGAAAAACCACGAAAGCACACTCGTAAAATTAATCGCATTTCGTTTCAAAAAATTTCAGCAGGAGATGACGCTGCGCGCGCCTTTCAAATAGCTTATTTCGAATTTCACTGAAAAGCGTTCTCGTGAATCCGTGACTGAGGAATTAATTATCAAAAAATGAAAATTGGGATGCCGATTTCTTACAAACATCTCATACCATGAAAGCTTTAACAGGAAACGTCGTAACATATTGTGACGCCAGCTTTGTACTGGTATTCGGGTATGCGCGTTTTCCCGAAACAGCAATCAAAGCCTAATTGGCATAAGGCCGGATGCAATTTTCGAGCGCCGCATGCAAGGTTTCGGTATCGCCTTTGGCGTTGTCGAAAGCGAAACGAGTGCGCGTGCCGTCCAGTTTCAGATCGACGCCATATCGATCGACGCCAAGCAACTGCAGTTTGCCAGTGCGCGCCGAATGGGTGGTGAAGTGCGTAATCAACGCATCTTCTTCGTCGACGGCAAGCGGCGGCAGCGGATCGAGTTCCACGCCATCGAGCCATCCCATTGCACCAAAGCCACCGATATAACGCAGGCGTTCAAGCCGCATCACCCAGAAAGTAAAATCGCCGAGAACCAGATAGCGCTCCGCGTCCGGGTGATACCGCAAGTAGCGCTGCACGACCTCGGGCGTCGAGTCGACTGGTTCGAAGGTCCCAAGCAAGGTGACGCGCTGACCGGCCAAAACGTCGCCATCGCGTGCATCGACGACCAGAAAACCCGCGCGCGGATCGGCGTGCAGGTTGTGCGTATGCTCTGCGAGCCGGCTCACGAGAATGGTCGGCCGATGCTGCGGGTCCGGTGCGAATGGCAACACGGAAGGATAAGGAAAGCCTTGCGGCTGGCGCGCGTGGGTGGCGAGTGTGCCAACCGCGGCTGTGTGCAGCAGATGCAATGGAGCGTGAGCGGGAATGTTCAAGTGTGCGTCCCCCAATGGATAAGCCCGGTTGCGGGCGGGCCTGAGCCTCGCCGGATCCGTCATCATCGTAAAGCGTAGATCATCGCCCTCCAAGCATAAGAAGACGTGCTTCGTTAGAATCGGAAGTTCGCTTTCAAGGCGCTTTCTCCTGGCGCACGCCCCTCCCGACGAGATTTCAGTGTCCGACCGCTCCTCCGAATTTGCCGCCCTCCCCGCCGCCCATCGTGATCTTTCCGACACCGCGCGGCAGCGCGCCCGTTGGGCGACGATGGCGGTGTTCTTTATCGCCGGCATGATGTACGCGTCGTGGGGGGTGCATGTGCCAACAGTGCGTGACCGCTTCCATCTGAACGCGGCGATGCTCTCCTTCGCATTGCTGGCCGTGGCCGGCGGCTCGATCGGAGCGATGGCGCTGAATGCATCGTGGATCGCGCGAGTCGGCACGCGCCGCGCCTGCCTGGCGGGCGGTCTCGTAATGACGGCATTTGCGGCGTTGATCCTGGTTGTGCCGGCCTACTGGCTCCTGCTGGTCGTGCTGATCATTTTCGGCGCCGGCATGGCGACCCTCGACGTCGCGATGAACGCGGAGGCCAGCGCGGTCGAAAAGGCCCTCGGCAAGCCGATCATGTCGTCGCTGCACGGCATGTTCAGCGTCGGCGGGATGTTCGGCGCGGCGGTTGGCGGGGCGTTGCTGGCGCGCGGCATGGCGCCCGCCGTGCACCTTGCGCTGGCAGCGGCGGTCAGCGCGCTGATCCTGGTCGCGGCGTGCCCTTCTGTGCTACCGCATGTACCGCACGCCGACCACCCTGACGCCGCGACGCCGCGCGCCAGTCGCTGGCGATCGTCGGCGTTGTGGGCGCTCGGCCTGATGGCGCTGGTTGCGCTGATTGCGGAAGGCGCGATGTACGACTGGGCCACCGTCTATATGCGCGACGTGGTGCTATCCACGCCCGCGCTCGCCAGTGCAGCGTACGCGGCGTTCTCGGGCGGTATGGCCGCTGCGCGTTTCGCCGGCGACGCGGTGCGCGCCCGCTTCGGTGCGCCGCAACTGGTAATGGCGAGTGCAACGCTCGCTTGCGCGGGGATGGTCGGCGCGCTGTTGCTGCCGAATCCGGTTGTGGCGTTGATCGGCTTCACGCTGATGGGCCTTGGCCTCGCCAACATGATGCCGGTGCTGTTCGCGGCGGCGGCCAGCGTGAAAGGCATCTACGCGGCCGAGGGACTCGCGCACGTGGCGGGGCTGGCGTATTTTGGGCTTCTGCTCGGTCCGGTCATCATCGGCGCAGTGACTCAGATGACCAGCTTGCCGATCGGTTTGTCGGTGGTGGCCGTGTGCTCGGCGCTGATCGCGATGGTGGGTCCGAAGGTACTGCGACGCCTGAAGATTTGACCGGGCTCCCACGCAGACGCCTGCCGCGGCGGTGGATGTCACGCGATACGAAGACGGCGAGCCTCGCACAAACGACACAAACAGTCGGCGACACGACCGGTCTCGGCTCACCGCTGAATGGCCTGCTGTCCACCGTCGGTAACGGGCTCGATAGCGCCGGCAGCCAGGTCAGCGGCGCGACAGGCAATCCGCTCGCGCCGTTTTTTTATCGCCGTGACCACCAATGCTGAAGCAGCGCCGCGATTCAACCCTGCCCGGCGTGACCGCGCGTGCTTCGCATTACAGTTCGTGATACGTATCGTAATGACGCGCGAAGTCGTTACGCTGCAGAAAGTTGGTAAACGTCATCGTCACCGAGGGATCGAGTCCTTCGACGTAATGCCACCAGCCGATCGGCAGAAACAGCAATTCTCCGGGCGCGAGCGTGCATTCGATCAACTGCGCATCGCGCATTGCCGGGAAACGCTCATAGTCGATCGCACTGCCGTCCACCAGCGAAAAACAATGCAGATGGTTCGCCATATATTGCGTGTCGGACAGCGGGACCAGCTTGATATGTTTGCGGCCGATCACCTGCGCCATGAAGTTATTGGTCAGGTCGTGGTGAAACGGTGTCTTTGTTCCCGCCGGCCCCATCCAGAAGAAACCGGTATCGGGCGAGCCGGCATCGAGATATTCGTCGATAGTCGGCACATCGGACCATAACGCCGCCAGCGCCGCGCGATTGTGCGAACTGTTATTGGCCGTCATATAGAAATCGTTGGTCGCACTGCTGCGTTCGACGAGATCCACATAATTGGCAAAGCGCATCATGCGCTTGAGTTTCGGCTGATTGATTTCATAATTTGCGTCCGACTCGCGGCCAAATTGCACCTCGACTTCGCAATCGCCACATCGCTCTCGAAAGTATTCGAAACGCCAGGCCGTGCGCGCCGGCCAGAAATCGAATGCGCCGGTGATGATGACCGGCCGGTTCTGAAAGTAGTACTGCTCGAAGAACTCGTCGCGCGATAAACGCTCGCGTCTTTCGATCACGCCACTGCCGGCGCGCAGGCGATTTAACGTGCCGTACACCGAAATGATCCATTCGCGTTTGCGCAAACGATTGCGCATACGCGTCGCTCCCTGCAAATAGGGGCTCGCGAGCGCTGTGTCGATTTCACGCGTGGCTTCGGCCGCGTCGAATCCATGGCCGACGAGCGCGCCGTGCACGGCGGGCGGCGGTGCGTCGAGCAGCAGATTTTCGGCAATCCAGCGGCGCCAGCTGTCATCGATCGAACGGGTCACAGAAGTCACGGCACGCTCCCAAACCGTCGCGTATTAACTCGCCAGCCTGGCACGTCAGTGGGCAAAAGAAAAGGCACGCGAGCCTTCCAGCGCGCGTGCCTTTTTAACCATTTGAGCCAGGACAGACAAAGCTGTCTTCGCTCACGCGGTTTTTACATCTTCACTACGTCGAGCAGCGTCTTCTTGCCTGCCTTGTAGTTGTACAGCGAGATCACGCCGTGCTGAAGGTCGCCCTTCGAGTCGAACGTGGTTTCACCGATCACACCCTTGTAGTCGGTCGCCGGCATCGCTGCCAGGATCTTCGCCGGATCGGTCGATTGAGCACGCTTCATAGCGTCGACGATGATGTACACAGCGTCATACGTGAACGGAGCGTAGATCTGGATCGGTTGACCGAAACGCTTCTGATACTTGGCGAGGAACGCTGCGCCGCCAGACATCTTCTCGAGTGCCATACCGGCTTCCGAGCAGACGATGTTGTCGGTTGCGTCGCCGGCCAGGTCCGACAGCTTGTCGGTACACACGCCGTCACCTGCCAGCACCTTCGCGCGCAGGCCAAGTTGCTTGGCTTGCTTGGCGAACGGGCCGCCGGTGGCGTCCATGCCGCCGTACATGATCGCGTCAGGGTTTTCGCCCTTGATCTTCGTCAGAATCGCGCGGAAGTCGACAGCCTTGTCGTTCGTCGCGTCATGCGACATCACGTTCAGGCCCAGCGACTTTGCGGTCTTTTCGAATTCGTTTGCCAGACCCTGGCCGTAAGCGGTCGAGTCGTCGACGATCGCGACGCTCTTCACTTTCAGACCCTTGGCAGCGTAGTTAGCGAGTGCCGGACCTTGTTGCGCATCGGTCGCCACGACGCGGTACGTCGTCTTGAAACCTTGTTGCGTGTAGGCCGGGTTCGTTGCCGACGGCGAGATCTGCACGATGCCAGCATCGCTATAGATCTTCGAAGCCGGGATCGACGTACCCGAGTTCAGGTGACCGACCACTGCGACCACCTTGTCGTCGACCAGCTTCTGAGCAACTTGGGTTGCCGTGCGCGGGTCGGCTGCATCGTCTTGCGGATCGAGTTGCAGCGTGATCTTCTGGCCACCGATCGTCAGGCCCTTGGCGTTGATTTCCTCAACTGCCAGGCGCGCGCCGTTTTCGTTGTCTTTACCCAGGTGAGCGATACCGCCGGTGAGCGGCGCAACGTGACCGATCTTGACGACCGTGTCGGCTGCGGCCGAAGTTGCCAACGTGGCGAACAGCATCGCCGCAGCGCTGATCGGCAACAGCTTTTGAATCTTGATGTTCATGTAAGTCTCCAGTTTCGGTCCCAAAAACAACGTAATCGCCCTGTGCCCCCGCTTCCCCAACACGTGTCGCTCAGTCCCGTGGACGACCACGCCGGTTGCATCGTTCATGCACTTGGCCAGCACGTGAACCAACCTGTTTGTGGCAGGCGGCTATCCGTACTTGCGCGCAAGTGTAGGCCATCAAATTAATTTGTGGGACTTTTTTGAGGAAGTGGGATGAACACTAATAGCGTTTATCCAACAGGCGCCGATTCCGGCTCAAAAGAGAGACTGGAAAGCGCCAGCCCATGCGGGTTTCCGCTAGGTGAGCGTTTCGTCTAACAGCACACCCTAAAGGTTTTAGCGTGCTAAACCGTTAATGGTTCGAATAGGCTTTGTGCGTATAAAACAGCCGCACGGCAAACCCATGCGAAACACACGCGGACCTTGTCGAATCAACGCTTTAGTGCGGCGAGCCGCGCCGCGGCCGCATGCCATTCCCCGCGCATCCACACGTCCCTCGTTCGAACGCCGGGTCAACCGATTGCGTATGTCACGCGCATGACGGCATGTGATCGCGCACGTCGCTGGCGCCGACGTATCGGACGTCGACGGAACTCGGGTTTTCCATACGTGCGTTAGCGCACTCTCCAGATAAGTGAGGCAGGCGACGCCTATTACATATAGGCCCCTTGCATGCGGACGGACGACCATCCGCCGCTGATATGCGTCATCGAGAATGTTTCAATAGTCTTACGAGACTCGCGCGACGTTGAGTGCTTTATCGGCTCGCACGCCACCGCCCTGCACAGCGTTCCTTTTGGTGGCAAACTGACCGCCCGCTTCAGGCATTCAAGCCTCTGGCTTCCGTTTCGACCGACCTCGCGCATCACCATGGAGAGCAATATGAGCACAACGTCACGATGGATCGACATCCCTGCCGGCAACGACAGTTTCGGCGGCTACCTGGCATTGCCCAAAGGCGGCAAGGGGCCGGCCGTCATCATCATTCAGGAAATTTTCGGCGTGAATAGCCATATCCGCTCGGTCGCGGATCAGTACGCGCAGGACGGCTATATTGCACTCGCACCGGACGTGTTCTGGCGCGTGCAGCCGCGCGTCGAATTGACGTATGACGGCGCGGATCGCGAGAAAGGCATCGAGCTGATGCAAAAGACGAATGTCGACCACGCCGTGGCCGATATCGGCGCCGCTGCTGCCGCCTTGCGCGCCATGCCGGAAGTCACCGGCAAGATCGCGGCAATCGGTTACTGCTTCGGCGGCCGGCTCGCGTATCTGGCCGCGGCACAAGGCACGCTCGACGGCGCAGTCGCTTACTACGGCGGCGGCATCCAGAACCAGCTCGACGAAGCCGCGAAGATCAAGGTGCCGATGCAGTTCCACTACGGCGAACTCGACGCGCACATTCCGCTGTCCGCCGTCGGCCAGATTCAGGAGCGCTTTGCCGGCCGCGCGGATGCAGAATTCAACATCTATCCGAACGCCGATCACGGCTTCAACTGCTCCGACCGCGCTTCGTATAACCAGCGGGCTGCCGCACTGGCGCATGGCCGCACACTGACTTTCCTCGGCGAACGCCTGTAACTCGGGTACGCTCTCAAAGACGGCGCGCGGCGCACGCCGTCTTCTGCATTGCGCAGGAATGAAACGGGGACGACGGGGCGTCCAGCGCAACCGTTCATCGGCGACTATCCGACTGGCAGATTCCAACACTTGAGAGCGAGGGCCCATCCGTCGTGCAATCAGACTATCTCGCCTATGACGCCATCGGCCTCGCCGAACTGGTTCGAACCCGCGAAGCAAGTGCGCGCGAGTTACTGGATATCGCAATCTCACGCACCGAGGCCGTCAATCCCGCGATCAATGCGATTGTGCTGAAGGACTACGACGCTGCGCGTCAGCGCGCGTCGCACTATGACGCAAGTCAGGCGAACGGCGCGAATGGTGCGGATAGCACGAATAACGCGAGCGCTCACGCAGCGCTGGCAGGCGTGCCTTACCTGATCAAGGATCTGGGCGCAGCGGTCGCGGGACTGCGCATGGCGATGGGCAGCCGTCACTACCGTCACTTCATTCCTGCCGAAGACGCGCCGGTCGTCGCGCTCGCCAAAGCCGCCGGCCTGAACATCTTCGCCAAGACCAGCACCTCCGAACTTGGGCAGATGCCTTATACGGAGCCCGAACTGTTTGGCGCGTGCCGCAATCCGTGGAATCTCGACCATACGCCGGGCGGTTCGAGCGGCGGCGCGGCCGCCGCGGTTGCGGCGGGCATCGTACCGCTCGCGCATGCTTCCGACGGTGGCGGCTCGATCCGCATTCCCGCATCGTGCTGCGGACTGTTCGGTCTGAAGCCGTCACGTGGACGTGTGCCGCGCGCCGCGCCCGCAACCGCCGGCGAACTCGGCGTCGATCACGCGGTGTCGCGCAGTGTGCGCGATAGTGCGTTGCTGCTCGATCTGCTCGCGGGTAACGCCGGCAGACCGCTCGGCGCGCCGGGCACTTTCCTCGGCGCGACCCGCGAACCGGGCAAGCCGCTCAACATTGCGTACGTGACCGAACCGATGCTGGCGCCTTCGCTATCCGCCGACGCGCGCGCCGCACTCGACGACGCCGCGCAACTCGCCAGTTCACTGGGACACAACATCGAGCCGGTTTCGCTCGGCATCGATTTCGCAGCGGTCCGGCATGCGTTCCTCACGCTCTGGTCAGTCACGGCGGAAGAACTCGTGTTGAATGCCGATCGCATTACCGGTCGCAAACCGCTGCGCGCCGAATTCGAGATTTCGACGTGGGCGATGGCGCATGTCGGCCGCAAGCTCGGCGAGCGCGGCCTGCCTGCGGCGCTCGAAGAACAACGTCGCATCACCGAACGCCTCACCAGTTTGCTAAGCCGCTACGACGCGATTCTGTGCGCGACACTCGCAGCGCCGCCGATCAAGATCGGGGAAATGCACCCCACCTCGTCGGAGCGCATGCAGATGCGCGCCGTCACCGCAATGCCGCTCGAACCGTTGATGAAAAAGCTGCTCACCGAAGCATCGAACAAGGCGTTCGCATGGGCGGGATGCACGGAGCTGTTCAATCTGAGCGGCCAGCCGGCGATGTCGGTGCCGCTTTACTGGAACGCGCGCGGACTGCCCATTGGCGTGCAGTTCGCCGCGCGTGAGGGCGGCGAGGCGACACTCCTGCGTCTGGCTGCGCAACTCGAAGCGGCGCGCCCCTGGTTCGATAAGCGGCCGCCGTTGATGAAGGCGCGTAGCTAACTTGCAATCGGGCGCCGCGCGCGCGAATGCGCTCAGGCCGCTTTGCGTTGCGCATCCAGAGCCGCGTGGCGCTTGCGGGGGATGCAGGCCAGCACGATGTAAGCAGCGCGCAAACTGTTTTCAGGCAACAAAAAGGCGTCGGCCGCGAGTTGCGGCGGACGCCTCAATGAAGGGATCGGAATTGGACACCGCCATGTTGCGGCGCATTTCGCGCGACACTAAATTGGCGTGCGGCCAAAGCAGAATCAGGCCTTCTTGTTATATGCGCTGCACCACCCCTTGCTCGCGACCTGTTTGCCCGCGAACATCGGGCAGCCGCCGTATGGGTCGGTCGGCTTGGCTTGATAGAAGCTGCAGTTGCCGCAGTCCTGCCCGGCCGCGTACTTCGCGAACTTTGCCTTGTCGACTTTAGTGGCGTCGGCCTTGTAGCCCAGCGCTTGCGCAGTGGGATCCGTTTCCGCGACCTTCGGTGCGTCGGCGAATGCCTGGCGCGACAGTGCGAGCGTGGATGCAACACCGATGCTGGTGATCAAAAACGTACGACGGGAAGATTTCATGGGGACTCACTCCATTTATATTGAACTGATCGCCGTTCTGATGACAGCGGTCCCCAAGGATAGCAATGAAGCCGTCACGCGTGACGGCCCAAATGATAGAGATAACCGAATTGGTAGTCCGCGCGCCGCTTATCGAACGCGGGGCGCGGGTACGAACGGCGAGGTGAAAACACGGTTGAGCACTATTACGCGCGACCGCTCACTTCGCACACGCGCTGCGCGATCGCGAGCGACGCCGTCAGACCCGGCGACTCGATGCCGAACAGATTGACGAGTCCACGCACACCGTGCGCGGCCGGCCCCTGAATCACGAAGTCGGCGGCGGGTTCACCCGGGCCGGAAAGCTTCGGACGAATCCCTGCATAAGCAGGCTGCAGCGCATCGTCGGGCAGCGCGGGCCAGTACGCGCGAATTGCTGCGTAAAAGGACTCGGCGCGACGCGGGTCGACGTCGTAATTGATCGAATCGACCCATTCGACATCGGGACCGAAACGCGCCTGGCCACCGAGATCGATGGTGAGGTGCACGCCGAGGCCGGCTTCATTCGGCATCGGATAAATCAGACGGCTGAATGGCGCGCGCCCCGAAATGCCGAAGTAGTTGCCGCGCGCGAGATAAAGCGGCGGCACGTGGCGCGCGTCGAGCCCGCGGATTCTTCGCGCGAGCGAGTTCGCGTGCAAGCCGGCGCTGTTGATCACGCAGGCGGCGCTGATCGTGGTCGGCGCGCTGCCGCCCACCTTGATGACGAAGCGGCCATTGCTCGCCTCGACGCTTTCGACCCGCGCGTGGAATGCGCATACCGCGCCATCGCGTTCGGCATCGCCCTGAAGCGCCAGCATGAACTGATGACTGTCGACGATGCCCGTCTGCGGCGAGAACACCGCCTCGACGCATTCGAGCGCCGGTTCCAGCGCTTGCGCCTGGTCGCCGGTGATCCGCATCAGATCGAGCACGCCGTTGTCGCGCCCCTTCGCCATGATGCTTTCGAGCTGGGGAATCTGATTGCGCGAGGTGGCAACCAGCAGTTTGCCGCAACGCGAATGCGGCACGTTGCGTTCGGCGCAGTAGTCATACAGCATCTCGCGGCCGCGCACGCACAGCGTCGCCTTCAACGAACCGCGCGGGTAGTAGAGGCCCGCGTGAATCACTTCGCTATTGCGCGAACTGGTGCCGACACCGATCGCCTCGGCCGCTTCCAGCACGATCACTTCGCGACCCCGCGCCGCCAGTGCGCGAGCCACCGCGAGGCCGATTACACCCGCCCCGATCACTACACATTCGATTTGATCCATGTCCCTTGACGCGGCCAACTTCACCGCGCGCTGCCTCGTTCACCCGATAAAGATGAAGACAGCATGCGGCTACCGAGAGCCGCACACTGCTCGCTGTCGAACGCACCTGCCCATACGCAAAATTGTACGACGCTGCACAGACACAAATGCCCGCAGTCGAGAACGACTGCGGGCATTCGGTCTTGAGCTTATGGGCCGGACGGATTCAGTGTACGCCGTCAGAGGTCGTTGCGCTCGATTCTTCATGGGGACGACAGCTTGCTGCTTAGTTCTGCGTGCTCACGCCTCGGCGCGATGCATCCACTACCGAGGTCGTCACTTGCGCGCGCGGCGCCGTGTAGCCGCCGGTCGCGAGTTGCTGCGGATACGCCGGTGCGTTCGGGTTCAGATTCAACTGTCCATGCGCGCGCGCTTCGGCCAATTCGGCTTTCACCTGAGCACGCGTCTTCGGGCCGTTGTCGGCGCTGGCGGTCACGCTGTCAGCGGAAATCGGCGCATACGGATTCACGTTCAGTTCACCGGCGGCACGAGCGCGCGCCACGTCGGCTTGCACTTGCGCGCGAGTCACCGTGCTCGGCTGCGTGTAGGTGGCGACTTCCGGACGATACGAGGTGGCCGGACCATAACCACTCGCAAAAGCGGGAACGGCGACGACAGTGGCCGAGAAAAGCAAGGCGAAGGAAGCGGTTCTCATCGTGGATCCCAATAGTCGTTGATATCTGGTTCTGATCGCTGCGGGGTGACGCCGCGCGCCACGGCGCAGGCTGCCAACTCATGGGGACTCAGTGTATACACCGACTATCGAGAAGCCAGACCGATTGAAGCAATTTACCATCTCGCAATCAGCAACAATGGCCACGACATTCACCCTATTTTTTATAGGGATTAGCCAGATTCGGACACAAAAAAACCGCCCGAAGGCGGTTTTCTAGGCGAAAACGGGCCAAAAACATCAGAATCCAATGGGTTTCCGGCGATTTCCGTGATCGAGGCGGATATCGCCAGATTCGATCCCGTCGCGTCCGTCGATTCGCGCCGCGCCGAAACCGTTAAGGATCGCGCGGCGCATTTCACGCGGCGACGCCAGTTTCAGCGCATCCAGCGCGCCCTCACCCAAGGCCTCGGGAAAGCGCAAACCCCAGCCGTGCGCGGAGCGGATTTCATCGTAAATAGACTGCGCGATGCGTCGCGCGCCGGCGTGATCCGGTGGCGGAATCTCATACACGTTCATACGGTTGAGAATCGGCTCGGGAATCGAGCGCTCATCGTTTGCAGTCGCGATCCAGATCACGTGCCCCGCATTGATCGGAATTTCGGCGAATTCGTCGATGAACGTCTGCGCCGTGTCGTGTTCGAGCAGGGCATAGAGTGCGCCGAGCGGATCGTATTGCGAGTCGCCGGTGGCCTTGTCGATTTCATCGACGGCGATCACGGGGTTCGCATAGCTGCCGTTCACGAGCGCGTCGAACACCTTGCCGGGTTTCGCATTTTTCCATTGCGACGATGCACCCGACAGAATCCACCCCGCCGTCAGCGAACTCATCGCCACATACTGGTAGGCCGTGCCGAGCAGGCGCGCCAACTGCTTGGCAAAGTGCGTCTTGCCGATGCCCGGGTCGCCGAGCAGAAGAATCGGCATCAGTTCCAGGCGGTCTTCGGTCTCGAGGCACAAGGCGACCTGCTTGCGCACGTCGTCGAGCGGACCGGCGAAATTGGGTAGTGCGTCGATCAGATCGTCAATCGACGGCATCCGGTTCGGCTTGACGCAAAAGCGCAGATTGCCGGTTTTCAGCATTTTTTCGTACGTTGCGCGCAGTGCCTCGTTTGCGCCTTCGCCGAGATCGTTCAGCGCGGTCTCGACCTGATCGAGGTCGTACACCTGACTGAAAGACGCCACCGCGATTTCCTGTTTGACCATGGCTGTTGTCATCGCTCACCCCGTCTGGCTGGCCTTGCTATTGCGGCACCCTGTTGGGCGCCGTTTCAAGTCCAGTGTAGCGACGACATATTTGCGTGCAAGCCAGCAGTCATGCGGCTCTGCTGCTAACAACGGGTTGTTTTCGACGCTTCGCAACCCCACCTCGACTTGAGGGTTGCTGAACCCGCTGTCCTTTGGCGTGTCAGAAAAGCGTTGCGCTTATCAGGCGTAAGATGGCCCTCTGACTAACTGGCGGGCCGCAGTGCCCGGAGAATCCTTCTATGTGGAAAACCAGTATCGTGGCCGTGGTGCTAGGCACATCGCTCGGCGCTTCGTTGCTTGCGAATGCACAACAACGGCCGGCCCAGCAGGTCGTGCAATGGCAGTTGCAGGTCATGCGCGACGGCCAGCAGATCGACTCGTTCGACGGCACCACCACGGTTGGCCAGGCACGCACCGATACGCATCACAAGATGGTGCAGCACAATGTCGGCTGCAAGGATCAGCCCGGCGGCAGCATCGATCTGGCGCGCACGCTTACGGTCTCGCCGCTGCAGGCGGATGCAAACGAGGTCACGCTGTCGATCGAAGCGCAGGAAACGTTCGAGGAAGACGGCGCACGGCAGACCGACACCGGCTGCAAGTTACCACCTCAGCCGCGTCAGGTGAGCGCGAGCCATCCGGGGCTGAAGGTGGCGGCCGGCCAGTGGAGCAGCTGGACGATCGTGGAGAAGAACCCGAACCTGGTCTACCGCGTGCGGGCGAGCCTCGAGGGTAATGCCGGTTCAAGCCCTGGTTAAAGCGCGGCAGGAATCGCAAGTCAAAGCGAACGAGCGCACAACCCGAAGCAAGCTGAGACAAACAACCGAAGCACACTGAAGCCTTCAAACAGAACACGTGGACAACGCGGCATGCGAAACCCCGAAGAATTGATCCGCGAGAGCGCAGCGCCCAAGGATTTCATTGCGGTGAGCTGGAACCTGCACAAGGGCCGCACACCGCTAGGTTTTCAGGCCTGGCAGGCGATGCAGCGGTGGGTTCAGTCAACCCACGCGGACGCCTACTTTTTGCAGGAAGCGATGGCGCGGCGCATGCCGTCGCCGGTATTGGCGAGCAGTTTCGGCGCGCCGCTCAGCGATCCGTTGAGCGATGTCTGGCACTGCCAGGCAACCGAGATTGCGCGCGCGCTGGAGCTCGAGATCGCGCTTGGACCGAATGTGTTCAAGCCGTCGTGGCGCCATGGCAATGCGATTCTGTCGCCGCATCCGCTCGATCTTGGCGGACGCTGGGACATCTCCGCACATCGCTTCGAAAAACGCGGCCTGCTGGTGGCGCGAGCCACTTTCGGCGGCCACTCGGTCACGCTGTTGTGCGCGCACCTCGCGCTCACCCGCTCGGCGCGTTTGCGGCAGATGAACTGGATCGCGCACTGGATCGCGAAGGAAGCGCCCGAGGGTCCGCTGGTTCTGGCCGGCGACTTCAATGACTGGCGCAACGATTCCGTGCCGCTATTCGGCGAACATGGTCTGCAGGAAGTGGCGACCTTGCTTGGCGAATCCGGCCGCACCTTCCCGGCCTTCTCACCAGCGCTCGCGCTCGACAAGATGTTCGTGCGCGGCATGCAACCAATCGAATGGATCCAGCCGACGCAGGAAACCGCGTGGCTTTCGGATCACTTGCCTTACATGGCACGCTTGCGAGTCGAATGACACGGCCGGGCGGTGCTGTATCGGCCGCCGCCCGTTTTACCCGTCCCACGCTTTTCAACCGCGTCGCGGCGTCCAGTTCAGCGTCGCGGCAATCTCCTCGCCCGGCTGCAGCACGCAGCCACCCACGTGCTCCCGCATGCCGACCGCGTTAAAGCAATCGGTGGTGTTCGTCACCGGTTCCACGCAGAGTTGCGCATCGTTGGTCGGCGCGAAAACCACCATGTGATCGAACGGCGCGGCGGCCGTCATCGTCAGTTGGCGGTGTTCGTCGGGCCACGCAATGGTCGCCTCGCGCGACCAGTTTGCGAAGTTGTTGTCGAGCTCGAACGCATCCGGCGACATGCCCTGACGCAACGCCTGCACTGCGGGATGCGGGCCCAGATGGGTCGGCAGTACCTCGGCGTCGGCGTGCCACATGGCTTGCACGTCGGCGTACACGCGGGTTTGCGCGGTGCGCGGATAGTACGGGTGATGACCCATGCCGAATGGCATCGGCCGGTCGGCCAGGTTCTGCGCGGACAATATGATCCGCAACGCGCCGCCGATCAATTCGATACGCTGCTGCGCGCGATAGCGAAACGGCCAGTCGCCGGGCAAGCCTGAATCGGCTGCATGTTCGAAGTGCAGGTCCACCGCACTTTCCGTACGCGCTCCCACTCGCCATGGGTGCCGCCACGCATTGCCATGCAGTGCGTGGGCGAAGCGCACGTCGTTGCCGTTCAAATCGATCGTGCCGCCGTCGAACTCGAAGCGCGCGTCGCGAATCCGGTTGCAGTAAGGGAACAGCGGGAAACTCGCCATGCGCAACGGATCGCGCTCAACGAAGGCCGCGTGGGTAGCCGGACGCAGCCAGTGCAGCGGCCCTTCAGGCGTGGTCTCGTAATACGCGGCGAGCGCGCCGCCCACTTCCGGCGCGACCACCAGACGCGTCGCTCCGGCTGTCAGCGTAACAAGCGTCGCAGCAATGGCGGGATCGTCGAGCCAGGTAAGATCCGCCGCGGGCGGCCGGATCGGATTCAGAAAAACGTCGGGCATGGTCAGAAAAGGCGGGGGCTCGGGCGGACGAAGGCGTGAACGCGCATCGGTGTCTCCTGTGACGTGCCACGCACAGCGCGCGGCCGGCGAACTGTCAGGGTCCGCGCGACCGAGAATCGCACGCCAAAGCAGATCGGTCAATATTATTAGTAATAAATTTATCGATTCGATCCCGGCCAGCCGACCTAACGCATCTCCCGAATGGACGGGTTAGCGTGCGTTGCAGCGCGCATATTATTAGTGGTACCGTCAGCAGCACAATGCCTACGGCATGCCCTGCTTCCGCGCCGCTGCAATGCGGCCCGCACAATGAAAAAATCGACTCAACGCCGTCCCACGATGACCGACATCGCCAAGCTCACTGGCGTGTCGCAATCGACTGTCTCGCTGGTTCTGAATAACGCGACCAGCGCGAAGTTCTCCGAGGCCACCCGCAGCAAGGTACTGAAAGCGGCGCACGATCTCGGCTACCGGCTGTCGCCGCGCGAGCCGGTATTGGCATCGACCGACGAACGCAATCTGATCGTCTATCTCGCCGATGAAATCTCGACCAGTCCGCATCCGGTGGTGAATATCGACGGCGCGCGCGACGCGGCTTATGCAAGCGGCAAGATGCTCGCCGTCTACTCGACGCACGGCAACGCCGACATCGAAAGGCAGGTGCTCAACGCCACGCTGTCGAATCCGCACGTGTTCGGCGTGATCTATGCGACGGTCTACACGCGCAAGGTGATGCTGCCCGCGGCGCTCTCGCAGGTGCCGACCGTGTTGCTGAACTGCTACACCAGCGAAGGCGGCCTTTCGTCGGTCGTACCGGCCGAGGTGGCCGGCGGCCATCTGGCCACCGACTATCTGCTGCAAGCGGGGCATCGGCGCATTGCCTATATCAACGGCGAACCGTGGCAAGACGCGTCGAAAGACCGCCTCAAGGGCTATCGCACCGCGCTCGCCACCGCCGACCTGCCCTTCGCAGCTGAACTCGTGCGCGACGGCGACTGGAGCTCGGGCCAGGGCTTCGAACTCACCCTTTCGCTGATGCGGGAACCCAATCCGCCAACCGCGATTTTCTGCGCCAACGACCTCACCGCCATCGGCGCGATCGAAGCGTTGAAGCAACTCGGCCACCGCGTGCCGGAAGACGTCTCGGTGCTCGGCTACGACGACCAGGAAATCGCCCGCCACACGCACCCGCCTCTTTCGACGGTGGTACTGCCGAACTATGAACTGGGACGCTGGGCGGTGGACACCCTGCTGCAGGAACAATACAACCGGGCCGCCGGCGCGCCGGTGCGGCATCGCATGGTCAAACTCGACGGGCCACTCGTCGAACGTGGCTCGGTCAGGGTAATTACCGAGGCAAAAAAGCCAATAATTAATATTATTAGTGATTGACCGATAATATTTCAGGATGGAATAATCGGCACGTCCGGTCAGGGTAAAACAGCGCCGGCCGGCAGAAGAAACTAAAAAGCAGATACACCTACCTCACCAGGTACTGGAGGAAGACATGGCGTCGCTCAACACGCAGTCGCGCAAGCACGCGCGCAAGCAGCAGATTCGTCCGCTGGCAGGTTCGCTGCTGGCTCTGGCAATCGGTTTCGGCGTCGCCACGGCGCATGCCGACGACGCGCTGCCGAAGCTCACCACCAAGACTCCGCTGAAGGTCGGCTTCGCGCAGACCGAAAGCAATAATCCGTGGCGTCTCGCGGAAACCAAGAGCTTCAAGGACATCGCCGCGAAATGCGGCTGGCAGGTCGTGATGACCGACGCCAACGGCTCCAACTCCAAACAGGTTTCGGACATTCAAAGCATGATCGCGCAGCACGTCGATCTGCTGGTGTTCCCGCCGCGCGAAGAAAAACCGCTGGCGCCGGTCGTGCTGCAGGCTAAAAAGGCGGGCATTCCGGTGATTCTGGTCGACCGCGATGTCGATCAGTCGGTGGCCAAGGCCGGTCGCGACTACATCACCTTCATCGGCTCGGACTTCATCGATCAGGGCCATCGCGCGGCTGACTGGCTCGTCAAGGCAACCGGCGGCAAGGCGAAGATCATCGAACTCGAAGGCACCACGGGCGCGTCCGCCGCGAACGACCGCAAGAAAGGCTTCGACGAAATCATCGCGAAGAATCCGGGCATGACGATCATCGCATCGCAAAGCGGCGACTTCGCGCGTGACAAGGGCCGCCAGGTGATGGAAACGCTGTTGCAGGCGCATCCTGACGTGACCGCGGTCTACGCGCACAACGACGAAATGGCGCTCGGCGCGATCGCCGCCATCAAGGCCGCCGGCAAGCAGCCGGGCAAGGACATCCAGATCGTTACGATCGACGGCACCAAGGGCGGCATGGACGCCATCGCCGCCGGCGAACTCGGCGCAAGCGTGCAGTCGAGCCCGTTCTTCGGCCCGCTCGCCTGCGACGTCGCGCAGCGCTATGCGAAGGGTGAAAAGATCCCGACGTGGGTCAAGGTATCCGACCGTTTCTACGACAAGAGCAATGTGCAGCAGAGCATGCAGTACGGCTATTAATCTGTCGCAGTACGCGCAGTTTTAGAGCTTGAGGGCTGTTTTTCAATGGGATGTCCACGCGTTCCGTTAAGGCCCGAAAGAAGTCTCCGCCCCGCGGCTAGTCCCGCCTCCGAGGAACGTCTCCTTGGGGGATGCGGGATCGGGGACACCCCAGCCTGTCTCCCTGGGGGACGTGAAGCGTTCGAAGCGACGCGCTCGTGGCAGCACGGGCCGTCGCTTCGCTTTTATGCGGCGTAACATGCTTCGACAACGCCCCCGACAACGCCCCTGCATGGAGCCCGGACGGCCACGGCGATTCGCACGTGCAGCAAACGCAGGACATGCATCAGGAGGACACCCGTGACGGAATCCGGCACGCAGACGCCACACTCCCCCCTCACCCGTTCGCCGCTGCTCGAGATGCAGGACATCGGCATCAGCTTCGGCGGTGTGCCCGCCTTGCGCAGCGCCAATCTGAGCGTTGCCGCAGGCGAAGTGCATGCGCTGATCGGCCAGAACGGCGCAGGCAAATCGACCATGATCAAGATCCTGACCGGCGCCTATCGGCGCGGCTCGGGCAGCGTGCGCTTCGAAGGCCGCGAGGTCGATTTCCGCACGCCGAAGCAGGCGCGCGAAGCCGGTATCAGCACGATCTATCAGGAGATCAATCTGGTGCCGTTCCGCTCGGTAGCGGAAAACATTTTTCTTGGCCGCGAGCCGCGCCGCTTTGGTCTGATCGACTGGCGCGCGGTGCAGCAACGCGCCGCCGCGCTGCTCGAATCGTTCGGCTTGCAGATCGATGTGAAGAAACCCGTCGGCCGCTATTCGACCGCGATCCAGCAGATGGTGGCGCTCGCGCGCGCGGTGTCGTCGGACGCCAGAATGGTCATCATGGACGAATCCACTTCGTCGCTCGACGAACGCGAAGTGGAGTTGCTCTTCACCGTGGTGCGCAAACTGCGCGACGACGGCCGCGCGGTGATTTTCGTCTCGCACCGGCTCGACGAACTGTATGCGCTGTGTGACCGCGTCACCGTGATGCGAGACGGCCAGACGGTCGCACAAAGCACGATGGCCGAGATGGACAAACTGCAACTCGTCACCACGATGCTCGGCCGCACGCTGGCCGCCGTCGTACAGGACGACGCCGTCGCGCGCGAAGCGAATCTGGCGCGGCGCGGCAAACAGGCCATTGCCGCTGTGCATCTGAGCGCGCATCCGAAAGTGAGCGATGTCTCGCTCGAAGTGCATGCGGGCGAAGCGGTCGGCCTCGCGGGGCTGCTCGGCTCCGGCCGTACCGAAACCATGCGCCTGATGTTCGGCGCCGACGCGCTCGAACAGGGATCGCTGTCGATCGGCGGCGAGACCGCCGCGCTGAAGTCCCCGCAGGACGCCATCGCACGCGGACTGGCCTACCTCACCGAAGACCGCAAGGGCGAAGGCATCGTCCCCGAACTCTCGGTGCGCGACAACCTCACGCTTGTCTGCCTGCGCACGCTGGCAAAGAACGGCGTGGTCGATGTGAAGAAACAGCAGGCCATCGTCGAGCGGTTTATCGCGTCGCTCGGCATCAAGCTGCGCTCGCCCGATCAGCCGATTCGCGAACTTTCCGGCGGCAATCAGCAGAAGGTCCTGCTGGCCCGCTGGCTTGCGGCCGAACCCTCGCTGCTGCTGCTCGACGAACCGACCCGCGGCATCGACGTCGGCGCGAAAGCCGACGTCGCGAAGATCGTGCGCGAGTTACGCGATGCGGGACTGGCCGTGCTGCTGTCCGCATCGGAACTGGAAGAACTGACGGCCGTGGCCGATCGCGCCGTGGTGATCCGCGACGGCCGCACGGTTGCCGAACTGAACGGCGCGTCCATGAGCGAAACCGCGATCATGGACGCAATCGCCTATGGCGGCGAAGGCCCATCGCAACTTGTCGAAGCTGCCCAGTCCGCCCATATCGAAGACGCGTTGGAGGGCGACCGTCATGGCGCTTAAGTCGTTACGCAACGAAACCGCGCCGCAGCTGCCGGCCACGGACGCGCCGCCCGCCACACCGGCACCCGCGACGACGGTCAGGAAATGGCGGCACCTCGCGATGCAACGCGAGGTCATCGTGCTGCTCGCCATGGTGCTGTTCAACCTGATCTTCACGCCGCATTTCTGGTCGCTGCAAACCTTCAACGTGAACATGACCCAGGTGGTGACGATCGTGATCGTCGGCATCGGTATGACACTGGTGGTGGCCACGGGGGGGATCGATTTGTCCGTGGGCGCCTCGATGGCGATTTCCGGCGCGCTCGCGCCGATGCTGTTCCTGAACATTCCGGGGCCTGGCGGCATCGCCCTCGCGTTCGTGCTGCCGGTGCTGGCCGCCGCCGCGTGCGGCGTCTTCAACGGTTTGCTGGTGACGAGGTTATCCGTGCAGCCGATTGTCGCGACGCTGGTGCTGTTCATCGCCGGGCGCGGCATCGCGCAGGTCGTCACCGACGGCAGCCTGCAAGCCTTCAACACGCCCGCTTTCCAGTGGATCGCGCTCGGCAAGGTCGGCGGCGTGCCGTTCCAGGTGTTGCTGATGCTGGCGCTGGTCGCGCTATTCGTGTGGATCGTGCGCAAAACGCTATTCGGCCAGTATCTGTTGATCACCGGTGGCAACGAAAAAGCCGCGTACCTGTGCGGCGTGCCGACGGCCACCGTGAAGCTGATCGCCTACACGCTATGCGCCGCGCTCGCCGGGCTGGCGGGGCTGATTTCGATCTCGGTGAATTCGTCGTCGGATGCGAACGTGGTCGGACTCGGCGTCGAGCTCGATGCGATCGCCGCAGTGGCGGTGGGCGGCACCGCGCTGACGGGCGGCAAAGCATACATAGGCGGGACGCTGATCGGCGCGCTGATCATCCAGTTGCTGCGCTATACGCTGCTCGCGCACGGCATTCCCGACGCGGCGGCGCTGGTCGTCAAGGCCGGCATTATCGTCGCGGCGGTTTATGTGCAGCGGCGCTCGCGCTGATGCCCCAAGGATTCCCGGACTCGATGCGATGAAAAAGAATCTTCCTATCCTGCTCGCGCTGGCCGCACTCGTCGTGCTTGGCCTCGTGCGCTACGAGCACTTTGGCTCGGCGTACAACATCACGTCTTTCTGGCGCTACAACTCGATGTTCGCGCTCATTTCGGTGGGTATGGCGTTCGTGATCATCACGGGCGGCATCGACCTGTCGGTCGGCACGGTGGCCGCGCTGGCCAGCGTGGTCGCGGCGCTGACGAGCGTTTACGGCGGCTGGATCGCGGTGCTGGCGGGTTGCGCGGCGGGACTCGCGGTCGGCGTGCTCAACGGCCTGATCATCACGCGGCTGAAAATCCTGCCCTTTATCGTGACGCTCGCAACCAGCCTCGGCGCGCATGGCGTCGCGCTGCTGCTCGGCAAGAACGATGCGGTGTCGATTGCAGCCGAATCGAACTTCGGCAACTTCGGCCAGGGCGATCTGTTCGGACTGCCCATTCCAGGCCTCGTCGCGGTAGTCGCCGCGCTGGCCGGCTGGCTCGCGCTACGCAGCACGCGCTTCGGGCGGCATTCGCTGGCGATCGGCGGCAGCGAGGAAGCCGCACGGCTGATGGGCTTGAATGTGGACCGGACGCTGGTGACGGCCTACGCCGTCAGTGGCCTGCTTGCCGGCATGGCGGGCGTGATCCTGGCCGCGCAGTTCGGCGCCGGTCAGCCGAATGAGGGTGTCGGCTGGGAGTTGTTCGCGATCTCGGCAGTGGTGCTCGGCGGCACCTTGCTCACCGGCGGCGAAGGCTCGATCGCAATGACGATTGCCGGCGTCCTGTTGCTGGGACTGGTGTTCAATCTGCTGAACTTCGAAAACGGGCTGGGGTTCATCAGCCTCTCGGCGTACTGGCAATCGGTGATTCGCGGCGTGTTTCTGCTGCTCGTGATCGTGCTGCAGGCGCGGGTATTGAAGCAGCGCGGCAGGAAGCGGGTCGCCGCTACGGCGTAATTTTTTGATGGATCGCTCAGCTCCTTTATCAGCGTCGGTTTTAGGCGGTGACGCTGAGCATTCGCGCCCATTTGTGTACCAACCCAGCCCGACAAATTGCCGCCCGTTGAAAGCCCCACGCTGGCGCTGCGCAGAACTGCTTGCGCAGCCTATTCCCTCGCCTTTCGGGCCGGATTGATCGGCGTTTGCCAGTTTTGTCAGCAGGGTCAATGCTGCAGCGCAGGGCAGGTTTCGGTATCATCCTGAAAATGTTGCCCGCGCGGCGCGCCTATCCGGCGCATGCCGGACAGCCGATGGCAGCCGCCCTGCGTGGCTTTCGCCCATCGCCGTACCCTTGCTGAAGCGCGGCTGCATCCACGCCAATGTCTTTCGCGACGCCGATCGTCACAATGACCGGCGCCGGCGCTTCCTGGTCCGGTAACCCGCTTCACCACGCTCAACCGCCGCGCCGCAGCCCTCCGGCAGCGGGCGCGGTAAAATAGCGGATTGCGCGTGATTCCCGACCACGGGTTTAGCGCAGCATCGCCCTTGCCGTGCCGGCCGGCTAAACGACTGGCCGCCTTTGTTTTCGCACTATCCAAGAAGCCATGAGCAACCTGAATCCACAAACCGTCCTGAGCGTCCATCACTGGACCGATACGCTTTTCAGCTTCACCTGCACGCGCGATCCGTCGTTCCGTTTTGAAAACGGGCAATTCACGATGGTGGGTCTCGAAGTCGATGGCAAGCCGCTGATCCGCGCTTACAGCCTCGCGAGCGCGAACTATGAAGAGCATCTCGAATTCCTGAGCATCAAGGTGCAGGACGGCCCGCTCACGTCGCGTTTGCAGCATCTGAAGGTCGGCGATGAAGTTCTGATCGGCAAGAAGCCGGTCGGCACGCTGATGGCCGACAACCTGCTGCCGGGCAAGACGCTGTGGCTGCTCTCCACCGGCACGGGCCTCGCGCCGTTCATGTCGATCATCAAAGATCCGGACATTTACGACCGCTACGAGCGCGTGGTTCTGACGCACACCTGCCGTTTCGTCGACGAACTGGCGTACAAGGAATACATCACCGACCACCTGCCGGCGCACGAGCATCTGGGCGAACTGGTGCAGGAAAAGCTGCTGTACTACCCCACGGTGACGCGCGAAGCATTCCAGAACCGTGGCCGCATCACCGAGCTCATCGAAACCGAAAAGCTGTTCGCCGACCTCGGCGTGCCGGGCTTCTCGCTCGAAAACGACCGCATCATGCTGTGCGGCAGCCCGCACATGCTGCGCGACACCCGTGAACTGCTGGACAACCTGGGCTTCCAGGAAGGCAGCAACAATTCGCCGGGTCACTACGTGGTCGAAAAGGCATTTGTGGGTTAAGCGGTCGCGTGACGGGCAGCTAACGCTGCGCGCAAGTTGAAAAAGGAGCCTTCGGGGCTCCTTTTTTATTGGCTCGGAAGGTCGGGGCGCTAACGTCTCGCGATCCCGGATGACGATCCGAGTCAGAAGTGTTGCGTGGTTACAAATTGCGCCCTATGTCCTGACATTTGATGTCGGTATTATTCCTACACATTTTGCGCTGACCAACGTCATCCATTGCATGAAATATAAGCGCTAACCCTTGGTGCGCCTGCATTTTTTCTTTTTATAAGATATGATCGCGGCGCGTGATCGGTCACATTGACCGCGTTGTCGCCATACGAACTGCTTGTTACTGAATGTAAATTTCGTTACGCCACCCCGTAGCGATTTGTCCGTCCCACACTGCGGGTAACGGACGTAACTGGAGGCCAGAGATTCGCATGCGTTCTTTCGTCTTCGCGCCGTCGATGCGCACCCGTTTCGCCGTCCACGTTCCTTGCTGACAGAGAAAGCGATGGATTCGTCGACTGTCGTTCCGTTCAGCGCGCACATTCCGCCTTCCACCGCTCGCGATGAATCCGGCGTGCCGCTTTCCGCCGCTGAACGTGAGCTCGCGCGGTTGCGTGCACAGGTGCGTGAACTGTCGGCTGAACTGGTCCAGGCACAGGAAGCCGTCTGCCGCCATGTGGCGCGCGAACTCCACGACGGCGTGGGCGCCGAACTGACCGCCACGCGCTTTGCGCTCGCGGGCGTCGAAACCTGGCTGCCGGCCGATGCGCCGCCGCAATGCGCCGCCGCGCTGGCCGTCGCGCACCGCTCGCTCGACGCGGCATGCGACGCGGCCCGCCAGGCCGTGGCGGAACTGCATGCGCCGTCGCTGGATGCGGGCATTGTCGGTGCGCTGGCGCATTGGACCCGCGACTTCGCGACACGCACCCAGTTGCGCACGAGCTTTGTCTGCGCCGCCGACGTACGGCTCACCCGCCTGCCCGCGGACGCCGCGCTCGCCGTGTTCCGCGTCGCCCAGGAAGCACTGAACAATATTGCCAAGCATGCGCGCGCCGATGCCGCCGACGTGCGGATCGAAACCAGCCGCCGGCACCTGACGCTGCTCGTCAGCGACGACGGCATCGGCGTGACACGCAACGACCGCCAGCGCCGCGGCCACTTCGGCCTGAGCGGCATGCACGCGCGCTGCACGGCGTTCGACGGTACGCTGCGCGTCAGCGCCCGCCGCGGAAACAGCGACAATGAACCGCGCGGCACGATCCTGCGCGCGCGTTTTGCGTGGGACGCGATGCTGGCGAGCACGCCGGGTGTCGCGCGCCGCGCGCTGCAATCGTGAGCGCGTCGATATGAGTCTGCGCATCCTGCTTGCTGACGATCATGCGGTGGTTCGCCAGGGCGTCCGCCAGTTGCTGCTCGACCGTGGAGTGGCGCGTGAGGTCACCGAAGCACAAAGCGGCGCCGAAGCGCTCGACGCCGTCACCAGGCACAGCTACGACGTGGTGCTGCTCGATATTTCGCTGCCCGACATGAACGGCGTGGAAGTGCTCAAGCGCCTGAAGCGCAAAGCCCCGCGCGTGGCAGTGCTGATGTTCTCGATGTATCGCGAGGACCAGTACGCCGTGCGCGCGTTGAAGGCGGGCGCGGCCGGCTACCTGTCGAAAACCGTGGACGCCGCGCAGATGATCGGCGCGATCCAGCAGGTCGCGGCGGGCCGCAAATACGTCAGCCCGGCGATGGCGGAAGCGCTGGCCGACTACGTCTCGTTCGACGGCGAGCAATTGCCGCATGAAAAACTCTCCGATCGCGAGTACCAGACGCTGTGCATGCTGGCGTCCGGCAAGCGATTGACGGACATCGCCGTGGCGCTGTCGTTATCGGTGAAGACAGTGAGCGTGTACCGCACCCGGCTGCTCGAAAAAATGAAGCTGCGCAACAACGCCGAACTCACCTTCTATGTGATGAGCAACCGTCTCGTCGATCTGAATCCGGCCATGGCGGGCTGAGGCCATCCTTCTGCGACGGCTGGATCGATCGCCATGGAGGGCACTCATCCGCAAGAGAGCGATTCCCACCTCGTTGCACGCTCAGTAGGCGAAAAACATCGCGGCCCCTCCTTCCCGTGACAAACGTATCTCCCAAATGTCAACCTGACAGGGCGTTTCCGCTCGCTCGCCGGGGCGCGAAGATGTCGTCCCAAAATGGTGCAAAGGTGCGTATCCGCTAAAATCGAGGGCTTTCCGACATTCGGCGCGCAAGACGCGTGCACTACTGGAGATCCTCGCCAATGTCCCTGTTCCGCAAGAAGAGCGTCGAGCACATGCTCGCGGCCAGCGCCCAGAATGCCGGCCTGAAGAAGGCGCTTGGCGCGCTCGATCTGACTTTCCTGGGTGTCGGCGCCATTATCGGCACCGGCATTTTCGTGCTGACCGGCACGGGCGCGGTTCAGGCCGGCCCGGCGCTGATGATCTCGTTTCTGATTGCGGCGGTTGCCTGCGGCTTTGCGGCGCTCGCTTATGCCGAATTTGCGTCGACGATTCCGGTCGCGGGTTCCATCTACACGTATTCGTACGCCACGCTCGGCGAACTGGCCGCATGGATCATTGGCTGGGATCTGATGCTCGAATATGGGCTGGCGACTTCCGCCGTCTCGGTGGGCTGGTCGGGTTATCTGCAATCGTTGCTGTCGGGCTTCGGCGTGGCGTTGCCGGTGGCTTTGTCGGCGGCGCCGGGCGCATTGCCGGGGCACGAGACCTTCTTCAACCTGCCCGCTTTCCTTGTGATGATGGCGATTACCGCGCTGCTGTCGGTTGGCGTGCGCGAATCGGCGCGCATCAACAACGTCATGGTGGCGATCAAGGTCGTGGTGGTGTTGCTGGTGATTGGCGTTGGCGTATTTCACGTGACGCCGGCGAATTGGCATCCGTTCATGCCGAACGGCTGGAACGGCGTGTTTGGTGCGGCTGCGGTGATGTTCTTCGCGTTCATCGGATTCGATTCGGTTTCTTCCGCGGCCGAAGAAGTGAAAGATCCGAAGCGCGATCTACCGATTGGGATTATTGCCTCGCTCGGCGTGTGCGCGGTGTTGTATGTCGCGGTGGCGGCCGTGGTGACGGGGATTGTGCCGTCGGCGCAGTTCGCGAACATTTCGCATCCGGTGTCTTACGCGCTGCAGGTGGCGGGCCAGCCGTGGGTGGCCGGGTTCATCGACCTTGGTGCGGTACTGGGCATGTTGACGGTGATTCTTGTGATGGCTTACGGCCAGACCCGCGTTATTTTCGCGATGTCGCGGGATGGGTTGTTGCCGGCGCGGCTGTCGCGGGTGCATCCGCGGTTTGCTACGCCGTTTTTTACGACCTGGCTGGTGGGGATTTTCTTTGGTTTGATTGGCGCGCTGGTGCCGTTGAACGTGCTTGCTGAGTTGATCAACATTGGCACGTTGGCTGCGTTTTCGATGGTGTCGATTGCGGTTCTTATTTTGCGTAGGACGCATCCTGAATTGCCACGAGCGTTTCGTTGCCCTGGGGTGCCGGTTGTGCCTGTGCTGGCAGTGACTTCGTGTCTGTTTTTGATGGCTAATCTTCAGGCTATTACGTGGGTGGCGTTTGTGGTTTGGCTTCTGATTGGGATGGTGATTTATTTTGGCTACTCACGGGGGCATTCTAAGTTAGCTAAATAGAAGGTTTTTGCCTTTGGCGGCGGCATTTTGTGGTTGTGGTTTTGGTTTTGCCTACGGCGGTTGGTGTTTCTATTCTTATTGGTTTATTAGCGTTCCCCCTGTGCGGGGGGCACTCACTTTCTTTGCCGCCGCAAAGAAAGTAAGCAAAGAAAGCGGGCTCACACCGCCAACTCTTAAGCGGCTCCCCTGGCTTGGAGGGGATCGTGGCTCCGTAGAGATCGAGCCTGCGCACCTGCTGGCCTGAGTGACCAGGCCGTCATGCTTCCGGCGGCGCTACGCGCGCCGACGCGGTACTTCACAAAACCATCGGTGTTTTCGGCGCCTCGCCGAGGCGGAGCCGATCGCCCCAGCTACGCGCAACCGAAGCACCCGGTTTCCCTGGCAGACCCATCCGCGACGCACGTAGTGCGGAGTGGGAGCGGATGACGGCTGTGTCACAGACACTAATGGACCACGGTGTGATCCGTTAATCAGGCCACCAGCCCCTCCAAGCCAGGGGAGCCGCTTAAAAATTAGCGGTTTGAGCCCGCTTTCTTTGCTTACTTTCTTTGCGGCGGCAAAGAAAGTGAGTGCCCCCCGCACAGGGGGAACGCTAATAAATCAATAAGAAATGAAAAAACCAACGCCGTAGGCACACCAAAACAATGCCGCCGCCAAAGCCACAACCAGACCAATAAGAACACAAGAAAAGGCCAACGCCGCAGGCAAAACCAGACCAATAAGAAAAGAAACACCAACCGCCGCAGGCACAACCACAAAATGCCGCCGCCAAAGGCAAAAAAAAACCATCCACTGCTACGCGCAAAAAAACCCCTCATAGCGCCAGCGCCCAATTTGTGCTTTACTTTTCGGCGGAACCATAAAAAAGAAGCACCCCACATCGGACCCTAGCAACAGGCAGCCGAAGGCAAGAAAAAACAAAGGTCCGGTCTCACCCCATAGGAGACACTTCATGGCGATCAGCATCAGTCTGACGGTGAACGGCGCGCCCATCAGCGCCTCAATCGACCCTGGCATCCTGCTTGTCCAGTTCCTCCGCGAGCAACTGCGCCTCACCGGCACACACGTCGGCTGCGATACAGCCCAGTGCGGCGCCTGCACAGTCCACCTGAACGGACGCGCAATCAAATCCTGCAACATCCTCGCGGTCCAGGCGGAAGGCGCAGACATCACCACCATCGAAGGGCTCGCCAAAGACGGCGCCATGCATCCCATGCAAGCAGCGTTCAAGCACTGCCACGGTTTGCAGTGCGGCTTCTGTACGCCCGGCATGGTCATGAGCGCGGTCTCGCTGGTGCAGCGTCAACCAAACCTCACCGGCGACGAAGTGCGCGCCCAGTTCGACGGCAATCTGTGCCGCTGTACGGGCTATCACAACATCGTCAAAGCAGTACTCGAAGGCGCCGAAGGCATGAAGTCCGCCGACACGGTCACCGCTCAAGCCACCGCCTAGGAGCCGACGATGAACGCACCCGAAACCCACGGCCTCATCGGCGCATCCGTCGAACGTAAGGAAGACTACCGGTTCCTGACCGGTAACGGCCAGTACACCGACGACATCGTCCTGCCGCAGCAAACCTACGCCATCTTCCTGCGCTCGCCCCACGCCCACGCGAAAATCATCAGCATCGACACAGCCGCGGCGAAAAAATCGCCCGGTGTCGTCGCGATCTTCACCGGCGCGGACATGGCCGCCGACAATGTCGGTGGCCTGCCGTGCGGCTGGCTGATCCACAGCACCGACGGCAAGCCGATGAACGAACCGCCGCATCCGGTGATGGCGCACACGAAAGCGCGCCACGTCGGCGATCAGGTGGCGCTCGTGATCGCCGATTCGATCAAGGCCGCGAAAGACGCCGCCGAACTGATCGAAGTCGACTATGACGTGCTGCCGGCCGTGGTCGATACCGCGCACGCCGCCGACCCGGGCCAGCCCGCGGTTCACGACGAAGTGCCGGACAACATCTGCTACAACTGGGGCCACGGCGATAAAGCCGCGACAGACGCCGCTTTCGCCAAAGCCGCACACGTCACCACGCTCGACATCGTCAACAATCGCCTGATCCCGAACGCAATCGAACCGCGCGCGGTCAACGCAAGCTATGCGCCGCAGGACGACAGCTACACGCTCTACGTCGCGAACCAGAATCCGCACGTGGAACGTCTGCTGATGGCCGCGTTCGTGCTGTCGCTGCCGGAATCGAAACTGCGCGTCATCGCGCCCGACGTGGGCGGCGGTTTCGGCTCGAAGATCTTCCTGTACGCCGAAGACGTTGCGCTCACGTGGGCGTCGAAAAAGATTCGCCGGCCGGTCAAGTGGACCGCGGAGCGCTCGGAAGCCTTCGTCTCGGATGCGCACGGCCGCGATCACGTGACCAAGGCCGAACTGGCCATGGACGCCGACGGCAAGTTCCTCGCGATGCGCATCCACACCATCGCCAACATGGGTGCCTATCTGTCCACGTTCGCGTCGAGCGTGCCGACCATCCTGTACGCGACGCTGCTCGCCGGGCAGTACGCAACGCCCGCGATTTATGCCGAGGTGAAAGCGGTCTTCACCAACACCGTACCGGTCGATGCCTATCGCGGCGCCGGGCGTCCCGAAGCGACCTACGTCGTCGAGCGTCTGGTCGAAACTGCGGCTCGCGAGATGAAGCTCGACCCGGCCGAAATCCGCCGCCGCAACTTCATCCGCACGTTTCCGTATGCGACGCCGGTCGGTCTCACCTACGATACCGGCGACTACGAAGCATGCCTCAGCCGTTCGCTCGAACTCGCCGATGTCAAAGGCTTCGCGGCCCGCAAACAGGAATCCGAAAAGAACGGCAAACTGCGCGGCCTCGGCTATTCGTGCTACATCGAAGCCTGCGGTCTCGCGCCCTCGAACATCGCCGGCGCACTCGGCGCTCGCGCCGGGCTGTTCGAAGTCGGGCAGATTCGCGTGCATCCAACCGGCTCGGTGACGGTCTTCACCGGTTCGCATAGTCACGGCCAGGGGCACGAAACCACCTTCGCGCAAGTCGTCGCGGACCGGCTCGGCATCGCGCTGGAAAGCGTCGAGATCGTGCACGGCGATACCGGCAGGATTCCGTTCGGCATGGGCACGTATGGTTCGCGCTCGATCGCGGTGGGCGGTTCGGCCATCATGAAAGCGCTCGACAAGATCGAAGCCAAGGCGAAGAAAATCGCTGCGCATCTGCTCGAAGCCGCAGCGGAAGACATCGAGTTCAAGGACGGCGTGTTCCGCGTCGCGGGCACCGATCGCACCAAGGCGTTCGCCGACATCTCACTCGCCGCGTACGTGCCGCACAACTATCCGCTCGACGTGCTCGAACCCGGTCTCGAGGAAAGCGCGTTTTACGATCCGACCAACTTCACGTACCCAGCGGGCGCGTATATCTGCGAGATCGAAGTCGATCCCGATACTGGCGTGTGTCGCATCCAGCAGTTCACCGCGGTCGACGATTTCGGCAATGTGATCAATCCAATGATCGTCGAAGGCCAGGTGCACGGAGGTCTCGCGCAGGGCATCGGTCAAGCCATGCTGGAGCGCTGCGTGTACGACAACGAAAGCGGCCAGTTGTTGTCCGGCTCGTATATGGACTACGCGATGCCGCACGCGTCCGATCTGCCGAACTTCACCGTCGAAACCGCCAAGGGCACACCGTGCACGCACAATCCGCTTGGCGTGAAGGGCTGCGGCGAGGCGGGCGCAATCGGCTCGCCGCCCGCGGTGATCAACGCGATCATCGACGCACTCGCGCCACTCGGCGTGACCGACCTGCAAATGCCGGCCACGCCGCATCGCGTGTGGTCCGCGATCCGCGCCGCAGCGCAACCCCATTGAGATCCTGAGCGGAGCATTCGACATGTATTCATTCGAGTATAAACGCGCGACGGATCCGAAAGCGGCCGCCGCAGCCCTCGCCGCCGACAGCAACGCGAAGTTTCTCGCCGGCGGACAAAGCCTCCTGCCCACCATGCGCCTGCGTCTGGCGCAGCCTTCGCAATTGATCGACGTGACGCGCATTCCCGCGCTCAAAACAATCACCGTCGATGCGAAGACGGTAACGATCGGCGCCGCCGTCTGCCATGCGGATGTCGCGGATCACGCCGAGTTGCGGCGCACGTTGCCCGCGTTGGCGGATCTTGCGGCGCACATCGGCGACCGGCAGGTGCGCGCGCTCGGCACGATTGGCGGCTCGCTTGCCAACAACGATCCGGCGGCGTGCTATCCGGCTGCCGCGATGGCATTGGATGCGACCATCGTCACCGATCGGCGGCGCATTTCGTCGAGCGATTTCTTCGTTGGCATGTACGAGACCGCATTGGCGCCCGATGAACTCATTACCGCTGTGGAGTTTCCCGTGCCTGAGCGAGCCGCGTACGAGAAATTCCGCAATCCGGCTTCGCACTTTGCGCTGGTCGGCGTGTTCGTGGCGAAATTTGCGAGCGGCGTGCGCGTCGCGGTGACGGGTGCGGCCGCCTCGGTATTTCGCGTGCCGGAGCTGGAAAGCGCGCTGACGGCGAATTTCACGCCCGAAGCAGCGCGCGCGGTCACCGTCCCGGCCACCGATCTGAACACCGATATGCACGCCAGCGCCGACTACCGCGCGCATCTGATCCCGGTACTGGCGGCACGAGCGGTGACGGAGGCGAACGCCTAGCGGAATGCGCTATTTGCGCTTGCCGTAACGGCTCGCGATGGCGGCTCGACGTGAAGTAACGTGGCGTAGCCGCTTCGCGCGGCGCGTCGGCCGCGCCGTTTGCTTTCACCGTGCAGATTCAGGAACACCATGCAGCCTGCTTCAATCGACGAAACTGTCGCCCAACTCGTCACGCAGAACTACTTCGCCAGCCGCGAGCTCGCTACGGCGTTGTATCTCGCGCTGCGCATGGAGCGGCCACTGTTCGTGGAAGGCGAGCCGGGCGTCGGCAAGACCGAACTCGCCAAGGCGGCGGCCGGCATGCTCGGCACCTCCATGCTGCGGCTGCAATGCTACGAAGGGCTCGACACCGCCAGCGCGTTATACGAGTGGGACTACCCGCGGCAGATCATGGCGCTGCGGCTCGCTGAAGCCGCCGGCGAGCGTCCCGGAAACGACACGCTATATCGCAGCGAATTCCTGCTGAAGCGCCCACTTTTGCAAGCGCTGATGCCCGACGAAAATCATCCGGGCGCGCGACGCGTGCTGCTGATCGACGAAATCGACCGCGCCGATGAACCGTTCGAAGCGTTCCTGCTGGAACTGCTGTCGGACTTCCAGGTATCGATTCCCGAATACGGCACGGTGCGCGCCGAGCAGCCGCCGCTCGTGGTGATGACCTCGAACCGGACACGCGAAGTGCACGACGCGTTGAAACGCCGTTGCCTGTATCAATGGATCGGTTACCCCGAGCGCGATCGCGAGCTGGAAATCGTCGCCGCCCGTGCGCCGCACACGTCTGCGGAATTGCAGCGGCGTGCCGTCGATTTCGTGCATCGGCTGCGTGGCATGGATCTGTTCAAAGCGCCTGGCATTGCCGAGACGATCGACTGGTGTCGCGCACTCGAGGCGCTCTCGGTGACGGAACTTGATCCGCAGTCGGTGCAGAACACTTTGGGCGTTCTGCTCAAGTATCAGGACGATCTCGCGCGCGTGGATGCCGCGCAGATTGCGCAGTGTCTCGCGACGCCGGGGTAGCGACAATGAGGGATGCGGCCAGCGCGGGCAATCGTCATTCCGCGAACGGTGAAAACGGTGCAAGCGAAGCCGACACGCCCACGCTCGCGCGCAACGTCGTGCATTTTGTGCGCGTATTGCGCGGCGCGGGTTTGCCGATGTCGCCGGCGCAAGCAGTCGATGCACTGGCCGCCCTGCACTGGATCGATCTCGGCCGACGCGACGACGTGCGCGCCGCGCTCGCCGCCCTGCTGGTTTCCGCCCCTGATCAACGCGACCTGTTCAACGCCGCGTTCGATCTGTTCTGGCGCGATCCGGACTGGGAAGGCAAGTTGCGCGCGCTGCTGCTGCCGAAAGTGCGCGACGGCCTGCCGCCGCCCAAGCGCAACAACCGTCTCGCCGACGCCCTTGCCGTGCGTGCGCCGCGCTCCCCGCATGGCAAGCCGCCGCAGGAGACCGAGCAACACGAACTGCACGCGCATGTCACCTTCAGCGCGGAAGAGCGGTTGCGCCAGCGCGACTTCGAAACGCTGTCCGCCGATGAATGGCGCACCTTGCGCCACCTGATCCGCGGGCAGCGCCTGCCGCTTGCGACCGAGCCGACGCGTCGTCTGAAGGCGGCCTCGCACGGCACGCATGCGGACTTGCGCGCGAGCGCCCGGCAGGCAGTGCGAGCGGGCGGCGACTGGACGGTGTGGAAGTATCGCGCCGTGGTCGAACGCAAACCGCCGCTCGTGCTGCTGCTCGATATATCCGGCTCGATGAGTAGTTACTCGCGCGCGGTGCTCTACTTCTGCCACGCGCTTTTGCAGTCGCGCGAGCGCCTGCAGGTGTTCCTGTTCGGCACGCGTCTCACCAACGCGACGCGTGCGCTGCGCGAGCGCGATCCCGATGTGGCGATCGCGACGCTCACTGAACAGGTGGTCGACTGGTCCGGTGGTACGCGGATTGGCGCGGCGCTTGCCGAATTCAATCGCCGCTGGGCACGACGCGTGCTGACTGGCAGAGCCACCGTGCTGCTGGTGACCGACGGCCTCGACCACGAAGCGATCGACGTGCTCGACACCGAGATGGCCCGCTTGCGCCGCTTTGCACACCGTATCGTTTGGCTAAATCCGTTGCTGCGCTATAGCGGCTTTTCACCCAAGGCGCGCGGCGTGCAGGCGATCCTGCCTTATGTCGACGCGCACCGTCCGGTTCATAATCTAGACAGTCTGACGGCATTCGGCCACGATCTCGCGCAACTCACACGCGCGCCTCGCATGCCGGTCGCGGCCAGGACAACTGCAGGAGCTTCGCGATGGAACTGACCGACACCCATACGCTGCCTGTTTCGCAGCAGCGCGCATGGGACGCACTGAACGACACCGAGATCTTGCGCGCCTCGATTCCCGGCTGCGAGAGCATCGATGCCGATGGCGAGAATGCTTACGCGGTGGCGCTAAGCGCATCGGTGGGTCCGGTAAAGGCGCGCTTCAAAGGGCGTATGCTGCTGACCGATATCGACGCACCGAACACCTACACTATCGTTTTCGAAGGCCAGGGTGGCGCGGCCGGCTTCGGCAAGGGCAATGCGTGCGTCACGCTCGAACCCGAGGGTGACGACGCAACCAGGCTGACATACACGGCCACGGCGCAGGTCGGCGGCAAGCTTGCGCAGATCGGTTCGCGCCTGGTCGATGGCGCGGCGCGCAAGATCGCTGGCGAATTTTTCAAGCGCTTCGGCGCGCTGGTCAGTGGCGACGGAGGCGACGCTACTGTCCCGGACGACGGTGCGGTTACTGCTGTCGACGCTGCGTCGCAGGAAACGGAATCGAAAGAGGCCGCGGACCCAGAGTCCGGCGGTGACGGAACGAAGAGGAAGAAATCATGGACAGCGTGGATCTCGAAGTCCTGAAGTCCAGCGCACGCTGGCTGGAAGAAGGGCATCGCGCGCTACTGGTGACGGTGGTGAAGACCTGGGGTTCGTCACCGCGTCCCGAGGGCGCAATGCTTGCGGTGCGCGACGACGGCCTCGTGGTCGGTTCGGTATCGGGTGGCTGCATTGAAGACGATCTGATCGACCGTGTGCGGCAGAAGGGCATTGAGCAGACGCGCCCGGAGGCGGTCAAGTACGGTATTACGGCTGAAGAAGCGCATCGTTTTGGCTTGCCTTGCGGCGGGACGATCCAGCTGGTGCTCGAGCCTTTGACGCCGCAAAGCGGTATTGCCGAACTATGCAGCGCGGTCGAGGACGGCCGGCTGGTGGCGCGTGAAGTCGACATGACGAGCGGCGCGGTGCGGCTTGAAGCTGCGCAGGCGACGGACGGCGTGCATTTCGACGGCGAACGTCTGTTGACGATACATGGGCCGCGTTATCGGATGTTGGTGATCGGTGCCGGGCAGTTGTCGCGGTATCTGTGCAACATTGCTGTGGGACTGGATTATCAGGTGACCGTGTGCGATCCGCGTGAAGAGTACACCGAGGAGTGGAATATTCCTGGCACCCGGATTGTGCGGACCATGCCGGACGATACGGTGATGGAGATGAAGCTCGATGAGCGGTGTGCGGTGATCGCTTTGACGCATGACCCCAAGCTGGATGATCTTGCTTTGATGGAAGCGTTGAAGACGCCGGCTTTTTATGTCGGTGCTTTGGGGTCCAGACGGAATAATCAGGCGCGGCGTGAGCGGTTAAAAGAGTTCGACCTGAACGATACGGAGTTGGCCCGGTTGCATGGGCCAGTGGGGATTTATATCGGCAGCCGGACGCCGCCGGAGATTGCTGTTTCGATTCTTGCCGAGGTGACGGCGGCCAAGAATGGGGTGTCGTTGCCGACTTTACTGCAGGTTGAAGGCGCTAAAGCAGCGAGGGAGGTTGCTGCTTCTGGTAGTGCGGCTTGTGGTGTTTAGGTTCGGTTTTTGCCTGCGGCAGTGGCGTTTTTTGTTCTGGCTTCTCGGGGCTCTCCTTGTTCTGGCTTCTTGGGGCTCTCCTTGTTCTGGCTTCTTGGGCCTCTCCTTGTTCTGGCTTCTTGGGGCTCTCCTTGTTCTGGCTTCTTGGGCCTCTCCTTGTTTTCTTATTGGTCTATTAGCTTTCCCCCTGTGCGGGGGGGCACTCACTTTCTTTGCCGCCGCAAAGAAAGTAAGCAAAGAAAGCGGGCTCAAACCGCTAACTCTTAAGCGGGTCCCCTGGCTTGGAGGGACTCGTGGCCCGATTAACGGATCACACCTCGGTTAATAACCGCCAGTGACACAGCCGTCATCCGCTCCCACTCCGCACTACGTGCGTCGCGGACGGGTCCACCAGGGAAACCAGTGGTGATTCGCTTCTCGGTGGGGGCCGTCGGCTTCGCCTCGGCGAGGCGCAGAACACACCAATTGGTTTTGTGAAGTACCGCGTCGGCGCGCGTAGCGCCGCCGGAAGCATGACGGCCTGGTCACTGAGGCCAGCAGGTGCGCAGGCTCAATCTCTACGGGGCCACGATCCCCTCCAAGCCAGGGGAGCCGCTTAAGAGTTGGCGGTGTGAGCCCGCTTTCTTTGCTTACTTTCTTTGCGGCGGCAAAGAAAGTGAGTGCCGCCCCGCATAGGGGCAACGCTAATAAACCAATAAGAATAGAAACACCAAACGCCGTAGGCACAACCAAAACCATGCCGCCGCTTATCAATCTCAATGAAGTTCACGCACCTTGAACGCTGCCGCCGTGCAGCCTACCCCGCATCCATCAAAATGATGACCGCGCTTCACCGCGTGTGCGGTGCAATGCGTACCGCTACCGGCCGCAGGTTTCATATCGTTCGAATCAGGCCCGTTCACATTCAGCCTCCAGGCACCGCAAGTTGATCGCCAGCGCGTAACGGCCCGACGCACGCTCACACCAGCAGTAAAAGAGGGTTCGAAACGAAGGGCCGGACAACCGGGCTTGCGGTTCAGGCCATCCGGCTGAAAGGCTGGCGGGCAGTCACAGAGGAGGAGAAATGCGACAGAAAGCCGGCGATACCTTTCAATTGAGAATGGCTATCGCTACATAGCCAGGGCATTTCCTCAATCGCAACGCGCGGCATCCGCTTGACATCCAGGCGGCGCGAACCGACGCTAGGCAGCGATCTCCTCGGATCCTGTCAGATCCCGTCAACGTTATCGTTCGGATACCTGCCCGCCATGCGCCTCGCCTCTTTCGTCTGTTTGGCCTCTTTCGGCTGGCTTGCCGGCATCCACGTCGCGAGCGCAAGCCTGTCAGGCAAACTCGACGACCCCTATACGAATGAAGGCGAGACCCAAACCTTCACCGTCAATGCCGACGGCTCGTTCTCGAAGCTCGATTCGATGACGCTGCGCGTGAACAGCGAAGCCGGCGTCGCGCGGGTGGCGCAGCAATACGTCTGGTTCAACCGCAACATGGCCGACGTGCAGATCATCGAGGCCTACACGACAAGCGCCGACGGCGTGCGTCACGATGTACAGACCGAACAGATTCGCGACGTCCAGGAAGCGCGCTCGTTCGACGCGCCGATGTTTCAGGACATCCAGGAAAAAGTGATCGTGTTCCCGGCGGTCGAGCCGGGCGCGCGCGTGCATCTCACCTATCGCAAGACGCAAAAGCAGCCGATTGTCCCAGGCGAATTCAGCGACTTCACGCCACCCGATCTCGCGCCGACCCGCAACTTCCGTCTGATCTACGACCTGCCCGCCGACAAACCGCTCTACGCCGACGCACGCGGCTTCACCGTCGTGCAGCCAGTCACGCGCGACGGCCGCACACGCTACGAATACCGCTACGACAAGGCGCATTTCAGCCGCCTCGAGCGCGGCTCGATTGCATACGTGTCGTACGGCGACCGGCTGATGGTGTCGACCTTCCCCGACTACGCCGCGTTTGCAGCCACCTACAAGGCATCGGCCGCCGATCCGACAGCGCGCGACGCCACCGTAACTCGTCTTGCGCAAAACCTCACCGCACACGATCGCACGCAGCGCGACAAAGCCAAGACGCTCTACGACTGGGTGCGCCGCAACGTTCGCTATGTGGCGATCAACGTGGGGCGCGGCGCGGTGGTGCCGCACAACGCCAGCGCGATCCTCGCGAACCGCTACGGCGATTGCAAGGATCATGTCGCGCTGTACGGTGCGTTACTCGACGCGATCGGTATCCGCAATGAACCGGCGCTGATCAGCAGCGGCACAATCTACACGCTCCCCGCGGTGCCTGGCTACGGCGTCATCAATCACGTCATCACGTGGCTGCCCGATTTGCAGCAATACGCCGACTCGACCGCGTCGAACGTCGAATTCGGCTTTTTGCCGCCATCCGATATGAACCGGCCCACTGTGCTCGTCGATCAGGGCGTGCTCGCCAACACACCCGCCACCGCGTTCATGACGCGCAGCACCGACCTGTCGATCAAGGTCGAACCGGATGGCTCGGCGAGCTTCACGTACCGTTTGGAAGCATCCGGCGCATCTGCCGAGCAGGCACGCGCCATGTTGCGCATGCAGACGCCGGCGCAACGTGAGGATTCGATTCAGGCGGAATTGCGCAGCGCCAATTTGCGGGGCACCGCGACGCTCACCACCAACGACCTCACCGCCGCCGACGGCCCGCTGACCATCACGATGAAGGGCACGCTGGAGAGTCTCGTGGTGCCTGGGGCCGCGGCGTCGATTCCGGCGCTAACGAGCCTGGCCGGGGGCTTCGAAGCGGACACCCGCTACTGGCTCGGCGAACGCCAGCGCACGCAGCCATTCGTCTGTCATAACCTCGAATTGCACGAGCGCGCGCGCATCGCTTTACCGGCCAATTTTCGCGTGCTCGACATGCCGGAGGCAAAGCGAACGCAGGACCGTTTCGTCGACTTCCAGTCGCAGTACACGTTCGATCCGCTCAGCAACGTCGTCACGATGACACGCGACGGCGCCACGCATTTCGCAGCCGACGTCTGCACGCCCGAAGAATTCGTACAGATGCGTCCGGCCATCGAAGCGATCGGGCGCGACGTGCGCGCCGAAGTGATCGTCAAATCGACGTTAGTGGAGTCGTCGAGCGTGGCGTCACAGGCGCCATAGGAACAGACGCGGCGCCCAAAAGCGACACAACGCTCAAACCGGCCAGAGTGGCCCTTCCTGCATCGCGCCGAGCTGCTCGCGCAACTCGAGGATGCGGTCTTCCCAATAGCGTTGCGTGTTGAACCACGGAAACGCCGCGGGAAATGCCGGGTCGTCCCAGCGGCGCGCGAGCCACGCCTGGTAGTGGATCAGCCGCAGCGTGCGCAATGCCTCGACCAGATAGAGCTCGCGTGGCTCGAAGTCGCAGAAGTCTTCATAGCCCGCCAGCAGATCCGCCAGCGCACGCGACGCTTCCGCACGGTCGCCGGGCAGCAGCAGCCACAGGTCCTGCACCGCAGGCCCCATGCGGCTATCGTCGAAGTCGACGAAATGCGGACCGGCGTCGGTCCACAGCACGTTGCTCGGATGGCAGTCGCCGTGCATTCGCAACATGCGAATCTCGCCGGCACGTTCGAACGCACGTTCGACACCTTCGAGCGCGAGGTTCACGACGGTTTCCCACGCGGTGCGCACGTCGTCTGGCACGAAACGCTGTGACAGCAGGAAGTCACGCGGTTCGTAGCCGAAGGTGTGGATGTCGAGTGTCGGGCGCTCGGTGTAGTTCTGCGTCTGCCCCACCGCGTGGATGCGGCCGATAAAGCGCCCCAGCCATTCGAGTGTGTCGCGCCGGTCCAGATCGGGCGCACGGCCGCCGCGGCGCTCGAAGATCGAGAAACGGAAGCCGTCGAAGGTATGCAAAGTGCGGCCTTCGAGGGCGCGCGCCGGCACCGCCGGAATCTCGCGCGCGGCGAGATCGGCGACAAAGGCGTGTTCTTCGAGAATGGCGGCGTCGGTCCAGCGCTCGGGACGATAGAACTTGGCGACCACAGGCGGGCCGTCTTCGACGCCCACCTGGTACACGCGGTTCTCGTAGCTGTTGAGCGGCAGCATGCGGCCGTCGGTGCGCACACCGACCGTGCTGAGTACGCTGTCGAGCGCGTCGAGGACGATTTCCGGCTTGAGCCGGGCGAAAGGCACGGCGCTGTTGGCGCCGTCCTGTAGATCGGAAGTGTCGTCGTTCATGCCCGCATTGTGCGCCGCACCGCCGTCAAAGACGAGGGCGACGGTTCACAACATCCGGACTTACAGCCTGCTTACCACCAAGAACCGGACTCAAGCCGCCTTCAATGTATCTGCGCGCTGGACGGGCGCACCTGCTCGCCCGTATCGATCAAATCTTCAAGGAAAAAGGGTTCAGTATTCAGATGTTCCGACGTGCCGGGTTCACCGGCATACCAGGCCACCATCGCCATGTCACCGAGAATGCGCATGACAATCCCGCGCGCGCCTTGCGGCACGGCGATATGCACCGATCGGACAATGGAACCGATTTGCATGATGTTTCCCCGTTTCTCCACTAGCCGGCTTTATGATTTCCACGCCGGTCAAGGTGATGATAAAAGCGTCGCCCCGCCAATAACGTTGCGTACGCACCCAATCTGCTGCGCGTAATACGCGTGAGAGGTTCGAGTCATTGTTCCCGATTCGCGGGGCCATGGAAAGCGCGAACAAAAGGCGGTTCACCCGTCGTTTCGCCCTATTCCCATTATGGCGCGGCGGGCCGATGATCTGGGCTGAACGCGTCGTAACGAGACCATCATAAACCCAGCCGGGGTGAGATATCAAAATCATCCGGCCTTCCCGACCGCACTAGATATGTGGATCGTTCGTCTGGCGCTGCGGCGCCCTTATACCTTTGTCGTGCTGGCCCTGCTGCTCCTGATCGTCGGACCGCTGACGATCCTGCGCACACCCACCGACATCTTCCCAAATATCGACATTCCGGTGCTGTCGGTGATCTGGTCGTATAACGGCCTGCCCGCCGACGAGATGGAAAAGCGCATCGTGCTCAACTACGAGCGCGGACTTTCGGTGGCGGTCAACGATATCGAGCACACGGAATCGACGTCGCTGAACGGCATCGCGGTGATCAAGATCTTTTTTCAGCCGCACGCGAATATCGATGAGGCGCTCGCCGAAGTCACCGCGCTGTCACAGACGCAATTGCGTTCGCTGCCGCCCGGCATCACACCGCCGAATATCCTGCGCTACAACGCCTCAACCGTACCGATCCTGCGTCTCGCGCTCTCGTCTGCTTCGCTCACCGAGCAGGAGCTGTACGACTTCGGCAACAACTTCCTGAAGACACAACTCGCCACCGTGCCCGGCGCGTCGGCGCCGCTGCCGTATGGCGGCAAGCAGCGACAGATCATGGTCGATATCGACTCGCGCAAGCTGCAGGAGCGCAATCTGTCGCCCATGGATGTGGTCAACGCAGTCACCGCGCAAAATCTGATCCTACCCTCGGGCACCGCGAAAATCGGCGCGACAGAATATTCGGTGGAAATGAACGGCAGCCCGGATTCACTGGCCGGCCTGAACAACATTCCGATCAAGTCGACCGCCAACGGCACCGTCTATATCCGCGATGTCGCGCATGTGCGTGACGGCTTCCAGCCGCAAACCAACATCGTGCGCGTCAACGGCCAGCGCGCCGCGTTGCTGACGATCAACAAGAGCGGCAACACGTCGACGCTCGAGATCGTGGATCGCATCAAAACCATGATGCCGACGCTGCGCAATCTCGTGCCTGCGTCGCTGAATATCGATCCGGTTGCCGACCAGTCGCTGTTCGTGCGCGCTTCGGTGCAGGGCGTGTTGCGCGAAGCGTTGATCGCCGCGTGTCTGACGGGCCTGATGATCCTGCTGTTCCTCGGCAACTGGCGCGCGACCCTGATCATCGCGGTGTCGATTCCGCTGTCGATGATCACCTCGATCATCGCGCTGTCGATGCTCGGCGAAACCATCAATATCATGACGCTCGGCGGGCTCGCACTCGCGGTCGGTATTCTGGTGGACGATGCGACCGTGGCGATCGAAAACATCAGCCATCAACTCGAACAGGGCAAGACGCTCGAGCAGGCGATTCTCGACGGCGCGCATCAGATTGCGATTCCGACCCTGGTGTCGACCTTATCCATCTGCATCGTGTTCGTGCCGATGTTTCTGTTAACGGGCGTCGCGCACTACCTGTTCATTCCGCTCGCGGAAGCGGTGGTGTTCGCGATGCTGGCGTCGTACTTCTTCTCGCGTACGCTCGTGCCGACGCTCGCGAAGTATCTGCTGCGGCATCACCACAAACCGGCGGACCTGCATCATGCGCCGGTGCAAACGCGCAATCCGTTCATGCGTGTGCATTACGCGTTCGAAGGCGGCTTTGCGCGTTTGCGCGACCGCTACCGCGTGTTTCTCGAAGCACGCGTGGCGCGGCCGGGTCTTTTCGTGACGCTGTTTCTCGTCTGCTGTGGCGCCTCGATGCTGCTGATGCCGTTTCTCGGCCGCGATTTTTTCCCGCAGGTCGACGCGGGCACCATTGCGCTGCATCTGCGCGCGAAGACCGGTATGCGGGTCGAGGAAACGGCGGTGGTGACCGATCGCGTCGATACGCGGATTCGTCAGCTGATACCGCCTGACGAGCTGCATTCGATCATCGACAACATCGGCTTGCCGGTCTCGGGCATCAACCTGTCGTACAGCAACACCGGCACGATCGGCACGTCGGACTCGGACGTGCTGATCACGCTGAATCCCGATCATCATCCGAGCGCCAACTACGTACGCACGCTGCGCCGCACGCTCACCGACGAATTTCCCGGCGTGCAGTTCGCCTTCCTGCCAGCGGATATCGTGAGTCAGACGCTCAACTTCGGCATGCCGTCGCCGATCGACATCCAGATTGTCGGGCGCGAGGTGGCCGGCAATCGCGCCTTCGCCGCGAAGTTGCTGAACCGTCTGCGCACCGTGCCGGGTCTGGCCGACGCACGCATCCAGCAACCCGCCGACTTGCCGCGCATCTTTATCGACGTCGACCGTACACGCGCGCAGCAAGCCGGCTTTTCGCAACGCGATATCGCGAGCAATCTGCTGATTACGCTGTCCGGCAGCCAGCAGACCACGCCGACGTTCTGGCTCAATCCGCGCAACGGCGTCAGCTATAACGTCATCACAGAAGCGCCGCAATACACGATCGATTCGCTGCAATCGCTCGCCAACATTCCACTGAATGCGAACGGACGCAGCAACATTCTCGGCTCGCTCGCCACCATGAAGCGCGAGGCGGCCAATGCGGTGCTGACGCACTACAACGCGCAAACCACCATCGATATCTTCGGCACCGCCGACGGCCGCGATCTGGGCGGCGTCTCCGACGACATCCGCAAGATCATCGACGACGCCAAAGCCGATCTGCCCAGAAGCTCGACGATCGAAGTACGCGGTCAGGTTCAAACCATGAACGAATCGTTCTCGGGTCTGTTCGCGGGTCTCGTGTTCGCAATCTTGCTGGTGTACCTGCTGATTGTGGTGAATTTCCAGTCGTGGCTCGATCCGTTCATCATCATCACGGCGCTTCCCGGCGCACTGGCCGGCATCGTATGGATGCTGTTTCTCACCCACACCACGCTGTCGATTCCGGCGCTGACGGGCGCGATCATGTGTATCGGCATTGCCACTGCGAACTCGATTCTCGTGATCAGCTTCGCGCGCGAGCAACTGCTCGAACACGGCGACGCCACGCGCGCGGCGATCGAAGCGGGCTTCACGCGTTTTCGTCCGGTGCTGATGACCGCGCTCGCGATGGTGATCGGCATGGTGCCGATGGCGATCGGTCTCGGCGAAGGCGGCGAGCAGAATGCGCCGCTTGGGCGTGCGGTGATCGGCGGCCTGACGATCGGCACGCTGGCCACGTTGATCTTCGTGCCGGTGGTGTTCTCGATGATCTACCGGCGGCTCGCGGCGCGACGTCAGCGTGCAGCCGAGCACGTGGTGCAAAAGCCATGATGGTCCGCTTTCTCGCCGCGTCGGCAACACGAAGCACAAGAGGCAGCCTCGACTGCCCAGTCACTCCAACAGGGGAAGTTTGATGGAAGGAAAACGTCCAGACGAGTCCAGCGCGGCGCACACCTCGGCTTCGGGCAGGCGCGCGCGCTGGATCATCGTGGCGGTGGCGGTCGCTGTCGTTGCGCTCGCCGCGCAGGGCATCTGGTCGCGCCATGACGCGCACGCCGCGCTCGAACTCGATGCCGAGCATGCGAGCCAGACCAGCGTGGAAGTGGTGCGTCCGCAGAAGTCGACAACCGGACTCGATCTCGTGTTGCCCGGCAACGTACAGGCGTTTCTCGACACGCCGATTTACGCGCGCACCAACGGCTATCTGAAGAAGTGGTATGCCGACATCGGCGCGCAGGTGAAAAATGGCCAACTGCTCGCTGAAATCGATACGCCCGAAGTCGACGACCAATTGCGCGCGGCCCGCGCCGATCTCGCGAACGCCAACGCCAATTACGCGCTCGCGAAAAGTACCGCCGACCGCTGGAGTGACATGCTCCAGAGCAAATCGGTCTCGAAGCAGGAAACCGACGAGAAAGTCGGCGACATGCTGGCGAAAAGAGCCACGCTGGATGCGGCGCGTTTCAATGTCGCGCGGTTAGAGAAAACGCAGTCGTTCCAGAAGGTCTATGCGCCGTTCGACGGCATCGTGACCGTGCGCAATGTCGATGTCGGCGCGCTAATCGATGCGGGCAGTTCGGGCGGACCGGCCAAGGAGCTGTTCCACGTCGCGCAGGCCGATCGATTGCGCGTCTATGTGAACGTGCCGCAGGCGTATGCGCAGCAGGTGCGCGCGCAGCAGACGGCGTTTCTGACGCTGACCGAAACGCCGTCGAAACACTATCCCGGCACTGTGGCGCGCACCGCGGGCGCCGTCGATCCGCAACAGCGCACCATGCTGGTCGAAGTGGATGTCGACAATCGCAACGGCGATCTGCTGCCCGGTGCATACGCGCAGGTGCATTTCGCGCTGGGCACGGGCGCGGCGCCGTTCACGCTGCCCGGCAACGCGCTGCTGTTTCGCCCGGACGGTGTGAAAGTCGCCACCGTCGATGCCAATCACAAGGTGAAGCTGATGCCCGTTTCGCTAGGAACAGACTTCGGCACGCGCGTCGCAATCGTTTCAGGCTTGCATGGGGACGAGCAGGTGATTCTGAATCCGCAGGATTCGATCGTCGATGGCGCGCCGGTGCGGATCGTGCCGGGTAAGGCGGGAGGCGCATCGTGAGCGCGCCGCCATCCGTTCGTCGTATTGGACCGTTTGCCTCAGCGCTGGTCGTCGGTTGCGCGCTCGCTGCCTGCACCGTCGGGCCCGATTACGTCAAACCACCCGTGACCACCGCCGCGACTTACAAGGAGCTCGAGGGCACTGGTTGGAAGCCCGCGCAACCCGCCGACAGCGTCGCGCGCGGCGCATGGTGGAATCTCTACGCAGACCCGTCGCTCGACGAACTCGAACAGCAGGTGGCGAGCGCGAACCAGAATGTGCAGGCCGCCGAAGCGCGCTTTCGCGCCGCCCGCGCAACGGTCGCGCAATATCGCTCCAGCTTCTTCCCGGTTGTGACCGCCAATGGCGGCTATTCGCGCGCCCGTTCGTCATCGAATGTGCTGCACAAATCGACTGCCGGGCTCACGCTGAACGACTACCTCGTCCAGGCGGATGCTTCGTGGGAGCCGGACTTGTGGGGCCGCGTGTCGCGCAGCGTCGAAGGCGCTAAAGCCGAGGCGCAGGCGAGCGCCGCCGACAGCCAGGCCGTGCTGCTTTCAATGCAGGCCGAGCTTGCCACCGACTACTTCGAACTGCGCGGACTCGATCAGGAACGCCAACTTCTCGACGACACGATCAAGGCGTACAAGGAAGCCGTCGATCTGACGCAACATCGTTACGCCGGCGGCATCGCCACCGACGCCGACGTCGCGCAGGCGCAAACGCAATTGCAAACTACTCAGGCACAGGCGCTCGACCTCGGCGTGCAACGCGCGCAACTCGAACATGCGATTGCGATCCTGGTCGGCCAGACGCCTTCCACTTTCTCGCTGCCGGTCGCACCGCTTAGCGCGGTGCCGGTGGTCGCGGCCACAGGCGTGCCGTCCGCGTTGCTTGAACGGCGGCCCGACATCGCGACGGCCGAGCGGCACATCGCCGATATGAACGCGCAAATCGGCGTGGCGACGGCGGCGTTTTTCCCGAACCTCATTTTGTCCGTGACAGGTGGCCTCGAAGCCACCAACTACAGCCAATGGCTAATGGCGCCAAGCCGCTTATGGTCGCTCGGGCCGACCCTTGCGGGGACTCTGCTCGACTTCGGCGGCCGGGCGTCGGTGAAAGAACAGGCCCGCGCACATTACGACGAAAGCGTCGCGCAATATCGGCAGACCGTGCTCACCGCGTTTGGTCAAGTCGAGGACAACCTCGCCGCCTTGCGTATCCTCGAACAGGAAGCCGCGGCGCAGGACGACGCGGTGAGTGCCGCGCAACGCTCGTTGGCGGTCGTCTCGAACCGGTATAAAAACGGCGCGATCACGTATCTCGATGTCGTGGTCGCGCAGACCACGACGCTCACCAATGAACGCGACGCCGTGTCGATCGCGCGTCGCCGGATGGCCGCCAGCGTTGCCTTGATCAAGGCATTGGGCGGCGGCTGGGACGTGTCCGCGCTGCCAACCGACGAACAGATCGTGCACCCGGCGGCGCCTGCAAGCGATGCCGCAGCGCACGGCTGACCGCGCCTTTCCGGGGCGCCGTGCCCAATGAAAATGCGCGGCTGCGCGCCTCGTCACGCTCATCAGCGTATCCTTAACTCCTTCGAGCCTACTGCGTTCCTCAAGGAGATCGTTTCGTGACCGCATCGCCGGACTCCCACCGGACTGCTACTTCGGCTGTTCCCCCTTCGTCTCACTCTCCCGCTTCTCCGGCCGTGCCCGAAATCCCCTATCTCGAACGCGGCACTCGCGCCTATTGGCGCGCCAGCATCGCGCTGCTATTCGCCGGCTATGCGACCTTCTCGCTGCTGTATTGCGTGCAGCCATTGCTGCCGGCATTCTCGGCGGCATTCAACGTGACGCCCGCGCAGAGCAGTTTGTCGCTCTCACTGACTACCGCCGCGCTCGCGCTCGCCGTATTCGTGGCCGGGTTCGTTTCGGAAGGCTGGAGCCGTCACAAGTTGATGACCACGTCGCTCACCGTATCGGCGCTTCTGACGATCGGCGTGTCGATCGCTCCTCAGTGGCAGCAACTGCTCGTGCTGCGTACGCTCGAAGGACTCGCGCTCGGCGGTGTGCCTGCCGTTGCGATGGCGTATCTCGCGGAAGAAGTGCGTCCGGACGGACTCGGCCTCGCGATGGGTCTGTACGTGGGCGGCACGGCGATCGGCGGCATGGCCGGGCGCGTGATCACCGGCATCGTCGCGGATCTGTTTTCCTGGCGCGCCGCGATCGGCACGATCGGTGTGCTCGGCATTCTCTCGATGCTCGCGTTTCGCGCCCTGCTGCCGCCATCGCGCCATTTCGTCCCGCGCCGTGGACTCGGCTTCGGCCATCATCGCAGCGCGCTGCTCAAACAATTCACGCGGCCCGGACTGCCCTTGCTGTTTCTGCTCGGCTTCGTGCTGATGGGCAGTTTCGTGACGCTGTACAACTACATCGGCTTCCGTCTGCTCGCGCCGCCGTATCGGTTGAGTCAGACGGAGATCGGCGCGATCTTCGTCGTGTATCTGACCGGCGTGATCGCATCGCCGTGGTCCGGGCGCATGGCCGATACATTCGGACGGGCGCGCGTGCTGACCGGCAGTCTGCTTCTGATGATGTTCGGTCTCGGGCTCACCATGCTGCATCCGTTGACGGCGATAGCGGCCGGCATCGCGTGCGTGACGTTCGGCTTCTTCGCTGGACACTCGGTGGCGAGCGGCTGGGTAGGGCTGCTTGCCAAAGAGGCCAAGGGTCAGGCCGCTGCGCTGTATCTGCTCGCGTATTACATCGGCTCGAGCGTGGTCGGCTCCTATGGCGGTCACGTCTGGGCCGGTTACGGCTGGAACGGTGTCGCCGGACTCGTGCTGGCGCTGCTCGCGGTTGGCCTTGTCGCGACAGTCCGATTGCGCGCGCGCGAGCGCCTCGCCTCATGAGCGTCGACCCGCTGCGCATCAAATATGCTTCAGAAGTAAGGGCAGTGTAAGCAAACGCTTCACTGTTTGTGGCGTTTTTGCTGCGGCGCGCCATCTTGCGCGCCGTTACCTGGCCGGGTTCAGCGGCTTGCGAATACGCGCTGCAGCGCCGCAAGGCGTCGTTACGTTGATCTAACCGTCGCCTATACTCAAATCGAACGTTAGCAGTGGCAAAACTCCAGCAATAGAGCCGCTGTACGCGCCGGTATTACATAAGGAGACGACTATGACGACCTACTTCACGATCGGTGATTTCATCCTGGTCATTCCGATGGCGCTGGCCGGCGCCTTGTTTGTCGGCGCGCTTCCCTGCAAGACAGAATTGCGGCACAACGCGCTTCGGGTGCTTGGCGCGCTGATTGGTGTGATGTTCGCGGTCGTGCTGGTCGAAGGATTACCTGCGCTGGTGTAGCAGGGTTGGGCGCGGGGTCCGGTGAAACGCGCCGGGACGCTTTGCCGATGGTTTGGGTTCGCTTGACGTTGTGGCCGCGGTCACGACGATGGCAGCGTGTAGCCGCTCCGCTCCGTGTGCATGCAGTGTGTTCCGTTGGAACACGTCGATAAAAAAGCCGCCTCGCTGGCGGCTTTTCTTTTTGCATGTCTGTTTCTACGACATGAGGGTGTTGTGCCTGTTGCGGATCAGATCGCCTGATCTGTCGACGGCTTTTCCCACAGATTGATGCCGCCTTCGGTCGCATAGCGATCGATCTCCGCGAGTTCGTCTTTCGAGAACGCGAGGTTTTTCAGGGCGCCGACATTTTCGCGCACCTGCTCGGCGCGGCTTGCGCCAATCAGCACGGAGGTGACGCGTTGATCGCGCAGAGCCCAGGCCAGTGCCATCTGCGCGAGACTTTGCCCACGACGCTGCGCGATATCGTTCAGCTTGCGCACGTGCTCGATGTTTTGCGGGCTCAGGTGTTCCTGCTTCAGTGAGCCGCCACCCGGCTTGTTGACGCGTGCGTCTTGCGGCACACCGTTCAGGTATTTGCCCGTAAGCAGCCCTTGTGCGAGCGGCGTGAACGCGATGCTACCTGCACCGACCTTCTCGAGCGTATCCAGCAGCTCGTGTTCGATCCAACGGTTGAGCATGTTGTACGCCGGCTGATGAATCAGCAGCGGCACCTTGTACTCGGCGAGCAGCCGGGCCATTTCGAGGGTCTTGGTGGCCGAGTACGACGAGATACCGATGTACAGCGCTTTGCCTTGCTGGACCGCGCTGGCCAATGCGCCGGCGGTTTCTTCGAGCGGCGTATCGGCATCGAAGCGATGCGAATAGAAGATATCGACGTAGTCGAGCCCCATACGTTGCAGGCTCTGATCGAGGCTTGCGAGCACGTACTTACGCGAACCGCCACCTTGGCCGTAGGGACCTGGCCACATGTCCCAACCGGCCTTTGACGAAATCAGCAATTCATCGCGATACGGTTTGAAGTCGTCTTTGAACAGACGGCCGAAATTGGTTTCCGCGCTGCCGTACGGAGGGCCGTAGTTGTTGGCGAGATCGAAGTGCGTGATACCCAGGTCGAAGGCCGTGCGCAGGATGTCGCGCTGCGTGGAGATCGGTGTGGTGTCGCCGAAGTTGTGCCAGAGGCCTAGCGACAGCGCCGGCAGTTTGAGACCCGACTTGCCGCAGACGCGGTATTGCATGTCCGAATAGCGTTCTGAAGCTGCTTCGTAAGCCATTGCTAGAGTCCTTGAAGGTGAAGTCACCCGGCGATTGCGGGCGGGGATTGCCTGCTGCGGGGCGTTTGGTTTCTGGTTTGTGCGAGGCCAGATCAGACCGTTATGGTAGCCAATCGGCGTGATGCCTGCAGATGTCCAGTATGCGGGATGGACGGTTGTGGGTTGGTCCCCTACACTTTGGGCCGATTCGGGTTAATCGGAGAGAGGTTTATATGGGTAAGGCGATTTCAATCGCGCTGATTGTTGGCGGCATTGTGTTGTTGTATTTCGGCGGACAGGCGTTCAATTCGGTGAGTAGTGAGGTGTCACGGGTGTTCACTGGGTCGCCGACCAATAAGGCGATCATGCTCATTATTGGTGGCGTTGTCGCCACCGTTGCAGGGTTGACTGGGGTGGCGGTTTCTGGACGGAGGAAGTAAGGGTTTTTTTGCCTTTGGCAGGCGGGCTTTTTTTGTTTTGGGTTTTTGGGTTTTTCTTTGTTCCGGTTTTTTGGGGCTTTTCTTGTTCTGGGTTCTTGGGCCTTTCCTTGCATTCTTATTGGTCTATTAGCGTTCGCCCCTGTGCGGGGCAGGCACTTACTTTCTTTGCCGCCGCAAAGAAAGTAAGCAAAGAAAGCGGGCTCAAACCGCTAACTCTTAAGCGGGTCCCCTGGCTTGGAGGGGACTGTGGTCCGATTAACGGATCACACCGTGGTCCATAAGCGCCCGTGACACAGCCGTCATCCGCTCCCACTCCGCACTGCGTGCGTCGCGGACGGGTCCACCAGGGAAACCGGGTGCTTCGGTTGTGCGCGGCGGGGGCCGTCGGCTTCGCCTCGGCGAGATGCCGAAACGCGCTGAAAGTTTTGGAAGTGCTGGCGTCAGCACCGAAGCCGGCACGCCACGCATGTGTATGCAAGCGCGAGGCTGGCCGCATGCATAAGGCATGGCGGGTGGTTTGACGAAGTACCGCGTCGGCGCGCGCAGCGCCGCCGGAAGCATGACGGCCTGGTCACTCAGGCCAGACGGTGCGCGGGCTCAATCTCTACGGGGCCACGATCCCCTCCAAGCCAGGGGAGCCGCTTAAGAATTCGCGGTTTGAGCCCGCTTTCTTTGCTTACTTTCTTTGCGGCGGCAAAGAAAGTGAGTGCCGCCCCGCATAGGGGCAACGCTAATAGACCAATAAGAACACAAGGAAAGGCCCAAGAATCCAGAACAAGAAAACCCCACTGCCGAAGGCAAAAAAACCCTAAAAAGCAACTTCAGGCTTAGAAGCCGACCGCGACCCCGGCAGGGGCACATTACTCACCCCGTGATAGGTAAACACCAAAGAAAACTTAACCTGATCGCTAAGATTCTTGCCAGCCGAATGCAACGTATTGCAATGAAAAAACACCACATCGCCGGCGCGCAACTCAGGCGACACAGCCGTCCGAATTAGCGCCTGATTCTCCTCGAGGTCAGAGCGAAAAAACTTCGCCTCATCGAACCGGTCGGAAGTAAAAGCCCCGATATGTGACTTCGGCACCAGCCACAATGCGCCGTTATCAACCGTCTCGTCCCCCACAGCAAGCCACACGGAAACCAGGTCGTCACGTTCGAACGACCAATACCGCACATCGCGGTGCCAGCCCGTCAAACTGCCATAAGCCGGATGCTTGGTCATCATGCAGTTGTGATGCGTCCGCGATAAACGTGGCTCCTCGCCGAAATACAACTCCATCCAGCCACGAATCTCCGGCGCGGTCGCCCATTGCGCGAAAGCCGGATCGCGCCCATACGCGTCGAGCAACCGCCGCACCGTATGTCCGCCCGGCGCGTACTTCGACTCCGGAGCCCCCGGATAACGCAGATCCGCTTCAAATTCGATCGGCGCCGCCGCCTCCTCCAACTGCCGCTGCGCAATCTGCTTCAATTCGACACAACGCTCGGGCGACACCAACCCGGGTACAACCACAAAACCCTGCTCCCGCAATGTTTGAATCTGCTCTTTCTTCGAATGGAGTGACATGGTGTTCCGTTACTTTCGACTGGCTGATGCACGATTGTAAAACGGGCGCGATCGGACTGCGTGCTGTTTCGCCTCGCGAAAAGACCTGAACCGATGCACTGCTTTCATGCGCAGCGGCGAAATGCGCAGCACGCAGAAAGGGCAAACGCGCACGAAAACCGATCGCAAAGGGTACGATCCGACAGCGCACGTAGCCGTCTTCACCCCGTAAAAACCCCTATTCGCAGGGTAAAAACGGACTTTCTGACGTCATGAATCACGTGTAGCCTGCATGCATGTTGATCGCCACGCACGCGCTTTTGCGGCACGCACAGGCCGCTACGGCCGAATCCGCCGCCCTCCGCGCCCTTTCCTGTCAAATTCCCAGCTTTCGTGCCGTCCGTCGCGACACCGCCATTGGCATATTTGGTGCTCCGTTTAAAGCACATCCCGTCGCGCGACACGTTGCCTACTTGTGAAGCCATGCACACTCTTCTGAGCACCCGTCTTACCCACGCTGCGTTGAAAGCCGCACGTCCCGCGCGCCGCCATGTCGTGCGCGCGCTGCGTCACCACGCCACCCGCACCCGCGCATTAGGCGAACAATGGCGCGACGCAAAAGCGGTCGACGGCATTCGTACGTGGTTCCAGACGTTCTTTTCCGCCCTGCGCCTGCATGGCAGTTCACGCCGTTTTTCGCTGCGCACGTTGCTGCGCAAACCGACACCGCTTCGTCTGAGCGCGCCGCACAGCGCACCCGTCGTCGCTCCGCAAAACACCAGCCGCCGCCCTCGTCGTATGTCGACGAGCGGAAGTACCGGCTGGTTCGCGTTCGCATTTGCGAGCCGCTAAAGCCCCAGGTATTGCAGCAGCGTGTTGAATCACCTGTGCCGGCGAGCGCGCCGCGCTGCATTGCATTGTGCGCAAGACATGAAAAAACCCCGCCCGGCTCGCGCCGGCGGGGTTTTTTGCTGAGACTGGATGAGCCAGTCAGGCGTGCTTACGCAAGCGCTGCGACGGGCTCCGTGCCAGCGGCTTCGGCGAGCACCAAGGCTTTGTCGGTGGCTTCCCACGTGAATTCCGGCTCTTCACGGCCGAAGTGGCCATAAGCTGCGCTCTTCTCGTAGATCGGGCGCAGCAGGTCGAGCATCTGGATGATGCCCTTCGGACGCAGGTCGAAATGTTCCTGCACGAGCTTCGTGATCATTGCATCCGACACGCGACCCGTGCCGAACGTGTTGACCATCACCGAAGTCGGCTGCGCCACGCCGATTGCGTACGACACCTGAATCAGGCAACGCGACGCCAGACCGGCAGCCACGATGTTCTTCGCGACGTAACGGCCGGCGTAAGCCGCCGAACGGTCGACCTTGGACGGATCCTTGCCCGAGAACGCGCCGCCGCCGTGCGGCGCAGCACCGCCGTACGTATCGACAATGATCTTGCGGCCAGTCAAGCCGCAATCGCCTTGCGGACCGCCGATCACGAACCGGCCCGTCGGGTTCACGAGGAACTTAATGTCGCCCTTGATGAGTTCAGCCGGCAGCGTCGGCTTGATGACTTCTTCGATCACGGCTTCGCGCAGCGTCGCTAGATCGATGTCCGGCGAGTGCTGTGTGGACAGCACAACCGTGTCGATCGCATGCGGCTTGCCGTCGACATAGCGCACGGTGACCTGCGACTTCGCGTCCGGACGCAGCCACGGCAGACGGCCGTCACGGCGCAGATTTGCCTGACGCTCCACCAGACGGTGCGACAGGTGGATCGGCAGCGGCATCAGTTCCGGGGTTTCTTCACACGCGTAACCGAACATCAGACCCTGATCGCCAGCGCCTTGATCGAGGTTGTTGTCATGCGCGCGGTCCACGCCCTGGGCGATGTCCGGCGATTGCTTGTCATACGCGACGAGCACCGCGCAGCCGCGGTAGTCGATGCCGTAGTCGGTGTTGTCGTAGCCGATACGCTTGATCGTATTGCGCGCAACCTGGATGTAATCGACGTTCGCGGTAGTAGTGATTTCACCGGCCAGCACGACCAGACCCGTGTTGCACAGCGTTTCGGCGGCAACGCGCGAATACTTGTCTTGCGCCAGGATGGCGTCGAGGATTGCGTCCGAGATCTGGTCCGCGACTTTGTCGGGATGGCCTTCGGAAACGGATTCAGAGGTGAAGAGATAGTCGTTTGCCACGTTTCAGACTCCTGTTGTGTGGTTACGGTTGAGTTTCACGTAGCCAGCTTCGGGAGCCTTGAAGCGGCGACGCTTTAGCGGATTACCTTACCGGCGGGCGCCTATCCGATGGATCGCACCCGCTAGCTTCGCCCCGCAAGTTGTCTATTAACTCGGCGAAGCCCTTATTATAGCGACTTCCTTAGATTGTCACAGAGTGTCCACGAGTGCGGTATTACGTCCATTTTTCCGCTTTCCTGAATTTGGCAATGTGCAGCGCCTCGCATAAGGAGGCGACATGCTGAGCCGCTACGCCACGAAACTCGCCATTGCGCTGCTGAAACTGTTCGCGCTGCTGCCCTATGGCCTGATCGCCCGGCTCGGCGACGGCCTTGGCTGGCTGCTCTATCAGATCCCGAGCGGGCGCAAGCGCATCGTTCATATCAATCTGAAGCTGTGCTTTCCCGAGTGGAGCGAAGAGCGCCGCGAAGAAGTCGCCCAGAAGCACTTCCGCCACGCTATTCGTAGCTATCTGGAGCGCAGCGTCCAGTGGTTCGGATCTGAAAAGAAGCTCGAAAAGCTGATTCAGCTCGACAGCGCGGTCGATCTCACCGACCCCAACATGCCGCCCACGCTGCTACTCGGCTTTCACTTTGTCGGTATCGAAGCGGGTTCGATCTTCCTGAACTACTCGCTCAAACGCCAATGCGGCTCGCTGTATCAGCCGATGTCGAACCAGGAACTCGAAGCTGTCGCGAAGGCCGCACGCGGACGTTTCGGTGCCGACATGGCCAGCCGCGCCGACAGCGCGCGCGTCGTGCTGCGCTGGTTGCGCGAGGGCAAGCCGGTGATGCTCGGCGCCGACATGGACTATGGCATGCGCAACTCCACCTTCGTGCCGTTCTTCGGTGTCCCCACCTGCACGCTGACCGCGGTCGGCCGCCTTGCAAAGGTCGGACATGCGCAGATCTTGCCGTTCATCGGCGAGGTGCTGCCGAACTACAAGGGCTATCGGTTGAAGGTGTTCAAGCCGTGGGAAAACTACCCCACCGGCGACGACGACGCCGACGCACGCCGCATGAACGCCTTCCTCGAGGAACAGATCCCGCTCATGCCCGAGCAGTATTACTGGGTGCACAAGCGCTTCAAGACCCGGCCGCCTGGCGATCCGAGCTTATATTGAGCCGGTTTCAAAAAAGTGCCGGAACGCGGAAATAACGCCACGTCCGGCGCACCTGCTGGCGCGTCACTTACAATAGCGTGATGAAACTGAAATTCACCAAAATGCACGGCGCGGGCAATGACTTCGTCGTGCTCGACGGCTACACCCAACCGGTCAACCTGACGCCGGAGCAAGTGCGCGCGCTCGCGGACCGGCATTTTGGCATCGGCGCCGATCAGTTACTGCTGGTCGAAAAGCCAACCGTGGACGGCGTCGATTTCAGATATCGGATCTTCAATTGCGACGGCGGCGAAGTCGAGCACTGCGGCAACGGCGCGCGCTGCTTCGTCAAGTTCGTGCGCGACAGCGGCCTGACCGACCAGCGCAGCGTGCGCGTGCAAGTGCAGAACGGCACCATCACGCTGACCATGCAGGAAAACGGCGAAGTGCTGGTGGACATGGGCACGCCGGTGTTCGAGCCGGCGCTCGTGCCGTTCGCCAACAAGGGCCTCGAAGGCCGCAGCGAAGGCGCGGACACGCTCTGGCCACTCGACGTGAACGGCGCCACGCGCTGGATTTCCGTGGCGTCGATGGGCAATCCGCACGCCGTTCAGGTAGTCGAAGACGTCGAAACATTCCCGGTTCTCACAGACGGCCCGCTGATCGAACGGCATGCACGCTTCCCGCAGCGAGTGAACGCGGGCTTCATGCAGATCGTCGGCCGTAGCGAGATCAAATTACGCGTCTACGAGCGCGGTGCCGGCGAGACGCTGGCTTGCGGCACGGGCGCTTGCGCCGCGGTCGCCGCCGGCATCCGCCGCGGGCTGCTGGATGCGCCGGTGCTCGTGCACACCCACGGCGGCAAGTTGACCATTGCGTGGGACAGCGCGCAGGAAGGCACGCCGTTGCTGATGGCCGGTCCTGCGGCAACCGTCTTCCAAGGCGAGATTGAACTGGCCGAATAAACGGCCCAACCCCATTGACCGATGCGCCGCCCAAAGGCGTCGCCCCGTCGTCCTTTAGCCGAAACCATGAACGATCGCGAAGTCGCCGACTATCTGCTCGCCAACCCCGAATTCTTCGCCGAACACGCGGAAATGCTCGCGACCATCCGGCTTGCGAACCCGCACGGCAAAGCCGCGGTGTCGCTGCAGGAGCGGCAGATGGAAATGCTGCGCGACAAGAACAAACTGCTCGAACGGCGCCTCGCGGAACTGCTGCGCTACGGCCACGAGAACGACAGCATCGCCTCGAAGTTCAATCGCTGGACGATCCGCGTGATGGCCGAGCGCGATCCGTACGCGTTGCCGCGCACGATCGCCACGGGTCTGCGCGATATTTTCGACGTACCGCAAGCCGCACTGCGCGTGTGGGATGTCGCCGAGCCTTATGCGCAGGCCGACTTCGCGCGCCATGTCGGCGAGGAAGTGCGGATCTTCGCGAACAGTCTCACTACGCCATATTGCGGCGCGAACACCGGCTTCGAAGCCGCGCAGTGGCTGGTGCCGGCGGTGTCGGCCATCAACGACGATGCGTCGGCCACGCACGCGGGCGAGTCCGCGCACGCCACCGAATCGATCGCGCTGCTCGCTTTACGCGACCCCGAGGGCAAGGAAGAAGCGCCCACCTTCGGTCTGCTGGTGATGGGTTCGGCCGACGCGCGGCGCTTTCACGACGGTATGGCGACCGATTTCCTGACGCAGATCGGCGCTCTGGCAAGCGCGGCGCTCAGCCGCCTGCTGCCGCGCTGATCCAGCGCTGATCCGCCGCCAAGCCATCGTGACCGAAGCCGACCCGATCGCCGCCTACCTGTTGAATCTCGAACACGAGCGGCGGCTGTCGGCGCATACGCTGCGCGGCTACACCCACGAACTCGAAGAACTGAGGCTGCTGGCCAAGGGCCGGCCGCTGCAAAACCTGACGGCCGTCGACATTCGCGGCGCCGTCTCCCGCGCGCACGCAGGCGGCCTGACGGCGCGCTCGATCAGCCACCGGCTTTCGGCATGGCGCGCGTTTTATCGCTGGCTGGCTGGCCGTGTCGATTTGCCGGCGAATCCGGTCGCCACCGTGCGTGCGCCGAAGCAGGCCAAAATGCTGCCCAAAGCGCTGTCCGTCGACGACGCCACACGCCTGATGGAAAGCCCGCCCGCAGCGTCGCTGGAAGGCCTGCGCGATCACGCGATGCTCGAACTGTTCTACTCGTCCGGCTTGCGTCTGGCGGAGCTGGTCGGACTCGACGCCCGTTTCGCCGACGCCGGCGGCTACCGCTCCGCAGGCTGGCTCAAACTGGACGCCGCCGAAGTCGAAGTGCTCGGCAAGGGCAACCGGCGCCGCATCGTGCCGGTCGGCAGCAAAGCGCTCGACGCCCTGCGCGCGTGGCTCGAAGTACGCGATCAGATGGTGAAGCACGATCCGCATCCGCTGTTTCTGTCGGCGCGCGGCAATCGCCTGTCGCCGAATGTCGTGCGCGATCGCGTGAAGCGCGCGGCGCTGGTCGCCGGCATTCCCGCCAATGTGCACCCGCACGTGTTGCGGCATTCGTTCGCCACCCACGTGCTGCAATCGAGCGGCGATCTGCGCGCCGTGCAGGAGTTGCTCGGCCACGCCAGCATCACCGCGACTCAGGTCTACACCGCGCTCGATTTCCAGCACCTCGCGCACGTCTACGATCAGGCGCATCCGCGCGCCAAAAAACGCGACTGACTCCGCGCATTGCGGTTTGCAGTCTCCGCCCTTTCGCTTCACCCGCCGTATGCGCCATTGCCATGCGGCACCTTGCTCCGCTGACATCCTGATGAATATCGTTACGCTCAAACCGTCGAAAGAAAAGTCGCTGCTGCGCCGCCATCCGTGGGTCTACGCCAATGCGATCGACCGCGTGGACGGCAATCCCGCCGCCGGCGCCACCGTGCTGGTGCGCGCGCACGACGGCCGGTTTCTGGCGCGCGCGGCCTACAGCCCGCATTCGCAGATCCGCGCCCGCGTCTGGAGCTTCGACGAAGCCGAGCCGATCGATCACGCGTTCTTCAAGCGCCGCGTGCAGCGCGCGCTGGCGCACCGCCAGACGATGGTCCACGACACCGGCGCGGTGCGGCTGATTTTCGGCGAAGCGGACGGCCTGCCAGGATTGATCGTCGACCACTACGTCGCGGAGGACGAGGGCCAGCGCAGCCAGTTGGTCTGTCAGTTCATGGCGGCCGGCGTGGAAGCGTGGAAAGAAGCGATCGTCGCCTCGCTGACCGATGCAACCGGCTGCCCGAACGTCTACGAACGCTCGGACGTGTCGATCCGCCAGAAGGAAGGGCTTGAACAGATCGTCGGCGTGCTGGCTGGCGAAGCACCGTCGGAAAAACTGATCGCGAGCGAAAACGGCGTGCGCTATCACGTCGATGTACGCAACGGCCACAAAACCGGCTTTTACGTCGACCAGCGCGACAATCGCCTGCTGGTGCAGCAACTCGCGCAGGATCGCGACGTGTTGAACTGCTTCTGCTACACCGGCGGCTTTTCGCTGGCGGCGCTCAAAGGCGGCGCCAAACGCGTGGTATCGATCGATTCGTCGGGTGAGGCGTTGGCGCTTGCGCAGCAGAACGTCGCGGCCAACGGTTTCGACGCCGAACGCGCCACCTGGCTCGACGCCGACGCGTTCAAAACCCTGCGTCGTCTCTACGACGAGGGCGAGCGCTTCGACCTGATCGTGCTCGATCCGCCGAAATTCGCGCCCTCGCGTGAACACGTGGACCGTGCTTCGCGCGCTTACAAGGATATCAATCTGACCGGACTGAAGCTGCTGCGCCCGGGCGGCCTGCTGTTCACCTATTCGTGTTCCGGCGCGATCGATCCCGAGCTGTTCCAGAAAATCGTCTCCAGCGCGGCGGCGGATGCGCGCGTGGATGCCCGGATACTCAAGCGTCTCGGCGCCGGCGTGGATCACCCGTTGCTCACCGCATTCCCGGAAGGCGAGTATCTCAAGGGCCTCTTGTTGCAAATTGCCTGATCGCCCCAATTTCAGGCTGACGTCCCAGCCTGGCGAACGGGACTAGCCCCGGGGTTTAGCCGGGTTTAGCCCTACCGCCAGCACTGGCTTGACAGATATGTTTCAATATCCGGCCAGATCGGGCAGCGCGCCGCGAGGCCGCCGCGCCCGGTGAACGGATTTGCAGGCGCATTCGCTGCGGCTTTAGATTACGCACAGACTCACGTACTTACAGGCGACCAACATGATCCCAGTCACCATTCTGACCGGCTTTCTCGGCAGCGGTAAAACCACCCTGCTCAAGCGCATCCTGAACGAAAAGCACGGCATGAAGATCGCCGTGATCGAGAACGAGTTCGGCGAAGAAAACATCGACAACGAAATCCTCGTGCAGGACACGAGCGAACAGATCATCCAGATGAGCAACGGCTGCATCTGCTGCACGATTCGCGGCGACCTGTCGCGCGTGCTCGGCGATCTGGCGGCGAAGAAGCAATCCGGCGAAGTGGATTTCGACCGCGTCGTGATCGAAACCACTGGACTCGCCAATCCGGGCCCGGTCGCGCAGACGTTCTTCATGGACGATCAGATCGCCAATGAATTCCTGCTCGACGCGATCATCACGCTGGTCGACGCGAAGCACGCGAACCACCAGCTCGACGAGCACGAAGTAGTGCAGCGCCAGGTCGGTTTTGCCGATCGCCTGTTCATCACCAAGGCCGATCTGGTCGATGAAAAGCATATGGACGATTTGCGACACCGCTTGCTGCACATGAATCCGCGGGCGGCGATCAAGGTCGTCAATTTCGGCGAAGCCGACATCAAGGAAATCTTCGATCTGCGCGGCTTCAACCTGAATTCGAAGCTCGAAATCGATCCGGACTTCCTCGCCGAAGACGAACACGCGCACAGCCACGCGCATGCGCACGACGAGCACGGTCATACCCACGCCGATCACGATCACGAGAACTGCGATCACGACCACGGCAAGTGCGATCACGAAGGTCACGATCACGCCCATCACCACCATGCGCACCACGACGACAAGATCAAATCGTTCGTCTACCGCAACGACCGCCCGTTCGATCCGAACAAGCTCGAAGACTTCCTCGGCGGCATTCTGCAGATTTACGGCGAGCGCCTGCTGCGCTACAAGGGCGTGCTGTATATGAAGGGCGTCGACCGCAAGGTGGTGTTCCAGGGCGTGCATCAGATGATGGGCAGCGATCTGGCTGCGAAATGGCAACCCATCGAAAAGAAGACCAACAAGATGGTGTTCATCGGCATCGAACTGCCGCAAGACCTGATCACCGACGGTCTGGACGCCTGCCTGGTCTAAAGCATCCTGGCGCGGCACGCTCGCCGCGTCATTCGTCTGCTGAATTGCACCGGGAAGCGGCCAAAAGGCCGCTGAAATGTCGCGCGTGTGAAAAACACGTGAAAACCCTGCTGTATTAATGCGTGCACGACCATCGCTTTTTGGTCGTGCGCGCGTTATATTTTCGGGATATCAGAGCGCCGCAAGGGGATTTTCACCAGTTGCGGTGCTGGATTGTGATTCAGTTACAATACGTGCCCACTGGAGAATGACAACGAATTGCCCGGTCAGCGCGTATCCCGCGCCGGGCCAGAAACGGCGCCGGAAAATCTTATCCGGGCAATACGCCGAGAATGCCGGCTGGCACAGCCTGAAAAGGCACGCTGTCGGCAAGCAATGCCTCAGGAGCATTTGAGAACCGGTTTCCAGAGGAGTTCGGCCCCGCATTGGCGTAGCGACGCCCGGCGCGTGGGCGCCAGGCGCTGCGGCGTCACGACAGCCCACCGTCCGTGCCCGCCTTGGCGCTCAGCGTCTTCGAGGCGTCTTTGCGGGCAATACGAAAGTGCGGGCACTATGTAAGAGTTTTGCCTCACATTGAAGAAGCAAGCCAGATGACGACGAAACGACTCTTGACTGAAGCCGAAATCCTGAAGATGAGCGACAAGGATTACATGAATGAGGATCAGCTCGCTTTCTTCAAGAACAAGCTCGAACAGCTGCAGGCGGACATTCTCCGCAATGCCGGCCAGACGACCGAGAACCTGCGCGAGACTGTAATCGTGCCCGATCCGGCCGACCGTGCAACGATCGAGGAAGAGCATGCGCTCGAACTGCGCACGCGCGACCGCGAACGCAAGCTGCTGAAGAAAGTGCAGCAATCGATCGCGCGCATCGATTCCGGCGATTACGGCTGGTGCGAAGAAACCGGCGAGCCGATCGGCATTCCGCGTCTGCTCGCACGGCCCACGGCCACCCTGTCGCTTGAAGCGCAGGAACGCCGCGAACTGCGCCAGAAGCTGTTCGGCGACTGAACGCCTGCGGCGCGGCTTCGGCTCCGCGCCCACATACGCTGCTTCGTCGAGAGGCGCACGGTGATCCGTGCGCCTTTTTTCTTTTGCAAGGCGCTTTGCCCCGGGCGTGGCTGGGGCAATTGCAGCGGGCCGCTGGGAGCCTGTTCATGGCCTGCTTATGGCCTGTTATATGGCCGTTCCCGGTGTCGGCAAGCCGCGCCGCCTCTCCGTGCCGCGCTCAATTCCGTGTTTTTTGTCTTATGCCATTTGCCGGCTCTTGATATGACCGCGCACGCCCTAAAATAAACCGGACATGCGTCGCACGAGCGCGAGCCGGCCAGTTTCGATTTCAAGGTCGCGCGCCGTCCGCTTTCAGGATTCATGCGGTGGTGCATTGCACCGCCGTGTCCTACCCGTTTTGCAAAGAGGAACGCATATGGAGCAATTTCACGGCACGACGATCGTCTCCGTGCGGCGCGGCGACAAGGTCGCGCTCGGCGGCGACGGCCAGGTGACGCTGGGCAATATCGTCATGAAAGGCGGTGCGAAGAAAGTCCGGCGCATCTATAACGGCAAGGTGCTGGTCGGCTTCGCCGGCGGCACGGCAGATGCCTTCTCGCTGCTCGACCGCTTCGAAGCGAAGCTGGAAAAACATCAAGGCAATCTGACGCGCGCGGCTGTCGAACTCGCCAAAGACTGGCGCACCGACCGCATGCTGCGCCGCCTCGAAGCCATGCTGATCGCAGCCGACGCCACCACTACCCTCGTCATCACCGGTAACGGCGACGTGCTCGATCCGGAAGGCGGCATCTGTGCCATCGGCTCAGGCGGCGCCTATGCGCAGGCCGCCGCGAAAGCGCTCGCGGACAACACCGAGTTGTCGCCGCGTGAAATCGTGGAGAAGTCACTGGAGATTGCCGGCGACATGTGCATCTACACGAACCACAACCGCGTTATCGAGACGATCGAGTAAGGACCCACGATGAGCACAATGACCCCCGCCGAGATCGTCTCGGAACTCGATAAACACATCATCGGCCAAGGCCGGGCAAAGAAAGCGGTGGCTGTCGCGCTGCGCAACCGCTGGCGCCGTCAGCAGGTCGAAGAGCCGCTGCGCCAGGAAATCACGCCCAAGAATATTCTGATGATCGGACCGACCGGCGTTGGTAAAACCGAAATCGCGCGGCGTCTGGCGAAACTGGCCGACGCGCCGTTCATCAAGATCGAAGCCACCAAGTTCACTGAAGTCGGCTACGTGGGCCGCGACGTCGATAGCATCGTGCGCGATCTGATGGAAATCTCGATCAAGCAAACGCGCGAAACGGAAATGCGCAAGGTGCGAACCAAGGCCGAAGATCAGGCCGAAGACCGCATCCTCGACATCCTGTTGCCGAGCGCGCGTCCGGTCGGTTTCGGCGCGAGTTCAAGCGCTGCGGACACGGTCGACGAAAGCAGCACCACGCGCCAGACCTTCCGCAAGCGCCTGCGTGAAGGTTTGCTGGACGACAAGGAAATCGAACTCGACGTCGAACAGCCGCAAGTGGGCATGGACATCATGGGGCCGCCGGGCATGGAAGACATGACCGAGCAGATCCGTTCGATGTTCGCGAACATCGGCGGTGGCAAGAAAACGCGCCGCAAGATGAAGGTGAAGGAAGCGCTGAAAGTCCTCACCGACGAAGAAGCCGGCAAGATGCTCAACGATGAAGAGGTGAAAGCCAAGGCGGTTCAGAACGTCGAGCAGAACGGCATTGTGTTCCTCGACGAAATCGACAAGATCGCGTCGCGCAACGAAGCCGGCGGCGGCGAGGTGTCGCGTCAGGGTGTGCAGCGCGATCTGCTGCCGCTCGTCGAAGGCACCACGATCAACACCAAGTACGGCATGGTGAAAACCGATCACGTCCTGTTCATTGCGAGCGGTGCGTTCCATCTGGCCAAGCCGAGCGATCTGATTCCGGAACTGCAAGGGCGCTTCCCGATTCGCGTCGAACTGGATTCGCTCTCGGTAAAAGACTTCGAATCGATCCTGGTCTCGACCGACGCGAGTCTCGTCAAGCAATACCAGGCGCTGCTAGCCACGGAAGACGTCCACCTCGAATTCGCCGACGACGGCATTCGGCGTATGGCCGAGATCGCGTACTCGGTCAACGAGAAGACCGAAAACATCGGCGCGCGCCGTCTGTACACGGTGATCGAAAAACTGCTTGAAGATGTCTCGTTCGCGGCGGGAAATCACTCGGGCTCGACGGTGCAGATCGACGCGGCGTATGTCGATCGTGCGCTGAATCAGGTGGCGGAAGATGAGGATCTGTCGCGCTACGTGTTGTGATGCCGCGTTAGCTTCGCGTCTAAAAAAAGCGGGCTGCCTTTCTGGAGGCAGCCCGCTTTGCATTCAGCATTCAACTTTCGGCATTCCGCATTCCGCATTCCGCACGCTGGCGAACGATGCAGCCGTCGACGCTACTGCTTGACCGGCCGCTTCGCCAACTTGCGCTGCAACGTTCGGCGATGCATGTTCAACGCTCGCGCCGTAGCCGAAATATTGCCGCCGTGCTCAGCGAGCACGCGTTGAATATGCTCCCATTCGAGTCGAGCAACCGACAGCGGCATGGGATGTTCGATCGCCTCGTCGGCTTGCAAGGCACTCGCTTCGCTTTGCAGCGCTGACAAAATCGTCTCGACGTTGGCCGGCTTGGCCAGGTAGTTGTCCGCGCCGTCTTTCACCGCCTGCACCGCAGTGGCGATGCTGGCATAGCCGGTCAGCACCAGCATGCGTGCGTCCGGTTGCAAGTCGCGCAACGGCGCGACGAGCGTGAGGCCCGAATCGTTGCCGAGATGCAGGTCTACCGTGATCTGGTTGAACTTCTGCTGGTTCGCAAGCTTGATCGCCTCGTCCGCGTTATGCGCCTCGGCCACCGTGTAACCGCGCCGCGTCAGACCGCGGGCGAGGATGCCGGAGAACACCTCATCGTCGTCGATCACCAGAAAATTCATCTCGCTCATGCCTGTTTCTCCGTGTTGAATGGCGCGGCGCCCTGACGGCCCACGCCGGATGATTTGCGCGCCGCAAGCGGCAGCCTCAGCACTGCGCGCGTGCCACGCGGCTTGATTTCGCTGGCGTCGGTCAACTCGATCGATCCCTTCAGACGCGCCGCCGCCGAATACGCCAGATACAGGCCCACGCCGTGGCCGCCCTGCGTGCTGTTGACCGGCATCGTGCCGAGCGACCCGCGTAACGTGGCCGGAATGCCAGGCCCTGCGTCGCACACTTCGAACTCGATCTGCTCGCCGCGAACGCTGAGCGCGCAGGAGAGCGTCACGTGATCGCGGCTCGCACGCGCGGCGTTGTCGAGCAGAATCGTGAGAATCTGACTGACGGCAACTGTGTCGTCAAGACTGACATCCGCGGGCGGCACGCCGATTTGCTCGAACTTCACATGCGGATGACGCAAGCGCCATTGCTCGCCGAACGACTCGAGCCATTCGCCGACCCGTTGCCGGTTCGTGGTTGTCGATGCGCGGCTGCGCAGTCGTGCGAGCGCCGATGTACACAGCGTCATTTGCTGTTCGAGCAGTTCAAGGTCGGCGCTATACGGTGCGAGACCCTGATCGGTACGCGCGGCGCCGCGCAACTCTTCGGAGAGCATTGCAATGGTAGACAGCGGCGTGCCGATTTCGTGCGCCACCGTCGCTGCCTGAACCCCGAGCGCGACCGCGCGTTCGTCATGGAGCAAGCGCTGCTGCGCGTCTCCGAGCGCTGCGTCACGTAGCCGCAGTGCCCGCGACATACGGGCGACGAACCACGCAATCAGGCCGACACTGACCATGAAGTTGACCCACATACCGGCGCGATAGTAGTCGAACAGGTTCGCTGGATTGTCGAGATTTAGTGGCACCGAATCGAAGCCGAGCACCGCGTAGCAGGCCACGGCGAACGCCGCGAGCCACGCCATCAGATGCCACGGCAGCACGGCGGCGGCAATGGCGAGCGAGGGCAGATAGAGTGAAACGAAGGGATTGGTGGTGCCACCGGAGAGAAACAGCAGCGCGGACAATGCGCCCAGGTCGACCCAGATCTGGCCGAACAATTCGAGGTTGGACTCGGGGCGCTGCTGTGAAACGCGCCACCACGTGAGGCCGTTGAAAACGACTTCGAGCGCGATCACCAGCAACATCGCGGGCAATGGCAGGTGCACACCAACGAAGGTTTGCACGACCGCGATCGTCGTCAGCTGGCCAATGATGGCGAGGCTACGCAGCCAGAACAGATGCCCGAGGTTGACCCGGCCGGTGTTGGTTATACGATGCATGACTTCAGTCTACCCGTTCGGAGTTGTCCGACACACCCCGCGGCCCCCTGCCGGTAATATGGAATTTTTTGCGACAGCACCGCGCGCTTTGATCGTTCGCCCCCGTTCCCGCGCCGTCCAGACTCACTTATGCCGTCTACATCTTCCGATTCCGAAGCCGCTTCGTCAGCTTTCCTGACCTTTCTGCGGCATGCTGCCGCAGCACAACAAAACGGGGCGGCAGACGCGCGAGCGAAGTGGCTCGAAGCAGCCGCGCAACTTCATCCACTCGACGAGCCGGCGCTCGAATCGCTCTTCCACGCCCTGCTTCAGCAACATCTTCACGACGACGCCATTGCACTCGCCGCCATTATTGCCCAACTCCAGGCCGATCGCGCGTCTGCGCATTTCAGGCTTGGCTATGTGCTGCAAATGGCGAATCGGCACGCTGAGGCCATCGCGCCATATCGCCACGCACTCGCACTCGATCCACACCTGCCGCAACTGCGCAACAATCTCGCGGGCGCGCTGGCGCTCACGGGCGGCGACTTGCGCGAGCAGGTCGCGTTACTGGAATGCGCGGCGCACGACGAACCTGCCAACGGTGACGTTTGGACCAATCTGGCTCAGGCAAGCCGCGTCAGTTTGAACCTGGCACGCGCACTCGAAGCGGGCGCACGAGCCGTGACATGCTCACCGCATAGCTCGCAGGCCCATAACAACTATGCGCTGGCGCTGCGTGAAGCGCAACGCTGGGACGAAGCGGAGCGCGTTGCAAAAGCGGCCTGCGCGCTGGCGCCCAATGACGCGACGATGCGCTCCAATCTCGGCATGCTCCAGCTCATGCGCGGCGACTATGCGCATGGTTGGCCAAACCATGAAGCGCGCTGGGACGGTTCGCTCGAACTAGGCGGCAACCGTCCCGCCATGCCGGCGCCGACCTGGCGAGGCGAATCGCTTGCGGGCAAGACGCTGCTGGTTTGGGGCGAACAGGGCATGGGCGATCTGCTGCAGTTCAGCCGCTACATTCCATTGCTGGCGGAGCGCGTTCATCGCGACGGCGGCCGCGTCATCTGGAATTCGTTTCCGCAGATGGGTGCGTTGCTGGTGCGCAGCCTTGGTGATCATGTGGACGGATACTCGGCAGGTGGCGGCGTCGAATCGCTGCCGCCGTTCGACTACGAGATTCCGCTACTCAGCGTGCCGTTCATATTCGACACCCGCGAAGACACGATTCCCGCATCGACGCCATATTTACGCGCGGACGCCGTAGCCTCCGCGTCATGGCAAACACGGCTGGCCGGAGAAACACGGCTCAAGGTAGGACTGGCCTGGACCGGCAGTCCGGGCCATCAGCGCAATCCATTCCGGCGCGTTGGTTGGGAGCGCTATGCAGCTCATTTCGGCGGCCTGCGCGATGTGGCGTTCTACTCGCTGCAACCGGGCGCGAACGCGGACGTTGCAGCCGCGCGTGCAGCCGGCCTGCCGATGCCCGACTACACCGCTGAATTCACCAGCTTTGACGACACCGCCGCGTTTGTCAGCGCGCTCGACCTCGTCATCACAGTTTGCACTTCCGTAGCGCATCTGAGCGGCGTGCTTGGCAAGCGCACATGGGTGCTGCTTGACGTCAATCCTCACTGGGTCTGGCTGCTCGACCGGGCCGACAGTCCCTGGTATCCGCGCACGACGCTATACCGGCAGCGACAGTTCGGCCAATGGGAGCCGGCGCTCGAAGCCGTTTCACGCGATCTGGGCGCACTCGCCGCCCGGCACGGCGCCGCCTAGCGCGAAGCGCCAACGCGCCGCCGACACAGTGCCTGCTTCAGGGCGCGCCGACGCCCGGCCCCGCCTGCGCGGCCAAGGCAATTTCCGCGGCCAGACATTCGGGGCACAAGCAGCGGCCGCCCGGATCGAGTCTGTCGGCGGGCATCGGCGGCATCTCGCGGCACCAGCAGTCGAAGGGCACGCCATGCATCGCGCAATCGAACGCGGTGCCGCAGCGCGGGCAGCGCGCGCTGCCCGTGGCACGGGGGATGGAGGGTTTCATGACGAGCCGGATGATCTCGCTGAGGCATTGGTCTGGAGATGATGCCACGACTGGCGAGCGTCGGTGAGTCGTCCGTTCGGCCAATTGCCGGGCGCTTGCGAATCCCGGTACGCTTCATGTCCGGCCGGCGCTTTCGCCTGTCATTGCGCAGTGCGCAAAGCGCGCGCCGCCCGCTGTCCGCGCCGAAGTCGAAAACCCTGTTGCAGCGCGCCAGTCCTGTACAATTCGCCCTGTTTCAACTGTTCCGTGCCCGAGCCCGCCGCCATGTCCGAGCTTCCCGACCTTTCGCAGATTGCGCCCACCCTGAAGGCTGAAATCCTGGCCGAGGCGCTGCCCTACATTCGCCAGTATCACGGTAAGACCGTGGTCATCAAATACGGCGGCAACGCCATGACCGAAGAGCGCCTGAAGCAGGGTTTCGCGCGCGACGTGATTTTGCTGAAGCTGGTCGGTATCAATCCGGTCATTGTGCACGGCGGCGGTCCGCAAATCGACCAGGCGCTGAAGAAAATCGGCAAGCAGGGCACGTTTATCCAGGGCATGCGCGTCACCGACGAAGAGACCATGGAAGTCGTCGAATGGGTGCTCGGCGGCGAAGTGCAGCAGGACATCGTCACGCTGATCAACCATTTCGGCGGCCACGCGGTCGGTCTGACCGGCAAAGACGGCGGCCTGATCCACGCCCGCAAGATGCTCATGCCGGATCGCGACAACCCGGGCCAGTACGTCGATATCGGCCAGGTGGGCGAAGTCGAGGCGATCAATCCAGCGGTCGTCAAGGCGCTGCAAGACGATGCGTTCATTCCGGTCATCTCGCCAATCGGCTTCGGTGAAGACGGCCTGTCGTACAACATCAACGCGGATCTGGTCGCGGGCAAACTGGCCGTGGTGCTGAACGCCGAAAAGCTCGTCATGATGACCAACATCCCGGGCGTGATGGACAAGGAAGGCAATCTGCTAACCGACTTGTCCGCACGCGAAATCGACGGTCTGTTCGCCGACGGCACGATCTCCGGCGGCATGCTGCCGAAAATCTCGTCGGCGCTGGACGCGGCGAAGAGCGGCGTGCGCTCGGTACACATCATCGACGGCCGGATCGAACACTCCGTGCTGCTGGAGATTCTCACCGAACAGCCGTTCGGCACAATGATCCGCTCGCATTGATCCCTGCCTCACACTCGGCACACGGGGCTCGCCAACAAGGCGGCTTCTGTGTGCCGTGCAGTTCTGCCGCCGCCGCGTCAGGCGACCCACGGCGCACCGTCTTTTCGCGCATACGCGCTCTTCCCTTCTTTAACACCGCCTGCATCCCGAGCCATTCGCGTTCGCTGCATGAGGCGGCCGCATACCGCTAGCCGGTTTTACTTATCATGCGCACTTCCACTTCCCGGCGCCGGCGCCCGCATATTGCAGGTGGCAGCCCGGTCTGGCTGTTCGATCTCGACAACACGCTGCACCACGCTTCGCACGCCATCTTTCCGGCCATCAATCAGGCGATGACGCAGTACATCATCGACGCGCTGCAGGTCGAGCGCGACGAAGCCAACCGTCTGCGCACCGGCTACACGCAGCGCTACGGCGCCACGCTGCTCGGGCTCGCACGACACCATCCACTCGATCCGAACGACTTCCTGAGAGTCGTGCATACCTTTCCCGATCTCGGTTCGATGATTCGCCACGAGCGCGGCGTCGCGCGCCTCGTCGCGGCGCTGCCGGGCCGCAAGATCGTGCTGACCAACGCGCCGGAAGCGTATGCGCGCGCTGTGCTGGCGGAGTTGCGCATCGAGCGTCTGTTCGAACAGGTGATCGCCATCGAGCACATGCGCGACCGCCGCCGCTGGCGTGCCAAACCTGACCACGCGATGCTGCGCAAAGCGATGCGCGACGCCCACGTCTCCCTCAAAGACGCGATCCTGGTTGAAGACACCCGCTCGCATCTGAAGAACTACCGGCGGCTGGGCATCCGCACCGTGTGGATCACCGGCCATCTGCCGCGCAAGCCGCATGCGGACGGCACACCTACGCGTTTGCCGGGCACCGGCCGGCCGCACTATGTCGACAGATGCATTCGTTCGTTAAAATCGCTACGACTGGGCACCCGCTCGGTTCGATTGAAGGGACAGCAGACGGGACGACAGCCATGCAGCCGATCGACAAGCCTGACGAAGCCTTAGCCGAACACGAACCCGAACGAGCCGCAGCGGCCGCGGCGCGCTCGCCGCGTCTGAAGCCGGGCGAGCGCCGCGTGCACATCCTGCAAACGCTGGCCGCGATGCTGGAAGCGCCCAAGAGCGAAAAAATCACCACAGCGGCACTCGCCGCCCGGCTCGGCGTCTCGGAAGCCGCGCTGTACCGTCATTTCGCCAGCAAGGCGCAAATGTTCGAAGGGCTCATCGAGTTCATCGAGCAGACCATCTTCGGCCTGATCAACCAGATCACCGGCAAGGAAACCAGCGGCCTGCTACAGGCCCGCGCGATCGCGCTGATGCTGCTCAACTTTCCCGCCAAGAATCCCGGCATGACGCGCGTGCTCACGTGCGAAGCGCTGGTCGGCGAACATGAACGGCTGACCGAACGCGTCAACCAGATGCTGGAACGGGTCGAGGCGTCGCTCAAACAATGCTTGCGGCTCGCGCAAATGGAAACCACGAACACCGATGACCCGCAAAGCGCGCAAGCCGCGGCGGCGCTGCCCGCCGGCTATGATCCCGCGATCCGCGCGAGCCTGCTGATGAGCTACATCATCGGCCGCTGGCACCGGTATGTACGCAGCGGCTTTACACGGCCGCCCGCCGAACACGCCGATGCACAACTGCTGCTGATTCTTCAGTAGTCCGCGCGGCATGGGTTCGCCTCACGCGAGCGCCTCGGTGCTGTCGCGTGAGATTTTCCGCTATACTTTGCGCCTGATTGCAGCGCCTGGAGACCTCCTGCGCCGCCATCCGCAACACCTTGAATACCTGATACGCGCCGATTTGCTGACTCGATTGCGGGCGCGCGAACTGCCGGGAATGATCCCGCGGTTCACTACAAATGCGGCTAAAGAGGTCGTCAGCCGCGCACACAGTCTTTCTCCCCGTGCCTTGCCGACGCCATCTAGCCGCCCTGTTTTTGTTAAATGGCGGAATGAATGGAATCGATCGGTATCGTCGCTCCCCAAAAAATGCATTTCAGCGAGCCGCTGCCCCTGCAGAACGGCAGCTCGCTGGCCGGTTACGACCTGATGGTCGAAACCTACGGCACGCTGAACGCCGCACGCAGCAATGCCGTGCTGGTATGTCACGCACTCAACGCCTCGCATCACGTGGCGGGTGTGTACGCGGACAACCCCAAGGACATCGGCTGGTGGGACAACATGGTGGGGCCGGGTAAGCCGCTCGACACCAACAAGTTCTTCGTGATCGGCGTGAACAATCTGGGCTCGTGCTTCGGCTCGACCGGTCCGATGAGCATCGATCCGGCGACGGGCAACCCATACGGCGCGACCTTTCCCGTCGTGACGGTCGAAGACTGGGTCAACGCCCAGGCCCGTGTTGCCGACGCATTCGGCATCACGCGCTTTGCGGCGGTGATGGGCGGCAGCCTCGGCGGTATGCAGGCGCTCGCGTGGAGCATCATGTATCCGGAGCGCATCGGCCATTGCATCGTGGTCGCGTCCACGCCGAAACTGTCCGCGCAGAACATCGCGTTCAACGAGGTGGCGCGCTCGGCGATCCTGTCGGACCCCGACTTCCACGGCGGCAACTACTACGCGCACAACGTGAAGCCGAAGCGCGGCTTGCGGGTCGCACGCATGATCGGCCACATCACCTATCTGTCGGATGACGACATGGCCGAGAAATTCGGCCGCTCGTTGCGCCGCGCTGAAGGTGCGGTCGATGCCTATAACTTCAACTTCGACGTGGAATTCGAAGTGGAGTCGTATCTGCGCTATCAAGGCGACAAATTCGCCGACTACTTCGACGCGAACACGTATTTGCTGATCACCCGTGCGCTCGACTATTTCGACCCGGCCAAAGCCTTCGACGGCGATCTGACGGCCGCCGTCGCGCACACCACGGCGAAATTCCTGATTGCGAGTTTCTCAACCGACTGGCGCTTCGCCCCGGCCCGCTCGCGCGAACTGGTGAAGGCGCTGCTCGATCACAAGCGCACGGTGACGTACGCGGAAATCGACGCACCGCACGGCCACGACGCCTTCCTGCTCGACGACGCCCGCTATCACAACGTGATGCGCGCCTATTACGAACGTATTGCGAACGAGGTGAACGCATGAACCAGCGAGCACTCGATTACCTGGCGCTGCGCCCGGACTTTCGCGCGATCGCCCGTTGGGTCGAACCGCGCGCCACCGTGCTCGATCTCGGCTGCGGCGACGGCTCGCTGCTGTCGCTATTGAAGGAAGAGCTGGACGTGCAGGGCTACGGCATCGAAATCAACGACGCCGGCGTGCTGGCGTCGACGCAGAACGGCGTCAACGTGATCCAGCAGAATCTGGAAGACGGTCTGCGCCTGTTCGAGGACGGCAGCTTCGATTTCGCGATTCTGTCGCAAACGCTGCAAACCATTCATCAGACCGCCGCGATCCTGCGCGAAACGGTGCGGGTGGGCAAGGAATGCATCGTGTCGTTCCCGAACTTCGGCTACTGGGCGCATCGGCTTTCGGTGTTGCAGGGACGTATGCCGGTGTCGAAGTCGCTGCCTTATCAGTGGCACAACACACCGAACGTGCGGGTGCTGACTATCGAGGACTTCGAGGCGCTGGCGCCCGAGGTCGGCATCGAAATTCTCGACCGCGTGGTGCTGCACGACGGCCAGGTGGTGCGGTGGGGCGTGAACTGGCGTGGTAGTCTTGCGGTCTATCGCGTCAAGAAAAGCTAACGCAAATTATCCACATGCCGAACCCGACGCACGAGGCGCCTGCACTTACCGCTCACGAAGAACATCCCGGCTGGCGCGCATTCCTGAATACGCGCATGCTGATTTGCGTCTTTCTCGGTTTCACGTCGGGGCTGCCGCTGTTCACGCTCGTCTATCTGGTGCAGGCGTGGCTACGCTCTGAAGGCGTCAATCTGAAGGAAATCGGCCTGTTTGCGCTGATTCAGTTCCCGTACACCTGGAAATTCATCTGGGCGCCGCTGATGGACCGCTACGTGCCGCGTCTGCCCGGCTGGCGTCCAGGCAGACGGCGCGGCTGGATGCTGGTCACGCAGATTCTGGTCGCGGGCGCGATCGCCGCGCTCGGCTTTGTCTCGCCGCGCGATTCCATCTGGACAGTCGCCGCATTGACCGCGCTCGTCGCGCTGTTCGGCGCGAGCCAGGACATCGCAATCGATGCCTACCGGCGCGAGTTGCTCAGCGATACGCAGCAGGGCCTCGGCAACGCGGTGCACGTGAACGCCTACAAGATTGCCGCCCTGGTGCCGGGTTCCCTGGCACTGATCCTCTCCGACCATCTGCCGTGGGCTACCGTATTCGCGGTCACCGCCGCGTTCATGCTGCCGGGCATGATCATGACGCTGGTGGTCCGCGAACCCGAGGTGCACGGCGCGCCGCCGAAAAACCTGCGCGATGCGATCGTGCTGCCGTTCCGCGAATTTATCCAGCGCGACGGCTGGCGTGGTGCGCTCTTTGTGCTCGCGTTCATCTTCCTGTACAAGCTCGGCGACACGATGGCAACCACGCTATCCACGTCGTTCTTTCTCGACATCGGATTCTCGCGCACGCAGATCGGCGTGATCGCCAAAACCACCGCATTCGGCGCGAGTCTGGCGGGTGGGATCGTCGGCGGGATCTGGCTGATGCGTATTGGCATCGGCCGTGGTCTGTGGATTTTCGGCATCCTGCAGATGGTGTCGACGCTTGGCTTCGCGTGGCTCGCGCATATTGGCCCAGCCTCGCCCGGACTGGCTGTCGTCTATGACATTGCGGTTGCGCTGAGCCAGGGGACAACGAAACTGTTATCGGTGTTCGGCATCGACTGGACCGTCCAGCTCGATCCGCGCTCGGTGGCGCTCGCGCTCGTCTACGGTCTCGAAACCTTCGCGACGGGCCTGACGATGGCGGCCTTCGTCGCTTACATCGCCAGCACCACTGACCCGCGTTATACGGCCACGCAGTTCGCGCTTTTCACAAGCCTGGCTTCCGTGCCGCGCACGTTGGCATCGGCGGCAAGCGGCTATGTGGTCGCGCAGATCGGCTGGTTCGACTACTTCATCGTATGTACCGCGCTGGCGCTACCGGGCATGCTGCTTCTGTTGCGCATCGCTCCGTGGCGGAGCCAGTCGTGACGGTGCGCAAGGCAAAACGCTCTCTCTGCGTGGCGACCTGCGGAACCGTGTCCCGCAAGGCCGGCGGCTGCGGCGTGCTGCGTAAGGCATTCACGCTCATGTGCGCGGGCCTGACGCTCGCGGCGCCGTTGAGCGGGTACGCGGCAGCCATGCCGGCGGTCGGCACGAGCGCGCCGAATGCATCGGTACCGGCGCCGGCCACGCCACCTGCGGCAAAACCACCGTCAGGCGCGGCGAGCGCCGAGAACACAACCCCGGCTGCCCCGGTCGCGAACAGCGCCGCTAACGCCGGCAGCGCGCCTGCTGTGGCCACTCCGCCGTCGGCACCGTCATCGCCCACGTCACCGCCGCCACAGCAACCCGTGACGGCCAAAACACCCGCGCCGACGCCGGCGCCAACCTCAGCGCCACCCGCGACCGCAAAAGCGCCCAGCGCCACCTCGACGCCCGCCGCCAATGCGCCCGCATCGCCGTCGTACGGTTCGAACTCGCAACTGCGCTACGGCGGCTACGTGGTGTTTCGCAACCTGATTCCATCGCCGATGCTGGAGGCGCAAGCCGCCGAGGAATTCGACCAGATCGCGCGCGGCGCGGACCATGCGAACCGTCTCTACGGCGAATCCGACACGCACGCCACGCGCGTACGTTCGATCATGGACAAGCTGATCCCGTACTCGCTGAAATGGAACGAGCGCGCGAAAGGCTGGAAGTGGGATGTCGCGGTGGTGCGCTCACCCGATATCCGCATGTACTGTCTGCCCGGCGGCAAGATTGTCGTGTACAGCGGCCTGCTCGACCGCACGCGTCTGAACGACAACGAACTCGGCATGCTGATCGGCCACGAGATTGCCCATGCGCTGCGCGAACACGCGCGCGAGCGGCTCGGCGAACAGCAGGCGGGACAACTCAGCTCGTCTGGCGGGATACCGCAACTGTTCGGTCTCGCCGATCTCGGCGCCGCGCCGCTCGGCATCGGTTCGCAATTGCTGGAAATGAAGTATGAGAGCACCGACGAAACCGAGGCCGATGTGATCGGCAGCGATATCGCCTCGCGTGCGGGCTTCGATCCGCGCGCGGCGGTCACGCTATGGGACAAGCTGGCGACGGCGACGCGCAGCAATCGCGAGCAGGGCTTCATCTACGTGCATCCGTACACGCAGGCGCGCCGCCAGGACATCGTCAAGCGCTTGCCGGATATGCTGCCGCTCTACGCCAAGGCCATAGGTAAAACGGTGGATACGCTGCCGGACTATGCCGGCATGGGCCGCCCGCGCCGCAAACCGGCGCGCGAAGAATGATTCACGCGGGCCGCGCTGCTGGCGGCTCGCGTGCCATGGACCCGGCGCTTACTTCTTGCTCTTACCCATCTTGTGGTCGTAATCCACCGTCAGCGGCGCATGGTCGCTGAATTTGATGTCGCGGAACACGTCGGTGCGCTTTGCCTTGCCGGCGATACCCGGCGTAGCGATCTGATAATCGATCCGCCACCCGACGTTCTTCGCATACGCCTGGCCACGATTGCTCCACCACGTGTACTGTTCCGGCCGCTGGTCGAGCGTGCGAAACACGTCGACGTATCCGACTTCATCGAACAGCGTGTCCAGCCACGCGCGCTCTTCCGGCAGGCAACCTGAATTCTTCTGGTTGCTCTTCCAGTTCTTGATGTCGATTTCCTTGTGGACGATGTTCACGTCGCCGCACACGATCACTTCGCGCTCTTTGGACAGTTCCGCGAGATGCGGCATGAACTCGTCCATGAAGCGGTATTTCGCCTGCTGGCGTTCCTCGCCGCTCGAACCCGACGGCACATACACGGACACAACCGACAGCTTGCCGAAACGCAGCTCGACATAACGGCCTTCCGGGTCGAACTCTTCGCTGCCGAAGCCGATCACGACTTCGTCCGGTTCGTGACGCGTGTACACGCCCGCGCCGCTATAGCCCTTCTTCACCGCGTGCTGGAAATAGCCGGTGAAATCGTGCGGCGCCAGGAATTCCGGCGTCATATCGTCCTGCGAGCATTTGATTTCCTGCACGCACAGCACGTCGGCCTGCTGCTCGCCGAACCACTCGAAAAAACCCTTCTTCGCCGCGGAGCGGATGCCGTTCAGGTTGGCGGTAATCACACGCAACATGTCGTTCCTTTCTGGTTCAATGCGTTGTCAATTCGAAGGGCCGGTCAGACGACCGTGACGCCCTTCAGCGATTCTTTGGCAGGTGGATATTCGAGCTTCAGCTCCTCGAACATGCGCAGCAGCAATTCGGCGACCATCACGTTGCGGTGCGTTTTCGAGTCGGCAGGAATCACGTACCACGGCGCATGGTCGGTTGAAGTCGCGGCCAGCGCGTCGCGATACACCGCCTGATATTGGTCCCACTGCTTGCGTGCATCGAGATCGGCGACATCGAATTTCCAGTGCTTGCTCGGATCGTCGATGCGCGCCTGCAAACGCGCGCGCTGCTCGTCTTTCGAAATATGCAGCATGCATTTGACGATGGTCGTGCCGCTATACGCCAGCATTTCCTCGAACTGGCGAATGTGGCAGCAACGCTGTTCGAATGCTTCCGCGCTCAGATCGCCAAGCACCGTGGGCACCAGCAGATCTTCATAGTGACTGCGGTTGAAGATCGTCAGCTCGCCGGCGGCCGGCGCCTGCGAATGCACGCGCCATAAAAAGTCATGCGCGAGTTCGACCGGCGTCGGCGCCTTGAACGGCACGATGCGCAAACCCAGCGGATCGACTTCGTGAAACACCGCGCGAATCGTGCCGTCCTTGCCGCTTGTATCCATGCCTTGCAACACCAGCAGCACGCGACGCTTTTGCTGGGCGTGCAGACACTCCTGCAAAGTGTCGAGCCTCGCGCCAATCTCCGAGAGACGCGCGCGGTCGGCGTCTTTCGATCCGCTCGAAAAAGGCTTGGCGGCCGGGTCGAAAGCGTCGAGTGAGAATTTGTCTTTTTTCTTGCTGTCGTCGAAATACGGTACGCGGAAATCGTCGAGTTCGGGTTGCCTGGCCATCCACACACTCCGTGATCTGCGTTAAAAGTTGCCTCGTTTGGCCCGCAAAATGAAACGGGCCGTTGCCCCACTTTCGCTTCCGGCAACAGCCCGTAATGGCTAAAGCGCCTGCTCCAACCGTGCTCTTTCAGTCGAGCTTCAGCTCAGGACAGCTTCTTCTTCAGCAGTTCGTTGACCTGCGCCGGATTCGCCTTGCCCTTGGTCGCTTTCATCGCCTGACCGATCAGCGCATTGAACGCTTTTTCCTTGCCAGCGCGGAATTCCTCGACCGACTTCGGGTTCGCCGCGAGCACTTCGTCGATGATCGCTTCCAGCGCGCCGGTATCCGAAATCTGCTTCAAACCCTTCGCTTCGATGATGCGGTCGGCAGCGGCTTCGTCGATGGCCTTCTCTTCCCAGATCGCGAGGAAAATTTCCTTGGCGATCTTGTTCGAGATCGTGCCGTCGGCGATACGCTGCAGCAGCAGCGCGAGTTGCGCGGACGAAACCGGACTGTCGGCAATGTCGAGGTCTTCGCGGTTCAGCTGCGACGACACCTCGCCCATGAGCCAGTTGGCCGCAACCTTGGCTTGCGCCGGGCCGACCTTGAGAACAACCGCTTCGTAGTACGCCGCCATGGCCTTGCTCGACGTCAGCACGTTGGCATCGTACGGCGTCAGGCCGTATTGCGACACGAAGCGCTGCTGAATCGCGACCGGCAGCTCCGGCATTTCGCTCTTCACGCGTTCGACCCATGCCGGTTCGATCACGAGCGGCATCAGATCCGGATCGGGGAAATAGCGGTAATCGTGCGCGTCTTCCTTGCTGCGCATCGAGCGCGTTTCGCGCTTGTCCGGATCGTACAGACGGGTTTCCTGAACCACCGTGCCACCGTCTTCGATCAGTTCGATCTGGCGGCGCACTTCGTACTGGATGGCTTCTTCGAGGAAGCGGAATGAGTTCAGATTCTTGATCTCGGCACGCGTGCCGAATTCCGCCTGACCGACCGGCCGCACCGAGACGTTCGCGTCGCAACGGAACGAGCCTTCCTGCATGTTGCCGTCGCAGATGCCGAGCCATGTCACGAGCGTGTGCAGCGTCTTCGCATACGCAACGGCTTCAGCGGCGCTGCGCATTTCCGGTTCCGTGACGATTTCGAGCAGCGGCGTGCCGGCGCGATTCAGGTCGATGCCGGTCATGCCCGCGAAGTCTTCGTGCAGCGACTTGCCGGCGTCTTCTTCGAGGTGAGCGCGGGTCAGGTTGACGACCTTCTCGTACGCTTCCTTGCCCGCCTTTTCGTTGGCCGGCACCTGAATCGTCACCTGGCCGCCCTGCACGACGGGAATCTCGTACTGGCTGATCTGATAGCCCTTCGGCAGATCAGGGTAAAAGTAATTCTTGCGCGCGAAGATGCTGCGCGGCGCGATCGTGGAACCGATTGCGAGGCCGAACTGGATCGCACACTCCACTGCGCCGCGGTTCATGACCGGTAGCGTGCCCGGCAATGCCAGATCGACCGGGCACGCCTGCGTGTTGGGGGCAGCGCCGAATTGCGTGGCGGCGCCGGAGAAAATCTTCGATTGAGTCGACAGTTGCGCGTGGGTCTCCAGACCGATCACGACTTCCCATTGCTTGGTCATGGTGCTCAGACTCCTGCCGGTGCTTTACGGTGCCAGTCGGTCGCGCGTTGGAACGCGTCGGCCACCTGCAGCATCCGGGCTTCATTGAAATAGTTGCCGATGATCTGCAAGCCCACCGGACGCTGCGCGTTTGCGCCCGCGCCGAAACCGCACGGCACGCTCATGCCCGGCAAACCGGCGAGGCTCACCGACAGCGTGTAGATGTCGGCCAGATACATCTGCACCGGATCGTCGCCCTTGGCGCCGATATCCCACGCCACCGAAGGCGCCACCGGCCCCATGATCACGTCGCACTGTTTGAACGCTTCCTGGAAATCCTGCGCGATGATGCGGCGAATCTTCTGCGCCTGCAGGTAGTAGGCGTCGTAATAGCCGTGCGACAACACGTACGCGCCTACCAGAATGCGACGCTTCACTTCCGGACCAAAGCCTTCGGCACGCGACTTCTTGTACATGTCCAGCAGATCGCGGTACTCCGCGGCACGATGGCCGAAGCGCACGCCGTCGAAACGCGACAGGTTCGACGAGGCTTCCGCCGGCGCGATCACGTAATACACCGGGATCGACAGCTCGGTTTTCGGCAGCGAAACGTCCACCAGCGTCGCGCCGAGGGCTTCGTATTGTTTCAATGCGGCATCGATCGAGGCGCGCACGTCGTCGGCGAGGCCCGCGCCGAAATATTCTTTCGGCAGCCCGATGCGCAGGCCGGCGAGCGGTTTATCCGCGCTGTCTTCCTTCCAGTTCTTGCCGATATAACGCGTGAAGTCTTCGTCTTCGCGCGTGAGGCTGGTCGAATCGCGCTCGTCGAAACCGGCCATGGCGTTGAGCAGCGTGGCGCAATCTGCGGCGGTTTGCGCCATCGGGCCGCCCTGATCCAGCGACGAGGCGAACGCGATCATGCCGTAACGCGACACGCGGCCATACGTGGGCTTGATGCCCGTGATACCGGAGAACGACGCCGGCTGACGAATCGAGCCGCCGGTATCGGTGCCGGTGGCAGCGGGCGCGAGACGCGCGGCCACCGCAGCCGCCGAGCCACCCGACGAACCGCCCGGCACAGCCTGACGATCCCACGGATTCTGCACCGGACCAAAGTACGAATTCTCGTTGGACGAGCCCATCGCGAACTCGTCCATATTGGTCTTGCCCACACACACCATGCCCGCGTTCTGCAGACGCGCGACCACGGTCGCGTCGAACGGACTTTCGTAGTTCGACAACATCTTCGAACCGGCCGTGGAGCGCCAACCCTTGGTCACGAACACGTCTTTATGCGCAATGGGTAGACCGGCCAGCGGGCCGGCATGGCCGGTGTGAAGCAGCGCGTCGGCCGCTTTCGCCTGCGCGAGCGTCAGGTCGGCGTCGACCTGAATGAAGGCGTTCAGGCTGTTGGCCGCGTCGATGCGTTTCAGATAGGACTGCGCCAGTTCGACTGCGGAGCATTCCTTGGCCGCCAGTGCGGCGCGCAGTTCGGTCAAGCTTTTTTCATGCATTGCGTTTTATCCTGAAGAGCGCGGCAGCGTCTGTCGCGCTGCCGTGGAGGCGTTCGGCTGCCCGCCGGCACGCCGAGCCTGGGAAGCCGGATGCAGCGCGAGCATGAGCGGTGTGCCGCCAGGCGGCCTGCCCGCTCGCACGCCACGCCGGGCTTGATTCGCAGGTATTACTCGATCACCTTGGGCACCAGGTACAGGCCGTCCTGGACAGCCGGCGCCGGGCGCTGGAAAGCTTCGCGTTCGACCGTTTCGGTTACCGCGTCGTCACGCAGGCGCAACGCAACGTCTTCAATCTGTTCGATCGGGTGCGCAAGCGGTGCAATGCCGGTGGTATCGACCGCCTGCATCTGCTCGACGAGGCCGAAAAAATCGTTGAGCTGGGCAAGCGTATGCTCAGCGTCGGCGTCGGCCAGTTCGAGCCGCGCGAGATGCGCGATGCGTTTAACATCGGTCAGGGTCAGAGCCATGCAGTCACCGGAAAATGTGGTGGGCCGCCGCAGCGGGAAAAAAACGATGCTGCGACAGCGGGTTACGACACTGGAGGAAGACCTCGAAAAAGGGGCCAGCGGTAGCAAAAAGTGCCACCCGTTTCCTTCAAATCAACCAAAATTATAAGGTATCATTACGCGTTCGACCCAAACCCGGACCGACTTACCAAGGCCTTTCTGAACAATTCCCAAAGATCGTTCGGATTTTTCCGCCCTGGCTTTGCAACGGCCTCCGGTAGACTCCCTCGCAGCTTCAAGTTCCTGTGGCGCCGCTTCCGCCCGGTTGAAGCTGTTATTTTTTCCGCTGCCGCCCTACGCAAACGTTGCGAGGCCCGGCTCCAAGCGAGACAGGATTTTGAATGTTCGGTTTTTTGCGCAGCTACTTCTCCAACGATCTGGCGATTGACCTTGGCACTGCCAACACGCTTATCTACATGCGTGGCAAGGGTATCGTTCTTGATGAACCGTCGGTGGTCTCGATCCGCCAGGAAGGCGGCCCCAACGGCAAGAAGACTATTCAGGCAGTCGGTAAGGAAGCCAAGCAGATGCTCGGCAAGGTGCCGGGCAATATCGAGGCGATCCGCCCCATGAAAGACGGCGTGATCGCCGACTTCACCGTCACCGAACAGATGATCAAGCAGTTCATCAAAACTGCTCACGAATCGCGCATGTTCTCGCCGTCGCCGCGCATCATCATCTGCGTGCCGTGCGGCTCGACCCAGGTTGAGCGCCGCGCGATCAAGGAAGCCGCTCACGGTGCGGGCGCTTCGCAGGTCTACCTCATTGAAGAGCCGATGGCCGCGGCAATTGGCGCCGGCCTGCCGGTGTCGGAAGCAACCGGCTCCATGGTCGTCGATATCGGCGGCGGCACAACCGAAGTCGGCGTGATCTCGCTCGGCGGCATCGTGTACAAAGGCTCGGTGCGCGTAGGCGGCGACAAGTTCGACGAAGCGATTGTCAATTACATCCGTCGCAACTACGGCATGCTGATCGGCGAACAAACCGCCGAAGCCATCAAGAAGGAAATCGGCTCCGCGTTCCCGGGTTCCGAAGTCAAGGAAATGGAAGTGAAGGGCCGCAATCTGTCGGAAGGCATTCCGCGCAGCTTCACGATCTCCAGCAACGAAATTCTCGAAGCCCTCACCGATCCGCTGAACCAGATCGTGTCGTCGGTGAAGATCGCGCTCGAACAAACCCCGCCGGAACTCGGCGCGGACATCGCCGAGCGCGGCATGATGCTCACGGGCGGTGGCGCACTCCTGCGCGATCTCGACCGCCTGCTCGCCGAAGAAACCGGCCTGCCGGTGCTCGTCGCCGAAGACCCGTTGACGTGCGTTGTGCGCGGCTCGGGCATGGCGCTCGAACGCATGGACAAGCTGGGCAGCATCTTCTCGTACGAGTAAGCGAGCCCGCCTCCATGTCAGTAGCGCGGATCTGGCAAACGGCCCCTTGTGGGCCGGTTTGCCATTGGCTGGGCCTACCGGCCTCCGCGCGCTGAACGCGCGTCCCTCGCGCGCCGCCGTCTCACCCAACCGCTCACGCCCCCGGCGCCGACCATGGAATACAGTCCGCCGCCCCTGTTCAAGCAAGGCCCGTCCGCGCTCGCACGGCTGGTGTTTTTCGTCCTGCTGGCGCTGGCCCTGCTGATCTCCGACGCACGTTTCAGAACGCTCGAAATCGTTCGCGGCGTGCTCGGCGCGGGTCTTTATCCGTTGCAACGTGCAGCCCTCGTGCCGCGCGACGTTTTCATGGGCGCCGCCGATCTGGCCGTGACCAGTGCCACGCTGCGCGGCGAAAACGACAAACTGCGCACCAAAGATCTTCAACTGTCGCAGCAGGCCAACACGGCGGCCGACCTGGCAGCCGAAAACGCCCATTTGCGCGCGCTGCTGGAACTGTCGCAGCGTTCGACTACGCAATCGCTGCCCGCTGAAATCCAGTACGACACGCGCGATCCGTTCACCCAGAAGGTGGTGATCGGGCGCGGTGGGCAACAGGGCATCCAGAACGGCTCGCCGGTGGTCAACGAAGACGGCGTGATCGGTCAGGTAACGCGTGTATTCCCGCTGCAGGCCGAAGTCACGCTGCTGACCGACAAGGATCAGGCCGTGCCCGTGCAGATCGTGCGCACTGGCCTGCGCAGCGTCATTTATGGCACGCCGAAGGGCGACACGCTCGATCTGCGCTTCGTGCCGATCAGCGCCGACGTGCAAACCGGCGATGAACTCGTCACGAGCGGGCTCGACGGCGTGTATCCGCCGGGTCTGCCGGTCGCTAAAGTGGTACGCGTCGACAAACAGGCCGACACGGCGTTTGCGCGCGTGATCTGCCTGCCGATCGCGCCGGTGCGCGGTGCGCGCCAGTTGCTGGTGCTGCATTACGTCAACAACGTGCCGCCGCGTCCGGCGGAAGAGCCCGATGCGGCCACCGCCGCCAAGGACGCGAAAACGAAAAAGGGCGCCAAACCGGCTGACGGCAAGGCCGCTGCCGATAAAACCGCCGGCAAACCCGCTGACGGCAACGTCGCTGCGGACAAACCCGCCGCCAAACCGCCTGAAAAACCCGCCGCCAAACCGCCTGAAAAAGCCGCGGACAAAGCGCCTGAAAAGGCCGCGCCAGCCAAACCTGCCGTCGCGGAGAAGAAGTCCGCCGACAAGAAACCGGCCGCCGAAAAAAGCGCCAAGCCGCAAGCCACGCCGGGGGCCCAGCCATGAACCGTCCGCAATACATCCTGCAGCCGGTCAACCCGTACTTCATTTCGTTCAGCCTCGCCGCGGCATTCCTGCTGAACCTGATGCCGTGGGGACGCCTCGTCGGTGTGCCTGATTTCGTGGCGCTCGTGCTGCTGTTCTGGAACGTGCATCAGCCGCGCAAAGTCGGCATGGGTATCGCGTTCTTCCTCGGTTTGTTGATGGACGTGCACAACGCTAGCCTGCTCGGCGAACACGCGCTGGCTTATACGTTGTTGTCGTACGGCGCGATTACGATCCATCGCCGGGTGCTGTGGATGTCGCTCGGCGTGCAAACCTTTGCGGTCATGCCCTTGCTGGTGATCGCGCAACTGGTGCCGTTCGTGATCCGTCTGCTGACGGGCGCGGCGTTTCCGGGCTGGGGCTATCTGATCGACGGTTTCGTCGAAGCAGCGCTGTGGCCCATCACGAGCATTCTGTTGCTGATGCCGCAGCGTCGCCCGGCCGACCCGGACGACACGCGGCCGATTTAACCCTGCAACGAGCGCGCCGGCCGTTCTGATGAAACCCACGTTTCCGGCCCTTTCGACGCGCCTCGCTGCTCATGCCTCCCGGTTCCGGCCGGATTGGGCGCACACTCATGATGGCCGTCATCCGGCCTTTTGCAGAATCGCATGACCGAATTCAAGGACACTCAGCAACAGCTCTCGAAGTTCCGCCTGCGCGTCGCGGCGGCGGGACTGTTCGTGTTCGTCTGCTTCGGGCTGATCGGTTTCCGCTTCCTGTTCCTGCAGGTCTGGCACTACAGCAAGTACTCGCTGCAAGCCGACGAAAACCGCATCTCGGTTGCGCCGATCGTGCCGAACCGCGGCATCATCACCGATCGTAACGGCGTGGTGCTGGCCAAGAACTACTCGGCGTACACGCTGGAAATCACGCCGTCGAAGTTGAACGACACGCTTGAGAACGTCATCGACAGCCTGGCCACCGTGGTCTCGATCGACGCACGCGACCGGCGTCGCTTCAAGAAGCTGCAGGAAGATTCGAAGAATTTCGAGAGCCTGCCAATCCGCACCCGTCTCACCGACGACGAAGTCGCACGCTTCACCGCGCAGCGCTTCCGCTTTCCCGGCGTGGAAGTGCGCGCCCGCCTGTTCCGCCAATATCCGCTCGGGCCGACCGCGGCGCACGTGATCGGCTACATCGGGAGGATTTCGCAGCGCGACCAGGAACGCATCGACGACGCCAGCGACCAGAATGACAGCGATCCGGATCACTACGATCCGCGCCTCGACGCGAACAACTACAAGGGCACCGATTACATCGGCAAGATCGGCGTCGAGCAGAGCTACGAAACCGAACTGCATGGGCAGACCGGCTTTGAAGAAGTCGAAGTGACGGCGGGCGGCCGGCCGGTGCGCACCATGTCGCGCACTCAGGCCACGCCAGGCAATAACCTCGTGCTGTCACTCGATATCGGCCTGCAGCAGGTCGCGGAGCAGGCCTTCGCCGGCCGCCGCGGCGCGCTGGTGGCGATCGAGCCGGCAACCGGCGATGTGCTCGCGTTCGTCTCGGCGCCGAGCTTCGACCCGAATTCGTTCGTCGACGGTATCGACCAGCAGACTTGGGACGACCTCAACAATTCGCCCGATCACCCGCTCCTGAACCGTCCACTGCACGGCACCTATCCGCCGGGCTCGACGTATAAGCCGTTTATGGCGCTGGCCGCTTTGACGCTGCACAAGCGCACGCCGGGCTGGGGTTTCCAGGATCCGGGCTCGTACACGTTCGGCGGCCACACGTTCCGCAACGACGTGCCGCAGGGCCAGGGCTGGATCGACATGAACCGCGCGATCATGGTGTCGAACGACACGTATTTCTACATGCTCGCGCACGATCTGGGCGTGAACGCGATCGCTGGCTTCATGAAGCCATGGGGCTTCGGCCAGATCACGGGCATCGATATTTCCGGTGAAGCACGCGGCATCCTGCCGTCCACGGAATGGAAGCGCAAGGCGTACCGCAAGCCGGAACAGCAACGCTGGTACGAAGGCGAAACAATCAGTCTGGGCATCGGCCAGGGCTACAACTCGTACACGATCCTGCAACTCGCGCACGCCACGGCCACGCTCGCCAACAATGGCGTGCTGATGAAGCCTCACCTCGTGAAGGAAGTCGAAAATCCAATCACACGCGACACCCACCTCACGGTGCCGAAGGACGACGGCCGCATCAATGTGGCGCAAGCGGATATCGACGTGGTCAAGCGCGGGATGGAAAACGTCACGATGAATCAGTCAGGTACCGCGTTCAAGGTGTTCCAGAACGCGCAGTACACGTCGGCGGGTAAAACCGGGACCGCGCAGGTGTTCTCGCTGCAAGGCGCCAAATATCACGGCCACGCGCTCGCCGAGCATCTGCGCGACCACGCGTTGTTTATCGCGTTCGCACCCGCCGAGAATCCGAAGATCGCGATCGCGCTGGTCGTCGAAAACGGCGGTTGGGGCGCGCAAGCAGCCGGCCCGATCGCGCGGCGCGTGCTCGACTACTATCTGCTCGACCGTCAGAAACCGGGCGCCGAAGCCGCAGCCGTCGCCGCGGCCGCCTCGGCCACGCAGGACGCGTCCGCGCCGGTGGTCGGCGCCGCACCCGTGGTGCAGGATGCCGTGCAGCCTGTCACCGTCGCCGCTGGCTTCAAGGCGCTGCCGATGCCGGGTGCGGCCTACGCGCCGAACGCCGCTTCTGCGGCCGCCGCTGCAAGCGCGGCAGCGGGTGCGTCGGCTGCGCCAGCCGCTTCTGCTGCTCCGGCGGCGTCCGCACCTGGCGCCACTGCGGCCACTGCCATGGCGCGTGGTGCTTCGACTGCGGTTGCCGCATCGGCTTCAGCATCCACAAAAATTCCTGTGCCGCGCAAATCCGGCGGCTCGCATAAACCTCGCGCGAGCAGCGAGCCGGTCCCGACCGCCACTGCGCCGTCGCGGGATGACACGTCGCCACGCCAGCCGGTTTCCGGCGGCATCGACGAGTAAGGAGAAAGGCATGCAATTCGACAAGCGCGCCTGGCTCGACCGTATCAAGCGGATGTTCGCGGGCTTCGATCGTCCGCTCGCGTTGATCGTGTTTTTGCTGTTGTGCGTCGGCATCGTCACGTTGTACAGCGCGAGTCTCGATGTCCCCGGCCGCGTGGAAGACCAGTTGCGCAACATCATGCTGACGTTCGTGCTGATGTGGGCGCTCGCCAATGTGCCGCCCACCACGCTGCTGCGCTTCGCGGTACCGCTCTATACCTTCGGTATTGCGTTACTTGTTGCCGTGGCGCTATTCGGTCTTACGCGCAAGGGCGCCAAGCGCTGGATCAATGTGGGCGTGGTGATCCAGCCTTCGGAGATTCTGAAGATCGCGACACCGCTGATGCTCGCCTGGTACTACCAGCGCCGCGAAGGCGTGATGCGCTGGTACGACTATCTGGTCGGCTTCCTGATTCTGATCGTGCCCGTAGCTCTGATCGCGAAACAGCCGGATCTGGGCACCGCCGTGCTGGTGTTCGCGGCCGGCTTCTTCGTGATTTATTTCGCGGGACTGAGTTTCAAGCTGATCGTGCCGGTGCTGATTGCGGGTGTCATTGCGGTCGCCTCGATCGCGGCCTTCCAGGACAAGATCTGCCAGCCGGAAGTGCAGTGGCCGCTAATGCACGATTATCAGAAGCATCGCATCTGCACGCTGCTCGATCCGACCTCCGACCCACTGGGCAAAGGCTTCCACACCATCCAGGCGGTCATTGCGATCGGCTCGGGCGGTCCGCTCGGCAAGGGTTGGCTGAAGGGTACGCAGGCGCATCTGGAGTTCATCCCCGAGAAGCACACCGACTTTATCTTCGCGGTGTTTTCCGAGGAGTTCGGCCTCGCGGGCGGCGTCGTGCTGCTGACGCTTTACATGCTGCTGATCGCGCGCGGGCTGTATATCGCGGCCAATGGCGCGACGCTGTTCGGACGCCTGCTGGCCGGTTCGTTGACGATGGCGTTCTTCACCTATGCGTTCGTCAATATCGGCATGGTGAGCGGGATCTTACCGGTGGTGGGCGTGCCGTTGCCGTTCATGAGCTACGGCGGCACCGCGCTGACGACGCTGGGAGTGGCAATCGGCCTCATCATGAGCGTCGCCCGCCAGAAGCGGCTGATGCAAAGCTAAGCCCGATACTGACGGCACAAAAAAGGGGTGCGCCGCAAGGTGCACCCCTTTTTTGTCCGCCAGAATTCACTACTGCGGCTTCACTTCCTTCTGGTCCCGCAACTGCGCGCTCAACTGCTGGTACTTGAGCCGCGCCGCCGGATCGCCCTGCGCCGCGGCTGCCGCGTAATAGGCGCGCGCCACATTCAGATTCTTGTCCACGCCGTCGCCGCCACGTTCGTAAAACGAGCCGGTCACGTATTGCGCGGTCATGTCGCCGCCTTGCGCCGCCTTCTTGTACCAGACGAACGCCTGCTTGTTGTCGCGCTCCGTACCACGTCCGTCGAGAAACTGATTGGCAAGCGCCAGTTCCGCCTGCACGTGCCCTTGCTGCGCGGCCTTCAGGAACCACCGATGCGCCTCAGCCGGATCGCGGCTGACAAACTCGCCATCGTCATACATCTTGCCGTACACATACTGCGCGTGAGACATGTTGGCGTCGGCGGCCTTGCGCAACCACTTCTTCCCTTCGTCGACATTGACCGCCGTACCTTCGCCGTTGAGCAGCATCATTGCGTAATTGAATTCAGCGAGACGGCTGCCGCGCTCGGCCGCTTTGCGAAACTCTGACAGCGCCGCGCTCAGATTGCCGGCGTTGTAATCGGCGACCGCCGTTTGTGTCTCCGGATCGTTCGACTTGGCGATCCGGTCCTGCGCGTAAGCTGTCGCACCGATTGTCAACGCCGTTGCCAGCGCGACACGCATCGCGCACTGCACCATCCCCTTCATGACCTCACCTCCTGCAACGCCTGGCGAGTCGCGCGCAACATCCACATGACGTCCGCGGCCAGGGCGATAAAACGGAAACCGGCGTCGCGACACTGCTTGGCGCTCGCGACGTCCATGGCAAAAATTCCAGCGGCAATGCCGGTCTTGTCGGCGGCGCTGACAATGCGCGCGATGGCCGCCTGCACATCCGCATGTTTCGAATCGCCGAGGTGACCGAGACTCGCGGCCAGATCGGCCGGCCCAACGAACAGGCAATCGACACCCGGCGTCGCGGCGATTTTTTCGACCTCCTGCAAGCCGCGCGCCGATTCGATCTGCACGATGGTCGCAATCTGCGCGTTGGCGTTCTGCACGTAGTCGCGGCGCATCCCGTACGAAGCAGCACGCACCGCGCCTGCGACGCCACGCAGGCCGTCGGCCGCTTCAGCGCTGGGATATTGCGTCAGACGCACGGCATGAGCCGCCTCTTCGGCGGTTTCGATATTCGGAAACATCAGCGTGCGCGCGCCGGCATCCAGCACGCGCTTGACGAGCCATGCCTCGCTCGCGGGCACGCGCACGACCGGCTCACTCGGCAGATGCGCGGCGGCGATCGCGCGCAATTGCGATGTGACATCGCCGCTATCGTTGGGCGCATGCTCCATGTCGATCAGCAGCCAGTCAAAACCGGCGTGCGCGAGCGCCTCCGCGGCCTCGTCGCTGCCAAGCGACAACCATAGGCCAAACAGCGGATCGGTCTCTTTCAGACGTTGCTTGAGGGGATTCGTGAAGGTGCTCATCGCCGCGCTCTCTCGCCTTGGGAAACATTGCCTGAAACGCGGCTGAATAGAGTGGCGTGGCGGCGCAGGCCAACGCCCGGGCCATGGCGGCCAGCGTGCCTGCTGCGACGCAATGCGGTAACCGGCATGTCTCGCTCCGTGTAGTTGTGGGAGCGATCATACCGTGACAATAACGTCGGGGTTGGGTCGTGGTTGAGTAGCGCTTCTAGTCGCGGACCACGTCGGCCCAGCAATTCGGCGTCTCGAACAGGCGCACCTTGTGCAAGCGCAGATTGATGCCGTAATGCGCGTCGTACACGTTCGCGAGAATGTCGAACGCGACAGCGGCGAGGTTTTCAACGGTCGGAATGCGATCGAGCACGACCGTCTTGTGGCCCGCCATCGTTTCCAGAAAGCCGCGCACCTGTGTGTCGCCTTCGTAGACGAGGAACGCGTGGTCCCACTTGTCGACCAGATGCTCGACGGCGAGCGACTTCACGTCGGCGAAGTCCATCACCATACCGCGATCCGGTGCGCCTTCTGTGTCGACCAGGTCGCCTTGCAGCGTGATTTCGAGCACATAGCGATGGCCGTGCAGATTACGGCACTGGCTGCGGTGATCGGGGATGCGGTGACCCGCGTCGAATTCGAGTTTTCGTGTAATCGTCAGCACGGCAAATCAGGGAATGTTCAGATACTTGTGGGTCTGCATCGACAGGCGCCATTGCGGATGGCGTTTGCACCAGTCGATCGCGAGCTTCGTGTTGATGTCGCGCGACGGACCGTCCATGGGCTGGACGAGGAAATACTCGAAGTCGAGCTTGGCATAGTCGGACAACCGCTGGTTGTCCTGCGGAATCACAACCTTAAGTTCGTTGCCTTTGGTAACGACGAGCGGCGCGTCGGCTTTCGGGCTCACGCAGATCCAGTCGATCGTTTCGAGCACCGGCAGCGAGCCATTGGTTTCGATGGCGATTTCAAAGCCGGCAGCATGCAACGCGTCAACAAGCGGCTGATCGATCTGCAACATGGGTTCACCGCCCGTGCAGACCACGAAGCGCTTGCCCTCGCCTTCGGGCCACTGCGACGCAATCATCTGCATCAGTTCTTCAGGCGTGCGGTACTTGCCGCCGTTCTCGCCGTCCGTCCCGACAAAATCCGTATCGCAGAACCGGCAGACCGCTTCTGCACGATCTTCCTCGCGGCCCGACCACAGATTGCAGCCGGCGAACCGGCAGAAGACGGCCGGACGCCCGGCATTCGCGCCCTCGCCCTGCAACGTGTAGAAGATTTCCTTGACCGCGTACGTCATGCTGCTGTTTGCCTCGTGTTCCTGAAAATAATTACCTGTACTGCGCGCGTTCGGACAGCGGCGTGGTGTCCGACCTTCACCTTAAACCGGCTCGGTCACCTTCTCGCCGGACAGGTACGCCTCATAGCCGCGCTTGCGCAAGCGGCACGCCGGACATTCGCCGCAGCCGAAGCCCCATGCGTGCAACTCGGCGCGCTCACCCACATAACAGGTGTGCGTTTCGACGCGCACCAGTTCGACCAGTTCATCGCCGCCCAATTCATGCGCGAGGCGCCACGTATCGGCTTTGTCGAGCCACATCAACGGTGTTTCGAGCAGGAAGCGCGTGTCCATACCGAGGTTCAACGCGACCTGCAGCGCTTTCATCGTGTCGTCGCGGCAATCGGGATAGCCCGAGAAATCCGTCTCGCACATGCCGCCCACCAGTACCTGCAACCCGCGCCGATACGCGATGGCCGCGGCGATGGTCATGAACATCAGATTGCGGCCGGGCACGAATGTATTCGGCAAGCCGTTGGCCGTCGCGTGAATCTCGATTTCACGCGTCATCGCGGTGTCGCTGATCGAGCCGAGCACCGACAGATCGATCATATGATCGTCGCCGAGGCGTTCGGCCCATGCCGGAAAAGCGTGCGCCACGGCGCTACGAAAACCCTCGCGGCATTCGAGTTCGACGCGGTGCCGCTGACCGTAATCGAAGCCTAGCGTCTCAACCGTTTCGTAACGTTCGAGCGCCCATGCAAGGCACGTGGCGGAATCCTGGCCGCCGGAAAACAGCACCAGAGCGCTACGTTTAGCGTCTTTGCGGATCACCGTGAAACTCCGTGAATGATGAGTGCCACGTCGCGCTGCGCGAAGTGCGCCATGCAAGCAACGCGGCGCGACGCGTGCCGGCACTGCTGCCGGCCCAAAGCAGTATAGGCCGCGCCTTCCGCATGCAGAGTCGCTGGGCGCTTATACCGTTAATCGTCGGGCGAAGGGTTCGGCGCCTGTTGCTGTCTTGCCGCCGTGTTGCGGCAGAGTGTCCAAAAGGCCCAGCTCCAGGAAACGAAAAGACTTGTACGGTGCGGTGGCACGCCGGCAACCGCCCGACTGCTCGCGCGCAAGTCCTTGAACTGGCGCGATTTTATCACGCGATGCTTAATGCCGCCGAGCACAGCGCCGCAGCGGCGACATGCAAGCCTGGCGCCACGGTTGCTCGCCAGAAAAGGGAAAAAGCCCCAGGAATCTTGCGATTTCCTGGGGCTGAATCCTGGTGGCCTGGGACGGAATCGAACCATCGACACGCGGATTTTCAATCCGCTGCTCTACCAACTGAGCTACCGGGCCAACGAAGAACGAAATGATATCAAAGGGTCACCAGCACGGCAAGCCCCTTCTCGAAAAAATCTCTTGGGACGGGCCGCTGCCTTTACTCCCCTTTGTTCTTGCCAAGATCGACGCCGAGTTGCTTGAGCTTGCGATACAGGTGCGTGCGCTCGAGGCCGGTCTTCTCCGCCACGCGCGTCATGCTGCCGTTCTCACGCGCGAGGTGATATTCGAAGTACGCACGCTCGAACGCATCGCGTGCATCACGCAACGGAATATCGAACGAGATCGACGCCGTCTGCGCGGCCAACGCACCGCTCCCCATGCCATCCGATGACAGCATCGGCAACGCTGCCGCCGAAGCCACGGATGACGCGCTAACCGGCAACGCCGGCTTCGCCGCCGCACCGCCCGGCGCCCCCGCCGCATTGCCGCGCGCGAGGCCCTGCTCGACCGCCTTGAGCAGCTTCTGCAACGCGATCGGCTTCTCGAGGAAGTTGAGCGCACCGATCTTGGTTGCTTCGACCGCCGTATCGATCGTGGCGTGACCGGACATCATGATGACCGGCATGGTCAGTTGTCCTTGCGCCGCCCATTCCTTGAGCAACGTCACGCCGTCGGTGTCGGGCATCCAGATGTCGAGCAGCACCAGGTCCGGCGCCTGACGCAAACGGAAGTCGCGCGCTTCCTGCGCGTTTTCCGCCGCCTCCACGACATGCCCCTCGTCGCTCAGGATCTCCGAGAGCAATTCCCGGATGCCCATTTCATCATCTACCACCAGGATGGTTGCCATTTACGCTGCCCTTGTCTGCACTGTTGCTTTTGTCGTTCCCTGCGACGCATTGCCATGCGCCGGCCGCAGCCCTGCTCCAGGTGCCGCAGCATCGTCTGCCAGTTGGAGAAAGAGGATCGAAATCTGCGCGCCTTCGATCACATCGCCCGCTTTCATGCGATTGCGAATGTCGATGCGCGCGCCGTGTTCGTCGACGATCTTCTTGACCATCGCAAGACCGAGGCCCGTTCCTTTGGCTTTGGTCGTCACGTAAGGCTCGAACGCACGTGTGAGGATACGCGCGGGGAAGCCCGGTCCGTTATCCGACACCGTTAGACGCACCGCGACGCGGACTTTGCCTTCCGCGTCGGGGTCTCCGTATTCTACTGTCCTCGTCTCGAGCAAAACACGGGGATGCTCGAGGTCGGCTACCGCATCCTGCGCATTCTGCAGCAGGTTGTGAATCACCTGGCGCAATTGCGTCGCGTCGCCACGAATCACCGGCAGCGCGGCGAGTTCCACGTGAATCGCGCTCTTGCCTTCTTCGATACCGTACAGCGTGAGCACTTCGCTGACCAGTTCGTTCAGTTGCAGATGCGCGAGCACCGCCGGGGGCGTGCGCGCATAGTCGCGGAAATTATCGACCATCTGCTTCATCGCCGCGACCTGGTTGACGATGGTGGTCGCGCCGCGCTTCAACACGTCGGCGTCCGACGGCGACAGTTTGTCAGCGAGCTTCATCTGCAAACGCTCGGCGGAGAGCTGGATCGGCGTGAGCGGGTTCTTGATCTCATGCGCGAGCCGCCGCGCAACTTCGCCCCAAGCGACCGAACGCTGCGCGGAAATCACGTCGGAAATATCGTCGAACACGACGACGTAGCCCGAAGTCTGCATGTCTTCCGCGTCGCGATCGGTTGCGGACACGAGGCGCGCGCCGCGCACGAGCAAGGTGAGCGGCTCGGTCTCGCCCGGCACCTGCACCGCGAACTGCTGCTGCCAATGGCCACGGTCGTCGTGCCCGTCGCCGCTGGCGGCCTCGCGATCAGCAAAGGCCTTGCGCACCATGCCGCCGAATTCGCTCAACACGCTGATCTGCTCAAGCGCCGAACCCAGCACTTCCTGGAACTGCTGGCGGAAAATCCGCTCGGCGCCGCGATTTGCCGTGGTGAGCCGGAACTGCCGGTCGAATACGAACACACCAGCGGTCAGGTTCGCGAGAATACTCTCCAGATACGCCTTCGAATGCTCCAGCGCGATACGGTTGTTCTCCACCGCCGCCCGCGCCTCGGAAAGCTGCCGCGTCATCGCATTGAACGACTGCGTAAGGAAGCCCAGTTCGTCTCGCGATTTGATTTCGCGCTTCGGCGTGTAGTCGCCTTCAGTCACTTCCTTCGTGCCCTGCGCGAGCAGAAACAGCGGCCGCGCCAGCTGATTGCCGAGCGCCAGCGCCAGCATCATCGCAATAAAGGTGGCGAGGAACAGCGCGAGCGTGAGCGTGCCGATATACATCTTGCGCAAGCCGGTGCGGCCCAGCGCCTTTTCCTGATACTCGCGATAGGCGCGCTGCACCGCGTCGGCATTACGCGCGAGCGACGGCGACACCGGCTGCGTGAGCTGCAGGAAGCGTTCGGTGGGCTGCAGCAACGACGCATTCGAGTCGGGAATGCGCTGCACCACGCGCAGCCGTAGCGCGCCTTTGCTGCCGTGCGCATGCGGATCGCCGTCGACTTCGCCTTCGATCGCGGCAAAGCCGCGGCCGCGCGCCTGATCGATCATCAGCGGCGTGGGCAAGTCGTTCGGCACGAGCGTGGCGTAATTACCGGACGCCTGCGCGACCACGTGCATGTCCGGCGTCGCGCCCGACATGCTGCGGGTCGGTTCGACGATCGTCGCATCCTGCACGCCGAACTGATCGCGCAGGCGCAAAAGCGTGAGCGTCGTGCCGGCGGCATCCGCGCTCGCAAGCTGCTCGGACATCAGACGGCCCTTGGTCTGCAGATCGGAGAGCGAGGCGTCGAGCATGCCGCGACCGAGATTCAGGCCCGAGGTCAGCGCGGTTTCGACGTTCACGTCGAACCACGATTCGATACTGCGCGACACGAACTGATACGACACGACGTAAATGATCCCGCCCGGCACCACGCCGACGAGCGCCATGAAAAAGGCCAGCTTTGCTAACAGCCTTGTGCCGAATTTTCCCTTTCGAAGCCGCACGATGATGATGATGACGAGCGTCGCCACCACCAGCAGGAAGATCATCGCGACCACGAGGTTGGCCGCATAGAGCCACTGGTAGTAGCGGTCGAAGAACTCGGTATTCGCGCTCGCGGCGGCCAGCAGGACGAGCAGCAACACAGCCGTCACGGCGACCGTGGAGACCAGCACGCGCACGACGATGCTGGTGACACTGGTGTCTCGGCGCACTCTATTTAGCACGTTCGGTCACCGTAAAGGTAAAACGCTTCCACTCGGACGAGAGGTTCCAGTCGCGGTTGTTCACCGCGTCGATCTGGAACGGCTTGGGCATGAGCGCGATATCGAGTTGCATGCGTACGGACGCGTTGTAGGTCTCACCGACATGCACCTCATTGCGGTCTATTACATGCCAGGACGTGATGTGCCTGATTACCGCGAGGGCATCTTTCAGCGTGCTGAAGCCAAGTTGCAAACCGCCCGAGGACACGCTCGAGACGCGGTACTCGCGCGTAAGCGGCTGGAACGACAGGCGAATGCTCTGCGACACGCTCACCGGTTGTTCGTCGAACCAGTACCAGCGCGGCCGGCTCAGTTCGAAGTCGGTCGTGAAATAAAGCGGAATGCCCTTGTTGACCGCGTCTTCGAGGTTGCTGTTCAGGTCGAAGTCGAAACGCGCGTCCAGCGCCCAACCGGTGCCGTCGGATTGCAGCGACGCGCGCTGCACCGCGATCGAATCAGCATGCGCCGCGCCTGGTGCAGCCAGCCATACGGCCAGCGCGATCCAGAGTACGGCAGCGAGCCGAAGCGGGAAAAAGCGTTTGATGGTCACCGTTTCTGAAAGCGCGCGTAGAAGAATCCGTCGTGGTCTAAGTTCGAGCCGGCGCTGTCTTCAGCGGATTGTCCGGCATGGGAACCGGCCGATGTGTCGGCGGGCGCGCGGGCAACTGCGGGTAAAAGTTGCCCCGGCGCGTCCAATCGTACCGCATCCTGGTACTTGTCTCCAAACCACTGCGCCTGCAACTCGCCCTCTTCGGGGAAGATCGAACACGTAACGTAAAGCAACTCGCCGCCTGGCTTCACGAGCGGCCAGAGCGCGTCGAGAATGCGGCGCTGCTCGGCAACCAGCGCGGCAATATCGGATTCGCGACGCAACCAGCGGATATCCGGATGACGCCGCACGATGCCCGACGCGGAACACGGCACGTCGGCAAGAATGCGGTCGAACGGCTGGTCGATGTCGTCGTGCCATTTGCCCGGCTGGCCGGCATCGCCGATGCGTACTTCCGCATCGAGCTTCAAGCGCTGCAAATTTTCACCGATACGGCGTGCGCGCGTCGCATCGCTTTCGAGCGCGACGAGTTGAAGACTGGCGAGTTCGAGCAGGTGGCCGGTCTTGCCGCCGGGCGCCGCGCAGGCGTCGAGCACGCGCATGCCGTCACGCGCGCCGAGCAGTTGCGCCGCGAGTTGCGCACCGGCGTCCTGCACTGAGACGACGCCGTCGTTGAAGCCGGGAATGCGGTCGACCGGCATCGGCGTGGCGAGCTTGACGGCGTATTCGCCAGCCTGGCTCGCAACAATGTGATGTTCGTGCAGCACTTGCAGGTAGGCATCGACCGTCGAGCGGCGCGCGTTCACGCGCAATGTCAGCGGACCTTGCGTGTTGCCGACGGCGAGCACCGCTTGCCACGCGTCGGGCCACGCCCGTTTCACGGCGTTAATCCACCACGCGGGGTAGTTCCAGCACGCCACTTCGTCGGCTTGCGCCGCGCTCAGCAGCGTCTCACGTTCGCGTAGGAAATTGCGCAATACGGCGTTGACGAGACCCTTCGCGAATGCGATTTCACGGCGCGCGCCGATTGCGCTGACGGCCTGATCGACGACCGTGAACGGCGCGTAGGCGGCGCTCGCTTCATCGTCGACGAGCAACGCAAGCGCGCAGGCGAGAACGTGGCCGACGTGCGGCGGCGGCGCCTTCTTTACCAGCTTCGCGATCAGCCATTCGGCCGTCGCCAGACGGCGCATGGTGCGGTACGCAATGTCCTGGACCGCGCCGCGCGCGGCGGCGGCACTGCCTTCCGGCGCGGACACGAACACGGATTGCAGCGCTGCCGGCAACGCCGCGCCAAGGCGCACGGCGCCGACGGCCTGGCCCGCGCAGTCAAGCGCGAAAGCGAGCGATTCGGGCGCGAGATGCAGCATCGACAGACGGGATTCGCGTGGGCGCGCCGATGGAGAAGCAATACGCGAAGAAGGCTTTGGAGTCATGAAAGAGGCAAAAGCAGGCCACGCGGTACGCGCGACCCAAACAGCACATTGTAGCTTGGCGCGACGCGGGCGCTCCCGTGGCGGAATCGCCGGCACGGCACCAATAAAAAAAGGCGAGTCCGCCGACTCGCCTTTCACGCAACATTCACGCTGCACTCACGCCACACTTACGTCGCGTTATTCGAAACGCCCGGTGCGCGCCATTTCCATTAGCCGCGCGACACGTTCCTCCGTTGCGGGGTGTGTCGAAAACAGATTGGCGATGCCACCACCAGACAGCGGATTCATGATCATCATCTGCGCCGTGGCCGGATGCTGCTCGGCGACGGGGAACGGAATACCGCTGGCGTAACGATGGATCTTGTCGAGCGCCGACGCGAGCGCCTGCGGGTCGCCGGAAATCTGCGCGCCGCCACGGTCTGCCTCGAATTCACGCGCGCGCGAAATCGCCATCTGGATCAGCGCACCGGCAATTGGCGCCAGCAACGCAACGGCGATGCCGGCGATCGGATTCGTTGAACGGCCGTTTTCGTCGCGGCTGCCAAAGAACATCGCGAAGTTCGCGAGCGCCGAGATGGCGCCGGCCATGGTTGCCGAAACGGTTGAGATCAGGATGTCGCGATGCTTCACGTGCGCGAGTTCATGCGCCATCACGCCGCGCATTTCGCGCTCCGATAACACCCGCAGAATGCCGGTGGTTGCCGCGACCGCCGCATGCTCAGGATTGCGGCCGGTGGCGAATGCGTTCGGCGCGTCTTCATTGATCAGGTAGACACGCGGCATGGGCAGGCTGGCGCGAGTGGCAAGCTCGCGCACCATGCGGTAGAACTGCGGCGCGCTGGTTTCGTCGACTTCCTGCGCGTTGTACATGCGCAGGACCATCTTGTCCGAGAACCAGTACGAAAAGAAATTCATCCCGAGCGCGATCACCAGCGCGATCGCCATACCGCGCGACCCGCCGATCATTCCGCCGATCACGATGAAAAGGGCCGTGATCGCGGCCATCAACATCGCGGTTTTGACCCAATTGAACATGTCCTACTCCTTGCCCTGACGCGGGTTCATATCTGCGCCGCGTGATCGCGGCGCTCGATTGTAAGCTAAATGTTAGATATGGGCGCGTGAGGAAAATTCAATCATCTTGATGCGGTGGCGAGCTTGATGCCCAAGCCGACAAAAGCGCTGCCGACACCGCGATCCAGCCATTTCTTCACCGACGGCTTGCCGGAGAAACGCCGCGTCACACTCCCCGCGATCCACGCGACAAAGCTGTTCCAGACCATGCTCATCACCACGAACACGACGCCGAGCGTGAGGAACGCCAGCGCCTTGTGATCGCTGCTAGTCGTGACGAATTGCGGGAAAAAGGAAACAAAAAACAGCACGACCTTGGGGTTCAGCACGTTGGTCCAGAAACCTTGCAGGAAGAGCTGCCGCAGCGATTTCGGCGCGCCGGCCGCACGCGCTTCGCCAGCGGCCCTGTCGGCTGCCGGCTTCGCGAAAATCAGGCGCACGCCCAGATAGAGCAGATACATGGCGCCGACGAATTTGATGACAGTGAACGCGGTGGCCGATGCCGCCAGCAACGCCGTCAAACCAAACGCGCAAGCCAGCGAATGAACGCAGCAACCGGCGGAAATGCCAAGCGCGGACATCAGCCCCGCGCCACGGCCCTGCGCGACGCTGCGTCCCACGATATATGCCGTATCCGGACCGGGCGTCACGTTCAACAGAAAGACGGCGACGACGAAAAACTCGAAATGGGTAATGCCGAACATGGAATCCTCGAAAACTGGGCCGTTGCATGGAGGATTCTAACGCGCGGCCGGTGCGCTGCGGGGCGCCCTGAACATCGGCCGAATGGACGATGTTCGGGGCACGCTCGCCCCTGTTATCGTGGCGCGGGAAGCTGGAAATGCTGCCCCGCGGCCAGCGTTGCGCCGGCCAGAAATTCGCGCGCCGGCAAGCGCTTGCCGCCGGGCTTCTGCAATTGCGTGAGGCGCAGCGCGCCTTCGCCGCAGGCTACGACTACACCTTCGGGAGAGATGTCGACGATTGTGCCTGGTGCCTGGTTAGCTTTTGCCGCGACTGGAACCGGAACCGCCGCCCAGATCTTGATCGACGTGCCGTCATCCAGCGTCGCCACGCCGCCCGGGAACGGGTCGAACGCACGGACCTGGCGCGCCAGTACGTTCGACGGCTTGCGCCAGTCGAGTGCGGCTTCGTCTTTGGCGATCTTTTCGGCATAAGTCACGCCGTCAGCCGGTTGCGGCGTTGCCGCCAGCGCGCCCGTGCGCTCCAGTTCGATCAGCGCTTCGACGATCAGCTTCGCGCCGTCCTGTGCAAGGCGGTCGTGCAAAGTGGCCGTGGTGTCGTCGCCGGCAATCGGGGTGCGTGCTTCGGAGATCATCGCCCCGGTGTCGAGGCCGACATCCATCTGCATCAGCGTGATGCCGGTTTGTGCGTCGCCCGCTTCGATCGCGCGATGAATCGGCGCGGCGCCGCGCCATCGCGGCAGCAGCGAGGCGTGAATATTGATGCAGCCGCGCGGCGGAATATCGAGCACTTCCTGCGGCAAGATCAAACCGTAGGCGGCCACCACCATGACGTCGTGAGGCGTGGCACGCAATAGATCGATAGCGGCGGCAGCTTCAGCCGGATATTTGCCGGTTCGACGCAGCGAAGGCGGTTGCGCGACTGCCAGTCCGTGCTCCTGCGCGTAGCGCTTGACCGGACTCGCCTGCAATTTCATGCCGCGTCCGGCGGGCCGGTCGGGCTGGGTCAGCACGAGCGGCACGGCAAAACCGGCGCCGTGGATGGCCGCCAGCGCGGCTGCGGCGAACTCCGGCGTGCCGGCAAAAATGACGCGCAACGAATGACTCATGAATGGGGGCCGTAGGCGAGGTGAACGCGCATTACATCGCGTGGGCGAGCTTCTTCATCTTGCTCTTGATGCGCGTCTGTTTCAGCGACGACAGGTACTCGACGAACACGCGGCCCATCAGGTGATCCATTTCGTGCTGGATGCACACGGCGAGCAGCCCTTCGCAGTCGAGTTCGAACGTTTCGCCCTTTTCGTTGAGCGCCCGTACGCGCACTTTCTCAGCACGTTCGACGTTGTCGTAAATGCCGGGCACCGACAGACAACCTTCTTCCGCAAGCTTTTTCTCGTCGCTCGACCAGACGATTTCAGGGTTGATGAAGGCGAGCAGTTCGTCGTGCGCGTCTGAAACATCGATCACGATCACACGCTCGTGCACGTCGACCTGGGTCGCGGCGAGACCCACGCCGGGCGCGGCGTACATCGTTTCGGCCATGTCGGCGACGAGCCGGCGAATGCGGTCGTTGACCACTTCCACGGGTTTCGCAATCTTGTGCAGCCGTTTGTCCGGGTAATTGAGGATATTCAGTAAAGCCATGATCTTGAAGTTGATTTTCAGACGCCGCTGACCGGTGGGAGGCCCGCGTTAGCCATTCGGCCAGCTTGTGGACTCATTGCGTTACGCAGAGGATAGATGGTGTCGAACCGGTTCGATTCAACGCGCCACTTGCGCTAGACGACGAGCCCGCGCGGGTAGGCGCGGCGCTGTGGTTATTTCGGATGATGAAAATTTTAGCATGGCGCCCGCCTGCCCGCTGGCCCTGCAGGAGGATCGCCCCCTGATGCACACCTTGCCTGCAACCGAGATCGAGCTCGCCGCCTGGCTACGGCTTACGCTTGCGCCAGGGCTGAAACCCGCCGCGCTGCGCCTGCTTCTGAGTGCTTTCGGGCTGCCCGAGGCGTTCTTCGATCAGTCGCTGGAAACGCTTGCCGGGATCGCCGGCGAAGCCGTGGCGCGCGCCGCGCTGGCGCCGCCCGGTCCGGAGTTCGACGCGCAACTGGCCGCGGTGCTCGCCTGGCGGGAACTGCCCGGCAACCAGGTGGCGACACTCGACGACCCCGCCTATCCGCCCGCACTGCTGACCATGCCCGATCCGCCGCCCCTGCTATATATAAAGGGTCGGCTGGACCGGTTACACAACCACGCAATCGCCATCGTGGGTAGCCGCAGCGCCACGCCGCAAGGTGTCGAGGACGCGGAGCGTTTCGCTCGGGAGTTGTCCGCAGCCGGTGTCACGGTCGTGTCGGGGCTGGCGCTCGGCATCGACGGCGCCGCCCATCGGGGCGGCCTCGCTGGCGTCGGTGGGACGGTCGCCGTCATCGGCACCGGCGCGGATCTCGTGTACCCGGCGGCGCATCATGCGCTCGCGCGGCAGATCGCCATGCAAGGCGCGATCCTCTCCGAGTGGCCGCTCGGCACGCCGGCGCGCGCTGCGAATTTCCCGCAGCGCAATCGCCTGATCGCAGGCCTTGTCAGCGGCGTACTGATCGTCGAGGCCGCCATGCGGTCGGGCTCACTGATAACGGCGAGGCTGGCCAATGAAATGGGGCGCGATATCTTTGCGCTACCGGGTTCGATCCACGCACCCTTGTCGCGCGGCTGTCACCGGATAATCAAGCAGGGCGCGAAACTGGTCGAGACGCCGGATGAAGTGCTGGAGGAATTCGGACTGGCGAGGCGCGCGCCTTCAACCGCGCCTGTGCCCGGCTTCGCGCAAACAGCGATGTGGGACGATACCGTGCAGCCGCAACACATGCCGCCGCCAGCCATGTCGCGAGACGCGGCCGGCCTCTCCGCTGACGGCCGGAAGCTCCTCGCTGCACTCGGCCATGCGCCGACCACGCTTGAAATTCTGGCCACCCGCACCGAGATGGAGGACGCAGCATTACAAAACGCCTTGCTGCAGCTCGAACTCGCCGGCCAGGTGAGCGTGCTACCCGGCGGACGCTTCGTGCGGGCAAGCCACGACGAGGCTCGCATCGAGGCTCGTTGACCACGACTCACTGGCGGCCATGCTACATTCGCGCCAAAGCACCTGACAAAAGTACGCAAGGAACCACCATGCCCGCGCTGAATCTCGACACCGACCAAGACCGGATCGCCGAGCGCGTCAACGAACCCGACACGCTGTTCGTTGCCTGCCTGTGCGCGGAATGGTGCGGAACGTGCCGTGACTATCGGGATGCCTTCGACAAGCTGGCGGACAAGCACCCGGATATCTGTTTCGCATGGATCGACATCGAAACGCACGCTGACCGTTTCGATGATCTGGATGTCGAGAATTTCCCGACCATCCTGATCGAAGACTCGTTTACGACACGTTTTTTCGGCACGGTTTTGCCGCAGGCTGCAATTGTGGAGAGGATGTTGTCTGACCTGACGGCTGTGCCCGGCATCAGTGGCGCACCCAAACTGCGGCCCGCGCTGACCGTTGCCTGAAATTGGCTTGTCGCTCGCGCGGCCTTGTGGCGCGGGCGTTGCGAGCAGCGCGCAGTACGTTTGCAGAAGCTTGCCCAATAGCTGGGCACGCAATTATGATGGCGCGCTTTTATGGCGCTTGACACGTTGCTTTGGCGCCGTGTGCTATAAAGCGGTCGTCATTGGGTCGCAAAGGTCGCAAACGAGGGTCGCGCTAAAGAATGCGCACTCAAGGCCATCAACCCGGATCTACCAACCTCACATCGAGTCATGTCCAAAGCACTGATCATCGCCGAAAAGCCTTCCGTCGCGAACGACATCGCGCGCGCTTTGGGCGGCTTTACCAAGCATGACGAATACTACGAAAGTGACGACTACGTCCTTTCCTCGGCAGTCGGCCACCTGCTGGAAATCGCCGCGCCCGAAGACTATGAAGTCAAGCGAGGCAAGTGGAGTTTCGCCAATCTGCCCGTCATTCCGCCGCATTTCGATCTGAATCCGATCGCCAAGAGCGAGTCGCGCCTGAAGGTGCTGACCAAGCTGCTCAAGCGCAAAGACATCGATCGTTTGATCAACGCATGTGACGCTGGGCGTGAGGGCGAACTGATTTTCCGCCTGATCGCGCAACATGCGAAAGCCAAGCAACCGGTGCAGCGCCTGTGGCTGCAGTCGATGACAGCCGGCGCGATTCGCGACGGCTTTGCCCGTTTGCGTAGCGACGAAGAAATGCAGCCGCTCGCCGATGCGGCGCGTTGTCGCTCGGAAGCGGACTGGCTGGTCGGCATCAACGGCACGCGGGCCATGACGGCGTTCAACAGCAAGGGCGGCGGCTTCTTCCTGACCACGGTCGGGCGAGTGCAAACGCCGACGCTGTCGATCGTGGTCGAACGCGAAGAAAAGATTCGCCGCTTCGTGCCGCGCGATTACTGGGAAGTGAAGGCGGAATTCGTCTGTGCGGCCGGCTTCTACGAAGGCCGCTGGTTCGATCCGAAATTCAAGCGCGACGAATTCGACCCGGAAAAGCGCGATTCGCGCCTGTGGGCATTGCCCGCTGCGGAAACGATCGTCGCCGCCTGCCGCGGCCAGATCGGCACGGTCACGGAAGAATCGAAGCCGTCTACGCAACTGTCGCCGGCGCTGTTCGACCTGACCAGCTTGCAGCGTGAAGCCAACGGCCGCTTCGGCTTTTCGGCGAAGAACACGCTTGGCCTCGCTCAGGCGCTGTACGAAAAGCACAAGGTGCTGACCTATCCCCGGACCGACGCACGCGCGTTGCCGGAAGATTATATGGATACGGTCAAGGAAACGCTCGGCATGCTCAAGGAGAGCAATAACTATCTCCCGCACGCCAAGCAGGTGCTCGACAAGGGCTGGGTGAAGCCGAACAAGCGCATCTTCGACAACTCGAAGATCAGCGACCACTTCGCCATCATCCCGACGGCACAAGCGCCGAAGAACCTGTCCGAACCGGAACAGAAGCTCTACGACCTAGTCGTGAAGCGTTTCCTCGCGGTGTTCTTCCCGGCGGCCGAGTACAAGGTGACGACGCGGATCACGGAAGTGGTCGGCCATCACTTCAAGACGGAAGGCAAGGTGCTGGTTGAACCGGGCTGGTTGCAGGTTTATGGCCGCGAAATCAGCGGTGAAGACGCGAACCTCGTGCCGGTGCAGAAGGACGAAAAGGTCAAGACGGACAAGATCGCCGCCCAGCAACTGGTCACCAAGCCGCCCGCACGCTACAACGAAGCGACCCTGCTGTCGGCCATGGAAGGCGCGGGCAAGCTGGTCGAAGACGACGAGTTGCGCGAGGCCATGGCCGCCAAGGGGCTCGGCACGCCGGCCACGCGCGCCGCCATCATTGAAGGTCTGCTCGGCGAAAAGTACCTGATTCGCGAAGGCCGCGATCTGATCCCGACCGCCAAGGCATTCCAGTTGATGACGCTGTTGCGCGGCCTCGGCGTGAAGGAACTGACCGCACCTGAGCTGACGGGCGAGTGGGAATACAAGCTCTCGCAAATGGAGCGTGGAAATCTGCCACGCGACGCGTTCATGCAGGAAATCGCCCGCATGACGCAGACCATCGTCAAGCGTGCGAAGGAATACGATTCGGACACGATCCCGGGCGATTACGCGACGTTGCAAACGCCGTGTCCGAATTGCGGTGGTCAGGTGAAGGAAAACTACCGCCGTTTTGCCTGCTCGAAATGCGAGTTCTCGATTTCGAAGATCCCGGGCGGACGTCAGTTCGAAATTCCGGAAGTCGAAGAGTTGTTGCAAAACAAGACGATCGGACCGCTGTCGGGCTTCCGCAGCAAAATGGGCCGGCCGTTCTCTGCAATCCTGAAGCTCTCGCTCGACGACGAGATCAAGAACTACAAACTCGAATTCGATTTCGGTCAGGATTCGGGCGGTGAAGACGGGGAACCGCCTGACTTCTCGGATCAACAAGCCGTTGGTGCGTGTCCGAAGTGCAAGGGCCGCGTGTTCGAGCATGGCATGAGCTATGTCTGCGAGAACTCGGTCGCCAATCCGAAGACCTGCGACTTCCGCTCCGGCAAGGTGATCCTGCAGCAGGAAATCGCCCGCGAGCAGATGGCGAAACTGCTCGAAGAAGGGCGCACCGATCTACTGACGAACTTCAAGTCGTCGCGCACCGGTCGCAACTTCAAGGCGTTCCTCGTCAAGCAGAACGACGGGAAGATTGGCTTCGAGTTCGAGAAGAAGGAGCCGTCGGCTAAAACTGCGGCGAAGGCTGCAGCGGCGAAATCCGCGGCCAAGGCAGCACCGGAGCAGGACGATGAAGACGCGCCGGTTGCAGTGAAGGCGGTACCTGCGGCAAAAAAGGCAGCGGCCAAGAAAGCGCCTGCTACCAAGACTGCCGCAGCCAAGAAGGCGCCCGCGAAGAAACCAGCGGCGCGCAAGACCGGCTCCTGATGCGGATCAGCGGACGGCCGAAGGTCGTTCGCTTCCGGCCGGCTTTCCGTGTGCCATAAAAAAAGGCGCAGTCACTTTTCGTGACTGTGCCTTTTTGTTTGCCTGCCAAACCGCGCCTGCCGTGGCGCGGCCCGACTAAAGCCTCAAAGCCTCACTTCACAGTGGCGACAAAGCCGTCGGCCGTGTGCGACTCACCGGCTTCGCCAACGCCTTTGGCATCGGCGCCAACTCGCTGTCCAGAAGTCGCGAGAGCGGCTCGGCGCCGTCGAACGCTTCCGGCGGCAGCGGAGCAGCGGAATTCGTCGTGGCCGCCGTGGCGGGCCGCATGAGGCCGTCCTTGATCCATTGTTCGCCAAGCAGACTGTTCGGCGTCTGGCTGAAGTGCTCGACCAGATGGTCGATGAACGTGCGCACCTTGGCCGGCAAATGACGGCGGCTCGGATACGCAATGTTGATCTCGACCTGCGGCAAGCGGTAATCGCCGAGCAGACGCACGAGCCTGCCTCGCGTCATGTCCCGTCCGATCAAGTAGCTCGGCAAAATTGCGATGCCCATGCCGAGCAGCGCGAACTGCCGTAGCATTTCCGTGTTGTTCGCCACGATGACGTTGGACGGACGCACCCGCACTTCGCCTTCCGGCCCCGTGAATACGCGCTCATCGCCCCAATACTCGGACGGCAGGCTCAGGCACGGATGCTCGAGCAAATGCTCCGGACGCGTGGGCGTGCCGTGTTTCTCCAGATAAGCCGGCGTTGCGCACACCGTCATGCAACCGGTGGTCAAACGCCGCGTGACGATGCTCGCGCTGCGCATCTGGCGCGCGATCACCACGCCCACATCGAAGCCTTCTTCAACCAGATCGACTTGGCGATCCACCAGCGTGACATCGGGAATGACTTTCGGATAACGCTCTGCATACGTCTGGAGCACGGGCGCGAGGTTATGCAACCCGAACACGACCGGTGCGACGATTCGCAACGTGCCGACGGGTTCGTGATTTCGCGCGACCACCATTTGCTCGACGTCTTCCAGTTCGTCGAGAATCTGGCGTGCGCGTTCTAGATAAACCTGGCCCGATTCGGTCAGCGACAAGCTGCGGGTTGTGCGATTGAGCAGCCGCGTACCAAGGCGGCCTTCGAGATCGGCGACGTGGCGGGTCGCGACTGCGTTGGAAATATCCATTGCGCTTGCAGCGCGGGCAAAACTGCCGAGATCCGCCACTCTGACGAAAACTCGCATCGACTGCAAATGATCCATAAGACAACTCCTGCCGTATTACTGCTTCCTGACAATTAGTGAAAACCAGTGAAGCGAACTTGGAATTCTCCTACGACTCGCGAAATCGTGCATAAGTTGCCCAACTTAGCGGAATTTTTGTCGAAATTCGTGCCACCGTGCTGACCAATGTAGGGTATGAACACCTATTGTTCCCGGAATGGCAACAATCTGCTGCAGTGCAGCTTGCACTGTCCTTTTTGTTCGAACAGACATGACGACGATGCCTGCGGCGCAGAATCGAAAAAAGTGACCGAATGTGTCATCGCCAAAACAAAAAGCCGCCCGAAGGCGGCTTTCCTAGGCGGAGTGAACACTCACATGATCATGCCGCGAGTTTGCCCTCCAAAGCGCTCTTGGTCTGCGCCAAAGCTGGCGGCAGCCCTTGCTGCAGCGTGTCAAACAGCTCGGCGTGCAGCGCAAGTTCATCACGCCAGGCCGCATCGTCCACGGATATCACCTGCTGGAATTGCTCCCGGCTGAAATCCAGGCCGCTCCAGTCGATGTCTTCGTAGTGCGGCGATACGCCGAACGCATGCTCCTCACCTTGCGCCGAACCCTCAACGCGGCCAACCATCCAGCTCAACACGCGCATGTTCTCGCCGAACCCCGGCCAGACGAACTTGCCGTCCGCGCCCTTGCGGAACCAGTTGACGCAGAAGATCTTCGGCAGCGTGGCGTTCATCTGCTCGAGACGCTCGCCGGTTTTGAGCCAATGGCCGAAGTAATCACTCATGTTGTAGCCGCAGAACGGCAGCATCGCGAACGGGTCGCGGCGCACCACGCCCTGCTGGCCCGCAGCGGCCGCGGTGGTTTCCGAGCCCATGGTCGCCGCCATGTAGACGCCTTCGACCCAGTTGCGCGCCTCGGTGACGAGCGGCACGGTAGTCGAGCGGCGCCCGCCGAAGATGAACGCGTCGATCGCGACGCCCGCCGGATTTTCCCAATCGGCATCAATTGAAGGACATTGCGCGGCTGGCGCGGTGAAGCGCGCGTTCGGATGGGCCGCCTTGCGCCCGCTTTCCTTGGCGACTGCCGGCGTCCAGTCCTTGCCCTGCCAGTCGATCAGGTGCGCGGGCGGCTCGTCGGTCATGCCTTCCCACCAGACATCGCCGTCGTCGGTAAGCGCCACGTTGGTGAAGATGACGTTTTCCTTCAACGTGGCCATCGCGTTGAAATTGGTTTTTTCGCTCGTGCCCGGCGCGACGCCGAAGTAGCCGGCTTCCGGATTGATCGCATACAGGCGCCCGTCCTTGCCTGGCTTGATCCACGCGATGTCGTCGCCGATAGTGGAGATTTTCCAGCCATTCAGCCCCTCTGGCGGGATCAGCATCGCGAAGTTGGTCTTGCCGCAGGCCGACGGGAACGCCGCCGCCACGTGATGCTTGCGCCCTTGCGGCGAGGTCACGCCGAGGATCAGCATGTGTTCGGCGAGCCAGCCTTCGGCGCGGCCCATGGTCGACGCAATGCGTAGCGCGAAGCACTTCTTGCCGAGCAACGCGTTGCCGCCGTAACCCGAGCCGTAACTCCAGATCTCGCGCGACTCCGGAAAATGGACGATGTATTTGGTCTCGTTGCACGGCCAGGGCACGTCTTTCGCACCGGCTGCTAGCGGCGCGCCGACCGAATGCACACACGGCACGAACTCGCCGTTTTCGCCCAGTACGTCGTACACTTTGCGGCCCATGCGGGTCATGATGCGCATGTTAGTGACCACGTACGGGCTGTCGCTCAGTTCGACGCCGATGTGCGCGATCGGCGAACCGAGCGGCCCCATCGAAAACGGTACGACGTACATCGTGCGACCGCGCATCGCGCCTTCGAAGAGGCCATCGAGCGTTGAACGCATTTCGGCGGGAGCAAGCCAGTTGTTGGTCGGCCCGGCGTCTTCACGCCGCTGTGAGCAGATGAACGTGCGGTCTTCAACACGCGCCACGTCCGACGGATCGGACCAGGCGAGATACGAATTCGGACGTTTGGCGGGATTGAGTTTCCTGAGGGTGCCGGCTTCGACCATCTGGGCACATAGGCGGTCGTACTCCTCCTGAGAGCCGTCGCACCAGACGATCCGGTCGGGTTTGGTCAACGCGGCGACGCGCTGGACCCAGTCGATCAATTTTCGGTGTTTGACCCACGTGGGCGCCGCTGCGGACGCCTCGATAGCGGGCTGTCCTTCGAATGAGGGAAGATTCATTGACCTGTCTCCGTTTTGATTGCAATAGAAAAACGGTACAAGCCCAAGGGACACTGCATGCGAGAGGCGTTCAATTCGTCGCGCCGGCATTTTTACAACTCGACGCGCGATTGTGCAGGCCATCATGGGCTACGCAGCCTGTTGCGCGAAATCAGCCAAACTGCCTTGCCGACGGTCGTCTGCAACCGTCTGTAAAGCGGCTTGCCTCAACACGCAACAAACTGTTAAAAACGTGTCAATCCGCCTTGCCGTGGCGCTACCGTTCTTCGCGGCAGCTTATACGGTAAGGCATTCAGCCAGACCGGCATGTGACCTAGGTCACATGGTGGGACAGTCAGCATAACACTCCGTTTCGCACCGCTATGGTGCGCCGCAAGACACATACCATGAAGATTGCCATCCTCGACGATTACCAGGACGCCGTTCGCAAGCTCGACTGCTTTCAATTACTGGCCGACCACGAAGTCAAAGTTTTCAACAACACCGTTCGCGGTCTGGGCCAGCTCGCGAGCCGTCTCTCCGAAGTCGACGCGCTGGTCCTGATTCGCGAACGCACCCGCATCAGCTCGCAACTACTCGATAAATTGCCGCGTTTGCGCATGATCAGCCAGACCGGCAAAGTTTCGAGCCACATCGATCTCGCGGCCTGTACCGAGCGCGGCATCGCCGTGCTCGAAGGCAGCGGCTCGCCGTTCGCGCCAGCCGAACTGACGTGGGCTCTCATCATGGCCGCTCAGCGGCGGATTCCGCAATACGTAGCAAACCTTAAGCAAGGAGCCTGGCAACAGTCCGGTTTGAAGACTTCCGCCCTGCCGCCGAACTTCGGTTTGGGCCAGGTGTTGCGCGGTCAGACGCTGGGAATCTGGGGTTACGGCAAGATCGGCCGGCTGGTTGCCGGTTACGGGAAGGCATTCGGCATGAACGTGCTGATCTGGGGCCGCGAGCATTCACGTGAAGCGGCGCGCGCCGACGGCTACAGTGTCGCCGAGAGCCGTGAGGCGCTGTTCGAGCAGAGCGATGTGCTGTCGCTGCATCTGCGTCTACATGACGACACGCGCGGTATCGTCAAGCAGGAAGACCTGATGCGCATGAAGCCGACCGCGCTGCTCGTGAACACGAGCCGGGCCGAACTGCTCGACGAAAACGCGCTGGTGAGCGCGCTGTCGCACAACCGCCCAGGGATGGTCGCGATCGACGTCTATGAAAGCGAGCCGATTCTGCAGGGCTACAGCTTGCTGCGCATGGAGAATGTGATTTGCACGCCGCATATCGGATATGTGGAGCGTGAGAGCTACGAGCAGTATTTCACCGCAGCGTTCAAGAACATTCTGGCTTTCGACGCCGGCGATACCGCCAGCGTCGCGAATCCGGAAGCGCTGCAGGGCGGCCGCCGACGCTAATCCGGCGGGCGTTGAGCGTGTTCTGCACGGGCCGCGAACGCGGCCGGCCGGCAACCAGCCGCGCCGCCGCTTAGCGCGCTTCGTGCGCGCCGGCTTCCAGCAATTCGGGCATGCGTTCGAGAAAGGCCTCACCGTCGACGCGGCCGAGGTTGTACGCATGGACCATCTGCGACGGGCTCGTATAGTCCCAGCTCGAAATCGGCACCTTGCGCGAAGGCTGCACGTAGAGCCGTTGCTGCACCCCGTGCGGCACGACGAACATCTGCGGACGCGGATAAAGACGCGTAACCATCACCAGCACGTTACCGGGCGCTTCGGCGTCGAGCGCGCCGACCGGCACGTTATCCACCATTCCACCATCCAGCACGGGTCGGCCGTTGCGCCGTAACACGGGCGTGAACGGCGGCGTACTGGACGATTGCAGGATCAGATCCGCCAGATCCTCGACGGTCGTGCAATCCTGCGCGCGCACGAATTCCGGATGAAAGCCGAGCGCCTGACCAAGCGTTGGGTGCAAGGTTTTGCGTACGTACTTTTCGATGTTGTACGCGATCAGGCCCGCGGCGACGGCGCTGCGCGCGCCGAGCCAGCGCGGCAGATGCGACACGCCAATGCGGATTTCAGGCGCCTTGGCGAGCGTCGAAAAATTCTCACCGTAAATATCAAGCAGCGCTTGCCGGTAGATCCGGTAATGCGGAAAGACCGATTCGCCGCGCAGCAGATTGCCCCAATAGGCGTTACGGGTGTTATGCCGCAAGGCGTCTTCGTAATAGCGCATCACCCAGTTGGAATCGCGGGTGTAGAGCATGCAAGCGGTGGCGGCGCCAGCCGAAATGCCGGTGATGACGCGTGGACGGATGTGCAGTTCCGGCTGCACGACATCCCAGAATCCTGCCTGCCACCAGCAGCGATTGCCGCCGCCCGCGAATACAACCTGATCGAACATCCTGGCTTTTCCTCTAATGCGGCTCTACCCGCTCGGCTTCAGTCGAGCAGCGCGTAAGTCGTGGTGGCATGGACAGCCATGTGGCCGGCTTCGTCGAATAATTCGACTTCGCCGAACACCAGGTTTCGGCCCATGCGCAGCACGCGTGCGGTAATCAGGACATCGCCTTTGCGGACCGCGCGCATGAAGCTGATATTGAGCGACACCGTGCTCATCGGCTTGAAACCGCCGAGCGCGGCGGCAATTGCGACGATCATCGCCGTGTCGGCGGCCGCCATGAAGACCTGGCCACAGATGACGCCGCCCGAATGGCGCAGCTCGCCGGAAAACGGCAGGCGCAGCGTCGCGCTTTCTTCGTCGACTTTGACCGGCGTGAGCGTCAGCGTGCGCACCCACGGCGCGAGGATGCGGTCGAGCAACTCGAGAATCTCTTTGTCATCCATGTCTGCCCCCGGTCGAAAGCCGCGCGACGTTTCGAGCGGCAGGTGTCCGCGTCATGATACCGGGACGGTGCGCGCCGCGCCGTTTTGACGATAGCCGACGGGGCTTGATGGCATACGCGGCGGGCAGTGCAAATATTTTTAAGAAATCTGCGAAGGGGGCTTGGCAAGCTAAAAAAGTTTCTGCATAATCTCGTTTCTGTTTGGGGCGTTAGCTCAGTTGGTAGAGCAGCGGACTCTTAATCCGTAGGTCGAGTGTTCGAGTCACTCACGCCCCACCAAGAATTCAAAGGGTTACAAGCGATTGCTTGTAACCCTTTTTTCTTTTCTCGTCCACGTTCGCCGATCTGGACAGCTCGTCATCCATTGACACTGGGGTTCTGCTTTGCGGCCGCGATGCCGCATCGCTGCGCGATATCATTGATACCCACGATTCGAAGCTCCAAAGCCACACCATGTCCAAATCAAAACTCAATCCCGTCGGTCTGGCCACCCCGCTCTCTGAAAAAGAGTTCGACGAACTCGATGAGTTTCTGATTTCCGAGCTGACATCGGACGAGACAATGACAATCGAGGCACTCGACGGTTATCTGACCGCGATGGCCATCGGGCCCACCACGGTACCGCCTAGTTACTGGCTACCAGGCGTTTGGGGACCCAGCGAGGATCACGCCCCTAAATTTGAAACGATGGATCACGCGCAGCACATCCTTGGGCTGATCTTGCGGAACATGAACGGCATCATTGCCAGCCTGGAAAATGACCCGGATGCGTTCGAACCGGTGTTTGGCTTCAGCCGCTTTGACGGCGACGACCACGAATACATTGACGGCGAAGCGTGGGCAATGGGCTTCATGCATGGTCTCATGCTCATCCGACAGGACTGGCAAGCGCTGTTCGATAGCGAGCAAGGCCGGGAAGCACTGGAACCGATTCGCCTGATGGGCGCTCTGGACCTCCCGGACGAAGTGCTTGATGTGGTCGACACACCTCAGCAGCGCGAAGTGCTCACCAAACAGTTCCCCGCCAGCGTCGCCGCCATCTATCGTTTCTGGCTCCCCTATCGTCTGGCGGTCCACGAACGGAAACTCGCCACAACGATTCAGCGCACCGAATCGAAAGTCGGCCGCAACGACCCATGTCCTTGCGGCAGCGGCAAGAAATTCAAAAAGTGCTGCGGCGCTGCGGCAGACCTTCACTAAAAGCAATTTCCTTCAAGGCATTTTCGCCTCGATGAACAGCAACGCGTCGTCGCGCCGGAACGTTGGCGCGGGAGGCTTCGTTGCAAAACCGCACTGCTCAGTCTGCTGCTCAGCGCGTGCTCCTCGGCTGTCCGCTCGAACCTGACCATCGTCGACGCCTGCACAGATCGACGCAAACCACATCGCAATGACGGGACGCGCAATCATCAACGCTGCTTCACTCTCTCCGAAAACCCGGACTTACCAATCCTGAAAAAACGCCGAAAACGAATTTCGCGGCGCCAATCGACCAGCGGAACAGATCGCCCGCCGCGAGTAACTTACTTCGGCGTAACGTCGATATTGCCGAGATACTTCGCCGCCAGCGTCTTCACGGTACCGTCGGCCTGCACTTTGGCAATCGCCGCGTTCAGCTGATCACGCAATGCGGTATCGCCTTTGCGAATACCGTACGCGATGCCGCTGCCGAGGATCTTGTCGTCACGCACCGGTTGGCCGACGAACGCGTAGTCCTTCCCGCTAGGCTTCGACAGAAAACCCGTCTGGCCAGCCGGCGCCAGCACGAGCGTCGCGTCCAGGCGGCCCGCCACGAGATCGGTATAAACCTGATTCTGGTCCTGATACGGCACCACGGTAACGCCGGCCGCTTCCCAATGCGTCTTCGCAAAGGTTTCCTGAATCGAAGCCTGCAGCACGCCCACGCGCTTGCCCTTCAGCGACTCGGTGGTCGGCAGCAGTCCGCTGTCGCGCTTCGCGATCAGTTGCGTCGGCACGCGATACACGACGGTCGTGAAATCGATCGCCTGACGGCGTTGCTCGGTCGCGTTCATCGCCGAATTGATCGCATCGAACTTGCGGCCCTGCAGCGCGGGAATCAAACCGTCGAACGAAGTCTCCACCCATTTGCACGTCATATGCGCAGCGACGCAGACGGCATTGCCGACATCGATATCGAGACCTTGCAGTTCACCGTTCGGCCCTTTCGATTCGAATGGCGGATACTGCGCTTCGAGTCCGAAACGCAGTGTCGTGGCATCGGCAGCGAGAGCGGCGGACGACACGCCAATTGCCGCAAATGCGCAGGTTAGCGCCAGTAGAGGCTTGAGCAACTTCATATCAGGTCCCTTCCCTTTGTTTTGTTGTGACGGCAGCCGCGTGACGATCATACTGCGCTCAAAATGCAGCCGTCCCGCGCAATCGGTCAATCAGATTTCGCACAGACGCCGCGCGCCTTCGATCAGCGTCGCATCGTCCTTCGAGAAGCTCAGACGGATCAGGCCGGAGTCCGTGCCGTCGGTGTAAAACGCCGACAGTGGAATCGTCGCAACGCGTGCATCGCGAATCAGGCGCAGCACGAAATCGCTATCGCTTTCCTCGGAGAAACCGCGAAAGCGCGCGAGCATGAAGAAGCTGCCCTCGCTCGGCAACAACTCGAAACGCGAATCGCGCAGCGCATGTGCGAGCAGATCGCGCTTCTTCTGATAAAACGCGGACAAGCCGAGATAGCTGTCGCGATTCGCCAGTGCATCGACGAAAGCGTATTGCATCGGTGTATCGGCAGAAAACACCATGAATTGATGGACCTTGCGAATCTCGTCCATCAGCGCGGCGGGCGCGAGGCAATAACCGACCCGCCAGCCGGTCACGTGATACGACTTGCCGAACGACGACACGATCACGCTGCGTTCCGCGAGTTCGGCGTCGCACGCCATGCTCTGATGTTTGGCGCCGTCGAACACCACATGTTCGTAGACTTCGTCGGACAGAATCACGATATCGGTGTTGCGCGTCACCGCCTTGAGGCGGCCGATATCGTCCTCGCTGAACACCGTCGCGGTCGGATTGTGCGGCGTGTTGATGATGATCATGCGCGTCTTCGGCGTGATCGCAGCCGCGACCTCGTCCCAGTTCACGCGGAAATCGGTCAGCGACAGTTTGATCGGAATCGGCGTTGCGCCTTGCAGGCGCACGATCGGGCCGTAGCTATCGAACGACGGCTCGAAGTAGATCACCTCGTCGCCGGGATGCACCAAAGCGCTGATCGTGGAGTACAGCCCCTCGCTGGCGCTGGCGATCACGGTGACTTCGCTCGTCGCGTCATAGCGCACGCCGTACAGCGTCTCGACCTTGTCGGCGAGCGCTTCACGCAGCGCGGCAATGCCGGCCATCGGCGCGTACTGGTTATGACCGGCGCGCATGGCTTGAGCGACGCCGTCCACCAGCTTCGCGTCCGGCGCGAAGTTTGGCGCGCCTTGCGACAGATTCAGCGCGTCGTGTTGCGCGGCCAGTTGACCGATCACGGTAAAAATCGTCGTGCCTACATCAGGCAGTTTCGAGCGGGCTTGCATGGCGCTCTGCATAAGACTTCTCCCTATCTCCATCCGGCAGCGGATTCGTGGACGCCGTTTACGCAGCGGACCCATCCGGTTTGATGAATTAGGCATCAGCCAAAGAACCGTCACAATCGAAACTTTGTCATGCAGGGCATGCGTTTACGTCATGGCGGGCGCAACGCCGGTCTGGCGCGGACTAAAGCAATGGAATCGGGGGTTTAGCGGCAGAAACAGGGTCACGCGGGGCGCGTGAAAAACCGCAGCGGTATGACGTAATGTGATGCACCGGCACGGCTGCGACCGGGCGGTCGCAGCCGTTACAAGCAGTGTTACTCGTCCATCAGACGGACTTTGACCTTCTTGCCCTTCACCTTGCCGGCGCTAAGCTTGCGCAGTGCGTCGCGCGCGACGCTGCGCTCCACGGCCACGTAGGTCGACATTTCGGTCACGTTGATCTTGCCAATCTGCGAGCCCGCGAAACCCGCCTCGCCGGTCAGCGCGCCGAGTACGTCGCCCGGACGGATCTTTTCCTTGCGCCCGCCAAGAATCTGTAGCGTTTCCATGGGCGGCAGCAGGCGTTCGTTGCTCGCCGGCTTGAGGTCCGTCAGCTTGTGCCACTCGACCTCACGCTTTTGCGCCTGTTCGAGACTTCCCACCCGGCCCATCTCATTCATGCTGGCGAGACTCAGCGCCCAGCCTTCCTGATCCGCGCGACCCGTGCGGCCGATGCGGTGCACGTGCACTTCAGGGTCCGGCGTCACGTCAACGTTGATCACGGCTTCGAGTTCCGCGATGTCGAGACCGCGCGAGGCGACGTCGGTGGCGACCAGCACGGAGCAGCTGCGGTTCGCGAACTGGATCAGCACCTGGTCGCGTTCACGCTGATCGAGTTCACCGTGCAGCGCGAGCGCATGGAAACCCTGCGCGCGCAACACGTCGAGCAGATCGCGGCATTGCTGCTTGGTGTTGCAGAACGCCAGCGTGCTGACCGGACGATAGTGGTTCAGCAGCAGACCGACGGCGTGCAGACGCTGGTCTTCGGTTACTTCATAGAAGCGCTGGCGAATCTTGGTGTTGTCGTGCCGCTCGGCGAGCGTCACTTCCTTCGGATTGCGCAGGAACTGCTGGCTCAGCTTGACGATGCCTTCGGGGTACGTCGCGGAAAACAGCAGCGTTTGCCGCTCTTTCGGGCATTGCTTCACCACGGTGGCGATATCGTCGAAGAAACCCATGTCGAGCATGCGGTCGGCTTCGTCGAGCACAAGCGTGTTGAGCGACTGCAACGGCAGGCTGCCGCGCTCGAGGTGATCCATGATCCGCCCCGGCGTGCCGACCACGATGTGCGCGCCGTGTTCGAGGCTGGCCGTTTGCGGACGCATCGGCGTGCCGCCGCACAGCGTCAGCACCTTGATGTTTTCTTCGGCACGCGCGAGGCGGCGGATTTCCTGCGTGACCTGGTCGGCGAGCTCGCGCGTCGGGCACAGCACCATCGCCTGCACGGCGAAGTTGCGCACGTCGAGGCGATTGAGCAGCGCCAGCGAAAACGCCGCGGTCTTGCCGCTGCCGGTTTTCGCCTGGGCGATCAGGTCATGGCCGGCCAGTGCGATCGGCAGGCTTGCGGCCTGGATTGGCGTCATCTCGACGTAGCCGAGCTGCGTCAGGTTGGCGAGCGTGGCGGGGGGTAACGGTAGCTGGCTAAACGGCGCGCCGGCTGGTGTGGGACTGTTCATGGGGGTGATGGCTCGCTATCGGCTGAAGAGGCTGAACTAGGGACTACTCGGCCATGGGGCCGGTGGCGGGTCGACCTTCGATCTGCTCGTACAGCACCGAGCCGTCTTCGCCGTCGAAACGCTCGACGTAATTGCGCGCGCCGCACATCGGGCAGCGGAACAGGAGGCCCTGCCCCTCGTTCTTGATGACGACGTCCGACATTTCCCACTGCTCGCCGCAGGGCTGGTTTCTACAGGTAAACACGTTGATTCTCCAACAGGATTCGATGATTTATTGGTGGGCCGGACGAACCGCCCAGCCATGCATGCGGTCATTTGCGCTACGACGACGCATGAAGCGCCTTAACCCAGATGCGTATGCCGCACACGCGTTGCGCTCACTTCCATTTCGGTGAGGCCCTGGACGATGCCGCAGTCTTCAACCGCCTGCTCACCGTGGCATTGCTCACGCAGCGTGGTCAGTTGCACCTTCAGTTGCTTCAGTTCGTCGATGCGCGTGTCGACGTGCGCAATGTGCTCGTCGATCAGGGCATTGATGCCGCCGCAGCCGTCCGCCGGTGCGTCCGTCAGACGCAGCAGCGCACGGATTTCGTCGTGGGTCATGTCGAGCGCGCGGCAATTCCGGATGAAGCGCAGCCGTTCGACGTGCTTCACGGTATAGCTGCGGTAATTGGCCTCGGTGCGCTCCGCTTCGGGCAACAGGCCCTCTTTTTCGTAGAAACGGATGGTTTCGGTCGTGCAGTGGGCGATTTTCGCCAGTTCGCCGATTTTCATGGACCCTCCGGCTGACGGCCTTGACCTTGTAGTGGCTTCAAGGTGTTTACTAGACCACAAATCGAACCAGGAAGCCACCATGCCGCACGCCAGCCACGCCGACACCGACCGCCCCGAACAGGCCAAAGCCTGTGTCCATAGGCCTGACGGGCATGATCATGGGCATGAGCCCGGGCACGAACACCGCCCCGGTAAAACCTGCGGTCACGACAGTGCGGCGCCCGATCATGGCCAGGATCATGAGCACGAGCACGCGCACCGTGACGGCGCAACCTGCGGTCACGATCACGGGCAAGCCCACGGCCAGGCCGACGCGGCCTGCTGTGGAACCACGGCGACCGTTGCCATGCCGGTTCGGCTCCCGCCGTCCGAAGCCGTCGGCAGCGACATCCGCACCGCCATCCGCATCGTGCAAATGGATTGCCCGACCGAAGAAGCGCTGATCCGCAAGAAGTTCAGCCGCATGCCGTATGTGCGCAGCGTCGACTTCAATCTGATGCAACGGGTCTTGACGGTCGTTCATGCGCCCGACGCGCTCGATTCGATCCTCGCCGCGCTACGCTCGCTCGACTTCACGCCTGAGTTGGCCAATCCCGAGACGGACGATGCGCCAGTCGCCACGCCGCCCAAGCCGTGGTGGCCGCTCGCGCTCGCCGGTATCGCCGCGGCGGGCTCAGAGGCCGTCAGCTGGCTCGGCGCGCCGGCCTGGCTGGCAGCGGGTCTGGCAATCCTTGCCATCGCCTCCTGCGGGCTGACAACGTACAAGAAGGGCTGGCTCGCGATCCGCAACGGCAACCTCAACATCAACGCGCTGATGAGCATTGCGGTGACCGGCGCGCTGATCCTGCGTCAGTGGCCGGAAGCGGCGATGGTGATGGTCCTCTTCACGATTGCCGAGCTGATCGAAGCGAAGTCGCTCGACCGCGCCCGCAATGCGATCCAAGGCCTCATGCAACTCACGCCTGACCAGGCAAGCGTGCAACAGGCCGACGGCAGCTGGCAGACGATGGACCTCAAAGCCATCGGACTCGGCGCGGTGATTCGCGTAAAACCCGGCGAACGGATCGCGCTCGACGGTGAAATTGTCGCGGGCCGCTCCAGCGTGGATCAGGCGCCGATCACCGGCGAAAGTCTGCCGGTCGACAAGACCGTGGGCGACGCCGTGTTCGCCGGCACGATCAATCAGGCCGGTTCGCTCGACTATCGCGTCACGGCCGCGGCCAGCAACACCACACTCGCGCGCATCATTCACGCCGTCGAAGAAGCGCAAGGCACCAAGGCGCCGACCCAGCGTTTCGTCGACCAGTTCGCCCGCGTCTATACGCCGATCGTGTTCGCGATCGCGCTGGCCGTCGCGGTGCTGCCGCCGCTGCTGTTCGGCGGCCTGTGGCAGGAATGGGTCTACAAGGCGCTAGTGATGCTCGTGATCGCCTGCCCGTGCGCCCTCGTGATCTCGACGCCGGTGACGATTGTCAGCGGTCTCGCCGCGGCGGCCCGCCATGGCATTCTGGTCAAAGGCGGTGCCTACCTCGAACAGGGCCGCAAACTGACCTGGCTCGCGCTTGATAAGACCGGCACGATCACGCACGGCAAACCGGCGCAAACCGAGTTCGAGATCCTCGCCGGCGTCGACGTCGATGTCACGCGGTGCCGGACGCTCGCGGCGAGTCTCGCGGGGCGCTCGGATCATCCGGTGTCGATGGCAATTGCCGCGGCCTCCAAAGCGGACGGCGTGACGAGCATCGCCGTAGAAGGCTTCGAAGCGCTGGCAGGACGCGGCGTGCGCGGCGATATCGAAGGCGCGCCGTATTGGCTCGGCAATCATCGGCTGGTTGAAGAACTCGGGCGCTGTTCGGCATCGCTCGAAGCACGACTGGATGCGCTCGAAGGGCAAGGCAAAACCGTCGTCATGCTGGTAGACGCCGAACGCGTGCTCGCGCTGTTCGCTGTCGCCGATACGGTGAAGGACACGAGCCGCGCCGCCATTGCCGATCTGCAACGCCTCGGTGTGCGCACCGCCATGCTCACCGGCGACAACACACATACCGCTGCGGCAATCGCGCAGCAGGTCGGTATCGATGAAGCGCGCGGCGATCAGTTGCCCGAAGACAAGCTGAACGCGGTGGCGGATTGGTCGAAAGAAGGCGCGACGGTCGGCATGGTCGGCGACGGCATCAACGACGCCCCCGCGTTGGCGCGCGCCGACATCGGCTTCGCGATGGGCGCGATGGGCACCGACACCGCGATCGAAACCGCCGACGTCGCTTTGATGGACGACGATTTGCGCAAGATTCCGCTGTTCATCCGGCTTTCGAAAGCCACGCATTCGGTGCTGGTGCAGAACATCACACTGGCGCTTGGCATCAAGTCCGTTTTTCTCGTGTTAACGGTAATCGGCTTGGGCACGATGTGGATGGCCGTGTTCGCCGATGTCGGCGCGAGTTTGTTAGTGGTGGCAAACGGCTTGCGGCTGCTGCGCAAGTGAATGCGGCGGTTCTCCGCGAGTGACAGTCAATGAAGGTCAAGAAGTCTTGCTGGCGAACTGATGGAAGGAGGTCGAGATGGGATTCTGGGGAAAGATGCTGGGTGGGCATGGCGGTGGACATCACGGCGGTGGATACGGTGGCTGGGGCCGCGGCGGCCACGACGGTTCACGCAATGACGGCTGCGGGAGTGGCGGCCCTCCTGGTCCCACGCCGCCCGTCACACGTGCCGTCGGCCTGGACTGTCCAGCGTGCCGTGCCTTCAATGCAACGAGCGCGAGATTCTGTCAGCAATGTGGAACATCGCTACTGCCGGCTGCATGCGGTGGCTGTCAGGCAGCGCTGCCGCCGGGCGCGAAATTTTGTCAGCAGTGCGGGGCTGCGACGTAACTGTTAGCTGACTTCAACGTATCCGAAGGCCGTACGCCGAAAAGCTTCCGGTAATCGGTGGCGAACTGGCTCAGATGCCAGAAGCCCCACGATGCGGCCACATCCTGCACCGAGCGCAACTCACGCGACGCATCGCACAGATCGCGTCGCGCGCCATTCAGACGGATGGTGCGCAGATACATGGCGGGCGCCATGCCGAGTACGTCCTGAAAGCAATACTGCAATGTGCGACGGCTCACGTGTAGTCGTTCGCACAATTCCGGCACATTGATCGCGCGCTCGCGATTGGCCAGCACGTATTCGCGCGCTTCCGAAACAATCGACTGACGACGCGGACGCGCGGGCATCACCGCCTGCCCGGACGCGGGCAACGCGCCCACGTCGAATAGGGACGCCAGCACCGCCGCCTGCAAATTGTTGCGCGCGAATGAGGACAGCGGCGCGGCACTCGCTGCGCCATCACCGAGAAGATGACGCAGCGATGCGCACAAGCGCGCCTTTCGCTCCACGCCGATCGACACGACCTCGCTGCTCGGCAGATGCTCGGCCAGACCTACACGCTCGACATCAGCCGCGTAACGGCGCAGCACCTCGCCTTTCACCACCACGCCGAAAATCTCGTAGCCCGCCGAAGTCAGCAATTCGAATTCGATTCCACCCGGACGAAACGCGAGCGCGTCGCCCGCGATCATTTGCGCGTCGATACGACCGGAGCCGTCTGGACACGTCGGAATACCGAACCAATAAGCGTCTTCCTGCACCTCACAGCTTTGTCGCAACGTATGGCTGGTAGTTTCGACGAACACCTGCATGTGGTCGAGACATAACTCCGTCAGGCCGCCCACAAAGCGGCCGGCGCTCAACTGGTCGTAAGTCTGATTCCAACCGTGAAGATTGCGCGCCTGCTCATCGGCGTCATGCGCCACGCGAGTCTGAACGCAGAAGCTCGGCTGCTGTACGTGCGTGTTGTCCATCAGGCTGTCGCTCTGGATTTCAGTCGTCATTCCGGATCGCCGAATACTTGATGTCAAGGGCGGGAAGAAGGCAATTCCCATGCCGATGGCATTCGCCATACGCCCTGATTACCTCGCGAATGCATTGCTCATTTTATGAACAATAGCTTGCGCAATGCTCAGAAACGGGACGTTCACTTTGCAACGGCTTGAACAGGACAGCGCGCAGCACGTTGTTGCAGTGCCTTCTGCGCGTGCATCGCTCACCAGTGCGGTGCATTGGCACGCTTCTGGCTCTAGCCTCTCGCGGCCAAGCGAAATATCGCGCCGAATATAACCCATTCATTCATGTGAGGAGCACACAGATGAATCACGCAGAGATGCAATTTCTGACCACCGAATTCCCGTACAAAAAGCAGTATGGAAATTTTATCGGCGGCGAATGGGTCAAGCCAGTGGGCGGAGAGTACTTTGACAACGTGTCGCCAATCACTGGCGAGCCGTTCACATCGATCCCGCGTTCACGCGAAGCCGACATCGAACTCGCACTCGACGCCGCGCATCGCGCTAAAGCCGCCTGGGGCAAAACGTCGACAGCCGAGCGCGCGAACATCCTCAACCGCATCGCCGACCGGATGGAAGCGAATCTGCAACGCATCGCCGTTGCGGAGACAATCGACAACGGCAAGCCGCTACGCGAATCCATGGCCGCCGACATTCCGCTCGCCATCGATCACTTCCGCTATTTCGCCGGCGCGGTGCGCGCTCAGGAAGGTGGAATCTCCGAGATCGATCACGACACCGTCGCCTATCACTTTCATGAACCGCTCGGCGTGGTCGGCCAGATCATTCCGTGGAACTTCCCGATTCTGATGGCCGTATGGAAGCTGGCGCCCGCGCTCGCCGCCGGCAATTGCGTCGTGCTCAAGCCGGCCGAACAAACACCCGCGTCGATTCTCGTGCTGCTCGAATTGATCCAGGACTTGCTGCCCGCAGGCGTGCTGAACGTCGTGAACGGATTCGGCCTCGAAGCCGGCAAGCCGCTCGCGTCGAGCAAGCGCATCGCGAAGATCGCCTTCACGGGTGAAACGACGACCGGCCGTCTGATCATGCAGTATGCAAGCCAGAACATCATTCCGGTGACGCTCGAGCTCGGCGGCAAGAGCCCGAACATTTTCTTCGCCGACGTGATGAACCAGGACGACAGCTATTTCGACAAGGCGCTCGAAGGGTTCACGATGTTCGCGCTGAATCAGGGCGAAGTCTGCACGTGCCCGTCGCGCGTGCTGATCGAGGAATCGATTTATGATCGCTTCATGGAACGCGCGCTCAAACGCGTCAAGGCGATCACGCAAGGCCACCCGCTCGACGCCAAGACGATGATCGGTGCGCAGGCGTCGCAGGAACAGCTCGAAAAAATCCTGTCGTACGTCGATCTCGGCAAACAGGAAGGCGCCGAATGTCTGATTGGCGGTGAGCGCAATCAGCTCGAAGGCGAGTTGAGCAAAGGCTACTACGTGAAGCCGACCGTCTTCCGCGGCCACAACAAGATGCGCATCTTCCAGGAAGAGATTTTTGGACCGGTGGTGTCGGTCACGACTTTCAAGAACGAAGACGACGCGCTCGAAATCGCCAACGATACGCTCTATGGTCTGGGCGCCGGCGTGTGGACACGCGACGGCACGCGTGCTTATCGCTTCGGACGCGAAATCCAGGCGGGCCGTGTCTGGACCAACTGCTACCACGCGTATCCGGCGCATGCGGCATTTGGTGGCTACAAGCAATCGGGTATTGGCCGCGAGAATCACAAGATGATGCTCGATCACTATCAACAGACCAAGAACCTGCTCGTCAGCTATAGCGATAAACCACTCGGTTTCTTCTAAGCATAACGATCCTGTTCGAGCGGGCCGCCTTGCGCGGCTCGCTTTTTTTCAGCGTTTATGCGAGGGCATGTGATGGCTGATGCAAAAGAAGTGGCCCGCGTGATTGCAACGCCCGCTGCGGTCGACCTGATCGAGAAGTTGCGCGCCGAGCATGGAGCGGTACTGTTTCATCAATCCGGCGGTTGTTGCGATGGCAGCGCGCCGATGATGTTTCCCCAGAGCGAATTCATGGTCGGCTCATCGGATGTGAAACTCGGCGTGATTTCCAACGTGCCGTTCTACATGAGCGAATCGCAGTTCGAGTATTGGCAACACACGCAACTGATCATCGACGCGGTGCCGGGCAACGGCGGCATGTTTTCTTTGGAACGCCCCAGCGGTTTGCGTTTTCTGACGCGCTCGCGACTTTTCGAGGACGACGAAAACGCGTGGCTCGAAACGCATCCGGTGGAACGGGTCGATGCGTGATTTTTCAGGGTGCGTCTGTACTTGCTGAATCGTCACCCACTGCGGGCGTTGCGGGCGCGCTCGTCAGCAACGCGTCGCTATCGTCTTTCAGCCCTACTCCTGTGAGTCCCAACTGCCTTGCATGCGTCAGTAGGTAATGCAGTTTGTGCGCGGCGGCTTCGTAGTTCAAACCTTCAGGCCGCACGTTTGAAATGCAGTTGCGCTGCGCGTCACTGCAGCCCACTTTCGGCGCATAAGTGAGGTAAATGCCGAGACTATCCGGCGAACTCAAACCAGGCCGCTCGCCGATCAACATCACAACCAGCTTCGCGCCGAGCAATTCTCCGATCTCGTCCCCCAGCGCGACGCGTGCCTGACGCGCGACAACCACCGGGCCGATCTGCCAATCGGCCAGACGCGGCACAACGGCTTGCAACAGAGGAATCGATTGCTTCGACGCGGCGAAGGCCGAGAGGCCATCCGCAATCACGAACACCACCTCGGGCGATTCGATTAAGCGTTGACCAAGCGCTTGGCGGCTTTCGTCGCTCAAACGCCTGCCCAGATCGGGACGGCGCAAGTAATGCTCGCGATCGGGCGCGGCGCTATGAACATCGAGCGTGCTGAAATTTTGCGCGCGCAGTTGCTCGTGCAACACGTCGGCATCGAGCGGATGATGGACTGCGTCGCGCGCTTGCGCATGCGACAGGTTGAACGCCAGCAGCGGCGCAGTCGGCAAACTGTTGCCGGCACGGCCCAACGCAATGCGCGCGTTGGTGAACTGGCGCAACGCATTCCACGGATTCTTTTCGAGGAAGTCGCTCATGAAATGCCCATCCAGTCGCGTGCGCCTTCCAGCAGCGGCTGTTGTGCCGATGCGCTGAGCAACGCGCCGTGCGGGTCGGTGATCTGCATCGACTCCAGCCACTCTTCGAATTCCGGTGCACGGCGCAAACCGAGCACCTCGCGCACGTACAACGCATCGTGAAACGACGTGCTCTGATAGTTGAGCATCACATCGTCCGCGCCCGGAATGCCCATGATGAAATTGATGCCCGCTACACCCAGCAAGGTGAGCAGATTGTCCATGTCGTCCTGATCGGCTTCAGCATGATTGGTGTAGCAGATGTCGCAACCCATCGGCACGCCGAGCAGTTTGCCGCAGAAGTGATCTTCGAGACCCGCGCGGGTGATCTGCTTGCCGTCGTACAGGTATTCCGGTCCGATAAAGCCGACCACGGTGTTGACCAGAAACGGATTGAACTTGCGCGCGACTGCGTATGCCCGCACTTCGCACGTTTGCTGATCGACGCCGAAATGCGCATCCGCGGACAACGCACTGCCCTGCCCGGTTTCGAAATACATCAGGTTATTGCCGACGATGCCGCGTTTCAGCGACAAGCCCGCTTCATACGCTTCCTGCAACAGCGCGAGCGAAATCCCGAAGCCCGCGTTGGCTTTCTCCGTCCCGGCAATCGACTGAAACACCAGATCGACCGGCGCGCCTTTTTCGATCGCGGCGATCGTGTTGGTGACGTGGGTCAGTACGCACGATTGCGTGGGCACCTGATAGCGTTGACGGAAGTCGTCGATCATCAGCAATAGCCGGGTGATCGCGGCGAGATTGTCGCTGGCGGGGTTGATGCCGATCATCGCGTCGCCACAGCCGTACATCAGACCGTCGAGCATCGAGGCGGCGATGCCTTTGACATCGTCGGTCGGATGATTCGGTTGCAGACGCACCGACATATGGCCCGGCAAGCCAACGGTGTTCCGAAACCGCGTAATCACCGGACGTTTGCGCGCCGCCGCGATCAGATCCTGATTGCGCATCAACTTCGATACCGCCGCGACCATCTCCGGCGTGAGGCCGGCGGTGATTCGCGTGAGTGCGTCGGTATCGGTTGTGCTGCTCAATAGCCAGTTGCGGAAATCGCCGACGGTGAGATGCGCGATCTCGGCGAACGCCTGCGGCGAATGCCCGTCGATCACGAGCCGCGTCACCTCGTCGCTTTCGTATGGAATCAACGCTTCGTTGAGAAACGTGCGTAACGGCACCTCGGCGAGCGCCATCTTGGCGGCGACGCGTTCTTCCTCGCTCGCCGCCGCGACGCCCGCGAGCTGATCGCCCGAACGCAGCGGACTGGCTTTCGCCATCAGCGTTTTCAGATCGGCGAAGCGATAGGTGCGGCTGCCAATTGTCTCGGTGTAGCTCATCTTTACGACTCCATCGCCGCTGCTTGCGCTGCGGCTCGATCCGTCATTCTTCGAGCAGGGCGTCCGCCGGCGCCGCTTCGCGTTGGTGGCGCGTCAACAGGAAGTAGACGTAACCGAGCGCGAGGAAGATCGCGAACACAATGGCCACCAGGAAATTGAAGTAGACCATGGTTGCCAGACAAATCACCGCGGCCGCCAGCGCGAACGCCGGAAAGAACGGAAACAGCGGCGCGCGGAACGGGCGCTCCATGTTCGGGTCCGAGCGGCGCAGCTTGAACAGCGACAACATGCTGATGATATACATCACGATAGCGCCAAATACCGACATCGTCACGATGTTCGCGGTGAGCGTCTGGCCGCCGAACTGGATCAGCTCGTCGCTGTAGATCGCCGCGATGCCGACCACACCGCCCGCAATAATCGCGCGATGCGGCGTCTTGAAGCGCGGATGCACCTTGGAAAGCCACTCCGGCAGATAACCGGCGCGGGCCAGCGCGAAGATTTGCCGCGAGTAACCAAGGATGATGCCGTGAAACGACGCGACCAGCCCGAACAGCCCGAGCCACACCAGCATATGCATCCAGCCGCTATGTTCGCCGACGATGAACTTCATCGCTTGCGGCAGCGGATCGTTGATATTCGAGAGCTTGGTCCAGTCGCCTGCCGCGCCGGCGAACACCATCACGCCGATGGCCAGCACCACCAGCGTGAGAATGCCGGCGACGTAGGCGATCGGAATCGAACGCTTCGGGTTCTTCGCTTCTTCGGCGGCCATTGCAACGCCTTCGATCGCGAGGAAGAACCAGATTGCGAACGGAATCGCCGCGAACATGCCGTGGAACGAGCCCATGCTGAAGGTGTCCGCGCCCGACCAGCCGCCCTTCGTGAAGTTCGACCACTGGAAGCCCGGCGAGACGACGCCCATGAACACGAGCAGCTCGAAGATCGCCAGTAGCGTCACGCACAATTCGAAAGCCGCGGCGATTTGCACGCCGACAATATTTAAGGCCATGAAGACGAGATACGCGCCCATCGCCGCGTGTTTAGGTTCGAGGCCAGGAAACTGCACGTGCAGATAAGCGCCGATTGCGAGCGCAATCGCCGGCGGCGCAAACACGAATTCGACCAGCGTCGCCGCGCCCGCCAGATAACCGCCGGTCGGGCCGAAAGCGTGGCGTGCGTAGGCGAATGGGCCGCCCGCATGCGGAATCGACGTGGTGAGTTCGGTGAAACTAAAAATGAAGGTGGTGTACATCGCCGCGATAAAAACCGCGGTAATGACAAAGCCCAGCGTGCCGGCACTCGCCCAGCCATAGCTCCAGCCGAAATACTCGCCGGAAATGACGAGACCGACCGCGATTCCCCACAATTGCCACGTGCCGAGCGTCTGCTTCAACTCGTGATGCGTGACTTGACCGACGTGCTGGCTTTTCGATTCTGATTTCATCGGGCGCTCCCTGATGTGGCCGCTTGATTTACGCCGCACGGTTTTGCGGTGCATGGGCGGACAGGCTTCAGGCGATGGTAGTGAGCCAATAATCGAGGTGTTATCGAAATTCGGCAAAGTTCTGGGGTGGTGGTGTCAGCGGGCGCTTAACTCCGTTCACTTTGCGTTTGAGCGAAGTTCGCAGGATTTGGTAAACGGGGACGTGGTACTTTTGTTCGTATTCATCCAGCACTCTTTATGTTGGCGAACCCATGAACGATTCCGGCAATCGGGCACGCTATGAAACGCGGCTGGGCCGCGTGCTCGACCATATTTACGACCATCTCGACGAACCGCTGGATATCGATCGCCTCGCGGAAATCGCCTGCCTGTCGCCGTATCACTGGCATCGGATTTATCAGGCGATGTATGGCGAAACGGTAGCCACAACCGTACGTCGGTTGCGGCTGCATCGCGCGGCGGGATATCTGGCGAATGGCTCGATGCCGATCGCCGAAATTGCCGAGCGCTCCGGTTACAGCAGTTTGCAGTCTTTCACTCGCACCTTTCGCGCTGCGTTCGGCATGCCGCCGGCGCAGTACCGCAAGCAGGGAACTCATAGCCGGTTTCGTCCGGCGCTTTCAGGAGACAACGAGATGACGATGCGTGAAGTGGTGATTCGTCACGTGGAACCGATGGAGATTTTGTCGGTGGATCACGTTGGACCGTATATGCAGATCGGCAAGGCGTTCGATGGCTTGTTCGGTTGGTTGGGCAAACACAATCTGCTCGCGCCGCCGATGCGCATCATCGGGATTTACTACGACGATCCGGGGGTGGTTGTGGAGAATGAACTGCGGTCGAAGGCGGGGGTGTTGTTGCCGCAGCGTGTTGAGGCTTCGGTGACGGTGAGTCAGCCGGTTTCTGTGACGCACGTGAGAGGCGGGGAATACGCGGTGCTGCGGCACGAGGGGCCGTATATCGATATGCGTGCGGCTTATGAGTGGCTGTATGGGACGTGGCTCGTGCAGTCGGGGCGAGAGGCGGCGGATGCGCCTGTGTTTGAAGAGTATTTGAATAGCCCGAAGGAGACTGCGCCTGCTGAGCTGCTCACGGAGATTTGTTTACCGCTGGTTTGATGGTGTGCTGCCTTTTTGCATGTTTACGCGGCGTACTTCGCGGGTGCCTCTCTGGTTTTTATAGTCTTTGTATATGTATACGTAGTAATAGTTAACAAGCATCGCTCCCGGCTGTGGATAACCTGAAACTTCGCTTACGGATCAAGGCGGTGCGGAATCGATAACCCTGCGGAGCGAAGACGGACAGAGGCCCGGAGCTAGGGAAAACTTTTGCGCGGCCTGGCGAGGCCGCGGTTTTGTTCAGGTTTCGCCCACAAGGTGTCAGGTGGTTTGTACAAAAGTTGTCCAGAGGGGGCTGTGGATAAGTGGGGGTGGTCGCGTAGCGCTTAATCGGCCAACTCGTACGACGTGCTGCGCCCTCCCGCTGCCGATTTTTTCAACACACCTGATGCGACCAGTTCGCCGATGTCACGCAATGCGGTATCCGACGAACACTTCGCAATCGCAGCCCACTTGCTGCTGGTCAGCTTGCCGTCGAAACCGTCGAGAAGCCGGTTCAACAATTTGACTTGGCGCGCGTTGAATGGTGAACCCGCCAAGCGTTGCCAGAAGTGCGACTTCGCCAATACGGCATTCAACGTAAGTTGCGCGCTGTCGACTGCGCGATGCAACGCACCGAGGAACCACGCCAGCCACTCGGTGACATCGAGCGTGCCTTTCTGTGTGCGTTCGAGGATGTCGTAATAGTCGTTCCGCTCGCGTTGGATCTGTGCCGACAAGCTGTAGAAACGCTGCGGGCTGCCGTCGGCGCGCGCCAGAAGCAAATCGCCGGTGGCTCTTGCGATGCGGCCGTTGCCGTCGTCGAAGGGATGCAAGGTGACGAACCAGAGATGCGCGAGGCCCGCCTTCAGGACCGGCGGATCAGCCGAATCATTGTTGACCCAGTCGAGAAACCGGTCTGCTTCCGCATTCAGCCGGGAGGCGGGCGGCGCCTCGAAGTGAACTTTCTGCCGACCGATCGGGCCGGACACGACCTGCATTGGACCGCTGGAATCGTCGCGCCAGTTTGCGACGCGGATCCGGGTCATGTTGCTGAAACCGGTAGGGAAAAGCGCGGCGTGCCAGGCAAAGAGACGGTCGCGCGTGACCTCGTTCGCGCACATCAGCGTGGCGTCGAGCACCATTTCCACGACGCCTTCGACGTGACGGTCGACTGGCGCGAGCGCGCCGATATCAACGCCGAGCCTGCGCGCAATCGACGAGCGCACCGACCCGATGTTCAGCCGTTCGCCTTCGATTTCGCTTGTCTTGATGACGTCCTCGGTGAGCGCGTCCAGACTGGCCTCGTCGCGTAGCGTCAGGCCGATGTCGGCAAGACGTCCCAGCAACAGGCCTTGAGCTCGGGAAACTTCCGCAAGCGGTGCCGCGAGGCGTGATAAGTCGTAGCGCCACGCGGGCCATTCGGAGGCTTCCCAGATGTAAAGATAATCTCCGCTTTTCATGCGGAGATTATGGGGCGGATTCTCCGCAAACGCAAATTATTCACCGCTAATTATGCGGTAAATAAGCGACGTATTCACCGCGTCAGGGCGACAATGTCATGGAGGTAACCGTTCGACAGGTTTGATGCTGTCGATACAGAGAGTGCGGCGACGGCACCGGGAATCCCGCATGCCAGCCTGAAAGATTTTCGATAAGTTCGTTTCGGGTTGAAACCGAGAGCCGACGCACGCGACGCCGCGTCGACCGAAACGTGAACTATCATTTCCGTTTCCGACAGGCAATCGTTTCTGCCTTCCCAACCCTCGTGCCATGAAATTCGACTATTCCACGCTCGACCTTCTACGCCAGAATCATCCAGCGTGGCGGCTGCTGCGTTCGGATCACGCACCGCTGATAGCGAGTTTTCTGCATCGGACTTTCACGGCGCCCAACGTGCGCGTGATATCGCAGGCGGATCTCGCCGAAGCCCTCGAAGACGACCTGTTTGCGTTGCGCGAACAGGTCGGTGCCACCGCGTTCCCCAAAGCGGCTTCAGACTATCTCAACGACTGGGCTGCCAACGACAAAGGCTGGCTGCGCAAATTCTATCGGCAGGATTCCGACGAACCGTGTTTCGATCTGACACCTGCCACAGAAAAGGCGATTGCGTGGCTTGGCACGCTCACCGAGCGCAGTTTCATCGGCACGGAATCGCGGCTGCTCACGTTATTTCAGTTGCTCAAGCAGATGAGTGAAGGCAGTGAGAGCGACCCGGAAGCACGGCTCGCAGAACTGCATAAGCGCCGCACCGAAATCGACGCGGAAATTGCCCGTGCGGAAGCCGGCGACATTTCAATGCTCGACGACACCGCGGTGAAAGACCGCTTCCAGCAATTCACGGCCATCGCGCGTGAACTGCTGACCGATTTCCGCGAAGTCGAACACAATTTTCGTGGCCTCGACCGGCGAGTGCGCGAACGTATTGCGCTATGGGACGGCGCAAAAGGTGAACTGCTGGAAGAGATCATGGGCGAGCGAGACGCGATCGCAGATTCGGATCAGGGCCGCAGCTTCCGCGCGTTCTGGGATTTCCTGATGTCGAGCAGTCGCCAGGAGGAGCTGACCACGCTGCTTGACCGCGTGCTGGCTCTGCCGCCTGTGGCCGAACTTAAGCCCGACGCACGCACACGCCGGGTCCACTATGACTGGCTCGAAGCTGGCGAGCACACGCAGCGCACGGTCGCTTTTTTGTCGCAGCAGTTGCGGCGCTTTCTGGACGATCAGGCGTGGCTCGAGAACCGTCGCATCATGGATATCCTGCATGGCGTGGAGGCCAAGGCACTGGCGTTGCGCGACACGCCGCCGGCCGGCGAAATCATGACGATCGCCGACACTGCGGCTGACATCGAATTGCCGATGGAGCGTCCGCTTTATGCGCCGGGCATGAAACCACGCATCGCCTCGATCGCCATCGAAGCGGGCGACGCCGACATCGATGCCGCGGCGCTGTATTCGCAGATCGTCGTCGACAAAGTCAGACTGGCTTGGCACATCCGCCATGTTCTGCAGGATCGCTCGCAAGTCACGCTGCGCGAGTTGTGCGAGATGCAACCTTTGCAGCAAGGTCTGGCCGAACTGGTTGCCTACCTGCAACTCGCCGGCGACTCGTTCAGCACTGTGGTGGACGAACAGGTCAGCGAGACGATCGTTTGGCACAGCCGGAAAGAAAGTGGCGAACAACTGTCCAGGAAAGCGAGCCTGCCTCGTGTGATTTTCGTGAGATGAATATGCTGGAACAGGAACAAGACGCAGGAGCATCGACGCACGATCTGTCGAGCCTTCTGATTCCATTGCTCAAGGGCGTGATTTACCGGGACGCAGATAGCGGTGTATGGGGCGCGCTGCTCGATTTGCAGGCTCGTGTGCGGGACTATGTCACCGTATTAAACCTCGAGTTGGTGCTGGACGAAGCCGAGGGTTATGCATTTCTGCGCTCCCGTCCCGACAACGGCGACGATTCCGCTACTGCTACCGCAACGCTGCCACGTCTCATCGCGAGACGCCCGCTGTCGTTTCCGGTGAGTCTGATGCTTGCCTTGCTGCGCAAGAAGCTCGCCGAGTCTGACGCGAGCGGCGGTGACACGCGGCTCATTCTCAGTCGCGAGCAGATTGTGGACATGGTCCGCGTGTTTCTGCCGGCAGGCAGCAATGAAGCCAAGCTGATCGACCAGATCGACACGCACGTCAACAAGATCATCGAACTCGGTTTTTTGCGCAAGCTGAAGCCAGCCGTCGGAAAGCGTGAGGCGCAAGCCGGCGCGTTTGAAGTACAGCGAATTCTCAAAGCATTTGTCGACGCGCAATGGCTGGCCGATTTCGACACCCGGCTCGCGGCCTATCAGGCGCAGTTGGGCACAGCGGCATCGAGGAGCGCCGATGACTGACATGCAATTGCCCGAACTCGATTTTGTCGCAGATGATGCGTTGTCCGGATTTCGGCTGCATCAGCTGGAAGTGTTCAATTGGGGGACGTTCGACCGTCGCGTGTGGACGCTGAATCCGGACGGCAAAAACGCGCTGCTGACCGGCGACATCGGCTCCGGAAAATCCACACTCGTCGATGCGGTGACCACGCTGCTGGTGCCTGCGCATCGCATCGCGTACAACAAGGCGGCGGGCGCCGACAGCAAGGAACGCACGCTGCGCTCGTATGTGCTTGGACACTACAAGTCGGAGCGCAACGAAACCAGCGGCACGGCTAAGCCCGTTGCGCTGCGAGACCAGGACACCTATTCGGTCATTCTTGGCCGCTTTCATAACGCCGGCTACGACCAGACCGTCACGCTCGCCCAGGTGTTCTGGATGAAAGACGCGCACGGCCAGCCCGCGCGGCTTTTTGTCGGTGCGGAACGCGCGCTGTCGATTGCCGGCGACTTCGCCGATTTTGGTCCGGACATCACCGCTCTACGCAAGAAACTGCGCGCGACCGGCGCGGAAGTGTTCGACAGTTTTCCGCCCTACGGCGCGTGGTTCCGGCGCCGCTTCGGCATCGATAACGAGCAGGCGCTGGAGTTGCTCCATCAAACGGTGTCGATGAAGTCGGTGGGCAATCTGACGGATTTTGTCCGCATCCACATGCTCGAACCGTTCGATGTCGCGCCGCGCATCACGGCGCTGATCGGTCACTTCGATGACCTTAACCGCGCGCATGAAGCGGTTCTCAAGGCCAAGAAGCAGATGGAGCGACTCGAGCCGCTCGTCGACGATTGCGAACGGCACGCGTCGCTCGTGTCGCAAGTCGACGATCTGCGCGCCAGCCGGGAAGCGCTGCGATTCTATGCCGCCGATCTCAAGCTCGGTTTGCTCGACCGTCGGATCGAGAACCTGGCTGCCGAATGGGAGCGGCAGGACGCTCACGTGAAGCGACTCGACGAAGCGCGCTCCGCGCAGCGTGTCCAGGAAAGCGAACTACGACGCAACATTGCCGAGAATGGCGGCGACCGGCTGGAACGGCTCGATGCCGAGATTCGAGCGAAAGATCACGAATGTGCAGGACGTAAGCAGAAGGCGCAGCGCTACGACGAACTCGCGCAGTTGATCGGTGAGCCGGTTGCGCAGGACGAAGCCGCGTTTCTCGCGCTCCGCCGGCGCCTGCCGGAACTCGTCGACATCGCCCAGTCGGACGATGCACGCCTGCAGAACGATCTGACCGAACAAGGCGTGAACTTTCGCGCGGGCAAGCAGGAGCATGACGCGCTGCTGGCCGAGATCGATAGCTTGAAAAGCCGGCGTAGCAACATTACGTCGGAACAGATTGCGATGCGCGCGGCGTTGTGCAATGCGCTTTCGCTACCGGAAGCAGACTTGAGTTTCGCCGGTGAGCTGCTGCAAGTACGTGAAGAGGAGCGCGATTGGGAAGGCGCCGCTGAACGTCTGCTGCGCAATTTCGGCTTGTCGCTTCTGGTCGCGGACGAACATTACGCTGCCGTTACTGAATGGGTCGATAAAACCCATCTCAAGGGGCGGCTCGTTTATTTTCGGGTCCGGCAATCGGCGAGACGTGAACGCGCCGAATTGCACCGCGATTCGTTGGCACGGAAGCTTTCCGTCAAGCCCGATTCGCCGTTTTACGATTGGCTCGAGTCCGAGGTGACGCAACGCTTCAATGTGGTCTGTTGCGATACTCAGGAACAATTCCGCCGCGAGACGCGCGCGATCACGCGCGCCGGTCAGATCAAGGCGCCCGGCGAGCGGCATGAGAAAGACGATCGCCATCGGTTGGATGACCGCAGACGGTACGTGCTGGGGTGGACCAATACGGCGAAGATTCAGGCGCTCGAAGCACAATCCAGCCAGCTGGCGGCGCAACTGGCTGAGCTGGGTGCGCAGATTGCCAGAATTCAGGTGCAACAGAGCGCATTGAAGACGCGCCTGAACGCGCTATCGCTCCTCTCCGAACATGCAGAATATCGTGAGCTCGACTGGCACACTCTGGCAGTGGAAGTTGCGGCGTCGCGTGACGAGAAGGCGCGTCTGGAATCTGCTTCCGATCTTTTGCAACAATTGACGGAGCGGCTGAATCAGGTCAGCGCTGCGCTCGCGGAAGTCGAAGAACAACTCGATGGTCACAAGGCAGAGCGCACCCGCACAGAAGAACGTCAGCGCATTGCGAACGATCTGCACGCGCAAACGCGGGCGATTCTCGATGATCCGGCTTGTGCGACGCATACGAAGTACTTCGACCGGCTTGCCGGGTTGTGGCCCGAGGTGCTCGGTAAGCATCAACTGACTGTCGAGTCTTGCGACAATCGCGAGAGCGATATGCGCAAATGGCTGCAGGAGAATATCGACGCTGAAGACAAAAAGGTCTCGCGTCAACGCGACAAGATTATCGATGCGATGCGGGCGTACTGCGGCGCTTTCCTGCTGGAGACGCAAGAAGTGGATGTCGCGATCGAAGCGGCGGCGGAATATCGCGCCATGCTGGATACGCTGAAAGCCGACGATTTACCGCGCTTCGAAGCCCGCTTCAAAGATTTGCTCAATGAGAACACCATCCGCGAGGTCGCCAACTTCCAGTCGCAATTAGCGCGCGAGCGCGAGACGATCAAGGAGCGGATCTCGGTGATCAATGAGTCGTTGACGCAGATCGATTACAACGCGGGCCGTTATATCGTCCTTGAAGCGCAACTGAGTCAGGATGTGGAGATTCGCGACTTTCAGAGCGACTTGCGCTCGTGTACCGAAGGCGCACTATCGGGCTCGGACGACGCCCAGTATTCCGAAGCCAAGTTTCTCCAGGTCAAGCAGATCATCGAACGTTTTCGCGGACGCGAGGGGCTGACGGAGCAGGATCGGCGCTGGTCGGCGAAAGTGACAGACGTGCGCAACTGGTTTGCGTTCGCGGCCAGCGAGCGGTGGCGAGAAGATGATACTGAGCATGAGCATTATTCTGACTCGGGTGGGAAGTCGGGTGGTCAGAAGGAGAAGCTGGCTTACACCATTTTGGCTGCGAGTCTTGCTTATCAGTTCGGGCTTGAATGGGGTGCGGTGCGGTCGCGGTCGTTCCGGTTTGTTGTTATCGATGAGGCGTTCGGCCGTGGGTCGGATGAGTCTGCGCAGTATGGTTTGCGGTTGTTTGCGCAGTTGAATCTGCAATTGCTGATTGTCACGCCGCTGCAGAAGATTTATATCATCGAGCCGTTTGTGGCTAGCGTGGGCTTTGTCGATAACAAAGAGGGGCGCGAATCCAGGCTGCGCAATCTTTCGATCGAAGAGTATCGCGAGGAGAAAGGTAGGAGCGCGACGTGAGTTGGACTACACCGGCTGATTTGCGTGCGCAGGTGAATAGGCTTTGGGAGCGGGGTGAGCTTCTGGCCGGATTGGCTTCGGGCGTGGCCTTGTTTCCGAAGCGGCTTGTGCTTAAGGGTCCGACGTCGGGTGAGATCGCTGAGCGGTTTGAAGATATTCGGCAATGGAGCGCGTCGCTCAGGGGGATGACGCATTGTCGGTTGCAGATGCGTGAGTTTCGGCATCGGGTCTTTGGGGCGAATGCGCTGCCGGATGAGGTGTGGATCGACTCGTTTGAGGATGCGGTTGCTTTTATTGGGAAGCAGCGTGATGCGGCAAGGTTTGCGTCGCTGCTGGATATGACGCGGGCGCGCGAGCCGCGACTCGTTTCGTGGCTTGCTAGGCGGCCGCTCCGAGCGCTTGAGCTTGCTGAGGTTTGGGAGCTGTTGCTGGATGTTTGTGCGTGGATCGAGGCGCATCCGCGGCCCGGTGTGTATCTTCGGCAGATCGATATCGCTAATGTGCATACCAAGTTTATCGAGGGATATCGGGGGGTGCTTGCGGAGTTGCTGGATTGTGTGGTGGCGGTTGATGTTGTTGATCTGGAGCGCTCCGGTCTTAGTCAGTTCGCGCTGCGCTATGGGTTTCGTGACAAGCCGTTGCGGATTCGCTTTCGTGTGCTGGATGCGGAAAAGGCGTTGTTTCGGCCTGCTAGTACCGAGCAGGACATCACGTTGGATGCGGCCAGTTTTGCTCAGCTGGAGCCGGATGTTGCTCGCATTTTTATCACCGAGAACGAGATTAATTTTCTGGCGTTTCCGCCTGTTGATGACAGCATGGTTGTGTTCGGTGCGGGGTATGGTTTTGAAATGCTGGTGAATGCGTCGTGGATTTCGCGTCGGAAGGTTCACTACTGGGGTGATATCGATACGCATGGGTTTGCGATTCTCGATCAACTGCGCGGGCAGTTCGGGCATGTTGAGTCGTTTTTGATGGATCGGGAAACGCTGCTGACGTTTAAGTCGCAGTGGGATCGGGAGGAGAAGCAGACGGTGCGGGATTTGCCTCGGCTGAATCGCGAGGAGCAGGCGCTTTATGATGATTTGCGGGATAACCGTTTGAGGTCGAATCTAAGGTTGGAGCAGGAGAAGATTGGGTTTGGGTGGGTGGAGGCGGCGTTGGGGAAAATTGCGTAGCGCCCTGTTTCATCCCGGCAAGACCAATCCGATGAGTTATCCCCAGCCACTTGGGTGCAGCCATCACCCGAAGGGATTTCGAAATGCAAAGTGACCTTGCTAGATTGCGCGACCTCGTTCGTCAGTTTGCGGATGAGCGCGATTGGGACAAATTTCACACGCCAAAGAATCTCGCGACGGCTTTAAGCGTCGAGGCAAGTGAGCTACTGGAGCCGTTTCAGTGGCTGACCTCGGGAGACAAAAGCGAGCTGGACGACGGCAAACAAGCCGCCATTCGTCACGAAATGGCGGACGTGTTGTTATATCTTGTCCGCCTTGCCGACAAGCTTGATGTCGATCTTTATCAGGCCTGTTTGGAAAAAATGGAGATCAATCGGGAGAAATATCCCGCCGAGAAGGTCCGGGGAGATTCGCGGAAGTACTCCGATTACCAAGACTAATAATCAAACTGAAACTCAGGCGAAGATCTAAGATCGATGAGGCAGTACGTAAATTATTGCTGGACGTTCATCGACTTGCTTACACTAATGCGACGTCTGTCAGGACGAGTCTGTCTCAAATCTAGCGATGAAATGGGAGTCCTGTTTTTGTTGTTCATCGAACGTGCGACGCTATTGCACAACCCTCGGCGATACGCGAAAATACGTCGGATGCCTAACAACATAACCGACGATCGCGACGCGTTACGTTCATGAAGCGTTACGGAACGATTGGCTCGCAGGATGGTAGAAGAGGACGCGAAAGCGCTGAGCCGAGCATCAAGGAGAACGAGGAAGGAGATGAAGCGCGGGACGCATGGGCTGCCACCCATACGACCCGCTGACCACAAACAACCCTACATACATAGGAGTTGATCATGGCTGACGCCAATCATAAAGCAGTTGCAGCTGTAACCCAACGCATCTTGACCATTTCAGCACAAAGACGACCGCGGCCGATGAAAACGTTCGCGCCGGCTCATGTTAAGTTTTTTCCAGACTTGCCGCCGGCGCCTTGGATTCGGTTGTCAGGGCGGTGGTTGGAGGAGGCGGGGTTTGAGATAAGTGGACGGATAAAGGTCGAGGTAGAAAAAGGGAAGTTGGTTATTACCCCAGCCTGAAAATTTGTCGGATCGACTGATCCGCGGCCAACGCTGAGCCTATATCGTTGGCCGTGATTCAAATGTTTTGCTCAGGCGTTTCAACAGGATTTTTGTCCCGCCATCAGACTGTACCGATGACATGCGCTCGTACCAAACGCCGAGACTTGCGCCGCCTAGGCTCTATCCAGCAGTCTTCGACCTGCTGTACGCCTCTATGTACTGCGAACGCACGGTTCCTGCCACGAATGATGACTGCGATTTCCGGCTGCCGAGAGCAGCTGAACTTCGTAACCGGCGCCCCAAAAAAGCAAAGAGCCAGCCGACTTCGGCTGGCTCGCTCACCGGGAAGGGACGTCTGCGCCTCAACTCAACGCCAGCTTTGCCCTCATCCACACGATCAATTAAACATCAATATTCCCCGCCCTCAACGCATTCGACTCAATAAACGCCCGACGCGGCTCCACATCATCCCCCATGAGCGTCGTAAAGATGCCATCAGCCGCAATAGCATCCTCAATCTGCACACGAAGCAAGCGACGCACAGTCGGATCCATCGTAGTTTCCCAAAGCTGCCCAGGATTCATCTCGCCCAGGCCTTTGTATCGCTGCTTCGAAATATTGCGTTCAGCATCAGCCAGCAACCACTTCATAGCGCTCTTGAAGTCAGTAACAGCCATACTCCGCTCACCGCGCTTGATCACCGCCCCAGCACCAATCAACCCCTTAAACGTATTAGCGGTATTGATCAGCTGTTGGTAATCCGCAGTCAGCTGAAAATCCTGATCCAACACAGAGATTTTTTGATTGCCGTGGTGCGTCCGCGCGACGCGCAGCGAGCGCAGCTCACGCACCGGGTCATACATCGTCGTGACCTTAACCTCAGGCTTCAGCGGATCATCCCGCAGCTTCGCTTCAAGAGCGCGAGCCGAACCCTCAGCCGCTTCCTCGGAGGTAAGGTCAATCACAACCCCATCCATCACAGCCTCAAGCGCCCCGGCGTCATACAACCGACTCAAACGATTCACCACGGCTTGAGCCAACAAATAAGCCCGAGCCAACTCGCCAAGCGCATCGCCGGTGATAGGCGTAGCCCCTTCAGAAGCCAACAACTCCGACCCCTGCAACGCCAGCTTCAGGATGTGAGCATTGACCTCAGCCTCATCCTTCAAATACCGCTCATCCTTACCCGCCTTGATCTTGAACAGCGGCGGCTGCGCGATATAGATATACCCACGCTCGATCATGTCCGGCATCTGACGATAGAAGAACGTAAGCAGCAGCGTCCGAATGTGCGCACCATCGACGTCAGCATCGGTCATGATGATGATGCGGTGATAACGCAGCTTATCCAGGTTGTAGTCTTCCTTACCAATCCCACAGCCCAAAGCCGTAATCAAAGTCACAATCTGCTCCGAAGAAAGCAGCTTGTCATACCTTGCCTTCTCCACATTGAGCACCTTGCCGCGCAGCGGCAAGATCGCCTGAAACTTCCGATCCCGTCCCTGCTTCGCCGACCCACCTGCCGAGTCACCCTCGACGATATAAATTTCAGACTTCGCCGGATCCTTCTCCTGGCAATCCGCCAACTTCCCAGGCAGACCAACCCCATCGAGAACACCCTTACGCCGCGTCATCTCACGCGCCTTGCGAGCCGCATCCCGCGCCCGCGCCGCATCAACAATCTTGCCGCAAATGATCTTCGCGTCGTTCGGCGTTTCCAGCAGGAATTCTTCGAGCGCCTTCGCGACCACATCCTCCACCGGCGCGCGCACTTCCGACGACACCAGCTTGTCCTTGGTCTGCGCGCTGAACTTCGGCTCCGGCACCTTCACCGACAGCACGCATGAGAGCCCTTCGCGCATGTCGTCGCCGGCCGTTTCGACCTTCGCTTTCTTCGCGACTTCGTGATCCGTGATGTACTTGTTCAACACGCGCGTCATCGCCGCACGCAACCCGGTCAGGTGGGTGCCGCCGTCGCGCTGCGGAATGTTGTTCGTGAAACACAGCACGTTTTCGTTGTAGCTGTCGTTCCACTGCATCGCCACTTCCACGCCCACGCCGTCTTTCTCGCCGCTGATGTGGAAAATGTTCGGGTGCAGCACGGCCTTGTTCTTGTTGATGTACTCAACAAAACCCTTCACGCCACCTACAAACGCGAAATCTTCTTCCTTGCCCGAGCGCTGGTCGGTTAGCTTGATTCGCACGCCGTTATTCAGGAACGACAGTTCGCGAATCCGCTTGGCCAGAATGTCGTAGTGGTATTCGACATTGCCGAAGATCGTCTGGTCAGCAAGGAAGTGCACTTCGGTGCCGCGATTTTCGGTGTCGCCGAGCACCTGAATCGGCGAGACAGCAATGCCGTCAACGTCTTCGATAATGCGGTTCTGCGGCACGCCACGGTGGAATTCCATGAAGTGCTTCTTGCCGTCGCGACGAATGGTGAGGCGCAGCCATGCCGACAGCGCGTTCACGCACGACACACCCACGCCGTGCAGGCCGCCGGACACCTTGTAGCTGTTCTGGTCGAACTTGCCGCCGGCGTGCAACTCGGTCATCACGATTTCAGCGGCGCTGCGCTTCGGATCGTGCTTGTCGTCCATCTTGAGGCCGGTCGGCACACCGCGGCCGTTGTCGGTGATCGAGATCGAGTTGTCCGCGTGGATGATCACCTGGATATCGTTGCAATGCCCCGCCAACGCTTCGTCGATCGAGTTGTCCAGCACTTCAAATACGAGGTGATGCAAACCGGTCCCGTCTGACGTATCCCCGATGTACATCCCCGGTCGCTTGCGCACCGCCTCCAGACCTTCGAGGATCTGAATCGAGGAGGCGCCGTAGCTGTTATCGGGTTGCGAATTGTTCGTTTCAGTCATGGATTTTTTCCGGTTCTGCGTTGCTGCTTGGTTGCTACTCGGGACTTTTCAAAACACCATAAAAACGCCAAAGGGGCGCTGCGCCCCTTGGTGTGTTCTTTGGTTTTGGACGCGTTAGATGCGCATCGGCATCACGACGTATTTGAATTCGTCGTTCTCGGGAATCGTGATCAACGCGCTGGAGCTGGCGTCGCCAAGGCTCACTTGCAACATGTCGACCTTCAGGTTCGCGAGCACGTCGAGCAGATACGTGACGTTGAACCCGATATCGACGCTGTCGCCGTCGTACGCGATTTCCAGTTCTTCCTGCGCCTCTTCCTGATCGGCGTTGGTCGACATGATCTTCAACTGGCCCGGCTCGATAATGCAGCGCACGCCCTTGAATTTGTCGGACGTCAGAATCGCGGCGCGTTGCAGCGAACGCTGCAGTTCTTCACGGCCGATCACGAACTGATTCTTGTGCGACTTTGGAATCACGCGCTGGAAGTCGGGGAATTTGCCTTCCACCAGTTTCGACACCAGTTCAACATGGCCGAAGGTGAACTTCACCTGCGTGGGCGCGATGTCGATCTTCAGCGTGTCGTCGATGTCTTCCAGCAGACGCTGCAGTTCGAGAATCGTTTTGCGCGGAATGATCACTTCCTGGCGCGCAAACGAGCCTTCAATCTTCATCGACGAAAACGCGAGGCGGTGGCCGTCTGTTGCGACTGCCATCAGCTGGTCGCCGTCCACCACCAGCAGCATGCCGTTCAGGTAGTAGCGGATGTCCTGCTGGGCCATCGAAAAATGGACCATGCCGAGCAACTGGCGGAACGTTTTCTGGGGAACCACCAGGTTCGCGCCGAAGTCTTTAGCTTGAGCAACGGTCGGGAACTCGTCGGCCGCCAGGGTTTGCAGCGCAAAGCGGCTCTTGCCGGATTGCACGGTCAACCGCTTGTCGTTCAGCGTGAGCGTGACCTGCCCGTCGGGCATGGCGCGCAGAATGTCGAGGAGCTTTCTTGCTGCCACCGTGGTCGCGACCGAATCGCCGCCCACGCCGAAATCGGCACGCGTGGTGATCTGCAACTCGAGGTCGGTCGACAGGAACGACACGTCCGGGCCGTTCTTGGTAATCAGCAAATTGGCGAGGATCGGCAACGTATGGCGGCGTTCGACGATGCCGCTCACGGTTTGCAGCGGCCTGAGGAGGTTATCGCGTTCGGTCTTGACCAGTTGCATAGAGTTCCTTCGTTGATATAACGGCCTGCGCGCCTTGCCAGGCATCCTTTTCAGCACGCAGCCGTGGCTCCCCGCCGGCGCCACGCAGCGCCTGTCACGGCGTGAAATCCGCCCGCGGCCGCCGGGCGGTTAAACCTGTATTGTGCCTGAAAACGGAACCGCTCCACTAAAATGGGGGCGAGTTCCGAAATAAACAGGTCGATTTTTCCGTGCGGTCCGCTTAGCCCTTCAGCGTTTGCTCCAGCACGTGCAGTTCGTGGTTCAACTGCGCGTCCGTGCTGCGCTCGGCGGCGATCTTGCGCACCGCGTGCAGCACCGTGGTGTGATCGCGCCCGCCGAGCAGCTCGCCGATCTCCGGCAAACTCTTCTGCGTCAGCTCCTTCGCCAGATACATCGCGATCTGCCGCGGCCGTGCGATGTTCGCCGGACGCTTCTTCGAATACATGTCCGCGACCTTGATGCTGTAGAAGTCAGCGACGGTCTTCTGGATGTTTTCCACCGAAATCTGCCGGTTCTGCACCGTCAGCAGGTCTTTCAGCGCTTCT
>CAVTXZ010000020.1:0-27420 GCA_963738755.1 uncultured beta proteobacterium
GGAGATTGCATCATCACAAACACTTCAACTTCGCTGAGTCTCGGGAGGAGACAGTGTGGCCATCGTTACGCCATTCGTGCAGGTCGGAACTTACCCGACAAGGAATTTCGCTACCTTAGGACCGTTATAGTTACGGCCGCCGTTTACCGGGACTTCAATCAAGAGCTTGCACCCCATCATTTAATCTTCCGGCACCGGGCAGGCGTCACACCCTATACGTCCACTTTCGTGTTTGCAGAGTGCTGTGTTTTTATTAAACAGTCGCAGCCACCAGTTTATTGCAACCCCTTCACCCTTCTGGCGCAGGCCAGTCAAGCTACAGGGGCGTACCTTATCCCGAAGTTACGGTACCAATTTGCCGAGTTCCTTCTCCCGAGTTCTCTCAAGCGCCTTAGAATACTCATCTCGCCCACCTGTGTCGGTTTGCGGTACGGTCTTGTTAAACTGAAGCTTAGAGGCTTTTCTTGGAACCACTTCCAGTTGCTTCTTCACCGAAGTGAATGGCCTCGCACCCTTGAATTCCGCGCCCGGATTTGCCTAAGCGCCTTCTCCAATGCAAGGACCGGGACTTCCAACACCCGGACAACCTTCCGCGATCCGTCCCCCCATCGCATTTAACAATGGTGCAGGAATATTAACCTGCTTCCCATCAGCTACGCATTTCTGCCTCGCCTTAGGGGCCGACTCACCCTACGCCGATGAACGTTGCGTAGGAAACCTTGGGCTTACGGCGAGGGGGCCTTTCACCCCCTTTATCGCTACTCATGTCAGCATTCGCACTTCCGATACCTCCAGCGCACTTTTCAATGCACCTTCGCAGGCTTACGGAACGCTCTCCTACCATGCACATAAATGTGCATCCGCAGCTTCGGTATATTGCTTAGCCCCGTTACATCTTCCGCGCAGGACGACTCGATCAGTGAGCTATTACGCTTTCTTTAAAGGATGGCTGCTTCTAAGCCAACCTCCTGACTGTTTTAGCCTTCCCACTTCGTTTCCCACTTAGCAATATTTGGGGACCTTAGCTGGCGGTCTGGGTTGTTTCCCTCTTGACACCGGACGTTAGCACCCGATGTCTGTCTCCCGTGATTGCACTCTTCGGTATTCGGAGTTTGCTATGGCGTAGTAATCCGCAATGGACCCCACAACCATGACAGTGCTCTACCCCCGAAGGTGATACACGAGGCACTACCTAAATAGTTTTCGGAGAGAACCAGCTATTTCCAGGTTTGTTTAGCCTTTCACCCCTATCCACAGCTCATCCCCTAACTTTTCAACGTTAGTGGGTTCGGACCTCCAGTACGTGTTACCGCACCTTCATCCTGGCCATGGATAGATCACCTGGTTTCGGGTCTACACCCAGCGACTGAACGCCCTGTTCGGACTCGCTTTCGCTACGCCTGCCCTAATCGGTTAAGCTTGCCACTGAATGTAAGTCGCTGACCCATTATACAAAAGGTACGCCGTCACCCCTTGCGAGGCTCCGACTGTTTGTATGCATGCGGTTTCAGGATCTATTTCACTCCCCTCCCGGGGTTCTTTTCGCCTTTCCCTCACGGTACTGGTTCACTATCGGTCGATCACGAGTATTTAGCCTTGGAGGATGGTCCCCCCATCTTCAGACAGGATTTCACGTGTCCCGCCCTACTTGTCGTACACCTAGTTCTTTCAAACTGTTTTCGTCTACAGGGCTATCACCTGCTATGGCGGCACTTTCCAGAGCCTTCGACTAACAATAAGAATAAAGAGTACAGGCTGGTCCCATTTCGCTCGCCACTACTCTGGGAATCTCGGTTGATTTCTTTTCCTGCGGTTACTTAGATGTTTCAGTTCACCGCGTTCGCTTCGCGTAGCCTATGTATTCAGCTACGGATACCTCAAAAGAGGTGGGTTTCCCCATTCGGACATCTTCGGATCAAAGCTCGTTTGCCAGCTCCCCGAAGCTTTTCGCAGGCTACCGCGTCCTTCATCGCCTGTGATCGCCAAGGCATCCACCACATGCACTTGTTCGCTTGACCCTATAACGGGTGTGTCTCCATCGCCTCACTGGGAAGACCATGTTGCTCACACACGCTACAGGTTGAGTATTCGTGTTGCGCCGTATTCCAAAGCAATCTTTCGATCACTTAAAAAATACATTGATACAATCACAACCCTGATTCACCTACTCGCATCACCCATCTCTAAGTGATCTTTCGTGAATCTCTTTACTACTTCTTCCTGATTGTTAAAGAACGACAGCCGATATCGCAGTTGCTATAACCGCGTATCACTCTGACTGGCTCAATCGCCAATGCAAAACACTCTGCACTTACTGCTTTTGCAGAACGCTACGCATTGAAGATTGGTGGAGGATGACGGGATCGAACCGACGACCCCCTGCTTGCAAAGCAGGTGCTCTCCCAGCTGAGCTAATCCCCCAGTCATACAGATAATCCTCCAGAGGTTTTAAGGACGGTCAGCTCACCAGACAAGACTTTGGTGGGTCTGGATGGATTCGAACCATCGACCCCCGCCTTATCAAGACGGTGCTCTAACCGACTGAGCTACAGACCCCTGAGTCTGTCTGATTTCACAGCCGATAAGCGTGAGCGCTCAACGTTTGACACGTTAGCTCGAGAAAGGAGGTGATCCAGCCGCACCTTCCGATACGGCTACCTTGTTACGACTTCACCCCAGTCATGAATCCCACCGTGGTAAGCGCCCTCCTTGCGGTTAGGCTACCTACTTCTGGTGAAACCCACTCCCATGGTGTGACGGGCGGTGTGTACAAGACCCGGGAACGTATTCACCGCGGCATGCTGATCCGCGATTACTAGCGATTCCAGCTTCACGCACTCGAGTTGCAGAGTGCGATCCGGACTACGATCGGTTTTCTGGGATTGGCTCCCCCTCGCGGGTTGGCGACCCTCTGTTCCGACCATTGTATGACGTGTGAAGCCCTACCCATAAGGGCCATGAGGACTTGACGTCATCCCCACCTTCCTCCGGTTTGTCACCGGCAGTCTCCCTGGAGTGCTCTTGCGTAGCAACTAGGGACAAGGGTTGCGCTCGTTGCGGGACTTAACCCAACATCTCACGACACGAGCTGACGACAGCCATGCAGCACCTGTGTTACGGCTCCCTTTCGGGCACTCCCACCTCTCAGCAGGATTCCGTACATGTCAAGGGTAGGTAAGGTTTTTCGCGTTGCATCGAATTAATCCACATCATCCACCGCTTGTGCGGGTCCCCGTCAATTCCTTTGAGTTTTAATCTTGCGACCGTACTCCCCAGGCGGTCAACTTCACGCGTTAGCTACGTTACCAAGTCAATGAAGACCCGACAACTAGTTGACATCGTTTAGGGCGTGGACTACCAGGGTATCTAATCCTGTTTGCTCCCCACGCTTTCGTGCATGAGCGTCAGTATTGGCCCAGGGGGCTGCCTTCGCCATCGGTATTCCTCCACATCTCTACGCATTTCACTGCTACACGTGGAATTCTACCCCCCTCTGCCATACTCTAGCCCGCCAGTCACAAATGCAGTTCCCAGGTTAAGCCCGGGGATTTCACATCTGTCTTAGCGAACCGCCTGCGCACGCTTTACGCCCAGTAATTCCGATTAACGCTTGCACCCTACGTATTACCGCGGCTGCTGGCACGTAGTTAGCCGGTGCTTATTCTTCCGGTACCGTCATCCCCCCGCCGTATTAGGGCAGAGGATTTCTTTCCGGACAAAAGTGCTTTACAACCCGAAGGCCTTCTTCACACACGCGGCATTGCTGGATCAGGCTTGCGCCCATTGTCCAAAATTCCCCACTGCTGCCTCCCGTAGGAGTCTGGGCCGTGTCTCAGTCCCAGTGTGGCTGGTCGTCCTCTCAGACCAGCTACAGATCGTCGCCTTGGTAGGCCTTTACCCCACCAACTAGCTAATCTGCCATCGGCCGCCCCTTGAGCGGGAGGTCCCGAAAGATCCCCCCCTTTCCTCCGCAGAGCGTATGCGGTATTAATCCGGCTTTCGCCGGGCTATCCCCCACTCCAGGACACGTTCCGATGTATTACTCACCCGTTCGCCACTCGCCACCAGACCGAAGTCCGTGCTGCCGTTCGACTTGCATGTGTAAGGCATGCCGCCAGCGTTCAATCTGAGCCAGGATCAAACTCTTCAGTTCAAACCTGTTACTGTTTTTCGGGCTCCTTACGAACCCGGTCGCTCACTCAACGTACTGACGAATGATTAATCATGTCTGGAGACAGACAAACCTTCCTTTCATTACTGTGTGAGACTTGATACTTTCGCTTTACGCCAGATCCCGAAGAACCCGGCTCGCGTCTCGCATCAAGCGCCCACACTTATCGGCTGTTAATTTTTAAAGATCGATCCGCCCACTCCGCCGCGCCCACTTCAACTACCCGGCACCGCTTCGTTCTGCGTCGCTGCATCAGCAGCAGAGAAACGAGATTATGAAGAACTTCCACTGCGTCGTCAACAGGTTTTTATCACTTCCTGAACCTGTTCACTTCGCTGGAAGCCTTGCCAATACTGGCTTTCCCGCCTCCCCGTGCTCCGGTATCCGAAGCACGAAAGAGCGAGATTCTAGCGAACCCGAGGGGCAGTTGCAAGTGTTATCTGAAGTTTATTCAAGGTGTCTTTTCTATTCGACGCGGCTCATCGACAACAGACTCCTTCAGATCGGGCGCAAAGGCACGCGCCGCCGGCGCGCCGATCGTCCAGTCGTGCAGCACGGTATACGCGACTGCCAGCAAAGTCGGCCCAATGAAAACGCCGAGGAAACCGAAAGCCAACGCACCGCCCAGAATACCCAGCATCACCAGGATCAACGGCATGTCACTATTCTTGCCTATCAGGATCGGCTTGATGACATTGTCAGACATGCCGACGGCCAGCACGCCCCACACGACCAGAAAGATCGCCCACCCGGTCGCGCCGCCGTGATACAGCCAGATTGCCGCAGGCAACCATACGATTACCGGACCGCCGGGTATCACCGACAGAAAAAATGTCGCCAACCCCAGCAATGCTGGCGCCGGCACACCCGCAATCCAGCAACCGAAACCAGCCAGAACCCCTTGCACGAGTGCCGTGCCGAGAATCCCGTAGACCACACCCTTCACCGTGCTGCCCGCCAGCGCCAGTAGATAATCGGCGCGCTCGCCGGCGATGCGCCGCATCCCCGCATTCAGCCACGCAGCCGCCCCCTCTCCACCGGTATAAAAAAAGAACGCGAGCACGATGCTCAACGCCAACAGCCCGAGACCGTGCGTAACAGCAATCGCCGCCGCCAGAATCCACTTGCCGGCCGGCGCCGCGAGGGTGCGCAACTGCGCGATCAATTCCGAATCGCTGCTTGTCAGATGCTGCCAGAAGGCCTGGATATTCGAGCCAACTAGCGGGATCCGCCCTACCCATGGCGGCAAATCAGGCAAGCCGTCCTCAAAGAGCTTTTGCACCAGCGCAACAATCTCGTGAACGTGCGCACCAAACGCAAAACCGGCATAAACGAACGGCCCAAGCACGACAATCAGAATGATCACCACGATCAACGTGGCGGCCCACTTACGCCGGCCGCCGACCGCAGCGGTCAGCCGCCGGTAAAGACCCCACGAGCTATAACTGAGAATGGCGCCCCACAGCAGTGCTGTAGTAAAAGGCGCCAGCACGAGCAGCGAGCCGCCCACCAGGACAATCAGCGCGAAGACAGCGGCGAGGCGTTCGATCAGTTGATCCGATTTCACGATGAATCTCCTATTGCGCCAGACCACGGCGACAAATTGACATACGCTGCTAGTCAGGCGCCCACTGAACGCCGTCAGTATAGAAGCTAGAAGCGAGTCACACCTCCGGGGGTGTCTTATATCATCTGACCAGGCCGACATGCGGCTCGCCTGACAGACTAATTTTTGTGTGGAAACGCCTCAAACCATCCGGTATTGCCGGCCAAATAATATGACGGCATAGAAACGACTAGAATATAAGGTTCTGTGCCCCCCAATTTCCGGATTTATGCGCTCGCGAATCGCCAAACGTCTCCCCCCCGATGCCGACAAGCTGGTCGGTCTCTCGCTCGCGCTTTTCGCGTCGGGCAGCCGCACCGAAGACCGCTTCTGGGAAGCGAAGCTCGATGCGCTGCTGGCCAAGATCGTCCGCAACGCCAACCAGACCACGCTGGACGCCGCGCTCGATCATCTGCAGCAAAATCACCCAGACGCTTACGGCGCGCTCGCCGATATGGCGGAAACCCATAGCGAGTCGTTCATCATCGAACACGAGGGTGCGCGTTACGAAGCGCTGCTGATCGCCGCGCCGGTGCTCGCGTGGACCCGCTACATGATCCCGTCCGGTCCGCTCAAAGCCGACGCGGCCGACGCGTTGCGCGCCCATCTGCAAGCGCATGTGCTTGCCGCCAACACCCGTGTCGCGATGGCGCCGTTCCTGTACAGCATCGATCAACTGCCGCGCCATCACGTCGAAACATGGCGTATCGCCCAGCAGCTTGCTCAGGCGGCAATGACTGGCAGCAACGTCAAGCTCAATTTCGGCGAACTGCCGGAAACCTCGCCGATTCTGGCCGACCCGCGCTTCCTGCTCGCCGTCGTGGCGGCACCGATGGGGGAGCCGACCTTCCGCTGGCAGGAAGAAGAGCACGGCAGCCGGATTGAGCGAGGTCAATGTCTCGAACAATGGGCAACGCAGGGAGGCGCCAATTTGTCGCTGGTGCTGCCGGGTTGCGAATTCGAGTGCCTGTTGCCGGATGCGTACTACTCCGCCTGCCGTGACGCCGACGAAAGCGTGCGTCCTCATACGGTGCGCACGGCCGTGCGTTATCTTTTCGACACAATTGGCGCGGCTCCACAGGAGCTGCGCGCAGTTGTCGCAGGCTTCGGCGAACGCCGTATCGACGAATACCGCGTCGGCTTCACGCGCCGGGGCAGCAATGACGTGATCTATGGCGTCGTGTGGCCGCTGTACGGCCGCGAAAACGGCGAACCGGGCATCGACGAGGAACCGCAAGAAACTGCGGCATCAGACGATCCGCTCGAAGAAATCGTCGCATTGCTCAAGGAGACTGGCGTAACCGACGTGCGGCGCCATGCGGGACGCTTCGAACCGGAATATTGCGATGACTGCGGCGTACCGCTGTACGCCGATCCGCTCGGGGAAATCGTCCACGCCGAAATGCCGGAGGACGCGGAGCCGGCGCAGCCACATTTCCACTGAGCATAAACGCGGCGCCATCGCACATTGCCGAACAAAGAAAAAGCCCCGCCTAGCGGGGCTTTTTCTTTACCTGGTCATTCTTCTTATGCCTTTTGGACAGGCCGTCAAACTGGAAGGAATTTGTCATCATAGACACGGCGACGAATCGCAATGTGTCCGGCTCATGTGCCGGACGGATGCGTCGCGCCACTTCGCCCGATTCATCTGGAGACATGTATGCGATTCTCGATACTCAACTCAAACGCAGAACGACGTGATGGACTCAAAGCATTACTGCGGCAAATAGACCGGTTGGCGCGCTTTACCGAAGCACAGGACTGGCGTCAGATCGAACGCACGTTCAAGCGTCACCGACCAGACCTGCTCGTGATCGACTGGCAAGACTGGATGTCGATCGCGGATACCCGCGATCTGCTCAGTCACTACCCCGATCTGCGCGTTGCAGTGCTAACCGACGGCGTCTCGCCAACCGCTGTGCGACAACTCATGGACGAGGGCGTGCTCGGTGTCGTGCCGCGCGAAACCGATCCGTGTCTGATCGTGCGCGCGTTCGAAATGGTACTGCTGGGTGGCCACTACGTGCCGCCCGGCGCGTTGGCGCTCGATCCCCCGCTGCCGCCGGATACCGCCATCCGTGAATTCGACGCAAAGAACCCGCCGCCACGCCGCACCAAGCTTTCCAGCGGACTGTCGCCGCGTCAGCAACAGATCATGCGTTGCGTCCACATGGGCAGCACCAACAAGATGATCGCGCGCACCCTTGGCATCAGCGAGGGCACGGTTAAGATCCATCTGACCAGCATATTCCAGCAACTTGGCGCACCCAATCGCGCCGCCGCGGTGGCGCTCTACAACGGCTGGCTGACGAATCAATTGCAGGTCCTGCGCAATAACGGCGAGAGTACGACTCGTCCAGTGATGGGGCAAGCCGGCGTCATCCCGCTACGACGCCACAAGCGGCGGCGTTTCCAGTATCCGTTGCCCGCCAACGACACGAGCGCACCGCTGCCAATGGCAGCCGAACCCAGCACGCCCTATGACGACACGGAGGCCACCGAACTGACGTCGGAGCCGGTTACGCCGGACTAGGACACGCGTCCATTGCCACGCGCGCAACGGCCTGAACACGCACTTTCCGGCGACGTTTGCATCGGCTGGCATGGAATCCGCTCACACCTTTTCTCGTCCAACGAGTAATATGAGACTCATGGGTTTCCTCTACACACCGCTTCCGTTCTGGGTCGCTGTCGGTGGCTGGATCGCCACTGCGATAGTGGTCGCGCTCGCGCTGTGGAAAAATCCTTTCAAACGACTTCAGGACGGCACGCTGCAGCATGTCTGGCTTGCGATCATCGTCGCAGTGTCGGTACTGTGGGCAAGTAATGCGTGGCTCGACGACGGCACCGTGATGCATCTGCTAGGTGCCACGCTCATCGTCACGCTATTCGACTGGGCACTGGCATTGATCGCAATGGCCCTTGTCACAGGTCTTGCCGCCGTCATGTTCGATGCCCCCTGGCAGGGTATCGCGCTAACCTTCCTTGTGTACGGTGCGGTGCCTGTCGGCATCTCGACCTTGCTCCAGCGCATCAGCATCGCCTGGCTGCCGCGCAACCTCTTCATGTTTATCTTCGGCCAGGGTTTCGTCTCGCCCGCCATCGCCGTGTCGCTCACCGCTGCCGCAGCGCTAGGCGTCCACATCGCGCTCGCCGACGGTTCAATGACAGTGGTGCCCGCCGGCTACGCGTTCAGCGTGCTTCTGCTTGCCACCGGCGAGGCCTGGTTCACCGGCATGTCAACAGCCTTGATCGCGGTCTACCGTCCCGCGTGGGTCACCACGTATGATGTGCGGAGATACCGGCTGGGCGGCCCGCGCACCTGACACTAGCAGACCTCCATCGTCTGTCGGCGACAGTTGACGCGCTACGCGTCCGGAGCCTCTCCACAGCGCCCACCAGAACAGGACAAAATATTTGTGTCAGGATTGAACTCCGCGCTGTCGCCGGGCATCTTACTTGCCTCATGTCCTATTAGCGTCTAAAGAACTAGATGGATCGCACCAACGCACCGCGCCGATTCCAGCGGCTGGTCGGCCGGTTGGCTACATTTGCAGCGGGTCTCTCGCTCATCTGCAGCGCCCCCGCATTCGCCGATCAACTCGAACAGCACAACGATCTCGTCAACAGATTTGTCAATGACCTGCATGCGGACCCGCTTGTTGCGGACTGCGCCGCTCACGGCGACTTTGTCGCGAGCACCTCGACGGCCTTCGATCATGTCGAATTTCCACCCAGCTCGTTCGACAGCGCGCATTCGTCGGTCACACCATGGAACGATTCGTTCGACGAGGGCAAACAGCGCGTCAAGGTAGATAACATCGTCACCGTCGAAGGGGTCGGCGTGCGCCAGAGCGGAGAAGGCGATCCTGCCTCGCTGAAGTTCCGCTGCGGCTATGTCGGCGCCCAGATGCTCGCGTTCAGCTGGAACGATCCAGTGCCGCCGGCTCGCGCACGCAGCGCCGGGTCGACAGGATCACGAGCGGCGGCGGGCACGCATAAGAGCGATAAGGGCAAGCATTCCGCGAGCGGCAAAACGACGAAGAAGGCCGTGCCGAAATCGTCGAAAACCGGCTCGGGCAAATCGTCGAAAACGACGTCGAACAAGTCTTCGAGCAAATCGGCCACCGCGAAGACTTCAGCGAAGAAGAAAACGCATTGACGGGCGCCGCTACGGGCGGCATCGATTCGCCCGCGCCGCCGGCAATACCGGCCTTCCAATAGAAAACGAGGCGCACACGTCACCGTGTGCGCCTCGTTTTTTTATCAAGCGCCGGGTTTAAGCAAACGTCTCCACGTGACGCAAAATCGCCTGCAGCATCGCAGCGCCGAGCGACGCGCTACGCTCGCCGTTCCAGCCGACCCGCTCGTCGGGCAGATTGGCGTTGTCCTTGAACGGCATTTCCAGCGTCAGCGACAGGCAGCCGAATTCGTTGCCGATGTACTTCGACGCGAGCTTCAGCGCATCCTCGCGATACTTGCTCGCGGCGTAGCCGTACTTGTCCTGGAAATCAGGACTCGCCTGCTTGAATGCGTCGATGAACGCCTTCTGCTCCTGCGCCTGCCGTTCGGTGAAGCCCGGCAGCATTTCGGAGCCGGCCACGAACACGTATGGCAGCGCCTCGTCACCGTGAATATCGAAGAACAGGTCGCAGCCGGTTGCGCGAATCGCTTCGCGCACCAGCAGCACTTCAGGACTGCGCGCGGCGTCCGGCTCCATCCACTCGCGATTCAGGTTCGCGCCCGCCGCGTTCGTGCGCAGATTGCCGTGCACGCTGCCGTCCGGATTCATGTTCGGCACGATGTAGAACACCGCGTGATCGTAAAGTTTGCGCGCGACCGGATCGCCCGCCCAATCGCCCCAACCCACGAGGCGCTTCACGAGACCCTCGATAAACCATTCGGCCATCGTTTCGCCGGGATGCTGCCGCGCGATCAGCCAGATCTTCTTCTTGGGCGTGTCGCCGGTTTGCGGCGTGCCGAGCGTGAGCAGCGACATCGGCCGTCCTTCGACGGTCGTGCCCAGCTCGGTGAGCGTGGCCTGCGGCATCTGCTGCACGGCGCCGAGAAACTCCGAATGACGCTCCTCGCTATACGGCTCGAAATACGCGTAGTAGATACGGTCGAAATCCGGCGTGTGATCGATCGTCAGCACGCGGCCATCGTACGAGGTCGGCACGCGAAACCAGTTCACCCGGTCATAGCTCGCCACCGCCTGATAATCACGCCAGCCTTCGGCGAATGCGCAAGCGGCGGCATTCTCGAAGGTCATCACGCAACGCGTGCCCGCCGCGCCGGACACACGAAAATAAAACCACTGCGCAAACTCGGCATGACTGTCCGGCCGCACGCGCAGACGGATATTGCCGGCGTCCTCGCAGGACAGCACTTCGATCGCACCCGCGTCGAAATTGCTCGTAATCGATAACGTCATGATGTTCTTCCCTGCCTATGTGCGCGGCGAAACGCTTATTCAGCGACGCGGCGACGGAATACGTAAGTGGAATCGTTCGAAGCTTCGGCCTCGAACCCATAGCCTTCGGAATCAAAGTCCTTCAACTGCTCGGGCCGGTCGAGGCGGTTTTCCACCGCGTAGCGCGCCATCAGGCCGCGCGCGCGCTTTGCATGAAAGCTGATGATCTTGTAGCGGCCGCCCTTCCAGTCCTCGAACACGGGCGTGACGATAGGCGCTTCGAGCAGCTTCGGCTTGACCGACTTGAAGTACTCGCCCGACGCGCAATTCACCAGCACGCGCGACGCCGCGGCATTCTTCTCCAGTTGCGCGTTCAGAGCCTGGGTGATCCGCTCGCCCCAGAACGCGTACAGATCCTTGCCACGCGGATTGGCGAAGCGCGTGCCCATTTCGAGCCGGTACGGTTGCAGCAGATCGAGCGGCCGCAGCAAGCCGTACAGGCCGGACAGCACGCGCACGTGCTTCTGCGCATAGTCCAGATCGGCCGACGACAGCGTCTTCGCGTTGAAACCCTCATACACGTCGCCGTTGAATGCGAGCACGGCCTGCTTGGCGTTGTGCGTGCCGAATTGCGGCGACCATTCGGCGTAACGCTGAAAATTGAGGTGCGCGAGCTGATCGGAAATGTCCATCAACGAGGCGATCTGCGCGGGCGACAAACGACGCAGTCCGCCGATCAGTTCGGCTGCATCGTCGACGAAATCGGGGATCGTGTGCTTTTTGACGTGCGGCGGGGTTTCGTAGTCGAGCGATTTCGCCGGCGACAGAACGATTATCATAGAGGCTTGCAGGCACGCCGTGCCTGGCGGTCAAAGACGAAAGCCAGATTGTAACGAATGCCCGGTTCCCATGCCTCTCACGGCGCTTTGCGCGTCGTGCTCGATTCCAATGTCTGGATCGATATTCTCGTGTTCGACGACCCGCACACGCGGCCGATCGCGGCCGCACTCGAAAGCGGCGCGCTGGCCGCGCTGATCGACGCGCGCTGCCTCGCCGAACTCACCTATGTGCTCGACTATCCGCAATTCGTCCATCGGAAGGTGGACAAGGCCGCCGCGCTCGCGGTCGTCGCACGGCTCGCGCAAGTGGTCGAACCTGCGGCGCCCGCGGAGGACGCCAAGCCCCTGCCCAAATGCAAGGACCGCGACGACCAGAAGTTTCTCGAACTCGCGCATGCCGCGCAGGCCGACTGGCTGGTGTCGAAAGATCGCGCGGTGTTGAAGCTCGCCAAGCGGATTGCGCGCGACTTCGGCTTTCAGATCGCGCAACCGGCGCCGTTCGTCACCGCTGTCAGCGCTTCGTTGAGCGCCGCGGGCGAGCCCGCTCCCGCATGACTTCGGCCGCGTGAACCTGGCAGCCCACCCTGGCCAAACGGCCAGCGCGGCAGCCGTGGCGCGCACACAGCCCCGCGATTCCCTACAATCAGGCTTCGTCTTTGCCGACGACGATTTTCGTTAATTTCGCCAACTCACCGCCCACGCTCCGGACAGCGCCATGAATGCACCGCACGATACGCCCATGAGTCCCTCGTTTCCGTCTCGCCTGCCGAACGTCGGCACGACGATTTTCACCGTGATGAGCGCGCTCGCCGCAGAGAAAGGCGCGGTGAATCTGGGTCAGGGCTTTCCCGATTTCGGTTGCGATCCGCGCATTGTCGACGCGGTCGCGAACGCAATGCGCGACGGCCACAATCAGTACCCGCCGATGGCCGGCGCCGCGCCGCTGCGTCAGGCGATCGCCGACAAGATCGCGAACCTGTACGGCCGCCGCTACGACGCCGCCAGCGAAATCACCGTGACGGCCGGCGCCACGCAGGCATTGCTGACCGCGATTCTTTGCTCCGTCCATCCGGGCGACGAAGTGATCGTGGTCGAGCCGACCTACGACAGCTACCTGCCGTCGATCGAACTGGCTGGCGGCAAGCCGGTGTTCGTCACGCTCGACGCGCCCGACTACGCGATCCCGTTCGACAAGCTCGCCGCCGCGATCACGCCGAAAACGCGGCTCCTGATGATCAACACGCCGCACAATCCGACCGGCACGGTGTGGCGCGCCGAAGACATGCGCAAGCTCGAAGAGATCGTGCGCGGCACCAATGTGCTGATCCTGTCCGATGAAGTGTACGAACACATGGTCTACGACGGCGCGCCGCACGAAAGCGTCGCGCGTTATCCGGAACTGGCGCAGCGCAGCTTCGTGGTGTCGAGCTTCGGCAAGACCTATCACGTGACGGGCTGGAAGGTCGGCTACGTGGCGGCGCCCGCCGCGCTCACCGCCGAGTTCCGCAAGGTGCACCAGTTCAACGTGTTCACGGTGAATACGCCGATGCAGATCGGCCTCGCCGAATACATGAAAGATCCCGGCGCCGTATCTCGACCTGCCGGCGTTTTATCAGAAGAAGCGCGACTTCTTCCGCGCGGGCCTCGCGAATTCGCGCTTCAAGTTGCTGCCATGCACGGGCACGTACTTCCAGTGCGTCGACTATTCGGCGATCAGCGATTTGCCCGAAGCCGAGTTTGCCCAATGGCTGACCGGCGAGATCGGCGTCGCGGCGATTCCGGTCTCGGCGTTCTATCACGAGGCGCACGAGTCGGGCGTCGTGCGCTTCTGCTTTGCCAAACAGGAAAGCACGCTCGCCACCGCGCTCGAACGGCTGGCGCGACTCTAGGATGTTCCGCGCGATGCTGCGAACGAACCCATGTTCCTCGCCATCGCGCGCAGCGGCCGGCGCGTGCGTTGCACACGTCGGCCCGCGTCATCGGCAACCCTCGCGATCAAGCCGGGCGCGACGCCGCGATATACGCCTTACGGTCCTCGGTTACCCGTTGCGCAGCCGGCCGCGTGTTGATCGCTTTCAAATAGCTCTTCCAGTCGACGCCGGCGTCGAGCAGAAAATCGCGGCCGTAAATGGCCTGCGTCGCCATGCCCACCAGCGGCAGGCTCACATACCCTGCCGTGTCGGCGACGCTGAAACGCTCGCCGCACAGATACGGTCCGAACTTCGCGATCCGTCTGAAGCCCGCAATGTGATGCGCGAGCAGCTTCTCGACACGCCCTTTGGTCGCATCGCTCACCGTGCCGCCGAAGAACGCCTCCTTGTACAGATTGCGTGCGGTCAATTCGAGATGCACATCGACGAACATGATCAGCTCGCGCTCCTTGGCCGCTTGCCACGGATCGGCGGAGAAAATCGCCTTGTCGGGAAAGCGCGCGGCCAGATACTCGACGATACATTGCGATTCGCACAGATCGCCGTCCTCGGTCTGCAGATAAGGCACCTTGCCGAGCGGCGAATGCTCGAGCATGGTCTCGTCCTGGCTGGGCAGCACCGACACCTCTTCGAACGGAATGCCGTGTTCGAGAAGCACGAACTTTACTTTGTTGTAGTAGTTGGACAGCGCGAAACCGCACAGCTTGATCATCCGGTGCCTCCTTCCTTCGGGTTGTATGAGATCGCGCATCACAATCAACGCAACGGCCTTCGATCAATCATCCAGTAAATTGCACGATCGTGCTATTCTAAAATAACCATGGAGTCGAGCATCACAATGAACTCTCGCAATTTCAACATTGAGACTATCGGCATTGTCGGCACCGGCGCAATGGGCCGCGGCATCGCTCAAATCGCCGCGCTGGCGGGCCTGAAGGTGCGTCTGTACGACACCAACCCGGCCGCCGTCGGCGCCGCACGCGACTATCTCGCCGAGACTTTCGCCAAATTGACGGCCAAAGGCAAGCTCGACCAGGCGCGCTCGCTCGCTGCGCAGGCGAACGTCAGCGGCGCGCAGGCGATCGGCGAGCTGGCCGGCTGCGATCTGGTCGTCGAGGCGATCGTCGAAAAGCTCGACGTGAAGCAGGCGCTGTTTCGCGAACTCGAGACCGTGGTGAGCGGCCGTTGCGTGCTGGCGTCCAACACGTCGTCGCTGTCGATCACCGCAATCGCAGCCGGTTGCACCGACCCGTCGCGCGTGGTCGGTTATCACTTCTTCAATCCCGTGCCGTTGATGAAGGTCGTCGAAGTCATCGACGGTCTGCGCAGCGACCCCGCCGCGGGCGACGCGCTGATGGAGCTCTCGCGCCGCATGGGCCACACGCCGGTGCGCGCGAAGGACATGCCCGGCTTCATCGTGAATCACGCGGGCCGCGGTATGAATACCGAAGGCTTGCGCGTAGCGGGCGAAGGCGTCGCGAGCTTCGCGGATATCGACCGCATCATGCGCGAGCAGGCAGGCTTTCGCCTCGGGCCGTTCGAGCTGCTGGACCTGACCGCGCTCGACGTGTCGCATCCGGTGATGGAGTCGATCTACCACCAGTTCTACGAAGAGCCGCGCTTCACGCCGTCGCCGATCACCGGCACGCGGCTCGCGGGCGGACTGCTCGGCCGCAAGACGGGCGAAGGCTTTTATCGTTACGTGGACGGCAAGCAGCAGGTGCCCGCCGAGGCGTCGGCGCCGACGGAACTGCCGGGCAGCGTCTGGGTCAGCAAGCGTTATCCGCAAGCTCGCGAAGCTGTCGTGCAACTCATCGGCAAAGCCGGCGTGCAGCTCGACGACGGCGCCACGCCCGCACCGGACTCGCTGATCGTCGTGACGCCGCTTCGGCCACGATGCGACTACGGCCGCGGTCGACGAAGCGCTCGACGCCAGCCGCGTCGTCGCCATCGACACGCTCTTCCCGCTGGCCGGCGCGCGCGCCGCACGCTGATGACCACGCCGGCCACCACGCGCGCCGCACGCGACACCGCGCATGCGCTATTCGCCGCCGACGGCGTGCCGGTCACCGTGATCCGCGACTCGACTGGCTTCGTCGCGCAACGCGTGGTGGCGACGATCGTCAACATCGGCTGCGACATCGCGCAGAAGCAGATCGCCACGCCGGACGACATCGATCTCGCCGTGACGCTCGGCCTCGGCTACCCGCGCGGACCGCTCGCGCTCGGCGACGCGCTCGGCGCGACAACCATCCTCACGATCCTGCGCAACATGTTCAGCGTGCTCGGCGACCCACGCTACCGTCCGTCGCCCTGGCTCGCACGGCGCGCGCAACTCGGCCTGTCGCTGACCCAGCGCGACGCCGCAGATACCCAAACGGAGACCGAAGCATGAGCGCCGAACTGCTGACCTCGCGCCCGACTGAAAGCGAATCGACGCTGGTCCTCACACTGTCGAATCCCGGCGCACGCAACGCGCTGCATCCGGACATGTACGCAGCCGGCATCGAAGCGCTCGACTCGGTGGAGCGCGATCCGTCGATCCGCGCCGTCGTGATTACCGGCGCCGACAACTTTTTCTGCGCAGGCGGCAATCTGAACCGTTTGCTCGAAAACCGCGCGAAAGATCCGTCCGTGCAGGCGGAAAGCATCGATCTGCTCGGCCAATGGATTTCGGCACTGCGTCTGTCGTCGAAACCGGTGATCGCCGCGGTCGATGGCGCGGCCGCCGGGGCGGGGTTCTCGCTCGCGCTCGCGTGCGATCTGATCGTCGCCGCAGACGACGCCAAATTCGTGATGTCGTACGCGCGCGTGGGCCTGACTCCCGACGGCGGCGGCTCGTGGTTCCTCGCCCAAGCGCTGCCGCGCCAGCTCGCCACCGAAGTGCTGATCGAAGGCAAGCCGATCGGCGCCGCGCGACTGCACGAACTCGGCGTCGTTAACAAGCTGACCAGGGCGGGCGCCGCGCGCGACATCGCCGTCGGCTGGGCCGACGAGCTCGGCAAGATTTCGCCCAATTCGGTCGCGCGCATCAAGGGGCTGATCAGCGCCGCCGGTGCGCAACCGCTCGCCGACCATCTGGTCGCGGAGCGCGACAGCTTCGTCGCGTCGCTGCATCACCGCGAAGGTCTCGAAGGAATCTCCGCGTTCCTCGAAAAACGCGCGCCGGTCTACAAGTGAACCAGGAGCGAACCCAAAGACCATGCCTGACTACCAACTGCCCAAACGCCGCCGCATTTTCCTGATGCGTCACGGCGACGTCACCTACTTCGACGACTCCGGCCGCGCAATCGATCCGGAGACCGTGCCGTTGAACGCGAACGGCCGCGAGCAGGCAAGCGCGGCAGGCCGCGTGTTCGCCGAGCAGCAGGTCCGCTTCGACCGGGTGATCGTCAGCGGTTTGCCGCGCACGGTCGAAACCGCACGGCGCGTGCTCGCCGAAACGGGCCAGCAGATCGAACTCGAGATCGAGCCGGCGTTGCAGGAAATTCGCGGCGGCAAGCTCGGCAGCATTCCGCAACAGGATATCGAGGCGGCGTTTCTCGGCGTGTTCGACGGCATCGTGCCGGAAAGCATGCGCTTTCTCGACGGCGAAACCATCGGCGCCTTGTTCGACCGCGTGTTGCCGGCAGTCGCGGCGTTGCGCGAGGACAGCTCGTGGGACACCGTGTTGCTGGTTCTGCACGGCGGCGTGAATCGCGCGATCCTCTCGCATGCGATCACGGCAGGAGGCCGCACGTTCTTCGGCCATCTCTCGCAGGCCACCGGCTGCATCAACGCGCTCGATGTCGGCGCCGCGCCGCGCGACTGGGTGCTGCGCGCACTCAACTATTCACCGCCGTCGCCGCTACATCGCGACGTCCGCAACACCACGATGGAAATGCTCTACGCACAATTTATTCAATACAAGCGTAGCTGAACCCGAACTGGAGGAGACACATGGTGCAAGCCACACAGACCGGCGAACCAGGACACAAACCGGATTATTCGGCTTTCGAGGGCACGCGCCCGGTCAACGAGCGGCAGCGCTTCGACACCGACGCGCTCGCAGCGTGGCTCACGCAGCACGTCGACGGATTCGCCGGACCGCTCACGCTGGAGCAATTCGCCGGCGGCCAGTCCAATCCCACGTTCAAACTGGTCACGCCGTCCCGCTCGTATGTGATGCGCGCCAAACCCGGTCCCGCTGCGAAGCTGCTGCCGTCCGCGCATGCTGTCGAACGCGAATACCGCGTGATGCGTGCGCTGGCCGACACCGACGTGCCGGTCGCGCAAATGCTCGCGCTGTGCGAGGACGAAGGCGTGATCGGCCGCGCGTTCTACGTGATGGAGTTCGTCGAGGGCCGCGTGTTGTGGGACCAGTCGCTGCCCGGCATGACGCCCGCCGAACGCGCGGCGATCTACGACGAAATGAACCGCGTGATCGCAGCGTTGCACAGCGTCGATGTCGAAGCCGCCGGTCTCGCCGACTACGGCAAACCGGGCAATTATTTCGCACGCCAGATCGGTCGCTGGAGCAAGCAATACATCGCATCCGAGACCGAACCGATCGACGCGATGCAACGGCTGATCGAATGGCTGCCGCAGCATATGCCGGCCGAAACGGGCGGGCGCGCATCGGTCGTGCATGGCGACTACCGGCTCGACAATCTGATCTTCCATCCTCACGAACCACGCGTGCTCGCGGTGCTCGACTGGGAGTTGTCCACGCTGGGCGATCCGCTCGCCGACTTCGCCTATCACTGCATGGCCTGGCATGTCGATCCTGCGCAATTCCGCGGCATCGCCGGTCTGGATTGGGCGGCCCTCGGCATTCCCGATGAAGCCCAGTATGTCGAACGTTATTGCCAGCGCACCGGCTTCGAGATTCACGGCGACTGGAATTTCTATCTGGCGTACAACATGTTCCGCATTGCCGCGATCCTGCAAGGGATCATGAAGCGTGTTGTCGACGGCACCGCGGCCAGCGCGCAGGCGCTCGATGCCGGACGTCGCGCGAAGCCAATGGCCGAGCTTGCGTGGCGCTATGCGCAGAAAGTGCGCTAATTGAATTAGTGCGCGGGGGTGAGCGGGTCGGGCTGGGCGTGTCGGACTGCGCGGCCCTGGCTACGCGCCCCGAGCTGGGCGCCCCCGGCTACGCGCCCCGATCCATCATCATTCGCTGTCCGTTATCCGCGAGGTCCTAGATGAATTTCGATTACACCCCGAAGGTTCAGGCGTTGCGCGAGAAGCTGCTCGCCTTCTTCGACGAGCACATTTATCCGAACGAGCAGGCGTTCTACGCGGAGATCGCGCACAATCGCCAGAACGGCAACGCATGGCTGCCGACCGAGCTGATCGAGCAGCTCAAACAGAAGGCGCGCGAGGCCGGCTTGTGGAACCTGTTCCTGCCCGAATCCGTGCGCGGCGCCGGCCTGACGAATCTCGAATACGCGCCGCTGTGCGAAATCATGGGCCGTGTGCCCTGGGCGCCGGAAGTGTTCAATTGCAACGCGCCCGATACCGGCAACATGGAAACGATCGAGCGCTACGGCAGCGAAGACAACAAGCGCGAGTGGCTCGAACCGCTGCTGCAAGGCCACATCCGCTCGGCGTTTCTGATGACGGAACCGGAAGTGGCGTCGTCGGATGCGACCAATATCCAGACCAGCATCGTGCGCGATGGCGACTACTACGTGATCAACGGCCACAAGTGGTGGTCGTCCGGCGCGGGCGATCCACGCTGCAAGATCTACATCGTGATGGGCAAGACCGATCCCGACGCGCCGCGCCATCAACAGCAGTCGATGATCCTGGTCCCCGCCGACGCCACCGGCATCACCGTGCATCGCCCGCTCACCGTCTTCGGTTATGACGACGCGCCGCACGGCCACATGGAAATCACGCTCGACAACGTGCGCGTGCCCGCGACCAACATGCTGCTTGGCGAAGGCCGCGGCTTCGAGATCGCACAAGGCCGCCTCGGACCGGGACGCATTCATCACTGCATGCGTTTGATCGGCCTCGCTGAGCGCGCGATCGAACTGATGGCGAAACGCTCGCTGCAACGCGTCGCGTTCGGCAAGCCGGTCGCGGCGCAAGGCGTCACGCAGGAACGCCTCGCCGAGGCGCGCTGCATGATCGAACAGGCGCGGCTCCTTACGCTGAAAACCGCCTACATGATGGACACGGTCGGCAACAAAGGCGCGCGCGGCGAGATCGCAATGATCAAGGTAGTCGCGCCGAACATGGCGTGCCAGGTGATCGACTGGGCGATTCAGGCGCACGGCGGCGGCGGCGTCAGCGACGATTTCCCGCTCGCGTATGCGTACGCATCGGCACGGACGCTGCGTTTCGCCGATGGCCCCGACGAAGTCCACCGCAACGCAATCGCCAAACTCGAACTCGCGCGTCACATGGATGCGGGCGCGGCGGCCCGCGTGGAGATGCCGATCACGCGTGTTTGAACGCGTGGCGAGTTGAACCGGGCGATGAGGCCACGCCGGCGCCGCCGGTGTCGAGCGTGGCACACGGCGGCGCAAGCAGCATCGTGCGATCTATGCTCTAATTTTCGCCAACGGCGGCGCCCTTTTTTGCGGCGCCGCTTTCACGAACAAGGAGCCAGAATGATCGATGTCTATAGCTGGGCGACCCCGAACGGCCACAAGGTTCACATCATGCTCGAGGAGACGGGCCTCGCCTACAACGTGCACGGCGTGAATATCGGCGCCGGAGACCAGTTCAAACCCGAATTTCTCGCTATCAGTCCGAACAACAAGATCCCGGCGATCGTCGATTCCGATGGTCCCAAAGGCGCCGACGGCCGGCCGTTCGCGCTGTTCGAATCGGGCGCGATCCTGATTTATCTCGCCGAGAAAACCGGCAAGTTTCTGCCAACCGATCCGGCCGCGCGCTATTCGGTGCTGCAATGGCTGATGTTCCAGATGGGTGGGCTCGGGCCGATGCTGGGGCAAACCCACCACTTCCGCGTCTATGCACCCGAGCCGATCGAGTACGCGATCAATCGCTATACGAACGAGACGCGTCGTTTATATGGCGTGATGGACACGCAACTCGGCAAGACGCAGTACCTCGCGGGCAACAACTATACGATCGCGGACATCGCCGCGTTTCCCTGGACTCGTTCGTGGAAAAACCAGGGTGTCGAACTCGATGCGTTTCCAAACGTGAAACGCTGGCATGAAGAGATTGCCGCGCGGCCGGCCGTCGTGCGCGGCGTCGAAGTGCTGGCGTCCGCCCGCGTACCTCTGATGGACGACAAGGCCAAGGAGATACTGTTCGGTGCGACGCAGTACGCGAAACACTAATTTTCCTTGCTGCACTGACACGGGCCTTGGCCATCGCAGTAGTAAAAAACGCGAGCCGGCATGAATGCCGCTCGCGCTTTTTTCGTGACACGTACGCGCCGGAACGTTAGAAGTAATGCCGCGTGACGAACTCCGCGACGCACACCGGCCGTTCGCTGCCCTGCCGTTCCAGCGTCACAGTCCACTCGACCTGCACGCCGGCATTGTCGACATCGGTGACCGACTCCACCGCGAATTTCGCGCGCAACTGCGAGCCGACCAGCACCGGCGACGTGAACCGCACGCGGTTCAATCCGTAGTTGACGCCCATGCGCTGCTCGAGCGCCACCGTGCTGCCCAGCAGAGCCGGAATCAACGACAGCGTCAGAAAACCATGCGCGACCGGACCGCCGAATGGCGATTCGCGCCTGGCCCGTTCCGGGTCGACGTGAATCCATTGATGATCGCCAGTGGCCTCGGCGAAACGATCGACCTTGGTCTGATCGACCGTCAGCCATTCACTGACCAAGGGCTCGGCGCCGATCAACGCACGCAAGGCCGACGCATTGCCAAAAGTCGCGACGGGCGTCGCGCTGTCCGTCATGCCGCGGCTCCCGGATTGCGCAGTCCGAACAGACCCTTCGAGCGCACCGTGATCACGGTTTCTCCGTGCTGATTGATTCCCTCCCACCGCGTCGACACGATGCCGCGGTCCGGCTTGCTCTCCGAAACGCGTTTGTCGACCACGACGTTCATCATCGTGAGCGTGTCGCCGACACGCATCGGCTTTACCCAGCGAATCTCGTCGATACCGGGCGAGCCCATCGATGTCGAGCCAGCGAGCACGTTGCGCACCAGCATGCCCATCATCACCGAACAGGTATGCCAGCCGCTCGCCACCAGGCCGCGAAACGGCGATTCGGCCGCGGCGGCTTCGTCCAGATGAAACGGCTGCGGGTCGAACTTCTGCGCGAATTCGACGATCTCTTCACGCGTGAACGTGTGCTTGCCGATTTCGGTGGTCGTGCCGACTACCATGTCCTCGAAACTCAATCCCATGATCGCAGCTCCTTTTTATTCAGTTGGGCGGCCCGATCAGACTTCGGCAGTGACGAAGCCGGGCAACGCGGCGAACCGCGCGAGATGGTGATCGACATCGCCCAGCGTGGTTTCGATGATCGCGAGGCGCTTGAACAGATGCGCCGCGGCCACTTCGTTCGTGACGCCCATACCGCCGTGCAACTGAACCGCCTGCTGACCGACGAAACGCGCAGCCTGACCGACCCGGACTTTCGCGGCGGAGACCGCGCGGCGACGCTCGTCGGCGTCTTCGCTGGTGTAGCGCACGGCGGCCAGATAGGTGATCGAACGCGCCTGCTCGGCGTGGATCAGCATCTCGACCATGCGGTGCTGCAGCGCCTGAAAACGCGCGATCGGCTGGCCGAACTGCTGACGCGTCTTCGTGTAGTCGACGGTGGCGAGATTCAGCGCGTCGAGCGCGCCGATCGCTTCCGCGCACAGCAGCAAGGTGCCGTAGTCCGCGATGTGTTCGAGCGCCGCCGCGCCCGCGTGTTTGCCGGCGAGCCGGCGCGCCGGCGTACCGTTGAACTCGAGCGTCGCGGCGCGTTGGCCGTCGATCGTGCGGTAGTCGGTGACCTTGACGCCGACGGCTTCGCGCGCCACGACAAAGAGCGCGATCTCGCCGTTCAGACGGGCCGGCACGATCCACGCATCCGCTTGCGCGCCATGCAGCACGACCGACTTCGTGCCGGTGAGTGCCTGCTGCTCACCCTGGCCGCTCGCGGTCGTCCTGATCTCGAACAGATCGTAGCGGGCGTGCGGCTCGTGGAATGCCACGGCCAGCTTGATCTCGCCCTGAGCGGCACGCTCGAGCAACGATGCGTCTTCGCCCTGGCCGGTGCCAGCGAGGCGCAGCGCCTCGATGCCCACCGCCGTCGCCCAATACGGCTCGACGACCAGCGCGCGGCCGAGTTCCTGCATGACCACCAGCATGTCGATCGGACCGCCGTTGAAACCGCCTTGCGCTTCCGGCACCGGCAACGCGGTCAGACCCAGTTCGGTGAAGGCGGCCCAATGCGCATCCGACACGCCCGCTTCCGAGCGCACGATCGCCTGGCGCGCTTCGAACCCGTAGCTCTTGTCCAGATAGCGGCGCAGCGCGTCCGCGAATTGCTGTTGTTCGTCGTTGAAAGTGAAGTCCATGCGCCGCTCCTCAAAGTCCGAGAATCATCTGCGCGATGATGTTCTTTTGAATTTCGTTCGAGCCGCCGTAAATCGACGTCTTGCGGAAGTTGAAGTAGTACGCGGCGAGCGGCGCGGCATCGTCGTCGCCGGCGAGGCTGTGTTCGCGTTCGCCTTCGAGGAACGGCACGTCGAACGGTGCGGCGAGCGGCCCGACGGCTTCGAACATCAGTTCGGTCAGCGCCTGCTGGACTTCGGTACCCTTGATTTTCAGCATCGACGCCTCCGGCCCCGGCCCGCGTCCGCCGGTTTCATTGGCGACCACGCGTTGCACGGTGACTTCGAGCGCCATCAACTCGATCTCGAGGCTCGCGACTTTCGCGGCGAACACCGGATCTTGCAGCAGCGGTTTGCCGTTCTTTTTCTGATTCAGCGCAAGCCGCTTCAGAAACACGAGCTCGCGCTTCGAGTGGCCGACACGCGCGATACCCGTGCGCTCGTGGCCGAGCAAATACTTCGCGTAGGTCCAGCCGCGGTTCTCTTCACCGACCAGATTCTCGACCGGCACTTTCACGTCTTCAAAAAATACTTCGTTGACTTCGTGATCTTCGTCGAGCGTGATGATCGGCCGCACGGTGATGCCCGGCGTTTTCATGTCGATCAGCAGGAAAGAGATGCCCTCCTGCTTCTTCGCGCCGCTGTCGGTGCGCACGAGGCAGAACATCATGTCGGCGTACTGGCCCAGCGTGGTCCAGGTTTTCTGACCGTTGACCACGTAGTGGTCGCCGACACGCTCGGCGCGCGTGCGCAACGACGCCAGATCGGAACCGGAGCCCGGCTCGGAATAGCCTTGGCACCACCAGTCGGTGCCGTCGAGAATACGCGGCAAATAATGGCGCTTCTGTCCTTCGTTGCCGTATTTCATCAGCACCGGCGCCACCATCGACACACCGAAAGGCAGCACGGACGGCGCGCCGATACGCGCGCACTCTTCTTCCCAGATGTGCCGTTGGGTTGCGTCCCAGCCCGGGCCGCCATATTCCCGCGGCCACGCGATCGCCGACCAGCCGCGCGTGCCAAGCAACTTGTGCCAGCCTGCGAAGTCTTCGCGGTCAAGACGCTTGTGATGGAGTACTTTGTCGCTTAGCTCGCGAGGCAGATTCGCTTCGAGCCAGGCGCGGATGTCGGCGCGGAACGCGTCGTCAGCGGGGGAATAGTCCAGATTCATGCGTAGTGTCTCCTGGCCGCAACCACCCGCCGCCAGGGAGCCACCGCACTATTGCAGCGTTTCCTTCAAGGCAGCCGGGACCGGCAGCGGCATCACTTCGATGCCTTCTTCGACCAAGGCGCGCGCATCTGCCGGTGTCGTGACACCGCGAATGTTGCGTGCGGGCGCTTCGTTGTAGTGAATGCGCCGCGCTTCCTCGGCGAAGCGGTCGCCCACGTTCTCGGTCTTTTCCAGTACCTCGCGCAACGCACGCATGACACGCGCCTGCATTTCACCTGTCGCCCGCCGGCACTTTGCGTGTCGGTCGCGACCCGACAGATTCAGGCGCGGTGCCGACGGCAAACGGCTCACTTCGGTCGCGCCGCAAATCGGACATTCGACGAGCTTGCGGGACTGTTGCGATTCGAAGTCATCAGCCGAAGCGAACCAGCCTTCGAACCGATGGCCATGCGGACACTGTAAATCGAGGACCTTCATATGGAATCAGGGCTTGCGTGCCAGTTTAGCGCAAAACGTAATTTTGTGAACGGTCGTTCTAAAAATTTTACGAGCGACACGTCAACATCGGGCGTCGCTGACAAATCGGACGCGGTGGGCGATTTTAACGCTTTGCGCAAAGGGCTGCCGAAGGCGATCGAGGGGCGCCGCTCCGGAAATTAAACAGAATTGCCGGTTGCATTGAATCCGCCGCCTGCGCGTTGGCTGCTACCAAACTCCTTCTATGCCACGAGACTTGCGAGCTCACGATTAAGCCGCGGTTCGAGTTCACGCACTTCCTTGGCAAGGTTGATCTGCTTCGCCGATTTTGCTACATCCGCTACGTCTGCCTTGATGTCATATCCACCGCGCTCGGTCAGCCAGTCAAGAATGTCTGCCAGATGCCACACCGATGCGCTGCCTTCATGGACTGGCGGCGGGAAGTCGATTGAGTGGCTTAGCATCAGCTTGCGCATGTTTTGCCGCGACACGCCGGCGACCTCCGCAACGTCGGTGAGACCGACGAAGTCGGGTCCCGCTTCGACGAGCCGCGCGGACGGCACTGCTTGTTTGACGTCTTTGAGTGCGCTGACGAGTGCCTCGAATGCGGATGTAGCTTCGCGAGAAAAAAGCAGCGCGATGCGGCCGGGTTGCCCCACGCCCACGGTGGCGTCGTCGCACCCTGCTTCGCCTAGGCGCTCGACGATCCCGTCAGAATCGCAGTCCTCCACAGCGAGCCGATACTTCAAGGTGAACACATATTCCATACGTTTCTCCCGCCTTCATTCAGCCCTAAACGTTCGCCGTTAACAAACATACCGCTACCGACGAGCCGTACAATTGTCGACGATGCGGCGCAAGTGCTTTGCATGGTTGCCGGGGTTTTTCGGCGTACTCCAGACGCTCGATATGCAGAACTCTCCGCAACGACACTCCGCGTCGTTGTAAGGACAGTAAATTTTTCCCCACGCGTGACCTTTGCCACCGCTCTGAACCCGCCAGCCGTTTTTCTCGGCATAGGCCAATGCGGCCTCGATCTCTTTCTTAGAGTGGCTTCCTCTGACCATCGACACCTCCAATTTAGCGGATGGGGAATTGGTTGTCAAGTGACAACCAATTCCCCATCCAATCCAAACCGATCCAATCCACTCATATCATTCGTTATCCAAAACAAATAGAGTGGCAAACACCCTGGCCGGAGATCCATACTAGCGTCACGACAGGCGCGCCGCGAGCCGGCCGGATGGCGTAGGACAAGGACACGTTTTATCAGACGCGGAAAAGACGCTTACCCGATATTGCGTCCACAATGACAAAGCCCCTGTTGGTCTATGACTAACAGGGGCTTTCCGCAGACTTTAAACTGAATCTAATGGACGCCGAACGCGCATCCAGCTCGCCAGCGCTATTCCGGGGCCGCCATTGGCCATGCGCCCGATAACACCTTCTCCAGCCAGAACGTGCCGATAATCGTCTTCACATCGGTAATCATGCCGATGCGCACCCACTCAGACATCTCCGCCACAGTCGCGGTGAAAAGCTCAAGGAACTCGCCGTCGTCGAGTTTGCGCTCACCCGCCGTCAAACCGCGCGCGATATAAATATCGATGAATTCGGTCGAATAGGAAATGATCGGGTGAATCCGCGTCAGGTACACGTATTCACGCGCCGTGTAGCCGGTTTCCTCACGCAGTTCGCGTATCGCGCAGGACAGCGCGTCCTCGTTTGGATCGAGCTTGCCGGCCGGATATTCGACCATGACCTTGCCCATCGGATAGCGATACTGGCTTTCCAGCAGCACGCGGCCGTCGTCGAATAAAGGAATTACCATCACGGCGCCCGGATGCTGAACGTATTCGCGGGTCGCGTGCTTGCCGTCGGGCAGACGCACTGTGTCGCATTTGAGCGTCAGAAACGGCCCTTGATGGACAGTCTTGCTGTCGATACAGGTTTCTTTAAGCGCGGCGTCGTGATCGGGAAGTTCAGCCATATGCGGACCTCAGAACAGCTTGGTGCGCGACGGCGAGACACCGTCAGCGGCGTTTGACGAGATATTGGAAGGTAAAGCCGGGGAAGGCGAACACGACGAACAAGGCAAACGTGATCGCGTAGAACTGCCAGCCCTGTTCGAAGCGGTTCCCTGCGCGCGCTTCAAGCAGAAAACCGAGCGCGCCGACCACGAAATACAGCACGATCAATTCAGCGATACGATCCACGCGCTCTTCTTCGCCGCTTTCAACGGCACGGCGGCGAAGAGGCGCTGATTC
>CAVTXZ010000021.1:0-190232 GCA_963738755.1 uncultured beta proteobacterium
CCACGTATTGCTGGGCCCGTTTAGATTGCGCCAAATGATGGGAGGAGATGTGTGCGTCGGCGCACTATGCGAGGTGAAACAGTAGATTTGTTTTGCACCTGCGATGGTGGTCTTTTCTTTAGCCCTTCTTTTCTTTCTTTCGGCTTTCTGGTTTTGGTTTTTTTGTGGTTTATCGGTGTTTTCCTATGCCGGGGGTTTGACTTTTTTTTTGTTCACCAAGAGGACTTCCTTCAAGCCGCCGCGCGAAAAACCATTAACCCTGTTTCGCAGAAACAAACCTTCGAATCCTGTCGCAAGCCTCAACCAACTGAGCTTCATCAACAACAAACCCCACCCGCACAAACCCGTCAGCGGTTTCCCCAAACGCGCTAGCATCCAACACCGACACACCCTCGGCACGAAACAATCGCCAGGTGAAATCAACCGTATCGAGCCCCGTGCCGCTTACGTCGACCATCATGAACATGCCCGCCTCGGGCAGCAGACACCGTAAACCCGGCACGTCGCGCAGACGTTCAAACACCACGTCGCGGCGGCGCCGGTAGATCTCCCGCATCTCGGCAACGATCTCCGCCTTGTTCTGCAAGGCCATCAACGCGGCCTGCTGGACAAAACCCGGCAAGCCATACAACATCGCGAGCGCAAGCCGCCCCATGTGCTCGATCAGCGTGGCAGGCCCAATTGCCCAGCCAACCCGCCACCCCGCCATGGCGTGCGATTTCGACAAACTGCCAAGCGTCACCGTGCGCTCGGCCATACCCGGCAGCGATGCAATACTTACATGCTCGCGCTCGAAGGTGAGGTCCGCATAGACCTCGTCGGAAAGCACCCACAAATCATGCTCACACGCAATCCGCGCAATACGCTCGAGATCGGCGCGCGGCATCACCACGCCCGTCGGATTGCACGGCGTCGCAAAGAAAATCGCCCTGGTGCGCAGCGTGACGGCGGCCGCGAGCGCATCGCAATCGAGGTGAAACGCCCGCGCGGGATCGACCGGCACCGGCACGAGCGTGGCGCCCGCCGCGCGTACGCAAGCCTCGTATGTGAGATACATCGGTTCGGGGACGATCACTTCGTCGCCCGCTTCGCACAGACACAGCGACGCCGCGAACACGCCGTTCTGCGCGCCCGCCGTGAGGATCACGTTGGCGCTGCTCACGTCACGCCCGGTGGCGCGCACATGGTCCTCCGCTATCGCCGCGCGCAGCGGTTCACGGCCGGACACCGCGCTGTAGTGCGTATCGCCTCCACGCAACGCCTCGATCGCGCGCTCGACAATCGGCGCGGGCGTCGCGAAGTCGGGGTCGCCGACACTCAGCACGATCACGTCTTCGCCATTGGCCAGCGCCTGCTGCGCGACCCGATGGATTTCCCACGCCGACGTGCGCCTGCCTTGCAAGCGCTCGACCAGATTCGAGTACTTCATTGAGTTGTCCCGTTTCGACTTGAGCCGCCAATGTAACGGCGCGCACGCGAAACGTCCAGACAGCAGAAGGGCCACGCGAATCAGCAGACTCGCGTGGCCCTTCTACCGGAAAGCACCGGCGGGTTCGGCGCGCCGTTAAACCTGGCGGCGCAATTCCGCCGGCGGCACTTTCATCAGATGCCGGTATTTCGCCACCGTGCGGCGCGCCACCAGCACGCCCTGATCGGCGAGCATCTTCGCAAGCGTCACATCCGATAACGGATCATGCGTATTCTCGGCAGCGATCATTTCCTTGAGCAGCGCACGCACAGCGGCGGCAGAACAGGTCCCGCCGCTTTCCGTGCCGAGCTCACGCGGGAAGAAATGCTTGAACTCGAAAATGCCGCGCGGCGTGGCCATATACTTGTTGCCGGTCGCGCGCGAGATAGTCGACTCGTGCAGGCCCAGCTCGTCCGCCACGTCGCGCAACACCATTGGCTTGAGCGCGATCTCGCCGTACTGGAAGAAGGCTTTCTGATGCGCGACGATACATTCGGCCACGCGCTGAATCGTATCGAAGCGTTGCTGCGCGTTGCGGATCAGCCAGCGCGCCTCCTGCAACTGCTGCGCGAGCGGCGAACGGCTCGCGCCGGCCGACTGCGCGAACAGTTCGGCATACATGCGATGGATACGCGCGCGCGGCTGCACCGCCGGATTGATCGTCACCGCCCATTTGTTGCGTACCTGACGCACGATCACGTCCGGCACCACGTAGTTGTCTTCGGTGCGGCCGTAGCAGTTGCCGGGTTTCGGATCGAGCTTGCGCACCAGTGCGCAGGCCACCCGCAATTCCTCTGCGCTGCAACCGATCTGCTTTTGCAATTCGGCCTGCTCGCGGCGCGCGAGGCGTTCGAGATGATGGTCGACAATTTGCCGCGCCACGTCGCGTCCGGGCGTATCCGCCGGCAACGCATTCACCTGCAAAGACAGGCACTCGGACAGCGAACGCGCGCCCAGGCCCGGGCGATCGAGCGACTGCACGAGACGCAACGCCACCAGCAACTCTTCTTCGGTGAGTTCGGGTTCGAGATCGACACTGTCCGCGAGATCAGCCAGGTCCTGACGCAGATAGCCGTCGTCGTCGAGTGCTTCAATGATGAAACGCGCGACCGCACGGTCCCGGTCGTCGAGGCGATAAAGACGCAGCGAATCGTGCAGCTGCTCGCGCAAGGTGGGTTGAGAACGCGCCCATTCAGCAGGATCGCTGCCATCCGAGTCGCCGTTCTGACGCGCCGAACTACGGCTGCTGTAGTCGCCGGAAAAGTCGCCGGGAATGTCGTCCTGCCCTGCGCTTTCCATCGTGTCGCTGCTGCCCGAATCCGCCGGCAATGCCTCCGGTTCGGCGGTTGCGACTGTATCCGTGGCGGGTGCTGCGCCGATCTCGTCGCCCGGCGAAGCGCTGGCTAGCGCGACGTCTTCCGTATCCGTCGAGTCGTATTCGAGGAACGGGTTGGTGTCGAGCGCGGTACGCAACTCCTGCTGGAACTCCAGAGACGACAGCTGCAACAGACGCACCGACTGCTGCAAGCGCGGCGTGAGGGCGAGAGACTGCCTCGTGCGTAGTTCAATGGATGGCATTGTAGTGAGGTCCCGTTATTAGCCGAAAAATGATCCGTGGCCTCTTTAGAGCAACTGTCGTACCAGCTCGTCCAACATGCTGTTTTTTCTACGCTTTGCTTTTTCAGGCCCGCCAATTGCGCAGGCCGCTCGCGCCATTTTTACAAGGGCCCGGCAAATAAAGGGCTTCGGCGCCGCCCCTTGCCGGACAGTGCGCGCGGGGCCCGCGCCGCGCCATTCATCAGCCTAAATACATGTCTTGTAACGGCTTTTGCTGCATCGCGATGTTGGGGTCGCATGGCGGGCACATCCCTTGCGGATGAGGAGTACGTGGACGGACGTCTGCCTCTGCACGCAAAGCGAAGAAATGAGTGAAACGTGCGCAGGCCGTCGTCCGGTGTCGAAAACGGGCCCTGACGGAACCGTAGCGGCGACGACCCCACGCGCGTCATCAGCGGCTCCGGCCGCGATCGACCGCCGGCAACAAGACCGCAAATTTCATCAACACCCGAAGGAGAAACCATGAAGACCATCCAGCTTCTGAAGACCGCAGGTAGCATCGCTTGTGTCGCATTCGCCCTGAACGCCACCGCGCAAACCAGTGCATCGGCGCCGTCCGCCGCCTCCGAAACCATCGGCCAGCACGTCGACGACGGCACGATCACCACCAAGGTGAAGGCCGACCTGCTTGGCGCGAAGAACGTCAAGTCCACTCATATTCATGTGAAGACCCACAACGGCGTGGTGTGGCTCTCGGGTTCGGTGCCTTCGGCTGACGACAAGTCGGCGGCTGCCGAGGTCGTGCAGAACGTGGGCGGCGTGAAGAGCGTCAAGAACCACCTGAAGATCGCGGCTGACTAAGCCGCCGCGAGCCTGACGTGAAGCGCCGGCTTCGGCCGGCTCTCGCGGAGCATCAGCCGGTGAATCGGCAAGTAAAAAGCCGTCCGCGTTTGCGGACGGCTTTTTCTATGGGCGGCTGTTCCTCACCTGCCTGAATCTGCCTCGCGAGCCTGATTGCACATCAAGCCGCGCTACGTGCGCCAGCCAGCCGGCGCACGTAAGCCCACCACGATCCGCTTAGCGTTGCGCCGCGCCATATTGATCACGCAAGTCGCGTACACGATCATGATTCTGCAGCACGCCTTGATACTGCCGTTCAACGATAGCGCGCACGTCCAGCGGTAAATCCTTTTCGAGCGCGTCGTGATAGCGCTTCTTCGCGACGTCCTCGCCCTTCTCGCATTCCTCGAGGATTGCGTGGTCGCTGCGATCCGTTACGGCCGACTTCACATCCACCCAGCCGCGATGCAAAGCACCACTCATGCTGCCGCCGGTTTCGGGCTTGCCGCCCAAACCCTGAACCACATCCTGCAGCTCGCGCGCGCCGCGCGTGCAGTCTTCGGCACGCGACAGAAATAGCGATTTCAACTGGGCGTCATGGGCATCTTCTGCCGCCTTGCGAAAGCCCTTTTCGCCATCCTTCGACGTTTCGACCAGATCGTTCAGCACGGAAACAACGTTCGTAGCCATTCAATACCTCCAGGGTTTCGTTAAAGAGGGAAACCGCCGTTACACGCTTTCATGCAGCAGCGGGGTTCGCTCATCACTGTCCGCATGCGCCGTGCCCGACCGGCGCATTGAAATAACCGCCCCGAATGCAAAACGGCCCGACTTCCGCCGGGCCGTTTTTGCGCTCTACCGCATTCAATTGCTCAATTCGAATTCACCTCAGGCGTGCCTCTCGACAAACTCGCCCATCGGCTCCGGCTGTTTGAGTGGATCGAAGTCGGCCCAGCGCCCCTGCTGCCAGCGGCCGGTGGCGCGCTCGATCGCCGCGCCGCCAGCTTCGCGCAGCGTGCGAGCGGCATCGAACTGATTGTCAGGCGACACATGCACGGCAACCAGCACGCCGGAATCGCGCATCTCCTCATGAAAGGGAAAACGGTGGTCGGCGTGGCCTGCTTCGCGAGTGCGCGCCATCGCCCCAGCCAGCGAGCCAATATATGCGCCCACCCCGGCTGCGATCAGCGAGACGATCAGCGGCGCGGAAAACGCCGCGAAAATCGCCACGCCGACCACCGCACCGGCGACCGCGCCAATCGTGACGCCCATACCGGCGCCTTTGGGTGCTTCTCTCGCGCCCGCGTCAGTGCCGGTATCGCCGCCAATCGGATAACGCGCGTGCTGGCCGCGCGGATTGACGAAAAACAGCGTGACGTCTTCTTCGACGAAACCAGCATTGAAAAGCCTTTGTGCCGCGTCTTCAGCGGCAGGGAAAGTCGTAAAACGTGCAGCGACGATGAGTGACATGAGGGCCTCCTTGCATCGTTGAAAAGCGCTTGCGGACTATGCCGCCGCACAGCGCCACGCGACAGCACGCTGGTGTGGCGGCACCGTCGGGCTATAGCGCGGCGCCGCGATCGGATTCCATGCCTTCCACTCTGAACAGTCCACTATGCAACACTACGCCTTCACCGGCGTTCCGGTCGAGTGCTTCCGCGCAGACCGAGCGGATTCGATTGCGCCCCTTGTCGAAGGCGGCCATCAAGTCGGATTCCAGTGCCGAATCGGCGTCGAAATGGTCCTCCAGCGCCTCGGCGGTGATCGCGCATATAACGGCTTTGCCGTCCACCCGCGCCATGAACCGCACGGTCAGATTCGCACCGTCGAAGGCAGGCGTGTCGTCGGTAAAAGTGATCTGCATAAGGGAGTCCTCATAGGCCGGCCGCGGCAGGATCGCATTCATGGCTAACCCTTCATTGCGCCAGCGAGTTGCTGCGCCATCGCCAGATGATGTTTGATGGTCGGCAACGCATGCAGGGCCGCCGCCTTCAACTGCGCGTCCGTGCCGCTGCCGCCCTCCTGCTGGAACAGGTCGACCGCTTTCTGATGCGCCTCCAGGCCGATCTGTTCGACATACGCCTGGTCGAACTCCTTGCCCTTGAGCGTCTGCAACTTGCCGACCAGCGCGGAATCCGCCGACGGTGTCGTCGCCAGACCCTTCTTCGCGGCGAGCGCGCCCATGTCATGCGAGAGCTTCGTGTGGTCGGTAATCATTTGCTGCGCGAATTTCTTCACTCGCGGATCGCTCGAATTCTTCAGCGCAATCCTGCTTGCCGCGATTTCGGTGGCGTCGGCCTGCGAGGCGTCCTGCACGAACTGCTGATCCGCCGGCGAAAGCTTCGTGCCGCCCACCGGGGCGTCGCTCGCAGGCGCATCGCTGGCCTGCGCCTGCACAGCGCCGATCGACGCGACACTCAGACCTAGCGCAACCGTCATCACTTGTAGGGAATACCGGAATTTCATGCGTTTTCTCCCTGTTTCGGCGGTCGGGCGGCGCGTGGCGCGGCGCGGCGCGCCTGGCGCCGCCCTTGGCACCTGTTGTTCTCTCGCTTCTCAATCAGCAAAAGCTGTGCCCAAGCCAAATCGCCCGCGGTAGCAGCCTTTGCAGACGGGCCGGCGCAGACCGTCACACGTCCGGCGATTCATCGTCGCCATCGGCGGCCAGCGGCTCGATGATCCGGTCGGGCTCGATGTCGGCGTCTTCAACGAGCGTCGAATCGCCGTCGGCGGCGGCCCGCTCGCCGGTGCCCGAGCGGTCGGTATCGCTGCCGAGTTCGGTGTCGCCCGTCTCCAGTGCGTGATTGTCCAACTCGGAGTCCACATCAAATTCATGACGCTTCGCTCCGGCGATGTCGCTGCCGCTATCGGACGAGTCGCTCGGCCCGAGCGCACCAGTCGTACCGGCGGTTTCCTTCACTACCTGTTGCGGCTCTTCATCGGGATTCAGTGTGCTGCTCATGGCGCTCTCCTTCGTAATGCCGGCGTGGTCAACCAATACCCATAGCGAACGCCCGCAAGGACCGTTCCGTCCGCGCGTGCCGCAGCGCCCAAGGTCTACGCCGGGCATTGCCTTTGCTCCGAGCCTGACATCGGCGCAACCGTGCCGACCGCTTGAAACTTCTACCTTCGACCATGGCTGCCACGACCAATCCGACGCAACGCCTCGCCGACGACACGACCGCCGCTCAAGCCGCGCCCGCCGTCATGCCACCCGGCTTGCGTCACGCGGACGACACCCGGCCCGGCTACACGCGCAAGCGCGAAAAGGACGGCTTCGCATACTTCGACGTGGCAGGCGCGCGCATCGACGACGCGGAAGAAATCACGCGCATCAATGCCCTGGCCATTCCGCCCGCTTACGAAGACGTCTGGATCTGCCCGGACGCGCGTGGGCATATCCAGGCGACCGGACGCGATGCGCGCGGCCGCAAGCAATACCGCTATCACCCGCGCTGGCGCGAGACGCGCGACGCCGACAAATACGAACGCATGGCCGCCTTCGGACGCGCGCTGCCGAAAATCCGCGCACGCGTGGCGCGCGACCTGCAATTGCCGGGCATGCCGTGCGACAAGGTCATCGCGGCCATCGTGCAGTTGCTCGACACGACGCTGATCCGGATCGGCAGCGTCGAATACGCACGCAATAACCAGTCATATGGATTGACGACGCTGCGCAAGAAACATGTGAAGATCGAAGCCGGCCAACTGCGCTTCAGGTTTCGCGGCAAGAGCGGCATCGAGCATGACGTCACGGTGAACAATCCGCGGATCAAACGCATCGTGCGCCGCTGTGCCGAATTACCGGGTCACGATCTGTTCCAGTATCTCGATGACGACGGCACGCGCCGCACCGTGGGCTCCGCCGACATCAACGACTATCTGCGCCGCGCAAGCGCTGCGGACTTCACCGCGAAGGACTATCGAACGTGGGCCGGCAGCGTCTATGCGTTGGCCGCGCTGCGCCGCTTGATGTGCAGCGACGCGGCAGAAGCGCGCCGCCATCTCGTCGCGACCGTCAAGGACGTGGCGGCATTACTGCGCAATACACCCGCGGTATGCCGGCGCTGCTACATCCATCCCGCTGTGATCAGCGCATTCGAGGCGGACGAACTGCAAGGCCTGCCGCCGGGCCAGACACGCCGTGGCTTGCGCGTGGATGAAGTCGCATTTGCCGCATTGCTCGCCCATGCGGAGAAGCGCGCGGCGAGACTTGCGCGCGAGGCAGGCGCCAAGGGCCGCAGAATGCGTGAATCGGCGGTCGCCGGAAGCATCGATGGTTCGTTGGCTACGTTGCTGAAGAAATCGCGTGCGGTGCGCAAAGAGGCGCAGGCGAAGCGCGCTGTGAAACCCGGCGCGTGAGGCGCGCCGGGTTGCCTTCACCCGCTCGGCGTCTACTGGCTTGCTGCGGAAGCCGCCGCTGCATTACTCGCGGTAGCCGTAGCCGCGGCGGCCGCCGCCGCGCCGCTGCTCGTGTCAGCTGTGCTGCCGGTGGCCGCATTGCCGTTCATCACGCCACTGCTGCTCATCGCCGCGCCCACGTTGTCGCTGCCGGCGCGCTTGCAGCCCGCCGCAGTTGTCAGCACCACGATTGCCGCCACCATCAATGCCTGCCTGCTTATGTTCCGGGTGAGTAACAGTTTCATCACGCCTCTCCTTTATCGCTATGGCCAGGCCGCTTTTACGTTATCGACGCGTCGGCTTATTGGCCCTTGCTTATTGGCCCTTGCTTATTGGCCCTTGGTATCGCTGCTCGCGTCAGCGCCCGGGGTGTTGGTCGAATCGCTCATCGGCTTCTTGGTTTTCGGCTTCGACTTGGACGTGTGATGCATTTTCGTTGTGCCCGCACCCATCGCGCCCGAGGCGGGGTCGCCTCCAGCCGTGGGGCCCGCCGTGGCTGCACCGTGCGCGTTGCCGGAGCCACCCGTGCCGCCACCGCCGCCGTTACCATTGCCACCGCCAGCCTGTGCGAACGCGGCGCCCGACATGACGACCAGCGCCGATACCAGCAATGCCTTTGAATAGGTCATCGAAATCTCCCTGAATGAATAAGTAGTGTGCGGCGCCTGATGTTGTTTGCAACTTCGCAACTCTGTTACCACTCGCGCCGCTGCACGACATTCAGCAAGGGTTATGCCGCGCACGGTTTGTCTTCCATAACAACTCCTCGCATGAAGCGACATCAGGCGCGCGTTAACCTCACAGCCAATCCATGCCATGCCGGGATATCGAGGGAACGCCGCTTGCTGAGGTCCTCGGTACACCCAACCCGTAGCGAGGAACATCATGCTCAACCAGACACAGACACAGACACAGACACAAAGCGGCGCACGCATCGTCGGCGACGTCGGCGCATCGGCGAACGGACCCGGCCCGGATGTCATGGCCGCGGCCACCCTCGACGGCAACAAGGTGCTCAGCAGCGACGGCGAAGATATCGGCAAGGTCAAGGACATCATGCTGGACGTCGGCTCGGGCCGCGTCGCGTATGTGGTGCTGTCGAGCGGAGGCTTCCTCGGCATTGGCGACAAGCTGCTGGCCATTCCATGGAGTGCGCTGACGCTCGACACCGAACAGAAGTGCTTCCTTCTCGCAATGACAGCCGAGCGTGTCAGGAACGCACCGGGTTTCGACAAGGACCACTGGCCATCCATGGCGGACCAGACATGGGCCACCTCCGTGCATCAGTACTACGGCAGCGAACCGTACTGGGGGCGTGATTCGTACGGGCGTCGCGACGATCTCGGCGTCGGCGACATCCCGGCGGGTTCTTCGGATGCGCCGGAATCCGGCGGGCTCAAGCTATAGGTCCACGCGCCGTTGCGGGGTGTCTGGAGCGCTGCGGCGCCGGGCACGCTGGTGCGATGTGACGCCACCTACGCCACGCCGGATGCTGCGCTTGCGGTGTCCGGCGCGTTGCGCTTTCAGCACCCGTCACGCACACATGACTTCCGTGAGAGATGAATCATGGCCACCAGAAAAACCGCCCGCAAGCCGAAACGTCCCGTTGTGCGCGGCAAGTCAGGGCGGCCGCTACGGCAGCGCCATGCGCAGGCCCACGCGGCGCGTAAAAGAAAAAGCACCCCGGCAGGCAGTGCGAAGCACGCGCGAAAGTGGTCGCATCACGTGATGGAAACCAGTGACGCAATGGATATCGAGCCGGACATATTCAAAACCGGCAGTGCCGAGTCGATTGCAGAGTCACTCAAGCGCTCTTCGACCCACAGCCGCCGCCGCAAAGGCACGCCGTTCCAGTCAGCCATGTCGATGCTCAACTTCTATATCAATCGCGCGGGCAAGAATCTGCCGAAGACGCGCCGTGATACGCTTATCCGGGCCAAGCGCAAGTTGCGTGAAGCGTTTGGGCGCGCGCCTTGAGGGCCGCTGCTCCGGCCGCATTCTTCTCGTTCGCATGCCGGACCTAACCGGAAACTCATGCACGAAACACTCTGGTTTCTGATCGTCGGCGCCGTGCTCGTTTTTATGGGCGTGGCGGCCACGACGCTACGGCGGTTGCCCGTGAGCGCCGCCATGTTCTACCTGGCCATCGGCTATGCGCTCGGGCCGCCGGGCATTGGCCTGTTGCGCCTCGATATCGTCGCCGATGCGCATCTGCTGCGCGTCATCACGCAGATCGCGCTGCTGGTCTCGCTGTTCGCCATCGGCTTGCGTCTGAGGCTAGGCGTCTTCGAAAAGCTTTGGACCGTGCCGCTGCGGCTGGGCTTTCTGGCCATGCTGGCGACCATTCCGCTGCTGATGCTTTTTGGCGTGTACGTTTTGCATCTCGGCTGGGGCCCGTCCTTGCTGCTCGCGGCCATCCTCGCGCCCACCGACCCGGTGCTCGCTCACGACGTCCAGGTGCACGATCCCGGCGACCACGACCTGCTGCGTTTCGCCCTCTCCGGCGAAGGCGGCCTGAACGACGGCATCGCGCTGCCCTTTGCGATGCTCGGGCTCGCGCTCTGCGCCGCCCCGGCCGCTCAAGCCGGCGACCTGTTCAGCTTGCGGCTCGCGGGCAGCATGGTGTGGGGCGTGGCGGGCGCGATTGCGATAGGTGGCGCGCTCGGCTGGGCCACCACGCATGCCGTCGCGTGGTTGCGCACCCGCCATGCGCAGGCGCTCGGTCTCGAGGGCTTCTTCGCGCTCGGCCTGATCGAACTCTCGTTCGGGGTCGCGCAAATCGCGCAAACGTACGGCTTTCTCGCGGTGTTCGCCGCAGGTGTCGCCATGCGCCGCGTCGAGCACCGGGCAAGCGGCGGCATGTCGGCGCGCGAGACAATCGGCACGGTCGATTCCGAAGACGTCGAGGCGACCGCGGCACATCCGGGCAAAGCTCATGCGTTCATGACGGAGTCGGTGCTCGGCTTTACGATCGAGCTCGAACGCATTGCCGAAGTCGCGGTGATGGCGATGGTCGGCAATGTGCTCGCCACGCTGCAAGTGCCGCTGTTCACGTGGCAGACCATTGCGCTTGCCGCCGCGCTCTTCGTGCTGGTACGGCCGGTATCGGTGGAGCTGTCGCTGCTGGGGTCGAGCGCGACGCCTACCCAGCGGCGCCTGATGAGCTGGTTCGGCATCCGCGGCATCGGCTCGTTTTATTACCTCACGTACGCGCTTGAACAGGGCGCCGCTGCCGACGTCACGCCGCTGGTCCCGCTGACGTTGGCGGTCGTCGCGGCCTCGGTCGTGATTCATGGCGTCTCGGCGACGCCGTTGATGAACTGGTATCACCGCCTGCGCAGCCGGGAAGACTAGCGGCATGTGCCGCGTGGAACACCTGCCCGGCGGCACACTGACAACTAAGCGTGCCAACTAAACGTGGCAACTGATCGCGTGGCCGGCGAGCCGCGTCAGCATCACACCGTTCCATCTCGCACGGGGCCTGGCTGACGCGGCGGGTCCGCCTAGCGCGGTGCCGGGTGACGCACCTGCTCGAGCTGGCCGCGGCGCCCCTCGCCCTGGCGCGCCAGCATCCAGCCGGGATATTCGTCCGGCAGCGTGCTGACCTGATCGAGCTTCGCCAGATCGTCCGCGCTGAGGGTGACGCCGGTCGCCGCGATGTTGTCGTCGAGCTGTTCGACTTTTTTCGCTCCGACGATCACCGTGGTCACCGCGCGCTGATGCAGCAGCCATGCCAGCGCGATCTGCGCGACCGACACCTTTTTCGCTTCGGCGATATCGCGCATCACGTCGATGCAGTCGTACGCGCGCTCGCGATTGACCGGCGGAAAATCGAAGGTCGTGCGGCGGCTGCCTGTCTCGCCTTGCTGCTCGCGCCCATATTTGCCGCTCAGCAGTCCGCCCGCGAGCGGACTCCACACCATCAGGCCAAGGCCTTCGCTATGCAGCATGGGCACGAGTTCCCGTTCGAGATCGCGGCCCGCAAGCGTGTAATACGCCTGCAGCGTTTCAAAACGCGCCAGACCGAGGCGTTCGGAAATGCCGAGCGCCTTCACGATCTGCCAGGCGGCCCAGTTCGACACGCCGACATAGCGCACATGACCATGCTGAACCAGCGTATCGAGCGCGCGCACGGTCTCTTCGATCGGCGTGGCCGGGTCGAAGCCGTGGATCTGGTACAGATCCACATGATCGAGTTGCAGCCGCTTCAGACTTGCCTTGACGCCGTCGATGATGTGATAGCGCGACGCACCGCGCGCGTTCGGAAAATCCGCCATCGGGCCGAATATTTTGGTTGCCACCACCACCTTGTCGCGCGGCACCTTCAGGTTCTTTAGCGCCTGGCCGGTGATCTGTTCGGATAGGCCCCCTGAGTAGATATCGGCCGTGTCGATGAAATTGATGCCCGCATCGAGCGCGCGGCCGATCAGGCGCTCCGCGTCGCCCTGCTGCAGATCGCCGATCTGCTTCCAGATGCCCTCGCTGCCGCCGAAGGTCATCGTGCCCAGACATAGTTCTGAAACAAACACACCGGTACGGCCTAACTGGTTGTATCGCATCGTTCGAAGCTCCATCGTGGACGGGTGAGCCGTAGAGAGTACTGCAGTTGGAAGGATCCGGTTGGACGTCGCCCAGGCAAACCGGCTTGCGTCAGCGAACGGATATTTCAAACGCCTTACGCGTCGTAACATCGCAGACCGCCCAGTTCGACGCTTTCTCGACCGCATGGCGGCCCTACCTGCGGGTCAGCTTCCTGCGCACCTTCGGTGCCGACGACAAGGTCTCGTTTGGCGGCGCAACCGTGCTTCCGGGCAGCGTCGGGCAAACGGCGGCGCAACTCGGCGCGGGTGTGGTTGGCCGCTTCAGCAGGAGCGGCAGCGTGTTCGCCACGCTCGGCTGGATGACCAACCTGGGCGGCGCGCACCAGAGAACGGTGACGGGCGACGCCGGCGTGCGCTGGGCCTGGTAACGGGTGAGCGTCGGCAAAGCCTGAAAAAACCTGCCAGACTGGGTGCTGGACCGTTCAACCGACCGGTGTTCGCCGCCCTCTGGATATGGCACGTCGCGCCCCCATCTACCCGAACATGACTTCGGCCTCGACTTCCGCTCACACTGTGGGCGCGGAAATGGATTCGACATGGGAAGCGCACAAGGCCGGCGCGCTGGATGATTTCCATCCCGCCGTCGCCGGCTGGTTTCTCAAGACCTTCGCCGCGCCCACCGACGCCCAGGCCGCCGCGTGGCCGCAGATTCGCCGTGGCCGCTCCACGCTGGTCGCCGCGCCCACCGGTTCGGGCAAGACGCTCACCGCGTTCCTCTCCGCCCTCGACGACCTCGTCCAGCTTGGCCTTGCCAACGGCGGCACACTGCCGGACGAAACCCTGGTGGTGTACGTCTCGCCGCTGAAGGCGCTCTCCAACGACATTCGCCTCAATCTGCAAATGCCTTTGCAAGGCATCGGCGAGGAACTCGCGGCGCGCGGCCTGGCGCCGCTCGATATCCGCACCGCCGTGCGCACCGGCGACACCACCCAGCAGGAACGCAACGCGCTGAAAAAGCGCGCGCCGCATATTCTCGTCACGACGCCGGAATCGCTCTACGTGCTGCTCGGTTCGGACTCGGGGCGCCGCATGTTGTCGACGGTGCGCACGGTGATCGTCGATGAAATTCATGCGCTCGCCGGGAGCAAGCGCGGCAGCCATCTGGCGCTTTCGCTCGAGCGGCTTGACGCGCTGTGCGGGCGGCGTTTGTCGCGCATCGGCCTGTCGGCGACACAAAAGCCCGTGAGCGCGGTCGCGCGTTTTCTGGTGGGCGGCGCGAGCATCGAAAGCGCGACTCCCGCGGACTGCGCGATTATCGACGTCGGCCACATTCGCGCGCGCGATCTCGCGCTGGAGATTCCGCCCGTGCCGCTCGAAGCGGTGATGCCCAATGAAGTGTGGGAGCGCGTCTACGACCGCCTCGCCGAACTCGTCGCCCTGCACCGCACCACGCTGATTTTCGTCAACACGCGCCGCATGGCCGAGCGCGCCGCGCGTCATCTGACCGAGCGCCTCGGCAAGGAAGTCGTCGCCGCGCATCACGGCAGTCTCGCCAAGGAACACCGGTTCGATGCCGAACAGCGCCTCAAACGCGGCGAATTGCGCGTGCTGATCGCGACGGCCTCGCTGGAACTGGGTATCGATATCGGCGACGTCGATCTGGTCTGCCAGATGGGTTCGCCGCGCGCGATTGCGCCGTTCCTGCAACGCGTCGGGCGCTCGGGCCACCATGTTGGCGGCATGCCGAAGGGGCGGCTGTTTCCGGCTTCGCGCGACGACCTGATCGAATGCGCCGCGTTGCTCGATTGCGTGCGGCGCGGCGAACTGGACGCGCTGCGCATCCCACGCGCGCCGCTCGATGTGTTGGCGCAACAGATCGTCGCCGAAGTATCGAGTGCCGAATGGAGCGAAGACGCGCTGTTCGATCTGATGCGCCGCGCCGCCCCCTATGCAGGACTGGAGCGCGAGCAATACGACGCCGTACTGCGCATGCTCGCGGAAGGTTATACGAGCCGCCATGGCCCGCGTGCCGCCTATATCCATCGCGACGTGGTGAGCGGCACGCTGCGCGGCCGGCGTGGCGGCAAGCTGGTCGCCGTCACCTCGGGCGGCACGATTCCCGAGAATGCCGACTACGCGGTCGTGCTGGAGCCGCAGGCGATCAATATCGGCACCGTCAATGAAGACTTCGCGGTCGAAAGCCTGGCCGGCGACGTGTTCCAGCTCGGCAATGCGTCGTATCGGATTCTGCGGATCGAGAGCGGACGTGTGCGGGTCGAGGACGCGCAAGGGCAGCCGCCGAATATTCCGTTCTGGCTCGGCGAAGCGCCGGGGCGCAGCGACGAACTGTCGTTCGGCGTCGCGCGGCTGCGCGAGCAGATTGGGCACCTGCTCGACGGGAATGATGCAGATGGCGCAGATACTGCGCCGGTGAACCGGCCGGGTCCTATGCGCCGCGCAACGTCTCGCACGGCCTCACGCAATGCGCCTGCGGAGCAGGAAACAGAGGCTGTGGCGCTTGCCGATGCGCCGTTGCCCGATGAGGCGTCGATGACGCAGCGAATCGAACGTGCGATCGACTGGCTGGTCGATACGCTGGGTCTGCAAGACGCCGCCGCGCGCCAGATCGTCGACTATCTCGCACGGGCGCGCGCCGCGCTGACTGTCCTGCCGACGCAGAATACGCTGGTCATGGAGCGCTTTTTCGATGAGTCCGGCGGCACCCAACTGGTGATTCATACGCCGTTCGGCAGCCGCGTGAATCGTGCATGGGGACTGGCGCTGCGCAAACGGTTTTGCCGCGCCTTCAACTTCGAATTGCAGGCCGCCGCCACCGAAGACGCGATCGTGCTGTCGCTGACCGGCAGCCACTCGTTCGTTCTCGACGACGTGTGGCGCTATCTGCATTCGAACAGCGCGGAGCATCTGCTGATCCAGGCGCTGCTCGACGCGCCGCTATTCGGTGTGCGCTGGCGCTGGAACGCAACCACCTCGCTCAGCCTGCCGCGTTACACAGGCGGACGTAAAACCGCACCGCAATTGCAGCGTATGCGCAGCGAGGATCTGCTGGCGAGCGTGTTTCCCGAACAGGCCGCGTGTCTGGAGAATGTGGTCGGCGAACGCGAACTGCCGCACCACCCGTTAGTGGATCAGACCGTCGACGACTGTCTTCATGACGCGATGGATAGCGAACACTGGATCGCGCTCCTGCGTCGCATCGAACAGGGCGAGGTGCGGCTGGTTGCGCGGGACTTGCCCGCGCCCTCGCCGCTTGCCGCCGAAATCCTCAACGCAAAGCCCTATGCGTACCTCGACGACGCGCCGATAGAAGAACGCCGCACGCAGGCCGTACTGAACCGCCGTTGGACCGATCCGTCGTCCGCCGACGACCTTGGGGCACTCGATGCCGACGCGATCGACAGCGTGCGCGACGAAGCGTGGCCGCAAGCGCGCAACGCCGACGAAATGCACGAAGCGCTGACGGGTCTCGCGTGCATCAACGACGCCGAAGCACGCCGCAACGAAGGTTGGCAAGCGTGGCTGATCTCGCTGGCTGAATCCGGCCGCGCGACGCGCATGCAGGTTGCCGCCGACGCAGCGCTGTGGCTGCCCGCCGAACGCCTGACCTGCCTGCAGGCGCTCTACCCCGATGCGTCGCTCGAGCCGCCGCTGCACGCACCGAAGGGCTACACCGAAGCATGGAGTGCCGACGACGCGCGACTCGAAGTCCTGCGTGCACGGCTGACCGGCTTCGGCCCGCTGCCGGTGCGCGCGATTGCGCAAGCGTTGAGCCTGCCCGCTGCATCGATCGAACAGACTTTGATGCGTCTGGAGGCCGAGGGCTACGTGATGCGCGGCCGCTTCACGCCGGGCGCAACAGAAGGGGAATGGTGCGAACGCCATCTACTTGCACGGATTCACCGCTACACCGTCAAACGATTGCGGCGCGAGATCGAGCCGGTGGAGCGGCACGATTTCATGCGTTTCCTGTTCGAATGGCAGCATCTGACGCCTGCCACACGCAGCGAAGGACGCGATGCGCTGGCTGCGGCGCTCGATCAGATGGAGGGCTTCCAGGCCGCGGCGGGCGCTTGGGAAGAAGACATTCTGCCGGCGCGCGTGCAAGCGTACTCGAATACTTCGCTTGACGAACTGAGCCGCGCCGGCAAGATCGTCTGGACCCGCCTGACGGAGCGCGCGCGTGGCATGGCGGGACCGGTGCGCAGCACGCCGATCGTGCTGCTGCCCCGGGCCCAGGTGAGCGTGTGGAGCGCATTGATCGACCAGTCGAAACCCGAATTGTCGGCGCGGGCACAGAGCGTGTACGACGCGCTATCGCAACACGGCGCGATGTTCTTCGACGAATTGCTCACTGAAGTGCGTCTGCTGCGTATCGAGCTGGAAAATGCGTTAGGCGAACTGGTTGCCGCTGGCCTCGTGAACTCGGACAGTTTTGCGGGTTTGCGCGCTCTGTTAAAACCGCTGGCGAAACGCAATGCGTTTCGCAGCAGCCGGCGCGCGCGATCGAGTGCGCTGATTGGCGGTATGGATGATGCGGGACGCTGGGCGCTCGTGCGGCGACCCACAGCGCCGCCGCAAGACGTCGACAACCAGAACAGCAGCCGTGCGCTCTTGCCCAATGGCCGGCGAACGCCGTTTGCGCCCGCGATCCTCGAACACATCGCCATGACGCTGCTGCGCCGCTACGGCGTGGTGTTCTGGCGTTTGCTCGAACGCGAAGCCGAGTGGTTGCCGCCATGGCGCGATCTGTTGCGGGTCTTCCAGCGACTCGAAGCGCGCGGCCAGGTGCGCGGCGGGCGCTTCGTCAACGGCCTGGCGGGCGAGCAGTTTGCGTTGCCCGAGGCGATTCCCTTGCTGCGTGAAGTCCGTCGTCAAACCGCCGACGGCGTCTTTATCTGCGTGTCGGCAACCGATCCGCTCAATCTGGCCGGCACTTTGCTGACTGGAGAGAAAGTGCCCGCAGTGACGGGCAACCGCCTGCTGTTTCGCGACGGTATCGTGGTCGCCACACTCGTCGCGGGGGAATTCAATTTTCTGCCCACACTTGGGGCGGATACCGATGCCGCCGCAAAGGCGCAGGCCCGGTTGCTGCTCGCACGGCGCTATTGATGCGGGTATTCAGGAACGCCAGGCGTTTCCCTCGCCAGGACATCGTGCAAGAGCCGTGAGTCCAATGTGCGGCCTCGGAAATGGCCTTTCACATATCAACTGACTGCTCGCCAAACCGGTACCCCGCCTCCAAACGCTGGTGCGTCACCGGCGGGGAAGCGGCACGCCGGTGCGGTAGAAGCCGGCGGCGGACATCAGCGAAAGCGCTTCCAGCCATCCATCAAACACAACCGAACGATCGTGCTACAGATGCGCGATGCACCTATGAAGTCCACTGGGTAGGCGACGAAAAGTAGGTGCTCGCCCGCGCAGGCGGAACACTAATAAACCAATAACAAAGCGAGAAAAGGCCCGAAGCGGGAGCAAACAAAGGTCAACGCTGTAGGCGAACAACACCGGTCAAAATTAGTTAGGTCCCGCAAGAAATTCAAAAAAACACGCCGCCTGAAGGGCAAAAGAGCGCCCAAACCCTGGTCAGCACGCATTGCACAACAAAATCCTCAAGCTACGGGCCCCGACAACCGTTAAATGTTTATAAGCCGGAACTCGAACCGCTTCGCTACAATGGGGCCAGTCTTAAGTATGATGAAGATCGTTTGCCGCCCGCCCGCCTTCAAAGGCGGCCTCACCGGCACACATCGCCCGGGGATCTCATGAACGACGACCAACACGACCAGGTGCTTTTTGCCCAGTTCGGCACAAGCAGCCCATGCTGGCGTCTGTCGAACGACAGCAACGCATTGGAACTCACGCCCGTAAACGGTGACGTGCCGGCCAATGTCGCCATTCCGCTGAATCCTCAACAGGCCTCGCAAATCCGTTGCCTGACCGGCATCACCTCGCACCTCGTGCTCGATGTGCGCCTGTTCGGCGAACCCCTGCGGCTGCATCTGGTCGGCAAAAAACTCGCGAGCAATAGCTGGGCCGGTACCGCCTCGGCCTACGACGACACGGAATCCGTCGCCCGCGATCTGGTCCACGGCCTCTCCTTCGCCGAACAGGTCGTCTCCGAAGTCAATTCGGTTGTGGTCATCGTCGACCGGCACGGTCGGATACAACGCTTTAACCGTCTCGCCGAGGAACTCACCGGCGTCAAGGAAGAGGACATCGTCGGCCGCAATGTGTGGGCGCTGTTCATGACCACCGAATCCGGCGCGGCCTCCAGCCAGAACATCACGGGTTTCTTCAATCGCGGCGTCTCGTATGAGGTCGAGCGGCGGGTGAAAACCATCCACGGTGAACGGCTCTTCCTGTTTCGCAACAAATTCGTTCATAGCGGCAGCGGCGTCGAAGAACAGTTCCTGATCTGCTCGGGCACGGACATCACCGAGGAACGCCTCGCGCAGGAGCGCCTCTCCCAACTCGCCAACACCGATTCGCTTACCGGCCTCGCCAATCGCAACGCGATTCAGGACAAGATCCGCGCCGCCATCGAAGAAGCCGAAGGCGAAGCGGTCGGCGTCCTGTTTCTCGATCTCGACAACTTCAAGAAGGTCAACGACCACTACGGCCACGTGTTCGGCGACCGGCTGATCCGCGATGTGTCGGCGGCCATCAGCACCTGCCTGAACGAAGGCGACGCGCTCGCGCGCCTTGGCGGCGACGAGTTCATCGTGCTCGCCGCCAAAGGCACCGCCCACGAGCTGGAAAACACCGCGCAGCGTATTCTCGAACGCCTGCGCACGCCGTTCAGCGTCGGGCTGGTGGAGGTCTACACCGGTTGTTCGATCGGCATCGCGCGCTATCCGGAACACGGCGACAGCCTCGAATCGGTCATCCGTTCCGCGGATACGGCCATGTACGTCGCCAAAGACGAAGGCAAACGCACCTATCGCGTGTTCTCGCCGGACATGAACCGCAAGGTCGCCGAGTACATGTGGCTCGACACCAACCTGCGGCGCGGCCTCGAAGAGGGTCAGCTGACGCTGCACTATCAGCCCAAGCTATCGCTCGCCACCGGTGCGGTGCAAGGCGCCGAGGCGCTGGTGCGCTGGAATTCGCCGGAGCGCGGGCAGATCATGCCGGTCGAATTCATCCGCTACGCGGAGGAATCCGGGCTGATCGGCGTGCTGGGCCGCTGGGTCATGGAAACGGCCGCGAAGCAGGCTGCACAGGTGGAAGGCGGACGGCTATAACCTGCGCATCGCGATCAACGTCTCGGCGCGGCAACTGGTGGATACGGCGGTGGTCCGCCATTTCAGCGAAGCACTGCAGCAGCGCCAATCTCGACCCGTGTCTGATCGACCTCGAACTCACGGAGAGTTGCCTGATCGAGGACGAAGCGGCCGCGATCGATCTGATCAAGCAGTTCCGCCAGCTCGGCGCGCAGGTCCATCTGGACGACTTCGGCACCGGTTACTCGTCGCTGTCGCAATTGGGCCGCATTCCGCTCGACGTCATCAAGCTCGACCGCAGCTTCGTGCGCTCGATCAACGCTGACACCAAAGCGCAGGCGCTGGTGCGCGCAATGGTGGTGGTCGCGCAGGAGCTCAATTTCAAGGTGGTCGCCGAAGGCATCGAAACCGAGTCGGAAGAAATGTTCATGAAGGGGCTCGGCGTCGACTACGTGCAGGGCTTCCTGTACGGTCAGGCCATGCCGGCTGCGGAATTCGAGCGCTGGTTAAAGGACCGGCAGAAGCTCAGACTGATTGCCTGAGCTTCACGCGCCCCGAAGGAAATCCCCTCGGGGACCGCTCGCCGCGTCTCACCTCAGCGAGACGCGGGTCGGTTCAGGCGAAATTGGCTGCCGTGGCAACCGTCTGACGCAGATTGGAAGTGCGGCGGTTTTGCAGCATCACCAGCCGTTCCATGAAGGCGAGGTCCTTCTCCTCGATCGTGAAGGCGGCGTCCACCCAATCCTCGGTAATTTCCATCAGTTCGGCGCGCGAGAGTTGCAGCACGCGTTGGCGTGCCCGCAGCATGGCGCGAATCCCGTTCATCTTCGGCTTGAGCGTGTCGATGAACGTGCGCGTCGCCAGATAGGCGTCGCCCGGTTCGAACAGTTGATCGACCAGACCCTTGCCGAAATGCCATTCCGCCGTGTGCGATTCGCCCACACCGATCAGTTCCTCGGCAAGCCGCATCCCCGCTTTGCGCGCGACTAGCGAATACCCCCCCATGCCCGGGAACAGGTTGAACGCGATCTCCGGAAAGCCCATGCGCGCGTCGTTCTGCGCGAGCAGGAAATGGTGTGCCAGCGCAGCCTCGAACCCCCCGCCGAGTGCCGTGCCCTCCACCATCGCGATCGAAATCGCTCCCGTATCGAAGCCGCGCGCCGCCGCATGAACGCAATCGACACAGGCTCGCGCATAAGCCATCAGCGCCTGCCGCTTGCCGCCGCGGATCGCGTCGGCAAAGAAATCGAGATCGCCTCCCACGTTGAACATGGACGGAATCAGCGAGCCGGTGACCCAGAAATCGATCGGCAAACCCGATTCGCGTGCAGCCTGTGCGAGTTCGAGAATGTCGTGCACCAATTCCAGGTTGAAACAGGGACGCGGCTGCGCCCGCAACATCATCCACATGACGTTGCGGCCTTCTTCGTAATAAGCGGAGACTTGCGACAGATTGCCTGCTTCGAGGAACGGGCGGCAGGCGTGATGGTTATGCAGATTCATTTTGTTCGGTCCTTTTTTAAGGTTAAACACTGGTACTGCAGTGCGAGCCTAAAACAGACCGGATTAAGATGGGAGCGGGGTAACCAACAGATGAATGCAAAGCGCGCGCAAAGCCGCGCCAGATGGGCCTCTGCGATTACCGGCGGCGTGCGGAATGCGCCGCCGGCGCGCAAACGCTTGCACGCCGCAGATGGACGAAATAGAAAGGGAAAGCGGTGCGTAGCCGCAATAAACCGGCAAACGAAACGAGGCGCAATTTATTGCCGGAATTGCAAGCAGACAAAATAATTTTCGACTAGGGAATTGAATCGAAAATACAGCTTGTGGATGATTGTTTTATTTGTGGGCTAACAGACGGAATAGTCAATTAGCATAATCAAAACGCGGGCGGCGCATGCCGCCCGCTTGGGCCGAATCAAGGCGCGGCAGCGATCACTTCGGCCACGGCGGCCGTCAGCTTCTTGCCGTACGGCACGTGCAGGAACTCATTCGGCCCGTGCGCATTCGATTTCGGCCCGAGCACGCCGCACACCATGAACTGCGACTGCGGGAAGCCTGCCTTCAACACGTTCATCAGCGGGATCGTGCCGCCCTGCCCCATGTACGCGACGTCCGCGCCGTAGTGCTCGCGCGATGCGCCGTTCAGCGCGGTAGCGAGCCACGGAGCGAGGTCGGGCGCATTCCAGCCGCTCGCCGCGCCCGCATCCGGCTTGAAGGTCACGCGGGCGTTGTACGGCGGATCGAATTCGAGCAGCGCCTTCAGTTCGGCAACGGCCTTTTCGGCTTCGATCATCGGCGGCAGGCGCAGCGACAGCTTGAACGCCGTGCGCGGACGCAGCACGTTGCCGGCGTCGGCGAGCGCGGGCAAGCCGGCCGCGCCGGTCACCGACAGTGATGGACGCCACGTCGAGTTGAGCAAGGCTTCCTTCGGATCGGTGGTGGTGGGCAGCACCTGACGGCCGTCCTGTCCGCAGGCCCACGGCATCTTCTTCCAGACGTCGTCGCCGAGAATATGGGCGGTTGCCTCTGCTTCACGCAGACGATCGGCCGGGATGGGAGCGTGGAAACCCTTGGGCAGCAGATTGCCGTTCGAAGCGTCTTCGAGACGGTCGAACAGTTGCCGCATGATGCGGAAGCTCGACGGCGCGATGCCGCCGTAGCCGCCCGAGTGAATACCCTCGTCGAGCACCTGGACTTCGAGGTCGCCGGCCACCAGCCCGCGCAGCGAGGTGGTCAGCCAGAGTTGGTCGTAATTGCCCGCGCCCGAATCGAGACACACAACCAGACCCACTTTGCCGAGGCGTTCACGCAATACGTCGACGTACGGCAGCAGATCGTAGCTGCCCGATTCTTCGCAGGTTTCGATCAGGCCGACGCAGCGCGGACGTTCCACGCCCTGGGCGTCAAGCGCGGCGAGCGCGGTGAGGCTCGCGTAGATCGCGTAGCCGTCGTCGGCGCCGCCGCGGCCGTACAGCTTGTCGTTTTCGAGCTTCGGCGTCCACGGACCCAGGTCGTTGCGCCAGCCGTCGAATTCAGGCTGCTTGTCGAGGTGGCCATACAGCACGATGGTTTCTTCGCTGCCGGAACGCGTCGCGGCCGTTTCGAAGAAAATCACCGGCGTGCGGCCCGGCAAGCGGATCACCTCGAGTTTGAGACCGCGCACCGGCTGTTGCTCGGCCCACTGCGCGGCATCCGTAATCACGCGTTCGAGGTAGCCGTGCTTGACCCACTCCGGGTCGAACGCCGGGCTCTTGGCCGGCACTGCAATGTAGTCGGTCAGCGCGGGGACGATCTCGTCGTTCCATTTGCGGTTGACGAAGTCGCGCAGCGTGTCATGGTTGATGCGCTGGGTCTGCTGGGTCGTATCGTCGGAGATCATGGTGGCGGTCCGTTGCGTTCTGTTCAGTCGAAACGCTCATGATAGTCCTGATGACGCACGGGCTGAACCCCTCACCGCGCATCGCACGTACGGGACAACGGTGAAAACGCGCGTGACCAGGCACGCGATGACGATCGCTAGAGGGCCACATCGGCGCTGCGCCAAACCGGCAATCGCGCGACAATTGCCGTATATATCAGGCACAGGGGAGCCGGACCATGGGTGGCAACGTCGTCGTTCAGGCCATCGCTGCGGTGCTTGCACTGGCGCTGTATTTTTTGCCCGCTATTCTCGCGGACAGGCGCAAGCGTTACGACATGCTGACGCTGGCGCTCTTTAACGCGTGCTTCGGCTGGACGGTTTTCGGCTGGCTGCTGGCGCTCTACTGGGCATTTCAACCGAATCCGCCCAAGAACGTCGCGGGCGAAGTGGTTGCAACGCGGAAAAACGTAAGCATGCGCGCGTTTTCAACAGCGCTTTTAATGCGAGTGCAAAAGCGTGCGACGCGGGACCGCGCGGAAAAGTAAACGCCGACCGTCAAGCCGCCCGGCCGAGCTTGCCCCACAGCACGGAACCGGCGGGAATCGACCGTGGCTCGGCCCGCACGCTTGCTGGTGAAAACATCTCACGGCGCAGTTCGCCGTGCTCGTCGAACCATTCGCAGATCAGCCAGTCGCCCGGATTAAGCGCCACTGGCCCTGCGTATGTCACGGTCATGCGTGGACCGCCTTCTTTCAATGTGACCACGTCGCCGATACTGAAGTTTGCGATGGGTAGTGCCTGGAATGCGTCAATGGTAGCGGTTAGCATATTCAATCCCCTACGGAACCGTTGAGCGGTATTTTTCATCGAGCCGTACTTTGCGACATTCGACCTGCCGAAGGAAAACTCTAAAAAGTTTGGCAAGATTAACAATCGAATTTAAACGCGGCAAGTGCTTTTTATTGATACCGTTTTCATTGGCACGGGAATGTCCTTCCAATCGCTTTCGACCGCGCCAAACACCGGGAAAACCCTTTAAAAACATTGCCAATCCGCCACCCGTGCGGCACCGCACGATGGAAAAACTTACGCTTGCACATTAAAACGGCATGTGGAAAACCCGTCGCGCATTTGTCATATCTAAACCATCACCGGCGATTTGGTCCGGGTTTATTCTAATCATCTTCAAACACGGAATTACCTGTGAATCACTCACTCACCGGTAAATTCGCGTATCGGCAGATACGTTTTGTTTAAGTCGCATAATAATTTTCCAGCGGGCCACCGTTGAAAACGATTTCTCCCGCAGCATTTTCAATGGTGCTGTGCGGCCTGGCGTAAAACCAGTTGCTGATGCCGCACCAGCAGCACGCTTAAACCCACGCAGGCGAACATCAACAGCGCGTTGATCGCGAGGCTGTACTGGAAGGCGTGAGCATAGGCATCTGGCGTCGAGCGGCCGCCGAGCGCGCCGAAGAAGACCCCGCTAATAGCCGCGGTGCCGAATGCCGACCCGATCTGCAAGGTCGACGACACCACGCCGGAGGCCAGCCCCGCCTTCTCCGGGGCCACTTCCAGCAGCACGATGCGCATGATGGACGGCAGCAGCAAACCATTGCCGACACCCGCGCACACCAGTCCGCAGTAGAACAGCAGGTCCGGCGTGGCCGCGTGAGTGGCGGACCAACCCGTGACCGTAAAACCGACTGTCATCATCGAAAAGCCGAGCGTCAGCACGTGGCCGCCGATGCGCTTGACCACGGCCGGCGAGGCGAGCGGTCCGACCACAAAGCCGATGGCGAACGGCATGATGGCCATGCCCGAGGCGAGCGGCGTCCAATGCAGGCCGGTTTGCAGGAAGATCCCGTAAGTCAGGAAAAACGCGCTATTGCAGTAGAACAGGAACGCGAGCACGAGGCCCAGCGCGAACGCCCGATTGCGGAACAATTGCAGATCCACCAGCGGATGACCGCCACCGCGCTCGACCTGCCGTTCGGCCGCCACGAACAGGCCGAACACAGGCACGGCAAGCGCCATCATCGCAAAGGTCCACGCGGGCCAGCCGGCTTCACGGCCGCGCGTCAGCGGATAGATGATCAGCAGCAGCAAGGCGCAGAGGAGCGCCACGCCCTTCAGGTCGATGCCGGTGCGGGTGGCCGGCTGGTTTTCGGGCACGAACTTCCACGTGCCGATGAACGCCAGAATGCCGACCGGAATATTGATCAGAAAGATGATGCGCCAATCCAGTCCGAACGGATGATAGGTAATCAGTGCGCCGCCACCCAGTTGGCCGACGATCGAGGACAGGCCGAACACGAAGCCGTAGAAGCTCATCACCTTGGTCTGCTGATGCAGCGGCACGACCGCGCGGATCGTCGCGAGCACCTGTGGCGCCATGACCGCGGCTGCCATGCCCTGCACGATCCGCGCGAGCACCAGCATGTGGCCGCTGGTGGCAAAGCCGCACAGCGCCGACGACACCACGAACGCCGCCATCCCGGTCATGAACATGCGACGGCGGCCAAACAGGTCGCCGAGGCGCCCGCCCGTGATCAGCAAGACGGCGTACGCCGATGCGTAGGCCGACACGACGAGTTGCAATTGCGCGTCGGTGGCGTTCAGCCCGGTGTGGATCGACGGCAGCGCGAGGTTGACGATGAAATAGTCGAGCGGCGCGAGGAAGGCCCCAATAAACAGGACGGTGAGCGCCAGCCCCTGCCGCTCGAAGCGCGGCGCGGCCTTCTCGGCGGCGGCCGCGACCGCGGGTCCGGCTTTCGGCCCGACGAATGCCGCCGCAGCGGACTTGATGGCATCGCTATTCATGACTGACCGTTCAATAATTAGGCAAAAAAATTTAGACGAGCGCGCGCATCGCGACGTCCACGATGCCGATCAGCGCATCTTCTTTGTGGGCCACCCGTCCCAGCACGCGCAGCCCCTGCATCACACAGAACAGGAAATCGCCGGCGGCCTTTTCGTCGAGTGTCGAATTGAATGCGCCGCTTGCCTGGCCGCGAATCACCGACGCCGCCAGCAAGATCGCCATGCGGCGCTGAATCGCGGCGACGCGTGTGCGCAGTTCTTCGTCGCCGGGCTGCATCTCCAGCGTGGTGTTGGTAATCAGGCAGCTACGCTCGCCAGTGAGCGCGCACGCGACCCTCGCGTAATGCAGTAAAGCGTTGCGCAGCGCCTCATCTGCCGGGACCGGCGCGTTTAGCCGCTCGGCCAGCCGTGCGACGGAGCCTTCCGCGTAATGGTCGAGCGCGGCGAGCATGATGCCGTGCTTGTCGCCGAATACGCCGTACAGGCTGCCGCGCAGCAGGCCGGTGGCCTTGCACAGGTCGTCTATCGAAGTGGCGTGATAGCCGTGGTTCCAGAACACCTGGCTCGCGCTCGCCAATACGGCTTCCGTATCGAACTCGCGCGGCCGGCCCCGGGAGCAGACCTCGCCCGATTTTTTCGCAGATTGCTTCACAAATTGACTGGCTTCGCCTGATTGCTTCATCCGACGGATATTATGACTAACCGTTCAACAAATCAAGGCGCGTTTTCGTAGGCCATGGCTCAACGCAGTCTCAGCGTGGCTTGTCCCATTTCTGCGAAGCGCTCGCGAACAGCTGGTTGATCTCATTGCCGCTGACGGCCTGCTGGGTGTAGTTGAAGGTGCCGTGCTCGCGCATTTCGTGCGCCGCGCTCAGGAACGCGCCGAGGGCCGCACGCGCCAGCGATCCGCCCACACTCACCCGCCGCACGCCCAGCGCCTGCAGTTCGTCGAAACTCAGCAGCACGCCCTGCAAACCCATCAGCACATTGACCGGCCGATCAAGTGCGCCGACCACCGCGCCGATCTCTTCGCGCGTTTTCAACCCAGGCGCATAGAGCACGTCCGCACCGGCCGCCTGATAGGCCTGCAGACGCCGGATCGTATCGTCGAGATCGGGCCGGCCCACCAGGTAATTTTCAGCGCGTGCCGTCAGCGTGAACGGAAACGGCAGGGAGCGGGCCGCCTCGACCGCCGCGCGCACACGTTCCACGGCCGCCTCGAACGGATAGATCGGCTCGTCCGCACGGCCGGTTGCGTCCTCGATCGAGCCGCCGACCACGCCTGCGGCCGCCGCTTGCACGATCGTTTCGGCGGCGTCTTCCGGCGCATCGCCGAAACCGTTCTCCAGATCGGCGCTCACCGGCAGATCGGTCGCGCCGGCGATTTCGGCCAGATGCACCATCATCTGCGCACGGCCGATCGAGTTATCCGGCAGGCCGCGCGAAAACGCATAGCCGGCACTGCTGGTGGCGAGCGCCTTGAAGCCGGTCAGCGCCAGCAACCGGGCCGTGCCGATATCCCACGGATTCGGGATGATGAAGGCCTCCCCGGCCGCGTGATACGACTGGAATTGCCGCGCCTTTTCTGATTGCGTTGTCATAGACGGTTCCATGGAAAACGGCAACGGCACTGCCCGCCCCAGGTACGCGAGCGGATCGCCGTGCATGCCGATCAAATAAGCAAAAGCCGGCAGCGGGCTCTCCCCGCCTGCCGACCTCGAATGCGTTCGCAGTTGAACGACAGCCGGCTCAGGTTTCGAGCTTCGCGTCCATCGTGATGGTGGCTTTCAGAACTTTCGACACCGGGCAACCCGCTTTGGCGTCCGCCGTGGCCTTCTCGAATGCGGCCTGGTCGCCGCCGGGGATCTTCACGACCACGTCGAGATGCACCGCGGTAATCGCAAAGCCGCCGCCGTCCTTGTCGAGCGTGACGGTTGACGTTGTGTCGATACGTTCAGGCTTGATGCCGGCCTTGCCCAGTTCGCCCGAGAGCGCCATCGAAAAACAACCCGCGTGCGCAGCCGCAATCAACTCTTCCGGATTCGTGCCGATGCCGTCGGCGAAGCGAGTCGAAAACGAGTATTGCGTCTCCTTGAGGACGCCGCTGTCGGTGGAAATCGAGCCCTTACCGTCTTGCAGGCCGCCTTGCCAGACTGCTGATGCCTTGCGCTTCATCGTTCTCTCCTGTTGTGGCCTGCCTGACGCCGCTCTCGCTGTGCAACCGGACATGACGTCCACTGCAACAGTCCCGCCCGGGTGTTTGCAGTTCCGGCATTGATCGCGAGCGCCGCGCGGCGTGACAGGCGCGGGCGTGGACCGAACTTCATGATAGGCGCTTCTGTGTGCCAGCGTCGTGACGATGCAGGTCATGCAACCCGCAATCTGCGATTCGCGATTCGCGTTTCGCTATTCCGCAAACGGCAGGCTCGCCTGCCCCACCGCCCGCATGTCGAACACGTTGAGCGTCATCGCCACCAGCGCGTAGTAGCCGAGCAGGCCGACCAGGTTGATCACCACCTGATGCCCGAAACGCTCGATCGCCCTCGCATACGTCGCATCCGAAACCCGCTTTGTGTCATACAGTTCGCTGGCGAAGTCGTGGATCAGGGCGTCGTCGGCGTCTGCGAAGGCCGGCCGCTGCCCTTGCCGGATCAGTTCGGCATCGGCTTGCGGCACGCCGGCTTGCAGCGCGATCGGGTAATGGATGTACCACTCCGCCTGCGCCTGCCAGCGCGCCGCGGTGACGAGAATCGCCAGTTCCGAGAGGCGCAACGGCAGGCCGGTGCGATAACGGCAGAACGCGCCGAGTCGCTGCGCCTGCTGCGCCAGTTCGGGACTATGAATCCAGCCGAGAAACGGCCCGTTCAGATTGCCGCGCGGCCCGGACAGAATTTCGTCGAGCACAGCTTTCTGTTCGGGCGTGGCGTCGGACAGGTCGAAGTGAGGCAAACGCTCGGTCATCGCAAATCTCGCAGGAGGTGAAGGGTTTTCAGACCGCTGTCAGTGTGGTGGTCAGCGCGGCGTCGATCGCGTCGGCGAAGCGGCTGACGATCTCCTCGATGTCGCGCGCGGTGCAGATGAACGGCGGCGCCAGCAGCACATGATCGCCGCTTTTGCCGTCGACCGTGCCGCCCATCGGATACACCATCAGGCCGCGCGCGAACGCTTCGCGCCTGATCGCCGCGTGCAGTTTGAGCTGTGCGTCGAACGGCGTTTTGCTCGCGCGGTCTTTCACCAGTTCGACGCCGACAAACAGCCCCCGCCCACGCACGTCGCCGATATGCGGATGCTGCGCATAGTGTGCGCGCAGCAAGCCGCGCAACTGTTCGCCGCGCGCCTGTACATTCGGCAGCAGGTTCTCGTCTGCGATCACGCGTTGCACTTCGAGCGCCGCGGCGCACGCGGTGGCGTGACCGATATAGGTGTGGCCATGCTGAAAGAACCCCGACCCGCCGACGATCGTCTGGTAGATCCGGTCGCTCGCCAGCGTCGCACCGATTGGCTGGTAGCCGGCGCCGAGGCCCTTGGCGATGGTCAGAATGTCCGGTGCGACGTCATCCTCTTCGCACGCGTATAGATAGCCGGTGCGCCCCATGCCCGACATGATCTCGTCAAGAATCAGCAATACGCCGTAGCGATCGCACACCGCGCGAATCTTGCGGAAGTACTCGCGCACTGGCGGCACGGCGCCAGCCGTTGCGCCCACCACCGTTTCCGCGACGAACGCAGCCACCGTGTCGGCGCCGAGATCGAGAATCTTCTGTTCGAGCTCGTCGGCGAGACGCTGCGCGAAGGCCTCTTCGGTTTCATCGACACGCTGCTCGCGATACGCGTAGCAAGGGCTCACGTGATGCGCTTCGATCAGGATCGGCAGAAACGGCTCGCGCCGCCATGCATTGCCGCCGATCGCCAGCGCGCCCAGCGTGTTGCCGTGATAACTCTGCCGGCGTGCGATGAAATGACGGCGTTGCAACTCGCCCTTCTCGACGAAGTACTGGCGCGCCAGTTTAAGCGCCGCCTCGATCGCCTCCGAACCGCCCGACACGAAGTACGCGTGCTGCAAGCCTTGTGGTGCGCTCGCGACTAGCAGGTCGGCGAGTTCCTCTGCTACCTGGGTGGAGAAGAATGAAGTGTGCGCATAGGGCAACTGCTGCGCCTGGCGTTTGATCGCGTCGATCACGCGCTGGTTGCTATGGCCAAGACATGAGACGGCAGCGCCGCCGGATGCGTCGATATAGCGCTTGCCGGTGGAATCGATAATTTCGATGCCGTCGCCGGCGACGGCAATGGGGAGTGCCTGCTTAGGCGAGCGATGGAATACGGTGGACATGCTTTCCCTTTTTTGACCGGTCAGACGTGAGCCTGCGAAGCTTCGACGTCGCGGCCTCGCATCGATATCAACAATCGATACGTATTTATACGACAAAGCAACATTTGTTGTCAAACAGCAGTCGACCAAACAAGTGCAGCGGCGACGAACCACGCACCAGGATCTGCTTGTGTCGGACGGGAAAAATCAGGCCAGCGTCAAGTCACGCTTAGAGCACATACGCGCCCTTCGCATGCAACGATTGTTCGGCGATACCCAGTTGCTCGACCGCACCCGCTCCTTCCAGCGCGAGCAGATGTGCGACCAGCGATTCGGCGATCGCGGTCGCCGCCACCAGCGACGGAAAGAACGATGGGCTTTCGTGCGAAAAGATCAGCACTTTGTCGGCATTCAAGGCGATCGGCGAGACTGCGCTATCTGTGATGGCGATCAGCTTACTGCCCTTCTCCAGCGCGGCTTCGGCCACGCGCGCGGCTTCGACGGAATACGGCGCGAAACTGATGACGATAGTGGCGCTGTCGCGCTCGACCGTGCGCAGTTGCATCTCCAGCGTGCCGGCCTCGCCGTTGAGCAGCGATACCGACGAGCGAAACAACCGGTAGCCGTACACGAGGCCGAACGCCACCGCATAACAGGAGCGAAAACCTGCCACATGCACATGCGGCGCGCGGCGCAGCAGCCGCGCGGCTTCCACGATCACGCGACCGTTATGCGCGGCGGTGACTTCGAGATTATGTTGTTGCGCGACGAGTAGATCGTTCGCCAGCGCATCTTTCGATTTGACGAGCGAGCGAGCGCGGCTGGTGAGCGGTTCCGGCCGCGTGCGTACGCGCGCGACGAACAGGTGGCGCAATTCGTTCCAGCCGGGGAAACCCAGCTGCTGCGACAACCGCACGAGCGATGCGGGTTGCACCTGCGCCCGCTCGGCCACTTTACGCATTGAAGAGACCGCGACCTCGTCGGGATGGTCGAGCAGGAAACCTGCTCCCATCTGGAACTGCGGACTTAGTTCGGAGAAGCGCGCCCGGATCAGGGCGGCGAGCTGGTCGAAACTGTCTGGCATGCGATGGTCCGGATGAACGGCAGAAGGATGACAACAAATGTTACCACCCGGAGCATCGCATCCAACAGCATTTCCGGCGTCCTGGTTCGCACTGATGGCGCGCGAACTGACTGGCGCCTGCTGGTCGCATTGGCGCCGGAATGCGCCAGCTTGGCGTAGTGCACCAGATGCCCGTCATTGGCGAGCCCTTCATTGGCTGAGTACTGTTTGATCGGGCTGGCGACGATGCCGTTGGAGAACGACACGCCGCGCTCGAGCAGAGTTCGATTGTCGCTGCTGAGTGGCCAAAGCGTCTCCTCCAGGCGTGTTTATCTGCCACAACGCCGCCGTCATACTGTCGCCAAAGGTGGTGGCTTGTTTCTGCGGCGTCGTAAGCGCCGGCGCACAACGCCCCACCATCTTTTAACTCGACGGGGCGATGGCGATGTTGACAAGAGAGGCGATTAATTCAGGCGCGTACCTCGAACATTTCGAGGCTCAGCCCAACCTTTGGACGCAGGAGCGAATCCAGAAATCACTTGCAGAGACCATGCAGGCACGGCCCATTGACGCGAAAGACATCTGGATTTTTGCCTACGGGTCGCTGATGTGGAATCCGATGATCGAATTCGAGAAAAGGCAGACAGCCACGCTGCACGGTTGGCATCGAAGCTTCTGTCTGCGCATGGTCACAGGACGAGGCAGCCCGGATGGACCTGGACGCATGCTTGCGTTGCAGCCGGGCGGCCACACGCAAGGCGTAGCGCTGAAGCTGCCGGAGGCGGCACTGGGCGAAGAGTTGCGCCTGATCTGGATTCGGGAGATGGTGCTCGGCTCTTACCGGCCGACGTGGGCGTCCATCACACTGGGCGATGGCACCAGAACGCACGCCATCGCGTTTGTCGCGGATGAAAGTCGCGACCAGTTTGAACCCGACTCATGTGTTGCAACCGTAGCGCCGCTCATCAGCACTGCAATGGGCACGTTTGGAAGTAACACCGAGTACCTGCTGAAGCTTCGCGAGGCACTCATTGAATGCAGGTTGCGGGACGCCTATATCGACGAACTCGTGAGCGAAATTGCGCGCCTGTCGCGACGAGCCTCGTGATGTACCCGGCACATCCGAATGACTGCAGCGGCTCGGAATCCGCCGCGCAGTGCCACTGCCTCAAGTGAGAATCATGGACAAACTTCAAGCGATGCAGGTCTTCACACGGGTGGTCGACATGAATAGCTTCTCCGGTGCGGCTGACTCCCTGCACATGACGCGTTCCTCAGTCACGACCATTATCCAGACCCTCGAGGCCTACCTGAAGGTCCGTCTGCTTAACCGCACAACCCGCCGCATCAGTCTCACGCCAGACGGGGCCGCCTACTATGAGCGCTGCGCCAGCATCATTGCCGAGGTTGAAGATTCAGAGAGTTCGCTTTCAAGACCGTCAGCGCCGCGCGGCAAACTCAAAGTGGACATGCCCGGTTCTATCGGCCGTCTTGTCGTTGTGCCCGCATTAGACGACTTTCATGCGCGATACCCTGATATCGACCTCATGCTGGGTGTCGGCGACAGGGCGGTCGATCTGATTCAGGACGGCGTCGACTGCGCGATTCGTATGGGCCCGATGCAGGACTCCTCGCTGGTTGCGAGACGGGTCGGCGTGTCGGAGTTTGTCACTGTCGCGAGTCCCGAATACATTGCACGCAATGGCGAGCCGTTATCGCTTGAGGAACTGGAAGCACACACCGCTGTGAACTATTTTTCCAGTCGCAACGGCCGCATCGTGGAGATGGATTTCATTGTGGACGGCAAGCCTGTCGAAGTCCGCATGCGCTCGAAACTCGCTGCCAACGATGGCGATGCGTACCTGCAGTGCGGTTTGCGAGGCCTCGGGCTCATTCAGGTGCCGCGCTTCCTTGCGATGCCTCATCTGGAATCGAAGAACCTTATTGAAGTGCTCGAAAAATGGAGGCCCGCTCCGTTCCCGATTTCCGCGGTGTATCCCCAGAACCGCCATCTTTCCCCGCAGATTCGAGCGTTCGTCGAATGGGTCGCCGAATTATTCGAGACCTGTCAGATGCTTCGGGCCGGCAACGTGCTTCCCTCAGGCGTCGCCCAATATGTCAGGCATCGCCAGTCTTCCACCGCTTCGGGTCGGCTATCGGAGTCAGCGCGGACAGCGCCTGCGCGCAGCGGGAACATGGCATCGATCTAACCGGACTCGCAAATGTGCGAGTCCTTCCAGCGTGACCCGCATTCCGGCAGACAATTCGCTGCGAGCGAATTGTCTTATCGAAAGTGAGATGTTTATCGAACCGCCCGAGGCATGCAAAATCCCGGCTGCCAGAAACACGCAGCCCATACTCTCATCAACGCCGTACATCCAAAGATTGGATGTCAGGGCAAAACGGCTATGAACTGAATTCCAGGTCTGTCACGTTTTCACAGATCACCTTGCATTTATAAGGATGACTACTCATGCTCACTCATCGCAAACGACTTACCGCCGCACTCGGTGCGCTGGCGGTTGCCGGCGTAATCGCAGGCGTTGGCTTCACGCACGGGATCCCATCAGGTCCGTTGAGTGCAGCGCAGGCCGCTGACGCACCGCCACCAGCCGCCCAGGTTGACGTCGCAATCGTTCTCGCGCAGACCATCACCGACTGGCAAAGCTATTCAGGACGCCTCGAGGCCATTGACCATGTCGATATTCGCCCACTCGTTGCCGGCACCATTGTTGCCGTTCACTTCACGGATGGCGCGCTGGTGAAGAAAGGCGACCCGCTTTTCACAATCGACCCGCGCCCCTACCAGGCCGAAGTCGACCGGGCCGCGGCACAGGTTGCCGCAGCCAGCGCTCGCGCGGTGTACACGTCAACCGATGCCGCGCGTGCCGAACGCCTGCTCGCCGACAACGCCATTGCAAAGCGCGACTACGACGAAAAGCAGAACGCTTCGCGCGAAGCTGCCGCAGGTGTGAAGGCTGCCGAAGCCGCTCTCGAAGCGGCACAGGTCAATCTCGGTTACACCAGAATTATTGCCCCGGTAACGGGCCGCGTATCGCGTGCTGAACTGACGATCGGCAATGTTGTTTCGATTGGTGCGAGCGCGCCTTTGCTCACGACGCTGGTTTCGGTGTCGCCGATCTACGCCTCGTTCGACGTCGACGAACAGACGTATTTGCAATACCTGGGCCGCGACCGCAACAGCAAGGTGCCTGTGTCGCTGGGTCTGGCAAATGAGGACGGCTACTCCCGCAAAGGTGCGGTCACTACAGTGGATAACCGGCTCGACACCTCATCCGGCACCATCCGCGTGCGCGCCACCATCGACAACGCGGATGGCGCACTCGTTCCGGGTCTTTATGCGCGCGTCAAGGTGGGCGGTGGTGAACCGCATCCAGCGATTCTGATCGACGACGCAGCGGTAGGCACCGACCAGGCGAAAAAATTCGTGCTGATCGTAGACGGTGCGAACAAGGTCGTGTACCGGGAAGTCCAGCTTGGCGGACTGCACGACAACCTCCGCGTCGTGACCTCGGGTCTCAAGGCCGGCGAGCGCATCGTCGTGAACGGCATGATGCACGCCAGGCCGAGCGACACCGTTAGCCCGCACATGGTCAACATGGCCGACGCTGCCCAATCCGCAGCGTAACAACGCGAGAAGGTCATCATGAACATCTCAAGGTTTTTCATCGACAGGCCCATCTTTGCGGCCGTTCTGTCAGTGGTGATTGTGCTGGCGGGCTTCATCGCGCTGACAAAATTGCCCACGGCCGAATACCCGGAAGTCGTGCCGCCGTCGGTCGTGGTTCGGGCCCAGTATCCCGGTGCGAATCCGAAAGTCATTGCCGAGACTGTTGCCTCTCCAATCGAGGAGCAGATTAACGGCGTCGAAAACATGCTGTATATGCAGTCGCAGGCGAACAGCGACGGCGCGATGACGACCACCGTAACGTTCAGGCTTGGCACCGATCCCGACAAGGCACAGCAACTCGTGCAGAACCGGGTATCGCAGGCCATGCCGCGCCTTCCAGAGGACGTCCAGCGCCTGGGCGTCACAACCATCAAATCGTCGCCGACCCTGACGATGGGTGTGAACCTCGTATCGCCCAACGGACGGTATGACCTCACCTATCTTCGCAACTACGCGCTCATCAACGTCAAGGACCGGCTTGCGCAGGTTCCGGGCGTCGGCGAAGTCGCGATGTGGGGCGCGGGCGACTACGCCATGCGCGTCTGGCTTGACCCAACCAAGGTGGCCCGTCAGAACCTGACGGCAACGGACGTTGTTAAAGCAATCCGCGAGCAGAATGTTCAGGTCGCGGCGGGTATCGTCGGCGGCGCTCCGATGACGACAAACGTCCCGATGCAACTGAGCGTGAACGCTCAGGGTCGCCTGAAGACGGAAGAAGAGTTCCGCAACATCATCCTTAAGACGTCCTCGGACGGTGCGGTGACGCATCTGAGCGACGTGGCACGCGTGGAAATGGGTGCGGCCGAGTATGCACTGCGGGCGAGCCTCGATGGCAAGCCCGGGGTGCAACTCATCATCTTCCAGCAGCCTAACGCGAATTCGCTTCAGATTTCCACCGACGTCCGCCGCATCACGGCAGAGTTGCAAAAAGACATGCCAGAAGGCGTGGAAGCGAAAATTGTCTACGACCCGACGCAGTTCGTCCGCGAAAGTATCGACGCGGTCGTTCACACGCTCTTTGAGGCTATCGTTCTTGTCGTGATTGTCGTCATCATCTTCCTGCAGACCTGGCGTGCATCGTTGATTCCATTGCTGGCGGTACCTGTGTCGATTGTGGGCACGTTCTCGTTGATGCTGGCATTCGGCTTCACCATCAATGCGTTGTCGCTATTCGGGATGGTGCTGGCGATCGGAATTGTGGTCGACGATGCGATTGTGGTGGTGGAGAATGTCGAGCGGAACATCGCCGCAGGTCTCACGCCACTCGAGGCTTCGTACGAAGCGATGCGGGAAGTGAGTGGACCGATTATCGCCATCGCTTTGACGCTGGTTGCCGTGTTCGTGCCGCTGGCGTTCATGTCGGGATTGACGGGACAGTTCTACAAGCAGTTCGCGATGACCATTGCGATTTCAACCGTCATCTCGGCGTTCAACTCGCTTACGTTGTCACCCGCGCTTTCCGCCTTGCTGCTGAAGGACCATCACGCACCCAAAGACTGGCTCACCCGAATCATGGAGCGCATTCTTGGACCGTTCTTCAACGTGTTCAACAAGGTGTTCCATCGTGGCTCGGAGGCTTATGGCAAGGGCGTTGGCGGCATCATCAACCGCAAGGCTGCGATGATGGCCGTCTATGGTGTCCTGCTGGGCGGCACGTTCCTGCTCGGCAAGATTGTGCCGGGTGGCTTTGTGCCGGGTCAGGACAAGGACTACCTCGTCAGCATTCTGCAGTTGCCCCCGGGGGCATCGCTCGACCGGACCGAAAAGGTCGTTCACGAAATGGGCATCATCGCCCGCAGGCAGCCAGGTGTCGTGCACTCGCCGGAATTCCCGGGCCTCAACGTGACCGGGCTGATGAATTCATCGAGTAGTGGCCTCGTGTTTCCGGTCATGAGCCCGTCGAAGGAGCGCAGCAAGAACGAATCGGCGGCGGCGATTGTCGGCAACCTGAACAAGGAATATGCCGGCATCAAGGGTGCCATGATTGCGACCTTCCCGCCTCCTCCGGTGTCGGGTCTAGGCACCATCGGCGGCTTCAAGCTGCAGATTGAGGACCGTGGCGCGCTGGGCTACGAAGCGCTGAACAAATCCGTTCAGGCGTTTCTCGCGGCGGCAGCAAAGGCCCCTGAACTTGGCCCGTCGTTTTCGAGCTACCAGATCAACGTTCCGCAACTGAACGTCGAACTGGACCGCGAGAAGGCCAAGCAGCTGGGCGTCTCGGTGACAGATGTATTCGACACCATGCAGATTTACCTGGGCTCGCTGTACGTGAACGACTTCAACAAGTTCGGTCGCGTGTATCAGGTGCGTGCACAGGCGGATGCGCCGTTCCGCACCTCGGCCGAAAGCATTCTGCAACTCAAGACGCGCAATGCGGCGGGCGAAATGGTGCCGCTATCGTCGCTCATCAAGGTCACGCCGACGTTCGGGCCGGAGACGGTGATCCGGTACAACGGCTTCCTCGCCGCCGACATCAACGGTGGACCCGCGCCGGGATATTCATCTGGCCAGGCCATGGCGGCCGTCGAACGCATCGCGGCTGAAACGCTGCCGCGCGGCATCAAGTTCGAATGGACGGACCTGACATACCAGCAGATTCTGACCGGCAACGCCGCCTTCTGGGTGTTCCCTATCAGCGTGCTGCTCGTGTTCCTCGTGCTGGCTGCCATGTACGAAAGCCTGACATTGCCGCTCGCAATTCTGCTGATTGTGCCGATGAGCATTCTGTCCGCGCTTTTCGGGGTGTGGCTCACGCGGGGTGACAACAACATCTTCACGCAGATTGGACTGATGGTGCTGGTGGGGCTGTCGGCGAAGAATGCGATTCTGATTGTGGAATTCGCACGCGAGCTGGAAATCCAGGGTCGCACGATTGTTCAGGCTGCGATTGAGGCCTGCCGTCTACGCCTGCGCCCGATTCTGATGACGTCGATTGCATTCATCATGGGCATGATTCCCCTGGTGATTTCCACGGGCGCGGGTTCAGAAATGCGTCGCGCAATGGGTATTGCCGTGTTCTTCGGCATGCTGGGTGTGACGTTCTTTGGCCTCGCCCTCACGCCCGTGTTCTATGTGCTTCTGCGCAAGCTCTCGGGCGGCAAGCAGCTCACCGACAAGCACGGCAAACACCCGCACATCGATGGCCCGGACGATCATGACGGCGGGCATGGCGGCAGCAGTGGTTCCACGGGTGCTTCCGCCAAACCGGCCGCCAAGGTTCCAGAACCGGCATTGCAGGACTAAGGAGACCGTCATGAAAAGAATCTTCTCGATGAGGAATGGTTTTACGGGCTCCCTGCTTCTGGGCGCACTGCTGGTTCTGGCCGGCTGCTCGCTGGCGCCAAAGTACGAGGTGCCGTCCACGCCGACGACCGCGACTTTCAAAGAGGCTCCGCAGCAGCCGTTGTCACCGGAAGTAGCGGGCAGCTGGAAGACGGCGCAGCCGTCGGAAGACATCGCCCGCGGCGAATGGTGGAAGGTGTTCGAGGATGCAAAGCTGAACGACCTTGAACAGCAGGCGCTGGATGCGAACCAGAATCTGAAAGCCGCAGCGGCCCGCGTGAAGGAAGCGCGGGCGATGAATCAGGCCGCGCGCGCAGGTCTGTTCCCTTCGCTCGACGCCGGCTTTGGTCCGACGCGCCAACAAGTCTCTGCCGCGTCCCTTTTCCAGCCCGATGGCGCGAATGTGCCGCAGCAGACGTTCTGGCGCGCTCAGGCGAGCGCGTCATACGAGGTCGACCTGTTCGGCCGTGTCGCGTCGACTGTCGATGCGGCGCGCGCCGACACGCAGCGCAGTGAGGCACTCTTTCGCTCGGTGATGCTGGCTCTACAGGCGGACGTCGCGCAAAACTACTTTGCGCTGCGTGAACTCGATGCAGAGTCCGAAGTGTTCAGGAACGCCGTCGACCTGCGGCAACAGGCCCTGAAGCTGGTGCAACGTCGCTACACGGAAGGCGAAATCACTGAGCTCGACCTCTCGCGCGCGAAAGCGGAACTGGCCACCGCGCAGTCGGATGCAATGACCGTTCAGCGTCTACGAGCCACATCTGAGCATAGCCTCGCAGTGTTGCTCGGCAAGGCGCCGGCGGAGTTCTCGATGGCGGCGGACCCGATTAAGCCGGTCAACCTGCGCGTGCCACCGGGCCTGCCCTCGTCGCTGCTCGAGCGTCGGCCGGACATCGCCGCTGCCGAGCGTTCGATGGCCGCGGCGAACTCGCGCATCGGCGTTGCCAGGGCAGCATTCTTCCCGTCACTCACCATCACGGGAACGGGCGGCTTCGAATCCGCGACGATTGGCGACCTCTTCAAGTGGAGCAGCCGGGCGTTCCTGCTCGGACCGCTTGCGGGAACGGCGCTGAACGTGCCGATCTTTGACGGTGGACGCCGCAAGGGCAACCTTGCGAATGCCCGCGCCGTCTACGAAGAAGACGCCGCAAACTATCGGCAGCAGGTGCTCGTGGCGTTCCGTGAGGTCGAAGACAACCTGTCGGACATGCGTATCCTGGAAGATCAGACGAGAACGCAGAACGAAGCAGTCGAGGCATCGCAACGTGCGGCAGATCTCTCACGCTTGCAGTACACCGAGGGCGCTGTGAATTACCTGGACGTTATCGACGCGGAGCGCACCGTCCTCCAGGCTCGCCGCTCAGCGGTGCAACTACAGGGCGTGCAGGCTGCCTCCACAGTCAACCTGATTCGGGCACTCGGCGGCGGTTGGGGCGACGTGCCGCCTCAACCTGCGCAACCGTTGGTCAGTCAGACAGCACCCACGACGGAGGTGCAAGCAGCGCTCGCACAGAAGTAGCGGAACCGCTGTGAATTGAGCACCACGCGGGCCCATCCAGAGCATCGGATGGGCCTGTCGCTTGGCGCGACTCTACTCGCCCTGCTGTAGCACTTCGGCCAGATGATTCACGACGGCGCGTGTCTTCGCAGCCATCTTTTGCCCGAGAGAAATGATGGCGTGCACAGGTGGCCCATCCACGTCTGCCTCGGGCAACAGGTGGACAAGCCGGCCCGCGCGAACGTGCGGAAGGGCCACGCGGTCGAATATCTGCGTCACGCCAAAGCCCGCTAACGCTGCTTCGACAAGCGCCTGTCCATCGGCAAGTACGAGCACGGGTGGCGACGCAATCTCCCGGATCGTTTCACCTTCTCGTACAGTCCACGACCGCAGCCGGCCAGCCGGACCCCGGAAAACGATTGCATCGTGGTAAGCGAGGTCGGCAAGCGTGGGCACTTCGCCCCGCCGCCCGAGATAATCCGGCGACGCATACAGTCCGAGCTTCAGTTCGCAAAGCTTGCGCACGGTGAACTCGCTGTCTTCGGGTAGCGCCCCGATACGGACAACCACGTCCCAACCCTCACCAATTGGGTCCGACATGCGGTCAGTCAAGGCCATTTCCAGCGTCAGCTTCGGATATTTTTCCCGCAGCTGGATAAAGGTCGGCAGCAGGAGACGCCCGAATCCCGCCGGCAGGTCGATCCTGACCCGACCCGCGGGCTCCGCCCGCCTCGACGCGAGTTGCTGCTCGGCTTCACGAAGACCTTCGAGGGCCTCCTGTGCGGCAAGCAGATAGGTCTCGCCATCCTCGGTGAGCCGAACGGCGCGGGTGGTGCGCTGAAAGAGCTGCGAACCAAGCCGCGCCTCAAGCCGCTGAACCGCTTTGCCCACATTGGACTTGCTACTCCCAAGCTCTTCAGCCGCACGCGTGAAGCTGCCGGATTGCGCGACTGCCACAAACACCGCTATCTCGTTGATGGGTGCATCGACGCGTTCGCTCATCTTTTAACCCCGTTGCTCAATATGGGACCTGACAAACTGTATCAGGCACTTGCAGCCAGTGAATCGCTGCTGTGCAGCCAGCATGCTTTGCCTGATGCAAAAAAAGGGCTGCCCCATCGAAGGACAGCCCCTTGCATACCGCCGCTCAAACACTACGCGCTAGCCACCTCTTTGACGACCTCTCTTTCGCCGGGCATTGCACCGGGCTCGTCATCCTGTGCCGGCGTCCTGCTCAGGAACGCAAACGTCGCGAGTGCCGACAGCAGCGTGATAACTATCAGAACGTGCAACAGACTGGTGAATGCCTCTGCGTAACTTGAGGACAAGGCATGCCGAGTCACTTCGGGAAGCGTCGCTGCCGCACGGACCATGTCACCTGCTGTCACACGCTGGGCCGCTTCAGCGACGCGGGCGCCAATACCCGCCACGTTCTCAGGGACGACGCGGGCGAGGCTCGTATCGGCGAGTGCACCGAGTACCGCGGTGGCAATCGCGAGTGCAATCCCTTCGCCTGCCACGCGAGTCGTGCTGAAGATGCCTGATGCCATGCCGGCACGCTCTTTCGGCACCACACTGACCGACAGGCCGTCCATCAGTCCCCACGGCATGCCCGCACCGATGCCGATCACGAGCATGGGCAGGAGGAGCGCCGCCTTCGAACCGCTGAAGTCGATCAGGCTCAACCAGTACAGACCCGCCGCAGCAATCAGGAAGCCAATGCCCGACAGTACGCCTGCCGACATCCAGCGCGTGAACGAAGCGACGAGCATGGGCACGATGAGCATGGGCGCGGACAGCGCGATCATCAGCATGCCGGCGTCGATTTCGCTCAGACCTTCCGCGCCGATGAAGCGCAACGGCAACATAACGACGAGCACGATATAGCAATAGCAGGTGCCCACCGGCAGAATCTGCACACCGACAAAACGCGGATATCTGAAAAGACTCAGTTCCAGCATCGGACGCTTGACGCGTGTCTCGACAAGGATGAACGCGGCGAGAAAGACTGCCGAAGCGGTGAGAAGCACCATGACAAGCGGACTGCCCCAACCACTTTCGGGCGCCTGAATGACGCCAAACGTGAAGAGCGCAAGGGTTGCCGTGAAGGTCACGGTACCCGGATAGTCGAGCCCCATTGCTCCCGGGTCGCGCGTCTCGCGCATGCGCGGCACGCCAAAGATAAATGCGATGACGCCGATGGCGGCAATGACCTGAAAAATCGAGCGCCAACCGAAATGCTCGATGAGGATGCCAGCCATCAGCGGACCAAAGGCAAGACCAATGCCGAAACTCGTGCCGAGCATGCTGAACGCACGGGTGCGCGCATGCCCGTCGAACTCCTGAGCAAGCGCTGCGCCGCCGCTCGAGAGAGACGCCGCGGCGGCAACACCTTGCACACCTCGCAGCATGTCGAGCCAGAGCACCGAGGGCGCGAAACTCATGGCCACGGAGGTCACGATGAAGCCGCCCAATCCGAGCACGAACAGGCGCTTGCGGCCGAACTGGTCAGCCAGCGCGCCGGCCGCCATCAGCAGGCTGCCAAAGCTGAGCATGAACGCATTGGTGACCCAGGTCAGCATCGCCGGGCTTCCGCCCAGGTCGCGACCAATCGCGGGCGTCGCGACAGCCCCACCTGAAAAGGACAGTGGCAAAACAAGGGCGGATAGACAGACAGCCGCGAGAATCAGCAGCTTGTTACTGTCTTGTCCCTGTGACATTGAGGTATTCATCGGCGAACCCGTGGGGTGAATGGTTGGCGAAGCAAGTCGATGCACTCGTACGGAATGAGCGCGTCAGCCGGCGTCATTCTGTAGAACCCCTCGCCGAAGATAAACAGCGTCACGGTGGTCAGAGCGTCGCCCCAGAAGCGACAATCGTTCGCACCGGAATGTCGCCCGCGAAGCGACACTGCGTCTCTGCGACACGGCTTTTTCAACGCTCTCCGTTTGCCTAGCATGACGTCCAATTCACGACTCTCACCAGCCAGGTACAACGATGAACATCACGCCGTTTCGCATTGACATCCCGCAAGCCGAACTCGATGACCTGAGAAGGCGTCTTGACGCTACCCGTTTCCCCGAACGCGAGACCGTGGACGACCCGTCTCAAGGCGCACAACTGGACCCGGTCCAGAAGCTCATCGAGTATTGGCGCACCCAGTACGACTGGCGTCGCGTGGAAGCCCGCATCAACAGCTACCCGCAGTTCAAGGCTGAAATCGATGGACTTGGCATCCACTTTCTCCACGTCCGTTCAAAGCACGACAATGCGTTGCCAGTGGTGCTGACGCACGGATGGCCGGGTTCCATCGTCGAGTTTCTCGACGTCATCGATCGCCTGGTTGACCCGACTGCGCACGGCGGTCAGGCTGAAGACGCATTTCACGTCGTGTTGCCCTCGATTCCTGGCTACGGTTTTAGCGACAAGCCGACGGCGAAAGGATGGGAGCGCAACCGCATCGGCCGCGCCTGGGACGCTCTCATGAACGATCTGGGCTACAACGAATACGTTGCACAGGGTGGCGACTGGGGCAGCGTCATCACCACCGAGATGGCCCGCATCAAGCTGGCAGGACTGCGCGCGATTCACGTCAATCTGCCGTTCGTTGCGCCGGCCCAGTTCCCCGAAGCACCTACGGCGGAGGAGCAGATTGCAATCGACCAATGCCTGCGATTCGCGAATGACGGTGCCTTCTACCATCACCTGCAGACGACGCGGCCGCAAACCATCGGCTATTCGCTCGCCGATTCCCCCGCCGGCCTCGCGGCATGGATTTACGAGAAGCTCGGGGCGTGGAGCGATAGCAAGGGCGTCCCGGAAGAAGTGTTCTCTTACGACCAGATGCTCGACAACATCACGTTGTACTGGTTGACCAATAGCGGCGCTTCCTCGGCCCGTATGTACGCGGAACACCCGGGCCTGACCTTCGCGGCGGTGCCGGTCGACATTCCGGTCGCGGTCAGCGTATTCCCTGGCGAAATCTACACCCCGCCCAAGGCGTGGGCCGAGCGCACGTTCAGCAACCTGTTTTACTGGAACCGTACGGCGAAAGGCGGCCACTTCGCCGCGTTCGAGCAACCGGAAATCTTCGTAACGGAAGTCCGCGCGGCTTTTGCAATGGTGCGCGAGCCCCGGCAAATGCACGCTCCGATTGTCGCTCACCATTCGACAGAGTGACGCTTGAACCGCTGTTTATCGCAGGCTCTATCTTGACGATACTTGATCCCAACGGTGCGCAACAGCGCGCCCATTGAAACCCGGCCAGAACCGGCTGCCCCTCTTCGACGGAATACGCTCAAATGAAACTCTACATCGCCCAGGCCACCTGCTCGCTCGCCGCTCAGGCTATCGCCAACGAACTCGGCCTGACGCCGGAACTGGTCCACTTCGACGTGTTTGGAAAATCCACCACGGACGGCATCGCGTTCTCGGACGTCAACGCATTGCTCTACGTGCCGGCCCTTCTGCTCGACGGGGAGAAGGAAGCCCTGACCGAAACGGTCATCATCACGTCCTACCTCGCGGATCAACATCCGGAATCGAAGCTGATTCCGAAGCACGGGACGATTGAGCGTGTGCGTATGGACCAGCTGTTGACCTTCGTCGCCACTGAAATCGCACAGAAGCATATCCCGCTCATGCGCAAGCTGATGACCCCGGGAGGCATCGAATTCCATACGAACAAGCTACTCACCGCATACGGCGTGCTCGACAAACAACTTTCCGACGGACGCCCGTACCTGACCGGCGACCAATTCACCGTCGCTGACGCGTACGTGTGGGCAACGATGTGGCAGGCACGCTCCGGCGTGAACCTGGATCACCTGACGAATCTGATGGCTTTCGTCGCTCGCGTCGAAGCGCGTCCGTCGGCACAAAAGGCGTTGAAAGACGAAGCGGAACTGGTCGCGCGCCACAAGGAACTGCTGGCCGCCTAAGGCACCAGGACGACGCACGTCGTCTGTATTCGACTACACATTCCCCGCCGTGGCGGCGACCTGATTGCGCTGGACGCCGAAAACTCGCCGCTCCGGACTCCGGATTGACTCGTCTAAAGAAGCGCGACCACCCGCACGTCGCCCTGCTCGGCCGAAGCGACGACCTTCTCGCCGATGCGCCGGAACGTGATCGACACCGACGCATCGCCGACCCGCAGATCGCCGAGTTCGAGCCAGTCGATGCCTTCGGGCAACATGGGCTGTTCGATCAGCACCTCGCGCCGGCCCGCGTCGATCGTGATGCCCAGACACGCTTCGAGCATCATGAACGGCGAGCCGGCTGCCCACGCCTGCGGCAGACAGGCCACTGGATAGGCGGTAGGCGGCTCGCCACGGCGCCGCGGGAAACCGCAGAACAGCTCGGGCAAACGCATGTCGAAATTGACCGCTGCCTGGAACAGAGCCTGCAACAGTTTCACCGCCGACGCCTTGCCGCCGTAGCGCGACAGGCCGCGCGCGCAGAGCGCGTTGTCGTGCGGCCAGACCGAGCCGTTGTGATAGGCCATCGGGTTAAAGCGCGCCTGGCTCGCGGCCAGTGTGCGCACGCCCCAGCCGGTATGAAACAGCGTGGAATCGAGCGCCCGCACCACCGCTTCGCCGCGCTCGCGCGCGGGCAGGCCGAAGGCGAGCAGATGTCCCGCATTCGACGCCATCACGCGGCACAGTTCGCCGTGGCCGTCGAGCGCGATGCCGTAAAAACCGGCCTCTTCCATCCAGTATTTTTCTTCGACACACTGACGGATTTTCTTCGCGCGCTCGCTGTACTGCGCCGCCGAATCGTGCAGGCCACGCAGCTTTGCGAAATGCGCCATCGTGTCGAAGGCTGCGCTCGCATACGCCTGCACTTCGACCAAGGCGATGGGGCCATCGGGGAAGTGACCGTCGGCGTGGAAGACGGAATCGTGGCTGTCTTTCCAGCCCTGATTCGCGAGACCACCGTCCGATTCGCGCTGATAGTCGAGCAGGCCGTAACGGTTCTTGTCGCAGACGCCCGCTACCCACTGCGCCGCGCGTTCGAGCGCCGGCCACAATTCGTCGATCAGCGCGAGGTTGCCGGTGCGTGCCGCGTAGGCGCCGGCCAGCACGATGAACAGCGGCGTGGTGTCGACGCCGCCGTAATACAGCGCGAACGGCACTTCGCCGGTGGCGGCCATTTCGCCCTTGCGCATTTCGTGCATGATTTTGCCGGGCGCGGCGTCGCGAAATGGCGAATTCTCGCGCGCCTGGTGTTCGGCGAGAAAGCGCAGCACGCCGGCCGCCAACTGCGGTTGCAGCCAGAGCGTTTGCAACGAGGTGATGACCGCATCACGGCCAAACGGCGTGGAAAACCACGGAATGCCGGCATACGGATAGGGGCCGGTGGCGAGGTCGGTGGTCAGCAGACCGAGGTCGGCGAGCGAGCGATCGATCCACGCGTTGAACAGCGGATTGCTCGAGCGCACGCGCGCGGTGGCGCGCCGCCGTTCGCGCATCACGAGGTGGGCGTCGACCAGCGCCGCGCGCACTGCGGCGCGACCGACTCGCGGGCGCTCCGCGTCGATTTGCGACAGGTGCGCTTCACTCAGTGCGTGGGTGGGCTGCGAGACGCCGGCGCCCGGCTTGTCCGCCTGGGCGACGACCTGCACGGCGACCGACAGGTAGATCGACACGCACGCCTGGGCCGGCAGCTTCACGGTGTAGTCGGCGCGATCGGCGAATAGTTTGTCTGGTTCCGGCGAGAAGGCGATCTGCACATTGCGCGCCACGTCATCGAGACCGATGTAGCCGAGCAGCACCTCACGATTCTCGACGCGCGCCGCTTCGACGCGGCCCTGTTTGTTGCGCTTCAGGCCGCGCACTTCGAACATGTCGCGGAAATCGCTTGCGAAGGAGATGGACAGCGGCACGACGGCGTCGCTCGTGCCGTAGTTGGTGAGCTCGATTGCCTCGTTCAGGACGGTGCCCGAGAGCACGCGTACGCGCTCGACGTGGATCACGCCTTCCGGCGTGCTGTCGCCGCCGAGCGGCGGCAGCGGGCGATTGGTCAGATGCGCGGTGAACGAGGTGTTGTCGCTGCTGACGCTGCCCGAGAGCAGCGACGGAGCGCGGCCGCCGAAGGTGAGGCGCAGGCTTGAGAGGACGCGGGTATCGTTGACGAACAGGCCGTCGTCGTGGCCGGTGATGTCACCGAGCGGGTCGTTGACGATGAATGTGTCGCCTGACTTCAGCACATGCTGAGTGGCGCTTGCGACGTTGAGGTTTTCCGTCGGGATGAATGCGCCGTCCGGCTCGGGTTCGCGGTGGTCGACGCCACCTGAGTTGGTCAGGCCGCCGAGGGCTTCTGGCTGCTGCATCAGGGTCGCTCCTATGATGTTCGCTATCGCGATCGGTTTTGCTTTCGGTTCAGGCTAACGTGGGGGTCGTGCGCGGTCGCTTCCGATTGTAGAGGGTCTGCTCACGTGAGATGAACTTATCACCGTCTAGTTTCCGATTTTTTCGGTGGCATGGGATGTGCAGGTTTTTTTGCCTTTGGCGGCGGCATTGTTTTGGTTGTGGTTTTTGCCTGCGGCAGTTGGTGTTTTTTTACTTATTGGTCTATTAGCGTTCCCCCTGTGCGGGGGGGCACCTACTTTTCTTTGCCGCCGCAATGAAAAGTAGGCAAAAGAAAGCGGCTCAAACCGCCAACATTTAAGCGGGTCCCCTGGCTTGGAGGGGCTCGTGGTCCGATTAACGGATCACACCGTGGTCCATAACCGCCAGTGACACAGCCGTCATTCGCTCCCACTCCGCACTACGTGCGTCGCAGACGGGTCCACCAGGGAAACCGGGTGCCTCGTTTGGGCGCGGTGGGAGCCATCGGCTTTGCCTCGGCGAGGCGCCGCAATGCATCTGGCATTTTAGACGGATCGATACGATTGGTAGTGTCGGCGCATTCGCGTGGAAAGCCGGCGAGTTGCGCTAGCGCGTGCAATGGCGAACGCCTTCCTGCAAACCGCATGCGTAAGCGCGGCGGGAGACTTGACGAAGTACCGCCTCGGCGCGCGCAGCGCCGCCGGAAGAATGATGGCCTGGTCACTCAGGCGGGAAGGTGCGGGAGCCCAATCTCTACGGGGCCACAATCCCCTCCAAGCCAGGGGACCCACTTAAGAGTTGGCGGTTTGAGCCGCTTTCTTTTGCCTACTTTTCTTTGCGGCGGCAAAGAAAAGTAGGTGCCCCCCCGCACAGGGGGAACGCTAATAAACCAATAAGAATAGAAACAACCAACGCCACAGGCAAACCAAAAACCCACCAACGCCAACGGCAAAAAGAAAACCCTTATCGCAAATCAACACCCCGAGCCTCGCGAGGCCCTTCCCCGATAAAGAGCTGCCGCGGCCGGCCAATCTTCTGCTCCGGATCGGCAATCATCTCATTCCACTGCGCAATCCACCCAACCGTCCGAGCCATCGAGAAAATACAGGTAAACATAGCGGTCGGAATCCCCAGAGCCCGCTGCACAATCCCCGAATAGAAATCCACATTCGGATAAAGCTTCCGCGAAACAAAGTAATCATCCTCAAGCGCGATCTTCTCAAGCGCCATCGCGAGCTTGAACAGCGGGTCATCATGCAGCCCCAACTCTTCCAGCACTTCGTGACACGTCTCACGCATCAGCTTCGCGCGCGGATCGTAGTTCTTGTACACCCGGTGACCAAACCCCATCAGCTTCACACCGGAGTTCTTGTCTTTCACCTTCGCAATGAACTCAGGAATATTGTCGACCGAACCAATCTCCTCGAGCATATTCAATGCCGCCTCATTCGCGCCGCCATGCGCCGGGCCCCACAGGCAGGCAATACCCGCAGCAATACACGCAAACGGATTCGCTCCCGACGAACCCGCCAACCGGACGGTCGAAGTCGAAGCGTTCTGCTCATGATCCGCGTGCAAAATCAGAATGCGATCCAGCGCCCGCACCAGCACGTCATTGACCTCATACTCCTCGGCCGGATTCGCAAACATCATGTGCATGAAATTCGCGCTGTACGACAAGTCGTTCTTCGGATAAACAAACGGCTGACCCACGGTGTACTTGTACGCCATCGCCACCAGCGTCGGCAGCTTCGCGATCATGCGAATCGCCGATACGTCGCGATGCTGCGGATTACTGATGTCCAGCGAGTCATGGTAGAACGCGGACAACGCACCCACCGCCGCCACCAGAATCGCCATCGGGTGCGCGTCGCGGCGGAAACCGCGGAAGAAGAAATGCATCTGCTCGTGCACCATCGTATGCTGCGTGACAGTGTTGACGAACTCCTCCTTCTGCTGCGCGTTCGGCAATTCGCCCTTCAGCAGCAGATAGCAGGTTTCAAGGAAGTCGGCGTTTTGCGCCAGATTATCGATCGGGTAACCGCGATACAGCAGCTCGCCCTTGTCACCGTCGATATACGTGATTTCAGAATTACAGGCTGCCGTCGACATGAAACCAGGGTCGTACGTAAACTTGCCGGTCTGGCCATACAGCTTGCGGATATCGATCACATCCGGTCCGAGCGTGCCCTGATAAATCGGCAAATCAATCGTCTGGTCGCTGTCGGAAAAGCTCAGCGTTGCGTGTGTCTTCGAATTCATCTACACGGTCCTTTTACTTTCACATCGCACACGTGCCGGCATGCTCGATCGTCGCGTGGCATGCTCAGGCTCCGCTTCGCATTCTACGGTTCGAACGCTCCTCTATTGCGGCGATTGGCAGCAACAATCCATCTCGGTTGGCGCAACATTCGTTGCAGTCAAGACACCGCCGGGACCGCGCATGGCGCCTGAATACACCGCGCGCAAAAGCGCGGTCGTCTCCAGACGGCAACGCCAGCCAAATGAAAGATTGCACATCTGCAGCAACAATGTGTTGCTGCAACCGGGCTGCGCAGGCGTGACGGCTCTGCGATACTGGATCCGTGTTTAGCTTCCCCTGCAAACACATCGCTGTTTTTAGCCCGCCGTTCTGCGGCGGGCTTTTTTTAATCAGCCAGAAGAACGGAAGGACCCGATGAACGCCTCGCTCGAATCGCTGTTTCCAGATCACGTCCACACCGAAGACAACGTCGTCTCCGCGCTGAATCATCAAGACATCGTCGTCGCGTTGTCAGCGGCCCTGAAGACGCAGAACGTCGCGGTGCTGCACATGCTCTACCCGCGCACCGACGCGCGCACCCATCGCAGTCTCGATGCGCTGGTGAACGTCCTGCACGGTCACGGCCTGCATGAAGTCGCGGATCTGATCGCGCGGGAAGCGCACTATCTGCTGTTCAAAGATCCGGTGAAGGGGTGGAAGGCATTCCACGAAATTCGCAACGACTCGCTCGCGATCGGCGTGCATCTGTACTATCACGGCCTCGTCGGCGAAGCGGCGGAACGCGCGCTCGATGCGGACGCACATCGCAAGGCCTGAGTGCGAAACGCGGGCTGAACACAGCGCGCGCCGCTCACAGTAGATTCAGTCCGCGCTGGTCGCGCAAATGAATTCGTCGATATAGCGATTGAAGGCGGCCGGATGCGCGAGATTCATCCCGTGCGACGCGCCGCGCACGGTTTCGCGGCGCGCATCGGCTAGCCACGATTGCAGCGCGGTGGCGGTGCGGCGAAACATGTCTGGACTCTTTTTCGCGACACAGCGGTACTGCTTTGAAAGTCCAGCGAGTTGCGGTTGCCAATAGCGGTAGTCGCACAGCGATCCATGCACGAACAGCAGCAATTCGCCCTCGCCGGCTTCGACATAAGGCATGCGCAAGCCGCTTTTCAATTCGATAAAAGACCGGGGCGTCGCGGGAGCGGTTTGATTCACAGATGGATTCGCAGACGGTGCCGCGACGCCTCGATACAGCAGCGCCGGCAAGGAATGGATCAGGGACAAGGCATAAAGGAAGCGCGCTCGCGTCCCTACAAATGGGACGTGCCGCATATTGTCACACAGCCAATGGCTCTGCGTTCAGGCTCGCCGAAACCCGTGTGGCGCGGCATGAGCCGCAGCAGATCATTCGTATGCGAGTTCGTCGAGCAGGCCGGCGGCAACCGCCTCGCCCGCGCCGCGTACCGCGCACGTGAGCGGTTCGTCGGCGACGCGCACGTCGAGCCCCAGTTCATTGGTGAGCCGCCGGCTCAGGTTGCTGAGCAGTGCGCCGCCGCCAGTCAGCACAATGCCGCTGTGAGCGATATCGGTCACGAGTTCGGCGGGCGCCGTTTCAAGCGCGCGTTTCACGGCGCCGATCACCTGACGCAGCGGCCCGTCGATCGCATCGGCGATATCGTGATTGCTCAGCGCGACCGTGCGCGGCAGGCCGTCGTCGACGCTGCGCCCGGTCGCGTTCATCTGTTCCATCGGCACATCGCGCAGCGCCGAGCCGATGTTCCTCTTGACGTGTTCGGCGGTTTGCTCGCCGAGCAGCACGCCGTAAAGATTGCGCACGTAATTGATGATGGCCATGTCGAAGCTGTCGCCGCCCACGCGAATCGAGCCGCTGTACGCCATGCCGCCCAGCGCGATCACGCCGACTTCGGTGGTGCCGCCGCCGATGTCGACCACCATCGATCCAGTCGCATCCAGCACCGGCAACCCCGCGCCGACCGCCGACGCCAGCGATTCGCCGATCAGACTCACCTTCCACGCGCCGGCCGCGACAGCCGCTTCCTTGATCGCGCGCCGTTCGACCTGGGTCGCTCCGGCCGGCACGCAGAGCGTGAAGGCGGCACGCCGGCTGAACAGCGGCCGCGGCCGCGCCATGTCGACGAATTGCCGGATCATGGTTTCAGCGGCGGAGAAATTGGCGATCACGCCGTGGCGCATCGGCCGCACCGCTTCGAGGTTGCGCGGCGCGCGGCCGAGTAACTGACGGGCTTCGGTGCCCACTGCCGCCACGCGTTTTTGCCCGGCGGCGGGCTGCTTCTGGAAGCACACGACCGACGGCTGATTCAGCACGATGCCGCCGTCGTCGGTATAGATGAGCGTATTGGCCGTGCCGAGATCCACCGCCACGGAATGACGGAACAGTCGATTGAAAAGCGGGTAATGCGGCGTCGGTCTGGCCATAAGAAGGCTCTGATGTGTCGTTATCCGCCCCTTGCAGGGCAGTCTGGAAAATGCGCCCCCGGTCACCCGAGCCGCTTGGCACGCCTTATGGGCGTTGCGCAGTCCGCGCGGCGGGGCTGATTTTCATGCTTATGACCCAATAACGGCAAGCAGATCTGATTCTTTAGGCCAACTTTCAATCGGGACCGTATCAGCCGCGCGACAAAGCGCCCAGCGCGCGCTCCAGCGCCTCCTTGCCCAGTTCGACACCGTCGGCGTTAATCGTATGGCCGACGCCGGGCAGAACGTAAGCGTCGACCGTGTAGCCGGCGTCACTGAAGGCGTCGGCGGCATATTCCAGTTCCTGTACCGGGATCACTTCGTCATCTTCGCCATGCGCCAGCATGAGCGGCGTGCCGTTCTGCGCAACGATCGTCGAAGCGAGCCGCCCCGAGTACGCGACAACCACCGCGGCGCCTTCCGCGCTCGTCGCCACGTAATGCATCGCCATGATCGAACCTTGCGAAAAACCCACCAATGCAAGCCGATCGAAAGGCAGTTGACAGTGCGCCAGCTCGGCTTCGAACATGCGCCGCAACGCGGGATAGGCGTCCGCGACACGCGCTTGCCGATTGCCCTCGTTCACGTCGCGCAGACTGAACCATTGGCGTCCGCCGAAACCGCCGTCGAAGGCGTCGGTGCCGTCGAGCGATGCGAACGCCACGTCGGGCAGATTTTCGCTCCAGATATCGGCAAGCGGCATCAGGTCCTGCGCATTGCTGCCGACGCCGTGCATCAGCACGACCAATCCCGTAGCCGGCATTTGCAACGGCGCGCGCCGCCAGCCGTGTTCGAATTTTTCCCAGGCCATATCCGCTTCCTTTCTGTTGTGACTATCGGTTCGTATTTCTGCTCGCGCAGCAACATGCTATAGGAAAGTTGCGCGCCGCCCGCGCTCTTCCGGGTGCCGGTCATGGCGTCGATATAAGCAGCGAAAGAATCTTCGGGCGTCGCCCTTATCCCTACTGGGCCGTCAACTTCCGGCTTTGCCGCAGCAAGCCTGCAAAGATCGGCGCAGAGACGTCTTCTGGGAAATTGGCAGGCAATGCGGAGGAAACCTCACTGATTACCGCTTCGGTCATGTCAGTGAGCGCCGCAATCATTGCCTCGACGCTCTCGGGTGCCAACCCGACCCGCTGGCCCTGAGAAATCCAGTGGCTGCGGCGGATCTCGTTGATCAGATAGTGCGTGTTCGCGCCGCGCACGGCCATTGCCAGTCTCACACGGCGCGCGGAAAAACTGATTCGGGCCATTGCCGACGACGGGATGCGCGGAGAGGACGTCGTAGAGCGGCGTGGAGCGATACGACCCAAAGGGCAGGTGCGCAATGCTGAAATTCTTGGCGTGCCCGTCTATGGCCGCCAATAGCCAGAACACGATCTGCGTCACGAAGAAATTGCGCTGGTCGGCTTCCGCGTCGTCAGAGCCGCCGAGAACCTCCATGATCCGCTGGATCCCGGGTCCGCCCTCGGACTCGTATTTCATAGCGGCGGACGTGGCGGTTGCCTGGCACATGTCCTCTTGTGGAAGCCGCAGAATCCAGCTGCCGTCGCGCGACAGCCTGCGATCAAAGCGTTCGACAACGAGCACCTTCTGGTCCTCGAACGTGGCGATATCACAGTTGGCAACCGGCAGCCCATAGGCAGCCACGATTTTCGAACACAGCCACTCGTTCTCGACGGATGTGCGCATGTCCGCGCGCATGTTCCCGACAAGGCCGAGGGGGAGTTTGAGGATATGCGTGGTCGGCGTGCTGCCTTCGGGAAGAAGCCATCTCCTGTCGTGCCAGAGAAGCGCCGTCTTTTCCTGTGCGCCGGCGATGGACAGGCGCAGGTCGTCGATCGGCTCATGCTGCCCGGGTAGAGACGGCGAAGTGACCTCCCGCAGCAAACGGGCGATTCCAGCTTCTTCCAACGGCCGCCCGCGGATGGTTTCCAGCCCGGTGGGCTCTTCCTCGGGCGGCAGCATCTGAATGGCGCCGACACAGTCCCTTCCGAGAATCGCGAGCAACTCGAAGGGTGAAGTTCCGCCCGCCCTGTAACGCCCGGCAATCCGCTCGCGGATCGACTTGCTATCGGGTAGAAGGTTGTCGAAATAGTCCGCGACGATCTTCCCCCGGTAAGGCTGATTCCCGGGGGTGAACGGCAGGGATAAGGAGAGCGGTCGGCCCTGATCGTCCAGTACCCAGCTATCGAAGTAGGTGAGCCGCTCGCCATCTCGCGTGGTCTCCCAGGAGCCTACCGGCAGTCCATTCATCCAGAGGTTCAGGCTTTTGTTGTGCGGTTTGCGCCCCATGCTTACCAGTCCTCCCGCTTCTTCGCGCGTGAACCTACCCCCCCGGTGACGGCGCGAGCAGGCGTCTTGGGCTTCGGAGAGCCGGATCTGGCAGGTTTCTCCGGCACGGCTTCTGTTGCCGGGGGAACGGTCCCGACTCGCGATTTGACGGGGCCCTGGCGCACACCCGGCTGGACTCGCTTCGTGACAAGTGGCGATGACGCAGCCCTCGGACGGCTGGACTTGCCGCCGGCAGGAGCCGCACCGGTGGGGTGCGCCAGAACCATTTGAACCTTGAGAAGGCGCAAGGCCTTAAAGAGGCGCCCCATGCTGGCCGACTCGGGCCTGGCCTCCAATTGCGCGTAGGTCTGCTGGGTGACGCCCAGACGGGCCGCCATTTGAGCCTGCGTGAGCCCGGCCGCCGTTCGGAAGCCCAGCAGGAGCGGCCTCAACTGGCCAGGTGTTTTGACGGGATAGTCCACGGGCAACCTCCGGTGACGCATGCGCGGATTACAGAGAAAACTCTGTAAATGACAGTTACAGATTATCGTATGTATTGGACAGATACAAAGAATTATCTGTAATTGCCATTTACAGAGCATAGGCTGTTGAAGGGACGATGCGCGGACTCGCCAGGTCATGTCCGGGCCGGCGCTTTGTCTTTTCGAGCCGGACCCGCGGTCGAAGACCACGTCGAGACCTGAATACAGGTATGCTTTTGCGACCGCCTGTCGCATCACGCGCGCGCGTGCAAAGACCATCCGCAATATTCGACCTCCGGAGAATCGTTTGAGTCAGCCCGCTTCCGCACCCGCCGCTGCACCGCCCGCCCCGCCGCCGCTCCAGGGCGGCCGACTGGTGCTGGCGACCATTGCCGTGGCGCTCGCCACCTTCATGAACGTGCTCGACACGTCGATTGCGAATGTCGCGATTCCGACTATTTCGGGCAACCTGGGCGTCTCGGTCGACGAAGGCACCTGGGTTATCACGGTGTTTGCCGCAGCCAATGCCGTCTCGATTCCGCTGACCGGCTGGCTCACGCAGCGCTTCGGCCAGGTGAAGCTGTTCGTCGGCGCGATTCTGATGTTCGTGCTGGCTTCGTGGCTGTGCGGCATTGCGCCAACCCTGCCGATCCTGCTGCTCGCGCGGATTTTTCAGGGCGCCGTGGCCGGCCCGCTGATTCCGCTGTCGCAGGCGATTCTGCTCGGCTCGTATCCAAAGGAGAAGTCGTCCACCGCGCTTGCGTTGTGGGCGATGACGGCGACCGTCGGACCGATTGCGGGCCCTGCTCTCGGCGGCTGGATCACGGATAGCTATAGTTGGTCGTGGATTTTCTATATCAACATACCGGTCGGTATTTTCGCTGCCGGCGTGACGTGGATGATCTACCGCACCCGCGAGTCGGCCACCCGCAAGCCGCCAATCGACGTCGTCGGCCTCGGCCTGCTGGTTACCTGGGTCGCCTCGCTGCAGATCATGCTCGACAAAGGCAAGGATCTCGACTGGTTTTCCTCGCCGGTGATCGTGATTCTGGGCATCACGGCGCTCATCAGTTTTGCGTTTTTCCTCGTGTGGGAGCTGACCGAAGAGAATCCGATCGTCGACTTGCGGCTGTTCCAGCAGCGCAACTTTCTCGGCGGCACGATTGCCATTTCCATCGCGTATGGCGTGTTTTTCGGCAACCTGGTGTTGCTGCCGCAGTGGATGCAGGAGTACCTGAACTACCGTTCGGTGGATGCGGGTCTCGTGACCGCACCGCTTGGGATTTTCGCCGTCATTCTCGCGCCTGTGCTGGGCCGTATACTGCCGCGCTCCGACGCGCGCGTGATTGCCACGCTCGCGTTTATTGGCTTCGCGATCGTGTTTTATATGCGCTCGAAGTACGTGATCGAAATCGACACGTGGCACCTCGTGCTCCCCACACTGCTGCAAGGCATCCCGATGGCATTGTTCTTCGTGCCGCTCACCGCGATCATTCTGTCGGGCCAGCCGCCGAACAGGATTCCGGCCGCTGCCGGCCTGTCGAATTTCGCGCGGGTGTTTTGCGGCGCGGTCGGCACCTCGATCGCCGGCAACGAGTGGAATAACCGCACGGTGCTGCATCACCAACGGCTCACCGAACAGGCCAGCGTCAATAATCCAGTGTTCAATCAGCAGATGGATTCGACCCAGTCGCTGCTCCATCTGAATACGCAATCGGCGCATGCGCTGTTCGATTTCACCGTGAACACGCAGGCCGCGATGATGGGCCTGAACGACATCTTCTATGTCTCGGCGATCATTTTCATCCTGATCATTCCGCTGATCTGGATTACGCGGCCGGCCAGGGGCGGCGGCGGCCCGGATGCGGCGGGCGCGCACTAAAGATCGCGTCAGCGGAAATAACGCGCGGGCGTGTCGCCGAAGGCGTCACGAAACACGGCGATAAACGACGACACGTCGCTGTAGCCGACTTCGAGCGCCACCTGCGTGACGCTCGCGCCGGCGCCCAGGCGCTCCAGTGCCACCAGCAGGCGCAACTGCTGGCGCCACTGGCCGAAAGTCTGACCAGTCTCCTTGACGAACAGACGCGCCGCGGTGCGGGCCGTCACGCCGGCGGCAGCAGCCAGATCTTCGAGCACCGCCGGTTCTGCCGGGTTGGCGCTCAACGCTTCGGCAATCCGCTGCGCGCGCGGATCGTTTGGCCAGTTCAGCGACAGCGGCGCGGCGCGCAAACCCGGCAAGCGGTCGAGCAGAACTTGCACAAGCCGTCCTGCGGGTTCATCCAGGGGTTCTTCGAGCGGCAGATCAGCCACCGCGATCAGCAAAACATCAACTAACCGGTCGACCACGACTGCCCCGCTTTGCGCCGGCAACAGCGCGAGGTCCGCATCGGCATGTAATGAATGGATCTGGACGGGCTCCGTCGCAGCCAGGCAATGCAACACGTTAGCCATGATCCAGACGGCATGACCGGGCGGCACAACCCAGCGGGCGGTTTCGGTACGCACGGTCAGCACGCCGGCACTGACGTGAATCAGCCGGGCGCGGCGATACGCGCGCCACGGCTCGTCGAGCGCGGCGTGGCTTTCATGGACGACGAAGGCCGGACGCTCGACGCCGTCCGGATCGAAGGCTTCCATCATCGATGTCCGTTTTGGCCGGTTGCACGTTGAAAGGCAGCAAGATTAGCATAGCAGGCGCCCGCCAGCGTTCGTGGCCGGCGTCGTCAGCCGCGCGACCAACCCGCGCCAGGTTGCCAGTAGAATCGCGGCTTCAACGGTCCGAGCCCAATGAACTATTCATCCATCCTCGAACAGATCCATCGCGATCTTCAGCCTTATCTGGGCACCGGCAGGGTCGCCGACTACATTCCGGAACTGGCGAAAATCCCCGCCGACAGCTTCGGCATGGCGATCGTCACGACCGCCGGCCAGGTGTTCCGCACCGGCGCCGCCGATACGCGCTTTTCCATTCAGAGTATCTCCAAGCTATTCGCCTGCACGATGGCGTTCCGGCTGCTCGGCGACGCGTTGTGGCAACGCGTGGGGCGCGAGCCGTCCGGCAACGCGTTCAACTCACTGGTCCAGCTCGAGGCCGAACAGGGCAAGCCGCGTAATCCGTTCATCAATGCGGGCGCGCTGGTGGTCACCGACGTGCTATGCCGACGCTTCGTGCAGGCCGAGACCGCGCTGGTCGAATTCATGCGCCGGCTAACCGGCGAAACGGGCATCGGCTACGATTTGCGTGTCGCGCAATCGGAATTGCAGCACGCGCACCGCAACCGCGCGATGGCGCATTTCATGGCGAGCTTCGGCAACATGGAGATGCCCCCGGAAGTGGTGGTCGACGCGTATTGCCGCCAGTGCGCGATTTCCATGAGCTGCGTCGAACTCGCGAAGGCCGCGCTGTTCCTGACCAATCACGGCGTGGTGCCTGCTACTGGCGAGCGGATTCTCAACACCAGTTCCTCCAAACGGCTGTCTGCCCTGATGCTGACCTGCGGCACGTATGACGCGGCGGGGGATTTCGTGTATCGGGTCGGTTTGCCGGCGAAAAGTGGCGTGGGCGGCGGCATTGTCGCCGTGCTGCCTGGCGAGATGGCCGTGTGCGTGTGGTCGCCGGGGCTCGATAGCAACGGCAATTCGCTCGCCGGGGTGAAGGCACTGGAATGGTTGACCACCCTTACCGGGCAGTCGATTTTTTGATAACGCCGATCCGGGTAGCTGCACGGCGAATTTCGATCGAGCCCAGCGTGACCGATTCATGAAAACGGAAAATCGGCTGCACGCTCACAAACGCTGCAACTGTGGCCAATCAGGCGTCGATGCGTACCGCGCAGCGTTTCGAACGGCGTCGGTACGTTACTTTCCCGATGAGGCCAAGCCTTAGACAGGATTCGAGGCGGGCCGCCCTTCGAGTACGGCGGCAACATTGTCCAGCGCCGTAAAGCCCATCTGGTCGCGGGTCTCGATCGTTGCGCTGGCCATATGGGGCGTCAGGAACACGTTGTCGAGTTCAGCGAAGCGCTTGTCGACATTGGGCTCGTTCCGGTACACGTCCAGACCCGCGCCGAACAGATGACCCGAAGTCAGGGCGTCATAAAGCGCATCTTCGTCCACCAGGCCGCCACGCGCCGCGTTGACAAAAATCGCGCCTTGCGGGAGGAGTCCAAACTCTTTTTTCGTCATGAGCGGGACACCTCCACCCGGCACGTGCAGCGTGAGCACCTGGCAATGCGGCAGCATGTCGTCGAGAGTGGCATGGAAGGTCGCGCCATTTTCCAGCGACGGGGCAGCACGGCTGCATGTCCGTGTAGATCACGCGCATGCCGAACGCCTGCGCACGCTTGGCAACTGCCCGTCCGATGCGCCCGAATCCAACGATGCCGAGCGTCTTGCCATTCACTCGCGTACCCAGCATCTCGGTCATGCCGAACGATTTGCCCCATCCGTTGCGCATGATCCGTTCGTATTCTGATGCGCGACGACACGCAGCCAGCAAGAGCAGCATGGAGAAATCGGCCGTGCACTCGGTCAACGCATCGGGTGCGTTCGTGACGACGATTCCCCTTCCACGGGCCGCCGCCACATCCATGTGATCGAAGCCCGCGCTCGCGTTCGCAATGATCTTGACCGTCGAGGGCAGCGCGGCAATGTGCTCCGCCTGCAGGCCGGACTTTTTCCCGATGAGTACGGCCGGCACGTCGTGCTTCTTGCAGAAGTCGACGACAGACCACGCGTCCATATCGGACTCGGTCACGAAGGCATGGAATTCGGCCGCGGCGCGATTCGCCACGGCTGTGGGAACTTTTCGCGCAATCAACAGGCTGGTGCGTTTATCTTCCGACATGGTTTTTCCTTTGGTAGGCAGACGTCGAGAGACTACGAAATCGCAGACCGGACCGTCAATGTTGATTGGATGAATCAACTCCTCGGTAATGATGTACCCCCTATTGTTCGCGGCGCCTGCGCGTTGCGATTCGTTTTCCGTCCTGCCCCTCTTCCATCCTGCTCGCGGTAATACGCGCATCAGGAAAACCCTGATGCGATCCCGATCCGCAAGGCCTTTGGATGTTGATTCAATGAATCAAGATTGCTCACGGCATAGCGCGAATGCAACTCTCTTTCCCGTGTTCAACTGAATCGTCGAGAGGAAGTCAAATGTCCGCATCGAAGAAGTTCGCAGCCGTGACGGGCGCCGGCTCCGGCATCGGCCGCAGCGCCGCCCTCGCGCTCGCCAACGCCGGATTCGCCGTCGCGCTGATCGGGCGCAGAGCCGAGCCGCTGCTGGAAACGAAGGAGGCAATCGGCATTGCCGGCGGAGAATCGCATGTTTTCCAGGCCAACGTTGCCGACGCCGCATCGGTCGAGCACGCGTTTTCGCAGATCGCCGAGGCATTCGGCCGGCTCGACGTGCTCTTCAACAACGCAGGCCGCAACGCGGGGGCCGTCCCTCTTGAAGACTACGAGGTCGATTTCTGGAACGACGTCGTGGCCACCAATCTGACCGGCGTCTTCCTGTGCGCTCGGGCAGCTTATCGCCTGATGAAAGCACAGTCCCCGCAAGGCGGACGAATCATCAACAACGGCTCGATCTCAGCCCACTCGCCGAGACCGCACACCATCGCCTATACGGCAACGAAACATGCCGTCACCGGCATCACCAGATCGATCGCGTTAGACGGACGCGCGTTCAATATCGCCTGCAGCCAGATCGATATCGGCAACGCGGCGACGTCGCTCACGGAACGCATGAACCGTGGCGTACTGCAAGCCGATGGCAGCATGGCACCCGAAGCAAGAATGGATGTGACGCACGTGGCGAATGCCGTCGTGCACATGGCCAGTCTTCCGCTCGAGGCCAATGTCCTCAACATGACTATCATGGCGACCACGATGCCGTTCGTCGGTCGCGGATAAATCACCCTCGCGCCAACTATAAAAAAACAACTGGCGAATGTTCTGGAGACACCGATGAAAGCCGTAGAGGAACAAACATTGCCGGGCCGAAACCCGGTTTACGCGGATGCCACGAAACGCTCGAGAGTACGGTACGTCGTGCTCTCGATGTTGCTCGCGGCAACCATCCTCAATTACGTGGACCGCTCGGCGTTGGGCATCGTCGCGCCGGGCCTTTCGAAGGGCCTCGCGCTCGACAAGATGGAGATGGGCGAACTGTTTGCCGCATTCGGCCTGGCCTATTCCATTGCTCTCGTGCCCGGCGGCATGCTGACCGATATTCTCGGCTCGCGCCTCGCCTATGGGTTGTCCCTCGTCGGCTGGTCATTTGCCACGTTGACGCAGGGTTTTGCGAGCGGCTATCACATGTTGCTCGGATCGCGGCTCGCAATCGGCGCAATGGAAGCGCCGGCGTTCCCTTCGAATGCGCGCGCCGTGACCTTATGGTTTCCGACCCGGGAACGTGGCTTCGCGACCAGCGTATATGTGATGGGGCAATACATCGGGACGCCCTTATTCACCGGCTTGTTGCTGTGGATCTCCGCCGCGTACGGTTGGCGTTCGGTCTTTTTCGTGACGGGCGGCGTCGGTATTCTGTTCGGTCTTCTCTGGTACCGGATTTACCGCGATCCGCATCAGCACGCGGGCGTGAACGCGGCCGAACTGCAATACATCAATGAAGGCGCTAGTGCGGCGCGCAAGCCCCGCGAGAAGTTCGACTGGCGGATGGCGCTCAAGCTGCTCGGCTACCGGCAGATTCTCGCCATCTGCATCGGCAAGTTTTGCAACAACACCTTGCTGGTCTTCTTCACCACGTGGTTCATGACCTATCTGATCGAAGCGCGTCACATGTCGATGATCAAGGTCGGGATCTTCCAGGCACTCCCATTTATCGGCGCGACAGTCGGCATTCTGCTTGCTGGCTTCCTCTCGGACTTTTTCATCCGGCGCGGGGTGTCGATTTCCACTGCGCGCAAGGCGCCGCTCATTATCGGCACGCTGCTTGGCGCGTCTATCGTGCTCGTCAATTTCGTCGAGTCGAACGAGGGGGTGATCGCGATCCTGACCATTGCGTTCTTCGCGCAGGGCGTCGGGTCGATGTCGTGGGCCGCCGTCTCTGAAATCGCGCCTCGACAGTACGTGGGACTGACCAGCAGCATCACCAGCCTCGCCGCCAACATCGCGGCCGTCACCACGCCGCTCATGATCGGCTACATCACCCACCACACTGGCCACTTCTATTGGGCGCTCAATCTGATGGGCGCGATATGCCTGCTCGGCGCGCTCTCGTACTCCGTGCTGCTGGGAAAGCTTTCCCGCATCGAACTGTGACGCTTTTGACTATATGGTGAAATCGAATGATTGAATTCAAGTGGGACCATCTGCAACTGTGCTCGGCGGACGCCGAAGCCACCGCCGCCTGGTTTGCGCGCTGCCTGAACGCCGAGATCGTGCGTCGCCCGGGGCGAGTGGATTTGCGCATCGGCAGCATCAACCTTTTCATCACGTCGCTGACGAGCGCCCAAACCGGCCGCCCTCATGGCGAGCGGCAGCAGGGCATCGATCATTTCGGTGTGGTCGTGGACGATATCGACGCCGCGTTCGAGCATCTGTTGCGCTGCGACGCGGAAATCGTCGAGCCGATCAAGCAGGTTCGCCCCGGCGTCAGGGCCTGCTTCGTGCGGTCGCCGGGTGACATTCTCGTCGAGATCCTGGAGCGGCGACCCGCCGAGATGACTTTTACCTGAAAAAACGTCAGTATTGGCGCTGGATCAGTCGTGCTCGAAGGCACGGCGCGATCCGCGTCGTCACTCCCCTGTTGCCCCGTTCCGCTGCATCACCTTGCCTGCCATCCCATGCGAAACTGGATCACTCTGACTGAAGCGGCTCGACAACTCGGAGTGCAAGCGCAGACCGTCTATGCGTACGTAAGTCGAGGCACCATCGCCGTCATGCCGGATCCGCTCGACCCGCGCAAGAGCCTCTACCGCGCCGAGGACGTCGCCGGTCTGTGCCGCAAGAAGCAGGTGGGACGCAAGCGCGAAGCGCTCGCCGCCGGGACCATCTTCGGTGCCGAACCCTGCATTTACAGCAGCATTACCACCTTCTCAAAAGGCCGGCCGTACTACCGCGGGCGGGATAGCATCCGGCTTTCGGACACAGCGACGCTCGAAGACGTGGCGACCCTTCTCTGGAATGCGCGCGAGCCCGTTTCCTTCGAAACCGGTGACTTGCCGCTACATGGCGACGAACGAGGCAGGCAATGCGCGTTCACATCGCTGGCGGCGCTCGCGGCCCGCGGGCACTCGACCCTCGGACGCACGGACGGTGCACTGCATGTCGAGGCCGGCCGGCTCGTAGCGCTCATCGCGCAAGCGTTTGGCGCGCGCCGTGACGCGAATGCACGAAGAACGCACGAACGATTCGCCCTCGGTTGGGGCCAGGACCGCGACGGCGCGGAACTCATCCGCCGTGCCTTGGTCCTCGTGGCCGACCATGAGATTACGAGTTCCGCGTTTGCCACCAGGATTACCGCCTCCACCGGCGCGTCGCTGCCGGGATGCCTGCTCACGGGACTCGCGACTCTCTCCGGTCCACTGCATGGCGATGCGTCGGGCCGCGTACGGGCCGTGTTCGACGATGTCGGAAGACTCGGTGCCGAGCAGGTGGTTGCCCATCACTTGCAGTCGGCCATTCCGATCCCTGGGTTTGGACATCATCTGTATCCAGACGGCGATCCGAGGGCGGCCGCAGTGCTCGAAGTGCTGGCTCCACCTCGAGAGCTCATGTCGTTCATTAACAAGGTGATGGAGCTGACCGGGCTCAAGCCAAATATCGACGTTGCGCTTGCGGCGCTCGCGGCTCAACTGGCGCTGCCGCGCGATGCGTCGTTCGCATTGTTCGCAACAGCCCGGAGCGTGGGTCTGCTCGCGCACTGCATTGAGCAACTCCGGGTGGGCAAGGTCATTCGGCCACGAAGCCGCTATACCGGGCCCGCGCTGGAAAACGCCACCCCTGAGTCGCCTGCCGAAGGCGGCGAGAATGCGCTCGATCCAGCCACGCTCGACAAGAATCGGGTATTCAAGGCGGTTGGGCACTGAGAAGCGCGATTCAGAATCGTCGTCTGCCTTTTGTCCGATATTCACCTGGCGCCCGCGAATATCGTGGATTACGCTACTGTTTGCCATGCGACTTTCAAGCGTGGCTGACTCACGAAGTCACCATTGCGCGGACTTTCGTGCACCCCTTCTGCACGTGCCTGCCGATATCGGGCGAACAATGACTGCCTGGTGAAGCGTTTCGCCATTCATTTACTTTGGCCAACGCCGAGGCTTTCTCGCATCCCGCGCGCAAACGCGCCGACCGCATCGACGGCCCCTCGTTCTCTTATCGCTGGTTTCCACACACGGCGGCAGCCGGGTATCACTGCAGCGATTTTTAATTTCATTTGTCGAATTGGGCGCCTCATTCCGCCAGGCAATAGGTCCCTGCGCGCCGTGATGTTGCGCGCCCGATTGGATGACAAGGAGATGATCATGAAGATCAGGCATTTAAGCATTTTGCTAGCAACCGCCGCTGCACTTCTCTCGATCAGCGGCGCCGCGCAGGCCGACGGCCACGGCAACCCCGGCGGCTCCCGTGGCCTTTGCTCGAACGCAACCCTGAAGGGACACTATGCGTTTACCGGTCACGGAGAAATTCTTGGTTTGATAGGACCGGATAAGCAGGTTCATGCGTACGCCTCTACGTCGATCCTTGATGACGTCGCCCTGGTGACGTTCGACGGCGAGGGCACTTTTACGCGCACCGACTTCGGGGTTATCGGCGGCCTGCCGAAAGGCGGGCAGACTACATTCAATCCCAACCAGACTGGAACCTACACGGTGAACTCCGATTGCACCGGCACCATGAAAATCGTCTATACCCCCGGCGGAGCCGTACCGGCCGGCGTCGAAACCGATCTGAACATGGTCATTGCTGCCGACGGGACCCTCATCGAATCCGTTGTCTACAGGGCGGTCACCGTGTCAGGCAAGAGCGGGGACGGCACGGTTACGTGCCCACAGTATTGCGAGCAAGGTGTGCAGGAGAGCTTTGAAGGGAGAAAGGTCCTGGTATACGGCTTCCGCTAATCGAGTCTCGGGTGGGTTCGCGCCTGCTCGCTACGGCGAGTTCAGGCGGAGAGCCCAGTCCGGGTCTGGACGGAGGTTCTTCACCTCAAAATCAAAGCGTCGTAGTCTTGTCGCCCACCGATCGACTACCCACCGAATCGAGCCGGCTTTGCAATTCCGCCTTGCGATTCGCCATCTTCTCGCCGAGCGCGCGCAGATTGCATTTCGACTTGCGCAGTTCCGGGAAGAGTTCTTCCTCTTCTTCCTCCACATGATGGCCCACCATCTCGCTCATCACTTTGAAGGTCGCGTCGAAACCCTTGTCGCCCGCCTTCATCGTCTCAAACTTCGCGATCAACGTCTTGACCAGGAAGTGCTCGACATACGCTTCTTCGACGTCGATCTTGTCGCTATCGGGCAAGGCTTCCTGTGCGGCCGGATAAAGCAGTTCTTCTTCGAGCATTGTGTGGATGGACAGCTCTTCGCAGGCGCGCTGCGCGAGCGCCGCCTTTGCGTCGAGGTCGTCGTCGGCCTTCTCGAATGCCTTGAACAGTTTTTCGACCGCCCGATGCTCCGCTTCGAGAAAGGCTAGTGCGTCGTGTGAGCCAGATCCGATCTCCTTCTTGTCCTGTTTCGTCGCTTCCATGGTGATCCCCTCGGTCATGCGGTGGCTGCTGCGGTTGAATGCGGTACTGCGTCCGAGTCGCGCAAGCCCCATGCCCGCCATTTGACGCGGCGAAAGTCCCGCGCGGTGTCTCGCCCGGCCGAGCGGCACAAAAAATGCGTCTCACGCAGACGATTCACCCCGCGCAGCATCGCAGCGATGCCTAACGAGTCGGCATTGGGACAACACCGGCAACGACAAGGTCATGGAGGCCGTCAATGAACACCACAAGAGATCCAGCGGACTATGCGTTGGCCACGAAAGAACCTGCGCTATCAGTCCGTCAACACGAGGCCGTGGTCTCATGGGGAGCCGTATTCGCGGGCGGCGTCGGAGCGGCCGCGTTCGCACTCATCCTGCTGACATTGGGTACCGGCCTTGGCCTGACATCGATCTCCCCGTGGTCGTCGGGGACCTCGAACGCAAAAGCATTTGGTTTTGCCGCCGTGGTATGGGTATGCGTTACTTCGATTCTCACGTCGGGATTAGGCGGCTATCTGGCGGGACGGCTACGCGGCCGCTGGCTGGCAGTCGACGTCGATGAAATGCACTTCCGGGACACCGCACACGGCTTTCTGAGCTGGGCTGTGGCGACGCTCCTGACGGCCGCCGTCCTGACGTCGGCCGTGTCGGGTGTCGTGCGGGCCGGCGCGCAGACCGCAGCGGCAGCGGCCGCGGCGGGCGGCTCCGTCACGATGGAGACGATGCAACGCGGCAACGCGCAGGCCGCGACGAATACCTGGCCGCTCGGCTACTTCGTCGACTCGCTGTTCCGGATGCCCGCCGGGTCGTCGCTCGCCACACCCGCGGCCGCACCGGGCGGCAACGAGATGGCGCACGCGGAAACGGCGCGCATCTTCCTTAACAGCGCGGCAACGGGCGATCAATTGTCGCCGGAAGATACCGCCTATTTGAGCCAGCTTGTCGCGCAGCGTACCGGTCTTGCGCCGGAAGCTGCACAAGCTCGTGTGGTGACCACCTACACGCGCCTGTTGCAAAAAATCACCGCCCTCGATGCTGCGGCTAAAAACGCCGCTGACAAGGCGCGCAAGGTGACAATTGGCGCAACGTTGTGGCTATTCATCTCGCTTCTGATGGGTGCATTCTCCGCGAGTCTGATGGCAACTCATGGCGGCCGCGTACGCCAGCTCTGATTAAAACTTCAATTCATTCACTGAGGGAGGTGTTTATGCGCTCGATTCTTCTTTATATGCTCGGCGTGCCCATTCCTATCATTATCCTGATCGCGCTGTTCTGGCATTAGACGCTGTCATGTCGCCGAGCGCCTTGAGTCTTACGGCGGTCGGCGACACTGCAGCGCCCGTCGGCCACTCACCCGGCGCGTTTGACCAGTTCGGCCAATACGGTCTGGTAACCGGTCGCGCCGACCACTCGCTCGTTCACGCCGTCTTCGAATTCGATCCATCCTGAATTGAAGCCATCGATCATTTCGATGCGCGGTGCGGGCCACGTGGTGCCTTGCGACTGGAACAGCGCCTCCCACTGATCGCGCGGCACGGCTTGAGCCTTTACCGAGCGCCCGAGCGCGCCGCCAAGCAGTGCCGCGATCCCGTTCTGCGTATAGCGTTGCGGTCCTTCGATCTCGATCACGCGACGTCCTTGCCAGGACTGAGCAAGGGTATCTGCAATCACGCGGCCGATGTCGGCGGTCGCGATCATTGGATACGCACGATCAAGCGGCTGCAGAAAGCTGGGCATCACGCCCGTTTCACGTGCGGGAGCGATATCCCACAACGAGTTTTCCATGAACCAGGCGGGCCGCAGAATCGCCGTGGGCGTCGGCAGATCCGCAAGCGCCTGTTCGAGAATGTGCACTTGCGTGATGAGGCCAAGACCCGACTCGCGTTGTCCGCCAATCGACGACAGCGCCACGACACACTCCGGCCTCGCCTTCATCAGCGCCTCTGTCAGGACGGCCGCCGCGGCATGAGCGTTCGGATAGCCCGGCTGCGGCGCGAAGTTCGGCGCCATCATCACGAAAACACCGGCGGTACCGGTGAAGGCCGCCGCCAGTGCGTCCACGTCGTCAAACGAGGCAATCGCCACCTCGGCACCGCGTTCCGTCCACTCCGCTGCCCTGCTCTTGTCGCGCAGAACCGCGCGCACCGCCTGACCCGCGTCCAGTAAGGCGCGTGCCGCCGCGCCGCCAACCTGCCCTGTTACACCCGTGATTGCAAACATGATCTTCGCTCCGTTGAATACGGCCAATGCCGCGCTGGGAAGCATTCTCCGGCGGGCACCGCCATTTCGCGAGAGCATCGATGTCATATGTTTAATGACGCCATGGCATGTCAAGCAGCGCTCCGGAACGGTCGTGCGTATTGGCGTACAACCCAGTGCGAGGGAGAAATCCTCTGCGATACCCAGTCTTTCGTTGATGGGTTCGGTGACAGGCACATGGTATGTCTGCAGCAAATGTCTGCAGCAAAGTCAGCGCGTGATCACAGGCGCGCTCCGGCACCTGACTCAATCGCGCGCCAGTCTGCTTTTCCGCCTTCCAACACGGTCGCTCATTCGCCGCTCATTTTCGGATCGTACAGTTCTGTTCCTGAACCATGGCGCCTCGCGTATTGCGTGCGTCCTATGAACAGCTTACGAACGTAAAACATTATGATAGGGAACCCTGTTGCGCCGTCCGGATCGCAACCCACGCCGGCTCGCGACGCTACGTCACTGCGTGAATGGGCGTCCGTGGTTGCGGTCGCTTTGGGCGCTTTCGCATTCGTCACCACGGAGTTTCTGCCCGTGGCCTCCTGCCGCAGATCGCAGCCGATTTCGGCATCAAGCCCGGCGCGGCCGGTCTGATGGTCACGGCACCCGGCATCATTGCCGCACTGTCGGCGCCGGGCATGGTGCTGGTTGCGGGACGCATGGACCGCCGTTATCTGTTTCTGCTACTTACTTCCTGTCTGCTTGCATCCAATGTGATCTGCGCGGTGGCGCATGGTCTGCCGGTCATGCTAATTGGCCGCGCGCTGCTCGGCGCCTCGCTAGGCGGGTTCTGGACGCTCGCCACAGCAGCGTCGACACGCCTCGTCAATCAAAAGGATACGGCGCGCGCAATGGCCATCATCCTTGCGGGCGTCACGTGCGCAACAGTGATCGGGGTGCCCGTCAGTACCTATATCGCGAGCATTGCCTCGTGGCGCGCCGCCTTTCTATCGACCGCGGCGCTCGCGGCAGTCGCGCTACTTGGCCAGTTGATGCTCGTTCCGTCGCTTCCTTCGCGCGTCGCCCTACGGGTGCAGGACCTGACGAGGCTATTGCGCCAACCTCATATCTCCAGAGCCATGCTGTTGATTCCACTCGTGTTTGGCGCGCATTTTTTTTCCTACACGTACATTACGCCGTTCCTGCTAGGTCAGGCACGCTTCGCGATGTCGAGCGTCATATGGCTGCTGCTGGGATTCGGCATCGTTGGATTTGTTTCGAACATCGTGTTCTCCGCGAGCGTCACCCACGACCTCAAGCGAACGACGATGCTCGTCGTCGCTCTGCTGATGTGCGCGCTGCTCGGGTTACCTTTGCTGTCTCATTCGAACATAGGCGTCGCCACGTTGCTGATGGTCTGGGGTGCTGCGTTCGGCGGCATTCCACTTTGCTGTAGTGTCTGGATGCAACGCGCAACACCCGACGATCCGGAAGCAGGCTCGGCCTTGCTTGTCTGCATCGTGCAGGTCGCGATTGCGATCGGATCGTCAGTGGGCGGCGGGGTCGTGGACCATCTGGGAATCCCGGCCAATTTCGGACTGGCCAGTGCACTGGCATTGACCGGGCTATTGATACTGCGAGGCGCAAACGTGGGCGCTGGCGACGCGCACGAGACGATGGTCCAGGAGGCCTGCAAAGTCTGAAGCTGAGACTATGCAATGTCGACGGAAGATAGGGCACAACTCCCTCCGGGAAGAACTCTTTGGCTGCGACTGTAGAAACCCGGCGCCGCAAAGTAACTCGATCCCCGCCTCCACTCGCAGCGAGCCAGCAACTTCACTTGACTGATGAATTCGACCAACTCCACCAGCCACCCTCATAAGGGCAGGATGATCCACGCAAACGGCGTCGATCTGTTTTATGAAGAATTCGGCAACGAATGCGACCCGGCCGTTTTGCTCGTTATGGGTAACAGCGCACCTGGGTTGGTCTGGCCAGATGCTTTTTGCAAATTGATCGCGTCCGGGGGCTTCCGGGTCGTCCGGTTCGACCAGCGCGACACCGGACTCTCGACCTATGTCGACTTCAGTCGCGCACCCTACACGCTCGATGATCTCGTTTGCGACATATTCGAGTTGCTCGATGGAATTGGCGTCGAACGGGCTCACGTTGCCGGACTATCGCAAGGCGGTGTGCTTGCTTATCGTATGTCGCTCAAAATGCCGCAGCGCCTGGCGAGTCTTGTCATCCTGATGTCCTCAGCAGACTTACGTCCAAAGAACGACGCGTTCTCGGGCGCACCTGTCAGAACCAGCGGACTGCCTCGTCCTTCGGCTGAGTATGTTGCCCAGGTCATTGCTCTCAATGCGAAAGCGCCACGCGACGCGCGCGAAGTGGCAAACCGGTTCGTGGAAAACTTCCGGCTGGCGAAAGGGGCTCGCTCGCCGTTTGATGAAGATGCGTGGCAGGCACTTGGCCGCGCGTTCGCGGAACGGCCGCTTCTGCGGCAGGATGGATTGACGCCAGCCATGGCTAACAACAGCAACCACCGCTCGCGCAGAAAACCACACCGGCGTTGAGTGCAGCACAATTGGCGTCGATAGAAACTCCCACGCTTATCGTGCATGGCAGTGACGACCCAATCTTTCCTATCGAACATGCGCGTTGGGCAGCCGCGACGATTCCCGGATCGAGACTGCGCGTGATCGAGGGGATGGGCCACGCGCTCGACCCTTCTTTCTTCCAAGCCGTGGGTGCTGCGCTAATGGAATTTTATGAGTGCCGCGTTTGAGTGACTGCTGTCGATGATAAGCAAGCAAGGCTCGAACGGCCACGTCGCGCCTCCAGCCAGTGACTGGAAATGGGCTCCTGCTAAAGCTTGAATCCGTGAAGGCGTCGTCTTGGCCATCAGCAGATACTCGTACCGCCTCCACGCTTCGAAGTGGCATCCAGCCCTCGTTCGGCGCACCTGACCGACCGTTCCTCCCTCCCCGCACACTTTGTTGTCTGCCGATAACGCAAAAAATCAGTTTGACAAACTATCTTTAGATATATATCTTACGACACATCTTAAGACACAAATGGGAGTACCCAAGATGCGTCATCACCACCATTTTTTCCGTTCGCACAGCGCGGACGAAGCCTGCTACGCCGAATCCAACCGCTTCTCGCTGCATGCGCTCTGGCACGCGATCGGCCGCCATCACGATCCGCGCGGCGGTGGCCGCGGCGGACGCTTCGGCGGTGGTCCGGGCGGCTTTGGCGGCGACGGCGAAGGCTTTCCGCGCGGCCGCAAATTCACTTCAGAAGATCTGCAACTGCTGCTGCTTTCGATGATCGACGCACAGCCGAGCCACGGCTACGAACTCATCAAAGCACTCGAAACACGCTCGAACGGCTTTTATAGCCCGAGCCCCGGCATGGTTTATCCGGCGCTCACCTATCTGGAAGAACTCGGCTACGTCACCGTGGCACTCGAAGGCAATCGCAAGCGCTACGAACTGGCTGAAGCCGGCCGTGAATATCTGGCTGCCAACCGCGACCGCGTCGAGTTGATGCTCGCCAAGCTGAGCCATATCGCCCGCAAGATGGATTCCGTGCGCCGCGCGTTCGCGGGTGAAGAACCGGCCGACATCAGCGAAAGCGGCTGGCTGCCCGAACTGAACGAAGCGCGCCGCGCGCTCAAGCATGCGCTGCTGCGCCGTGACAACGTGCCGGCCGCCGAACAGCGCCGCATCGCCGCGATCCTGATGCGCGCCACGCGGGAAATCGAGAACGACGGCCCTGCCGCGAGCGATAACGGCGGCGCTGGACAGTCCGCCTGATCCAACACCGTGTGGTTTTCGCGCGCGCTTGCGCGCCACCCAACCGAACAGGAGTAACACCTTATGCCGACCAATGAACTGGCAAATAACAACCGCGCCGATCTGGCCGTCCATCGCGTGCGGCATCCGCTAAAGTTTCGTCTGTTGCAGGTCACGCGGGTGCACGCGCTGAGCCCGCATCTGATCCGCGTCACCTTTACCGGCGAGGACTTGCACGACTTCGTCTCCGCTTCGTTCGACGATCACATCAAGGTATTTTTCCCCGCCCCAGGCGCTGACAAACCCGTATTGCCGGTCGCGGGCCCTGACGGCCCGGTCTTTCGCGCAGATCAACCGCGCCCGATCGCACGCGATTTCACGCCGCGCCGCTTCGACCCAACCGCGCGCGAGCTCGACATCGAATTCGCGATGCACGAGGCCGGCCCCGCCGCAACCTGGGCAGCACAAGCCAAAGTGGGCCAGTACCTCGGCATTGGCGGGCCGCGCGGCTCGCTAGTGATCCCTACGGGCTTCGACTGGCATCTGCTGATCGGCGACGACACCGCGCTGCCGGCGATTGCCCGCCGTCTCGAAGAACTGCCTGCCGGCACGCGTGTCGCCGCGGTGATCGAAGTGGCCGATGCGTCGGCGCAGATTGAATTTGCAACGCAGGCCGAGCTGCATCTCGTCTGGCGTCACCGCAGCGAGTCGGGCTATCGCGGCGAAGCGTTGCTGCAGGCGGTGCGTGACACCTACCTGCCTGAAAACGGCGAAGGCTACGTGTGGGCCGCGGGCGAATCCGCGACGATGCGTGCCGTGCGTTACCACCTGTGCACCGAGCGCGGCGTCGACAAATCGCGCATTCGCGCGGCCAGCTACTGGAAACAGGGCGCTGAGGCGGTTCACGAATCGCTCGACGACTGAGGAATCGCCACGGTGAGCGCGGTGAACCGCGTGGGGCCATGTAAGCCATGTGCTTCGAAAAAACAGGGAATTGATCGATGTATTCAATTAGCACAAAGCATGAACGCCGTCTGCTATGGCTGCTTGCGCTGACGCAGTTCACGATCATCATGGACTTCATGGTGATGATGCCGCTCGGGCCGCAGATCATGCGCTCGTTCAGTATTACACCTACCGCGTTTGCGACGGCCGTATCGGCCTATTCATGGTGTTCGGGGCTGTCGGGGCTATTCGCAGCGACCTATATCGACCGCTTCGACCGGCGCCGCCTGCTGCTAACCGTCTATGCGCTGTTCGCGCTGTCGAACCTCGCTTGCGCGTTGGCGGACAGTTTTCCGTTGCTGCTCGTCGCGCGTGCTTTTGCGGGTATCACGGGCGGCGTGCTGGGCTCGGTGATCATGGCGATCGTCGGCGATGTAGTCCCGGTGCAGCGTCGTGGCGCCGCGACCGGCACGATCATGACAGCGTTCTCGCTGGCGGCGATTGCAGGCGTGCCAGCCGGCGTGATGCTTGGCGCGCACTTCAACTGGGCCGCGCCGTTCTTCCTGCTGGTGGTGTTGTCCGTGATGATCTGGTTTGCCGGTTTGCAACTGGTGCCTTCGCTTGCCGAACATCTGAGCCGCAAACAGCCGGCGCTAAACGAAGTGCTGCCCGACTTGTGGCGCTTGTTGACGAACCCGCGGCATCTGAACGCGTTTGCGCTGACCTTCATGATGATGGTGGCGCATATGCTGGTGATTCCGTTTATCTCACCGGTACTTGTGGCCAATCATGGCGTGGCGCCGGCGCAGTTGTCGTGGTTGTATATGGCCGGCGGCGCGGCGACGTTTTTCACTTCGCGCAGGGTGGGCAGGCTCGCCGACAGGTTTGGTACGCGCCGTGTGTACCGGATTGCTGTCGTGCTTTCATTTCTGCCCGTGCTGTTTGTGACACACCTGCCGGCTCTGCCGTTCTACGCCATGGTGATGTTTTTCCCGTTCTTCATGGTGCTGCTGTCCGCGCGGATGGTGCCGATGCAGGCGCTGTTGACGACGGTGCCCGAAGCCTCCCGACGGGGAGCGTTTCTCAGCGCCAATAGCGCGTTACAGGCAGTGGGTACGGGGTGCGGAGCGTGGATTGGCGGCTTGATGCTGAGTAGTTCGCCGGCGGGGCAGATCGTCGGATATGGGACCGTTGGGTGGGTGGCGGTCGCCGTCGCGATGGTTGGGGTGTTCTGGATTTCCCGGGTCAAGGGGCCCCAAACCGAAGTGGGGACGCCCTCGGCGGGGGTGTTTGGCGGGGATGCCGTGCGTTGAAGTCGTTCCGGCGATTGGAGCGCTACATGAGCCCTGCCCGGCTCTACGAACGGCTGGTGAGGTCGTCGAGATCGATGCCTAACTCCGCGGCCATGTGTCCGACGAGCGCTCGCAACTGGGTCACCTCGTCAGCGAGGCGTTTTTGCTCGGCCTTCAAGGCCTCGAAAGCCGACGGCGGCACGGCATCTTCGTCGCTTCCCGCTGCCGCGAAGTCGCCCGCGCTCACCTCACCGCATAGCAGATGCATCCAGCGGTTCTCGCGCTCGCCTGGCGTGCGCGCCAGCTTCACCACGCGCGGCGGATCGTTGACCGCCAGTTCGTCCAGAAACGCCTCCACCGACGAGATATCGGCAAAACCATGCAGACGCGCGCTATTCAGGCGCAATTCGGCGGCCGTTTGCGGGCCGCGCAGCAACAACGTGGTCAGCAAGGCGCCCGATTGACTCGGCAAGCCCAGCACGCGATTCATGTTCTGCTCGAAACGCGGGACGCGGCTGCTGCTGCCTTCAAAAACGAGACTTAGCCGCTTCAATCCGTCGATCGCGGTCAGCACCTCCGCTTCGGTCGCATTCATCACCGGCGCGCGGCCGGTTTTCTGGTTGCAGCCCAAGGTCAGCGCGTTGAGTGAAAGCGGATAGCTGTCGGGCACGGTGTGCTGTTTTTCGACCAGCACGCTGAGCACGCGTCCTTCGAGCAGCGTCAAAGCGCGAATGGGCGGGCGGGAAAGAGCGTCGGGAGTGGAATTCATGGATGATGTCGCGGCACACGCCGCCGGTCTCGTGAGTTGGCGTGCATGGCACGGCCAGGCGCGGTTTCAGGTTGTGGGCCCTATGATAAACGCGCCGCGCCCGCGCCGTGTATGAATCTACGACGCCGTAGCGTCAGACGCAGTCGGCGCGATTCGCCAAACGGCTGGCCGATGGAACGCCACACGCGAGCGTTCCAGCCTGTTGCACGCGCGATTCAACAGAGAGGTTCAAGCGAAAGATTCAGCGGCGCGCGTCGAATGCGATCCGCACCGCGAGGCCTGCGAGCACGGTGCCCATCAGCCAGCGCTGCACCTGCAGCCACACCGGCCGCCCTGCAAGAAACCCGGCAATCGAGCCCGCCATGCTGGCGATCAGCGCATTCACCGTCACGCTGATGACGATCTGCACGCAGCCGAGCGCGATCGACTGCGAGAGCACGCTGCCATGCCCCGGCGAAATGAATTGCGGCAGCAGCGACAGATACATCACCGCGATCTTGGGATTCGCAAGATTGGTGACGAGGCCCATCGTGAACAGTTTGCGGCGGCTGTCGTGTGGCAGGTCGCGCACCTGAAACGGCGAACGGCCGCCGGGTTTGACCGCCTGCCATGCGAGATACAGCAGATAAAGCGCGCCGCCGAAACGCAGCGCGTCATAGGCATACGGCACCGTCAGCAGCAACGCCGTAATGCCGAACGCGGCGCAGAACATGTAGAACACGAAGCCGAGCGCCACCCCGCCCAGCGATATGAGCCCCGCGCGCCGCCCCTGGCAGAGCGAGCGCGAGATCAGATAGATCATGTTCGGCCCTGGCGTGAGCACCATGCCGAATGAAACCAGAGCGAAGGCGAGCAAGGTTGTGACGGTGGGCACGGCAGTCTCCTCTTTGATTCGAAGTTTTGCAGAGCCGTCAAATATAGCGTATGTCGCGGACCCGGACGTTCACGCGGACTTGAATTAACCGCATGGGGGGTTGAATGGCGCTCATGATGCGGCGACGCCGTTGCGATTTCTCGTGCACTCACCCAGCCCGTGTCAACGGGTGCGCGAGCCGAAAGAAAACGCCTGAGGCATGACCTGAACGCGGCTTTGCCGATGGGCTTCGCATGGTGTTTCAGCGTGCCCGTTGCGCAGTGCATCGCAGGAAACACTTGCGGTGATGATTTTTGGACGGTATTGTCGAGCCGTTCTGCAATGCAGCGCGGGAGAGATCGTCAGACGTTTGTGACGACGCCGACGGAGCAACCGCCCCGGAAACTCTCAGGCAAAAGGACCGCGCAGCTGGAACATCTGGAGAGCGGCGCCGTGCGCGCCCACCGAAGGGGATTCCCTGACTACGGCTTGCCTTACGCCGTGGGCTGACGGGAAGAAACTCTCAGGTACATGGACAGATGGGGCATCGACGCCGGATTCGATGAAGCAATCGAACACCGAAGCCGGCGATGCTCAACTTGCTCTGGACCATGTCATGTCACGAATCGCCATTATCGGCGCCGGCATTACCGGCGTAACGACTGCTCACGCCCTCGCTCAGCGCGGCCACCATGTCACTGTGTTCGAACGTCATCGCTATGCGGCGATGGAGACTTCGTTCGCGAACGGCGGCCAGTTATCTGCCAGCAATGCCGAGGTGTGGAACAGCGCTGCTACTGTCCTGAAGGGTTTGCGCTGGATGCTCACGCGCGACGCTCCGCTGCTGCTCAATCCCCTGCCCACCTGGCACAAGTATTCGTGGATGGGTGAGTTTTTGCGGCAGATTCCGCATTACCGGGCCAACACCGTCGAGACGGTGCGGCTGGCGATTGCTGCGCGCGAGCATCTGTTTTCGATTGCCGAGCGCGAGGGAATCGACTTCGATCTGGAGCGGCGCGGCATTCTGCACATCTACAAGAACCGCAAGGATTTCGATGCAGCGAGCAAGGTGAATGAGCTACTGCGCGAAGGCGGCCTTGAGCGAAATCCTGTGACCGCGGGCGAGTTGCTTGCCATTGAGCCCACCTTGCACGGCGATTTTTACGGTGGCTTTTTCACGCCTTCGGATTCGACGGGTGATATTCACAAGTTCACACGCGGGCTGGCTCAGGCGTGCGTGCGTCACGGGGTGGAATTTCACTACGACGCGGATATTGCCTCGATCGAGCAGCCGGCTGAGGGGCGTTTCATGCTCAATGTAAAGCTCGAGGGCGAGTTGCAGCAGTTTGCGTTTGAGCGGATCGTGGTGTGCGCCGGCGTGAAGAGCCGCGATTTTGCGGCAATGCTTGGGGATCATGTGAACGTGTACCCGGTGAAGGGTTACTCGATCACGGTCTGCCTTGATGACGAGGTGAGCCAGCAGCGTGCGCCCTGGGTGAGTCTGCTTGACGACAGCGCCAAGATTGTGACTAGCCGGCTTGGAGCGGATCGGTTTCGGGTTGCCGGAACGGCGGAGATTAATGGGTTCAATCGGGATATCCGGTCGGACCGGATTGCGCCGCTTGTGGATTGGACGCGGCGGTATTTTCCGGAGGTGTCGACCTCGCGGGTGATTCCTTGGGCGGGGTTGCGGCCGATGTTGCCGACCATGCTGCCGAAGGTGGGCCGCGGGCGGCGGCAGGGGGTTTTTTATAATACCGGCCACGGGCATTTGGGGTGGACGTTGTCTGCGGCTACGGCGCAGGCTGTTGCTAGTGCAGTCGTGTAGGTTTTTTGCCTTTGGCGGCGGCACTGATTGTGGTTTGCCTGCGGCGGCGCCTGCTGTTTTTATTCTTATTGGTCTATTAGCGTTCCCCCTGTGCGGGGGGGCACCTACTTTTCTTTGCCGCCGCAAAGAAAAGTAGGCAAAAGAAAGCGGCTCAAACCGCAAATTCTTAAGTGGGTTCCCTGGCTTGGAGGGGCTCGTGGCCCGATTAACGGATCACACCGTGGTCCATTAGTGTCTGTGACACAGCCGTCATCCGCTCCCACTCCGCACTGCGTGCGTCGCGGATGGGTCTACCAGGGAAATCGGGGGCTTCGTTTGTGCGTTGTGGGGGCCATCGGCTTCGCCTCGGCGAGGCGCCGAAACCACTGAAGGCGTTTGGAAGTGCCGGTGTGCAGGTCCCGAGTTGGCTGATCACGCTGGCGCTATTCAACCGAGACACAGAGAGGTTGCTTGCTGCCACGAAGCCGCCAAGTCGCGCCAAGGCAAGTAACTGCGAGCCGTCCATCGGCAAACTGCACGCATAAAACCTGATGGGCGGTTTGATGAAGTACCGCGTCGGCGCGCGCAGCGCCGCCGGAAGCATGACGGCCTGGTCACGTAGGTGGGCAGGTACGCGGGCCCAATCTCTACGGAGCCACAATCCCCTCCAAGCCAGGGGACCCGCTTAAAAATTAGCGGTTTGAGCCGCTTTCTTTTGCCTACTTTTCTTTGCGGCGGCAAAGAAAAGTAGGTGCCCCCCCGCACAGGGGGAACGCTAATAAACCAATAACAAAAGAAACAACCAACGCCGTAGGCACAACAAACAAAATGCCGCCGCCAAAGGCAAAAAAAAACGACACAATCGCCCCACATGCAGGAGCCCAACACTTCAGTGTATTAAACCGCCACGTTCGATTTCGCAAACATCAGCAGCCAGCCTGTTCCAGATTCGCCATAAGCGCGACGAGCTTTTCAAAAGCACCATTCCACCCCTCCCGATGTGCATCACGAGCAACTTTATCGGCGAACTGCGCATGAGTAAAAGTCACCTCGGTCCCTTCAGCGACCGCCCGCAGCCTGATTGTGACGAGCGAGCGCCGTTCCGGCACCGACACCCACTCCCAGGTGAAAACAAGCTTGCTGTCGACTTCGACTTCCTGATATTCGCCGCGGCAATCGTGCGTTTCACCATCGAGCGTCTGGAACACCACACGAAAATGGCCGCCCACCCGCGGATCCGCTTCGGCGCTCAGCACCGGCCCAGCATCGGGGCCCCACCAGCGCGCCATCAGTTCGGGCCTCGTCCACGCGGCGTAGACCCTGGCGGGCGGCGCCTTGATGCGCCGCACGATCGTCAGGCTCGGCGTTTCCTTCATCATCCCTCGTCCCCTCGACAAAGCCGGCAAGCCAATCGAAACTCGCGCACCTGAACCGCTCATAACGCCACAACCACGCCATCGCTTCTTCCATCGGGCCCGCGGCCAGTTCCACCCACACCGTTCGCCCATTCTTCGTGCGCGCCACCAGACCCGCGTCACTCAGCACGTCGAGGGGCTTCATGACCGCAGGAAGCTTGAGCGGCAACGCACGCGCAATCTCCGCGATCGACAGCCCAGGCTCCCCCTCGAGACGAGCAAGGATGGCGCGCCGCCTAAAGTCCACCAGAGCGGAAAACGTGCTGTCGAATTGACTGGCAGAACACTTTACCATCTGGTGAACTATAGGCAACGATGACGGGGAGTCAAGCGTTTTTACACGCCGCTGCCGCCAACGGTCTTGATGCTCTTCCACTGCCCTTGCTGGACCTGGAACAACGTATAGGGCGGCTTGATCAGATCGCCGTACGCGATCGAACGTGATGTTGCCGGTCACTCCGGTGACCGCGACTTTCGAAAGACTGTCGACGATCTTCGCCCGATCGAGCGAGTCGGCGCTGTGAATCGCCTTGATCATGGCGAGCGCGGCGTCGTACGCAAACGGCGCATACAGTTCGACATCCTGATTGAAGCGCGCCTTATAGCGCTTGCCGAACGCCTGCGCGGCAGGCAGCTTGTCGAGCGCCGGACCCGGGCTCGAGATCCTGCGTACCGTCACCCGCCGTGCCGGCGATCTGCAGGAACGCATTGCTCTTCAGCGCGCCCGCGCCGAACAGTTGCGCTGTCATGCCCAACGAGCGCATCTGTTTGACCAGCATCGCACCCTGCTCATCCAGGCCGCCGAAGAAAATCAGGTCGACGTTCTTGCTCTTGAGGGTGGTGAGAATGGCGCGAAAATCGACCGCTTTGTCATTGGTGAACTCACGGTCGACCACATTGCCGTTCGCCTCCTTTACGCCTTTCTCGAACGCATCGGCCAGCCCCTGCCCGAATGCCGTACGGTCGTCGATGATGCCGATGCGCTTCGCCTTCATCTGCTCCACCACGAAATGCCCCGCCACCACACCGCCCACACCGTCGTGCCCCATCGTGCGGAACACGTTCTTGTAGCCTTGTTTGGTGAGTTGCGGATTGGTCGAGCCCGGCGTAATCATCGCGACATTCGCCTGATGATAGACGGTCGATGCCGGAATGCTGCACCCGGAGTTGTAGTGGCCGATCACGCCCACCACGCCGTCGTCGACCAGTTTCTGCGCGACCTGAATCGCCACGCGCGGATCGGCCTGGTCGTCCTGCACATCGAGTTCGAATTTGACCGGCTTGCCGCCGACCACCGGATGTTTCGCGTTCTCTTCGTCGAGCGCCAGTTGCGCGCCATACTGCAAATCTTTACCGACGCGTGCGACGGGCCCCGTCAACGGCCCGACAAAGCCGATCTTGACGACTTCGGGATCGGCCGCCCACGAAGATTGCATCTGCGTGGCTAAGGCGCAGACGGCCAGACTCAACAGCCAATAATGACGATTCATGATGCGCTCCTTGTGGGATATGGCGTCGCGCGTTGTACAGGTCGACCGATCCGATGCGCGACGCGTCGAAACTGTCCGGCAGTGCTGGTGATAAAGCTCGAAACGTGTGCTATCAAACGCCTCTATCCAGATCAAAACCGCGTGGCCGCGTAAGGCGCCAGATCAAGTGGCGGCGCACGCTGCGCGATCAGGTCGGCGACGATACGCCCGCTCACGCCGGCCAGCGTGAGCCCAAGATGCTGGTGGCCGAATGCGTAAATCACCCGGCTGCTCGCGCGCGATCGTCCGAGCACGGGCACACCATCCGGCAAGGTCGGACGAAAACCCAGCCAGCTGCTATCGGGCGTATCGAGGCCAGGCAAGGCGCGCTTCGAAGAAAACGTCAGCAGGTCGATCAGCGAACGGTTGCGTGTGTCGCCAAAGCCGGCGAGTTCGACGGTGCCGGCCACGCGCAGGCCGTCGCTCATCGGCGTCATGTAAAAGCCACGCTCGGCCCAGCCGACAGGCCGCGAAATCAGCTGCTGCGCGCCCGGGAAACGGACGTGATAGCCGCGCTCCGTGTCGAGCGGAACCGCGTCGCCGCATTGCTTGGCGAACTGCGCGGAGCGCGCGCCGGTGGCGATCACGACATGACTGAAACGTCGCGCACTGCCGTCGACGTTCACGCTTGCGCCGTCCGCAAGCGGCGCCACTGCCTGCACGGCTGACCGCTCCAGCGTCAGCCCCCGGGCGACAAGCTGCTGATAAAGCGTCTGCAAAAAGCCGTGTGGATCGGTGAAGTGCCAGCTGTTGCTGAATAAAACACCACGCTCGAAGATCGGCGCAAGCGCCGGTTCAAGCGCACGAATGTCGCTGCCGCCGAGTACCTCGAAGGCAACGCCCAGCTTCTGGCGCAGATCCAGCGCGGCACGCGCGCCGTCGAACGAAGCGGCATTCGAATACAGATAAAGACACTCGCGCGGCCGGACAAAACTCGCCAGCCCGGCATCGGCCAGGAGGGGCGCATAACCGTCGTGCGCGCAATCGAGCAGTGCGGCGAGCGCACCGGCGCTGGCTTCGTAGCGGCGCGGCAGCGAGCTCGCCATGAAACGGGCAAGCCACGGCGCAAGGTGCGGCAGATACCCCCAACGCAATCGAAAAGGGCTGTCGTTCGATAACAGAAAGCGCGGCAGATCGTGGAACACGGACGGGTTGTTGACCGGAATGCACGCATAGTGCGCGAACGTCCCGGCGTTGCCGAACGACGCACCCTGCCCCACGCCGGCCGGATCGAACAGCGTGACTCGATGGCCGTCGCGCATCAGCGCCGCGGCGCTCGCGAGGCCGATGAATCCCGCGCCGATAATGGCAATCTCTGACATCACTCACGTCCTTCCATTGCACCGCCGCCGATTCGCGACAGAAAGCCGGTCGCCGTGGCGCTGCCTTGCTGGCGCTTTGCCGCCACCAAATACGCCGCCGAGGCCACGGCCAGGCTTGCGAGACTCGCCATCAGTTGCGGGCGAAGTTCGGCGTCGGCACCCATCGCCGCGAGCACGCCGACAATCGCCGCCACCACGGCATATGAAAGCCACGGAAACAGCCACATCTTCAAGCTGAGGCGTTCCGGCTCGCTACGTTCGATGCGCCGGCGAATGCGGATCTGCGCGCAGGCGGTGGCAAGATAGACGAACAGCATGACCGCGCCGGAGGCGTTCACGAGGAACAGAAACACGCCTTGTGGCGAAACGATTGCCGCGATGATCGCGCAGTACCCGACCACGCTGCTCAACAGCACCGCCAGCCGGGGCACCTTGTGCGGAGTCAGTTTCAGCAGCGCTTTTGGCGCGTCGCCTCGCTCCGCGAGACGGAACAGAATCCGCGACGACACATACAAACCCGAATTCAACGCGGACAGTACGGCGACCAGCACAATGGCGTTCATGATGTCGGCCGCACCCGGAATCCGCATGGTTTCCAACGCGGCGACAAACGGCGAGTGCCCGGTGACAATGCTGCGCCACGGCACGATGCAGGCAATCAGAAACATCGAGCCGACGTAGAACGTGATCACCCGCAAAATGACCGAGCGCGTCATGGCCGCGACGCTTTTGGCCGGATCGTCCGATTCCGCCGCGGCGATGGTCGCGATTTCCGCGCCGCCCACCGCGAAAATCACCGTCGGCACGGCCGCGAATACCGACATCGCGCCGAACGGCATAAAGCCGCGATTGCCGACCAGGTTCGTGACGGCGCTGCCGGTGTGGCCAAAACCGAACACGTATGCGGCGCCGATCGCGATGAACACGATGATGGCCGCGACCTTGATCGATGCGAACCAGAACTCGAATTCACCATACGACTTCACTGAGAGCAGATTGATCAGCGTCATCACCGATAGCAGCACGAGGCCGATCGCCCACACAGGCGCTGGAATCCAGCGTTGCAGGATCGCTGCGCCCGCCACGGCCTCGACGGCGACCACGATCACCCAGAAGTACCAGTAGAGCCAGCCGCTGGTGAAGCCGGCCCAGTTGTCAAGGCCGATCCGCGCGTATTCGGTGAAAGAACCGACGCCCGGCACCGCAAGCGCCATTTCGCCGAGCATGCGCATCACCATCAATACGACGATGCCGGCCACGAGATACGAGATGCACGCAGCCGGGCCGACGCGGCCGAGCGTCGCACTGCTGCCGACAAACAGACCCGCGCCGATGATGCCGCCAAGCGCGATCATCGTCACGTGCCGCTGGCGCAGCGCTGCGCCGAGCTTCGGCGCGGCGGGGTCTTGAGGGGACTGTGGAAAACTCATCGGAACACTCCTGCTAACAGATTGGACACGGCCCGGCGGCGTGTGAACGTACCCGCCACCAGACAAACTCTGACAATCAGAATCACACAATATTTTTTTGTGTGCAATTAAAACGTGTATTGTGTGGCCCCGGCATTTTCCCTGGATGGTCTGTGGCGCGGTCCTTGCCCAGCGTGGCGGTACAGCCCCGGCGAGTCGCTATGGCCGCGTTTAAGCCTTGCAGCTGCGCTTGTCTGGTATAGAATCGGCAAAATTCCGCACAATCGCGGACAAAGCTGATTTTGTATGGAGACATCAGTTCTTATGGCTTCTGACAAAGACACGGCGCGGGGGGCCAACGGCGCGCCGGCGCAGACGAAGCGCTCCACGTATGTCGAGGTGTCCAGTTCGATCGAGAGCGAGATTCGCAGCGGCGTTTATCCGCCGGGCAGCCGCCTGCCGCCGCAGCGGCAACTCGCCACCGAGCTGGGCATCAACGTGTCGACCGTGTCCCGCGCGTACAAGGAATTGCAGTTGCGCGGGCTGGTGATCGGCAGCAAGCGGCGCGGTTCGCTCGTGACCGGCGGCGCCATGCCGAGCGTCGAACCGGCGCAGGCCGCGAGCAGCACGGCGATCGACCTGACCGTGAACCGGCCGGCCACCGGCGAATTCCTGAACTGCCTCGCGCGCACGTTGGCGGAATTGCCGCGTGATCCGCGCTATCCGCAGTTGCAGGAGTACCAGCCGCCGCAAGGGCCGCTCTGGGCGCGCGCCGCCGGCGCCCGCTGGATGGCGGCACCGGGCTTTGCGCCGGCCGCCGACCATGTGGTCGTGACAAGCGGTGCGCAGCACGGCTTGTATGCGGTGCTGAACAGCCTGATCGGCACGGACGGCGTGATCCTCGCCGACCAGCTCACCTACTACGGCCTGAAGGCCCTTGCACCGGTTTTTCAGTTTGAGATCGTCGGCATTCCGAGCGACCGTGACGGCCTGCTGACCGACGAGGTCGAGCGCGCCTGCCGGCGCATGCCAGTCAAGGCGATCTTCACGGTGCCGAATCTGCAGAACCCGACCGTCACGACCATGAGTCTCGAGCGCCGGATGGCGCTAGCCGACATCGCGCGCCGGCACCGCATCGCGATCATCGAGGACGACGTGTATGGGCCGCTCGTGTCGCAGCGCCTGCCGACGATTGCAAGCCTGTGTCCTGAGTTGACCTTCCATCTTGCGGCGACCTCGAAGATCCTCGCGCCTGGTCTGCGGCTCGGCTATCTGCTGAGTCCGCCGGAAAGCGCCGCGTTATGTGCGGAGGCCGTGCGCACCACGGCGTGGATGCCCGCGCCGATGTCGATGCTGATCGCGTCGATCTGGATCGAGGACGGCACCGCGCGTCACATCATGGACGCGCAGCTCGCCGAAATTCGCGCACGCCAGGACCTGGCGCGCGAGTTGTTGCCGCAGGAATTGCTGCAAACCGATCCGGCCTGCATGTTCGTCTGGCTCAAGTTGCCGAAGCCGTGGCGCGCCGACGATTTTGCGGCGAATGCAAAGGCGCGTGGGGTGGTGGTCATGCCGTCGTCCGCTTTTGCAGTGGACAGATCGGAGATCGAACACGGTGTGCGCATCAACCTCGCCTGCGCGACTAGCCGCGATCAACTGGTGAGCGCGTTGCGCCTGCTCACAAGCACGCTCAAGGATCGTCCGCGTGCGCTGTTTGGGACGATCTGAAGCTGGCTGCCCGGCACGACGAACGAGCCCGATTAATAATCTGTCCGCCGAAGGAATAAATCCACCAGCGCACACGTTCAATAACCGCAATGTCCATCGGTTCTGAATGGGAGCGACCATGAAGTCTGTGCTTAAGGTATTGAGCTTCGTCGTGGGTGGCGCGGTTCTGGCGAGTCTTGTCGCGTGCGGTGGCAGTTCCGACACACTCAACGCGCAGTCGTTTACCTCGACCGCATTGGTGTCCGACGGCGCAGTCGCCGCGCAGCACACCGATCCAAATCTGAAAAACGCCTGGGGCGTCGCATTCAATCCCAAAGGGTTCGTCTGGGTTGCGGACAACGCCACCTCCCGCGCGACGCTCTATGACGGCAACGGCGTGCCGCAATCGCTCGTCGTCAGCATTCCGAATGGAATGAACGGACCGGCCAACCCAACTGGCATCGTGTTCAACGGTTCGACGGATTTCACGGTCACGCAGAACGGCAAGAGTGGCGTCGCCGCGTTTATCTTCTCCGGCGAGGGCGGCACGATCACGGCGTGGGCACCGGCCGTCGCCCCGACGGTGGCGTTCGTGATGTTCGACAGCGGCAGCAGCGGCGCAGTCTACAAAGGGCTCGCGCTCGCGAGCAACGGCGCCTCCAACTTCCTTTACGCCACGGACTTTCACAACAACAGGATTGACGTGTTCGACAGGACTTTCGCGAAGGTCGCGCTGCCGGGCAAGTTTCAGGACCCGACTCTGCCGGCGGGCTTCGCCCCGTTTGGCATTCAGGCGATCGGCAACAGGCTGTTCGTGACCTACGCAATGCAGGACGCAGACGCGCACGACAACGTGGACGGTGCAGGTCTCGGTTTCGTCGATGTGTTCGATACGGGCGGCAATCTGCTGCAGCATTTCGCGTCGGCCGGTGCGCTGAATGCGCCTTGGGGCGTCACGCAGGCGCCGGCGAATTTTGGCCGGTTCAGCGGTGACGTGCTGATCGGCAATTTCGGCGACGGCACGATCAACGCGTTCGACCCGGTGAGCGGCCAGTCGCTCGGCGCGGTGAATCTGTCGAACAGCACGACGTTCGCGCAAGACGGACTGTGGGGTATCGCGTTCGGCAACAACCTGAGCAATCAGCCGCTGAACACGCTCTTCTTTGCTGCGGGGCCAAACGAGGAAGCAAACGGGGTCTATGGGCGCATCGACGTCAAGATGTGAGCATAGTTTGCGCGCGTTCGTTGCGAACCATCGGACGCGCGCCTCATTTTCTGTCCTGTCCTGGATGGGCCAGCGGGCGCACGCGGCCTGTCACAGGCGTCACGCCCACGAATCGTTGCATCCGGCATCAGGATGGCGAGGCACTGGCCCGCTTTCAGAGCGCGGCGTGCGAGTGAGTATCGGTCCCGACGCGCGCCAGAATGCGCGCGTAGTCCTCCGGCGTGTCCATATCGACGATGTACCGGTCATGCACCACTTCATGGACAACCACTTCGTCAGGATGTTCGGCAATCAGTTTGCGGCAGCCCGGATTGATGTGTCCGCTGATCACCTCCGCCGCGTAGCTTGCGGAAAACACCACCGGATTGCCGCGCTGCCCCTTGAAAAAAGGAATCAGAATCGAGCCGCGCGACATCGCGGCGAAGGCGTCCACCAATTCGCGGTAGTCGGCCGGTTCGAGCAGCACCTGGTCCGCGAGACACACCATCACGATATTGCAGGGCGCGGCGAGCGCGGCCACACCGGCGGCGACCGAGGTCATCTGTCCTTCCTCATAGCGCGGATTACTCTGAAACGTGACCGGCAGACCGTCCAGTGCTTCCATCACCGCACGTCCGCGAAAGCCGGTTACCACGACGATCTCCTCGGGTCCGGCTCCCGCGAGCGCACTCACGGTGCGGCGGATGGCGGGCGTTCCGCCAACGGGCAACAGGAGCTTATGCAGGCCTTGCATGCGCGAGGAAAGTCCGGCCGCCAGTACAACGGCTGAGAACGTGGCTGCCTGACCGCGATCAGGCATTGTCATGGCGTCGCTCATATGTTCTCCTTGTGCACTGAAATGAGAGCGCTCGTAAGATATTTTTCGGGCTGCCGTTCGAACTCGATCTTGCAGCCGTCGCAACAGAAGTAGACGCGCTGGCCGCCATGGTCGAGCACATGCTTCGCCGATGCGGTATCGATGAGCATTCCGCACACCGGGTTCCGATAGCGTGCTACCGGCAGTTCAACCGATGCCATCGATTCGCACGGCGGCAAACCCGGCACGGCTTCCGTGCAGGCGAGCGGCGACTGCGCAACCTCGGCCGACGCCAGCTCCAGTTCGCGCCGCAGCGTGACCAGCCCCGCCACGGCACCGAGCGCAATCTCCTGTGGCGTGTGCGCGTGAATCGCCGGCCCCGCCGGGGCATGCAGCGCCGCGAGGCGCGCAGGCGCGATCCCGCGCGCCAACATCATGTCGCGCAGTGCATCCGCCTTGCGTCGGCTCGCGACCAGCAAGACCGCCGCGGCGGTGCAGCGCAATGCCGCTTCGAGCGCGTCTTCGTCGCTGTCGCCCTGGGTTGCCACCAGAATCAATTGCGGCGCAACCGTATCGAATACATCAGCGTCGAAGCCCTGAATCACGCGCTGCAGGCCGGCCGCGGCCAACGGCGCGGTGACGCTGGCCGCCGCGCACACACGCAAGCCGACTCGCTGCGCGAGTACGCAGGCTTCCAGTGCGGTGGGCGTCGAACCGAGCACGAGTACGCACGGCGCGGGCACGGTCGGCTGGATGAACAGTTCGATCGCACCGTTGCTCGCGCACGGCATCGCATGGGACTCGACGCCGGCTTCCGGTGTCATCTGCTCGTTGCTGATACGAACCCGCTTGGGCAGCCCCGAGCGTATCGCCTGCGCAGCCGCCTGAATCACGATCGCCCGCGAGCAGCCGCCGCCGATCCAGCCGTGCAACACGCCCTCGCCATCGACCAGCGCCTGCGCGCCGACCCATGCGGAAGTCGGTGGCGCCGCGCGAATCACGGTCACCACGGCGAACGGCTGGGCCTGCTCAATCAGCCGTTGCTCGAGTTCCAGAAGGGTATCGGCATTCATTGCAGCACCGCCAGCACTTGGGGCAGCACACGTTCCAGACTCGCCAGATCGCGCGCGCCGGCCAGCAGATCGATATACGGCATCGCCGCCTGCATGCCGACGCTGGCCGGCGTGAAATCCGCGCGGGTCGCCAGCGGATTGAGCCACACGAGACAGCGGCAACGGCGCCGGATCTTCGGCGAGCGCCTGTTGCAGCCGTTCGGGTTCACCGGCATCGTAGCCATCGCTGACGACCACGACAGCGGTACGCGAGTGCAGCAGCCTGGTGGCGTGCTGCTGGTTGAATTCGTCGAGGCTGTCGCCGATGCGCGTGCCGCCGGCCCATCCCGCCGACAGCAGTTGCAGACGCTCCTGCGAGCGCCACGGGTCGGGGTCGCGCAAGGCCTGCTCGACGCGCACCAGCCGCGTATGAAAGATGAAGCAATGCACGTCGGACACCCGCGCGCTCAACACGCGCGCGAGCCGCAGATAGAAGAAGCTGTACAGGCTCATCGAGCGGCTGACGTCCAGCAGCAGCACGATGCGTGGACGCAAGCGCCGCTTGCGGCGCCAGCCGAGTTCGAGCGGCAGCCCGCCGCGCGAGACGCTGCGCCGGATCGTCCATGCCATGTCGATGACGCGGCCCGCTTTGGCGCGGCGCTCGCGGCGCATCTGGATGCCTTGCAGGCGCTGCGCGAAACGGCGGATCGCGGCGTCGATCGCAAAGCAGTTCGTCCGGCTGATTGCAGGTGACGGAAGTCCGCGTGCGCGAGCGACTGCTTCAGCGGATGCGCCCTGCTCCGCTGCGCCGTCCGGCTGTCGTCGGCTGATCGTCGTTGCGTCCGGCCAGCGAGAGCGGCATGCCTTCGCTGTGCGTCGCGTTGCCGGTCCGCGCTATTTCGGCTCGATCCGCCCCGCGCCGCCGGCGCGCGTATGCGACCAGTTTGCGGCGATTCGGCGTGCTGAGGAAATAGGCGTCGAACAGTTCGTCGAAGCGCCGCCATTCCTCCGCACGCGAACACAGCAATGCGCGCAGGCTCCAGCGCAACACCTCGCTGTCCAGTTGGCCCATGCGCGAGTGCGACCTCCATCGCAGCGGCCACGTCGCTGCTGGTCACGCGGAAATCGTTGGCGCGCAGCCAGCCGGCAAAGCCGGTATAGCGGGCCAGCAATGCCGCTTCGAGGTTCTGCGGGCGGCGCCACGTCGCGCGGCCGTGGCTAATGTGATGCCGCTCAGCATGCCGCCACCAGTCTTTCGACGACTGGCCGCGTCAGACCGGCCTGGTCCTCGCGCGTTTTGACGAGCGCGGCGAGCGAATCCATGATCCGCTCGACACCGTCCGCGTCGATCGCGCTCACGCCAAGGCGCAGCAGCGCGGCGACCCAGTCGAGCGTTTCGGCGAGGCCGGGCTTCTTCTGCAGATCCATCTGCCGCACCGACTGCACGAATTCGACGATCTGCCGCGCCAGTTTCTCCGGCACCTCGGGGATCTGCGTCCGCACGATCAGCAGTTCCTTCTCGAAGCCGGGATAGTCGACGTACTGATAGAGACAGCGGCGGCGCAGCGCGTCGGAAATCTCGCGCGTGCCGTTGGAGGTGAGGATGACGAACGGCCGCTCGGTCGCGCGGATCACGCCCAGTTCCGGAATCGACATCTGGAAGTCGGACAGCAGCTCCAGCAGGTAGGCTTCAAACGCTTCGTCGGTGCGGTCGATTTCGTCGATCAGCAGCACCGGCGCAGGCGTCGTGCGTGATCGCTTCGAGCAGCGGCCGCTTGAGCAGATAGCGCTCGGAGAAGATGTCCTGCTCCTTGTCCGGAATCGGCCGCTCGTCCTGTTCCAGCAGCTTGATCGCCAGCAGCTGATGCTGGTAGTTCCATTCGTACAGCGCGGAATGCGCGTCGAGCCCTTCGTAGCATTGCAGCCGGATCAGCCGCGTATCCAGCAGCCGCGCCAGCGCCTTGGCGACTTCGGTCTTGCCGACGCCCGGCCTCGCCTTCGAGCAGCAGCGGCCGGCGCATGTCCATCGTCAGCAGCAAGGTTGCGGCAAAGCTGCGCTCGGCGATGAAGCCGTGCTGCTCCAGCTGCTGCTGCAGGCTGACGACGTCGTTCATGCGGTCGGTCGCCATGGTCGCGTCGCGACGCTCAGGCCGTCTTGCGCGAGAACAGCCCGCGCAGCCAGTCGCGCAGCACGGCCCAGGCGAGCGCGAGGCCGTTGAGTTCGGAGGCGGCGCGCGGCAGTTGCCGCCGCGGCTGACAGCGGGCGCTGACTGCGGCGTCTGACGCGTTGCGACTGCGGCGCCACCCGGCGCGGTGCCCGCTGGCTCCGACGCCGCGGCTGCGGCTGCAGCGTCTGCAGCCGCGCCGCGAAGTTGGCGACGAACTGCTTGAGCATCTGATCGGCCACCGGTCCCATCAGCCGGCCGCCGAGCGCGGCCGCCTTGCCGCTCATCGTCACTTCGCTCTTGCCGGTCAGATCGCAGGTCTCGCCGGCTGGCCTGCACCGCGGCGCTCAGGTCCATCGACGCCGCCGAGGTGCCGGTCGCATCCGCGCCCTTGCCGACCAGATGCAGGCTGCGCGCCGCCGGGTCGAGCTCGATCACTTCGATGTCGCCCTTGAACGCCATCGTGGCGGGCCCGAGGCGCACCGTGATCGTCCCTTTGTAGTGGGTGGCGTCGATGCGCTCGGTGATCTTCGCGCCGGGCATGCAGCCGGCCACGGCCTCGATGTCCTGCAACAGCTGCCAGGCGCTGTCCGCCGACGCGGCGCAGCGGAAACAGCTTTGTCGAGTACGACTTTCATCGCGCCATCCTTTGCGTGTGCGGCTGCACGGGCGTACACGTAGCGGTGCTCGACGTCACGCCCGCTACGTGCCTCGCCAGCCCGCAGCGAACGGCATTGCTGCCACACGCGATACGCGTGTGCGGCATGTCCATGTGCGTGACGCCGAGATGCGCGAACGCATCGACCATGGCCGCACGTGAAGCACGGAATCGAGCCGACGTGCGGCGATTCGGCCACGCCCTTGGCGCCGATCGGATGATGCGGCGACGGCGTCACCGTGAAGTCGGTTTCCCAATGCGGCGTTTCGACCGCAGTCGGCACGAAGTAGTCCAGCAGCGTGTCGCCCAGCAGGTTGCCGGTTTCGTCGAAGGGCATCTCCTGGCCCATCGCGACCGCGAACCCCTCGGTCAGGCCGCCGTGGATCTGGCCTTCGATGATCATCGGATTGATCCGCGTGCCGCAGTCGTCGAGCGCATAGAAGCGGCGCACCTTGCGTCTCGCCGGTGATAGCGGTTCACGTCGACCACGCACACGTACGCGCCGAACGGGAACGTGAAGTTCGGCGGATCGTAGTAGTCGACGGCGTCGAGCCCCTTCTCCATGCCTTCGGGCACGTTGTTGTAGGCGGCCCAGGCGATCTCCTTCATCGTCTTGAACTGGCTCGGGCGAGCCCTTGAGCACGAAGCGGTCGAGATCCCACTCGACGTCGTTCGGGCTCGCTTCGAGCAGATGCGCGGCGATCTGCCGGGCCTTCTCGCGGATCTTGCGCGCGGCGCGCGCGACCGCGGCGCCCGCGACCGGCGTCGAGCGCGAGCCATAGGTGCCGAGCCGTACGGCGCGGTGTACGTGTCGCCTTCTTCGACCGGGATCACCGAAGCGGGAATGCCGAGCTCGGTGGCGATGATCTGCGCGTAGGTGGTCTGGTGGCCCTGCCCTTGCGTGATCGTGCCCATGCGCGCGATCGCGGAGCCGTCGGGATGCACGCGGATTTCGCACGAGTCGAACATGCCGACGCCGAGGATGTCGCACATCTTCGACGGCCCGGCGCCGACGATCTCGGTGAAGTTCACGACGCCGATGCCCATCAGCCACTCGGCGTTCGGGTCGGCGCGCCGCGCGGCCTGCTCGGCGCGCAGCGCCGGGTAGTCGACCGCGGCGAGCACCTTCTCCAGCGCCGGCTCGTAGTCGCCGCGAATCGTATTCGAGCCCAAGCGGCGTGGTGTACGGAAACTGCTCCTTGCGGATGAAGTTGCGCAGACGGATTTCGGCCTTGTCGATGCCGAGCTTCTGCGCCAGCACGTCGACCATGCGCTCGATCAGGTAGACCGCCTCGGTCACGCGGAACGAGCAGCGGTAGGCGACGCCGCCCGGCAACTTGTTGGTGTAGACGCCGTCGACCGACACGAACGCGTTCGGTATCGCGTAGGAACCGGTGCAGACGTGGAACATGCCCGCCGGCCACTTGGTCGGATCGGCGCATGCGATCGAACGCGCCGTGATCGGCGGTGACGTGCACGCGCAGCGCCTTGATGCGGCCGTCGCGGTCGGCGGCGAGCTCGCCGGTCATGTGATAGTCGCGCGCGAAGCGCGGTGCTGCTGAGATTCTCCGAGCGCGATTCGATCCACTTGACCGGCCGCCCGAGCACGATCGACGCGACGATCGCCGTGACGTAGCCCGGATACACGCCGACCTTGTTGCCGAAGCCGCCGCCGATGTCCGGCGAGATGATGCGGATCTTCGACTCGGGAATCGCCGACAGCAGGCCGACCACGGTGCGCACCAGGTGCGGCGCCTGCGACGTGATGTAGACCGTCAGATCGCCGCGCACCTTGTCGAACGACGCGACGCAGCCGCAGGTTTCGAGCGGGCACGGATGCACGCGCGGATACAGCATGTCCTGCTTGACGGTGACGTCCGCGTTGTCGAAGACGCGGTCGGTCTTGTCCTTGTCGCCGATCTCCCACGTGAAGATGTGATTCGGATGCTTGCGCGCGCCGTGCGCGCCGGTCTGCTTGTCCGGAATGTCTTCGCGGATGACCGGCGCATCGGCGGCGAGCGCCGCGTGCGGATCGACCATCGCCGGCAGTTCCTCGTAGTCGACTTCGACCAGCTCCGCGCGCGTCGGCCGCGACGTAGCGGTCGTCGGCGACCACGAACGCGACTTCCTGCTTCTGGAAGCAGACCTTCTCGTCGGCCAGCACGGCCTGCACGTCGCCGGCGAGCGTCGGCATCCAGTGCAGCTTGAGCGGCTTCAGGTCGTCGGCGGTCAGCACCGCATGCACGCCCGGATGCGCGAGCGCGCGCGACTTGTCGATCTTCTTGATGCGCGCATGCGCGTACGGGCTGCGCACCATGACGCCGAACAGCATGCCCGGCATCTTGATGTCGTCGACGTAGGTGCCCTTGCCCTGGATGAAGCGCGGGTCTTCGCGGCGCTTGCGCGAGCAGCCCATGCCTTCCAGTGCGGCGAGACGATCGAGATTGGCGTCGATATTGCCCATCACGTTTCTCCCGGTCGTCAGTGGCATCCGCGTCATCAGCGGATGCGATGTTTCAACCGCTTCACCGCGCAGCTTGCGCGCCGCGTACTGCACCGCCTTGACGATGTTCTGGTAGCCCGTACAGCGGCACAGGTTGCCCGCCATCCAGTAGCGGATGTCCTCCTCGGTCGGATCGGGATTTTCCTGCAGACAGGCGGTACGCACGCATCAGCATGCCCGGCGTACAGAAGCCGCATTGCAGACCGTGCTCCTGCGTGAAGCCCTCCTGCAGCGCGTGCAGCTCGCCGCCTTGCGCGAGGCCTTCGACCGTCAGCACCTGGGCGCCTTCGGCCTGCACCGTCAGCAGCGTGCAGGACTTGACCGACATGCCGTCGAAGTCGACCGTGCAGGCGCCGCAATGGGACGTCTCGCAGCCGATATGCGGGCCGGTATGCAGGCACTTTTCGCGCAGCGTGTGGATCAGCAGCTCGCGCGGCTCGACCACCACGTCCGTTTCCTTGCCGTTCAGCTTGAACGACACCATGATCTTTTTGCTCATGCCGTGTTCTCCGGAAAGTCGCGTCCTCAATGTGCTGCCCGCGCATACGCGGTGCTCAACGCGCGCCGCGTCATCTCGCCCGCCATCGCGGTCTTGTATTCGACGTCGCCGCGCAGATCCGCCACCGGGTCGCAGACTGTCATCGCCAGGCGCGCGGCTCGCGCGATGGCCGCTTCATCGAGTGGCTTGCCGCGCAGCGACTGCTCCGCCGCGATGGCGCGCACGGCCGTCTGCGCGACATTCGTCAGCGCAATGCGAACGTCGCTCACCGCGCCACCGCTCATGCGCAGCGTCACCGCGGCGGCGGCGGTCGCGAAGTCGCCGGTCTTGCGCTTGAGCTTCGCGTAGCACGAGCCGGTGCCTGCTGTGCGGCATCGGAATGCGGATCTCGGTCATGATCTCGCCGGGTTCGAGCAGCGTCATGTAGGTGCCGAGAAAGAAGCCGTCGGCCGGCACGACGCGTTCGCCCTGATCGCTCAGCAGAACGAACGCGGCGTCGAGCGCGATCATCAGCGCCGGATGGTCGTTGCCCGGGTCGCCGTGCGAGATGTCGCCGCCCAGCGTGCCGCGGTAGCGCACCTGCGGATCGGAAATCTGCCGCGCGCCTTCGACGATCAGCGGACAGCGGCTTTGCAGCAGACTCGGACCGAGATCAGTTCGTTCTCGGTCGTCATCGCGCCGATGCGGATCTCGTTGCCCGCCTCGCGGATGCCTTTGAGTTCAACCAGCTTGCCCAGGTCGATCAGATGACCGCGGCTCGGCAAAACGCAGCTTCATCATCGGCAGCAGGCTGTGACCGCCGGCCAGCAGTTTCGCCGTGTCGCCGTGCTCGTTGAGCAACGCGATGGCTTCGGGCAAGGTGCGTGGAACGTGATATTCGAATGGACGAGGGATCACACAGGCCTCCTTGTATTGTCATCCGGCAACGCGCGCGCGCATGCCCTGCATGTGATCGAGCATTTCACAATGCAACGCAGCATTTCAATGCGATTTCCCGAACGGTGGCGCACGAGCGTCAATTACCGGAAAACGACATGAAAGGCGTTCGGTGCCGAAGCGGCGCACTCGCACGAACACGCGCCGCTCTCGCGATCGCGGCGCAGCATTCCCGTAACGACTTCCTGAACGGCGGCTTTCGCTGCGTGAACCGTCCGAAAACTTGCGCGAAAACTGGAAACGACATACAACGGAGACAAACCGCCGAGCGCGCGGACAGCCCATGAGGCCAGGAGACCCGGCATGAAACCGTTTGAGCACGCCCCCATTCCGGCGTCGGAGCCCCGCCGTGGTGAGACGTTCCAGCACAAACTGGAGCAGTTCAATCCGGGGATGGTGTGGCTCGACGCCCAGGGCCGCGTCACGGCGTTCAACGACGTCGCCCTGCAAATTCTCGGGCCGGCCGGCGAACAGTCGCTCGGCGTCACGCAGGACAAATTGTTCGGCATCGACGTGGTGCAGTTGCACCCGGAGAAAAGCCGCGACAAGCTGCGCTTTCTGCTGCAATCGCGAGATGCGGGCGGCTGCCCGGTCAAATCGCCACCGCCGGTGGCCATGATGATCAATATCCCCGACCGGATCCTGATGCTCAAGGTCTCCAAGATGATCGGCACTGGCGGCACGTGCGGCACCTGCATGATCTTCTACGACGTGACCGATCTCACGACCGAACCGTCCGCGCAGCAGGCGGGCGGACAGACGCACGCAGCCGCGCCGCCTCTTCAAGATTCCGGTTTACCGGAAGAACCGCGTGATCCTGATCGATCTCAAGGACATCGTGCGCTTTCAGGGCGACGGCCATTACACGACGATCGTGACGAAGGACGACCGCTACCTCTCCAATCTCTCGCTAGCCGATCTCGAACTGCGGCTCGACAACAGCATTTATCTGCGCGTGCATCGCAGCCATATCGTGAGCCTTCCGTACGCGGTCGAACTGGTGAAGTCGGACGAAAGCGTGAATCTGGTGATGGACGATGCGGAACAGACACCGGTGCCGGTGAGCCGCTCGAAAACCGCGCAGTTGAAAGAGCTGCTCGGGGTGGTCTAGCGCGGCGGCGCGTTTTTCAATGCGCGGGAGCGAAGCCTTCAATGCCTTCGCGCTTCGTTCCCGCGATCGATCGGCCCGGCTATGTTCTGAACGCGCGGAAAAACTGGCGAATCTCGGCAGCAAGCAACGCGGGTTTTTCCATTGCCGCAAAGTGTCCGCCGGCCGGCATATCGGTCCATTGCACGACATTGAAAGTTCGTTCGAGCCACGTGCGGGGCGGATGGTTGATTTCCTTGGGGAAATGCGCGAACCCCACCGGCGGCACGACGCGTTGTCCTTCGCCGAAATGCATGGGTTGCAGGCGATTTTCCCAATACATCTGAATTGCCGTACCCATGCTCTGGGTGTGCCAGTAAAGCGAGATGTTGGTGAGCAGTTCGTCCTTCGAAAACACCCGTTCGACGTCACCGCCGCAATCGCTCCACGCGCGAAACTTCTCGCCGATCCACGCGGCGAGCCCCATCGGCGAATCGTTGAGGGACGCGGCGAGCGTCTGCGGCTTCGTGGTGTGCATGTGGGCATAGCCGCCTTCGAGCGCGGCCCACTCGTTCTTCGCCTGCAGAAAGTGCGCTTCCGCAGGCGTAAGCGGCATGTTAGCCGGGCCGCTGGCCGGCTCATAGGAACTCGGCAGAAAGTTGAGGTGAATGCCGTCGACAACGTCCTGATGCCGCGACGCGAGCCCGATCGACACACCGGCGCCCAGATCGCCGCCCTGAGCGCCAAAACGCTCGTAACCGAGGCCGCGCATGAGCGACGCCCACAGGTCCGCCACCTGAAACGCGGACATGCCGGCTTGCGCGGGCGCCGGCGAAAATGCGAAGCCCGGCAGCGACGGAACGACGACATCGAAGGCGTCGGCAGGGTCGCCGCCGAACGCGGCCGGGTCACACAACTGATCGAGCAACGCACGGAACTCGAAGAACGAACCCGGCCAGCCATGCGTGATCACGAGAGGATACGGCGCGGGCCCCGCGCCCCGCCGATGGACGAAGTGCACGCGCTGACCCTCCACCTCGGCAAGAAACTGCGGTTGCAGATTCAGGCTGCGTTCAGCCGCGCGCCAATCGAAACGCTCCGCCCAGTAAACGGCGAGCTCGCGCAGCCATGTGGAGTCTATGCCCTGCTGCCAGGCCGGCGATGGCGTCGCTGGCGCCCAACGTGTTGCGCGGATACGCCGGCGAAGGTCCTCGATGTCGTCGTCCGGCACGGCAATCTGAAACGGCTGTATCTGCATGGCAGTGAGTCCGATATGAGGTGTTGGAGGGCCGGTGCTGTTCCGGCTGCCGGCGAAGCGCGGCAGCCGTACGCGAACGCGAAAGCACAGCGCAATCCGCATGGTACACAAGGGGCGTTTGCGCGGCGCGCGTGCCAACGAGCCTGATGACGAGCCCGCTCTGGTGGCGTCGGGCCGCGTCCCGGTTACGCCGCTTGCGTTCGATCGCACCGACGAGTGCGCTTTCGCAAGACTCGCTGCGTCATTGCAACAGGCCTCGCGGCGAGCGTCAGGGTCGTGGCGTGGCGGTGAGACTCGGCGCCCCGCCCGGACCGGCGGGATCGGGATTGCCGAACGGCGGAAGGCTGCCGTTGGATCGGGCGCGGGCAATTTCCGCTCGCACCTGTGCACGGGTCATTGCGCCCGACTCCGTTTTCGGCGCCACGCCACCGGCCGGCGCGGGTTGAACGAGCGGCGGCGTCGGCACGGCTTGCGCGGCGAGGTCGACTTCTCTGTTTATCGGCACCGTCTCTGCCGACGCCTGCACAACGGGCCCGCCATTCACACTCGATACCACCTTCGCCGAAGCCGGCGCAGAAGAAAGTGGCGTGCTCGCCACAACCGGCGCGCTGACGGCAACGCCTGTTTCCGCGACCGCCGCATCCGGCTCATGCGGACTGCGTACATAGTCCGATCCGTGATGCGAAGTGCCACGCGCCGCGAAGTGTCGGTCACGTGAGTGGACACTTTTCGCTGTCGAAGTAGCAGCGAACTTTGCCGATTTCGATGGCTGCTGTGGTTTGTCAGCGCGCGTTGTCGTCAACGCCTGTTGCGCCTGGTCCCCACGCGTCGGCAGCGGCGCTTGCAACGCGCCCGTTTGCGTGTCGTCCTCCTGGAGCGATCGCGTGGCATCGAGCTGCGCCGGCGCGGACGCAAAATCGTTGCGCTGCGAACTGTTGGGTGCCGACTGACGATCTCCGGCTATGGCGGCAGAGGAAATGCCGCGCGCGTTCGTGCTCGCCGGCCCCGTCGTCACCGAGCCCGTGATCATGTTGCCGCGTGTGCGATAGCTTGAGACGCTGTCGCGCTCCAGACCGAGTTCGTCGCTCGACAACCACCGTTTGCCCGACTGCGATACGTAAGCGGCAATCGCCACCGCGCCGATCAACACGCTCGCGAGCGCTATTTTCCTGGGTTCGCTATGCATGACGTTTCCCCCTCAAATCGTCGACACGCGCATGCGGCGCCGTCGCTGGCATGTCCGGATTCATCAGAGGGTTCGCAGCGAATCGAAGGATGTCGCCGCAACGAACGCGATTCCGGGCCGAATAAGGTACGTACGAAAGCGCACGCAGTCTGGATGCATCCAGTTTCGTATTTATATTCTCTGCAACGGCGATTCGTCGGTTTGTGCATGGGGCGTTGTCCGAAAACGCCAGTCTTTCAGCGACTATTACTTCAGATGATTGTTGGAACTGCGAATGAATGGCGAAGGCCTCGAAGCGCACGTCACGGGAAAGTCGGTGCGCGCCCATTTTTTGCACGTCAGCGTGTCGCTGCGCCGCCAGCACTCAAGTATTCCGCCGTCAGGCCGATATCCTGGCATCATCCTGACGGAATGCGGAGCAAGGTTTGCACTATACAAAGTTGGCTGTTTATCTCGCTGCGACGACTTGCGTCCTTTCACTCGCGGCATGTGTGACCACCACCGGGAGGCAGGCTGCGCAACCGGCCCGGGCCACGGTCGTCGTGACGGCTCCTGCACCGCCGCCGCCCCGCGCGACTGTCGTAGTCGCCCGGCCCGTCGTGCATGAAGAACTCATTCCCGACCACGACGACGTCTATATCGCGGCCGCGCGCAACAGCGACGTTTTGTATGTCGGCGGCAGCACGTATATCTGGGTCGTTGGATCCGACGGACGGCGGCATCGGCACTTCTATGCGCACGGCGACCGGCGCCAGGAAATCTATCGACGCCGCGACAATCTGCGCTCCGTCTCTGCTCACGAGCACAGGCATCCTCCCGCCCATTACGCGCATGCGGATCATCGCCACGACGATCCACATCACATGCAGCGGGTGCATGCGGACGCTGCGCATGACCACGCGCACCGGCCAGAGCGACCCGTAGCCGCGAACGATCACGCGCATCGACCTGAACGACCCGTAGCCGCGAACGATCACGCGCATCGGCTGGAACGGCCCGTAGCTGCGAACGATCGCGCGCACCGGCCGGATGCGCCTCACCGGTCCTGATCGCCGCCGGTTCCACGACACCCGTCGCAGTCGCCCCAAGCGAGCCCAAAACACTGTATAAAAACACAGTATAATGACCTGCCTGATGGCCCTGCGCTTCGCGTCCGGGCGATCGCTACTCAAGGTGGGAATGATGCTGGTCCAGCAAGGCTTGTTCGCGCCCGCGCCTGTGTCCCTGATCCACGACGCGGAAGGTGGCATCCGCTACTTGCCGGAGTCGATTCCGGCGTTTGCGGCGCAACAGTGGTTCGACCAGGCGCTGCGGAATATCAGCTGGATAACCCAGCAGCGCATGATGTACGACCGGGAAGTGGCGGTTCCGCGCCTGCTCGCCACCTTCACGCGAGAATCCCAGGATTTGCCCGCACCGTTGACTGAAGCGTTCGAGGCGGTGCGTGCGCTAGTCGGCGCCCCATTCAATCGCGTCGGCCTGAACCTCTATCGCGACGGCAACGACAGCGTGGCGCCGCACGGCGACAAGACCGGGAAACTGGTGCCCGGCGAGCCCATTGCCATCGTTTCGCTCGGCGCGAACCGTCGCATGTCGATTCGCCCCAAAGCGGGCTCGGGCCGCGCCGTGCATATCGAACTCGAGGCAGGGAGTTGCCTCATCATGAGCTACGCGTCGCAATCCACTCATGAGCACGGCATTCCCAAGGTAGCCGGTATTACCGAGCCGCGTATCAGTCTGGCGTTTCGCTGCGCCCTTCCTCAATAGCGTTCACCACGCGCTGCAATCCATTTTCGACCTGCATACGCCTGCGAAGTGCTTAAGCGCGAACGCGTACCTCGATCCGCGATATCAACGCACGTGGCCTCGCGGTCTTTCATTGCTGCGCCTGAAGAAGTCATAGCAGCGCGACCTTGCCAGTCGCCAGATCGTATACGCCGCCGACCACCTTGACCTTCCCGCTCGCTACATACCGGCTGATGAGCGGCCTCGCCACCATCAGGCGATTGGCGTTCAGACGCACGTTTTCGATCGTGGCTTTTGCAACCAGATCGTCGCCATGAAGCGGGCCCGCCAGATGCACGGCAGGGCTGAGCGCACGCACCAGTTCGGGCAAGTGACCCGGCAAGCGGGCGCCGTCCTTAATCACCTTGACCGCCGCCGTCATCGCGCCACAGTTGGTATGCCCGAGCACCATGATCAAAGGGACGCCAAGAAACTCGACACCGTACTCGAGGCTGGCAAGGATATCGTCATTGACGAAATTGCCCGCCACCCGTACGACGAACAGATCACCCGGTCCCTGATCGAAAGCAAGCTCCGGCGCCACACGCGAATCCGCACAGCCGACAATCGCCGCGATCGGATACTGAGCCTCCACGCGAGCGACGCGCCCCGCGGAATAGTCCTTGTTTGAAGGTGTATTCGCAGCGTAACGGGCATTGCCGTCCATCAGGCGTGCGAGCGCATCTTGCGGTGGGATCGAATTGGGCACGTTACCGCTTGCGGGCGCAGCGGCGTTTGCCTCATGCGCCGGCAGCGACGCTAGCGCCAGCGACGACACGCCGGCCAGCAGCCATTGGCGCCGCGTGGCGGAAGACAAATGATGGTCGCACATGGATCGTCTCCTATGGCCCGGCTGCGGCAAGACGGCCGCTTGAGGTCCGTTGCGTTGAACTCCACGAATACCGCGTTGTTACCGCTATACGGCGTAAATATCAGGGTTGTCCACCAAGGGCAGGAAAGTCCCAGTGCGCCCGTCGAGCGCGAGCATGCCGCCGCTTTCGATATCGAAGATCCAGCCGTGCAGTTGCAGGGTTTTGTTCGCCAACCCCACGGCCACCGATGGATGCGTGCGAATGTTCGCGAGTTGCGCGACGACATTTTCCTTCACCATTGCGTCGAGGCGCTCGGCGTCCGATGCGTGAGTTCGCGACTCGTTAATCGCTTTCGCTGAGTCCGAGTAACGCAGCCAACTCGCCACGGCGGGCAGATGGTCGAGATTCTTGCAGGCGGTGATAGCCGTCATCGCGCCGCAATCCGAATGTCCGCAGATCACGATATCGTGAACGCCCAGCACGGCCACCGCGTATTCGACCGTCGCCGATACGCCGCCCGGCTCCGGGCCATACGACGGCACGATGTTGCCCGCATTGCGGATCACGAACAATGCGCCGGGCTCTGCCTGCGTGAGCAATTCCGGTACGACCCGGCTGTCCGAACAGGTCACAAAAAGTGTGCTCGGACTCTGCGCTGTCGACAGGCGCTTGAACAGTGCGCTCTGTTGCGGAAAGACCTCGCGTTGAAAGCGGATGAAGCCTTCTATGATGTCCTGCATGATGTTCTCCAGATGACGACGCCCCGTTACGAGCACGTGGCCTCATTCTGACGGGCACTAGCGAGTGCGGCTGAATAACGGCGACGCATGGCTCGCGGCGGCCACCTCCGCGGCCGCCGCGAGTAATGTGGGTCCGAGGTTCGCCATGCGCTTCTCATCGAGGCGCACGAGCGGCCCGGCAATACTGATCACGCCAATCGCAGGATAGCCGCGCCGCTGCACCGGTGCGGCCATGGCTGTCATGCCTGGGGCGAATACCTCGTTGATCGTGGCGTAGCCCCGCTCACGCGCGGCATGGACGAACTTCAACAACCCTGCGATCGTAGTGGGCGCGTTCGGACCGTATTGCTTCGGTTGCCCGAAGCCCTGCCGCGACACCAGTTCGAGCGCCCGTTCATCCGTCATGGTCATCATCCATGCGTGACCTGTTGCGCTGCATGACAGGATCGTGTCCATGCCCATATCCGGATCGTAGCGCAGTCCTTTCAACGCGCCTTGTGCCTTCGCCACCCATGTCAGCCGGTCGCCGTCGACGATCGCGAGCCGCACCAGTTCGCCCGATGTCTCCGCCAGCCGGTCGAGCATCGTCTGCGCAATATCGACGATGCCTGCCGTGGCGAGAAATCCGAGTCCGAGACCAACGAGTTTGGTCGTGAGCACGTAGTCGCCATGCTCGCGCAACTGACGCACGTAGCCGCATTGTTTGAGATCGACGAGCAAACGGTGGCATGCGCTGCGGGGTATATCGAGCTCATCCGCGATGAGCGCGAGCGGCGTGCCTTCCATCTGCGTGGCCAGATATTCGAGGACCGCGAGGGTGCGTTCAGTGACGCCGGGCATCGTTGTCTCCAGATAATTTGACTCGTATTGACGAGTCGCCGTGCTGCGCATGGTTGCACATTATGAGATGAAATTCCACCCTGGAATGGCATCCCACCTACCGATGCTAAGCTTGGTTCAAGGGTGCTGACGGCTACTGCGCAAGCGCGAAACAGCGCCCTGTGAGGATTCATCCATTAGACAAACAGTGGGCGAAGGCGGCCGGCGGCGATCGTCGCCGGGCACCCGACGCCCCATCCGGCGGATCGACAAGGAGACAACATGATGAACGATGCCCAGCAAGGCGCGCACGCAGCGATGCGCACGCGTGCCGTGACGGCCGCGGCGATTGGGACCGCGCTCGAGTGGTTCGATTTCACGCTTTATGGCGCATTGGCCGCCACTGTTTTGCCGAAGCTTTTTTTCCCGGCCATGGACCCGACGTCAGCGCTGCTGGCTTCGCTGGCCACCTTCGGCGTGGGGCTTGCCGCGCGGCCGTTGGGCGCGATCATCTGCGGGCATCTGGGCGACAAGCTTGGGCGCCGCAACCTGATGCTCGGCACCGTCACCGTGATGGGTCTTGCTTCGATGCTGATGGGCCTGCTGCCGACTTACGGCAGCATTGGCGTGTGGGCGCCGGTCCTGCTCGTGCTGCTGCGTATCCTGCAAGGTTTCGCGCTCGGCGGCGAATCGACCGGTGCGCAACTGATGGCGATCGAGCATGCCAGCGCCGACCGGCGCGGCAAATATTCCGGACTGCTCGGCTTGTGCTCGCCGCTCAGTCAGATCATGGCCAACGGGGTACTGCTTCTCCTGTCGTCGACCATGACGGCTCAGGCATTCGATTCGTATGGCTGGCGCATCCCGTTCGTGCTGAGCTTCGTACTGGTGATCGTGGGCGTTTATATTCGCCTGAAGGTCAGCGAGACGCCGGCGTTCGTGGCGCTGCGCAAAACGGAAGTTGTGCATGTGGGCAGTCCCTTGCGCGACGTGCTGCGGCTGCACTGGCGCATCGTTCTGCGCTGGATGCTGTTCTTCTGCGGACCGGCTGCGATCTTCTATCTGATCGTGGTGTTTTCGCTCAGCTACATCACGAAGACACTGGCCATTCCCAAGCAAACGGGCTTTTTGCTGCTGATGGGCGCCAATGTCTGCGCCATCGTCGGGGCACTTGCCGGCGGCATGTTGAGCGACCGCATCGGCCGTAAGAAGGCACTTGCGATCGGCTCGACGGCCACGCTGCTGATGCTATTTGTGTACTTCCAGATTCTCGACACAAAGAGCTTCGTGCCGATGCTGGCCGCGATGGGATTTTTTCTTGGCTTCACGCAGTTCCAAAGCGGCATTCAACCGGTTGCATTCGCCGAAGCGTTTCCGACCAACGTGCGTTATTCCGGTTCGGCGCTTGCCTATACCGGCGCGAATCTGATTGCCGGTGGCCCGATGCCCGTGCTTGCCGTGTGGCTCTTCGCGGTCTGCAACGGTTCACCGTGGGGTGTCGTGGCGGTATGTGTCGTGTTCAATGTCATATCGCTCGTCATGATTCTGACTGCTCGCGAAACGCTTGGCATCGATATGAATCGCTCCGACTCGGCTGCTGCCGTGACCGGCGACGAAGGGACGTTGCGATCGTTGACGTGATGAACAGCCGGCGGACGTCGTGCCGGCGTCTTCGTTGCGTGACGATCTAATAATTCTGTAATCAGGCGACTGAAACAATGACTGAACTCGTATATGTACTGAACGGCTCGAATCTCAACATGCTCGGCAAGCGGGAGCCGCACCTCTATGGCACGACTACGCTGGCGCAGGTTCAGCAACAGGTCGAAGCGCTCGCGGTGAGGCTCGAACTTGAATGTGACTTTCGCCAGACCAATAGTGAAGCGACCATGGTCGACTGGTTGCAGGAAGCGTTCGAGCGGGATGCGGCGGTGATCATTAACCCGGCGGGGTTTTCGTTTGCTTCGGTGCCGGTTTTTGATGCAGTCAAGCTGATTCAGCGTCCGCTCATTGAACTGCATATCACTAATATCCATAAGCGGGATGAGACCTATCGGCATTCGTTGGTTTCGCGTGCCGCGATGGGGGTGATTTGCGGACTGGGAGTGAATGGGTATCTTGTAGCCCTTCAGGCTATGGGGATGGCTTTGGAGAAGAGGTAGGGTTTTTTGCCTGCGGCGCGCTGGGGGCTATGGGGTTGGGATTTTTTTGGTCTGGGTGTTCTGTGTGCCTACGGCGTGGGCCTTTCCTTGTTCTGTCTGCCTACGGCGTGCGCCTTTCCTTGTTTGCTTATTGGTCTATTAGCGTTCGCCCCTGTGCGGGGCAGGCACTTACTTTCTTTGCCGCCGCAAAGAAAGTAAGCAAAGAAAGCGGGCTCAAACCGCTAACTCTTAAGCGGGTCTCCTGGCTTGGAGGGGCCGGTGGTCCGATTAACGGATCACACCGTGGTCCATTAGTGTCTGTGACACAGCCGTCATCCGCTCCCACTCCGCACTACGTGCGTCGCGGACGGGTCTGCCAGGGAAACCAGTGGTGATTCGCTTCTCGGTGGGGGCCATCGGCTTCGCCTCGGCGAGGCGCCGAAATCATCGAGTGGTTTGGAAGTGTCGGGGTGGTGGCCCCGAGCGGCAGTCACTCGAGCGCTATTCAACTGAGAGACTGAGAGCCAGCTTGCGAGCATCGAAGTCGCCAAATCGTGCCAAGGCAAGCAATTGCGAGCCGCCCGTCGGCAAACTGCACGCATAAAACCTGATGGGCGGTTTGATGAAGTACCGCGTCGGCGCGCGCAGCGCCGCCGGAAGCATGACGGCCTGGTCACGTAGGTGGGCAGGTACGCGGGCCCAATCTCTACGGAGCCACAATCCCCTCCAAGCCAGGGGACCCGCTTAAAAATTAGCGGTTTGAGCCGCTTTCTTTTGCCTACTTTTCTTTGCGGCAAGCAAAGAAAAGTAGGTGCCCCCCCCGCACAGGGGGAACGCTAATAAACCAATAAGTAGAGAAACACCAAACGCCGTAGGCAAAACCACAACAATACACCAACACCGCCAAAGGCAAAAAAACCCCACTACTAATCACCAGCAAGCCCCACCCCTCGTCCCGCTTCCGAAGACCCCACCGCACGGCCACCATACCCATTACCATTACCGCCCTGCGCAGCAACCTGCGCCGAAACCCGCGCTTCAGCGGCCTGAATCGCATCAGGATAATGCGCCTGATCACCATCACCCACGTGGTAACCGGCCTGCTGAAGTTGAACCAGTTCCGCGCGCACTTGCGCACGAGTAACCGGCGCATTGGATTGCGCAAAAACCGTAGCCGACGCAACAAGCGAAGTACCGATAATGACCGCTTGAATCAATGACTTCATGATAAAACACCCTCCGATAACTGATGTAGACGGCGCTCTGAACATTTCTGCTCGCGACCGATGCACCCAGTCTAGGCGTCCTTCCCTCAAGGAATAACGGCCCTGCGTCGAAGGGATTGTTGTTGAATCTGGAGAAATCGCCCGGCCCCGTACTACAAGGGATCATGCAGCGCGGCTCCTGGGGGCTTCAGCGATAAGCGATCAGCGCCACGCGGTATGGTTTGCACACAAACAAAAAATCCGGATTCGGCGCGGGCGAAAACTCAATCGCTCATCACCGCCAGATCCTCTGCCTCACTGGCATCCGCCCCAACAGCCCGGCAAGCGGCAATCACCTCACGCAATGAGGTTGCATAACACCCCGCCCCAATGGCGCTTTGCAAATCAGCACTCCACTTGTCGGTCTCTTCAGCAACCCACAAACCGACCACAATGGAAACATGCGGCAATCTCGCCCGGATGCGCCGCACCAGATATCGCAGATGCGAAGGAATTCCATCGATCTGCAAGTAGAGAATGCAAACGATCCCCACATCGTCAGCCTCGAGGCTCTCAATCGATGCCCGCGAAGCGGCCTCGTGCGGCAAGGTCCGTCCCGCAAACCCGTGCTTGCCGAGCAACTGCAACAGGATCGTCGTCGCCAAAGGATCGAGCGGCCCGCGCCCCGGAAGACACAGCACGCGATTGGCCGCGCCGTGCGCCTTTTCTCTGTTCCCGTCGGTCATCACGACTTTGGAGGCCGTTTGCGGCGCGGGCACTTGGTCAGTCTCCGCGGAAGGCGCCAGCGGCCCTGTTGCGCTCCAGTCTTCTCCCGCCACGCGCGGCGTCGGTTCGCGATCTTCGTAGCTGTCGAGTCCGTCGACCAGGTCGTTCGTGGTCGCCTCGATTCGCGCGAGTTGTGCAGCGGTCACGCTGCCGCGTAACACATCGTTCGCGGCAAGCTGCAGACCCTTGATCGTCACCTCGTCGTAATACGTCGACAACGAGCGGTCGCGCAACAACACCTCGGCTTGCTCCAGTGCTTCATCCGGATCGCCGGCGAGCGCGCGCTGGTAAAAATTCTCAATCGGCGTCAATGCGGGCTGATCGCCCAACAGCACATCGAGGAATTCGAGGCGGCGGACGTGGCGGCCCAGGACCAGCAGGCACAACGTCAACGGCGTCGACAGAATCAGCCCGATCGGCCCCCAGATCCAACTCCAGAAAATCGCCGCCACCACCACCGAAAACGGCGAGAGTCCGGTGCTGCGTCCATACAGCAATGGTTCGACCACCTGCCCCACCAGCAACTCGACCGTGCCGAACAGGGCCAGCGACCAGATCGCCATCGCCCATCCGGGACTCACGGCTGCGGCCAGCGCGGTAGCCAGCGTCGCGGAGATCCAGATGCCGACGTACGGCACGAGCCGCAACAACGCGGCGAGAATGCCCCACAAGATTGGACTCGGCACGCCGATCAGAAACAACCCCGCGCCGATCACCACGCCGACGCCCGCGTTAACCCCGAGTTGCGAAACGAAGTAGCGGCTCAGGCGCCGCGCGGCTTCGTCCATCACGGTGGTCGTGCGATGCAGGTCGCGTGAGCCGAACAGACGAATCGCGCGATCGCGCAAGTCGTCACGTTGCAGCAGGATCACCACCATCACGACGAACACGATAAAGGCCGTCTCGAGCGGACTGATCGCCGGCGACAGCACGCGCCGCGCAAGCTCGAATGGTGTCGGCACCGGTTCGCGCACTTCGACGGGCACGGCCGCCGGAGGATGGCTGCCGGAGGGCGACGCGGCATCGCGCGGCGGCTGCGATTGCGGCGGCTCGACGGTGACGCGTTGCAAGGCCTGGCCGGCCGCGCCGGCCAGACGGTTCAGCTTGCCGACGGTCAGGCTGTGCATGGCGTCCACTTTGCGCTCTATGGTCGCCTGATAGCGCGGAATGCCGATGGCCAGATCCGTCATTTGCGTGGCGATCACCGCGCCCAGCAGCACGATCACCGACACCGAAATCACCACCGCAGCAAACACGGAGGCGACCCGCCCGAGCTTCAGGCGTCCCAGCGAATCGGCAAGCGGCGCGACGAGGAAACTGAGCAGAATCGCGAGCGTGATAGGAATCAGCACGGCGCGCGCAAAGTAGAGGCACGCCACCACAGTGACGCCCACCGCCAGCGCGATCACGCCGTCGATGCCAAAGGCGGCCGCCGGCGCCTGAATGCGAGTGGCAGGGCGGACCCCGCGCGGCTCGGGGAATTCTCCTTTAGTGCTCACTTCTTCGGCGCATCGGTGATCGGACCGCTTTCCACCGGCGGGGCTTCCTTCTCGATCTCTGTGCGCGCCTGCTCCCAGTACTCGTCGGGTGTGCCCTTGGGGTCGTCGGCCTGCTGCCAGAGATAATAGGCGCGCGTGCGAATCTGTTCGTCCTGAGCGTCTTGCGTGTCTTGAGACATTTGTTGCTGTTCCATTTGAGCACCCTCGGTTGGACCGGGCGAAGATCGACACCGGCTGCGCAACGCGCCTGCCGCGGGAGGCGGCGGGCGCGCCGGCATTCGGAATCGAGCAAGCGCTATACCTGGCGGCCGGCGCTCAACCCTGCCCTTTCGCGGCCGTCACGTCTGTGCAGAGGATTCACTCTCGTCCGTCGTGAGTTGCTCCTCCAGACGATCGAATACGCGTTGGGTCGCACGACTCGGCGCTTCGAGCGCGAACAGCAATAGCGAGCGGCCTGTCACCTGATACGCGTCGCCGGCACGGAAATGGGGTAGCTCGGCGCGCACCGGCATGTTCGTATCCAGCAGGCACGTCCACTGATCGCCCTCGGGAATATCGGGCAGCGTGAAATTGACCACGTCGTGATGGGCGTTCAGCACCAGCAGCAAGGTCGCATCCGACGCTGGACGACGAATGCCGGTGGCCTGTGCGCGTCCGTCGATGACGAGGCCGAAACAGCGCATCAGCGGATCGTCCCATTGCTCCTGCGAAAGATCGGTGCCGTCGGGCGACAGCCAGCGCGCGTCGGTCACCTCCAGCGCCTCGTTGTATTCGCCGATAAGAAAACGTCCGCGCCGCAGCACCGGCAGGCGATGACGCAGCGTCGTCAGATTCTTGACGAACTCGGTCAACGCGCGCCCGTCATCGTCGATGCCTGCCCAGTCGACCCAACTGATCTCGTTGTCCTGGCAATACGCGTTGTTATTGCCCTTCTGCGTGCGGCCGAATTCATCGCCCGCGAGGATCATCGGCGTGCCTTGCGAAAGCAGCAACGTGGCCAGCAGGTTGCGTTTCTGGCGCTCGCGCTGCTGACGGATTTCCGGATCGTCCGTCGGTCCTTCCACACCCATGTTCCAGGACTTGTTGTCCGAGTGGCCGTCCTTGTTGTCTTCACCATTCGCCTCGTTGTGCTTGTCGTTGTACGAGACAAGATCGTTGAGCGTGAAGCCGTCGTGCGCGCTGATAAGGTTCACGCTGGCCCAGGGACGACGCCCACGGCGATTGAACTTGTCGCCCGAGCCGGTCAGCCGTTTGGCAAGATCGCCGACCTTGCCTTCGTCGCCTTTCCAGTACTCGCGCACGGTGTCGCGAAAGCGGTCGTTCCATTCGGCCCAGCCGGGCGGAAAGCCGCCCACCTGGTAGCCGCCGGGTCCGCAGTCCCACGGCTCGGCAATCAGGCGCACGCTCTCGAGTACGGGGTCCTGCCGGCAACTGTCGAGGAAACCGCCGCCTTCGTCGAAACCGTGCAGCTCACGGCCGAGAATCGTTGCGAGGTCGAAACGGAAGCCGTCGACCTTCATCTCCGTCACCCAGTAACGCAGACTGTCGGTGACCATTTGCAGCACGCGCGGATGCGACAGATTAAGCGTGTTGCCAGTGCCGGTATCGTTGATGTAATAACGCGGCTCGTCGGGCATCAGCCGGTAGTAGGAAGCGTTGTCGATTCCCTTGAACGAAATCGTCGGGCCGCGCTCGTTGCCTTCGGCGGTGTGGTTATAGACCACGTCGAGGATCACTTCGAGGTTGGCGTTATGAAAGCGGTCCACCATCTCCTTGAATTCGGCGACCGAGTTGTTCGAGGACGCGAAGAAGCGCGGATCCGCCGCGAAGAAGCCAATCGTGTTGTAGCCCCAGTAGTTGGTGAGGCCCTTGTCGAGCAGATGACTGTCGTTGACGAAGGTCTGCACCGGCAGCAACTCGACCGACGTCACGCCGAGGCTTTTGATGTAATCGACGACAACCTGTTGGCCGAGTCCGGCGAACGTGCCGCGCAGATTCTCCGGCACTTCGGGATGAGATTTTGTAAAACCGCGCACGTGGGTCTCGTAGAAAATCACGCGGTCCCAGGGCAGCGCGCTGCGTTCTGGATGCGTCCATGAAAAGTTGGCGTCTACGACCTTGCACTTGGGCACGAATGGGGCGCTGTCGCGTTCGTCGAATGACAGGTCGCCCTCTTCTGAATCGAGCGTGTAGCCGAAGATTTCCGGCGCCCATTTGAGTTCGCCGAGGTGGGCTTTCGCGTAGGGGTCTAGCAGGAGTTTGTTGGGATTGAAGCGGTGGCCTTTTTCGGGCTCGTAGGGGCCGTGGACACGGTAGCCGTAGATCGCGCCTGGTTTCAGACTGGGGACGAAGACGTGCCAGACCTCGTCGGTGAATTCCGGTAGTTCGATGCGTTCAAGCTCGGTTTGGCCTGTTTCGTCGAACAGGCAGAGTTCGACTTTGGTCGCGTTGGCGGAGAATAGAGCGAAGTTGACGCCGCTGCCGTTCCATGTCGCACCGAGGGGGAATGGGGTGCCTTCGGCGATGCGAGTTGCGTAGGGGGGGTGGGGTTGGGGCATGGCGGTTCCTGGGGGGCGCGCGCTGGCGCGCGGTTTGTCGTGGTCGCGCGGGGATTTAGCAATATCTGGACCTGATAGTGGGGTGGTTTTTTTGCCTGCGGCGGTTGGGGTTTGCCTTTTTGCCTTTTTGCCTGTTTTCTTTGGTTCTTGGTTTTTTTGTTTGCTTGTTGGTTTATTGGTGTTCCCCCTGTGCGGGGGGGCACCTACTTTTCTTTGCCGCCGCAAAGAAAAGTAGGCAAAAGAAAGCGGCTTTACATCGCCAATTCTTAAGCGGGTCCCCTGGCTTGGAGAGGATCGTGGCCCCGTAGAGATTGCGCTCCCGCACCTCCCCGCGTGAGTGACCAGGCCGTCATTCCTCCGGCGGCGCTGCGCGCGCCGCGGCGGTACTTCGTCAACTTGAGCTTCGTTTCGTGCTTCGCTTACTCGGATTTTCGAATTCCTGGTCGCTCCCCCGCGCGATTCTCTGTCGTCGCACTGACATGGACTTGAATTCTTGTTCTTTCTTATGGGTTTGGTGCCTGGTGTCGTTGCGCATCCCTTTCGTTTTTTGTCTTGCTGTATCTGTCAGGATCATTAAGGATTTTTTTTAAACATTCGCTCGCCCTTACGATGAGCCCGCGATGTGCAGCGCTGCCGCCGATTCAAGAACGCGCAGCAGGCCCTCAGGTGTCAACGGCTTGGCGCAGTGCGCATCGAAACCCACCGCCTTCGCACGCGCCTTGTCATCACGCGAGGCGAACGCCGTGCACGCAATCAGCAACATGTGCGATGTCAACGGGTCGGCTCTCAAGCGGCGCGCCAGTTCAAGGCCGTCAAGGCCCGGCATCTTGATGTCGAGAACCACCGCGAATGGTTGCCATTCGCTCGCCGTTTCACAGACCGCGAACGGGTCGTCCAGCGCGCGACAGTCAAAGCCGTCAGCGTTCAACAACATCTGCAACGCTTCGGCAGCTTCCCAGTAATCGTCCACCACCAGCACGCGACGGTGCGACGCCATCGCGTACCGGATCGGTCGCCATACCACGACGTCCTCGTTCTCGTCCATGCTGTCGTTGGGCGTCACCATCCTCTCCTTTGCGCCACGTGCGGGCACTCCGAACGCGCGCGCAAGATTCGCTCCCGCGGCGCAGTCAAGGCCAGCACTCACCAGGTATTTGCTTCAGTCTCAGGTGCGCATCTCTCAACCCGCCGCCGCATACGGCTTACGTCTCCACCATAGCGCAAGGCGCGCAGCGGTGCTTGCTGGATTGCGAAGCACATTGCGAGTACCAACGGACTGCGACAAGCACAGGATCTCGACGTCATACCGACGAAACGCACTCCCATCGTGCACTTCGCCCTCACCGCGTGCATCCACACGTTCGGTCATGTCTTCGCGGCGCGATAGCACATCAGGGAAATCGTGGATAAGAAGAAATGAGGTGTTTAGGGATTGTGCTGACGGGGTTATCCCGCACGATCGCCGATGAAATCTTTTAGCATCGCCAGCGTGTCCGCATCGTCGATATGTTTGTCAGTACGCCAACGCAACATGCGCGGAAACCGCACGGCCACCCCCGACTTGTGACGCGGGCTCGCCTGAATGCCCTCGAAGCCAATCTCGAACACGAGAGTAGGTGTCACACTGCGCACAGGTCCGAACTTTTCGATCGTAGTCTTGCGCACGATCGCATCCACTTGCCGCATTTCTTCGTCGGTCAACCCGGAATAGGCCTTCGCAAACGGCACAAGTGTGCGTATGCCGTTCGCCTCATCCCATACGGCAAAGGTGAAATCGGTGTACAGGCTGGCACGGCGCCCATGACCGCGTTGCGCGTAGACGAGCACCGCATCCACTGCATACGGATCGATCTTCCATTTCCACCATACGCCCGAGGCTTTGGTGCGGCCCACACCATACATCGACTCGCGCTCTTTCAGCATCAGACCTTCGACGCCGCGCGCCCGGCTTTCCTCACGCAGCGCCGCAAGTGTCTGCCAATCGGATGCCGCAATCAAAGGCGAGACGCGCAACAGCTCGCGTGCAAGCGTCCCGTCGATGGACCTGGCTAGCGCGTCGAGCTCCAGGCGCCGTTCGCCAAGTGGCGTCATGCGCAAATCCTTACCGTGCGCTTCGAGCAGATCGTAGGCGAGCAGCGTGGCGGGCGATTCGGCGAGAATTTTCTTCGTCAGTGTTTTGCGGGCAATGCGCGGCTGCAGTCGCGCGAACGGCAACGGCCCCGCCGCGCCGGGTTCCCACGCGAGGATTTCGCCGTCGATGACGAAGCCATCGGGTAGCGCGTCGCCGAGTGCTGCAACTTCGGGGAAGCGGTCAGTAATCAGATCCTCGCCACGCGACCAGATCCATACACGACCGCCTCGTTTGACGAGTTGTGCGCGAATGCCATCCCACTTCCATTCGATCTGCCATGCCGATGCCTCGCCGAGCGTCGCCGGGTCGACCTGCAAGGGATGCGCCAGAAAAAACGGATACGGCAAGCCTCGATCACTGTCGTGCGTTGAGGCGTTGCGCGCCGCATCCTCTTGCGTCGCTTCGGGCGCGATCAGGCGCAGATAGCGCGCGGCATCCGGCTTATGTTGTGAATCGGTCCAACCGACCATGCGCTGCGCGATCCGTTTATGATCGACGCCCGCGACTTCCGCCAGCGCCCGCACCACCAGAAGCCGCGCCACGCCGACGCGAAAGCCGCCACCGATCAGCTTGGTCAGCAGAAAGCGGCCGCTCCAGTCGAGTTCGTCCCAATAGCTGAGTAAGCGCGTGCGCAATTCCTCCGGCGTCACGCCGCGCAGCGTCAGCACGCGTTGCTCGATCCATTGCGTGAGACCAAGTTCGGAGATGCGTTGCGCGGGCGGCAGGATATGGGCGATGGTTTCGGCCAGATCACCGACCGCGTGGTACGACTCTTCGAATAACCACGCCGGCAGCCCGGCGCGCTCACGGGCGATCTCGCTCAGCAAACGCGTCGGCACCGATTGACGCGGCTTGCCGCCGGCAAGAAAGTACGACGCCCATGCGGCGTCTTCCGGTGAGGCGACGGCAAAATAACTCGTAAGCGCCGCGAGCTTGTCGTGCGTGGAGGTCGTCGCGTCGAGCGCCGTGTAGAGAGCGGCGAAGCGTTTCATATTGAGCCCGTCGCACCGGGTTCGTCGGCGCCCGCGGCATCCGCCTCGACAGTGTCGTCGCCGTATTGCGTTGCGAACGCGCCGGCTTCAAGGCCCTGTTCGCGCAGCCAGCGCACCATTGGCTCGACCGAACCGTGTGTCACGATGACCCGTTGCGCGCCCGTTGCCTGAATCGCCGTTTGCAGCCCCGGCCAGTCCGCGTGATCCGACAACACGAAACCGCGATCGACACCGCGTCTGCGCCGCGCGCCTCGCAGACGCATCCAGCCAGACGCAAACGCATCGCTATAGTCGCCGAAGCGCCGCAGCCACGTGCTGCCCTGAGCCGACGGCGGCGCCACGATCAACGCCTGGCTGAAAAACGCTTTGTCTTTCGCCGCCACTTCGCTCACGAGCCGCACCGGTGGCAGGTGCACGCCCGCCTCGCGATAAGCGCGATTGAGCGGTTCCACAGCGCCGTGACAGAAGATCGGTCCGATGCCTGCATCGACGCTCGCCAGCACGCGCTGCGCTTTACCGAACGAATAGCAGAACAGCACCGAAGCGCGCCCTTCCGATGCGTTATGACGCCACCATGAATCGACGCCGTCGAACACGGCTTGAGGCGTATCCCAGCGATAGACAGGCAGGCCGAAGGTCGATTCGGTGATAAAGGTCTCGCACTGCACGGGTTCGAAAGCATCGCAGGTTGGATCGGGGTCGAGCTTGTAGTCGCCAGATGCGACCCACACGCGCCCGTTGTGCTCGATCCTGATCTGCGACGATCCCAGCACATGTCCGGCGGGATGCAGCGACACGGTCGCACCATTGAGCGTTAGCCGCTCGCCGTACGCGACGGTTTGCAGCGCGATGCCGGGCAAGCGCGAAAGCAGCACGCTCGCGCCCGCTTGCGATGCAAGATAGTGCTGATGTCCGAAGCGCGCGTGATCGGAATGCGCGTGCGTGATCACGGCACGCTCGACTGGCTGCCATGGATCGATATAGAAGTCGCCTGGCGGGCAGTACAGGCCCTCCGGGCGCGCGACAATGAGATCCGCGATATCGGCAGTGGTATTCAATGGCAGTTCTGACAAAGCCATCGGCAAATTCCAGAGTGCCAAACGACAGAAGTCGTTCCGGTGAGTTCAGCGAGTTCAGGTTGCGAGTTGGCCGCAGTTAACCATGCATGCCATGGAACTGTAGCGACTACCTGCGTGAGCGCGAAATTGAACGGGAGTAGAGCAAACCGCATTCCCGGGCTCATGTCGCCGAGCGATCCCGCTTTGGCGTGGCTGCATTCTTGCTTGATGTACGTGGGAGCGGTACATGCGAAGCGCGGCGGCACGGGTCTCTCGTGGTGGCTATGACGACGCGCAATGTGAGGAACCATGCAAACCATCATCGACGGGCACGCGCTGTATGTGGCGAGGCATCCCGGCACTTTTTTCATGGCGACGTTGAAGGCGTTCCGCGCGAATCAGGGTTTGCTGCTGGCGGGCGCGGTGGCGTATTACGCGTTGTTGTCGATTGTGCCGTTGATGATTCTGATTGTGATTGCGTTGTCGCGCGTGGTGCCGCAGCACGTTTTGCTGGCGGCGCTGGGGCATCTTTTGCAGTGGCTGGTGCCGGGCCAATCGAGCGCGCTGGTGCACGAACTGGCCAATTTTCTGGCGCATCGCGCGGTGATTGGCTGGGTGTTGTTGCTGACGATGATTTTTTTCAGCTCGCTTGCGTTTACGGTGCTTGAGAACGCGATGTCATTGATTTTCGTGCATCGCGTGGTGGTCCGGCGCAGGCATTTTCTGCTTTCGGCGATGCTGCCGTATTGCTACATTCTTTTTCTCGGCATTGGATTGTTGATTGTCACGTTTGTATCGAGCGGGCTGGAAGCTGTCGGCGCGGAGGGTATCGAGTTGTTCGGCACGCATGTGTCATTGCAGGGTTTATCGCGTGTCGTGCTGTATCTGCTGGGGCTTGCCGGTGAGGTTTTTGTTTTGACGTCGATATATATGGTGATGCCGGTCGGGCGGCCTTCCCTTAAACACGCACTGTTTGGCGGCGTGGTCGCCGCCGTATTGTGGGAGATTACGCGGCACGTGCTGGTTTGGTATTTTGCTACGCTGTCGCAGGTTAGTGTTGTGTATGGATCGCTCACGATGGCGATTGTGATTCTGTTTAGTCTGGAGTGGCTTGCTACGCTGCTGTTGTTTGGAGCGCAGGTGATTTCGCAATATGAGCAATTTGGAGTAAGGGTGGGGGCGGCTGGGGCGCCGCGGGAGATTGAGATTGGGTGAGGTTTTTGTTTTGCCTACGGCGCTGGGGTTTTTGATTGTTGTGCCTACGGCTGTTGGTGTTTCTTTTCTTATTGGTTTATTAGCGTTCCCCCTGTGCGGGGGGCACCTACTTTTCTTTGCCGCCGCAAAGAAAAGTAGGCAAAAGAAAGCGGCTCAAAACCGCTAATTTTTAAGCGGACCCCCTGGCTTGGAGGGGATTGGGGCTCCGTAGAGATTGAGCCTGCGCACCTGCCGCCCTGAGTGACCAGGCTGTCATACCTCCGGCGGCGCTGCGCGCGCCGAGGCGGTACTTCACAAAACCGCCCCCGCTTTCGGCGCTCGGCGGCACGTCGCCCCCCCCGGCCGCCTGCGGCCTTCAGCGGTAGCGCCCTAAACGACTTCCTCGTCTTTCGCGCAGACTCGGCCCGACGCAATACTCAGTACTTCCACCGTTCAGCGCCTGGCCGAGGCGAAGCCGATGGCCCCCACCGCGCGTAAGCGAAGCCCCCGGTTTCCCTGGTGGACCCATCCGCGACGCACGCAGTGCGGAGTGGGAGCGAATGACGGCTGTGTCACGAGCGGTTACCGGCCGCGGTGTGATCCGTTAATCGGGCCACGAGCCCCTCCAAGCCAGGAGACCCGCTTAAGAGTTGGCGGTGTGAGCCGCTTTCTTTTGCCTACTTTTCTTTGCGGCGGCAAAGAAAAGTAGGTGCCCCCCCGCATAGGGGGAACGCTAATAGACCGATAAGAATAGAACCGCCCAAAAAGCCAGAACACGAAAAGCCACCGCCGTAGGCAAGAAAAAAAACCAGGAGCATCGATTAAAATCCCCCGACACCGACCTATTGCTCCATCATGCCCAAACCCTCCGCACCAGCGTTCGCCGCGATCCCACCCGACAGGTCATCCCCAAACATGACCCCACACCCTCATGCTTGACGAACCCCAGGTGGAAAAAACACTAACCGCCCGCGGCATCCACCCCGACTCAACCCAGCGCGGCGCAATATCAGCACTCATCGCGCTGCTAGCCCCCAGCCTACAACGGGCGCGCTCAGCCGCCCCTCAACCCCACCAGGGCGTCTACTGCCACGGCCTGCCCGGACGCGGCAAAAGCCTGGTCGTCGACACCGTATTCGAATTGGCAAACTGCCACAAACGCCGCCTGCATTTCCACGAATTTCTGCGCGAGATGAACCGCCGCCTGGTGAGCGCGCCACGCAGCGACGATCGACTGGGCTCGGTCGCAAAACAATGGCTCACCGGTATCGAACTCCTCTGCTTCGACGAATTCCACGTCCACGATATCGCCGATGCCTTCCTGATGGGCCGGTTTCTCAATACCGCGATCGATCTGGGCGTACGCATCGTGCTGACCTCGAACTACGCACCAGACACGCTGCTGTCCGACCCGGAGTTTCACGAACGCTTCCTGCCCACAATCGAACAGATCAAACGCAACTTCACCGTGATTCATTTCGACGGCGCACGGGACTATCGTTTCGGCGGCGAAGAAGCCGCGCTGCCGCATTTTTTCGCACCGCTCGATGCGGCAACGGGCGTTGCACTGGCGAACATTTTCGAGCGCTATGAAGGCGACGAAGCACGCGCGCCCGTCACGCTCTCCACGGCAGGCCGTCCGCTCGCCGCTCGCGCGGCCGGCGCGGCCTTGCTATGGGCGGATTTCGACGCGCTATGCGTGGCAAACCGTTCGCACCTCGATTACCTCGATCTCGCCGAGCAGTGTCAAGGTCTGATTCTCGATAACCTCCATACCGCGGGGCTCGCGAAATCGCACACCCTGCAGCGCTTCATCTGGCTGGTCGATATCTTCTACGACCGCAAGCACGCGCTCTTCATCGCGTCCGATCAGCCAATCGAAGCGGCGCTCAGCGGTCTCGAAGGCGCCCACGATCTATCGAGAACGTTGAGCCGCCTCGCCGAAATGCAATCGCGCGCCTACCGCAATACGCTCGACGGCGTGAAGACCCCGGCGGATTGAAAAGAAAAGCCGGCGCATGTCCTGTCGCCAGCCTCTTCAATTCCCTCAAGTCGGTCGCGTCGTCGGGCCGCGCGCTTAGCTCTCGCGGCCCTTCCCTCTCACGTCCCCTTCACCCGCGCGATCTGCTGCTTCGCCTCGGCATACACATGGTCAGGCGTAAAGCCGAACTTTTTCTTCAGATCGCTCAATGGCGCGGATGCGCCGAACGTGTGCATCACCACCTGCGCGCCCAGCCGTCCCACGTAACGATCCCAACCCATCGACGCAGCCTGCTCGACCGCCACCCGCGCCTCGACATCCGGCGGCAACACCGAGTCCCGATACGCCTCGTCCTGACGCTCGAAAATATCCCATGACGGCATCGACACCACGCGTGCCGCAATGCCTTCGCTCTTGAGCTTCTCGTACACGTCGACGCAGATCGACACCTCACTTCCGGTAGCGAGCAACAGCACCTGGGGCGTTTGCCCATCGGGCGCATCGGCCAGCACGTAGGCGCCCTTTTGCACGCCCTCCGCCGATGCATAGCGGCTGCGGTCGAAGGTCGGCAACGCCTGCCTCGACACGACAATGCAAGACGGCCGCTTCGGATGCGATAGTGCCACGCGCCAGCATTGCGCGACTTCGTTCGCGTCGCCCGGACGCAGCACGGTCAGCCCCGGCACGGCACGCAGCGAAGCCAGTTGCTCGATCGGTTGATGGGTCGGACCATCCTCACCCAGGCCAATCGAATCGTGAGTGAACACGTAGATGGCCGGCACCTCCATGATCGCCGAGAGGCGGATCGGCGGCTTCATATAGTCGCTGAAAATCAGGAAGGTCGAACCGTATGGCCGCAGATTCGACACCGCGAGGCCATTCACCACGGCACCCATCCCATGTTCGCGAATCCCGAAGTGAAGGTTGCGTCCGCCATAACTGTCGTGTTCGAAGCTGCCCGCGCCTTCGAATTTCAGATTGGTTTTGGTGGATGGCGACAAATCGGCCGAGCCGCCGATAATCCACGGCACCCGCGCGGCAATCGCATTGAGCACCTTGCCCGATGAATCGCGCGACGCCACGCCTTTCGCATCCGCGTCGAAGGTGGGGATGTCGGCGTCCCAGTCCGCCGGCAATTCGTGGGCTTCGATTTGTGCAAATTCGCGCGCCAGGTCCGGATATTTCGTCTTATACGCAGCCAGCTTCGCGAGCCATTCGTCGCGCGCCGCCTTGCCGCGCGCGCCAATGCCCTGCGCAAAACGTTCGAGCACACCGTCCGGGACATAGAAAAATTTGTCTTCGGGCCAGCCGTACGACTTCTTGGCGAGCGCCACTTCTTCGACGCCGAGCGGTTCGCCATGAGCAGCCGACGAGTCCTGCTTGTGCGGCGCGCCCCAGCCAATGATGCTGTGCACCACGATCAGCGTGGGCTTGTCCTTGACGCTTTTCGCCTCGACAAAGGCCGCTTCGAGCGCAGCGGCATCGTTCGCATCGCTGACGTGCAGCGTATGCCAGTTGTAGCCGCGAAACCGGGTCTCCACCTCATCGCTATAGGCGAGGTCGGTGTGACCTTCGATCGTCACGCGGTTACTGTCGTAAATCCACGTGAGGTTCGACAACCGCAGATGCCCGGCCAGCGACGCCGCTTCGTGCGAGATGCCTTCCATCATGTCGCCGTCGCCGCACAGCGTATAGACGTGGTAATCGAACAGCGGCGCATCGGCCTTGTTGAAACGGCTTTCGTACCAGCGCCCGGCCATCGCCATGCCGACGCTGTTGCCCAACCCCTGGCCGAGCGGCCCGGTGGTGGTCTCCACGCCGGTGGTCATGCGGTATTCAGGGTGCCCCGGTGTGTTGCTGTCGATCTGGCGGAAATGTTCGATATCGTCGAGCGAGACAGCAGGCCGGCCAGTGGGTTTGCCATCCTCATCTACTGCCTTGACGTTCGCCAGATGCAACATCGAATACAACAGCATCGACGCATGCCCCACCGAGAGCACGAAGCGGTCGCGGTTCGGCCAGAGCGGCTCGTCCGGGTCATAGCGCAAGTGGTTCTGCCACAGATGATAGGCCACCGGTGCGAGTGCCATCGGCGTGCCGGGGTGACCGGAATTGGCCTTTTGCACAGCGTCCATCGACAGCGTGCGAATCGTGTTGATGCACAACTGGTCGAGGGCGGGATCGTTTTGCATGGGGACACTCCTTGTTCGGCGATTGAAGACATCGCCGGCACGCTGCATCGTCGCGACCGGCGAACCGTGTTCAGGTGGAAGAGCGCATGAGGAACCGCAGCCAGCCTTGTCGATGATGCGCCGATGCGCGCAAATCTGCACGGCGCTTTACACCTTTAGCCGCGCGACACAACGCTCACGGTTGGATCTTTCAGATTGCCTGCGAAAATCGACTGAAGAATACGCGCGAGGCCGGGCCTCGCGCGGAAGACACTGCCCGAATCAGGCCGCGTGCAGCCAGTGCTCGACGAGTGGGCCGTGCTTGCCATCAATCGGATCGGTGGCTGGAAAGGGCAACGCATCCATCGCGGCCTGCTCGCGTGGCGTCAGTGCTTCGCGGCGGATGTCCCATTGCTGGCCGGCAGGATAACCGGCCACCACCTGAAAGTGACGCGCGAACGACTGCAAACAATGGCCCGTCCCCGCCGGCAGCAGCAATGCGTCGCCGGCGCTGATCGTCACCACACGCCCGCCCGGTCCGCCGACGATCACCTCGGCGACGCCCGATGCGACCCCGAGCACCTCGTGCGCGGTGGCGTGAAAGTGGTGGTAGTCGAAAATGCCATCGCGCCACTGCGGCGGCCACTGATTGCCCTCGAAGAGAATTTCGAACCCGGCGGCAAGGTCCCCGCAGTCCGGTGCGAGCGCACGCCGGTAAATCACGACCGGCAGCTTGCGGTTGTTGGGCACCCATTGGTGCGGTTCCAACATGAACACTTCATACCCGGCCTGAGTCGCGCCGAACCCGTGTTTCGAATCGTTGTACATGGTTTGCTCCTGGCCTTCCTGGTGTTCGCGGCCCGCCCAGCGGTCCGCGCACGATGCCCGGCATTAATCTCACTGCTTGCGTTGCGACTCGCGGCCCCCGCCGCCGGGCGGCTCGGCAACCCCGCCCGTACCGAGCGGCACTTCGGCGGTCTGCGCCGGACGCTCGCCTGAACGCGGCGGATTGGTTTGCGCCGCAACATCCGTTTGTTCGACCGGTTCTATACCGAGCGGACTCGGCTCGACATAGTGAGTGCCGCTCGGCTTGCTGCGCGGCTTAGTCTCTGGCGTCGAATTCGCCGGATCGGCATTCTTGTGAGGATGAGTGCCCTGCACGTCGTCCTGCGTGTCGTCTTGCACGTTGTCCTGCGTGTCGTCCTGCATGTCGCTCCCCTTTAGGTCGGCTACTGCGTCGATGAAGCAACAATTGGTCCCTCTCCGCGAGGCGTCCGCAGTAGGGATACGCGCGCTGGGTGTGTCGCGAAGACAGACCGCCTGTGCCACTTTTTGTAAAAAGGAGCCGCGTTGGTCGTAGCGCTGCAGAACGCGCGGTGCGTCACTTCTCCGGGGCCGCGCGGTCTGCGGCGACGATCTCGCGGCCGTAGTCGATTGCGGCGCGGCGTGCTTCGTCCGCGGTCGCGAATGGGCCGATCTGCGGCGCGCCATCGAATGGAAATAGAATCTTCCGGTCGGATTTTCTGACGACTTTCAAACCACCGACGTAACGGCCGTCGCCGGTTCCGTGATAGCTGGCGTAAATCTCGAAGTTGTCGTCAGCCACATCGGCCTTATGTCGCGCCATTTCCGCTGTCCCTTATCCCTGCACCGTGGTGCGTCTGTCTTCTGGTGGCGTCCTGCGTCAGGTATGGCCCAACGGCGTCGCGCTGATGCGAAGGTCGAGCAATACCTGTTCCACGCATAGCGGGACCCGTATGGGCACGGACATTACGGGCGATGGCACGGGGATTGCGTCGCTTGGACGAAAGGGAAACGGCGAAACACCTCGCACGTCACGGAGATAACAATGCATTCATCGAGCATGCGCTACCGGCTCACGTTGCACACGCCCATGCCACCGGAAGTGGACCCGGGCGCGCCGCAGCCGACCATCGATCCCAATCCGGCATCAGAGCCGGACGAGAATCCGCTTCCCGATCCGACCCGTACGCCTGAGGGCGATCCTCCCGCGAAGCCACCGCCGGTGAGCATGGTTTGATAGAAGAAAGAGCGCAGCATCCCATTGCGCGCATCGGCGGACCACCGAACGGCGTCATCACGCGATGAGGCAACGCCTCAGAACTGATGCAGCATGCCGACGTAAGCGCCGGTCTGCGATTCGCCCGCCAGCGGACTCGTATTATTGGTCGCGTCCCGCGGCGACGCTTCGAGCGAGAAATTCGCGTTGCTGCTATTGCGCACGTAGCCCACCGTGCCATACAGGAAGGTGCGTTTCGACAGGTTATAGGTGGTGCCGAGCAAGTACATCATGGCGTGGCCGGACGGATCGTGAGCGGCATCGCCGCTGCCGTCGCCGACCTTCACATAGAAGCCGCCCGCCGTCACCGCCCAGCGCGCCTGGAAGTTGTAGGTGGCGCCAAGCCAGTAGTGATCCGCGGTGTCGGCCACACCTGCCGGCGAGTCCGGTGCGGAATAATGCGTATAGGCGCCCTGGATTTTCACGTGGTCGAAATGCACGTTCGCGCCGACGAAATACTCGCGCGAACTCTGGAAGATATTGCTAAGGCGACCGTTGCTGTCACGCAGTTCGTCATAGATGCCGCGCACGTCGAACAGCTTCGAATGATAAGTGAGCATGATGCCGTCCGAGCGGCCGAACTCGCCGCTCGCTCCGCTGTTGAAAGCGCCCGGCTGGTTGCCGAGGGCATATTGCCCTTGCACGTCGAAGCCCCAGAATGTCGGGCTGTGATACTCGATGTTGTTGCTGGTCTGCTGCCAGTTGCGCCCACGCACCAGCGATGCCGACGAAAACGCCTGCTGCACGAACGGGTCGAACTCCCACACGCCGTCGCTATCGATAAACAGATTGCGGCCGGCCTGCAGCGTGCCCCACTGCGTACTCTTCAGGCCCACGAATGCACGCCGCGACCACAGGCGCCCGCCGCTGGTGGTGCCGTTCATGATCTGCAAACCGGTCTCGAGATTGAAGATCGCGTTCAATCCGCCGCCCAGATCTTCATTGCCTTTGAAACCCAGCATGCTGGTGCCCCAGTCGCCGCCCTCGGCGCTCCAGCGGTTTGCTGTGCCGCCCATGCCGTTGTTGATGTGATTCAGGTATTCCACACCGCCGTCGAGCCGGCCATATAACGACACACTTGTTTGCCCGTATACCAGCGAACTGGCCAGCGGACTTACCACCGCCAGCGCAGCCATTAATTTTGTATGGAGTCTCATGGGTTTGCCGTGTGATTTTTGTATCGCCTTGCAGGGCAAAGCGGGCTGCGCATCAGCATCGGATTGCCACGCCCCGAAGCAAGTCCCCCCATGGGCGATCGAAAGGTACTCACGATAAGATAGTCGGTCATTCGGCGTCAGCCAAATTGAAACTCACGATTCGCAATTTGACCATTCACCCTTTTGCCATGAACGCGCCTGAATTGACTGAAGACGAAAACCCGGGCCTCTACCAGCGGGCCACCGAACATGGCGCCGAATGGTGGCGCGTCAGCATCGCGGACCGGCCGGAGAGCTATCGTCTGGAGCACGGCGTGGATGACGGCAACGGCGCGTCGGCCGTCGATATCGATCTGGTGGTCGACGCGGAAAATCTCCGCGCGAAACTCAAGAAATGGCGCCGCGAAGGCTTTGCAATCGACACAGCCGATGCCGCGAATGAGCCGTCGCAGACCGAACGGATCGCCTTCATGCCCGAGTTGCAACGCGTGGCGGCGTTGGCATCGGCGGCCAGACAGCAGCGGGTTGCGAGCCGCGCCGAGAGCGTGCGTATTGGCCATGTCGAGGTTCCGTGCGGCAGGGATACTCCGCTTGTGCCGCATATCAATGCGGCCTATCTGTTCTCCACGCGCTTTAACGACATCGTCGAGGATATCGTCGAGAACCGCCGCGTGATGCTGATCGGCCATACGGGCGCCGGCAAGACCAGCCTGATCGAACAGGTCGCGGCGCGCTCACGGCACGGCGTATTGCGCTCGAACATGAACGGCCAGACCACCGTCGGCGACTTTGTCGGCTTCTGGACGGTCAAGGGCGGCGAAACCATCTGGGTCGACGGCGTGCTGCCCACGGCGATGCGCGAAGGCTTGTGGCTGATCGTCGACGAGATCGATTTCGCCGAGCCGTCGATTCTCGCTGCCCTCACCGCCGTGCTCGAACCGCATGGCCGTCTCGTGCTGAAAGAAAAAGGCAATGAGATCGTGGCGCCGCATCCGGCCTTCCGGCTCTTCGCCACCGCCAATGCGGTCGGCGCGATGAGCCAGTTCCGCCATCTGTACCAGGGCGCGAATCTGATGAACGAGGCGTTTCTCGATCGCTGGCGCGTCTATCTGCTCGACTATCTGTCGCCCGCCGAAGAGGCCGATGTGCTGATGCGAACCCTCGCCCCGCATATGACGCGCGCGCTCGCCACCACGCTTGCGGCGATTGCCGCCGATTGCCGTGCGGCGTTCGCCCGGGAGGATCTGTCGAGCGCATTCTCGACCCGGCGCCTGCTCGACTGGGCCGAACTGATGATGCGCACTGGCGACCCCGAGCGCGCCGCCGGTCCGGCCATCTACGCGAAGGTCAGCCCGGAAGACGCCGCGCTGATTCGCGGCATCGTTCGCCATCACATCGCGCCGGCCGCCTGACGGTGAACGCCATGCATGCAACGCGCGACACGCGGGGCTTCGCGTTCGAATCGACGCTCGGCAAGGTCGCGCGCGTGCTCACCGGGCAGTATGGCGTCACCGTCGCGTTCAGCCCCGATGGACCGCGCGTCGAACCCGGCCGCATTGTGATTCCTGATTACGCATTGAGCGGCGGAGTCGAGCGCGACGTGCTGATCGGCTATCTGGACCTGCTGGTGGCGCGCGCCAAACATTCGTCGCTGGCGCAACTCGGCGCGCTGCCGCCCGGCGTCACGGCGCGGCTCGCCCAGGTGATCGAAGACCGCCGTGTGTGCGCCCAGTTGCTCGACGAATATCCGGGCGCGCGCTGGTTTATCGGCAAACTGCGCGCGCATGCCGCCGAGCAGGCGCGGCAACGCTGGCCGAAGCTGCATTGGCGCGACCGGCTGGTGTGGCTGGTGGAACGCGCGCTGTGGGACGAATCCCCGACCTTGACCGAGGCGAGCCATTCGTTGCTGGCCGCCCTGCATGCCGCTCAGGATCTGCTGGACGAGGCGCGCGCAAGCCAGTCGAGCGCACATAGCATCGCGGCCGCGCAGGCACTGGTGGCGCGCGTGCGGGCTTTGTCGGCGGGCGAAGCCAACAGCATGATGTTCACAGCCGATCCTATCGAGGATATCGACACAGAGACGGCAGCCTCCCCATCCGCGCCGCTCAGCGACGACGCCGACGCCGGCCCGGATCACACCGACAGCGCAACGCCGCCGTCCGATCAGAGCGGCGGCGCGCAGGCGGACAGCGCGGTCGGCATGGGCCAATCGCTTGCCGATGCACAACCGCCCTCCACCCGCTCCGAAGGTACAGCCACCGCCGCGAGCGCCGCTGTTCGCGCGCGGCTGTCGATCCCGCTCGCCACCGAATTCGACGAGATCACCGACCTCACCGGCCAGGGCGACAGCGCCGCGTGGCGCGAACTGCGCGCGCAGGCCCGCGCGGAAACCGCACCGCTCAAGGAGAAGCTCGAACGCGCGTTGAGCGCCGACGAACGCAGCCGCTGGCGGCGCGAACAGGAACGCGGCGAAATCGATCGCACCGCGCTGGCGAAGCTCGCCACCTCGCCCGCGTACCGCACGCCGTTTCGCACGCTGCGCACGGCCAAGGGACGGGACGTCGCCGTCACCTTGCTGATCGACCGCAGCGGTTCGATGGCCGGGCGCAAGATCGAACTCGCGCGCCTGTGCGCCAGCGCACTGTGCGATGCGCTGACGCAGTTGTCGTTCGACTGTGAAGTGCTCGGCTACTGCTCGCTCGAATCTCCGCAGATGAAGCAGCTCCATGAGCGGCAACGGTCAGCCGGTGTGGACTTGAGGCGCTATAACCGGTTCGTCGAGCGGCTCGATCTGAAAGTCTACAAACGCTTCGGCGCGACCGATCTAAGCGGCATCGCCGCGATTGATTGTGGCCATGAGAATCCGGACGGCGAGGCGCTCGCCTGGGCGGCGACGCGGCTCGCCGACCATCCGGCCGAGCGGCGCATCCTGATGGTGTTCTCCGACGGCTATCCGTCGACCGGCGACGGCGATCCGCAAGTGCTGCGCAGCGACCTGCGCGAACGCGTGGCGGCGATCGGCAGGCGCGGCATCGAACTGGTGGGGATCGGCGTACTCACCGACGCGGTTGAAGATTTCTATCCGCACAATGTGGTGGTGAGCCGTCTCGCCGAATTGCCGTCGACGGTGTTCTCGGTGCTGAGCACGATGCTGCTGACACGCTGACCGTCCAGCACGTCTACGCCCGGTGCGGGTTGAACGGATACTGTTCGATCTCGCCGCCACGCGCGACCACCACCGTGCTCTCCGGAATCTCTTGCCACCAGCCCGGCAAATCCGCGAGCGGCTCCGACAACACCAGGAACGCATTCTCGCCGGCCGCTTCGATGCGCGGATCGTCCGGATAGAGTTCGTTCAGATGCCTGAACGAGGTGCTATGAAAGAGCGAGCGCGATTGCCCTTCGCTCGAATAACGCACCGCCACGATCTGTTCGCCGTCGGTCGCGCACACCGTCATGTTGAGCGGCTCGTCCACGCCGTGCCTGCGCCCGGTTTCCTCGACGAAACCCACCATGCGCTCGAGCGCGGTGGCCGGCGTCAACTCCAGGCCGAAAGTCAGCGCCAGATAGAACAGCACCTCGGAATCCGTCGAGCCTTCGATCGACGGGAACAGATCCGGATCGATCGCCAGCATCAGATCGCGGCGCACCGCCGGATAGTTGCGCACCAGGCCGTTATGCATGAATAGCCAACGCCCATAGCGGAACGGATGACAGTTGGTTTCCTGCGAAGGCGTGTCGGTCGCCGCGCGGATGTGCGCGACGAACAGCGGCGCCCGGATCGCCCGCGCCGCCTCGCGCAGATTGCGATCGCTCCATGCCGGCTGGATGCAGCGGTAGCGATACGGAATGTCGGTGGGCTGGCCATACCAGCCAATGCCGAAGCCGTCGCCGTTGGTGGTGGTATGGCCGAGCCGCGAATGCAGGCTCTGGTCGATCAGAGAATGTTTGGTATTGAACAGCACCGTTTCGAGTTGAAGCGGATTACCGGTATAAGCAAGCCAGCGACACATGAGTATCTCTCCTGTCTCGTGAACATTCGACCGGCCCGGCGCGGCGCGCCGTGAGGCGGCGGTCTATTTGACCGACGGTTGCATTGTCGCAATCGGGATCAGGAATTCGGAGAAGCCGGTCAACATGATCTGCACGCCGATGCACAACAGCAGAAACGAGGATACGCGCATCGCCACCTTGGTTCCTTCGACGCCCAGATATCTGGCGAAAATCACCGCACGGCTATAGATCAGATAAACCGTGGCGGCCACCGTAAGCGAAATCACCACGGACGCGATGCTCGACAGCACGAACTCCGACAGTTTATGCGTGCGGTTCGCCGTCAGCGCGATCGCGGTGGCGATCGAGCCGGGCCCTGTGGTCAATGGAATGGTGAGTGGGAAAAACGCCTTCGACATCGCGTTGTCCGCATCCACGCGCTTGACCGCCGGCCCTTCGGCCGGTTGCGTATCGGGCGCGTTGAGCATCTGCCAGCCGCCCACCGCCACGGCCAGACCGCCGCCGATGCGCAGCGCCTGCATGGAAATTCCGAAGAAATGCAGGATCGGCGTACCGACAAAAAATGCCACCAGCAGCACGCACAACACATTGATGGCGATTTTTTTGGCGAGCGCGGTGCGCTCCTCCGCGGTCAATGAGGCAGTCCGGTCCAGGAAGACGAAAGCGATGCCAATTGGGTTGATGATGCTGATCAACCCGGTAAAGCCAAACAGAATGTCCGAGATCAGACTTTCGACCATATGCGATCCGTGTCGGGCAGCGGCGCGGGCGGAGTGATCGCGCACCGGGCGTCGCGCTGCGTTGAAAAGGCTGGACGTGCTTGCTCTATCCAGGTGTATTCAGGCGTGGTTCGGATCCGATTGCCCGGATGACGTGGCCAGATGATATCGCGTCGCGGCACGTGCACCACAAGATTGCGTCACGACCTACGACACACACCGCATTGCAGCGCAGCAACCCAGCGCAGAAGGGTGCGCGCGCAACTTTCAGAAAGCCTACACTTTTTTGACCCTCTTTACGGGACCAAAGCATCCGGCATACAGTCGTGAGCGAAGCTGCACTTTCAATGAGACGTACTCACTGGTTCAAGGAGTTGCCCCATGTTGCTTCGTGTACTCGCCGCGCTGCCGTTCATCGGCATTCTTGTCGGCGTCGCGTTTGTCAATCGTGTCGAGCCGCTGGTGCTCGGCATGCCGTTCGTGCTGGCGTGGATCGTCATGTGGGTGGTGCTCAGTTCGATCATCATGGCGATCATTTACCGTCTGGACCCAACCAACCGTCAGATCGCCGTTGAAGGCGAGGAGGCCCGATCGTGAGCGCACTCGTCATCATTACGGCTATTACGCTATTTGCGCTCTACCTGGGCGTGCGCGCACGGCGCGGGCACGACATGAGTCTCGAACAATGGACGGTGGGCGGCCGCAGCTTCGGCACCGCCTTCGTGTTCCTGCTGATGGCCGGTGAAATCTACACGACCTTCACCTTCCTCGGCGGCAGCGGTTTTGCCTACGGCAAAGGTGCGCCGGTCTACTACATTCTGGCGTACGGCACGCTCGCGTACATTCTCTCGTACTGGATGCTGCCGCCGATCTGGCGTTATGCGAAACAGCACCGGCTCGTTTCGCAGCCGCACTTCTTCGCGCGCAAATACGAGAGCCCCGCGCTCGGCACGCTGGTCGCGCTGGTTGGCGTGGCCGCGCTGATTCCCTATCTCGTGCTGCAACTGAAGGGGCTTGGCATCATTGTGGCAACCGCCTCGTACGGCGCGATCTCCTCGACCGCGGCCGTGTGGATCGGCGCCTGCGTGGTGACAGCCTATGTGATCGTCTCCGGCGTGCGCGGCTCCGCGTGGAATTCGGTGGTGAAAGATCTGCTGATTCTGGCGATCGTGCTGTTCCTCGGCATCTATCTGCCGCTGCACTACTACGGCGGCTTCAGCGACATGTTCCACGCGATCGACACCGCCCGCCCCGGCTTCCTGACCTTCCCGGCCAAGGGTTCGAGCGTGACCTGGTTCCAGTCGACGGTGCTGCTGACCGCACTGGGTTTCTTCATGTGGCCGCACACGTTCGGTTCGGTATTCACCGCGAAGGACGAACGCATTTTCCGCCGCAATGCGATCGTGCTGCCGTTGTATCAACTGATCCTGCTGTTCGTGTTCTTCGTTGGCTTCGCGGCGACGCTGAAGGTGCCGGGACTCAAGGGCGGCGACATCGATCTGTCGTTGTTCCGTTTGTCGTTGCAGACATTCGACCCGTGGTTCGTCGGCGTAATCGGTGCGGCAGGCGTGCTGACCGCACTCGTGCCCGGTTCGATGATTCTGACGGCGGCGTCCACCCTGCTCGCCAACGACGTGTACCGCGGCATGGTCAACCGCAAGGCCCAGGACGCGACGGTAGCGAACCTCGCGCGTATTCTCGTGCCGGTGGTGGCGCTGGTGGCGGTGGGCTTCACACTGCACGGCGGCGAGACGATCGTGGCTTTGCTGCTGATGGGCTATAGCTTCGTGACCCAGCTCTTTCCCGCGGTGATCTGCAGCCTGCGGCCGCACAATCGCGCCACCAAACAGGGGGCCTTCTGCGGGATCCTTGCCGGGGTCGCCGTGGTGGCCGTGACCACGACCATGCATCTGAGTGTCGGGCAGATCATGCCGTTCCTGCCCGATGCGCTCAAGGACGTGAATATCGGCTTTCTGGCCCTGGCCGTGAATGTGATTGTGTTTGCAATCGTGAGTGCGGTGACCCAGCCGCGCCCGGCTGAGCAGACTCACGCCTCGGCGCACTGACCGTTGTTTTGCCCACGCCGGCAATCCAGCCAGAGCAGTTGAGAAAGGTCAGCGCCCCAGGCCGTCATCCATGACGATATAGCAGCGGGGATGTGTGATTACTGCAGTTCCCGCTGCACGTTTCCGGACATCCGCGCGACGCCTTTAACGACTGGAACGGCCATGACAGCCGAATCGCGCGATGGTCGGGTTAGTCAGTTTTTTCAACACCAGGGCGTTTGCTGGAGTATTGTTTAATCGCGCTGGGAGCCTCACAACGTCACTCTTCTACAAGACAGCGTGCTCCTCGTGGGCGGCAAGGTGCTCGCAAGCGCGTGGTTTTTTGCATGCAACGATGCGAAATCAACTTTTCGAGGAATGGAGAAAACGTGAAAACAGTCAATCTTTTGAAGGCGCTCGGCATCGCGCTGTGTGTGGCGACCGCGTCCAGCGCCTACGCTCAGGCGAGCGATGCGATGGCGGGCATGGACATGGGAACCTCGGCTCCCAGCGCGAAGACGACCAAGAAGGTGGACCGCAAGCTGGGTCTGGACGTGCGCAAGGCTTTGGCGAAAGCGCAGGGTTTTGATGTGTCGAACGTGTTTGTCCGGGCGCGCGGCGGCGCGGTGACATTGACTGGATCCGTGCCCGAAGGCGGGCAGATTGCGCAGGCAGAGGAAGTGGCGAAGGGCGTCGCCGGAGTGAAGTCGGTGACGAACAAGCTGACGATCGGCACGCAAGGTGGTGGCGGAGGGGGCTGACTATTGCCCTGAGGGCTTGATGGGTGACGCCTGACGGTTCAGCGCGTCACCCATCTGATCTGTTTTGCCCTGTCCTGGTATTTGGTCAAGCTCACCTTCTGACAAGCCCGATCACATAGCAACACAGCACCTCCCCCGCATTAAAAAACTCGCATTCCACCGCGACGCCGAGCTGCAGACAATCCCCTTCCTGAAGCAGATAAACCTGCTTGCCCTCCCGGAAGGTCAACGCCCCGCGCGTGACCCAGATCTGCTGATGCTGAAACACAAACGCGTCCGGCGGATAAGGCACCCTCACCCCCGCCGGCAATTCGATCTCGAGCAACTCCAGCACCCCGCCGGTCGGCGGTGAAATGCGCCGCCGCGTGTATCCGGTCTCCGGGTCCTGCCAGACGACCTGGCCAGCACGCCGCACTAACCGTTCGCCGGTTTGCTCGGCAAGCGCCAGCAACGTCGACAGCGTCAGCCCAAAAGCGCCGGAAAGCCGCCCCAGCACCGTCGCGGTCGGACTCGCCTCGCCCCGCTCGATCTTGCTGATCATCGCCTTCGATACGCCCGAGCGCTCCGCCAGCTCACTCAGTGACCAGTTGCGCGCCTCCCGCTCGGTTCTTACGCGGGAAGAAATGGCCTGGGTCAGGTCGATAGCAGCAGATTCGGACATGGAAAGATCACATTCGATAAAAGTAAACGGCCGCGCCAACTTACAACGCGGCGCCCTGTGCGTCAAACCGCCGGCACGAACACGCTACGACCGGCCCCAACCGCTCCCTGGACGCCCCTAAAGAAGAAAACCAAGTCTTGCATAGTGATTTTTCGTCCACTATATTAAACGGACGATCACGGCGACGCCCTGAATCAAAGGCCACGCCTCAAAAGTGCTTTTCGAATACCTGCCGTAAGCATCTAATCCGTCCACCTCCGCCGGAACCCGCCATGCCGAAGGAAATCGTTCTCAACGCTTTTGACATGAACTGCGTCGGCCACATCCAGCAAGGCATGTGGACCCATCCGCGCGATCAGTCCGCGCGCTACACCGATCTTCAATACTGGACCGACTACGCCCGCACGCTGGAAGCCGGCCTGTTCGACGGCATCTTCTTCGCCGACGTAGCCGGCGTCTACGATGTCTATGGCGGCAACCCCGACGCGGCAATTCGCGGCGCGGTGCAAGTGCCGGTCAACGACCCGACGCTGCTGATCCCGGCCATGGCGGCCGTCACACAGCATCTGTCGTTCGGCGTGACCTCCAATCTTTCGGTCGAGCAGCCGTATCTGTTCGCGCGGCGCATGTCGACGCTCGATCATCTGACGCGCGGGCGGGTCGGCTGGAATATCGTCACGGGCTATCTGGACAGCGCCTCGCGCGCGATCGGCCTGACCGGCCAGATGGCGCACGACGACCGCTACGACCTCGCCGACGAATACATGGAGTTGGTCTACAAGCTGTGGGAATGCAGCTGGGAAGACGGCGCGGTGCTGCGAGACAAGGCACAACGGGTCTATGCGGACCCGTCGAAAGTGCATGTGATCCATCATCACGGCAAGCAGTATCGGGTGGACGCCATGCATCTGAGCGAACCGTCGCCGCAGCGCACGCCGGTGCTCTATCAGGCCGGCGCGTCCGCGCGCGGCAAACAGTTCGCCGCGGCGCATGCGGAATGCGTGTTCGTCAACGGCCAGGCCAAACCCGCGGTCAAAGCCATCGTCGACGATATTCGCGCGCATGCCGTGGCGCGCGGCCGTCAGGCGAACGACATCAAGGTGCTGCTGGGGCAAACCGTCATCACGGGCCGCACGGAAGACGAAGCGCAGCAGAAATACGCGGAGTATCAGCGCTATGTGAGTTCAGAGGCCGCGCTCGTGCACGCAGCGGCGTCGCTCGGGATCGACTTCGCGCGCTACGACCTCGACGAGCCGATCGAAACCGGCAAGAGCCAGGCGATCGTCTCGAACGTCGAAGCGATGACGCGCGCTGCGGGTCCGCAATGGACCAAACGCAAGCTGCTCGAACAAATGGTGCTCGGCAGCCGTCAGACGCCGCTCGTCGCATCGGCAGAACGGGTGGCCGATGAACTGATCGCGTGGACCGAGGAAACCGGCGTCGATGGTTTCAACCTGTCGCGCACGGTCGCGCCGGAATGCTTCGAAGATTTCATTGAACTGGTGGTGCCGCTGTTGCAGGAACGCGGCGCCTATAAGCACGCTTATCGCGACGGCAGCTTACGCGAAAAACTGTTCGGTCACGCGCGTCTGCCGGCCAGTCACACGGCGGCCCAGTTCCGCTCACCCGCATGCGCGGCGGCGCCTGCTGCCGATACGCACTGACACCGTCATGCATGCGCCCATTTCATGCCGCCCGATTGCGGCACCGCGTGTTTTCCACCGAGGCGCATATGGTTGACAAGCGCACTTTTCGCGACGCGATGGCGGGCCTTGGCACCGCCGTCAATATCATCACTAGCGACGGCGCAGCGGGTCTCGCCGGCTGCACGGCCTCCGCCGTTTGCGGCGTGACGGACGAGCCGCCCACGCTGCTCGTCTGCATCAATCGCAGCAGCCGCAACAACGCGGCCTTCCGCGCCAACGGCACGCTCTGCGTCAACGTGCTGAGCGCGGAGCAGCAGCCGCTCGCGGCGCATTTCGCCACCGGCTCGTTGCCCATGGCGGAACGTTTCGCCGCCGCGCAGTGGGACACGCTCGTGACAGGCGCACCGGTTCTGCACGGCGCGCTTGCGTCGCTCGACTGCGAGATCGAATCGGTGACCGAAGTCGGCACGCATACGGTGTTTTTCTGCGCGGTGAAGGCAGCCCACACGCAGGACGGTGGCGATGCGCTGATCTACTTCGGCCGTCACTATCATCGGGTCGGCGCGACGTCCGTGCACGCGACGCACGTGGTGCATGGCGACGCGGTCGCTACCGAAACCACCGCGCAATAACAACCGCTACTTTGCCGCTACCAGCCGACTAGACATGCACGAGGCCCGTCACCGGCCGCATCGTCCCCGTCTGGCCGAATAGCGAAGCCGCAGTGCGCTGGGGATCGAGCCCGAGGCTTTCTCCGGCGACGCCCGCGATCAGCGCATCGAGCGAGGCGGTCGGTTTGAGGTCGCGCGCTTCGTAAAGGTCGGCGGGTTTCAATCCGGGCCAGTCTGTCAGCACGCGCCCGCCTGCCACTGAGCCGCCGATAATCATCGCCACCGAACCGGTGCCGTGATCGGTGCCCCCAGTGCCGTTGGCGGCGGCGGTTCTGCCGAACTCGGTGGCCACTACCACCGTCGTCTTGCTCCACAACTGCCCCATGCCGTCGCGCAATGCCGCGAGCATCGTGTCGAGCGCTTTCAACTGATTGGCGAGGCGCGCATTTTGCGCGCTGTGCGTGTCCCAGCCGCCGGTTTCGATCATGGCGATGCGCGGACCATCGTCGCGTGACAGGAAACCCGCGGCGAGTTTGCCGAGGCTTGCCGGGTCCTGGCGCGCACCGGCGTCGCCCGCCAGACCACGCGCGGCCATCGCCGACTCCCACAGCGGGCGCAATTGCGCATCCTGGTCGTAGAGCTGCGAGACCCGCGTGAGCAGATCGTCGGGCGCCTGCGGCAACGCCGAGGGCGCGTAAGAGGTCACCGCCGCCTTGCCGCGCAGCGCCATCGGCACCGTAGGCGCGAAGGCAATGGCGTTCTCGCGCGTGGCGGGCAGCAAGGCGACGAGCCGGTTCAGCCAGCCGTCCTTGAACTGATACGGCGAGGTGCCGCCCGTCTCCAGCACGTTCTGCCCGTCGAAGTGAGAGCGGTCGCGATACGGCGAGGCCACCGCGTGAACGAACAGCGCCTGGTGGTCTGCGTACATCGCCGCCGTCTGGGCAAGCGCGGGGTGCAGCGCAAAGGTGCCGTCGAGCTTCGTCGCGGTGGACGAATCGATCGCGAGCGCGCCACGCAGCTTTGCGTAGGATGGCTCAGCGTAGGGCACGACGATGTTCAGGCCGTCGGCCGCGCCGCGCTGGATCACGAATACGAAGCGACGATCGGTTGCGACACTCGCGAAAGCAATCTGCGGCGAGACGATCAGCGCGCCCGCGCCGGCAGCGGCGGCGCTCAGAAACTTGCGGCGGGAAAGCATGGCATTCATCTCCGTTGAAAATCCGGCGAGACCAGCAACAGCGCGATCGCCGTCGAGGCGCTTTCGGCGCGCGACACAGCCGTCGCCGTCGAGGCGCTGAGCGATCCGGCCAGCAACGTCTGCCCGAGCGCGCGGGCGTCGAGCCGGTCGCCGACGCGGGACGCGAAGCGCTGCGCCACTTCGACCCGCCGTACGAGCGCATCGGGCGCGGCCCAACTCGCGGCGATGTCGTCGTAACCGGCGGGCGAGCCGGGGCGCCAGACGGGCTGTCCGAGTTGCGTGAGGATGGGTGCGGTCTGAAGCTTGCCGAGGTCCTGCCAGCCGAGTCCGCGCATCGAGGAAATGGTCCATTCCCATGGCGTCTTGAACTTGACCGCCGTCGGCGCCCAGGCTTGCGGCGTGTCGAGCAAGGTCCGATAGACGGTCGGCAGATCGCCGTCACTGCGCTCGAACGCGCTTGCCAGACGGTCGCTCACGTCTGCCGGCGGATTGTCGGCGACGAAGTGGCGTGCGAGCTTGCCGCCGATGTGCTGCGCGGTGACCGGCGCATGCGCGAGATCATGCAGGATCGCGAGCGCCTGCTCTTCGCCCGGCTGGTCGTAACGGCGGCCCATGATGGTTCGTGAACCCGGCTCGTGCAGCGCGGTTCGAAACGCGAAGGTGCCGGGCGCCGCGCCGTTCGGCTGCTGGCCCGGATTGCCCGCCAGACTCCAGCCGGTCAGCGCGCGGGCGAACTCGGTGACGTCGTCCTGGTTGTAGCCGCTGCGCACACCGAGCGTGTGCAGCTCCATGATTTCGCGCGCCAGATTCTCGTTCAGCCCGCGTTTGCGATCCGGATTGCGCTGGGCCGCGCGCAGCGCCGCCATGCTATCCGGCCCGACCGAGCGTGTCTGGTCGAGAAACAGTTGCATCGCCGGATGACGCTCGACCGCGACCAGCATGTCCTCGAAACGACCCAGCACGTGTGGACGGATCGCTTCCGCTTCGAACGAGCCGGCGAGCGCCGCGACGCCCGGTTTTTCGGTGGAGACAGCAAAGTGATTGGCCCAGAAATGCACCAGCCGTTCGATGAAAGGCGTCGGCGTGGTGAGCGCGCTCGCAACCCGCGCATTCACGGAAGCACGGTAGATGTCGAGGACCTCGTTGCGAAGTGCTTTTCTTTCGGCTTGCTTAGCAGATGGTTGAGTGGCTTGAGCGCCAGGTTGCGCGCCGGGTTGCGCGCCGGCTTGCCCATTCGCCTGATTGGCTGAACCGTCGCTCGCGTTCTGCTGCGCCTGCGTGCTCTGCTGGTTTTGCTGGTTCTGCATGCGCTGCTGCACGAGTTCGGTTGACAGCGCAACCGAGTCAGGCTGGCTCGCCCACGCGCTGGGTCGCGCCTGATACTGTTCGAATTGCGCAAGCAGCCAGCCCTTTGGATCGGCGGGCGGCGTGTCGTCGACTCGCGCGCCGAGGCCGAAGCGGTTGAGCGCAATCGCCGCGGCGTTCACGTTCGTGGATAAGGCCATAGCGTCCTCTTCGGCGTTGGATATTCGTTTAAACGGCCGTCACGATGAAATCCGTCGCGCCCGTCGAGCATTTTGTTATTCACCCGTCGTTTCGCTCGACGACTGATTCGCCGGCTGATTCGCCGGCTTGTTGGCGTTGCCCGCTGCCGGCGGCTCGCGCCACTGTCCGCGCACTTTCAGGCTGTCGGCGAATTTGACGCGCTCTTCGGGCGAGAGCGTCGCCGCGAAGTCCGCCACGCTGCCCTCCACCTGCGCGCGCAGGCTGCTGTCGGCCGCGCGCGTGCGGGCCAGCGCGGCGTCGAGCGCCGCCCGATCGAACTGCGGCGCGGCGAGCAGGCGCAACACTTCGCGGCGCCCGTCGCGAGCCTCGCGGGCAAACTGGCGACCCTCGCGGCGCGCACTCTTCAAGCCGTCTACAAAAGCCGTCTGGCGCTCGGCGGACAGCGGTTCGGCGGCGAAACGCAGCGCCCGCTGCTGTGCCTGCACCTGCCCTGTCGCGCCACGCGCCACAAACCATTGATAAGCGCCACCGAGAATCGCGCCCAGCAAAAACACATTGAGCACGAGCGAGGCGCCGAGCACGAATTTCCACGACCGGCCGTTCATTCGTCGCTCCAATCGGCGGATGACCCGCCGAAGCTCGAAGTCAGATAAGACGAGTCGTTCATCGATGCAGGCGCCGTCAATACGAAGAACGAGACCGCTAACGCGCCGGCCACACCCCCGAGCAGCCCGACACCCGCCACTGCCGCGCCCGACCACCATAGGCGCCGGCGCGGCACGGCCGGCTGCCGCTGCGGCGCGCTCCCGACAATGCGCTGCTGTAGCGCGAGGCTCGGTGGTTCGAGCGTGTCGGCGGCGAGCCATGCGTCGAGGCCGGCCGCGTCGGCCAGCACCGCGTCGGCCTCGGCGCGATGCAAGTCGGCCCACGCCTGCGCCGCCGCGCGTTCCTGCTGCGGCCAGCGATGTGGATCGGCGCCGTAGGCCTGCACGATCTGATGGAATCTTTCGGGGGTCATGACTTGTCCTTTCCAGGGCCGCTGTCGGCCAGTTGAGCGCGCAGATTGCGGCGCGCGCGTGCCAGCAGACTTTCCAGCGCATCGACTGTGATGCCCATCAGGGCCGCAGCGTCGAGGTTCGACATCTCCTGGTAGTAGTTGAGCACCAGCGCCTCGCGCTGCCGGGCCGGCAAGGCAGCGAGCGCCGCGCGCACCCGCTCGTCCTGGACACGCGCCGCGAGGACGGCGTCGGGCGGCGCAGCGGGATCGGCTACATCCGGCATCTCGGCATGCGGATCTTCGCGGCGTCCGCGCAACCGGTCGTAACAGAGATTGAGCGCCACCCGGTGCACCCACGTGTCGAACCTCGCCTCGCCCTCTTTCCAGCGCGACGCCTGCTTCCAGATTCGCACGAACACTTCCTGCGCGACGTCTTCTGCTTCCATGCGATCTCCCAGCATGCGTGTGGCAAGCGCGAGCAGACGCGGCAGCTTGCGCGCGACTAGCGAGCGGACAGCAAGCGGGTCCTGTTGACCGACCCGCGCCAGCAGTTCCGCATCGGGATCGCGTTCGCTCAAGACGTGCCGCTCCCCAGCGCGCGCCGGGCGCGTCGCGCGGATCGTCGAAGCCATGCGGACCGTGCTGATCGCTTCGTCCGGCGAGCGTCATTCACTTGCTGCCACTCCCATGATGCATTTCACGTTTGCCTTCGCCATCGCACGAATCGTTGTGCGCGCACCGTTCAGGCTCAATCGCCTTCGACGCAACGCCAGTGAGGACCACACTGCGCCCCATGCCCGGCACCCGGCAAGCGGTTGGTTTCCTGTTAAACGCAGCAGCGCGAGAAATCCGTCGCTGCGTGTTGGATGGGAAAAATCCTTCGATGCGGACGATATCCGGATGCCGGAAGCGCGCTTGCGCTCCAACTTACTGTTAGCAAAACGACAGCATTCGTTGTTGCTTTGTAGGGTCATGGATAGCTTGCGTAATGTTCGCGCCCCGAAATCTTAATCAGCGAATGCTTCAATGCGCACAGTTTCTAGCGGTAAGACCCTCAGCTGTCTTTCTAACAATATCCCCAGCGAACCTCCACACGTAGTCCGATGGAAACGCTGAACGGCGAAGTCGAATCTGGAGCCAGTCACATGTTCCGTAGAACCCTTTTACCCATCCCGTTTGCCGCGATGCTTGCGCTCGCTGCATGCGGCAGCAATACCGTGAGTTCGACGGCACCGGCGCCGGTCGTGTCGGCGCAGGACGCCGTTGCCACCGCCACGCCGATCAAGCACGTCGTGGTGATCTTCGGCGAGAACGTCTCGTTTGATCACTACTTCGGGAGCTATCCGCAGGCGGGCAACCCAGTGGGCGAACCGCAGTTCACGGCAGCCGCGGGCACGCCGGCGGTCAACAACCTCAGCACCAACAATCTGATCAGCGCGAATCCGAACGCGCTGGCCGCCTCGCCGAACACGGCGGGCCGCACGGTCGGCCTCGTGACGATTGCAGGCCTCGGCCTGCCGGCAGCCGATCTGCTGCCGTTCCGCCTCGACCGCTCGCAAGCGAACACGTCGAGCCAGAACCACGCGTACACGGCGGAACAGCTCGCCTATAACAACGGCGCAATGGACTCGTTCCCGTTGTTCACGGCAGCCGGCTCGACGATTGCCGGCAGCACCGGCGCGTTCGCCACGAAAGGCCAGGTGCTCGGCTACTTCGACGGCAACACCGTCACGGCGCTGTGGAATTATGCGCAGAACTTCGCGATGAACCAGAACGCGTACACGGACACGTACGGTCCGTCGACGCCGGGCGCGCTTGAAGTGATCTCCGGCCAGAACAACGGCGTGGTGGTGACGGGCGGCACCTCGCCCAATGCGATTCCCGATTCGGCCGGCGGCTTCACGATGATCGGCGACCTCGACCCGACCGGCGACGTTTGCACGATCGCGGCAGGCAGCACGGTGACCGGTGTGATGTCGTCGAACAACAGGAACATTGGCGATCTGCTCAACGCGAAGGGCCTCACATGGGGCGGCTTCATGGGCGGCTTCAATTTGCAGACCACCAACGCCAACGGTACGACCGGCTGCGCGCGCTCGACCTTCTCGCAAGTGCTGAACGCAACCAAGGGCGACTACGTGCAGCATCACGCGTGGTTCCAGTACTACCCCACCACGGCTAATCTCGCGCATACACGTCCTTCGTCGACGGCTGTCATTGGCGCTACTGATCCGCTCGATAACACGGCCACGCCGGTTCACCATCAGTACGACACCGACGACTTCTTCGCGGCAGTGAAAGCGGGCAACTATCCGTCGGTGAGCTTCCTGAAGGCGCCGGCCATCAGCGACGGCCACCCGGGCAACTCTGATCCGATCGACGAGCAGGCCTTCGTCACCAAGGTGATCAACTTCCTGCAGCAACAGCCGGACTGGAAGAACACCGCCGTGATCATCGCCTATGACGATTCGGACGGCTGGTACGACCATCGCTATAAGGCGCCGACGAGCTCGTCGTTCGATTCCACCACGGCGCAATCCGCTGGTGGCAAGACGGTAGCCGGCAGCGACAACCTGAGCGCCCCGGGTCAGTGTACGGCTACCGGTGCGGTTCAGCCGGCGGGCGTGAACGGCGGTGCGGTGAATGGTCGATGCGGCCCGGGTACGCGTACGCCGTTTATCGTGGTGTCGCCGTGGGCGAAGGTCAACTTCGTCGACGATACGCCGATCACCCAGGCGTCCGTGGTCCGCTTCATCGAGGACAACTGGCTCGGCAGCCAACGCCTCGGCAAGGGTTCGTTCGACGCAAGCGCTGGCAGCATCATGAACATGTTCAACTTCGCGGGCTCGGGCAACAATGCGCCGCTGTATCTGGATCAGAACCTGGGTACGAAGCTGGCGGCGGCTCCGGCTAGCTGAACGGCAATCGTGCTGAACGGCCCGCTCTCGCGCCTCCCGTTTTGTGCACGCCGTACTCGTGCAGAACGATGCGTGAGGCGGTGCGAAAAGCGCGTGAATTCAGACATGAAATGCTGCACGCAGCATCACAAGTTGTAATCGGACATCGGGCCAGTGCAACCGCGCTGGCTCGATTTGCTTTTTGATCGCACCAGCTTGAACGACTCGTCATCAACGCCATGAACCATCCTTCAGACGCCGCCTTGCCATCGCATCTGCCCGCAGGCGGCGAGCCGGGCCCCGTGATCACCCGCCGCTCGTGGGTACGGTTATTTGCATGGAGCGCGGCCGGCGTCGTGCTCGCGGTCCTCGCGTATTGCGCATACGCACTGCTCTACCCGGAGCGCATGCCGCCCGCAGTGGGCTCGATTGTCGAAGACATCACCGGCGCGAATCCTCATCCAGTGCATCTGATGCGCCCGCAAAATGCGCCGTTGAGCGCCGTCGCGCTGCTCGGTAAACAGATTTTCTACGACCAGACCCTGTCGGCTTCGGGTGTGCAATCGTGTGCGTCGTGCCACTCGGCGCAGCATTCGTATGGGCCGGATAACGCATTCCCTGTGCAACTCGGCGGTGCACATATGGCTCAGGCCGGCTACCGACCGCCGCCCTCGTTGACCTACCTGTACCGGCAAGCGCCGTTCAGCATCGGTCCGGATCAGGGCGATACCGATGTGCCGGTGGATATGACGCAACTGGCTTCACAGGCTGCGGGCGTGCAACGCGCGCAGAAGACCGCGCTGGCAGCGCCCGCTGCCCCGGCGATGGTGCCGCAAGGCGGCCTGTTCTGGGACGGCCGCGCCGATACGTTGCAGATTCAGGCGATCGGTCCGCTGATGAATCCGGTGGAGATGGCTAACGCCACCGAGGAAGATGTCGCGCGCAAGCTGCTGCACACCAGCTACGTGGACCAGTTCAAGCAGATCTTTGGGCCGGGGATCGTGAACAATCCGAGCCTGTTGATTTCCGAGGCGATGTTCGCCGTGGGGCGGTATCAGACTGAGGATCAGTCATTTCATGCTTTCACCAGCAAGTACGATTATTGGCTCGAAGGTAAAGCGCGGTTGACCCATGCCGAGTTGCATGGGTTGCAATTGTTCAATGACAAGGACAAGGCTAATTGCGCAGGTTGCCATTTGAGTCAACCGAGTAAGGATGGGTTGCCGCCGGTGTTTACCGATACGCAGTATGAAGCGCTCGGGGTGCCGCGCAATCCGGCGATTCCGGCTAATAAAGATCCTAAGTTCTTCGATATGGGGGTGTGTGGGCCGTTTCGTGATGACCTCGCCAAGCAAACGCAGTACTGCGGGATGTTTCTCACGCCGACCCTGCGGAATGTGGCTGAACGCAAGGTGTTTTTTCATAACGGTGTCTACCATGACCTGAAGCAGGTGATGGATTTTTATAATTTGCGCAATACCGCGCCTGAGAAGATCTATCCGCGCGATGCAAGTGGGAAAGTGCTCAAGTACAACGATCTGCCAGCGCAGTATCAAGCTAATGTGGATGTGGCGGACGCGCCGTTCGACCGGAAGTTTGGAGAACAGCCGGCGATGACCGATCAGGATGTTCAGGACATCATTGCGTTTATGAAGACGCTTAGTGATGGGTATGGGGCTCACGCGGGCGGGTCTTGAAAGTCTTTTTGCGTACCTACGGCGCTGGCCTTTTCCTTGACTCTTAACGGTTTATTAGTGCTGTTCGCCGTCGATGCCGGGCTGGCGGGAGAAGTTCTGCTCGCCGGCAAAATCGACCACTACACCGAGATCAGTTTCAGTTCGTCGGCAAGGTAGGCAACTAACGCCCGTGCAGCCGCCGGCGCCGCTCGGGCAGCAGGGAAAACAGCATGGACTTCAAGTGGTTCGAGTTGCCAGTCCGGCAACACGGGGATAAGCCGGCCATCAGACAGCTCGGCGCGGCATCCCCAAGACCCTGTCGTCAGAATCCCCAGGCCGGCGACCGCTGCAACTGTTGTCCCTTCATTCAGGGAGATAGTCAGCCGTCCCTCGCCACGGAACACGACGCGACGACCGCCCTTCTCGAAAGTCCACTCCCTGACTCCGCTAGCCGACGGTCCCATGATGAATGTATGAGCGGCCAGATCGCCCGGCTCGACGGGCATTCCCGTATTTGCCAGATAGTCCGGCGAGGCGACAAGCAATCGGGGGCAACGCCCGAGCATGGTTGACGTGGCATTCGAATCTTTCAACTGTCCAAAACGGAACGCCACATCCACGCCTTCGACAATCAGATCCTGCCGATCGTCTGCCATTAGCAAATCGATGTGCAGCGCCGGATGCGGACTCATGAACCGTCCAATCCTCGGGATGACCTCGCGGACGCCAAAACTGGTCGACAGGGCGACGCGTAGATGGCCTCGCAGTTCCGCGGTCCCTCGCGCCGCATGGTCTGCTTCATCGAGCGCGGAGAGAATCGCTTCAACACGGGTCAGGTAATCGGTACCTGCTTCGGTCAGCGTGACGGCTCGCGTGCTTCTCACGAATAACGCAGCGCCGACGTCCTCCTCGAGTTCTGAAATGCGCCGCGATGTTGACGGTTGGCTGAGGCCCAATTCGCGGCCCGCTTTGGTGAAACTCGATGTATGAGCGACCCGGACAAACAACCGAAGGGTGGATAGCTTGTCATTCATTCGCAGGGAGAATAACTGAAAGTCATCCTGCCATTCTACCGCCGATGAGACAAATGAATCATTATTCAGCTCGCGTTAGGGCGGCCGACCACGGAGCCGTCGGCTCAATCGGTGGCAGAGCCAATCAACTATGTTTTCTCGGAGCAAGGCATGAGCACGTCACAAAAAGTTGTCGTTGTTACCGGTGCATCGCAAGGCATTGGCGCCGAAGTCGTCAAGGCATTCCGCAAGCTGGACTACCGCGTTGTTGCGACTTCGCGTTCGATCCAACCGTCGGATGATCCAAACATCCTGACGATTGCTGGTGATATCGGCGATCCGGCAGTTGCCCAACGGGTCATTTCTGAAGGCGTCGCGAAGTTCGGCCGCATCGATACGCTCGTGAACAACGCCGGCATTTACATCGGCAAGCCTTTTACCGAAAACACCGCGGAAGACTACGCCGCAGTGATGAATGTGAATATGGCGGGCTTCTTTTACATCACGCAACTTGCCATCGCCGAAATGGAAAAGCATTCGAGCGGCCATGTGGTTAGCGTGACCGCCAGCGTCGTGGACGCTGCGATCAGCGGTATCTATTCGGTGCTGGCAGCGCTGACGAAAGGTGGTTTGAACGCCGCCACGAAGTCGCTGGCGATTGAGTACGCGAAGAAAGGTATTCGCGTCAATGCTGTCGCGCCGGGGATCATCAAGACGCCGATGAATCCGCCGGAGTACCACGAGATGCTCGGTGCCTTCCATCCGCTGGGCCGCATGGGCGAGACGAGCGATATCGCCGACGCGATCCTGTATCTTGATTCGGCATCATTCGTCACGGGAGAAATCCTGCACGTCGACGGTGGCCAGAGTGCTGGCCGCTAAGCAATAAGACTTCCTGGAGGCGCCGCTCGTCGGTGCCTCCTATATCTGGGGAAAAGAGACGGCGCCAACACAGCTTCCTCTTTGTTTCGCGGCAACTCGTCAATCGAAAGCACTACAGATATGGAAAGCCCAGCTTGCCATTCGTCCATCGACGCGGTCAACGGCATCCGCGCGGTCGCACCGGCCCTTGAGCGCTATACGACCGACGTCCTGTTAGGCGATGTGTGGAAGCGCCCGCAACTGTCCGCGCGAGACCGCAATATTGCGCGCACGCCATCGAGTCGATTCTCACGCATGTCGCCCCCGGCCTCGGTTGCCGCTAGAACCCAACCCTTCTTTAAAAGGCGGACAAATGGCTAAGAAAGCTGTGCTGTTTACCGAAATGACCCCCGGCGCGAGTTGGGAGGACGAGTTTAATCGCTGGTACGACACCCAGCATCTTCCCCCTCGCATGGAAGTACCGGGTTTCATCAACGCGCAACGCTATCGCAACGTAGACAGTCGCGCTTATCTGGCGCTCTACGATCTGGAAGACAAGGGCGCGCTGGTGACGCCGGAATACAGGCAAATCAAGGCGAATCTGGACGAAACAACTCGCCGCATACTGGCCGATGTCACGGATTTCACGCGCTATATCGGCGAGGAAATCGGCTGCTGGCAAAGGCATGATGCAAGCAACGCGTCCTTAAACGCAGCGGCTTTCGTCTATGCGGTGTTCTTTACCGTGCCCGCGGATCGCACTGAAGAGTTCGACCGTTGGTATAACGAGGATGACATTCCAGCATTGCTTGAGTGCCCCGATTGGCTTGCTGTGCGACGGTTCCGGATCGTGGAGGCGGAGCCCCAGTCGTTCACGCACCTTGCACTCCATTACCTCGCATCTTTGGATGCGCTCCAATCTGACGCGCGGGAACAGGCTCGCAACTCTCCCTGGCGAATGCGGCTCGCTCAGGAAGACTGGTTCAAGGCACACGTCGCTGTGTTCGGACGGACCGGGCAACTGTTCGTTGCGAACCATTAAATCGTCGTGTTTCGCATTGAATCCAACTCGACTGTCTCTCTTCGGTACAGGATCTCATCATGTCCAGGCTCGATTTCGCGAATCTTCCTCACACGCTGCAGAGCGTGCATACACGTCCGCTGTTCATCATGCGGCTGGACGTGCGGCCCATCATTTCAGTAGGCAACACGCCCGGATTGAATCGCCGTGTCGGGATCGTTCCGGGTGGCGAATTCGAAGGTGAACGCCTTTCCGGACAGGTGCTGGATGGCGGCAACGACTGGCAGGCGGTTCGTGCCGATGGCAGCACGACACTTGACGCGAGGCTGGTGCTGAAGACGCACGACGACGCGCTAATCACGATGACTTACATGGGCGTGCGGCATGGTCCGGCGGACGTCATGGGACGCCTGGAAAAGGGAGAGGCAGTAGACGCGTCCACTTACTATTTCCGGACCAATCCCATGTTCGAGACGGCGGATCCCCGTTATGACTTTCTCAACCGCATCGTTGCCGTCGGTATTGGGCACCGCCTGGCTGGCGGTCCCGTGTACAGCATCTTCGAGTTGCTATGAACGCATAGACAGACAGCACCGTCAGCGAGAAGCCACTCGCGGGTGCCTCGGAAACTCACGGGCCTCGACCTGCGCGTCTACCTGGAATACGTCCAGACTCGCATCGCTGATCACAAAGTTTCCTCTACCGACGGAAGCGGTCTAAAGAAAATAGGGACAGGCGCCGTTAATCCAGCTTGGGCACTCATCTGGAATTTCTCCGACAACGCTAACGCGCATTGCCCTCGCGCTGCCGCGTCGCATAGGTTTGCGTTTGAACCGAAGGACCATGCAAATACAATCGACTACCTCCGTAGCGGCGGCAGGACTTGGTGCGAGCGGCACGACGGCACCTACGTCCGCGAGCACGTCCGCGTCGAGTTCGGATACCAGCAAGACCGCATCGACAACCAACGTCGCCTCAGACAACGCGTCTTCCGGCACCTCCTCTTCGTCGTCAGGTCCCGCGACGGCTTCGAGCGGGCAGGCGAGTAGCGGCGCACACGGTGGTGGCAGCAGTAGCGCTTTAACCGCCCCCGAGATCCAGCAACTGAAGTCGCGCATCCAGCTTCTCGAAGCAATGTTGGCCGCAGTGATCGGGCAAAAGGCCTCGCCGGACTCGCAGACCTCTTCGGGCTCAACGTCCAATCAGGGCAGCAGCGGCGCTTCTGGAAGTACGGCCAGCTTCGGTCATTCAGGTGGCTCGGGCAATTCTGGCGCCGCCGCTTCCCATAGCAGCAGCGGCGACCTGGCCGCCAACACCAGCAAGGCCAACCTGATCATGCAGATCGAGGGGGAAATCCAGACGGCACAGGCTGCGCTCGTTCAGGTAATGCTCGCGAACGGCCAGACCACCGGACTGGTATCGACATCGGCATAAGGGTCCGCACCGGTGTCACGGTTCGCCCCGTCGGCTCAGAGGTCACATCGCAATACCGCCACGGATCCGCGCACCTGGTTGTCGTTGCGGCAGACGCGATCGCCATGGTGCTTCTCGCACCCTTGCCGCTGCTCCGATGCGTGCTTATTCGCGCCGGTTAGCACCTCGTCGATGCATCGGTCGTCAGCGCCGTGCGCCCCGCTGCGGTATCCTTTCCCGCTTCCCAACCCTTTCCATATCCCGCCAGATGGCCGATTTTCCTTTCGACGCCGTACTCTTCGACTGCGACGGCGTCCTCGTCGACTCCGAACCCATCACCAACCGCGTGTTGACCGAAATGCTCGGCAAACTGGGTTGGCATCTGAGCGTCGAAGAGACCATGCGCATTTTCGTCGGCAAGGCAGTCAAGGACGAAGCGCCGCTGATCGAAGCGCGCACAGGTTTCGCCATAACGATGGACTGGCTCACGCAGTTTCGCGCTCGTCGCAACGATGCACTCGATCGGGAACTGGTGGCCATACCCGGTGCGGCAGACGCTGTACGCGCGCTCCACACGGCTTTCGACGGACGTATCGCCGTCGCGTCTGGCGCCGATCGGATCAAGGTGGAATTGCAACTGGCCAAGGCCGGCATTCTCGATTGCTTCGAAGGGCGCGTCTTCAGCGGCCATGAAACGCCCCGTAGCAAACCCTATCCGGACGTCTACCTGGCTGCGGCTAACGGCTTGGGCGTAGACCCAAAACGTTGTGCTGTCGTGGAAGACACCGTGACAGGCGCGACCGCAGGCGTCGCCGCCGGCGCCACCGTGTTCGGCTATTGCCCGAAAGAACTGGGCCACAGCAGCGCAACCGCGCTGCACGGCGCCGGTGCGGTTCACGTGTTCCGCGATATGGCTGAGTTGCCCACCCTCCTCACGGGATGGCGTGGCGCGCAAGCCTAACGGCTAAAGGCGCACTATTCGAACGCAAGGGTCGATCGGTATGTGGTCGTCCTTTGCACTCTCTCCTGTGAAGGCGATCCGCAAATCGTGTGCGGCTCGACTACGGAATACGCGTGACCTCGCGTGTCTGTCGGCTACCCACTGACACCTCAACGTCGCTAGTTGGTCCGTCTCAATCACCTTTCACTCAATAGACTGCAACGGGTCGAACACAAGCCCGTTTGCAGCGGATGGCATGGTGTGTGCAACGGAGTGTCTGAGCCCGACGGTGTCCGGGTTCGATATCAATCCAACGTTGCCGGAGATCCGTCATGAAAACCCTTGCCCTCAAAGATCTACCCCGCGTCGATGACCTCGATCGCGCTGCGTCGCGCGCCGTACGTGGCGGCATTGCCTGCCTCACACGCGAAGCGCCCTCGTGCTGCCCAGGCGAAATGAAACCGCCAATCGTCATCCGGGGCGGCTGGAACCCGTCTCCACCCATTCATTTCGGCTGCGGACCGGTCTACACGCCGTACGGCCACCTGCCGTCACACCCCGAACTGAAGGTGGAGCCGTATTGATCCACGGCCATGCTCGCGTGGAAACAGACGCACCTGCGCGCGTCATTGCGTGACAGCGCCTGATCACGATCAGCGCCGTCACGCCTCGCTTTCGCTAGTTCCCACCGCCAAGCGGCCGCAGTGTCTGCCCGTCGGCGCTGTCGTCCACCTGCCAGCCTGCTGCCTTCAACGCCTCGCGCAAACGGTCAGCCTCGTTCCATTGTTTGCTGGCCCGAGCCTTCTCACGCTGGCCTGCAAGATGCGCAATATCCGCTGGGATCGCCCATGTATCGTGCTGCCACTCCGCGAGCCGCAGTCCGAGTACGGCATCGAAACAATCGACCGTTGCTCGTCGCGTCGCGGCCGGCAGATCGCTTCTGACCACATCCCACAACACGGCCAGCGCTCTCGGCAGATTCAGATCCTGATCGACCTCGGCCTTGAAGCGGCCCAGCGACGGCGCGTCCGGCGTGCCGCCCTCTGGCCATTGCACATAGGTTCTGCGCAATCGTTCCAATGCGGATTGCGCAGCGCTCAGCGCCTCGACGTTAAAACGCAAGGTGCTCCGATAGTGCGCGCCGAGGCACAGATAGCGATAAGCAAGCGGATCGATGCCGCGATCGATCAGCGTTTGCATGCGCACAAAGTCGCCGTCTGACTTCGACATCTTCCCGGCGCCACGCGTCAAAAAATGGCCGTGCATCCAGAAGTTCGCGAGACGGGTGCCGTGGCGCGCCTGCGTCTGCGCGATCTCGTTGCTGTGATGCACAGCGATATGATCTTCGCCACCGCAATGAATATCGAACCACGGGCCAAGGTATTTTGCCGACATCGCCGAGCACTCGATATGCCAGCCAGGAAATCCACGCCCCCATGGGCTATCCCATTCCATTTGCCGCGCGCTGCCAGGCGGGCTGAATTTCCAGAGCGCGAAGTCCGTCGCGTGCCGTTTCTCTCCTATCGCCACGCGCTTGCCGGCCTGCAGTCCCGCCACATCGAGACGTGCGAGAAAGCCATAATCGCCCTGTTTGCCGGTGTCGAAATACACGCCATCGGAAGTCTGGTACGTGTAGCCGTTGTGCTCGATTTCGGCGATGAATGCGATCTGCTCGGCAATGTGATCGGTCGCACGGCACCACACATCGGGCTCCAGCAGGTTGAGTGCGCGCCAGTCACTCATGAAAGCCGCGGTGTAGCGTTCGGCAATCGTCCATGCCGATTCGCCGGTGCGCCGACTGCCCTTCTCCATCTTGTCTTCGCCTTCGTCCGCATCGGAGACAAGGTGACCGACGTCCGTAATATTCACGACGTGCCGCACGGTGTAGCCGTTCAGCACCAGCACGCGCCGCAACACGTCCTCGAACACATAGGTTCGAAGATTGCCGATATGCGCATGGTCGTACACCGTCGGGCCACAGCAATACAGGCCCACATAATCCGGATTGATCGGCGTGAAAGCGCGCGAGGTGCGCGACCAGGTGTCGTACAAGGCAAGCGGCATGTGAATTCCGGTGGCGTTGAGCGCATCAGGAAACAAAAAGGCCACCGGTCTTGTGACGGGTGGCCTCAGGGATATGGACGTGTACAGATCGACTCGCTAGACGCAAGCTCCCCTTGGCAGGCTGCAACAGCATGCGCGCAAAGAATGCAAACGGGAATGGATAGTAGCGGTCATGGAAACGATGCTAACGCGTGTTGTCGCGACGGTCAATCGTGCGAGGCGCCACGCGCGAATTAACCTTCGTCCGATTCACCATGGGCCGACATCAAGAAACGAAGCACACGGTGTGAATGACGCTGCGTCGTTTCATACGAAGCGTATGGCACAAGAGCGCCGCGCCCTAGACGGCAACGCAGCGCTCGCAGCGCGGCAGTGTTGCGATGCGATCAACCCGGCGAGCGGGTGGCAACAACCGCAGCGGGCGCCGCGGCTTGCAGATGACCGCCGCCGTCAACCGGCGCCGACTCCGAAGGATGCACACTGCGCTCCGATTGAGCCAGCAACGTGCCGACCGAAGGATCGATCGCATCGGTGAACGGTTTCGGATCGAGGCCGATGGCCAGCACCAGCAGCGCCATTGCGCCGAGCAGTACGAACTCGCGCTTGCCGAGGTCTTTCAGTTTCGCGACACGAGCGTTGGCAATCGCGCCGAAAATCACCCGCTTGTACATCCACAGCGTGTACGACGCGCTCAGAATCAGCGTCGACGCGGCCATCGCGCCAATCCAGAAATTGAAACGGATCGCGCCCATCAACACCATGAACTCGCCGACGAAACCCGACGTGCCCGGCAGGCCGATATTGGCCATCGAGAACAGCATCACGAAGGCTGCGAAGCGCGGCATGGTGTTGGCGACACCGCCGTACTCGGCAATCGAGGCGGTCTGCGTACGGTCGTGGAGCATGCCCGTGCACAGCAGCATCGCGCCCGACACAACACCGTATGACAGCATCTGCACGATTGCGCCCGCCTGACCGATACGGTTGAACACAAACAGACCGAGCGTGACGAGGCCCATGTGCGCAATCGTCGAATACGCGAGCAGACGGCGCATATCGGTTTGCACCAGCGCGAGCAGGCTCGAATAGATCACCGCGATCAGCGAGAGCGTGATCATCATCGGCGCGAAGAAGTGGCTTGCCTGCGGCGCGATCGGCAACGCGAAACGCAACAGACCGTAGCCGCCCAATTTGAGCATGCCGATCATCACGGCAGCGCCGGTCGGTCCGTCGAGGTGGACGTCCGGCAGCCACGTGTGCAGCGGCCACATCGGCACCTTGACACCGAACGCAGCAAGGAAGCCGAGGAAGATCAAAACCTGCGGCCACGTGCCGAGATGCGTTTCGCGCCATTGCGCGAGGTCGAAGCTATGCGTCTGGCTGTACAGATACAGCATCGACATCAGCATCATCAACGAGCCAAGGAGCGAGACGAAGAAGAACTTTACGGCTGCATACGAACGGTTCGAATGCCCCCACGTGCCGATCAGCAGATAGAGCGGAATCAACGTCGCTTCGAACGAGATGAAGAACAGCATGCCGTCGAGCGACGTGAATACGCCTTGCATGAAACCCGATAGCATGAGGAACGCACCGAAGTACTGCGCGGTACGCTCGGTGATCGATTCCCACGAGGCGACCACGATGATGATCGTGGTGAGCGCGGTCAATGCAACCAGCCACAGCGAAATCCCATCGACACCCACATGCCACGCGATATCGAACGTTGGCGACCATTTGACGTTCTCGACGAACTGCATCGACGTCACGTCGTTGCGAAAATGAGCGACGAGCGGAATGACCGGCAGGAAGCCCGCCACCGCGCCTGCGAGAGCGAGCAAACGCGTGCGGCCATGTGCCTTGTCCGATCCGGCGCGCAACACCACGAGGCCGGCAATAATGGGGATCCAGATTAGAAGACTAAGAAGCGGAGGCAATGGCATGTGTTCTTTTGGATACTTGATGGGCAAAACGCCACCCCGACGCCTTCAGTTTGAAGGCATTGAAATGACTTTGAAGGCTTTGGTTCGCTGAGGGGTCGGAGCGGCGTAAAACGCCGTTTCTTTGAGGCAAATCAGCAAGGAATAGGAGATTACCCTTATTCAAACAATTTTGCAGCGCACCAAGAAAAAAGTTGCTTTCGGAAATACGCTATTGCTAGTGAGCACCTTGCGGGTGAACTCGAAATGTGCGAATGCACAATTTGGTGGCTGAGAATTTTGAACTCTGGAACGTTTCATGCGCCAGGTTGGGGCATCGTTCATACGGTTTGCAAGCGCCTATGGTGCAGTGGGCACTTTTCGTTATCTAATTGAAAGCAATTGCAGTACCGCGGCGCGCTTAGGTTCTTACTGTTTATCATTCGCCGCGGTGCGTACAACCCGCCTATACTGCGGCGAATCGGGGGCCGACATTCACACGCGGCAGCGACGTTCGTCGCATGGCTTGGCAGACCGTCCGGTCTCGCCCTCATCGTCCGGACTTATTGGAAACCGCATGGCGCTTCGTGATGAAGGTGTCGTTCCCGCGCTCGAGTGCCGCGGGCTGAGCAAGACCTACGGCGCAGGCCGCATCGTGCTGGCGCACCTCGATTTCACGCTCGGACCAGGTGAATTCGTCGCCATCATGGGCGACTCGGGAGTTGGCAAATCGACGCTGCTGAATCTGATTGCAGGTCTCGACAGCGCGGACAGCGGCGACGTGATGATCGACGGCGACGCAGTCGCGCAGTTGGACGACAATGCGGCGACGCGTCTGCGCCGGAAAAAGTTGGGCTTCGTATTCCAGGCGTTTCACGTGCTGCCGCATTTGACGCTTGCGCAGAATGTCGCTCTGCCGCTGCTATTAAATGACTTACCGACGGCGGCCGCGCTCGATATGCTCGCCGCGGTTGGCCTGAGCGGCCGCGGCGACGATTTTCCGCGGCAGCTTTCCGGCGGCGAGATGCAGCGCGTCGCCATTGCGCGCGCCCTTGTACATCGCCCGAAACTGATCCTCGCCGACGAACCGACCGGCAACCTCGATCCCGACACCGCGCATGAAGTGCTCGGCCTGTTTCGCGCGCAAAGCAAGGCAACCGGCGCGGCCACGATCATGGTCACGCATTCCGAAGCGGCCGCTGCGATTGCCGACCGCATCCTGATTCTGAGCGACGGCGGCTTGCACGCTTCGTCGTCGCTTGCCTCGCCGTCTGGTTCCCGGTCGGTCGCGCGTTCAACCGACGATGCGTGCTGAACCACGCCCTCACTTCCACACACGCGGCCACCGCATGCTTGCACGCTGGCTGCTGGGCGCCGAATGGCGCAGTCATCGCGGACGCGCGCTGGTTGCGATTGCAACGATTGCACTCGGTGTCGCGCTCGGTTACGCCGTTCAACTGATCAATAGCGCGGCCTTCAACGAATTCTCCGCAGCGGCGCGCAGCCTGTCGGGTCAGGCCGATCTGCAGGTGCGCGGAGCGCAACCTGCATTCGACGAATCCATCTACCCACGGTTGTCCGCCGAACCCGGCGTGGCGCTCGCAAGTCCCATACTTTTCTTCGACGCCACCGTGCCGGACGAGAGCGCCCCGCTACCGGTACTCGGCATCGACGTCTTCAAGGCGAGCCGTGTCGCGCCCGACCTGATCGGCGTACCGGCGCGTGAGCGTCCGTTCGATACGCTTGCGGCCGATACGCTATTTCTCTCGACAGCGGCGCAACAATGGCTGAAGGTGAAAATCGGCGACGAAGTGGCGCTGCGCAGCGGCACAGCCATCGTGCATCTGCGGGTGGCCGGCGGCCTCGTCAGGACGCGGCCGGGTCAACGGCTTGCGGTGATGGATATTGCCGCGGCGCAATGGAAGTTCGGCAGGCTGGGCAAGCTCTCGCGCGTCGACTTGCAACTCGAACGCGGCGTCGATCGGGAACGTTTCAGGCGTGATCTGCAAGCGCGGCTCGGCAGCCAGTGGGTGATTTCCGAAACGCGCGACACAGAAAGCCGCACCGACCGACTGTCGCACGCCTATCGGATCAACATGAACGTACTCGCGCTGGTGGCGCTCTTCACTGGCGCCTTCCTTGTGTTTTCAACTCAGGCGCTCGGTGTCGTGCGGCGCCGCGCGCAATTCGCCATGCTGCGCGTGCTCGGACTGACGCGCGCTCAATTGCTGCGCCAGATCCTCATGGAAGGTGCCTTGCTCGGCCTGCTCGGCTCGTTGGCCGGACTCGCGCTCGGCTACGCCATGGCGGGCGGTGCGTTGCGTTTTTTCGGCAGCGACCTGGGAGGCGGCTACTTTCCTGGCGTGCAGCCGCAAGTCGGCTTCGAACCGCTGGCCACGGCGCTATTTCTGGCGCTTGGTGTCGCCGTGTCGATCGTGGGCAGTCTGGCACCCGCACTGGAAGCGGCCCGCGCGCGGCCCGCAGCAGCGCTCAAGGCAGGCGCTGAAGAAGGCGCTTTGGCGCGGCTCGCTACGCCGTGGCCTGCTTTGTCATGTCTGCTGGTTGCCGCGGCTTTCACGCAGTTGCCGCCCTTGTTCGATGCACCCATCGGAGGCTATCTGGCTGTCGCCCTGTTGCTGGTCGGCGGTATCGCCTTGATGCCTCGCGTCACCGCGTCGATTTTCGGTGCGGCAAGCCGAGCACTCGGCGCGCGGCGGCACGCCGGCGCCACGCGCACCCTGGCGTTGGCGCGTCTCGCGAATGCGCCGGGGCAAGCCTCGATTGCAATGGGCGGCGTGTTGTCGAGCTTTGCACTGATCGTCGCGATGGCGATCATGGTGGCGAGTTTTCGCGTGTCTGTTGAAGACTGGTTGAGCCACCTGCTCTCCGCCGATCTCTATGTTCGCGTCGCACCGAACGGCGACACGGGCGGCTTGCGCGTCGATGAACAGACGCTTCTGGCGAGCGTGCCAGGCATCAGAAAAGCTGCCTTTGCACGCACCTCGCATCTCACGCTCGATCCGGCACGGCCAGATATCGCCGTGCTCGCGCGTGAAATCGATGCGGCCGATCCAGGCGCCAATCTGCAGATGACGGGCGCAGTCCTGCCTCCCGCTGCGATGCATGCGGGCGACACACCTGTTTGGGTATCCGAAGCAATGGTCGATCTGTATGGATATCGGCTTGGACAGCACCTGCAGTTGCCACTCGGCGAACGCGGCCACGTATTTCTGGTGGCCGGCGTGTGGCGCGATTACGTGCGTCAAAGCGGTGCGATCCAGCTACGGCTTGCCGACTATCGGCGCCTGACTGGCGATACAGGCGCAACCGACGTCGCCGTGACCGTGCAGCCTGGGACGAGTGTCGATCACGTTATTGCAGGACTGCGCGCGCTGCCCTTCGGCGCTTCGCTGGACCTGTCGCAGCCTGGAGAAATTCGTGCGCGCACGCTGGTCATCTTCGATCGGAGTTTTGCGGTCACGTATCTGCTCGAAGCCGTCGCCATCGTGATAGGACTATTCGGCGTCGCGGCGACCTTCTCCGCGCAAACACTCGCGCGGGCACGCGAGTTCGGCATGCTGCGTCACGTGGGCGTGACGCGTTCACAGGTACTCGCGATTCTCGCGCTAGAAGGCGGCATGCTGACCGCTTGCGGCATCGCAATGGGTTTTGTGCTCGGATTCGCGATCAGTCTGATCCTTGTGTTCGTCGTCAATCCGCAGTCGTTTCACTGGAGCATGTCGCTTCATATTCCATGGACGGTACTAAGCACGGTTGCACTGGTGATGCTGGCTTCGTCATGCTCGACAGCGGTGATTGCCGGACGGGGTGCCGTGTCTATCGATGCGGTACGCGCGGTCAAGGAGGATTGGTGATGTGGGCTTTAGCGCGCGAAATAGCGCAAGCGTCGGCGCATATGGCTGCGTTGCACCTCGCGCATGAAGCACCTTGCACTTCGCTGATAGCGTCGGCACGCCGCGCTGCGAGTACCTGGCGATTGCGCGCGAAGATTCAAGGCTTGCTCTGCATTGGCGTGCTGGCCGTTTTGCCTGCGTTTGCCAAAGCACCCGAGTTCGCGGACGTCATCGCAAATCGTCCGGTCGTCCTTCCGCAAGACAGCGGCGCACATCCCGCGTTTCGCACCGAGTGGTGGTACGCCACGGGCTGGCTCGCGACTCCGGACAATCGGCCGCTCGGTTTCCAGATCACTTTTTTTCGCTCGGCGACCGGCCACGACACGGCTGATCCAAGCGCCTTTGCGCCGTCGCAATTGATCATTGCCCACGCTGCGCTAAGCGACCCCGCGCGGGGCCATCTCACGCACGATCAACGGATTGGCCGGGAGGGTTTTGGGCTGGCGTATGCAAAGCCGGACAATACCGACGTCAAACTCGACGCCTGGAAAATCGCCCGTGCTGTTGACGGCCACTACGACGTCACAGCCGATGCGAACGGCTTTTCGCTGCATCTCACGCTGACACCGACGCAGCCGCCCATGATCCAGGGCGAGCGCGGATACTCGCGCAAAGGCCCGCGCCCCGAACAGGCGAGTTACTACTACAGCGAGCCGCAATTGCGCGTGACTGGTAGCGTGGTTCGGCCGGTTGCTGCGGGCGGCACGTCGGAGGGCGCCACAATCGTCACTGGCACGGCGTGGCTCGATCATGAATGGTCAAGTGCGCTGCTGGATCCCGACGCCGTCGGATGGGATTGGCTCGGCGCCAATCTGAGGGATGGCTCTGCCCTGATGGCGTTCAAGGTGCGCAGCCGTGACGGTCACGCGGTATGGGCGCATGCCGCGCTTCGTCGCCCGAACGGCGAGATGACGACGTTCGGTCCCGGGGATGTCGGCTTTACGCCGGTCCGCACATGGCGTTCGCCGCGCACGAACACGTCCTATCCGGTCTCGATGACGGTCAAAACGGGCGCGCTGACGTGGCGACTCGATCCGCTGATGGACGATCAGGAACTCGATTCGAGTCAATCGACCGGTGCAGTGTATTGGGAAGGTGCCGTACGAGTGAGTCGCGAAGGTGTAGATGTCGGACGCGCTTATCTGGAACTGACGGGTTATGCAAACGCACTTCGAATGGGGAAGGATTGAAGCGCATTTTCACGACTGATAATTTCTGCCGCGTAAACGCAGAAACCCCACCTTTTCGGGGTGGGGTTTCTGTTGCTGCTGGGGAGCCTGACGATTACCTACTTTCACACGGGAATCCGCACTATCATCGGCGTGGAGTCGTTTCACGGTCCTGTTCGGGATGGGAAGGGGTGGTACCGACACGCTATGGTCATCAGGCATGACTTGTTGCCGTACTGCTCGTGGAGCAGTACAACCAATCTGGAAGAAGTAGTTTCTGGTGATGCTCACCAGAGGGGAGTTGTGTTGTTTCCGGCACAACACTGATCTCAACCTGTGTGTGTACTCAAGACCCTGCGCGTGGCGCAGGGTGGGGCATCCATAAGTGCTGAAGCACTCACGGCTGCCGACACACACCTGTTATAGGATCAAGCCTTACGGGCAATTAGTATCAGTTAGCTTAACGCATTACTGCGCTTCCACACCTGACCTATCAACGTCCTGGTCTTGAACGACCCTTCAAGGGGCTCGAAGCCCCGGGGATATCTCATCTTAAGGCGAGTTTCCCGCTTAGATGCTTTCAGCGGTTATCTCTTCCGAACATAGCTACCCGGCGATGCCACTGGCGTGACAACCGGTACACCAGAGGTTCGTCCACTCCGGTCCTCTCGTACTAGGAGCAGCCCCCTTCAAATATCCAGCGCCCACGGCAGATAGGGACCAAACTGTCTCACGACGTTTTAAACCCAGCTCACGTACCTCTTTAAATGGCGAACAGCCATACCCTTGGGACCGGCTACAGCCCCAGGATGAGATGAGCCGACATCGAGGTGCCAAACACCGCCGTCGATATGAACTCTTGGGCGGTATCAGCCTGTTATCCCCAGAGTACCTTTTATCCGTTGAGCGATGGCCCTTCCATACAGAACCACCGGATCACTATGACCTGCTTTCGCACCTGCTCGACTTGTCGGTCTCGCAGTTAAGCACGCTTATGCCATTGCACTATCAGCACGATTTCCGACCGTACCTAGCGTACCTTCGTACTCCTCCGTTACACTTTGGGAGGAGACCGCCCCAGTCAAACTGCCTACCATGCACTGTCCCCAGTCCGGATAACGGACCAAGGTTAGAACCTCAAACAAACCAGGGTGGTATTTCAAGGATGGCTCCACGCAGACTGGCGTCCACGCTTCAAAGCCTCCCACCTATCCTACACAGACCGGTTCAAAGTCCAATGCAAAGCTACAGTAAAGGTTCATGGGGTCTTTCCGTCTAGCCGCGGGGAGATTGCATCATCACAAACACTTCAACTTCGCTGAGTCTCGGGAGGAGACAGTGTGGCCATCGTTACGCCATTCGTGCAGGTCGGAACTTACCCGACAAGGAATTTCGCTACCTTAGGACCGTTATAGTTACGGCCGCCGTTTACCGGGACTTCAATCAAGAGCTTGCACCCCATCATTTAATCTTCCGGCACCGGGCAGGCGTCACACCCTATACGTCCACTTTCGTGTTTGCAGAGTGCTGTGTTTTTATTAAACAGTCGCAGCCACCAGTTTATTGCAACCCCTTCACCCTTCTGGCGCAGGCCAGTCAAGCTACAGGGGCGTACCTTATCCCGAAGTTACGGTACCAATTTGCCGAGTTCCTTCTCCCGAGTTCTCTCAAGCGCCTTAGAATACTCATCTCGCCCACCTGTGTCGGTTTGCGGTACGGTCTTGTTAAACTGAAGCTTAGAGGCTTTTCTTGGAACCACTTCCAGTTGCTTCTTCACCGAAGTGAATGGCCTCGCACCCTTGAATTCCGCGCCCGGATTTGCCTAAGCGCCTTCTCCAATGCAAGGACCGGGACTTCCAACACCCGGACAACCTTCCGCGATCCGTCCCCCCATCGCATTTAACAATGGTGCAGGAATATTAACCTGCTTCCCATCAGCTACGCATTTCTGCCTCGCCTTAGGGGCCGACTCACCCTACGCCGATGAACGTTGCGTAGGAAACCTTGGGCTTACGGCGAGGGGGCCTTTCACCCCCTTTATCGCTACTCATGTCAGCATTCGCACTTCCGATACCTCCAGCGCACTTTTCAATGCACCTTCGCAGGCTTACGGAACGCTCTCCTACCATGCACATAAATGTGCATCCGCAGCTTCGGTATATTGCTTAGCCCCGTTACATCTTCCGCGCAGGACGACTCGATCAGTGAGCTATTACGCTTTCTTTAAAGGATGGCTGCTTCTAAGCCAACCTCCTGACTGTTTTAGCCTTCCCACTTCGTTTCCCACTTAGCAATATTTGGGGACCTTAGCTGGCGGTCTGGGTTGTTTCCCTCTTGACACCGGACGTTAGCACCCGATGTCTGTCTCCCGTGATTGCACTCTTCGGTATTCGGAGTTTGCTATGGCGTAGTAATCCGCAATGGACCCCACAACCATGACAGTGCTCTACCCCCGAAGGTGATACACGAGGCACTACCTAAATAGTTTTCGGAGAGAACCAGCTATTTCCAGGTTTGTTTAGCCTTTCACCCCTATCCACAGCTCATCCCCTAACTTTTCAACGTTAGTGGGTTCGGACCTCCAGTACGTGTTACCGCACCTTCATCCTGGCCATGGATAGATCACCTGGTTTCGGGTCTACACCCAGCGACTGAACGCCCTGTTCGGACTCGCTTTCGCTACGCCTGCCCTAATCGGTTAAGCTTGCCACTGAATGTAAGTCGCTGACCCATTATACAAAAGGTACGCAGTCACCCCTTCGCAGAGGCTCCTACTGTTTGTATGCATGCGGTTTCAGGATCTATTTCACTCCCCTCCCGGGGTTCTTTTCGCCTTTCCCTCACGGTACTGGTTCACTATCGGTCGATCACGAGTATTTAGCCTTGGAGGATGGTCCCCCCATCTTCAGACAGGATTTCACGTGTCCCGCCCTACTTGTCGTACACCTAGTTCTTCCTCGCTGTTTTCGTCTACAGGGCTATCACCTGCTATGGCGGCACTTTCCAGAGCCTTCGACTAACAATGAAGATAAAGAGTACAGGCTGCTCCCATTTCGCTCGCCACTACTCTGGGAATCTCGGTTGATTTCTTTTCCTGCGGTTACTTAGATGTTTCAGTTCACCGCGTTCGCTTCTCATGACCTATGTATTCAGTCATGGATACTCCATAAGGAGTGGGTTTCCCCATTCGGACATCGGGGGATCAAAGCTCGTTTGCCAGCTCCCCCCCGCTTTTCGCAGGCTACCGCGTCCTTCATCGCCTGTGATCGCCAAGGCATCCACCACATGCACTTGTTCGCTTGACCCTATAACGGGTGTGTCTCCCACCTCATCCACGGGGGATGACGTGTTCGTCACAATCGCTACAGGTTGAGTATTCGTGTTGCGCCGTATTCCAAGGCAATCTTTCGATTACCTTTTCATACATTGATACAATCACAACCCTGATTCACCTACTCGGACACCCATCTCTAAGTATCCTTTCGTGAATCTCTTTACTACTTCTTCCTGATTGTTAAAGAACGACAGCCGATATCGGAATTGCTTTAATTCCATATCACTCTGACTGGCTCAATCGCCAATGCAAAACACTCTGCCTGCTACTTCCGCAGAACGCTACGCATTGAAGATTGGTGGAGGATGACGGGATCGAACCGACGACCCCCTGCTTGCAAAGCAGGTGCTCTCCCAGCTGAGCTAATCCCCCAGTCATACAGACCACGCAGGCGCATCATCCGGGGTCTTCACCGGTTAGCCGCAGCCACCGCAGAAACAGTGGTGGGTCTGGATGGATTCGAACCATCGACCCCCGCCTTATCAAGACGGTGCTCTAACCGACTGAGCTACAGACCCCTGAGTCTGTCTGCGTATCTGTCTTAATTTCACAGCCGATAAGCGTGAGCGCTCAACGCATTGACACGTTAGCTCGAGAAAGGAGGTGATCCAGCCGCACCTTCCGATACGGCTACCTTGTTACGACTTCACCCCAGTCATGAATCCCACCGTGGTAAGCGCCCTCCTTGCGGTTAGGCTACCTACTTCTGGTGAAACCCACTCCCATGGTGTGACGGGCGGTGTGTACAAGACCCGGGAACGTATTCACCGCGGCATGCTGATCCGCGATTACTAGCGATTCCAGCTTCACGCACTCGAGTTGCAGAGTGCGATCCGGACTACGATCGGTTTTCTGGGATTGGCTCCCCCTCGCGGGTTGGCGACCCTCTGTTCCGACCATTGTATGACGTGTGAAGCCCTACCCATAAGGGCCATGAGGACTTGACGTCATCCCCACCTTCCTCCGGTTTGTCACCGGCAGTCTCCCTAGAGTGCTCTTGCGTAGCAACTAGGGACAAGGGTTGCGCTCGTTGCGGGACTTAACCCAACATCTCACGACACGAGCTGACGACAGCCATGCAGCACCTGTGTTATGGCTCCCTTTCGGGCACTCCCACCTCTCAGCAGGATTCCATACATGTCAAGGGTAGGTAAGGTTTTTCGCGTTGCATCGAATTAATCCACATCATCCACCGCTTGTGCGGGTCCCCGTCAATTCCTTTGAGTTTTAATCTTGCGACCGTACTCCCCAGGCGGTCAACTTCACGCGTTAGCTACGTTACCAAGTCAATGAAGACCCGACAACTAGTTGACATCGTTTAGGGCGTGGACTACCAGGGTATCTAATCCTGTTTGCTCCCCACGCTTTCGTGCATGAGCGTCAGTATTGGCCCAGGGGGCTGCCTTCGCCATCGGTATTCCTCCACATCTCTACGCATTTCACTGCTACACGTGGAATTCTACCCCCCTCTGCCATACTCTAGCCCGCCAGTCACAAATGCAGTTCCCAGGTTAAGCCCGGGGATTTCACATCTGTCTTAGCGGACCGCCTGCGCACGCTTTACGCCCAGTAATTCCGATTAACGCTTGCACCCTACGTATTACCGCGGCTGCTGGCACGTAGTTAGCCGGTGCTTATTCTTCCGGTACCGTCATCCTCCCGCCGTATTAGGGCAGAAGTTTTCTTTCCGGACAAAAGTGCTTTACAACCCGAAGGCCTTCTTCACACACGCGGCATTGCTGGATCAGGGTTGCCCCCATTGTCCAAAATTCCCCACTGCTGCCTCCCGTAGGAGTCTGGGCCGTGTCTCAGTCCCAGTGTGGCTGGTCGTCCTCTCAGACCAGCTACAGATCGTCGCCTTGGTAGGCCTTTACCCCACCAACTAGCTAATCTGCCATCGGCCGCCCCTGTAGCGAGAGGTCCTAAGATCCCCCCCTTTCCTCCGTAGAGCGTATGCGGTATTAATCCGGCTTTCGCCGGGCTATCCCCCACTACAGGACACGTTCCGATGTATTACTCACCCGTTCGCCACTCGCCACCAGGATTACTCCCGTGCTGCCGTTCGACTTGCATGTGTAAGGCATGCCGCCAGCGTTCAATCTGAGCCAGGATCAAACTCTTCAGTTCAAACCTGTTACTGTTTTTCGGGCTCTTTCGAACCCGGTCGCTCACTCAACGTACTGACGAATGATCATCCCATCCGAAAATGGGAAAACCTTCCTTTAATACTAGTGTGAGACTTGATACTTTCGCTTCCCGGCAGACCCCGAAGAATCCACCGCGCGTCAGACATCAAGCGCCCACACTTATCGGCTGTTAATTTTTAAAGATCATTCGCTTGGAGAGCTCTGCTTTCTTCGCGTCCGTCATCAAACGGGAGGCGAATTATGCGATGCGGTCCGCACCCCGTCAACCCCCTTCGATCATTTATTTTCAAAAAGTTGAGAAGTGCCAGAACAACCTGGAAAAGCACCCAACCTGAATTGATTAGGCTTCCAAATAAAAATCGGCACGCTGCTCTAACCAACCGAGCTCAGCGCATAACTTCGCACCCATGCCCCACCAGAGTAATGACCGTCCGCCGGAACAGACCAACACGACAAAGCAAACGAAGCAGCGCCCGATACCCAACAAACAGATAACAGGAGCCAACAAAAAAACCTAAAGCTCCAGACGGCGCAGCCGTAAACAAGGTTATCCCGCCAGCTAAATCCTGCAGACCATGGAACACCCAACCGAAAATCAAGTCATGGAGTCAGCCCCGGAAGGCCAATCACTGAAATTGGCCCTGGAATCCGTGCCCGTGGGCAAACCTCTGGAATGGCCCATCACAGACCGGGACGGCACACTGCTGTTCGATCGCGGCACCCTCCTCGCCACCACCGACGAACGCAAGTTCCTCTTCGACCACTTCCAGCCGCACCGCGGCGACGCGCTGACCGCCACCCTGTCGCAGGAACCGTCAGCCCAACCGCATCCGGCCGACCCGACCGGCGAACTGTCGCTCAAAGACATGCATCTGGCGATCGGCGCCCTGATCGGCATGCGCACCCAACTCGGCAGCGGCGGCCCCATGCACCCCTGCCGCATCATCGGTTTCGCACCGAACCAGGCGCTCTTCGTCACCCCGCCTATTCAGGACGGCCGCATCCTTGCGCTCGCCCATGGCGAGAACATAGAAATCGTCGCGATTGCGAGCCAGGCCGTGTTCCGCTTCGTCTGCACGGTGGAAGCGATTTGCCGCGCACCGTTCGACTACGTCGTGCTATCGAAACCCGGCGTGATCCGCCGCCTGCGCGAACGCAAGTCGATTCGCGTACGCGCGCATCTCGCGGTGCGCTTCGGCATTGGCGAAACCGGTGACACATACGAAGGCATCGGCCTTGCAAAAGGCGTCAGCGCGCTTGGCATGTCGCTGGCCGCATCGTGGACGCTCGGCGCCACCGGCGAACGCCTGCGCATCGCGTTCCGCCTCAAATCGGCAGACCTCGATACAGAGATCGAAACCACAGCCGTCATCCGTAACGTGCAAAAGGGCAGCGCGCCGGGCGAGCCGTCCATGCATGGTCTCGAACTCGATCAGCTCGACGCGGCCCAGCAGATGGCGATGAAAGTCTTCGTGTTCGACCGGCAGGACGACGTCGTGTACTGGTCCAGCGGTTTGAAGTAAAAGTACACGTGCGAGCGTGAGCGGCGCCCATGCCGCTCAGCCGATCAGCGCCTCGGGCGTAATACGCGTGGCGCCCCATGCGTCGGCCAGCATTTCGCAACGGCCAAGCCGTATTGCCTCGCGCTCGAAGTCGACGAAGACGATTTCATCCGCATCGAGGGGCCGCCTCGGCTGATCGCTGCTGCGGCCGTCGGTCAGAATCCACAGCCAGCGCTGCTGCGCAGGCTTGCGTCGCGCGCAGCGCGCAAGCAGCCGCGCGGCCTGGTCCACGCCCGAGGCAAGCGGCGTCCCACCGCCCCCGCCCACTGGCCGTACCCACCGCTCGTTCCACCAGCGCGGAATCGCGGGACCAAAGCGCAGATCCGCTCCGGCGCCGCCGAAACACACCAGCGCGGCTTCGGCGCGCGCAGCGCTCGCGCGGTCGAACAATGCGATCAGCAGCCCCTTGGCGAGTGCAAGACGCTGGCCGGTCAGCATGGAGCCCGAACAATCGAGCACGAAGCAATGCAGGACACCGCCTCGCGGCGCCGCCTGCACGAAACGCAGATGCTCGGCGCGCAGCCTGTCCTGCCGCATCGCGGCGAGCGTCGGCGGCCACACAAGGCGCTTGCCAGACGTGCCGTCGACGCGCTTGCGCGAATCCGTTCCGGCCCCTTGCCGCCATCGAAAACCGCTGCGCGAGTCAGCGGCGGCACCCTTTCGATGGCTCAGCGTTTTTTTGCACTGAGCGCGATCACGCCTTTGACAGGCGAAACGCCCGCGGGCTCCGGCGGCAGGTAGCCCCAATCGCTATCGCCAGTCGCCTCAGTTGACGCGGCATGCGACGAGGCCGCAGTGTCCGCATCGGAAGAAGCCTGCTGCGGCGCATGCGTCTCGCGATCGTGCCGACGATGCGTCAGCACCGCCTCGGCGACGCGATTGACATGCTCCGTCGTGACCGCGGCCGCCTGCTCCAGCGCCGCCAGGGCCCGCGCCGCGCGCAGCATCACGAGGTCGGCGCGCAGGCCATCCACGGCCGCCTCGATGCACAGCGTGCTCACGCGAGCATGCACGGCGTCGTCGAGCGCGAGTTGAGGCAGCGCGTCGCGCGCCGCGTGAATCCGTTGCATCAGCGTTTCCTGCTGCTGCGAATACGCGGCACGAAAACCCTGCGGATCGAGATCGAAGGCAAGCCGCGCCTTGACGATCTGCTGGCGCACCTGTGGCTCAAAACAGTTCTGCAGTTCGACCATCAAGCCGAAGCGGTCAATCAGTTGCGGCCGCAACTCGCCTTCTTCCGGATTCATCGTACCGATCAGCACGAAGCTCGCGTCGTGGCTGTGCGAAACGCCATCGCGCTCGACGGTATTCACGCCGCTCGCCGCGGCGTCGAGCAACGCGTCGACCAGCACGTCCGGCAGCAGATTGACTTCGTCGACATACAGCACGCCCTGGTGCGCCTTCGCGAGCAATCCCGGCGAGAAACGCACCTCGCCGTCGCGCAGCACGGTTTCGATATCGAGGGTGCCGATCAGTCGATCCTCGCTGGCGCCGAGCGGCAGATTCACCAGTTGCCCTTCGGGCAGCAGTTCCGCGAGCGCGCGCGCCGCAGTCGATTTCGCCGTGCCGCGCGGTCCGCTGACCAGCACACCGCCCAGGCCCGGATCGATTGCGGCCAGCAGCAGCGCCTGCTGTAACGGCGCCTGGCCAATCAACGCCGCAAATGGAAACGCGGGCCGCCGGGTCGCTGCATTCATGGTTGCATTCCTTCAATATGCTGCTCGCTTGCCAGCAAATGTTGTTCAACTTGCGCGCGATAGTCGCCGGGGTTTTGCCACAACCCGCGCTGCATGGCTTCGAGCAGACGCTCGCAGACCGAATGCAGCGCGTGCGGATTGTGGTGCTGCATGAACTCGCGCGTGTCGGCGTCGTTCAGATAGGCGTCGGTGACGAGCGCATATTGGTGATCGTCGATCACGCGCGCGGTCGCGTCGTAGCCGTAGAGATAGTCGACCGTTGCGGCAATTTCCGCGGCGCCTTTATAGCCGTGACGCTTCACGCCATCCAGCCATTTCGGATTGACCACGCGCGAGCGGACCACGCGGGCAATTTCCTCATGCAGCGTGCGTACGCGCGGCGCCGCCGGATTGCTGTGATCGGCATGATAGATATGCGGCTGATTGCCGGCCAGGTGCCGCACCGCCGCGACCATGCCACCCTGGAACTGGTAGTAGTCATTCGAATCGAGCAGATCGTGCTCGCGGTTGTCCTGATTCTGCAGCACCACATCCATCGCGGCGAGGCGCGTGCCGAACGCGTGGCGCGCTTCCTCGCCGGCGCTTTTCTGCGTGTAGGCGTAGCCGCCCCACGCCTGATACGCATTGGCAAGGTCGGCGTCGGTCTGCCATTGCTGCGAGTCGATCATGTCCTGCAGACCCGCGCCATACGCGCCGGGCCGCGCGCTGAAGACGCGCCAGCCGGCCCGTTTGCGCGCCTCGGCGGCGTCCATGCCGCGGGCGATCAGCGCATCGCGTTCGCGCCGCACGCGCGCGCGAATCGGGTTCAGATCCTCGGGCTCGTCGAGTTCGGCCACCGCCTGCACCGCGGCATCGAACAGATGCATCACGTTCGCAAAGGCGTCGCGAAAGAAACCCGACACGCGCAACGTGACGTCGATACGCGGCCGGTCGAACACCTCGATCGGCATGATCTCGAAGTCGGTCACGCGATGGCTGCCCGGCGCCCACTTCGGCCGCACGCCGAGCAATGCAAGCGCTTGGGCGATGTCGTCGCCGCCGGTTCGCATCGTCGCGGTGCCCCACACGGAAAGGCCAATCGCGCGCGGATAGTCGCCATGCTCCTGCAGATGCCGCTCGATCAACTGCTGAGCGGATTTCAAGCCGAGCGACCACGCGGCCTGAGTCGGCACCGCCCGTGTGTCGACCGAATAGAAATTGCGGCCGGTGGGCAGCACGTCGGGGCGTCCGCGCGACGGCGAACCGCTAGGGCCGGGCGGCACGAAGCGTCCTTCGAGGCCGCGCCTGAGATGCCGCATTTCCTGCGGACCACATGCATCGAGCCGCGGCAGGACATCCTCACGCAGGCGTTCGACCACGCGTTCGGCTTGCGGCAACGTGCCCACCGCGGGCGCCAGAGCAGGCGCAGCCTCACCGCAGACACTGCGCAACATCCCGGCTGCCAGCAACTCCAGTCGCTCACGAGTGTCGCCAGCATGCCGCCACGGCGCGTCGCTCACGCGCTGCAAAACGTCCGGGCGCGGACCGTTCCACGCCGCCGACCAATCCACCGACAACGGATCGAACAGATGATCCATTTGCAGATCGCGCGCCAATGCGTCGATCAATCCGGCCTTCGCGCCCTGCCCGTCGCCGATTGGAAAACGCCCGAGCGCCAGCAGCGTGTCGTGCCGCTGCACGCCTTCCGGCGACCGCCCGAACGTGTGCAGACCGTCGCGAATCTGCGCTTCTTTCAGCTCGCACAACCACGCGTCGACACGCGTGAGCAGCACGTCCTCGTCGCTCTGGCCGGCAGGTTCGGCGAGACTCAGTTCGTCATGCAGCTTATGTTCGACGATGGTCGCGAGAATCGTGCGCCGCAACAGCTTCGAACGGCGTGGGTCGACCATCAGCGCTTCATAGTATTCGTCGACCTGGCGCTCGAGGTCCTGCAGCGGCCCATAACTTTCAGCACGCGTGAGCGGCGGCATGAGGTGATCGATAATCACGGCCTGCGCGCGGCGCTTCGCCTGACTGCCCTCGCCTGGATCATTGACGATGAACGGATACAGATGCGGCATCGGCCCGAGAATCAGATCGGGCCAGCACGCGCCGCTCAATGCAACGCTCTTGCCCGGCAGCCATTCGAGATTGCCATGTTTGCCGACGTGCACAATCGCGTCGATGCCGAACTGATGACGCAGCCAGAAATAGAACGCCAGATAGGCGTGGGGCGGCACGAGCTCGGCGTCGTGATAACTCGCGTAATCACCCTGTTCACGCGAACGCGATGGCTGGATGCCGACAAACACCTGCCCGCAGCGCCAGCCCGCGATCATGAAGCGGCCGCGCCGCAAGGTCGGATCCTGCTCCGGCGAACCCCAGCGCGCATTCAAGGCGTTGCGCGCTTCGTCAGGCAGGCGGTTGAAGTGCAACAAGTAATCGTCGAGTGCGAGACTTTGCAGCGCCGGACGCAAATCGCGCACGACAGGGTCGTTGGTGACGCCTTCTGTGAGCTTCTTCAGCAGTGCGTCGCCGTCGGCGGGGAGATCGCTCAGACGATAACCTTCATCGCGCAACATCGACAGAATGCCGACCACCGACGCCGGCGTATCGAGCCCCACGCCGTTGCCGATGCGCCCTTCGCTCATCGGATAATTCGCCAGAATCAGCGCGAGTTTCTTGTCCGCGTTCCCGAGCGTACGCAGGCGGCACCAGCGGCGGCTTAGCTCGGCGAGGAAACCGACACGTTCAAGGTCCGGCTGATAACGCACCACATCGACTTCGGTGTGCGGGCAGCGATAGGCCAGGCCCTTGAAACTGATCGCGCGCGTGATGATGCGGCCGTCCACTTCCGGCAGCGCGATATGCATGGCGATATCGCGCGAGTTGAGCCCGTGATTGTCCTTAAGCCAGTCCTCGCGATTGCCGCCGCTCAGGATCACCTGCATCACCGGCGCGTCGCCGGCGAGCGCGAGCGGCTCGGGATCGTCGATGGCCGAGGCGGCGAACGCGGTCGTATTCAACACCAGCGCGACGTTGTGTTCGGCGCACAACTGCTGCACGACTTCGCGGCTCATCGCATCTTTCAGCGAGGTGATCGCGATCGGCAGCGGATTCAGACCTTGCGCCTCGAGCGCATCGATCAGCGCGTCGAACACGGCCGTGTTGGCGGCCTGCAGATGCGCCTTGTAGAAGAGGATCGCGGCGACCGGCGCGCCATGACGCCAACGCGCCTGCCAGTCGGCCATGGTCGGTGTGTCGCGTTCGGGGTGGTAAAGCGTGGCAGCCGGCAACGCGCGCGGTGGTGCGGGCTCGCGCCCCCAGCCGATGCGGTACGCAATGCAGCGCAGAAATGCCTCGGCGTTCTGCGGACCGCCTTCACGCAGATAGCGCCACAGCTGATGGCACAAAGCCGCGTCGGCCGTGCTGCGCGCAAGCAGGTTCGGATCTTCCTGCAAGTCGCCGGAGAACATCGCCAGCGTCTGCTGCCTGCGCTCTGCGAGCGCCACCACCTGTTCGATGCCGTAAGGCCAGTACGCCTCGCCGCCGAGGTGATCGACCACCACGACGCGCGCATGCTGCAACACGTCTTCGATATAGAAATCGACGGAGGCCGGTTGCCGCAAATATGTGACGTTCGCAAGCCGCAGGCTCGGGAAGCCCGCGCCCAGGCGAGGAAACACGCTGGCCAGCAGCGACAGCGTGGTGTCAGCGGAACTGAGCACGACGATCTCGGCGGGCTGCTGATCGATACGGATCACCCCTTGCGTATCGTCGACAAAGCCGCCCGGCGTGGTGCGCAGCAGATGCATGTCGATTACGCCTGTTGCGGCTGAGCGCTGGACACGGCGCTCAAGGCGGCTTCGAACGCGCGTTGCAGCGCGGCCTGATCCAGGTCCTCGCCGATCAGCACAAAGCGGCTTTGCTGCGTTTCACCGGCTTGCCAGCGGCGGTCGAAGTAACTGTCGAAGCGGCGCCCCACACCCTGGATCACCAGACGCATGGCCGCACCCGGCAACGCAGCGAAGCCTTTCACGCGGTAAATCGTGTTCGTTTCGACGAGCCCTTGCAGCGCCGCAATTACCGCCTCGCGCGAAGGCGCGCTGGCGTGGACCACCACCGAATCGAATTCGTCGTGGTGGTGATCGGCGTCCTCGGCGGAGCCGTGATGATCGTGGCGCAGGTGGATCGTTTCTTCCGACGCCGCTTCGAGACCGAGCAATGTGTGCAGATCGAGCTGGCCCAGATGCGCGCGCACGATCTTCACTTGCGGCGGAATGTCCTCGCGAATCAGCGTTTCCACCGCGGCTTGCTGCGCGTCGTCGAGCAGGTCCGTTTTATTCAGGATCACCAGATCGGCTGCGGAGAGTTGATCTTCGAACAGTTCGTGCAACGGCGACTCGTGATCGAGATTCGGATCGGCCTTGCGCTGCGCATCCACGGCAACGGGGCTGTCGGCGAACTGCCCGCTTGCCGCAGCCGGGCCGTCCACCACGGTGACGACCGCGTCGACCGTAAAGCTGTTCTTGATCTGCGGCCAGTTGAATGCCTGCACCAGCGGCTTGGGCAGTGCGAGGCCGGAAGTTTCGATCAGCACGTGATCGATCTGCTCGCGGCGCTCCACCAGCTTCTCCATGACCGGGACGAACTCTTCCTGCACGGTGCAGCACAGGCACCCGTTCGCCAGTTCATACAGTTGCCCTTCGGTCTCCGCGCCGGTCTCGTCGCAGCCGATGCCGCAGCCCTTGAGGATTTCACCGTCAATGCCGAGTTCGCCGAACTCGTTGACGATCACCGCGATGCGCTTGCCGCCCGCATGCTGAAGAATATGCCGCAGCAGCGTGGTTTTGCCGCTGCCGAGAAAGCCCGTGACGATGGTGACGGGGATCTTGCGCATTTGAGTTTGCATCGTGGGGTCCATCCGTAGAATTGCACGTTCACGCCGGCGCGCCTCGCGTTGATCGACCCAACGGGGCGACGGCCCTGCAAGCCAGAAACAATCACAAAACACGGGGACGAAAAAACGGCGTTGCCGGGGCAACTGAAAACGACAATGAGGTCACAAACGAGCCACCGCATCCCCGCGGCGTTCGTTCTGCGTAGTCTGGCCGGTATCCGGGCTGGCGAAAGCGCCGCTTCACCTTCCCGTGCGAGTGGTTTCTCGCCCAGTGGTTGTATGCCGACGCGGCCTTGCGCGTGGACATTGAAGCCGGCTCCGCGGCGCCAGAGATTGCGCCGCTGTTCGCTTACCGTTGCGGGGGCAGCACAGGTTGACCCGATCCGTTGCAGGCGGGCGCCCTGTTTCCCGTTTAACTGCATGCGCACGAGCGCGCACACGAGCACCAAAGTGCGTGCGAGTGTAGGCCCGCGGCCTTGCGCCGTCAAGGAAACGCGGGCTGCGGCGGGGCTGGATCGGCGTGCTGGCGGGGGCCGCCGCGTGCCGCCGTGTGCTATCGTATGCGCGCGTTTGGTGCCCGCACATGCGTTCAGCGTGTGCAGTTAAACGGGAAACAGGCAGCGCCCGGTGCGCTCAACCTGTGCTGTCCCCGCAACGGTAAGCGACCTGCTGCGCCATATTGTTTGTCTGGCGCCGCGCATGTGTTTTCGATGCCACTGTCTGACGAATCCAGACGGGAAGGCAAAGCGCATGAGGCCGCCAGCCCGGATACCGGCCAGACGCGGAGGCAGCGTTCGTCACGCTGCCGGCCGCCGGAATCCGCGAGGGACGGATGTGAAGGCGCTAAAGCACGACATGGCGCGCCCGTTTGCGTTTATCTGAGGAAAACGTAGCGAGTGGCGTTTTTTGCCGCGCGTAATCTGTTGCCGCATGAGCTTGCATTCCGCCTGGGCCGTCGTCACGGCACGCCTTTCCCCCTCTTCTACGACATGGTGCGCGCCATGCACGCCGCGATGAGCCGCGCATGGTTAATTGGCGCGGGGCCTGGCGACGTCGAACTGATGACGCTCAAGGCGACCCGCGCGCTGGCGCAGGCCGATGTCGTGCTGGTCGACGATCTGGTGAATCCCGACGTGCTGCAGTTCGCGCGCACCGACGCGCTGGTGGTCTACGTCGGCAAACGCGGCGGACATCCGTCGACGCCGCAGGCCGTCATCGTCGCGCAAATGCTCGAACATCTTGCATGCCGGGCGCAGTGTCGCGCGTCTGAAAGGCGGCGATCCGTTCGTGTTCGGGCGTGGCGGCGAGGAACACCAGGCGCTGCCGACGGCGGGCATCGAGGTGCGAGTGATCAACGGCATCACGGCGGGAATCGCGGCGCCCGCGTCGATCGGCATTCCGGTCACGCATCGCGATCACGCTCAGGGCGTCGTGTTCGTCACCGGACATGGCGCGCGGCGAGCGGCGAGCCGCGACTGGGACGCGCTCGTCGCGACACGCATGACGCTCGTGATTTATATGGGCATGCGGCGGCTGAGCGATATTGTCGGCGCGTTGCTCGCAGCCGGCATGCGCGCCGATACACCGTGTGCGGCAATCGAATCCGCCACGCGTCCAGAGCAACGCCATGTGCTCGCGCAACTCGACGGATTCGCCGATGACGTTTCACGCGCCGGGCTCGGCTCGCCGGCGATCGTGGTGATTGGCGGGGTGGCGTCGCTGGCATTGGCGCGGGTCGCGGCAGCGAACGCGGAGCACGCGCCATGAAAACGCTCTGCGTCGGCATCGGTTGCCGCTCGAACAGTTCGGCTGAGCAGATCGACGCGGCCGTGCGCGCCGCGCTCGGCCCTCTCGCGTTCGAGGCAATCGCCGTCGTTGCAACGGTCGATGCCAGGGCAAATGAAGCCGGTTTGCTCGAATTCTGCGCGCGCCACGCGCTGCAGTTGAAAATCTTCAGCCGCGAGCAGATCGCCGCCGCGCCTCTCGCGCTTGCCGAGCCTTCCGCCGCGGCACGCGAACATCTCGGCGTGGACGGTGTATGCGAGCCCTGCGCGTTACTCGGCGCCGCTCAAGGCGCGCGCCTGATCGTCCGCAAGACCATCCTTAACGGCGTCACGGCGGCGATCGCCTCGACCGCTCACGCCGGCATCGACATCACGCACCACGACTTCAACGAACAGGACCTTCCATGAAGACCGATCCCGAATCGCATCAACGCATGACCGAGCGCCGACGCGAAGGCCATGAGAAAAAGCAGGCCGCCGCCACCGTCGAAAAAGGCCTGCTGATCGTCAATACCGGCACGGGCAAGGGCAAGACCACGGCCGCGTTCGGCATGGCCGTGCGCGTGCTTGGGCACGGCATGCGCCTTGGCGTCGTGCAGTTCATCAAAGGCGCGCTGCATACGTCGGAGCGCGACTTTCTCGGCGCGATCGCACATTGCGATTTCGTCACGATGGGCGACGGCTACACCTGGAACACGCAGAATCGCGACGCCGACATCGCCACCGCGCGCAAAGGCTGGAACGAAGCGCGCCGGATGATCGAAAGCGGCGACTATCAGATGGTGATCCTCGACGAACTGAACACCGTGCTGAAGTACGAATACCTGCCGCTCGACGAAGTGCTGGCGGTCCTGACCGCGCGCGCGCCCATGCTGCACGTGGTGGTGACCGGCCGTCACGCGCCGGACGCGTTGATCGAAGCCGCGGATCTCGTCACGGAAATGCGCATCGTCAAGCATCCGTATCGCGAGCAAGGCGTCAAGGCACAGCGCGGCGTGGAGTTCTGACACATGTCCGCGTGCCCCGCCCTGTTCATTAGCGCGCCCGCGTCGGGTCAGGGCAAGACCACGATTACCGCGGGTCTGGCGCGCTACCATCGGCGGCTGGGGCGACGCGTGCGGGTGTTCAAGACCGGCCCCGACTTTCTCGATCCGATGATTCTGGCGCGCGCAAGCGGCGCGCCGGTGTTGTCGCTCGATCTCTGGATGGTGGGTGAAACCGCCTGCCGCACCCTGCTCGCGCAGGCAGCGCTCGAAGCCGATCTGATCCTGATCGAAGGCGTGATGGGCCTGTTCGACGGCACGCCGAGCAGCGCCGATCTGGCAACCGTATTCGGTGTGCCGGTGCTGGCGGTGATTTCAGCGAAAGCGATGGCGCAGACCTTCGGCGCGGTCGCCTTCGGTCTCGCGCATTTCAGGCCGGAGGTGCCGTTTTACGGCGTGCTGGCCAACCGCGTCGGCTCGCCAAGACACGCGCAGATGCTCGAAGAGGCGTTGCCGGCAGACCTGCGCTGGTGCGGGCACATTACGGGCGACGACGCGATCGAATTGCCCGACCGCCACCTCGGCCTGCATCAGGCGGCCGAAATCGAGGATCTGAATACCCGTCTCGATCGTGCGGCCGATGCACTCGCGCAAACCGCGCTGGCTGAATTGCCGCCGCCGGTTGAATTCGGCACGCCCATGACCGTCGTGCTGCCGCGCCTTCTCGACGGCAAGCGGATCGCCATCGCCCGCGACGCGGCGTTCTCGTTCATCTACCCGGCGAACGTCACGCTGTTGCAGGAACTCGGCGCAAGTATCGAGTATTTCTCGCCGCTCGCCGATGAAGCCCTGCCGGAACATACCGATGCCTTGTACCTTCCTGGCGGCTATCCCGAACTCCATGCTCAAACGCTCGCGCGCAACACGACCAGCGCCGCGGCGATCCGCGCGCATGCCATGGCGGGCAAGCCGGTCGTCGCCGAATGTGGCGGCATGCTCTACCTGCTCGAGCAACTCACGGACACGAGCGGCGTCAGTACGCCGATGCTCGGCCTGCTGCCCGGCCGCGCGACCATGCAAACACGCTTCAGCGCGCTCGGCATGCAGCAGATCGACGGCCTGCACGGCCCGCTGACGGGTCATACGTTTCACTATTCCAGACTGAGCACGCCGCTCACGCCGTTGCGTTCGGCCACCCGGCCGCAGAGCGACGCTCCCGGCGAAGCCGTGTTCCGCGCCGGTTCGATCGTCGCAACTTATATGCACGCCTATTGGCCCTCCAACCCGGCCTTCACGGCCGCCCTGTTCCATGGCGAAGCCTTTTAACGACTCCGAGCGCGAGGCCGTCTACCGCGCGATTTACGAACGGCGCGACATGCGCCATTTCGTGCGCGACCCGGTCGATCCCGTCGTGCTACAACGTCTGCTCGACGCCGCGCATCATGCGCCGAGCGTCGGCTTCATGCAGCCGTGGCGCATTGCACGCATCACCGATCCGGCGTTGCGCGCCGCCTTGCATCAGACGGTGGAAAGCGAACGGCTCGCCACTGCCGATGCACTCGGCAAGCGGCGTGAAGAGTTCATGAAGCTGAAAGTGGAAGGCATGCTGGAGTGCGGCGAACTGCTGGTGATGGCGCTGATGGATGGCCGCGAGCGCCACATCTTCGGCCGCCGCACCTTGCCGGAGATGGATCTCGCGTCGGTGGCCTGCGCGATCCAGAACCTGTGGCTCGCGGCCCGCGCCGAAGGCCTCGGCATGGGCTGGGTGTCGCTCTTCGATGCCGATGCGGTACGCACGCTGCTGCAGATGCCCGAGGGCGCGCGGCCGGTGGCGATTCTCTGTCTCGGTCACGTCGACCAGTTTTATAGCGAGCCGATGCTGGAAACCGAACGCTGGGCGAGCCGCATGCCGCTCGCCGATTGCGTGTTCGAAAACCTTTGGCCCGCGGACGACAATGTGCCGGAGTAAGGCCGAATCAAAACCCGCTGTTTACGGTTGAAGAGGCTTCACCGACACCACGTCCGGCATGCCGCCTGCCTGCGCGGCGCGTAGTTTCACCCGCCAGTCGGGCGGTGCGCCGAATGGCAACTTCGCCAGAGCACTTTTGACGAGCGCGGGCATCGCATGCAGTGGATCCGCGTCCCGATCGCTACTGGTTGCACTGACCTTGTAGACCTCCTGCCCGCTCGCCCGCTCGAAAAACCGCAAAGTCAACGCATGCCGATAAGTGCGTTGACCGAACAGCGAAAACGCCGGTTCGACCGGGCGGCCGCACGCATCTGCCGCACAATCGGCTGTACTGACGCCGACCGTGGCCGGCCGCGTGTCATAGGCAATCGACAGCAGATAGTGCGCGGGCTTGCCGTCAGTATCGACGAAACCGTTCTTCGCCAGTTCGTCGCGCAGCAAGGCTTCGAATTGCGAATGATCCGCACTGTCGTCCTGCGACGGCATGCGCTCGATCGCATAGGTTTGCTCGCCTTGCAGCGCGGCGGCGGGATTCGCGGTATGCACGTCGGCGCTCAGGCCGGCGCAGCCGGTGAGACTCGCCGCCGCCAGCGCGGCACAGATCAATATCGCTTTCACTGTCTTCTCGCTTCAATAAACTGCGGGTTCATCCATCACGAGCGCAGCATGGCGGACGCATCGGCTTGTGCGTCGTCGAGCGCCGGCAGATGAATCGTAAAGGCCGTGCCCTTGCCCGGCGCGCTCACCACACCGACATCGCCGCCGTGACGCGTCACGACCGTCTTGACGAACGCCATGCCCAGGCCGGCGCCGCCGACCTCCGGCCGCTCGTCCTGATGAAAGCGCCGGAACCGTTCGAACAGATCCGCCTGTTGGGCTTCCGGAATACCGTAACCTTCGTCGCGGATCGTGCACGACACGCGTTTGGCCATGCCCGGCATCGCGACCGGCGCCACACTGTTGAGGCTGCACGTGATCCGCGTATCCGGCGGGCTGTATTTCACCGCATTGTTCAGGATATTGACGAGCGCGCGCGTCATCAGCGAGCGGTCGGCGCAGATCCAGTGACCCGCGTCGTCATCGGTATCGGTGTGCAGCGTGATCCGCTTCGCGTGGGCCTGCGGCCAGACCTCGTCGCTCGCGTCGATCATCAGCTCGGTGAGACTCACCGGTTCGAGTACATAAGCTTGCGATTCGGCGCGCGCGAGTTGCACGAAATCGTCGGCAAGCGTCAACGCGCGTTGCGCGTAGCGTTCGATACGCTCGAGCAGCCCACGCGCCAGCACCGATTCACTGCGCGCACGCTCGATCTCGACGAGCGCGAGAATCGAAGCCTGCGGCGAACGCATATCGTGCGACAACAGACGCAATGCGTCTTCCCGTTGACGCTCGGCCGCGTGCAGGGCCGATACGTCGACGAGCCCCGCGATCCAGCCGGTCGTCTCGCCCTGCTCATTGGTGCAGGTCGCGTAACGCAGCAGATGGTCGCGCTCGTTGGCGTCGCGCACCTCGACGCCCTGCTCCATCAACGCGGCGAATTCGTGGCGTGCCGGGTCGAGTAACGCAGGCCAATGGGCATGCGCGAACAGGTTGTGTTCGGCGTCGGCTGCCGCGCCGCTATCGATGGTCTTCACCAGCGTCAGTCCGCCGAGCACCGCCTGCATCGGCCGGCCTTCCGGCAGCGGCGCGCCCAGCCGCGCGAAATGCGCCTTGGCGGCGTGGTTCGCGATCAGCACGATGCCATGCACGTCGCTCACCAGAATCGGCTCGGGCATGCTATCGAGGCTGTCCCACACAAAGCGCTTCATATCCTGCACGCGCTGCGCCGCTTGCGCCATCAGCCCCATATGCTGTTCGAGCACGTCGCCGCCGAACTCGCGACGCGGCTGCGGCGTTTCCGGCAGCAGATGCGGCTCGTCGGCGAGACGCTGCAATTCTTTGCGTAGATAGGCCATGGTCATTTCGAGGCGCCGCCAGTTCCAGATCGGGTACACGACGATGACGCCGACGATCGCCGGCACCGGCGACATCCACAGCTGCGCGCCGTACAGCAGGACGGCGCTACCGGCCGCGGCAAGCATGCACAGCGCGCCGGTCAACAACAGCGAGCGGCGCGGCGACAGCACCAGGAAGCCGGCCAGCAGCGCGGCCAGCGGCGCCAGCGAGGCGACGAACACCAGCCATGGCGCGGCCGGCTCGATCGCGCGGCCGGTCAGCAGCGTGTCGAGCACGTTCGCGTGAATATAGACGCCGGGTATCGGACCCAGCTCGCCGGACACCGGCGTCGCAAAGCGGTCGTACAAACCCGATGCGGTGACGCCGACCAGCACGATGCGCCCGCGCAGCGCGTTCGCCGGCACCTCGCCGGCGAGTACGCTCGCGAAACTCAGCCGGGTGTAGTTCTGCGCATTCAGCCCGAAGGGAATCAGAAAGCGGGCTTCGCCTTCAGGAGGCGCAGCCATTGGCTGAACGCTGGACCGCTTATGCGGCCGTTCACTCAATTGCAATTCACCGCGCTCGACCGCCTGCACGACCGGCAACATCAACTGCGGCCAGCTCGAATTCTCGTCGCCCTCGAATTGCGCGACGCTGCGCACAATGCCGTCGCTATCCACCTCGAGATTGATATGGCCGAGGCCGGCCGCGGCATGCGCGAGCGGTGGCACCGGTTTGACCGCGACTCGCTGGCCGGCGTTGTCGGACGGCGTCAGCAGCATCGGCAGATAAGTGGGGCTCAACGCGATCGCGTGTGCGAGCTGGGCATCTTCTGGATTGGCCTCCGTGAAGAGCACGTCGTAAATCACGGCCGCGGGCTTCGCCTTCGCGAGCTGTTCGAGCAATTGCGCATGCACGCTGCGCGGCCACGGCCAGCGGCCGAGTTGCGCGATGCTGGCGTTATCGATTTCGACCACCACGATATCGGACAACAAGGCCGGCGCGCGCAGACTCAGGAAGCGGTCATAGACCAGATGATCGACGCTCGCAGTCAACCGTCCGAGCGAGCCGAGCAGAATCACCACGATGCCGAGACAGCCGATGCCCACCCATTCGAACAGGAAACGGCGGCCGGCGGGCCGTCCGAGACGGGCGCGCGGGTCGAGGCTCAGACGTGGGGTTGCGTTCGGCAAGGCGTTGCGTGGTCCGTGGGCTATGTATAAAGCGGGCTCACCTCAGCGCGCCAGCGTAAATGACCGCACCGAACTGCTCTTCGCATAGAACCGGCCATTTTCGAACTGCTCGGCGACGATCGTCCAGTAGTAGACGCCCGCCGGCAGATCGCTCACCACCAGTTGGCCGCCCATCAGATCCGTGCGATCCACGATGGGATGGCGCAGATCGGCGGTCGCGGACAGCACGAATCGGAACCTTGTCTCGACGTTGGAGCGGCTCACGAACCAGCGGAATTCGTAGTCACGACTGCCGGCGCGCGGCGCCGCCGAGGCAGCGAGACCAAGCTGACGCCGCTCGAACGCATATACCTGCGGCAAGCCTTCGAGTCCATTCGCATCGATCGCGGCGATGCGCACGAAATACGTGCCGTCGGCCAGTTCGCCGAAATCGGCATGCGGGGCCTTAACCCGCAGATCGCGGATCAGGTCGAGCTGATCGGCATCACGCGCGATCTGCACACGATAGCCGGTGGCACGCGCGGCGGGCACGAGGTCGAAGGCGACCGTCTTGCCGTCCTGCACTTTGGCCGGCTCGGTGAGCGCCGGCGCAGGCAGCAATTCAACCGGAGCGCCGATTGCGCCGCCCGCGCGCGTGATGCTGCCAAAGCTGGCTTTGACGAGTTGCGCGGAGGCCTGCAACGGCACACCCGGCGCTGGCGCGGCGCTGTGCGCGTGGTTGCCGGACGGATCGACACCCACCGCACCGTCGAGCACTTCGACCGCGGTGGTTCGCGCGTCGCCGTCATAGGCCACTTTGAAACGCGTGCCGCGTACGCCCGCCACGACCGACGGCGAGCGGATCTGGAAGCGATCGTCTTTGCGGGTCGCATGCGTGACCTGACTTTCGACTTCGCCATGACGCAGATCGAGGATGCGGTCGCCCGCGCCGGTCAGTGGAGTGCGCCGCAGCGTGCCGATATCGAGCAAACCGTCCTGCGAGACCGACACATGCGTGCCGTCCGGCAACTCCAGCGTGACGAAGCCGTCCTGGCCGGTGCGAATGCGATCCCCTTCGCCGAGCAGCGTGCCGGCTGTCAGCGGCACGTAGGGATTCTTGCCGAATGCGTGTTCGGCGGGACCGCTCGTCGCGATCACGCGCGCCGATTCCGGGTCATGCCTGAGCTTGTCCGCGGGCAGTCGCAGCGCGATTCCGGCGGGCATGCGGCGCGGCGCGGGCACGTGGTTCAGGCCGCTCAGCACGACCCAGTCATGCGGATCGCGCAGATAACGGTCGGCGATATCGTACAGCGTGTCGCCCTCGCGGGTCACGTACGGAACATAGACCGGCGCGCTCGCGCTCACACGCGGTTTCGGCACGCGGGATGCCGGAGTCTGCGCCGACACCGACACGAGGCAGCTCATCGCCATCAGTCCCGCCGCCAGCGCCGTGCAGGTACGGCGGCCCGGCGAACGCACGAAACCGCGCGCCGCCGTCTCGAAGGCAACCGTCACGCGTCCCCCGCTTCGCGGCGCTCGTCGCCGCGAGCCGACGGCACGCCGGAGTCGATCCGTTCAAGCCGGTACCCGTAGCCGTAGATCGGCGTCAAACGATAGCCGTGCTCCGGGCGCAAGCCGAGCTTGCTGCGCAGCATCGACACGTGCGTGTCCATCGTGCGCGAAGGAATATCCGTCGCCTGCTTCCAGATCACGTCGAGAATATGCGCGCGCGATAGCGGCCGGCTCAGGTGCTGGAACAGCAGCAGTGCCAGTTCGAACTCCTTCTGCGTCACCGCGACCGTGGCGCCGCGCACCACGACGTGCTTCGCGCCGAGATCGAATTCGAATTCGCCGAATACTTCCTTCACCGCAGCCGGCTTCAGGTGATACGCGCGGCGCAGCAATGAACCGACGCGCGCCAGCAGCACCGCGGCGGAGACCGGTTTGACGACGTAGTCGTCCGCGCCCGTGTTGAGGATCGAGGTGATATCGGTTTCGCGGCCGCGACTCGTCATGAAGAGGACCGGCAAGCGCTCGGACAGGCTTTCGCGCACCCAGCGCAGGACTTCTTCGCCAGACATGTCGGGCACGTTCCAGTCGAGCACCAGCAGATCGAAGGTCTGGCGCCGCAATTGCCGCACCAGTTCGCGGCCCGCGCCGTACGCGTGGCAGATATGACCCGCTGCCGATAGCGTTTGGCAAACCAGATCGGCCTGGGCCGAATCGTCATCCAGAACTGCAATTCTCATAGCACCCCGCGACGCGACATCGCCCTTCGTAACTGATGGCCGGTGAGCCGGCAGACGGCCGGGATGATGGTGAGCACACCGACGATCCGGCTTCCGATTTCATCTTCGGCTGCACTTTTCTTTGATTTGTGGTCCTTTGCCTAACCCCCGTTTGAGTTCGGCAGCCCCTCGTCTCGAAATTGGCGCGTATTTTTGCTGTGTCGCGCCGCTTACCAAGGGGGGCAAATCATCATAATCGAAAACGGCCGTTCGTTTTCCCGGCTGCTATCCGGTGGCGATCCGGCTGTCATTCGGCGGGCCTGCCGCTGCGAGCCGCGTGTTTTGCCATGTTTCGTACGCGCCGATTGGCTCAAACGGCTACTTTCGAATCGACCTTTAAGGGTCGTTCCTCAAGGCGGCTGGTCTCGCCCGTACTGCGTTGGCCCCGTCTGCCCTTGCCCTCTCGGGTCGCTTCGACCTCGGAGAACGTCAATTTGACAATTTGCGAGTCAGTATAGAAATAGTCTCAAAATAAATCGTTTAAACATTGTCAAACGGGTTTGAGGATGACGTCGCAGGTATACGCCATACCGAAAAATCCAGTCGGCAGTGATCAGCTTTGGACGGCCTGCATCGGAAAAGCGACGCGCGCTTTCTTTCAAACATCACGAACACCGGCGTGACGCAATGCGCGTCGCCGACGACCATCAGCCCGACGCGATGCTCCGGGTGCGCACGCAGGATCTCGATGAACGCGGACTGCGCGAGCCGCTCCGCCGTGACGAAAACGATCCCGCGCTCGCCCGCCGCGATGCGTCGCAGCGCTTCGCGTTCGGCGCGGCGGACCAGGCCTCATGCCGTTTACGATCGACCATCATCATGTGGCCGCTGCCCTCTGGCATGCCGGCATCAAATCTGTGCCGGTGGTGCTGGCGCGCGATCTCTCGTCCTATTCGCATGCCTCGTTCTGGCTCCTCGCCTGCTGCGCGGCCTACTGAGCGGTCTGCTGACGTTGATACTCGTCGTGCTTCATTTGCATGTAGTCGGCGCGGCTGACCTCGTGCAGTTGCCGCGGATACCGATCGGTCGCATCGAACCAGTCGGTGAGGCGTTTCTCGAGGCGGGCGGTGGGCGGCCCGGAAAGCGCACTCAGGTACGCATCAATCGCGAGGTAATAGCGCATGGTATTGCGTTCCACCAGACCACGAACGCCGCCGACGTATTGCGTCTCGCCCGTCGACGGATCAGGCGTGGAGGAAAAGCCCACCTTGTCGCTGCCGATCGTCGCCAGATAGGTTTTCATCGCAAGCCGTCCCGCCGTACCGTAACCGTAGGCGTAGGTCAGATGGATAAAGGTGCGGCTATCGCCCACGGGTATCGCTTCCAGCACGATACGGTAGTCTTTCGTGCTCAGCGGCCCCGTGGCGGCGGAGAGTTCCACGCGAAGATAATCCGGGCTGCTCGCAGCCGGGCGATAGTTGAACTGCACGCGATAAGACGAGGAAAGCGACTCCGGCGTTTTCTTGCCGATGTTCACCGCGAGGACCGTACCGTTGGCGGCGGTCGATGCGTGGCAGTACTTGGTGTTCAGGTGCAGGATCAGCACGTCGCACCAGTTGGCCGGGCCCTGAGTCGGGTCATTGAGCGTGCCGTTGACCGTCGCGAACGGATAGTTGACCACACCGTAAATATCGCCCTTGAGTGCCGAGGGCAACTCCTGCGATTCGAGGTACAGCGGGCGCTGGAACTGATTGTGCGCGAGCTGCTGCGTCAAACTCTGGTATTTGTCGCGCAGGCTCGCCGCGTTGTCGGCCGCTTGCCCGAAGGCACTCTGGCACAGGCAGCAGAGCGCCGCCAGTATCGGGGCCATCAACCACTTCCGCGCTCTCTGGTTACCTGCCGGGGATCTGCCAAGCCTGACCATGGACGTCCTCCTGTTTTTTGCTCGCGTTGCGGGGCGCCGGGCGTGGATCGGCGGGCGCACCTGGCCTCTCCATCAGCCGGCTTCGCCCACCTCTTTCGGATCGGGCAGTTTTTCGCCGCGATTCGGTTCCGGCGGCTCCGGTTCATTCTTCAGCGAATCTTTCTGCTCGTCGCTCAACCGGCGGTCCGCGGCGGTCGGGTCGGTTTCGGTCTGGCGTGGCGGCGTCGGGCCTGAGGATTCGGTAGGCATGTAAACTCCGTTGCGGTAGGTAGACTGTTGACCATCAGATGCATGATCCTTTCCGCATAAGCATGCAGCGTGCCGCAGACCAGCGGACCTGCCCGCGGTCGCTGGCGCTTGCCCGTGTGCCTCGTGTGTACCGGCGTTGATTTACGCCTGACAGACGCTACGCACAAATCAAACAGTACGGCTACGCACCCTCCCCGTCCAGAGCGGTGAAGAGAAAACCGCCGTCCGCGCGAACGTGCAGGCATCGTGCCTCACCAATGGGGAACGCGCTGTGTGTACAGGCCCGATTGCGGCGGATCGTGGGTGCAATCGGGCGCAATCTGTGAAAGCGTTTTACAGTCAGCAGCCCGCGTCCGCTCAGGCATATGAAATGCGACATCCTTGAGGTCGGCGCATCCGCAGTGCGGATCGGCGAGACAGTCGGAGGTGGCGAAATGGACATGCTAAAAATTACGCGCGGGTCCGGACTCGCGGTAGTGGTTCGTGCACGGAGACCATCATGCTAAGACTTTTCGGCATCCTGGCGCTGGCAGCAGCCGTTTCGGGATGTGTTGCTGCCCCGCCGTACGGTTACAGCGATTCTGCATATGGTCCTGGCTACTACGCGCCGGGTCCCAGTATAGGCGTGGGCGTGGGAGGCGGCAGCCTCGGTGGAGGGGTCGGTGTCGGCATAGGTGTCGGGTTCTGAGCAACCGCGCGCCGAATTGCCGCCGCTTGTCGCGCCCCCATAGCTACCGTTCGGCTCGAATGCGACATGTGCGGACCTTCATCGAAAACGATCGCCATGCAATGGTCGAATCAGTAGCCTCAGGTATGTCGCTTGCGGCACTCCCCACGCAACCCTTTTATCAGGAGGCACAAATGGGCTCAATCAATCCTCAAGGTGACACACGCGGCGGCGCGAATGTGATTGGCAGCGGTGTCGGTGAAGGGCCGGGGCCGGACGTCATGGCTGCGGCGACGCTCGACGGCACCAAGGTCATGTCATCGGATGGCGAGCACGTGGGCAAGATCTCAGACATCATGCTGGACGTGCGCAGTGGGCGGATCGCCTATGCGGTGCTGTCCGAAGGCGGCTTCCTGGGCATGGGCGCGAATCTGCACGCCATCCCGTGGAATGCGCTGACGCTTGACACCGACGAGAAGTGCTTTCATGTCGACACCACTGCTCAGCGTCTCAAGGACGACCCGGGCTTCGACAAGGACCATTGGCCGACGATGGCCGACTCGAAGTGGGGCACATCGATGCACAGTTATTACAACCGCCAGCCGTATTGGCTCGCAACCCAGGAAGTCGTCGAGAGCGACCCGGATATCCGGCCGCCACTCGACCACTGACACTCCCCTGAGCCGCGTACCGGGAAGCCAACAGCCCGGATAGGTGCGGTGTGTTGAATGCCGCCTGTGAGGCTGACGCCGCACAGGCGGCATTCCTTTTTGGTGACGAGGGGCGAAACGGCGGACATGTTCCTCGCATCTACCAACGCCTTGCAACCGCATCGAACGACCTTCCCTGCTTCGCTGCCAGACCTCTACGGGAACAGAGTTTGCTCGCCGCTGTGTGCTGGCGAGCCCGTTGAGGCCGCTCACGTCTACAAGCGGCAAGCGCCACACATCCGTATTCGCCTGATACCTGCGAGCAGGCGTGAAATTGTCCATCCGCCTTTCCGGAGAATGCAATGAGCCAAACTGTCGGTGACTTCCTGGTCGAACGACTATACGCGTGGGGGGTCCGTCGCATCTTCGGCTATCCCGGCGACGGCATCAACGGCGTATTCGGCGCCCTTAACCGCGCTCAAGGAAAGATTGAATTCGTCCAGGTGCGCCACGAGGAAATGGCCGCCTTCATGGCATCGGCACATGCGAAATTCACCGGTGAGCTCGGCGTCTGCATCGCGACCTCGGGACCCGGCGCATCGCACCTCATCACAGGCCTCTACGACGCCCGCATGGATCACATGCCGGTGCTTGCCATTACCGGCCAGCAGGCGCGAGCGGCGCTTGGGGGCCATTACCAGCAGGAACTCGATCTGGTTTCAATGTTCAAGGACGTCGCTGGTGCGTTCGTTGAACAGGCCACCGTGCCGGCGCAGGTGCGGCATCTCATCGACCGTGCGGTACGCATTGCGCTCGCAGAGCGCAAGGTCACGGCAATCGTCCTGCCCAACGATGTGCAGGACCTGCCCTTCGAAGGACCCGGGCGCAAGCACGGCACCGTGCATTCCGGCGTCGGTTACCGCGCACCAAAGCTCGCGCCATACCCGGAGGACCTGAAGCAGGCAGCGGACGTGCTGAACGCCGGCAAGAAAGTCGCGATCCTGGTCGGCGCCGGCGCGCTACGCGCAACTGACGAAGTGATCGCCGTCGCGGAAAAGCTCGGCGCAGGCGTTGCCAAGGCGCTACTCGGCAAAGCAGCCGTGCCAGACGATCTGCCATGGGTGACCGGCTCGATCGGCCTGCTCGGCACCAAGCCAAGCTATGACCTGATGACCGAATGTGACACGCTGTTGATGATCGGCTCGGGCTTTCCCTACTCGGAATTCCTGCCGCAAGAAGGCGCGGCGCGCGGTGTGCAGATTGACATCAAGGCCGACATGCTGAGTCTGCGCTATCCGATGGAAGTGAACCTGGTCGGCGACAGTGTCGAGACCTTGCGCGCTTTGCTTCCCCTGCTCGAGGAGAAGAAGGACCGTGCGTGGCGCAAGAGGATCGAAGGCTGGACCGAAGAGTGGTGGAAGACGCTCGACAAGCGCGCGCACGAAGCCGGCAAGGATGCCATCAATCCGCAGCGCACCGTGTGGGAACTGTCGAAGCGCATTCCCGCGAACGCGATCGTGACGAGCGATTCCGGATCGGTAGCCAACTGGTACGCGCGAGACCTGAAAGTGCAGCGCGGCATGATGTGCTCGCTGTCGGGCGGTCTGGCGTCGATGGGCGCCGCCGTGCCGTATGCGATCGCCGCGAAGTTTGCGTATCAGGAACGTCCGGTGATCGCCCTCGTCGGCGACGGCGCGATGCAGATGAACAACATGGCCGAACTCATCACCGTCTCGAAGTACTGGAAAAAATGGAGCGATCCGCGCTGGATCTGCATGGTGCTGAACAATCAGGACCTGAATCAGGTGACCTGGGAACAACGTGCAATGGAAGGCGATCCGAAGTTCGAAGCGTCGCAGGACATTCCTTCCGTGCCCTATCATAAGTTTGCCGAACTGATCGGCCTCAAGGGCATCTACGTCGACGACGCAGAACAGATGGGCGCGGCGTGGGATGAAGCGCTGGCGACAGACCGCCCTGTTGTGATCGAGGTGAAAGCCGACCCCAACATTGCGCCGCTCCCGCCGCATATCACGCTCGCACAGGCCAAGGCATTCGCGTCGACCTTGATGAAAGGCGATCCCAACGAAGGTAATGTGATCGTCGAAACGGCAAAGCAGGTACTCGGCGCCGTGCTGCCGGGCCGTCACGACAAATGAGCGCGCAATGTCCGCCGCCGCTTCCCGCTTCGGTGCATCGCGAGCGCGACGGGTGCCGCTGGGTGAAGATCAAGATCGATAGCGAACCGGACAAGGATGCGCACCGCGCCGAGGTCGTTCCGCGAAGGAATCTGGCAAACCGGCGCCGGTCGCCCGGTAAACCGCGCTCGCCAGCGAGATACGGCAAGACGTGTTCCCCCGTGGCTATGACGACCGTTTGCGAAGCTTCACGCAAAGCTATGGCAGCGAACATCTCGACGCCAGTTGCCTGCTCCTACCGGTGGTCGGATTCCTGCCCATCGACGACCCGCGCGTGGCCGGCACCGTGGCGGCCATCGAGACCAGACTGATGACAGACGGCCCGGTGCAGCCTTACCGCGAAGACGATGAGAAACAAAGCCGCGCCGCGAGCTACCGCGTGAACTTTATCCGCAGTCAGCCTGCCATATGTCATATGTGAAGCGGAATGTCCGAGCATGGCAACAGTACTGCTAGTTGACGACGACCCCGAGGCCCTTGCCGCCTGGGAGGCCAGTTGCGTTGCGGATGGATTTGAAGTCAGGACCGCGCTTGACGGCAAGACTGCACTAGCCATGTTTATCGAATCGCCCGTTGACGTAGTGGTGGCGGATTGGCGTATGCCGGTCATGTCGGGGAGCGAACTCTGTCACTGTTTGCGCACCCTCCCGGGGCTCGCCGAAGTTGCCTTCATACTCATTTCGGCGGAACCAAGCCCGCCCGCGTTTGTAAGCTACGACGGCTTCCTTCGCAAACCGGTCGATGGGCAAATATTGCTGGCAACAATGCGTCGCCTGCTTGCCGACCGCGTCACCCACCGGCAGCTAAAGCGCGGCGAAACGCACTAGTTCGACCGCCGTCCCGGCGGACGGCTGCCTGACGCGCACTGCGATTCGCAGCCTTTCGCGGCGCACTAGCGCTCGTCCGCCGCCGAGCCCTTCTCGCTGCCATCCCTCTCACCATCAGTGCCTTCACGCAGACGCTGTTCACCCGTGAGTTCGGCTTCGACGATGCTTCTCGCCCTGCGCCAATACTCGTCCGCACAACCCTCCATGCTGCCGTCCTCCTGCCACAGCTCGTACGCTTTAGCCCGGATGCGTTCCTCAAACGTCCCTATATGCATGCGAACCTCCCAGGTCATAGCCCATTGGTCAATCAACTATAGATTGTCCTTTGGTCAATAGCATTTCGATCCTTGCGGTCACTCGTACGGCTACGAAACGATGTTGGTCAGTCTCTGGGAAGGCGGCCGTCGCCCACACCCATAGACCTCGCCGAAGGTACAAGACCAGCGGATGAAGCCTCCGACAGGTGAACGGCGGACCTGACGGCGCCAGCGCATTTTGCCGTTATCGAAACGGCGGCTCCAGTCGCGCCAGAAACGCTGCGTCGAAGCCGGCGTGGATTGAATCCCCATCGATGCATTGTTTTACCGGCGCGCGCAAGACGACTCAAACGGCCTGTTCAGCTAAACCCCACGCTATTTATGCAATGCGCTGCGCACGCTCGACACATCGCGAGTCGTCACCGGCGCCGCTGCATTGCCCCATGTGTTGCGAATAAAAGTCAGCACGTGAGCTATTTCGCTGTTGTTGAGCTTGTCGGCGAAGGGCGGCATCTTGCGCGGCTCGGGTCCTTCTTCGGTATGCGGACTACCGCCACCTTCGACGAGCAACCGCACGAGCGACGTCGTGGAAGCCGACAGCACTGCCGGATTGCCCGCAAGCCGCGGATACTTCTGCGCCACACCCCCACCGTCCGACTGATGGCATCGTGCGCAATAAGTCGCGTAGATGCCCGCACCTGGCCGCTCGACGTCGCCGGTTTTCAGCGCTTGCGCGGTTTGCCGGGCGGCGCGCGAACCTCCATTGAAAAGTCCGCTCTGCGCGTGCGGCGGGAGGCTCTTCAAATACGCGGCGATCGCCGCGAGGTCGGCATCGCTCATGTATTGCGTGCTGTCTTCCACGACCTGCACCATGCTGCCGAACGTGATCAAGCCGCCGCCGTGGCCATATTTCAGGAACGCGGCGATGTCGGCGGCGGAGATTCGGCCGAGACCCGAACCGGGGTCGGCGGTGAGGTTCGGCGCGAACCAGTGGTCGTTGGTGCCTCCCGTCAGATAGACCCTACTGGATTCGGTGTAGCCACGCTCTTCGTACGCCGGGCCCCGCGGTGTGTGGCAGGCACCGCAGTGTCCGAGCGATTGTACGAGATAGGCGCCGCGGTTCCATTGCGCGTCGTGTGCCGGTTCCGGCTTAAATGAGCCGCTCGGGGCGAACGCCCAGTCCCAGAACATGAGCGCCCAGCGCTGGCTGAACGGAAATGGCAGCCTGGTCTCGGGCGCGGCTACCGCAACCGGCTTCACGCCATGCATGAAGTAGGCGTAGAGCGCGTGCATGTCGTCGTCCGAGATTTTAGCGAACGAGGGGTATGGCATCGCCGGATACAGCCGCCTGCCGCCCGGCGCGACGCCGTCACGCAAGGCACGCGCGAAATCGTCGTAGCGATAGCCGCCAATACCGACATGCGGGTCAGGCGTGATGTTCGAAGAATAGATCGTCCCGAACGGCGATGCCATTCCAGGACCGCCGGCGAACGGCGGGGAGAGAATCGGCCTGACGCCCGGATGTGTCACGCGTGGCGCGGCTGTGTGGCAGCCGGCGCAGTCGGCGGCTTGAGCCAGGTAAGCTCCGCGAGCGACCTGAGCCGCGTCAGCGGTATGGTTGACTGCGCCGCTCGTGGTGAGAGTCGCCGCGCTTTCGGAGGGCGCAATGCCCGGCGCCGCCGCGTAGCCCCGCGTGATGATCTCCAGCGCAAGTGCACACCCAACAACAAGACCAGATCCCGCGTGCCTGAACAACTGTGAACGCAGCACGGCACGCAGAGCAGCAAAGTAATCGCTGAAGGTCCGCATCGTCACCACCCTCTGCAAGGCGACACGACTGCCAATGCGACATCAGTCGCAATCAGCGCGAACAGGAACAACGTGCTGCACATCACCGCCACGTGGCTCAGAAACCACTCCAGTTCGGCGCGCGTGCGCCGCTCGCCGGCCAGTGAGCCCCATTGCTTCGGGCCGATCTTCCGAAGATTGCGCCACGCGATCAGGCTACCGAAGCCACCCGCAACCATACACACCGCACTGATCGCGATCAGCGCGGGACGCATCCACGGCACGATTGGCGCGGATAACGGCCGATTGAACGGATAGCAGGTCTGTGCAGCGAGCGTCTCGGCGATCAACATCTGCAGAAGCCATGCGAGCGGCGTGACGAGCAGGCCGCCCAGCATGTATCGCATCGCCACATGCGACGCATCGCGCGGTTTCAGGTCCTCGGCCATGACCATTCCTGAAAGAGGTAAGGCGTCAGATACAGGGTGCTGAAAATGAAGAGCCATACGACATCGACGAAATGCCAGTAGAGTCCGCCGATCGTCAACGCGGCGCAGCGCTTTTCGTCGAAGTAGCCGAGTGCGGTCCATAGCAGCAGGAGCAACAGCACGACGATCCCCACCGCCACATGCGCAATATGGAACCCGGTGATCGTGAAATACAGCGAACCATAGAGATGCGTGGTCAGGCCGTACGGGTGATCGTGCCATTCGATCATCTGAATGCCGACGAATACACTGCCGAGCACCACACCCACCGCCATCGAGGCGACCGCCCAGCGCAACCGCTGGCGGCGCACAAAGCGCTCGCATAGCCAGACGAATACGCTGCTCGACAGCAGAATGACGGTATTCGCGATGCCGAGGCCGAGCTTCGGCAGACCTTCAGGCGGCCAATGCTGCGCACTTTGCGAGGTCAGATACAGGTACGAAAAGATCAGATAGCCGAACAACGCACCTTCGGTAGCAATCAACGTGAGGCAACCCCACCAGCCGCCCGAGCGCTCGCCCGCGCTGCCCACGGGCAACTCGCGCGCGGGCTCCCCGCGTTCCGATGAAGGTCGATTCAGATCGAGGGCGTCGCTCATGTCAGCCTCCCGCGTCGTGAACAGCGGCCGGCTCACGCTGGATCAGCGCACGTTCAGGCCACAACCACGCGATGATCGACACCGCGCAGCCGGCCAGCATCACACTCGCGAAAATCCATGCGCCCAGTGCGAGCCCCGTGAACACGAGCACCGTGAACACTGCGAGCCAGAACGGCGCGTACGAATCGCCAGGCATCTTCAGGATGACGTCGGGCAGCGCTTCGAGTGCAGTTGTGCCGAGCGCTTCGCGGCCCTGCGCGAGCAGATAGCCTTCGTCGAGTTGCGAGCGCATATGAATGGCGACGCCGGGCTCGTCGATCCGCCCTTCCCACAACGGATGACGGCTCGCGAGCGTTGGCACAACCGCGAAGTTATACGGCGGCGGCGGCGAACTGATCGACCATTCGAGCGTAGGCGCATCCCACGGGTTGTCGCCAGCAGGTTCGCCGTCTTTCAGGCTCACCAGCAGATCGATCAGAAAGATCAATACGCCCGCTGCAAACAGAAACGAGCCGAGCGACGTGACGAGATTCACCGTGTTCCATCCCATGTCGGCGGGATAGGTGTAAATGCGCCGGGGCATGCCGAGCAGTCCGGCAATATGCATCGGAAAGAAGGCCACGTTAAAGCCGGTGAACAACACCCAGAACGCAATCTTTCCGAGACGCTCGCTCATCATCCTGCCGGTGAATTTC
>CAVTXZ010000022.1:0-250541 GCA_963738755.1 uncultured beta proteobacterium
ACATAAAACAGCAGCACCGCAAATGGAATACATCATTTCAGTCAATCAACAATCAGCGGTACGCTTGTGAAACGAATCTGATGTCACTTTCAGCTAATCAACCAATCAATCTACCGTGACTCATGGGTGCGCAGCAGATGTGTGCATTTGTCACTTTTTGATTTTTAAAAAATTGTGATCATGAAAAGTGGCAGGTTTTCACTATGGAAATCGGTAGCTTAGTGGTACAGCTATTTTTTAAATTAGAAAAGATAGTCAAGTTTCTACTGCGCAAGTCGAACATTTCCCTCGTTAGGTGATTTGCCACAATTTCATCTCGGTACATGTCTGCCGCCGTGCAGCGACTTGTACCGTGGCAATGCAGGGAAAGGGCATAAATAACATTGTTGATAACCACTAATCATTAGGGACTTTCCCCGCTTGACTGCGGTATGCTTTCAATAATTGCATCGCATTTACGCTTCGTTTGTTGTTCTTGAAGTTTCGATTTTAATATTTTATTTTCCGTTGACCTCTTTGGGTTTAATATTGTTATTTATTTTCCCACGGGAAAAGAGAGCTCAGTCTGACATGGAAACGGCGGAAGAGCCGGAGGAGAGCGATGATCGGGTGGTGTTGGAATGGTCCTTGGCTGATACGAATGATCTATTGGAGAAGATGCAAGCCAAGGTGCCAAAAAAGGACACGATTTCCCACACAAAACGCATTGCCCGACTGGATCTGGAGGGTGTCACAGTAGGGGAACACTCCACCGAGGAGTGCAGGGCACAACTGCTGCGCATCATGCAGAATGTAAGTGTAGGTGGGAAAATGGAAAATTGTATGAGGATTGTGCGCGTTTCTTTTGACATTTTTTATCGTTATTCAATCAAGCTGAAAATTGGACTTTTCACGATTGTTCAGTGACAATGTAGTGCTATTTATTCATTGTATTTTTAAAATCAAGCGAAATACGCATCCATAATCCATATGCATGTTTCGTTCCTCCTTTATATTGAATGATGCCAACGGTGAATGCATTTGTTTAGCTGATTGATTCATTGGCAAGGGTTACTTGATAGTTTGCACTCAATCAAGGAATTAAGCGAACGGTCTCGTTGTAGTTTATCTCGATAAGAACAATTATTGTTGGTAAATCGAAGTTATCCCCTTTACTTCGTGGTTTGAGAGTTATCCTTATTTAGTGTGTATTTAGTTATTTATATACCGACTTGATTTGCTTTTTTGCTCGTTTTGCTGTTGTAGATAAGATAACCGATGAATGTGTTTGATAGAGTGATTGATTGATTGATTTGCTTTGCATCGCGACTTGATTGAACTGAATCAAGCAAACAATAAACTTATTACAATTGAAAAAAAGAGTTTTTGATGGTTCTTGAAGAATCCTGCATCCAGTAACTTAAAATAATAACTTCACTTAAGTCTTCTTATTCTTTCGCTTGTCCTTTTACGTTCGCAGCTTTCGATTGCTCCACGAAATGCTGGAAGATGCCGCGATTTGGGTAGCCAGTCCAAAAAGCAGCCAGTTGAAGGAGGTTTGTGTGTTGTGTTGAGTGAGTGAAATGATGAACTCTAAATTTTATTGACGAGAAAAAGGCCAAAAGCCAAAGACGCTGAAGGATTATTTTTTGTCCGTAGCGCTCAATACGGCGCCCTGATTCTTGCTTGTTCGAAGCAGCGATGTGCGTTGGTATTCGCGGGCCGGCTGCCTACACTAACTTCGTGTAGGCCGGGGATTGCGCACGCCTTTCTTTGTCCATTCCTGACCCCGGAAAAAGGAAGCAAACATGAAACTGACACCATCCATGGTGGCGCTGGTTGCAGGCGCACTATTTCTCAACGGCAGTGCCATCGCACAGAACAATCAGACGGGCGCTACCGCGAATCAGGGGGCGCAGCCGGAGGCGAGCGCGAAGCAGGAGTTCAGGATCACACGCGTCACGCCGGCATACTGGCGCGTCACCATCGACCATCCGCCATTCAATATCTTCGGGCCGGAATCGATTCCGCAGCTCAACAGCGTGATCACCCAGATAGAGAACGATCCCGAGCTCAAGGTCGTGGTGTTCGATAGCGCGGTACCCGGCTTCTTCCTGACTCACTATGATTTCGTGCCGCCTCTTGAAGCCACCACCCGCATGCCCCCGGGGCCGACAGGCCTGCCACCGCTGCCCGATATGCTGACTCGTCTGACGCGCACGCCCGTGGTGTCGATCGTATCGATTCGCGGCCGGGCGACGGGTGTGGGCAGTGAGTTGTCCCTTGCTTCCGACATGCGCTTTGCCAGCCGCGAGAAGGCCGTGCTCTCGCAATTCGAAGTGGGTGCCGGTTTCGTTCCGGGCGGTGGACCGATGGCCCGTCTTCCCCGTCTGATGGGACGTGGCCGCGCGATGGAAATTCTGCTGAGCGGCAACGATATTAATGGCGAGCTTGCCGAACGCTATGGCTATGTGAACCGCGCCCTCCCGGATGCCGAACTCGACAAGTTTGTCGACACCCTCGCCCGGCGCATCTCAACCTTCGACAAGCAGACCATTGGAGAAATCAAGCACTTCGTGAACATCGCCAGTAACCCGCCCGATAGCGAGATCGCGCCACAGTGGGACGCCTTCATTACTTCGGTGCAACGTCCCGCGGCACAGCGGGATATCAAGAAACTGATGGAACTCGGGTTGCAGAAAAATCCCGATGTGGAGATTCATCTCGACCGCTACACCGGCAAAGTCAATCAGCCGGACAAGTAGGTCACGCACCTGGTGTCTGACCGATGCAGAGGCCCCGCCAGCGAGCGGGGCGGCGGTCCTTCGCTTTCACTGCATGTCCGCCTCGACGCGGGGCTGTGCCGGCGGCGCGAACCGATCGTCAGCTGAAAACAGCGATACGCCGCTTCGGTGATGTCTTCCGAAAACTCGGGCATCCTGGTACAAATCAGGTCATAGCTTTGTGCCCGTTATTGCTGCGTTATCCTATTCTTAAACAGAACGACGATCGCTGCGACGCAGCATCCGTGCTTCTCTATATGCGAAGAATCGAAGCGAGCGGCTAAAGCTTGCCTGTTGGTGTAGGACTCGGGAGACCAATCAAAATGAATACAAGCCGCCGACGTGTTCTATCGATTATCGCCACGCTTATCGTCTCCACAATTGCGCAAGCAGCGACGCCACAGCCCGCGTCAACCGCCACCGCGCCGAAGCCCGCGAGCGCCCCGCCTCCTGCGCACGTGCGCAAACTGAATCTCGCCGACAAGCCCTGGACCGGCGATTTCGACGCCATGGTTCACCGGCGTGTGATTCGCTTTCTCGTGCCTTATAGCCGGACGCTCTATTTCAACGACAAGGGCCGCGAGCGCGGCTTGTCAGCCGAGCTCGCGCGTGACTTCGAGCGCTATATCAACAAGAAATACGCAAAGGAACTTGGGAATCGTCCCGTAACGCTTTATCTGATTCCGACCACACGCGACAAACTGCTGACCAACCTGCCGGCCGGACTGGGCGACATTTCAGCGGGCAACCTCACTGCCACTGATGAACGCGAGAAGATCGTCGATTTCGTTGCGCCACGCGACCGCAAGTCGGTGAGCGAACTGATCATCACCGGCCCCAGGGCACCGACCACCGCCACGTTGGATGATCTCGCAGGCAAGCAGGTCTACGTGCGCAAGGCCTCCAGTTACTACGAGAGCTTGACCGCATTAAACGACCGTTTCAAGGCGGCCGGCAAGCCGCTCATGCAAATCACGCTGCTGCCCGACGCACTAGAAGACGAAGACGAACTGGAGATGGTCAATGCGGGCGTTCTCGACATTGTCGTGGTTGACGACTGGAAAGCGAAAATGTGGGCGCAGGTCCTGCCGCATATCAAGGTGCATACCGACCTGGCCGTGCGTAGCGAAGGCTACGTGGGATGGGCTATTCGTAAGGGAAGCCCACAACTTCAGGCCGTGCTGAACGACTTCTATGTCAACTACGTGAAGAAGCAAGGGGTGGCGGCGTACCGGCTGTCCCAGTACATGAAACGGATCAAGCAGATCTCCGACAACACCGGATCGGCTGAAACCAAACGCTTCGACGACATGATTGCGATTTTTGAAAAGTACGGCAAGCAGTACGGTTTCGATCCGCTCATGCTAGCGGCGCAGGGCTATCAGGAATCCCAACTGAACCAGCAGGCACGCAGTCATGTTGGAGCAATCGGCATCATGCAGCTGATGCCCGCCACCGGCAAGGAGATGGGAGTCGGCAGCATTTCCGTCAGCGAGGCCAATATCCATGCGGGGACGAAATACATGGACACGTTGATGACACGCTATTTCTCCGATGCCCACTTTAGCGACAGCGATCGGCCGCTCTTCGCGTTTGCGAGTTATAACGCCGGACCGGGCAACATTGCGAAAATGCGTAAGGAGGCAGTCGCACGCGGGCTGGATCCGGACAAGTGGTTTAACAATGTCGAAATTGTCGTCGCCGAAAAGATCGGCATCGAAACCACAACCTATGTACGTAACATCTATAAATACTACGCTGCATACAGGTTGATCGTAGATGCACAAGCCGAGAAACAGAAAGCGGTCGAGAAGATACGCAATACAGGCTGACAGAAACTCGCAGGCAGGTCCGCCGTCGAAGGCGTGCCGGTGGGTGAACCGGGCTCGCGCGCGTGTTGCGGCGTGGGTCGGGTCGGTTAGAAGGGGTGAACGGCGGGAATCTGGTTCAAGGCGGAAAAGCCCCCACCTTTGGGACGATCGGCGGATCTGCAGTCTGACCGACCCAGCTATATTACGGTCGCGTCTCGAAAGATAACCCCGACTGGCTGGTAAGAAATCATGACAGAAAAGCACGAAGAAATCGGACTACCCGAGTTCCAGTCAATGGCCTCTCAATGGCCAGGTTGGAAGGGTGTTTGGTCGCGAAGCGCTGCTACTCGCACGCTTCGTCGCGTTTCGGCTTTGGCTCTGGCGAGTTGACAAACATGGTGGCTCATAGCGCCGCTGTGTACGATCGCTACAAGGCTTTCTTCGGGCTTCTCCAATACTCACAGGTCATGTCTGGTGCCTAAGTCTAAAGAACGTAGGGACCAGAACGGAGCATTGATCGATAGCAACAGCACCACTGGTGACACAATCGCCCAGGCATTCGAACTCGCCTTTCGGGCTTAAGCACAGAACCAAGGCCTGGCCAATCAAATGAGTGGGACACCAGGAGTAATAAAGCACAAGTTCTCAAGATATGAAATCTTTGCTGTTAGCTCTTCCTGTTGCTTGAGTCATGCCTTCAGGCTTGCAGCCATGATGTGCCTCCTCAGTTTATGAACTTCAGTGCCAGGAACAGCACGCACAGGAACAAGCCAGTAACCCACAATGTCTCACTTGTTGCTCGTGTCAGTGCAGTGTCAAGCTTATCGTCAGTCACCATAACGTTGATGATAGCTTTTGCTTGTTCCTCACTAAACCCGCTCTTTACTAGGTCTTTTTTTATTGTATCCATACAACCCCCGTTGGAGCCTGCATCATACCTTACAAAGAACGAGGCCCGTACCGGGCTATTGTTTCCATTCGGGAATCAATGACTCTGATTAAGCTAGCCGCGGCCTTTGCTAAACAAACGCAGTCAGATCATCCACGATATCGGGCAACCTCACATTTAAAGCCACTGTCTGATTCCACCCTAAGGCTAAGCCCGTTATTACCGAATCCTCTCCATCGGAAAATTAAAATCATCCGGGAGTGGGAAGGCATACACCGCAGCTCTCGCCCAATACCGGATCTTGTGCGCACGCGTATTTCCGCTATTTACCAATAGGGATCCATTCAAAAATAAATTCCCCTATCTCTTTCTTTTAAAAAGAACGCCGCTCATAACCACGGGCAAATAAGCGCGCAGCTGCTTTGCCATAACTTGTTTTAGTGTCGCAATACTCTCGTCACCTACGTTAGCGCTCATTGCCGCCGACCTTGCAACAGCTTCCATTGCCGTCGCCGCCCTCGTCGCTTTAACGATGGACCTTTGCATTTCTTTCTAATGGGACTTTTTAACTGAACCCGCGATAAGCGCTTCCACGGCTGAAGTATCCGAAACCACTGACTTCGGCTTTAAGGAAGAAGGTGGGGCGAGGGGTTCCCGGATTTCATCGGAATTTGTCGGAAGAACCCTTGGTGCCGGGGACCGGACTTGAACCGGCAAGCCGTGAGGCGGCGGATTTTAAGTCCGCTATGTTTACCAATTTCATCACCCCGGCAGGGGCTGGAACCACGTTTGGACGCGAATTCTACCACTGCCCGGCGAGCGCACCAAACAAGCGCAAAACACCCGCCAACTCCCCCCACCACAGTCCCCTACCCCAGTCCCACACCCGCGGGGACCAAAGCCCAACGTCATTCGGCAGTCACAAACCTTCCCGATAATCCGCTCACGAAAACGTTTACACCCAGAGCGGAAACAATGATCCCAACGATCAAGGACGTCGCCGCGCACGCGGGCTTCTCTATCGCCACGGTCTCACGCGCCATCAACGCGCCGCACACCGTGAACCCCGTCACACTCGAAAAAGTGCGTCAATCCATCGACGCCCTCAACTTCCGCCCGAGTCCGCTTGGCCGGCAATTGCGCGGCGAGCGCACGCGCCTTATCGGCGTGATCCTGCCCACGCTCGCCAATCCGGTGTTCGCCGAATGCCTGCAAGGCATCGACGAACTCGCGTCAGCGCAAGGCTACCGCCTCATGCTGATGACCACCCAGTACGACGCCGATCGCGAACGCCATGCGATCGAAACCTTGCGCGAACATCGTGTGGAAGGGCTGATCCTCACGGTCGCCGATGCGGACACGCACCCGCTGCTCGACGATCTCGACCGCGCCGGCCTGCTCTACGTGCTGATGCACAACGACACCGTGCGGCGTCCGTCAGTCTCGGTCGACAACCGCCTCGCCGCGTTCGAAGGCGTGCGCATGCTGATCGCCCACGGTCATCGCCGCATCCTGATGCTCGCCGGCACGCTGGCCGCCTCCGACCGCGCCCGCCAGCGTCATCTCGGCTACGCACAGGCGATGCAGCAGGCCGGTCTCACGCCCGCACCGGCGCTCGAAGTCGACTTCAATGCCGACGAACTGGCGCCGTCCGTGCTCGCGCATCTGACGAACGGCACAAACCGCCCTACCGCCCTCTTCTGCAGCAACGATCTGCTCGCCATGGTCGTCATGCGCGGCCTGCGCCGCGCGCGTCTGCAGATTCCGCACGACATGTCGATTCTCGGCTTCGACGGTCTTGGCATGGGTGAATTGTTATCACCGCCTCTGTCCAGCGTCTGCGCGCCGAACCGCGAGATCGGTTGCGCGGCGTGGCAGCGTTTGCTGGCCCGCGTGAACGGCACCTACGAAACATTCGAGGAAACCTCGCTTGCCTTGACCTTGCCGCACAGCTTGCGCGAAGGCGCCACCATCGCCGCGATTTCGAACCACGATGCAACTGTCCCAGCGCATTCGGCAGCGCAGCGCTTCGCCTGATCCACGTCCCAATCTGAACCACCCGCACGCTTGCCCATCTGGAGATCTGCAGTGATCCACCCTAACTCACGCCTTGCATCCGACCTGCGTAAATTCGTCCGCACGACCACGGCCGCCCTGTCGGCCACGGCTGCCATCGCCGTTGCGCTGACCAGCTTCGCCATGCCGCAAACGGCCTACGCCGATGAAACCGCGATCTGCTACAACTGCCCGCCCGAATGGGCCGACTGGGCCAGCCAGATCAAGGCGATCCAGCAAAAGACCGGCATTCGAGTGCCGTTCGACAACAAGAACTCCGGCCAGTCGATCGCCCAACTGATGGCCGAGCAGAAGAGCCCGGTCGCGGACGTCGTGTATCTCGGCGTGTCGTCGGCCTTCCAGGCGAAAGACAAAGGCGTGATCCAGCCGTACAAGCCCGCGCATTGGGATGACATTCCGGCGAACCTCAAGGACCCGCGAGGCTACTGGTTCACGATCCACTCGGGCACGCTGGGCTTTTTCGTCAACAAGGACGCACTCGAAGGCAAGCCGGTGCCGCGGTCGTGGGCCGATCTGCTGAAGCCCGAATACAAAGGCATGATCGGCTACCTCGATCCGTCGAGCGCGTTTGTGGGCTATGCGGGCGCGGTCGCGGTGAATCAGGCGCTCGGCGGCACGCTCGACAACTTCGAGCCGGGCCTCGACTGGTTCCGCAAGCTGAAGGCCAACGCGCCGATCGTGCCGAAGCAGACTGCCTACGCACGCGTGATGTCCGGTGAAATACCGATTCTGCTCGACTACGATTTCGACGCGTACCGTGCGAAGTACAAGGATCACGCGAATGTCGAATTTGTGATTCCGAAAGAAGGCACGATCTCGGTGCCCTACGTGATGAGCCTGGTAAAGGGCGCCCCGCATGATGCGAACGGCAAGAAGGTGCTGGACTTCGTGCTCTCCGACGAAGGCCAGAAACTGTGGGCCGAAGCCTATCTGCGCCCGGTTCGCGCCAATGCAATGAGCCCGGAAACCGCGGCGAAATTCCTGCCCGCCAGCGACTACGCGCGCGCCAGGCCGGTCGATTTCGGCAAGATGGCCGAGAAGCAGTCGAGCTTCGGCGAGCGTTATCTACAGGTGATGCATTGAACGACATCACGTTCCCGCTGCGCTGGCGCATCGCCTTGATCGCGCCGGCGCTGGCGGTCTTCATCGCGTTCTGGCTGTTGCCGATGGGCGCGCTCGCGCAGATCAGCGGCAACGGCCACGCGCTCTCGACTTACCACGCGATGCTGACGAATCCGCGCTACATGTCGAGCCTCGCTGCGACGGTGGTGTTGTCCGCCGCGGTCACGGCGGCGACGCTAGTGCTTTCGGTGATCGCCGGTTTGCTGCTGGCGCGCCGTGAGTTTCCGCTCAAGCGCACCCTGCTCGCGTTGCTGACCTTTCCGCTGGCATTCCCAGGTGTTGTGGTCGGCTTCATGGTGATCATGCTGGTGGGACGGCAGGGTTTGCTCGGCGCGCTATCGCTCAAACTCACCGGCGACCGCTGGGTGTTCGCCTACTCGATGAGCGGTCTCTTTCTCGGCTACCTGTACTTCTCGATTCCACGCGTGATCGTCACGGTGATGGCGTCGGCCACGAAACTCGACGCCTCGCTCGAAGAAGCGGCGCGCTCGCTCGGTGCTTCGCCATGGCGCATTACGCGCGACATCGTGTTGCCCGCGCTGTCACCGGGTTTGATCGCGGCGGGCGCGGTGTGCTTCGCGACCTCGATGGGCGCATTCGGCACGGCCTTCACGCTCGCCACCGACATCGACGTTCTGCCCATGACCATCTACACCGAGTTCACGCTGAACGCGAACATGGTGACGGCCGCGGGCCTGTCGATCGTGCTCGGCATCGTCACGTGGCTCGTGCTGGCGTTCGCGCGCAGCGTGAGCGGCTCGGCGGTGGCGGCCAGCGCATGAGCGGTGTTTCCAGACCAGACGGCAAGACTTCGATGAACACCATCAATGCCTCCATCCAGCCGGCTGCGAAGCCGCGCTCGCGGCTCCGCCTGCCCGCCTCGCGGACATGGCTCGCGGCCGGCCAGTGGTTCGTTACGCTACTGTTGTGCGCGTTTCTGATCGTGCCGGTCGTGATGTCGGTCGTAGCCGGTCTGACGGTCAATTACTTCAAGGGCGTATCGAGCGGACTCACGCTGCGCTGGCTCGTGGAAGTGTGGACGCAGTATCACGACTCGGTATTCCTTTCGCTCGAAGTGGCGGCGGCGACCCTGGCGATTACCTTGCTGACGGGAGTGCCCGCCGGCTACGTACTTGCACGCAGCAAGACGCGTCTGTCGCGCATCATCGAAGAGTTTCTGGTGCTGCCGATCGCGCTGCCCGGTCTCGCTTCCGCACTCGCACTGCTAGTGGTGTACGGCGGCTTCACGATGTTCCGCATGAGCGCGGCGTTTATTGTGGTCGGGCACGTGGTGTTCACGCTGCCCTTCATGGTCCGCGCAGTCGCCGCGGTGTGCGCGAGCAGTGATCTGCGCACGCTCGAAGAAGGCGCAGCGAGCCTCGGCGCGAGCTTCTTTCAGCGCTTCATGACGGTAGTGCTGCCGAATGCGCGTCCAGGCATCGTGGCCGGCGCATTGGCGGTGCTGACGCTCTCCATGGGCGAATTCAATCTCACGTGGATGCTGCATACGCCCGATACCAAGACGTTGCCGGTCGGCCTTGCCGACACTTACGCGTCGTTGCGCATCGAAATCGGCAGCGCGTACACGATTCTGTTTTTCATCATGACGATGCCGTTGCTCGTCGCGATGCAATGGCTCGGCGTCGATGCGACCGGTCAGCGCAGCGTGGCCAAAAAACGCATCGACGCCGCCCGTTCGAAGGCCACGCCCAAGCCATGAAACTCGCCTCCGTACCTATCACTCTCACGCAATGCGCGAAGACGTTCCGCGGCACCCGCGTGCTCGAACCTCTGGATCTGCAGATCGGCGCCGGCGAAACGCTGGTGCTGCTCGGTCCGTCCGGTTGCGGCAAGACCACTACGTTGCGCATGATCGCGGGACTCGAAACACCCGACGCGGGCGGACGCATCGCATTCGGCGACGAAGACGTCACCGCGTTGCCAATCGAGAAACGCCAGGTCGGCATGGTGTTCCAGAGCTATGCGCTGTTTCCGAATCTGACCGTGCGCGGCAACATCGGTTACGGGCTGAAAATCAAACGCGTACCCGCGGATGCCGCGCGGCAACGCGTCGACGAATTGCTCGCGATGATGCGTCTGACCGCGCACGCCGACAAACCGATCGACCAGCTCTCCGGCGGCCAGCGCCAACGTGTCGCGCTGGCTCGCGCGCTGGCCGTGCAACCTCGCGTGCTGCTGCTCGACGAACCGCTCACAGCACTCGATGCGCGTTTGCGCGACACCTTGCGCAGCGAGATGAATACGCTGCTGCGCGAGCTTGGAATCACGACCGTCTATGTGACGCACGATCAGGCTGAAGCGATGGAACTGGGCGATCGGATTGTCGTGATGAGCGCCGGGCGCATCGAGCAGATCGGCACGCCGCGCGATATCTACTATCGCCCCGCGAACCGCACGGTCGCGCAGTTCGTCGGCACGATCAACCGGCTGGCCGGCGAACGTCGCGATGGCCTTCTGAGGACGACCGGTGGCGCTGTGCCGCTGCCATCCGGCCGCGCCGACGCAGGCGGCACGAGCGCCGCTGCCAGCGCAGGCAACGCCCACGAATTTTTCTTCCGTCCCGAGGACGCCTATCTCGCCGACCCGGCTAGCGCGCAATTGCGCGGCAATATCGAAAGCACCGCGTTTCTCGGCGAGCGCACCCGTTTGACGATTGGCGGCGCCGCGCCGGATGCCTTGCTGATCGACGTGGCGGGACGCGTCGAATTGGCGCGCGGCACGCCGGTGGGCATCTCGATCGCGCAGGACGCGCTGATTGCGTTATCGTAATGAGGCTGCGCCCTGTTGTTGCGCGCCATAAAAAAGGACTTCCCCATGCTGCTGGCACAAATTAGCGACCTGCATATCAAACGGCCCGGCGCGCTGGCTTACCGGCGTGTCGACACCGGCGCCTACCTCGCACGCTGCATCGCCGCGCTCAATGCACTGGAGCCGCGTCCCGACGCGGTGATCATGACCGGCGATCTGGTCGATCAGGGCGATCCGGCGCAATACGAGCATCTCAAGACGCTGCTCGCGCCCCTCCAGATCCCCTACTTCCTGATGGTGGGCAATCACGACGACCGCGCCGCATTGCGCGCCGCGTTTCCTGATCGCGCGGAATTACGCAGCGGCGGCGAGTTCGTGCAATACGCGGTCGATGTCGGTCCGCTTCGCGTCATCGCGCTGGATTCGATGGTGCCGGGTGAAAGCGCCGGCAATCTGTGCGACTCGCGACTCGCATGGCTCGCCACGCAACTCGATGCCGCGCAGAGCAAGCCGACGGTGGTCGCGTTGCATCATCCGCCGTTCGTCTGCGGGATCGGGCATATGGATGAATTGCGGCTCGATCCCGTCGCGGCGGCGAAGCTCGCGGCGTTGATCGCGCGCTATCCGAATGTCGAACGGGTGATCTGCGGACACGTGCACCGGCCGATGTTCGTGCGCTTTGGCGGCACGATCGCGTCGGCGGTGCCGGCGCCCGCGCATCAGGTCGGGCTCGATCTGCGCGAGGATGCGCCGTCCGCGTTCGTGATGGAGCCGCCCGCGTATGCGCTGCATCGCTACGATCCGGCCACGGGCATCGTCACGCACCATGCGTATGTCGACGCCGCGGATGGGCCGTATCCGTTTTACGAGCCTGAAGGCGATTTGATCGACTGATCGACGGCTCGTTACGGCCGCTTCAATCGCTTCAATCGCTTCAATCGCTTCAATCGCTTCAATCGCTTCAATCGCGAACGAAGGTATCGCGTACGCGCCGGGACAGCCTGAAATACGGTATCCCGAGCGCGGCGGCCACCACGGCCTGCGCGAAACCCTCGAACGGAATGCGGATGTCGATGCCGATCGTTCGGATCATATGGTCGCCAAGAAGGTAAGCCATCGTGCGCATGACGACGATCGCCAGCAGCCACGCTTGAACCTGAACCGCAAAGCGTGCCGACTTACGCCACGCGAGCAATAACAACCAGCCCCCGCCCGCGACGATGAACACGCCCGTGATCACGTCGAAGCCAGTTAGTGCGATCACCGTGCGATACCAGCCGTGCGTTTCCGGGCGGACGAACACCGCGAGCAGTTCCCATTCCAGCATCAGCTTGAGCGGATTGCGCAATGCAGCCGCGGTGAAAATCATCCACGCGGCGAGGCAGTTCAAGGCAAGCAGCAGGCAACCGCCGATTCGACGGGATTGAGGTTTCGCGGTGAGGGTCATGAGATCGGTCATGTGGTGGGTGGTGTAGCGCGCGACGATTCTACGAACGGAAACCGAACAGCCATCTCATTTTGTCGGCGAGCACTGATGCGCGCCCTTCGCGTGACTTCTGCTTTGTGTCTGCCGTGCGCCCGGACTGCGCTCGCAGATGGGTGGGCGCCATTTTCGGATCTCCGTGTCCGTCAGCACGATCAGCCCTGCTCCGGTATGATCGGCACGCTTGAGGATCGCGCATGGGCGCGTCCATCGACCGCTCCCTTCATGTCCACTTCTGAAACCTCTCCCACCGCATCCGCCGACCGGTCGTTGCGCGCGCTACTGCTTCTGCTTGCGACCATCGCCGGTGTGTCTGTTGCGAACATCTACTACAACCAGCCATTGCTCGATGACTTCCGGCAGTCGTTTCCGGGCAGTGCGTCGTGGGTTGGCACGGTGCCCGCGGTGACGCAACTCGGCTATGCGGCCGGGATGTTATTGCTGGCTCCGCTTGGCGACCGTTTCGACCGACGCAGGCTGATCCTGTTGCAGCTCGTGGGCATGTGCGCCGCGCTGCTGGTCGCGGCGGCTGCGCCGACGTTGCCGGTGTTGATTGCCGCGAGCCTGGCGATTGGTGTGCTTGCCACGATTGCGCAGCAGGCGGTGCCGTTTGCAGCCGAACTCGCGCCGCCGTCGCAGCGCGGCCAGGCGGTCGGCACGGTGATGAGCGGGTTGCTGCTGGGGATTCTGCTGGCGCGAACCGCGGCGGGTATCGTTGCTCAATATTTCGGTTGGCGTGCGGTGTTTGGCGCGTCTGTCGTCGCGTTGCTGGTGCTGGCTGTGGTGATCATTTTGCGTTTGCCGAAGAGCAAGCCGACCTCAACGTTGCCGTACGGCAAGCTCCTCGTGTCGATGTGGCATCTGGTGGTCGAGCACCGGGCATTGCGCGAGGCATCGCTGACCGGGGCCGCGATGTTCGCGGCGTTCAGTATTTTCTGGTCGGTGCTGGCGTTGTTGCTGGCGGGCGCGCCGTTTCATCTTGGGCCGCAGGCGGCCGGGCTATTCGGCATTGTGGGCGCAGCGGGGGCGATGGCCGCGCCGCTGGCCGGCAAGTTTTCCGACCGACGCGGACCACGGGCGATTATCACGGTGTCGATTGTTCTGGTCGCGATTTCCTTCGTAGTGTTTGGGTTTTCCGGGGCGAGCATTGCCGGGCTGGTGGTTGGCGTGATCGTGCTGGATGTCGGCGTGCAGGCCGCACAGATTTCCAATCAATCGCGGATCTATGCGCTGAAGCCCGACGCCAGGAGTCGGGTGAATACTGTTTATATGGTGGCTTATTTTATTGGCGGCGCCGTTGGGTCTGGGGTCGGGGCGTTTGTGTGGCCGATTTTTGGATGGGTTGGGGTTAGTGTTGCTGGGGTTGTTTTTGCCGCGCTCGCGGCGTGGAATCATTTGGGGGCTTTTGGGCGGTTGAAGAAGGATTAAGGGGGTTTTTGCCTCTGGCGGTGGTGTTTTGTTGTTGTGCCTACGGCGGTGGGTGGTTCTTTACTTATTGGTTTATTTGCGTTCCCCCTGTGCGGGGGGCACCTACTTTTCTTTGCCGCCGCAAAGAAAAGTAGGCAAAAGAAAGCGGCTTTACACCGCCAATTCTTAAGCGGCTCCCCTGGCTTGGAGGGTGTCGTGGCTCCGTAGAGATTGGGCCCGCGCACCTCCCCGCCTGAGTGACCAGGCCGTCATGCTTCCGGCGGCGCTGCGCGCGCCGACGCGGTACTTCTTCAAACCGCCCTCCAGCCTTGCGCATTCGATTTGCCTGATGCGGCGGTTTGCACTTGCACAAGCTGGCGTGACTCGCGGGTTTCGGTCCCGGCACCGGCACCTCCAAAACCATCTGTATCTTCCGGCGCCTCGCCGAGGCGAAGCCGATGGCCCCGCTACGCGCAACCGAAGCCCCGGTTTCCCTGGTGGACCCGTCCGCGACGCACGTAGTGCGGAGTGGGAGCGGATGACGGCTGTGTCACGGGCGCTTATGGACCACGGTGTAATCCGTTAATCGGACCACAATCCCCTCCAAGCCAGGGGACCCACTTAAGAATTGGCGGTGTGAGCCCGCTTTCTTTGCTTACTTTCTTTGCGGCGGCAAAGAAAGTGAGTGCCGCCCCGCATAGGGGCAACGCTAATAAACCAATAAAAAAAGAAACACCAACCGCCGTAGGCACAACAACAAAACACCGCCGCCGAAGGCAAAACTACTCACTATCTCCAATCTGCCCGAGCAGGGCCTGCAACTTCTCCACATGCCTTAACAACAAATGCCGATGTTTCTCGATCTGCTCAAGCCGACCCGCGAGGTCGGCCTGAATCGGGTCATCGAGGTCCGCGGCGGCGATCACCTCTTCCACTTTGGCGCGCATCGACGCCAACTCCACCGGCGCATGACTCAAATGCCGCTCGAAGCGACGCACATCCTGAATCGCCAGGTCGCGAACCTTCCGAAAGTACGCCTGCCGCCGATGAACCTCGGCCTCGAGCGTTTCTTCTTCGATCCGCTTGGCGGGGCCCGTCTGGCCGAAAATCGGTTCCGGTGGCCGCAACACCGTTTTCTTCCGTACCGGATGCGCCGTGCCGCGAAAACGCGCGAGCGGTTGCTCATTGTCAATCGCCTCGCGTGCATTGGCGGGAATATCCTGCTCGACGTGCGCTGTGTTCATCCAGCCGTTCGGCAACCCGGTGACCGCCTCGATGCCGCGCACGAACTCCTCGCTGAATTCGCGCTGACCGGACAGCATCAACTTCAGGTAGCTCGCGGAAAAAGTCATCATGCGCGCGAGACGGGTCGCCGCGCCAACCTCGCGGGTCAGTAGCACCAGGTTCGCTCGCCAGACCGGCAGCAGCAATTCGTCGGAATCTTCCATCGCTGGGTCTTCCATCTTTTTTGCCCGATGATTCGATGACGTATTCACACGCGTCATCGTTCTGAAAGGGTAGCCGCTTCACTGCATGACGCGCAATGCCAATACGCACTTCTGGCGGCGTCCGACGTGTCGAAATTACACGCGACCGCGCGTTTTCAGCGCAGTAAAACGGGGCACGAAGGTCCACGTTCTACATTGACACGAGCATTCACCATGCGTTCATGCGCTGACGCACGATGTGTGGCATCCTTGCGAACTTTGCGGCACGCCCCGTGCTGTTTCGTTAGTACCACCATGTTGATTTAAGGATTTTGTAATGAAAAAAGTTGTCCTCGCCATTGCCGCCGCTGTCGCCGCCCTTAGCGCGATCGCTCCTGCTCAAGCGTATGAACATCACCATACCGAATGCCACAAAGTGCGCGTTCATCACCACTGGGAACGCCACTGCCACTAACCGTGGCGCACGCCCCGTGCGAGCATCGAAAAGCCCCGCTGCACGCGGGGCTTTTTTTCGAGGCATTCAGATCGACGAGACCACAACAGCCCACGACGCTCTCTACGTTCGTCGCGAAAGAGAAAGCACGCAATCACGGACACATGCTGTTACACCTTTGCGGCACACCCTGACGATGGACAACCTCGCAGAACGCGAAGCGATCGAAATGAAAACGACGAGACGAAGACGAAAACGAAGTGAAAGCGACTGCAAAAGCGCGACCGAGTTACCGAGCGCCAACTGCGGCCGATTGAGCGACTGTGCGCGAGACGGGACGGGAGACGAGACGAGACGAGACGAGACGAAAATGTACGCTCGGCGCGTTGGAAGTGTTTGGAATTCTCACGAGGACGATTGGAGAGCGTCGCACCCGCGTGCGACGGCGTGCCGCGCACCTGCATCGAAAAACCTGCGGGGTGGTTGATGAAGTACCGCCTCGGCGCGCGCAGCGCCGCCGGAAGAATGACGGCCTGGTCACTCAGGTGGGGAGGTGCGCAGGCTCACTCTCTACGGAGCCACGACACCCTCCAAGCCAGGGGAGCCGCTTAAGAATTGGCGGTTTGAGCCGCTTTCTTTTGCCTACTTTTCTTTGCACGGCGGCAAAGAAAAGTAGGTGCCCCCCGCACAGGGGGAACGCTAATAAACCAATAACAAATGAGACACCCACCGCCGCAGGCACAACCAAAAAACCACCGCTGCCAAAGGCAAAAAAACCTCACTCCCTCATCACCCGTTCCAACCCCACCCTAACCAACTCTTCCATCAAAGGCTGAACCTTGGCAGCCATCAATTCATCATACGCATAGGGCATCTGCTCCTGCATATAAGTAACCTGCGCCAACTCAAGCTGCACAGCGTGCACGCCAACATCAGGCCGCCCATACTGCCGGGTGATATACCCGCCTTTAAACCGTCCATTGGACACAGCAGAATACCCACCATGCCGCTCGACGATGGCGGCCAACTCATCCCCCAGTCCAGCGACAGCACTCCCCCCATTAGAAGTACCGAAGTTAAAATCCGGCAACCGCCCTTCAAAAAACCGCGGTACGTGCGAGCGAATCGAATGCGCTTCCCACAACAGCACCTTCCCGTGCTGCGCCTTCAGCGCAGCGATCTCCCCCGCTAGCGCCTCGTGATAAGGCTTCCAGTACAAATCGCGCCGCCGCGCAACTTCACCCTCATCCGGCAGACAACCCTCCAGATACAACGGCTCCTTATCGAACGTATCGACAGGCAGCAGTCCAGTCGTATCCTGCCCAGGATACAGATTCGCACCATCAGGCGGGCGATTCAGATCGATCACATACCGCGCGTAAGTCGGCGCCAGAATCGACGCGCCCATGCGCTTCGCGAACGCATAGAGTCGATCGAGATGCCAATCGCAGTCGTCGGTGCGCCGCGCGACCGGCGTCATCGTCGCGGCGATATCGGCGGGAATTTGCGTGCCCAGATGCGGGATCGAGATCAGCAGCGGCAGGCTTCCCCGATGCAGCGAGAAAACCGGCGGTGTGGATTCAGCAGGCGAAGCAGTCATATCAGTCCGCAATCAATGAAATCGAAGGATCACTTCAGCAATTCGGCAAGCGCCGCACGATAGCGCGCATAGGCGCCCTCTTCATCGCGATGCCGGCGGTTATCGACAACCTTATTGCCGCCCGTGTAGACGTCGCGAATCGGCGTCTCGCCATGCTCACAGAATACAACGCCCGACAACCAGGCGTGAGGCGCGTGCTCGGCGATACTCGAATGATCCGCATCGAGCACCAGCCAGTCAGCACGCAGGCCCGCCTGCAACGCGCCCACCGCGCGACCCGTCGCATGCGCGCCGCCGTCGAGCGCGGCATCGAACAGGCGGTCGGCCACATGCGTGGCCTGCGCGGATGCCAGCACGTTGCGCTGACGGCGCGTAAGCCGCTGGCCGTATTCGAGCAAACGCAATTCCGCGCGCCAGTCGACGCCGATATGACTATCCGAGCCGACCCCGATGCGCCCTTGCGCGTCGAGATATTCCTGAGCCGGGAAAATGCCGTCGCCGAGATTCGCCTCCGTGGTCAGGCACAAACCGGCGACCGCGCCGCTTCTTGCGAGCACGAGCGTTTCATTGGCATCGACGTGTGTCGCGTGCACCAGGCACCAGCGGCTATTCACGTCGAAACGATCGAGCAGCCATTGCACGGGGCGCGCACCTTCGGTCTCGAGGCATGCGTCGACTTCGGCAGTCTGCTCGGCGATATGGATATGAACCGGCGCGCCAGCATCGATGCCGCCCAACAGCGTCCGCAACGAATCGGCCGACACCGCGCGCAGTGAATGAGGCGCCACGCCGTAGCGCAACGCCGCGCTTTCAGGGCGCGCCGCGCGCACCGTGCCGAGCAGTTCGAGCAGGCTGTCCGGCGTGTTGATGAAGCGCTGCTGATCTTCGCGCGGCGCGCGTGAACCGAAACCGCTGTACTGATACAGCACCGGCAGCATCGTCATACCGATGCCGCTCGCCGACGCGGCATCCACGACACGCTGCGCCAGTTCCGCCTGATTCGCGTAGCGGCTGCCATCCGGCGTGTGGTGCACGTAGTGAAATTCGCAGACGGACGTATAGCCCGCCTTCAGCATTTCGACGTAAAGCCATTGCGCGACGGCAGCGAGCCCTTCGGGCGTGATGCGCGCGGCAAAGCGGTACATCAGATCGCGCCAGCTCCAGAAATTGTCGGTAGCGCCTGTGCCAGATGCGGCGCGATATTCGGTAAGGCCGGCCATGGCGCGCTGAAAAGCATGCGAATGGAGATTCGGCATGCCAGGCAATACCGGACCGGCGGCTTTCGGCACGCCGTCAGGTATCGTTGCGGTATCGGGCGTCACCGCCGTGAGCGTGCCTGCGGCGTCCCACTCCAGCAGCACATTGCGGCGCCAGCCACCGGGCAGGTATGCGTGGTCGGCGAATAGCGATTGTTTCGTTTGCGTCATCTTCAGGCCTTAGCTCAATTCAGCGCGCGTATAAACGGTTTCGCCCGCACGCACGACTCGCGCGCACAACGGACGCCCAATCCAGTAAGCCAGCTCGGCCAGCGAATCGACCAACCACACCGCGAAATCCGCCGCGCGCCCTGCTTCCAGCGTGCCATGCGCATCCGCCTTGCCAAGCGCGCGGGCGGCATGAACCGTCACGCCTTGCAGCACTTCGGGCACGGTCATGCGAAATAGCGTGGTCGCCATGTTCATCATCAGCAACAGCGAGGTGGTGGGCGAGGTGCCGGGGTTGCTGTCGGTGGAAATCGCGATCGGCACCTGATGGCGCCGCAGCAGATCCAGCGGCGGCAATTGCGTCTCGCGGATGAAGTAGTACGCGCCGGGCAAAAGCACGGCGACAGTGCCCGCTTCTTTCATCGCGACGACACCGGCCTCGTCGAGAAATTCGAGGTGATCCGCGGACAGCGCGTGGTGGCGCGCCGCGAGCGCCGCGCCGCCACCGTTGGACAATTGCTCGGCGTGCATTTTCACCGGCAGGCAGTAGCGTTCGGCGGCGTTGAACACGCGCTCGCTCTGCTCCAGCGAAAAGCCGATACGCTCGCAGAACACGTCGACGGCGTCCACCAGGCCTTCGTCGGCGAGCGCGGGCAGCATGGTGTTGCAGACTTCGTCGATGTACGCATCGGCGCGTCCCGCGAACTCGGGCGGCAATGCATGCGCGCCGAGAAACGTCGTGTAGACCGATACCGGATAGCGCTCGCCCAGTTGCCGCGCGACGCGCAGCATCTTGCGCTCGCTAGCGAGATCGAGGCCGTAGCCGGATTTGATTTCGACCGCCGTCACGCCTTCGGCGAGCAGCGGCTCGAGCCGCGCGGCGGATTGACGGAACAGGGATGCTTCATCGGCGGCACGCGTGGCGCGCACCGTGGAGACGATGCCGCCGCCCTGCCGCGCGATTTCTTCGTAGCTGACGCCGGCGAGGCGCTGCGCGAATTCATCCGCGCGCTGGCCGCCATAAACCAGATGCGTATGGCAGTCGACGAGGCCCGGCGTCACCCACGCGCCGTGCAGATCTTCGCGCGGCCATGCGGCGTATTCGGTGGGTAATTCGGTTGCCGCGCCGAGCCATGCGATCTTGCCGTCTTGCACGGCAATCGCGGCGTCGGTCAGCGTGTGTTGGGGATCGCCCTGGGGGCAAAGTTTCAGGTGATGCCAGACGGTTTGCTTCATCGCGTGCTCTTTGCAGCTCGTTGCGTGTCTGTAGTGGTTCGCGGCGCGCTTTTCAGGCGTGCGCACGAACCGTCGTCATCGTCAGGCGTAGCGGATGCTGATCGCGAGCACCGCGCCCGCGCCTTTGATCGTGCATGACAGCGCGTTCGGCGTGTCGATGCGCAAGGTGTCATTGCTGGCAAGCGACAGCGATTGAGCCGCCTCGCCAAGCGTCACATTGATCGCGTCATTCGCGCAAAACAACAGCACTACGTCGGCGGACAAAGCCGCGTGCGTACCGTCACGCCATACTTCGACCGTGCCCACTGCCGCGCCCCGCCGCACCATCAGGTTGAAGTCGCGCGTCGCGCCGTCGACCAGGCGCGCATCGATCGACGCTTCGCCCGCGAAGCGCGCGATATCGAGCGGCGCGGTCAACGCATGCGTATCGATCTCGCCCGTCGCCGAGACTTCATCGAGCAGCATGCCCGCGCCCGACAACAACGCCAGCGTGCGGTCGATGCCGGCAAAGCGCGAGAACGGCCCGGCTTGCGCCACGTCGGCGACGCTCACGCGCCACACGAACGCATCGAGGCCGGCTCCCTCGGGATATGCCGCCACTTCACGCGTGACGCCGCCGCCGTTCTTCCACGGCGTCGCCACGAGGTCGGCGCCGCGGATCAGCGTCGTCTTGACCGACTGCGCCATGTTGCCGACAGCGGTCACGATCAACGGCCCAGCATCGGCAGCTTCAGGCCCGCCTCGCGCGCCGTGTCCTGCGCGAGTTCATAGCCCGCATCCGCGTGACGCATCACGCCGGTGGCCGGATCGTTGAACAGCACACGGCCGAGGCGTTCTTTTGCCGCATCCGTGCCGTCGGCCACGATCACGACGCCCGAGTGCTGGCTGAAGCCCATGCCGACACCGCCGCCATGGTGCAGCGAAACCCACGAGGCGCCACCTGCCGTGTTCAGCAGTGCGTTGAGCAACGGCCAGTCGCTGACCGCATCCGAGCCGTCTTTCATCGATTCGGTTTCGCGATTCGGGCTTGCTACCGAACCCGTATCGAGGTGATCGCGGCCGATCACGATCGGTGCCTTCAACTCGCCGTTCTTCACCATTTCGTTGAACGCCTGGCCCAGACGATAGCGATCCTTCACGCCAACCCAGCAGATCCGCGCCGGCAGACCCTGAAACGCGATCCGTTCGCGCGCCATGTCGAGCCAGTTGTGCAGATGCGGATCGTCCGGAATCAGCTCCTTGACCTTCGCGTCCGTCTTGTAGATGTCTTCCGGATCGCCGGAGAGCGCAACCCAGCGGAACGGACCCTTGCCTTCGCAGAACAGCGGGCGGATATACGCCGGCACAAAGCCCGGGAAATCGAACGCGTTTTCAACGCCCATTTCCAGTGCCATCTGACGGATGTTGTTGCCGTAGTCGAGCGTAGCCGCGCCACGTTCCTGCAGCGTGAGCATGGCCTGAACCTGCTTGGCCATCGACTGCTTGGCGGGCAGCACGATGCTGTCCGGCACCGTCTTCATACGCTCGCGCCAGTCTTCGACATTCCAGCCTTGCGGCAGGTAACCGTGAATCGGATCGTGCGCGCTGGTCTGGTCGGTCACGCAATCCGGCGTGATGCCGCGTGTCACGCATTCAGCGAACACGTCGGCCGCATTGCCCAGCAGACCGATCGAAACCGGCTTGCCCGCCTTCTTCGCTTCTTCGAGCATCGCCAGCGCTTCGTCGAGCGTCGCCGCTTTCTTGTCGACGTAACGCGTCTTCAGACGGAAGTCGATCCGCGTCTCGTCGCATTCCACCGCGATCATCGAGAAGCCTGCCATGGTCGCGGCCAGCGGCTGTGCGCCGCCCATGCCGCCGAGACCGCCGGTGAGAATCCAGCGGCCCGAAGGATCGCCGTTGAAGTGCTGGTTCGCCACCGAGAAGAACGTCTCGTAGGTGCCCTGCACGATGCCCTGGCTGCCGATGTAGATCCAGCTGCCCGCGGTCATCTGGCCGTACATCATCAAACCCTTGCGATCGAGTTCGTGGAAGTGTTCCCACGTCGCCCAATGCGGCACCAGATTCGAATTGGCCAGCAGCACGCGCGGTGCGTCCGCATGCGTGCGGAACACGCCGACCGGCTTGCCCGATTGAATCAGCAGCGTCTCGTCTTCGTTCAGGTCTTTCAGCGACTGCAGAATCTGATCGAAGCAATCCCAGTTACGCGCCGCGCGGCCAATGCCGCCGTACACAACCAGCGCATGCGGATGCTCGGCGACTTCCGGGTCCAGATTGTTCTGGATCATCCGGTAAGCGGCTTCCGCAATCCAGGTCTTGCAGGTCTTTTCCGCGCCGCGCGGTGCGCGGATCGTGCGGGTGGGGTCAAGACGCGGGTCGATGTGTTTCGGGTTGTTCATGGTGGCCCTCGGGGTGCTTGAAGATGATCGGGAGAGAGATGGTCGGGACGGGTTCGAAAATCGCGAAATCAGAAATGACCGGTGAAGCGATAGCGGCTGCCGGGATGCCAGAGATTGGCAACCGATGCCACCTGGCTTTGCGACCACGTGCGCCGATGCAGCACGAGGCAGGGTTCGAGTTCGTCCATGGTCAGCAGCAAACGTGTATCCGCGTCGGCGGCCAACGCCTCGATGCGGTACTCGACGCGCTGCAGCGGCGCCACCCGCACCAGATACTGATTCGGCGTGGTGTTGGTGAAGTCCTGCAACGCGTACTCGGGAGCAACCGCCGGATTGACCCAGCGTTCCTCGAGCTGCACCGGCTCGTCGTTTTCGAAATGCAGCACGCGCGAATGAAACACCGGACTGCCCGCGCTCACCTGCATTTCTTCGACGAGCGCTTCGTCCGCGATGGTCGCGCCAATGTGCAGCACGTTCGCCTGATAACGATGACCGCGCGCGACGATTTCGTCGGAGATGCTGCGGATCGCCACTAGTGTCGATTCGTACTTGGGACGGGCCACGAATGTGCCCGAACCCTGCACACGCGTGAGCACCTGCTCCGAGGTCAGCTCGCGCAACGCGCGGTTGACCGTCATGCGCGCAACGTTGAATTCGCGTGCCAGCTCGTTTTCGGAGGGCACCTGGTCGCCTTCAGCCCATTCGCCCGCATGGATGCGGCCGAGGATGAAGTCCTTGATGCCCTGGTAGGCCGGTGCGTTCATTGACGTGGTCTGCCTGACTATGTGCGTACTGCGCTTACTGTTCGGACGCGAACGAGAACGGGCTCAGCTTCGCGATCGTGCCGTTCTGCACGAGACGCGTCACGGCCGCGATATCCGGTGCGAAGTAATGGTCGAGCTCGTAATGCGCGACGTCCTTGCGCACCGTATCCATCACTTTCTGCAGGCTCGGGCTGGTCTTGTGCGGCGCGCGCAGATCGACGCCTTGCGCGGCGGCCAACAGTTCGATCGACAGAATGTTCGCAACGTTTTCAGCAATGTCGCCAAGCTTGCGCGCGGCGAAAGTCGCCATCGAAACGTGGTCTTCCTGATTCGCGGAAGTGGGCAGCGAATCGACCGAAGCCGGATGCGCGAGCGTCTTGTTCTCCGACGCGAGCGCGGCGGCGGTCACGTGAGCGATCATGAAGCCAGAGTTCACACCACCGTCGCGCACGAGGAACGGCGGCAAGCCCGAGAGCGTGGAGTCGATCAGCAGCGCGATGCGGCGTTCGGCCAGCGCGCCGATTTCGGCAACGGCGAGCGCGAGATTGTCGGCCGCGAAAGCAACCGGCTCAGCGTGGAAGTTACCGCCCGACAGCACTTCGCCCGTATCCGGGAAAATCAGTGGATTGTCCGAAACGGCGTTGGCTTCGATCAGCAGGACGTCAGCAGCGTGGCGCATCTGGTCCAGGCACGCGCCCATCACTTGCGGCTGGCAGCGCAGGCTATAGGGATCCTGCACCTTGTCGCAATCGGCGTGCGAGACATTGATCGCCGAGCCTTCAAGCAGCGAACGATAAGCCGTTGCCGCGTCCGACTGGCCTTGATGACCACGCAGTTCGTGAATGCGCGCGTCGAACGGCTTGACCGAACCCGCTGCGGCGTCCACCGACAACGCGCCCGCCACCAGTGCGGTGCGGTACAGGTCTTCGATCGCGAACATGTTGTAGAGCGCGAGTGCGGTCGAGGCTTGCGTGCCGTTCAGCAGCGCGAGGCCTTCCTTCGCCTGCAGCGTGAGCGGCTTCAGACCGACCAGCGCGAGGCCTTCGGTCGCCTGCATGCGCTCGCCCTTGGCGAACACTTCGCCGACGCCCAGTAGCGCGGCCGACATATGCGCGAGCGGCGCGAGGTCGCCCGATGCGCCCACCGAGCCCTTGACCGGGATCACCGGCAGGACGTCGGCGTTGTACAGCGTGATCAGCGCTTCCATCACTTCGCGGCGGATGCCCGAATGGCCGCGGCCGAGGCTCGACAGCTTCAGCGCGATCAGCAGACGCACCACCGGACGCGACATCGGCTCACCCACACCGACTGCGTGCGACAGCACCAGATTGCGTTGCAACAGTTCAAGCTGGTCATGCGGGATGTGCGTGCTGGCGAGGCGCCCGAAGCCCGTGTTGATGCCGTAGGCCGGTTCGCCCTTCGCGGCGATATCGGCAACAGCTTTGGAGCAGGCGTCGATGGCGGCATGGCTGGCGGGATCGAGTTGCAACGCGACATGTTCGCGTGCGATCTGGCGCAGTTGCGGGAGGGTCAGGTAGCCGGGCTTCAGAATCATCATGGTTGTCATCCTGTCTATACAATTTGAGAGAAGTCTAGCGTCGGCGGCTTGTATATACAACTTCTTTTTGCACGTCCGGGCTTAGGGGTTTCCATTAGGGTTAGATGCTTATCCCGCCTGTTTCAGGCATATCTTTAGCTTAAATGCGGGTCTTTGGCGACTGCGAGGTCAAGCATCGCTGTCGCTGTTCCACGCCTTCAACTTGTATATACACGTTAGAAATATGTAGGGGCAAGCGGTCAAAAAAAATCCGGGCGCACGTCAGACCGGACGGCAGGTCATTAGAGCGTTATAGGAGAACCCGCTGAAGGCGCAAAAAAGCCCGCGGCTCTCATGAGCACGCGGGCTTTTTTCACGCGCATCACAGTCCGGGGAATCGCTAAAGCATCACTCGCTCGCTCATAAAGTCCAGAAAACACTGCACCCGCCCCGCCAGCGAAGCGCTCTGGTAGTACACCGCGCTCACCGGCTGCCGTTCGTCCACAAGCAGGTTCTCGAGAATCGGCACCAACCGTTTTTCACGCACGTCGGCGGCGGTCATGAAATCGGCCAGACAGGCGATGCCCCAGCCCGACAGCGCCAATTGCCGCAAGGTCTCGCCGCTCGATGCGGTTATCGCCGGCTCGATTTTCAGCGACTCCGGATGGCCCTTGCCGCCCTCGCGCAACGGCCAGAGATTCAGATGCTCCGGCGCCGTAAAGCCGATCAGGCGATGCTCGCGCAACGCCTCGACAGAACGCGGCTCGCCATATTCGGCGAGATACGCCGGACTCGCGAGCACCCGCAGTTTGCTGGTGCCGAGCGCGCGTGCATGCAGCGTCGAATCCTGCAGCACGCCGATCCGGATCGCGATGTCCACCTTCTGCTCCAGCAGATCGACGATGCGCTCGTTGCTGGTCAACTCGAGGCGAATCTCCGGATAAAGCGCCGAAAAGGCCTTCATATAGGGTGCAATGCAATGGAGCATGAACGGCGACGCAGCATCCACGCGCAAGCGCCCCGAGGGCCGCACGCGCCCGCGTGTGACGGATTCCTCCGCTTCCTCCATCGCGTTGAGAATGGCGCGGGCGCGCCGCAGAAAAGCCTCGCCCTCCTCGGTCAGTTGCAGGCGGCGGGTCGTGCGGCGCACCAGCGCGGTATCGAGTTTCTTTTCGAGGCGTGTGAGGGCGCGACTCACGCCGGAGACGGTCTGCTGCAATTTCTCCGCGGCCGCCGTGATCGAACCGCTATCGATCACCGTGACAAACGCCAGTAACTCGTCGGTGGAAGTCTTCATTGTTGATTTCAAATCAAGATTGATTTGAGACTAACACGCTTTTTGCGAGAATCAAGACGGCGGATACTGCTTGCCAGTCATCGTGTTTCCACATCCAGGAGAACGTCTTGAAGATCTTTATTACTGGCGCAAGCGGGTTTATCGGCGGTTCAATCGCAGCGCACCTTGTGCGCGCCGGTCACCAGGTGCGCGGCATGATCCGCAAACCGGAACACAGCGCCGAACTGCAGCGCCTCGGCATCGAACCTGTGATCGGCGCGCTCGACGACCGCGCCCTGCTGATCGCCGAAGCACAAGCCGCAGACGCGGTCATCAATGCGGCGGACAGCGACCATGAAGGCGCCGTGAAAGCGCTGATCGAAGGCCTCGCAGGGTCGGGCAAGCCGTTTCTGCATACAAGCGGTTCGAGCATCGTCGGCGATGCGTCGGGTGGCGAAGCGGGCGCAGCGCGTATCTATCACGAAGACGCCCTGCCCGAGCCGACCGCCGACAAGGCGGCACGTGTGGCGATCGACCGTCTCGTGCTCGACGCCGCGCAGCAGAACATTCGCACCAGCGTGCTGTGCAATACGCTGATTTACGGTCACGGCGCGGTGGCGGGCAGCGCAAGTGTGCAGTTGCCGCGCCTCGTGCGTCAGGCGCAAAAAAGCGGTGTCGTGCGGCACGTGGGCAGCGGCGGCAACATCTGGTCGAACGTGCATATCGACGACGTCGCGGAACTGTATCGCCTGGCACTTGAGAAAACGCCGGCGGGCACGTTCTACTTCGTCGAAAGCGGCGAAGCATCGTTCCGCGAGATGAGCGCCGCGATCGCTCGCGCGCTGAAAATGGGCGAGCCGCAAGACTGGCCGCTGGAAGAAGCGCAGAAGGAATGGGGCTATGAAATGGCTTCGTACGGGCTCGGTTCGAATAGCCGGGTGCGCGGTGAACGCGCGCGCACGCTACTGGGGTGGCAGCCCAAACGCACTTCCGTAATCGACTGGATCGAGCAGGATATGGCGTCTTCGAAAGGGGCTTCGTTCTAGGCCCCACGCAAGGGGACTCGCTTCGCGAGCGCCCCCCAAGAGGACTCGCTTCGCAGCGTAATCTGTGTAAGCGTCGCCGTTGCAAATCCGTAAGCTCAAGTCGATAGAATCGCGCCTATGTAATAGTGCGATTCGACAAACCGGGTCGCGCACAAGTCCGGATTTGATCGATGAACCTGGCGCTGAATTTTGACTGGCTGACCAATCTGATGGCGATACTTTTCGTCGTAGCGTGCATTTACGATGCACGCTACGACGAATACGGCACGTTGACGCTGTCAGCGGCTGCGATGGGCCTCATCGTGATGGCCATCGAAGCGTTTCTCAAGCCCGCTTTCGACATGGCGCTGTGACGGCAAAGACGCTGCACGTCACAGCGACTACTCATTACCTCAAGATCAAACCGCGACTTCCGGCGGAGCCCGGCGAAAGCACCGTGTAATCCAGCCGAGATAGCACAGCCCCAGAACGAACCACGCTGCGCCAAGCACCAGCGCGGTTTTCTCGAGGCTCACCAGCAGCCACACATCCGCGATCGCGCCGAGCAACGGAAACAGCAGGCCGCCGATCACACCCATCGCGTTCGCACTCCCCCGCGCATTGAAGAACTGGCGGATCACGCACAGATTGACCGCCGTGAACGCAAGGAACGCGCCGAAGTTGATAAACGAAGTCGACGTCGCGACATCGAGCTTCAGCGCCACGAGACCGATTGCGCCCGCGATCGCAATGTTCAGCGCCGGCGTCTTGAACTTCGGATGCACAAAGCCGAAGATGCGTTTGGGCAGCACTTCATCGCGCCCCATCGCATACAACAGACGTCCCACGCTTGCCTGCGCCGAGATGCCCGAAGCGAACTGCGCGAGGATCAGGCCGGCCAGAAATACGGTCACGAAGATATCGCCGCCTACTTTGCGCGCGACCTCGAACGCGGCCGAATCCGGATCCTTGAACACCGCGCCCGGATGCGCGAGCTGCACCGTGTACGCAGCGATCACGAAGATCGCGCCGCCAATCAGCGCAATCAGTACGATCGCACGCGGCATGGTCTTTTCAGGGGCGATCGTTTCTTCCGTCAAGGTCGAGACCGCGTCGAAGCCAAGGTACGAATAGGCGGCAATCGCAGCGCCCGCCATCGTCGCCGAGAGCGGCACGTGCGGCTTGAAAAACGGTTCGGCTGAAATCAGACCGCCTGGGCCGACCGCCGCTGTCACATAGTGGCAGCACAGCACGACGAACAACGCGACGATCGCCAGTTGCACCACCATCAGCACGATATTGAAGCGGTTCGCAAGCTCAATGCCGATAATGTTCAACGCACTCGTCAGCACAATGAACGCGACGATCCAGATCCAGCTCGGGATGTGTGGAAATGCAGCGCTCAGATACGCAGCGCCGATCAGCCAGATCACCATCGGCAGGAAAAAATAATCGAGTAAGGTCGCCCAGCCGATCATGAATCCCAGATGCGGATTAAAGGTTTTGCGCGTGTACGTATAGGCCGAACCGGCCACCGGGAAGAGACGCGCCAGCTTGCCGTAACTGAGCGCGGTGAACACGATGGCGATCAGCGCGATCAGATAGGCGAGCGCGGCGGTGTCGCCGCTCGCGCTGGCGAGTACGCCGTAGGTGCCGTACACGATCAGCGGCGCCATATAGGCGAGACCGAACAGCAATACCGATGGCAGGCCGAGCGTGCGCTTCAGATGTGCGGCTTGCGGCGCGGCGGCAGCAGGTGAGGTCATGCGGTGTCTCCTGATACGAATGGACGAGCGTCATCCCGGGTCTGGCGCTGGATGCGCCGCCCCGGTCGAGCCCGGTCAGTCTGATTTATGGGTGGCGCGTGTCTCGCGCCTGGTGTTGTCTTAACGTGCGCGGATCACGCGCGCACGTTGCCCGTGCTCGCCATCCACGGTTGCCAGATCGAGTGCAACGCGTGCGTCGTGCAGGTAGCGATAGTGTTCACGCGCGCCTTCCAGACGCGCCGGGTCGAGCGTGGCGCGCAGGACCTGTTCGTGCTGGCCGGCGTCGCACACGACGTCGCCGAACGGATCGATCAGCGCCGATTCGCCCGGGAAAGTCAGGTTGTCGTCGCCGGAACCCACGCGATTGACCAGCGCCGCGAACATCTGATTCTCCATCGCGCGCGCGACAATGGCGCGGCGATGAACCGGTCCGAACGGTTCCATGTTGCCGTTCGTCACGATCAGCAGATCGGCGCCTAGCGACGCCACCGCGCGTGCCGTTTCGGGAAATTCGATGTCGTAGCAGATCAGCAGGCCGACGGTCATGCCCTTGAAGGTGCACACGTCGTAACGGTCGCCCGGTTCGAACACGCCGACGTCCGACGCCCACAGATGCGTCTTGCGATAGCGCAGCGCAATCTCGCCGTGTTCGTCGACCAGCACCGTGGTGTTGAAAAAGCGGCTGCCGTCGCGCTCGGCAAAACCCACCGCTACCGCGACGCGCGCTTCCCGCGCTGCATGCCGCACTGCGGTGAGCGACGGCCCGTCGATCGGTTCGGCCACTTCACCCACGTTATGCCGGGTCGGAAAGCCCGACAGCGTGGTCTCCGGAAACACGATCAGATCGGTTTCGGCCGAGCGCTGCGCGATGGTTTTCAGCACACGCTGTACATTCGCGCCGCTGACGCCGACAGCGCCGTCCACGATCGGAATCTGCGCCAGTTCGAGTTGAAGCATAGTGTCTCCTGTCCTTGCCGGCCCGCTTCGCGTTAAATGGCGGCTCATTCCAGCCGCCGGCGATCAGGTTGGGCCTATTATTACCAGACATATTTTTGTTCGTAATTACCCTGCTGGGTTACCTCAACGGAGCATGCATGGAACTCGAATGGCGCGATCTGGCCTTTCATCGCGAGATCGGCGCGGTTATCGAAGCTCTCGACAGCACGCAATTCTGGACGCGCCTCACGCGCGCGCTCGAACGCTGCGTCGCCTTCGACAACTGGGTCGCGCTACGCTTCACGCCCGGCGAAGCGCCGCTCGTCTGTGCTGAATCGCCGACGCCGGACGGCACGGTGGATGTCATGTTCCAGGATTATCGGACCGCGCTGTATCAACTCGACCCGTTCTATATCGCCGCCACTGAAAAGCCCGCATCAGGTTTCGTGACCCTTGCCGACGTCGCGCCCGACAACTTCACCATGACCGACTATTACCAGCGGTACTTCAGGAAGAATATTGTCGGCGACGAAGTGCACTTCAACTACATGATCGACGCGCGGCACACGCTGGCGTTTTCGCTAGGCGCGACGCAGCGTTATGGCGAGCGCGATCTGGCGCTGCTCGCGCTGTGTGCGCCCTGGGTGATCGCGTTGCTGCGGCAGCGCTTGCCGTATGAAGCGTTCGACTCGCCGGCTACGGCTTCGAACGACGAGGTGGCGAATCGGGGATCGGACACGTCCGCGTCAGCGGAAACGCCCAATTACGCCGCGCGTTTCGAGCAGGTGTCGTCGGCCGGCGGACGTTCGCCGCTCACCGCGCGTGAAGTGGAAGTGGCCATGTTGACCTTGAGCGGATTTTCCACGCGTGCGATCGCGGAAAAACTCACAATCTCGTTCGAGACCGTGCGCGCGCACAAGAAGCACATCTATACGAAACTCAACGTCAATTCACAGTCGGAACTGTTCGCGCTGTTCTACGAAGCGGGACGTAAAGTCGCATGACGTCCCGCTTATTCCACGCGTTACGCGCTATGAGCCGCATGCCGCGCAACCGCTTTGCGCGTTCTCTTCATAGCGGTCGTGATGCTTGAGCCAGTCGGTCATGCCGCTCACTTCGTTACGGCCTCTCGGCGTGACGTCCAGATGCGCGTATGTGTTCATGAACTCTTCACCGCCGCGCGCGTAGCTCGAATAGGTGTGGTACACGTCGCCCTTTTCGTCCTTGTAGAAGACGCTGTGGCCGTGTAGCTCGTCGATGCCGACGTCCTGCTCGGTGAAGTTGTAGCAGGCCTTTTTACTGGCGACCTGTTCCGGCGTGAACGACACGTGATAGTCGTAGTTGAAGTCGCTTCCGTTCGACGACACCCACGGAAACTTCCAGCCCATCCGCTTTCTGAACGCATCCAGCTTCGCGAGCGGTGCGCGCGACACCGTCACATACGACACGTCATGATGCTCGAGATGCGGCAGTATCCCGTCGATGTGATCCGACAGGAACGAGCAGCCGACACAGCCCTCTTCCCAATCGGGTCCCAGCATGAAGTGGTAAACGATTAACTGGCTGCGTCCGTCGAACAGATCGGCAAGCGTTTTGCGGCCCTGCGGCGTGTCGAATACGTAGGTCTTGTCTACCTTGACCCACGGCAGCGTACGGCGTTTGCGGGCCAGTTCGTCGCGCGCCCGCGTGAGCGCCTTCTCTTCGATCAGCAGCGCCCTGCTCTCGGCCAACCATTCTTCTCTCGTGCCAATCCGGTGTTGCGGGTCCATGTGCGTCTCCTTCTCTACGTGGTGCAGATTCGATCAAGCAGATTCATGCGATCGCAGTTCACCCGATGCAGCGCTCCAGCCGCATCGATGCATCCGCTTCGTCAGTCAGTTGCGCCGCTTGCGCCGCAACGTGGAAGACTTCGGCGAGCGCGGCGCTGAGGCGTCGCCGGCCGGTGCGGCAGGATTGGGTGGACATGGGGCGTCCTCTTCGACAAAGGCGGCAAGACGATCGAGCGATTCGGACCAGAAGCGCTGATAGCGGCCAAGCCACTCCATGGCTTCCTCCATCGGTCCGGCACACAGGCGGCACGCCACCGTGCGGCCGGTCTTGCTGCGCGTGATGAGACCGGCCTCGGACAGCACGTCGAGGTGTTTCATCACTGCGGGCAACGACATCGCAAACGGCTCGGCGAGCTCACTGACCGACAGCTCGTTCAGTTCCGACAGGCGGCCAAGCAACGCCCGCCGCGTAGGGTCTGACAGCGCGGCGAAGGTGCGATCGAGTAACGCTTCATTAAACTTAACCATGAAGTTAAGTATAGAAACGCACGGAGGGATGTCAAGAAATAACGCGCGCCGTATCTGACGCGTTACGCGATGCGAGAGGGAGGGAGAGAAAAAGATACGCGGCGCATTGCAGATGAAACGTTGCAGCACGCCGCGTCAAGGTGGAGAACAACCGACTACACACTCAAGCCATGCGGTTCGGAAAACTACCGCACGGCCCTCGCGCTACAGCAAGGATTCAGTTCAATCAGATCGCCCAGCCGCCGAGATAGAAGCCGACCAGCACGACAGCGATCACAACGGTGCCGACGTTCAGCTTGCGGTACTCGCCGCTCACCACGCGGCCGATCACCAGCGTCGCGAAGCCGAGCATGATGCCCGTCACGATGTTCGCGGTCAGCACGATGAACACCGCGCACATCAGGCCCGACATCGAATCGACCATGTCGTCCATATGCAGCTTGCTGACGTTCGAGAGCATCAGCAGACCGACATACATCAGCGCCGGCGCCGTCGCATACGAAGGCACGAGGCTTGCCAGCGGCGAGAAGAACATCACGACGAGGAACAGCAGGCCGACGACGGCTGCCGCCATGCCCGTCTTCGCGCCGGCTGCAACGCCGACAGTCGATTCGATGTAGGCGGCCGCCGGTGCGCCGCCGAGCAGACCCGAGAAGATCGAGCTCAGCGAGTCGGCCGTCAGGGCCCGGCCGCCGTTGATGATGCGGCCGTTTTCGTCGAGTTGACCCGCCTGACCCGCCACGGCGCGGATCGTGCCGGTGGCGTCGAACACCGCGGTCATCACTAATGCCAGCACGCTCGGCAGAACCGCCATCGACAGCGCGCCCTTGATGTCCATTGCACCGATCAGCGAGCTATGGCCCGGCGCGCTCAGCGACGGCACCGCGAACACGCCATGGAACGACACGGCCGGATCGATCAGCATGGCGATCGCCGAAATCGCGACGATCACGATCAGGATCGAGCCCGGCACGCGACGGCGCACCAGACCGAAGATCGCGGCCAGACCCGCGACCGACATGATCGCCGGCAACGCCGTGATATTGCCGAGCGCCACCGGCAGGCCGGCGCCCGGGTTCTTGACGACGAGACCGACGTCGTTGGCGGCGATCAGCAACAGGAACAGACCGATCCCGATGCCGGTGCCGTGCGCGATGCCCGTAGGCAGATTGCGCAGAATCCACGAACGCACGCCCGTTACCGAGATCGTCGTGAATACGACACCCATCAGGAACACTGCGCCGAGCGCGACGTTCGGGTGCAGTCCTTTACCCAGCACGAGACCGAACGCGGTGAACGCGGTCAGCGAAATCGCGCAGCCGATCGCAATCGGTAGACGCGCCCACACACCCATCAGCAGCGAGCCGAACGCGGTGGTCAGACACACGGCGACGAACACGGCGCTTGTATCGAAGCCCGCGCGGCCGAACATGCCCGGCACGACGAACACGGAGTAGACCATCGCGAGGAAGGTCGTGATGCCCGCCACGATTTCCTGACGCTGGGAACTGCCGCGCGAGGAGATTTCGAAGTAGCGGTCGAGAAAGCCCTTTCCGTCGAATGATTCGGCGCCGACTTCGGAAATCGGTTGGGCGTGGGGTTCCATCATGATGAGTGCCTCCTTTATCAGCGCGCTGAAACGACCGTTGAATTGGCCGCCGTCAGGTTCGTCTCGTTACGTATGTTTAATGTGGGTGTGGCAAGGTTTGAACATCGGCTTGCGCTGCGTCCCTCTGAAAAATCCGCATGCTCCGTTCTTCGTTTGCTGTCCCGAAATGTAGGGCAACACAAATATGTCTCCCATCGCATGAATGGCATGCTCGACATGTCGCGACGCTTATATCGTTTAAGCGACGGCAAATCACCCCGGCGATCCGCGTGTTTACACCTACGGTTTGTCACGAAGTTGTGAAAGGGTTTCGAGGGTTTCGGAGCACAAAAGCGTCTTCGATTCCGCGGCAAGAATGCGTCGCGCGGCATGCAGCGTGCGTGGACCGTACCTGTCAGACAGCCTGCAAAACCGGGAATGCCCGACGCCACGGGTTACACTCTGGCCCGTACCTGTCCTAACTGCGGCGGTCCACAGCGCCCGCCCGCACTGGCCCATGGAGTCCTTCTTGATGAGTGGCGGTTTTTCACGTCCTGCCTGGCGTCTTCTGATTCTTGCTGTGTTCGCGATGCTCGCGCTGTCCGGTTGCAGCCTGCTGTGGGGCCCGCAACAGGCGCCTATCGTCGATGCCACGGTGATGCCCGTCGAGCCTGCCAGCGCCCCGGTGGCGGCCTCCGCGCCGGAACCTGCCGAGACCGAAGCGGCCGAGCCCGAAACGCCGAAAAAGCCGAAGAAGCCGGTCGTCAAGCCGCACAAGGTCGAACCACCGCCGCCGGTCGTCGCGCCCGTGCCGCCGCCTCCGCCGCCTCCGCCGCTGATCGTGCTGCGTACGATCGAGCGCAGCGAGGCGCGCACCCTGCTCGATAGCGAAGTGCAGAAGCCGGACGGCAAAGTGGTGGGCCGTGCGGTCGACATGATCGCCGACGCGAACGGCAAGCCACGCGAGATGGTGGTCAATCTGCAGGGCTTCCTCGGGGTGGGCGATCGCAAGGTCAATTTCCCGTGGAGCGCGTTCCGCTTCATGCCGACCGCGAAGGCTGCGCCGATTACGCTCACCGTCGCCACGCCCGCGGTCGCCGCCAAGTCGGCTGTCGTGCAACTACCGCTGCTCGACGCCACTGTCGAGCGCTCGAACGGCGCCAAGGTCGGCCGCGTGATCGACGTGCTGATCGACGCAAACGCACAACCGCTTGCGGTCGTACTCGACGTCAACGGGATGGTGAGCACCGAGCGGCGCACGATTGCCGCGAACTGGTCGGCGCTGCGATTCATCACCAAGGACAAGGAATTGCATCCCCTGCTCGACCTGACCGATGCGCAGATCAACGCGACACCGCCTTATGCGAGCGACAAGCCGGTTCGCGCCGTATCGCCGGCGCCACCGCCCGCGCCGCCGGCACCTGCACCGGCACCGGCTTCCGCGGCAGCCGCCTCGGCGCCCGCCGCGCCTTCCACGGCCGTTGCGGTGTCCAACGCAAGGGCGGCCCGATGACCGGCCGCACGTTAGTCACCGCGCGCAGTCTGCGCGCACTCGATTGGCTGAATTTTTTCGTTGCCAACGTGCAGACGGGCTTCGGGCCGTTTATCGCCTCGTATCTCGCCTCGCACAAATGGACTCAGGGCGAGATCGGCATGGCCTTGTCGGTCGGCACGATCAGCGCGATGGTGAGCCAGGTGCCGGGCGGCGCCGCCGTCGATGCGTTGCGCAACAAGAAAGGCGCTGCTGCGTGGGCGATTTTCGCGATCATTTTCAGCGCGGTGCTGCTCGCCACGAGCCCGACGGTTTTGCCGGTGATCGCGGCCGAGGTATTCCACGGCTTCGCGAGTTGCATGCTGACGCCGGCGCTGGCCGCGATCTCGTTCGCGCTGGTGGGCCGGGCGAATCTGGGTGACCGGCTGGGGCGCAATGCGCGTTGGGCGTCGATTGGCAGCGCGGTTGCAGCGGGGCTAATGGGACTGTTTGGCGAATACTATTCGCCGCGCGCGGTGTTCTGGCTGACCGCGGCGCTTGCGGTGCCCGCGCTTTTCGCGCTGACGATGATCCAGCGCACCGACACGATCGAATTGCCGAAAGCCGGGCCCACGCCCAAGCAGATCGAACGGCGCGAGAGTTTGCGTGAGTTGCTGCGCGACAAGCGGATGTTGCTGTTTGCAGCGTGCATTGTGCTGTTCCATCTGTCGAACGCGGCGATGCTGAATCTTGCTGCGGGCGAAGTGACGGCCGGCATGGGCGACAACGTGCAACTGGTGATTGCCGCGTGCATTATCGTGCCGCAGGCGATTGTGGCGATGATGTCGCCATGGGTGGGTCGTTCCGCCGAGCGGTGGGGACGCAGGCCGATCCTGCTGTTGGGGTTTTCGGCGTTGCCGATACGAGCGTTGCTGTTTGCCGGGATTAGCAGCCCTTATTTGCTCGTGCCAGTGCAGATGCTTGACGGCCTGAGCGCGGCCGTCTTTGGTGTGATGCTGCCGTTGATTGCCGCCGATGTGGCCGGCGGCAAGGGGCGGTATAACCTTTGTATCGGGCTGTTTGGGTTGGCTGCCGGGATTGGGGCTACGTTGAGTACTACCGCTGCCGGGTTTGTGGCTGATCGTTTTGGCAATGCTGTGAGCTTTTTTGGGCTTGCTGCGGCGGGTGCGTTGGCGGTTTTGCTGGTGTGGGCTGCCATGCCGGAGACGCGGGACGCGGCGGCGGGTGAGGGTGAGGCGGTGGCCGAAGGGGGCGGGTCGGCTGTTAGATGAAGGTTGGTTTTTGCCTTTGGCGGCGGCATTGTTTTGGTGTGCCTACGGCGGTTGGTTTTTCTATTTTTATTGGTCTATTAGCGTTCCCCCTGTGCGGGGGGGCACCTACTTTTCTTTGCCGCCGCAAAGAAAAGTAGGCAAAAGAAAGCGGCTCAAACCGCCAACTCTTAAGTGGGTCCCCTGGCTTGGAGGGGCTGGTGGTGCGATAAACGGATCACACCGTGGCCGGTAACCGCCAGTGACACAGCTGTCATCCGCTCCCACTCCGCACTACGTGCGTCGCGGACGGGTTCACCAAGGAAACCAGTGGTGAATCGTTTCTCGGTGGGGGCCATCGGCTTCGCCTCGGCGAGGCGCCGAAAAAAACACCGATGGTTTGGTGAAGTACCGCGTCGGCGCGCGCAGCGCCGCCGGAAGCATGACGGCCTGGTCACTCAGGTGGGGGGTGCGCAGGCTCAATCTCTACGGAGCCACGACACCCTCCAAGCCAGGGGAGCCGCTTAAGAATTGGCGGTTTGAGCCGCTTTCTTTTGCCTACTTTTCTTTGCGGCGGCAAAGAAAAGTAGGTGCCCCCCGCACAGGGGGAACGCTAATAAACCAATAAGAATAGAAACACCAAACGCCGTAGGCACTACCAAAACAATGCCGCCGCCAAAGGCAAAAAACCCTATCTACCGCTACGCGCAAAAGCATATTCATGTAAAGCATCAATCACGCGATCAAACTCAAACGACTTGTCGTAAAAATGCCGAACTCCATACTGCGCACATCGCTCCCGATAAGCGGGCAAAGCATGATTGGTCAACACCGCTGCAAACACCGAATCAATCAACCCCTCACGCTGCAAATAAGCCAGCACCGGCACCCCGGACCCTTCCTTCAATTGCAGGTCCACAATCACCGCATCGAAAGCCTCATCGCTTAACAACGCAATCGCCTGATCCGCGGAATCCGCATACGCGGCCACCCGCAAAAGACCGGAAGCATCAATAGCTTCCACCAGACTGCGCCGGATCAACGCAGAATCCTCGATCAGCAACACCCGCAACGGCGTTGCACCGGAAGACTGAGGAAGAGAAGACGGATCGCGGCTCATCGGACTATTCGATCAAACCATTCTTGATGGCGTAATAAGTCAGGTCGGCATTGTTCGCCAATCGCATCTTTTCCAGCACCCGCGCACGGTAAGTACTCACCGTCTTCACCGACAAATGCAATTCCTCCGCAATATCGGTCGGAATCTGTCCCGCGGCAAGCTTGCAGAAAATCTGGAATTCACGCTCGGAAAGCGTTTCATGCGGCCGCCCCACCGACGGTTTGTCGAGGTTATCGGCGAGCGTGTCGGCGACCGCCGCCGACAGATACCGATGCCCGCGCGCCACCGAGCGAATCGCCCGCACGATCTCGTCCGGCTCGCAGTCTTTGTTCAGGTAACCGTTGGCGCCGGCGCGCAGCAGATTGATCGCATATTGACTCTCGGGATAACCCGACAGAATCAGCACGCCCTGCTCCGGACGCAACTGCTTGATCACCCGTAACGTGTCGATGCCGTTCTTGTCCGGCATCGCGATGTCGAGCAGCACCACGTCGAACGCCTGCTCACGGACGAGGCCAATGGTCTCGTCGCCGGTAGCGGCTTCGGCCGCGACGCACATATCCGGCTCGTCAGCGACGAACTGCCTGAACCCGCCTCGGACGATCGCATGGTCGTCAGCTATCAGCACTCGAATCATCGGTTTGGTGTCCATGCAATGGAATCGCTCCAATGCAGACATTGTAATGACCTCCGGTCTCGTCGCCGCCGGGAAAGTCGACTACGCACTAGCACGACCGGCGCGGAAAACCTTCCAGACCCTCCCGCGTCGGCCGAACCGCTCGAAAAGCGCGGCAGCCACGGCGATCTGCGCCGCAGCGGCCACGCGCACCGTTACTCGCGGCCTTCGAGCAGATCCGCCATATCGTCCGCATGCTCTTCTTCGACAGCAAGAATGTCCTCGATCATACGACGCGTGGTCACGTCTTTCTCGCCGAGATAATGCACCATCTCCCGGTACGTATCGATCGCAATACGCTCGGCGACCAGGTTCTCGCGAATCATGTCGGTCAGGTCCTTGCCTTCCTTGTATTCCGAATGCGAGTGCGCCTTCAAACCGTCCGGCGCGAAATCCGGCTCGCCACCCAGTTGCACGATGCGCTCGGCAATACGGTCGGCGTGCTCCTGCTCCTCCGCCGCATGCTCGGCGAATTCCGCCGCCACGGCCTCGGAATTGATGCCCTTGGCCATGAAGTGATGCCGCTTGTAACGCAGCGTGCAAACGATTTCGGTGGCGAGCGCGTCGTTGAGCAGCTTCAGCACAGTGTCGCGGTCCGCACCATACGTCTGCGTAACGGCGCCGTCCTCCATGTGCTTGCGGGCGTCCTCGCGGATCTTTTTAATGTCCATCACGAATGGATCGCTGCCTTGACCTTGAGATACCGCGCCCTGGGCGCCTGGTGACTTCGACATTGAAATTCTCCTTTATCCGGTATTGGGGGTATTGCGCACCACGCACGATTCGCGCCTGATGCGCCGGCACAAGGATTCGCTACGCGGCTACGTTCGGAATACGCCAAGAAGCAGCGTGACCACGAAAACAACCAGGAAAATGTAGAACAGGATCTTGGCGATTTCAGCCGCACCGGCCGCGATGCCGGTAAAGCCGAACACCGCGGCAATGATCGCGATGACGAAAAAGACGATGGCATAGTGAAGCATGGCGACTCTCCTTCTTGTTGGTCTCTGCGTACCGGCTGGGCACGATGCAGCGCCGGTTCATGGCTGGAGCATGACCTCCAGCGTGTGACGGGCAACCCTCTCGCGGCGCGCCGCTAATCGACGATTTTTTTCGTCACCACGAAGCCCAGCACGAGGAACACCACGCACAGGATGACGAATACGACAAACAGGAACTTCGCGATCGCCGCCGCGCCCGCAGCTACGCCGGTAAAGCCAAGAAGGCCGGCGATCACCGCCACGACGGCGAAAAACAACGCCCATTTCAGCATGTTGGCTTCCTCCCAAGTCGGTCATTGAACGGTCAGGTCCATCCTAGCGATCGACAAAGCCGGGCGCATTCCGACGCACTCCGGTTTTCATGTGAGAATCCGCTTACATTGGATTACGGCAGCGTTACGCCGCGTGCCACGGCGACGCCATTGCGATGTGCCGCCGCGGGGCCGGCACCATCGCACGGCGCGGTGGACGTTACACTGGTGTCCCAGCCGAGGAGCCGAATGTGCCGAATGTGACGAACCCGCAGAACCCACGTGCCGCGGCGCGGCTAGGCGACTGGATGCGCAATCGCAGTTGGGCGATCGCGATGACCGTGGCGATCGTCATCACCGTGGGCGGCCTGGTGATTCTCGAAACCGCTCGCGAGCGCATTGCCGCCGAGTACGAAACCGCGCTCGAAGCACGCGACGTCACCGTGCAGTTGAGCATGCTCGCGAGCCAGTTGTCCGGCCTGAGCGCGCACCAGAGCGACTTCCTTCTGACAAAACAGGACGCCTCGGCACAAGCCTTTTGCGCAACCGCCGTGCGGATTCGTCAGAGCGAGCAGCAGCTGAACCGGTTTTATCGCAGCAACGCGGATAGCGCCGAACTCGCGAGCTTCACGCAAATTGTCACGCTGATCGAAGCACGCATCGGCGCGGGCGCTGCGGCGTTGCAACGCGCGGCCCCGAGTCCACTCGATCTCGCCGCCTGCGGCAGCGCAAGCGAAGCCAATCCCGCCGATGCCACGCTGGTCGACAGCACGCTCACGCTGCTGCGCGATAACGAGGAGCGCCGCGCGCAGCACGCGCTCGACGCGAGCCGCGCCGATCAACGCATCTCCACGCTCTGCGCGGCGGGCCTGTCGGCGTTGAATATCGTGCTGTTCATTCTGCTGTTCCGCAATCTGGGTATCCAGCTCGATCGCCAGGCGCGCGTGCAGCGTCAGTTGATCACGCAACAGGAGGAGCTCGACCAGCTCGTCCACGAGCGCACGCGGCAGCTCGAAGCATTGGGCTGGCACCTGCAGGCTGTCAGTGAAAACGAGAAGACCCAGCTTGCGCGCGAACTGCACGACGAGCTCGGAGCAATTCTGACCGCCAGCAAAATGGACGTGGCCTGGGCGAACCGCAAGCTAAAGGAGAGCGAGCCGGCCATCTCCGAAAAGCTCACGCGCGCGCTCGCCAATCTCGACCAGGGCATCGCGCTCAAGCGCCGCATCATCGAAGACATGCGACCCACGGTGCTGGCGAATTTCGGGCTCGTCACCGCGCTGCGCACACTCGCCGACGAAGCCGCGCAACGCAACAACTGGACCCTCGAACTGCACCTGCCCGCCGACGATATCCAGCTCGACGAGCAGACCGAGATCGCCCTCTTTCGCGTGGCACAGGAATCTTTGACGAATGCGGCGAAGTACGCGCGAGCCTCGAAGGTATCGATCGGTTTGCAGGTCGGCGACGGCCAGGTGGCGCTCGATATCGCCGACAACGGCATCGGCATCATGCCGGCCGATCTGAACCGCACCCATACGCACGGATTGCTGGGCATGCGCCAGCGCGTCGCCGCGCATGGCGGGCACTTCGATATCCGGCGCGGCGTGCCGAGCGGCACCAGCATTCACGTGATGATGCCAGGCGTCAGCACCGCCACGCAGTCGGTGGATCTACCGTCCGCCGCACCATCCCAAACCTCCGCGTAGCAAGGCTTCAACGTGTGATGTAGGAGTGCGCCGACGCAAACACCGGAACACGCCTACAACAAAATCGCAGCGCAGCCGACAGCGCGATGCGCGCCCCTTTTTTAACATGCAAACAGACCGGATCGACTGGCGTAAGCCCCGGTCGAACGACAGCTAGCGCGTGCCGGTACAACCAGGTACGTCAACCGATGCATTCTCGACAAGGAGAACTTTCATGAATCGACTGATCGCTTTGCTTCTCATTGCAGGGACGGCTGCGCTCGCCGGTTGCAACACCATGGCCGGAGCTGGCCAGGATATTTCGAAGGGCGGCAACGCCATCACGAACTCGGCTGAACAGGCCAAGTAATTCGCCGGTATGCCATGAATGGCGGGACGCCTGAAAGCGTCCCGCCGCGCAGGAACTCGATAGCCCGTCGCGGAACGATGCGACGGGCTTTTTTTGCGGCTACGCAGACCGTTTGCGGCATGAATCAACAGTTGCATCGGCGCGCGGGATGCAGATTGCCACGTCGCCAGGCGGCAAACAAAAGCGGCGATCCACTCGCGTGGACCGCCGCCCCGTCCTCCCCAGGACTGTCACCTGTCGTATCTATCGCGTGCGCTGCACGCGTGCTCCCAGTGGTTTTATTGACCGCCGGTCAGCGTATTGGTCAGTTCGATGCTCGGCGTACCGGTGTTGCCATTCTGCGCGACCAGCAGATGAATCTGCCCCGGCACGAGCTGGCTCAACGCACCGGCGATCGGCACCGACGTCACCAGCCAGTCGGCGTTATTCGACAGCGAGAACGCACCCGACTGGAAGATCGGCGTCTTGCTCCCCGCCACCGTCGCGATCAGCACATATTGGCCGCCCGACACGTAGATCGAATCCTGGCCGCTCGCCGGCACCGCGTTCTTGAACGACACGCCCGCCATCGTCGGACTGACAGCGCTGATGCTGGTGTTGGTCGACTGCACCAGATACAGGTCGAGGTTGGTTGCATTCGCTGAAGCGTTGAACGCACGCAGGCGCGCGCTACTGGACAGGAGCCCCTTGTCGAACGGATCGTCGATCAGGCCGATATCCGGTGCGGCGAGACCCGGCAAGGCCAGCACCGTGTACTCGTGACCCTTCGCGACGTCGGGAAAGCTGCCGCTCGCGAGCGCGGTCGTCGTGCCGCTCGCCGCGTAGGCCACCGTGGTCGCGCCCGTGTTGATGTTGGTGAGGTTCGTCACACCTTTATAGTTCACGCCCGTCTGTCCCGAAGGCGCCGTGCCGTTCACGAGAAAGTCGACTACCGGTCCACTGGGAATGGCGTGGATGAAATGGATTTCCGGATTGGTCAGCCCAAGTTCCTTGCCGACGTCGCTGCCGCTGCCGCCGCACGCGCTCAAAACAGATGCAACGGCAACCACTGCTGCCATGGTTCGGATCAGTTTCATTTGTATTCACCTTATCGATGTGGGTTGTCGACCCATTGATTTGCGGGCATCGCTTCGCACTTCGCGCCGGCCGAAACCGTGTTCGTTGACGTTGCAACGATCTTTGGCCGTGCGCCCATGCGAGAGCCCCCCTCCCTATTTCTGCCGCACATCGCGCCGCTCTGCAGTGCGGCGCGGTCCGTGTCGATGGACGTCCGGACTGAGCAAAGCGTGTGCCGCGGGCTTCGATATGGCTAAACGAGCATGAAGAATGTCTTACGGAACAAAGGATTTGCGAGGATTAGAATTTTTCCTCGGCGGGTTGGCCCGCTTCGCAGTGTATTGTTCGTGCGCATCCAATACTTACACGGTCCTCTGCATGTCTTACCGACACTTACTCGCCGAACTCGACCTCGGTTTCACCCGCTTGCGTAACCGCGTGGTGATGGGTTCGATGCACACCGGCATGGAGGACCGCTTCTGGAATTACCCGAAGCTGGCGGCGTATTTTCGCGAGCGCGCCAAGGGCGGCGTCGGCCTGATCGTCACGGGCGGAATCTCGCCGAACCGGCAAGGCTGGCTGCTGCCGTTCGGCGGCACGTTGAACTCAGTGTTCGACCTGCGCAATCATCGGCTGCTGACCGAGGCCGTGCATGCCGAAGGCGGCAAAATCGCGTTGCAGATCCTGCACGCGGGACGCTACGGTTATCAGCCGTTCGTGGTGTCGGCGTCGGCTCTTAAGTCGCCGATCTCGAAGTTCAAGCCACGCGCGCTCACCGAGGCTGGCGTCGCGCGCACCGTGCGTGACTATGCGCGCTGCGCTCGGCTCGCCCAGCGCGCCGGCTACGACGGCATCGAAATCATGGGCAGCGAAGGCTATCTGCTCAATCAGTTCCTCTGCCCGCGCACGAATCAGCGCACCGACCGCTACGGCGGCAGCATCGAGAATCGCATGCGCCTCGCGCGCGAAATCGTCGAGCGGGTGCGTGCGGTATGCGGCGAACGCTTCATCGTGGTGTACCGGCTCTCGCTGATCGATCTGGTGGAAGGCGGCAATACGTGGGACGAAACCGTGCAGGTGGCCCAGGCACTCGAGGCCGCCGGCGTAACGATGTTCAACACGGGCATCGGCTGGCACGAGGCGCGCGTGCCGACCATCGTGACCTCGGTGCCGCGCGCGGCCTTTGCTTCGCTGAGCGCGCGGTTGAAGGCCTCGGTCAAGGTGCTGGTGATCGTGTCGAACCGGATCAACACGCCGGAAGTGGCTGAAGAGCTGCTCGCCCAAGGCATGGGCGATCTGGTCTCGATGGCAAGACCGCTGCTCGCCGACCCCGAATTCGTTCTGAAGACCGCCGAGGGACGCACGCACGAAATCAACACCTGTATCGCCTGCAACCAGGCTTGCCTCGATCACACCTTCAGGAACCAGCGCGCGAGTTGCCTCGTGAATCCGCGCGCCGGACGGGAGACCGAGCTGGTATATCGGCCCGTTTCCGGCTCGCAGGCCGTGCGTTCGGTCGCGGTGGTCGGCGCGGGCCCCGCGGGTTTGTCGGCGGCGACGGTAGCAGCGGCGCGGGGGCATCGCGTGACGCTATTCGATGCGAGCGCAACGATCGGCGGCCAGTTCAATCTCGCGATGCGCGTGCCGGGCAAGGAAGAGTTCAGCGAGACCATTCGCTATTTCGACAGCCAGTTGCAGCGGCACCGCGTCGAGGTGCGGCTCGGCACGCGCGTCGATGCGGCGCTGCTCGCCGCCGGTGCTTACGACGACGTGATCGTCGCCACCGGTATCGTGCCGCGGCGGCCGGCGATTGCCGGCGTCGACGGACCGAACGTGCTGTCTTACGTCGACGTGCTGCGCGGCGCGCCGGTGGGACGCCGCGTCGCGGTGATCGGCGCGGGCGGAATCGGCTTCGACGTCAGCGAGTTCCTGCTGCATCGCCCGGGCGAGCCGTTGCCGATGCCGCGCGATGCGTGGCTCGATGAATGGGGCGTCGATCTCGCGGTGCGCGAGCGCGGCGGACTGAAGCCGCCCGCACCCGTGCAGCCGGTGCGCGAGATCTGGCTGCTGCAGCGCAAACCCGGCAAGCTCGGCATGGGGCTGGGCAAAACGTCCGGCTGGGTGCATCGCGCGACGCTGGCGAGAAACAACGTGAAGATGCTTGGCGGCGTGTCGTATCTGGCGATCAGCGAGCGCGGCCTGAAGATCGCACGAGACGGTGTCGAACAATGGCTCGAGGTGGACACGGTGGTGGTGTGCGCTGGGCAGGAATCGCTGCGCGACCTGTATCCGGCGACGGCGGCTAGCGACACGCGGTCCGCCAACGGTCCTCGCTTTCACGTGATTGGCGGTGCGAAGGTCGCAACCGAACTCGATGCGAAACGCGCGATTCGCGAAGGTGCGGAAGTGGCGGCGGCACTGTAGCGCAGCAGGCCGCCGCGCGCATCAGGCGAGCGCCTTCTTCTTATGGTAGTCGAACCAGAAAGACAGGCCCACGCTCGACAGAATCACGATGGTCGCGATCACCGTCGAATGCGTGACGGGCTCGCCGAGCAGCAATGCGCCCAGCGCGACCGCGACCACCGGATTCACATACATGCAGCTGCTGGCGATGATCGGACTCGTGTGCCGGATCAGAAAACCGTACGCGACATAGGCGGCCATCGTCCCGACCAGCATCAGGTAGATAAACGCCAGCACCGGCAGAAAATGCACCTCGAGCATCCGTTCGCCGGTTACCAACGCAACCATGCTCGACATCGCGCCGCCCAGGCCGATCTGTAGTGAAGTGGATAGAAAAAGATCCGACGGCAGCTTCAAGCGCCCAGCCAGATGCGCGCCGCCCGCCCAGAAGAGCGCGCCGCACAGAATCGCAAGACTGCCGCCGGCCGATCCTGGAGACGTGTCGCCGTGACTCAGAATCCCGATCCCGACCAAGCCCAGGCCGACCGCGAACCATTCGCCTTTGCCGATCCGCCGCCCCGCCACCGCTGCAATGACCGTGGCGAACAGCGGCACGGTGGCGACCATGACCGCGGCGGTGCCGGTGCCGACCGTACGCATGCCGAAAGCGAGCATGCCACTCGACAGGCCGACCAGCATTGTGCCGACGAGACCCGCGTTGCGGATTTCCGCGACGCTCGGCCAGACCGGCTTGCGACGCGCCGCGAACACGAATAACCCAATGCCGGCAAACAGGTTGCGCATCCCGGAGAGCAACAGCGGCGGAAACGAACCTAGCGCGACGTGCACCGCCAGATAGGTCGAGCCCCAGACGATATACACGACGGCGAGCGCGAGCGCGATCTGGCCATTGCGTGACTGCGGCAGGCGGACGGCGAAACCACGCGCGAAACGGTTGAGAAATTGCAACGACATGCGTTCAACCCGCCCAAGCCGCTCGAGGTGCTGCGCCCCTGCTGAAGATCCTGTGGCGGGATGGCGGACGCCGCATGGGCGATGCGGGATGGCGGGCGAGGCTGGCGGACATGTCGGTGGAACGGAAAGACGGGAGATGGCCATTGGGGCCAAAACGCCGCGGCGATCAAGGGAAATCGAACCACGGCTGACACGCGCCAAAGGTCTGGCGCGCATCGCATTATGCAGTAAGCGCCCACCGCGCCGGCTGAAAGAATCGTAACTTTTTGGCGTGCCTGCAACAAAAAAGCCGGGGGACGTCCCCGGCTTTTTGCCTCGCGCTTGAACCCGGCGCTCAAACTATGCGAATGGCATCGCGAGTTACACCGCGAATGGCATCGCCGAAGGCTTTAGTTCGCCATCGCGCCCGACGCTTCGTGTTTCATGCCCATTGCGTCGCTGCCTTTTTTCATCTTGTCGTGCTTCATCGTGTCCTTTTTCATGCTGTCCTTCGACATCGAGTCTTTGGACATCGAATCTTTCGACATCGCGTCCTTCGACATGGCATCGTTGGACATCGCGCCGCTTGCCTGGGCGAATGCGGCGCCGCCGCTGGTGAGGAGAGCGACGGCCACTGCTGCGATTGCGAACTTTTTCATGGGATAACTCCGTTTTGTTGTGGATGAATCAGAACCGGCCTCTACCGTATGCCGGCGTATTTCCGAAGCTTCTGCCGCCCGGGGTCGCGCATCCGCTTGCATGTGCGCGGCCCGCGTGCGTCAGGAGCCTCCGAACCAGTTGTAGCCCTGGTCGACCCAATAGCCGCCGGGATAGGTATTGGTGACGAACATCTCGACGATATGCTTCGGGTTCTTGTAGCCGAGCTTGGTCGGCATGCGCAGCTTCATCGGAAAGCCGTATTTCGGCGGCAGGCGCGCGCCGTCGTAGGAGAATGTGAGCAGCGTCTGCGGATGCAACGCAGTCGGCATGTCGATGCTTTCGTAGTAGTCGTCCGCGCATCTGAAGCCGACGTACTTCGCGCTCGTGTCCGCGCCGACGCGTCGCAGAAAATCGGCGAACGGCGTCCCGCCCCAGCGGCCGATCGCACTCCACCCTTCCACGCAGATATGCCGCGTGATCTGCTCGGCATGCGGCAGCGCGTACAACTCCGGCAGGTTCCAGACGCGCTGTCCGGTGACGAGGCCGCTGACCTTCAGCTTGTAGTCGGAGGCATCCACGTCGGGGACGTCGTCGATGCCGTAAAACGCGTTGAACGGAAACGGCCGCGTGATCTGTGCTTCCGTGTAGGTCGGTGCGAGTTGCTTCGGGTCGAACAGCGCCGCTTGCGCGCGGTCGTTCAGGCGCGACACGGCGGTCAGAAATTTGTTGACTGAATCGTCGTCGGTCAGCGAGCAGCCGGTCAGCATCGACAAGCCGCCGAGCGTCAGCAGCCGTTTGCCGAACAGGCGCCGCGACGGCATCGCCAGTTCGCGTCTCGCGTCGATCAGAATCGACTCGCGGTCGAGTGTGCGGTCCGGTTTCATATCGGGTTTGCTCATGATTGAATGTCCGAAGGCTTCGCGTACGTGTGCTTAGCGTCCGCGCAGCATCGCCAGCAGCGAGCGCGGCACGAGCGCCACCATCGCCAGATGCACGACGATGAACGCCGCCATCAGCGACATCGCGCAGAAATGGACGATGCGCGCGTTGTCGTAGCCGCCCATCAGTTCGCGCAGCAGCGGAAACTGCACCGATTTCCAGATGGCAAGGCCCGAGAGCACCAGCACGATCAGATCGCAGACAACGAACAGGTAGGCGAATTTCTGCACCGCGTTATAGACGCGCAAATCGGCGTGCGAGAGCTTGCCGGTGAGTGCGGCGATGAAGTCGTGCAGCACGGCGCGCGGCGAGACCGGCAGGAACTTGCGCACGAAGCGACCGCTGACAAGGTTCAGCGCGAGATACAGCGCGCCGTTGAAGACCAGCAGCCACATCGCCGCGAAGTGCCATTGGAGCGCACCGCCGAGCCAGCCGCCGAGCGTGATTTCCGGCGCAAAGCGAAAGGCCGGAAAGATCGGCGAGGCGTCGTAAATGCGCCAGCCGGAGAGCATCATCACGATGGCGGCGAGCGCGTTGAGCCAATGCGTGACGCGCACCCACACCGGGTGAATCGTGCCGTTTTTCGGCGCGACGGGCGATGCGGTTTTACTGAGAGCATGCGGTGTTGCCATGAGAATCTCCCGTGTATGAGGATGCGGTGTGTTCACTGGCAGGCGGCCAGTTCGGCCACTTGCAGCACCTCGCCGGTCGCGGCGTTCTCGACGAATCCGACGATGCCGAAGGTATCGGCTGGCGCGTTGGCATCGGCGTCATCGAGACGGATGTCGCGACGGATTTGCGCGTTGCCCGCAACGAGTGGCACCGGGCCGATCCATTGCCGCACGACGCGTTCGTGATGCAGCGTCGCGCCGCTGTTTTCGCCGGCACGCACCTGTGAGTTCAAGGCGTTCTGATAGACGGCGATGTAGGCATTCAGCGGACCGCTGGTGTCCGCGGTCTTGCTGGCAAATTGCGCATCGACGTTGAGCACGCCCTTCGCTCCCGATTTCAGTTGCAGCGCGACGTTTGCTTGCGCCGGTTCTGCGATGACCTTGCCGATGCGGCTCTGAAAGCTGTCGCGTTCCGACCAGCTGCGCAGTTCACGGCCCGACACGAATACTTCCGGCGTGTAGATGGTGTGGCCGCCGGCCAGGTCGGTCAGCGTTTGCTGACGTTCGGTGAACCGATGTTGCGAGAAGCGGTCGGTCCAGCCGAGGCTATTCCAGTAGTCCACGTGCAGGGCCAATGGCACGATGCTCTGGGCCGTGCCGCTGTTTTTCCACTGGCCGAGCCAGTTGTCGGCGGGCGGGCAGCTGCTGCATCCTTCACTGCTATAGAGTTCCACCAGTGCTACGCGGTGGAGCGGGCTGTGGGATGTGCAGATTCCTGCAGCTGCCGTGGCGAGGCCGCTGGCCGCGAGCATTGCTAACGATACGGCCAGCGCGATCGTCCGCATGAGGAGCGGCCGATTGGCTCGGCGGTCGTGGGTGGCGCTGCTTTGCATGGCGTGCTCCGCTTCATCAGGATTTGCACGTTTGTCGAATGGGAATCCTGGTTATGACAACCGCGATGGAATATTTTTTGGTCTTTCCCCAGATGGGAGGGCGGTTCTCTTTTTTGCCTTTCACGGCGGCATGATCGGGTTCGCCAGCAGAAGGCAACGCCGATGCCGTAGGTAAGCGCCGCACTCCGGCGTCGAATAAAGAGACGCCCGCACTCGTGCTAACATTAACCTTTCGCGCCTGTCGATCAAGCTTTCCTTCGACCACCCGCCCAAATTTTTTCGATATCCGCCGGCCACATCAATGCGCTTTCCGATCTTCCGTGCCCTCACCCGCTTGCGCCCTCCCGGCGCAATGGGTTGCGCGCGCGCAGACGTATCGCCGCACCCCGCCGGCGAACCATCCCGAACGCTCCCGCTTCCCGCCGCCCGGCGCCTGATCTAACGCTGCTCACTCCATCACGGGAGCCGCGTCGGTCCGGCTCCGGGCCGATCTCATCCGCACGCAATCCCCTTACATGCAGATCGAATTGGAGAATCCGTCATGAAAAAGACGAAAACCTGTTACCTCACCGAACTCGACGTAGCTCGCCTTGAAAAGCACGCGGCCGCGCCCGGCGCCGACGCCAAACTGCAAGACATGCTCGACGACGTCCTCGAACGCGCCGTGATCGTCGAATCGCGCGACATCCCGGCCAACATTGTCACGATGAATTCGCAAGCCGCGCTGATCGACGAAACCAGTGGCGAACAGATGACCTGGACCGTCGTCTATCCGCCCGATGCGGACTTCGCGCAAGGCCGCCTGAACGTGTTTTCGCCCGTGGGCCTCGCCTTGCTCGGCGCCAAACGCGGCGAACGCATCCGCTTCACGCCGCCGAGCGGCAACGAGAAAGTGCTGAAGCTCGAAAAAATCCTGTTTCAACCCGAAGCCGCCGACGATTTCACGTTGTAAGCCCAACACTTTGGCGACGCAAACCATTGCGCCGCATCATGCCCGGCAGCCCCAGAAGAACAAGCATCGTGCGCGGCCAGCCGGCGTAATATCCATCATCTGACTTTTCAAGACGGGTTGCCAAGCAATGCCGGCCCGGTGTATCGTGTGCGCTGCTAACGCGGGGGTCCTGCGTCGCACGGTGGTGGGAGGTCCGTGCTGCGTGGGTGAGAAATACCCTTTGAACCTGATCTGGATAATGCCAGCGCAGGGAAGCGTACGGATTTCGCACCTGGTCTACCGCTTCATTTCCCGCGATTTCCGACAACTTCCGTCTCGTCTCCTGCTTAGCGGCCCCACATTGCCTGGGACCGGAGTCAATGCTTTGCATGGGACCATGCGTAACGCGCTAAACGCGAACTCTGGTCGACAGCTACAGCGTCAACTTTGGTCGACGGCAATAAATTGCATAGGACCAGCGTAAGGCGCTAAAGCACCAACTCTGGGTCGTGCTTTGCATGGGATCGGAGTAAGGCGCTGAAGCGCCAACTCTGGGTCGTGCTTTGCATGGGACCGGAGTAAGGCGCTAAAGCGCCAACTCTGGGTCGTGCTTTGCATGGGACCGGAGTAAGGCGCTCAAGCGCCAACTCCGGTCGACACAGGAGATACGATGAACGCCAATCCGAAATTTCTTTCCGCCGACGCTCACGTCGATGAAGCCGCCGTTGCGCCGCTGCCGAATTCCCGCAAGGTCTATGTGACCGGCTCGCGCCCCGACATCCGCGTGCCGATGCGCGAAATCTCCCAGTCCGATACGCCGGACAGCTTCGGCGGCGAAAAGAATCCGCCGGTCTACGTCTACGATACGTCGGGTCCCTACTCCGATCCGGAAGCCGAAATCGACATTCGCGCAGGCCTGCCGGCGCTGCGTCAGCGCTGGATCGAAGAACGCGGCGACACCGAAGCGCTGACCGGACTCTCCAGCGACTTCAGCCGTGAACGCGCTGCCGATACCGCAACCGCGGATTTGCGCTTCCAGGGCCTGCACCGCACGCCGCGCCGCGCCGTCGCCGGCAAGAACGTCTCGCAGATGCACTACGCCCGCAAAGGCATCATCACGCCGGAAATGGAATACATCGCGATTCGCGAGAACCAGCAGCGCGCCGCGTATCTGGAGACGCTGAAGACGAGCGGCCCGAACGGCGAAAAGCTCGCCGCCATGATGGGCCGCCAGCATCCGGGCCAGGCATTCGGCGCGACTGCATTCGGCCCCGACGGACTGAAGGAAATCACCGCGGAATTCGTGCGCGAAGAAGTTGCGCGCGGCCGCGCGATCATCCCGAACAATATCAATCACCCGGAAAGCGAGCCGATGATCATCGGCCGCAATTTCCTCGTGAAGGTCAATGCGAACATCGGCAATTCGGCAGTGACGTCCTCCATCGGCGAGGAAGTCGACAAGATGACGTGGGCGATCCGCTGGGGCGGCGACACGGTGATGGACCTCTCCACCGGCAAGCACATTCACGAAACACGCGAATGGATCATCCGCAATTCGCCGGTGCCGATCGGCACGGTGCCGATCTATCAGGCGCTGGAAAAGGTCAATGGCAAGGCTGAAGACCTGACGTGGGAAATCTTCCGCGACACGCTGATCGAACAGGCCGAACAAGGTGTCGACTACTTCACGATCCACGCGGGCGTGCGTCTGCAATACGTGCCGCTGACGGCCAAACGCATGACCGGCATCGTGTCGCGCGGCGGCTCGATCATGGCGAAGTGGTGTCTCGCGCACCACAAGGAAAGCTTCCTGTACGAGCACTTCGAAGACATCTGCGAAATCATGAAGGCATATGACGTGGCCTTCTCGCTGGGTGACGGGCTGCGCCCCGGCTCGATTTACGATGCGAACGACGAAGCGCAACTCGGCGAACTGAAGACGCTCGGCGAGCTCACGCAGATCGCGTGGAAGCACGACGTGCAGACGATGATCGAAGGCCCCGGCCACGTGCCGATGCAACTGATCAAGGAGAACATGGACCTGCAACTGGAATGGTGTGACGAAGCACCGTTCTACACGCTGGGACCGCTGACCACCGACATCGCCCCGGGCTACGACCACATCACTTCGGGCATCGGCGCGGCCATGATCGGCTGGTTCGGCACCGCGATGCTCTGCTACGTGACGCCGAAGGAACACTTGGGCCTGCCGAACAAGGACGACGTCAAGACCGGCATCATCACGTACAAGCTCGCCGCGCACGCCGCCGATCTGGCGAAGGGCCATCCGGGCGCGCAGGTGCGTGACAATGCGTTGTCGAAAGCGCGTTTCGAGTTCCGTTGGGAAGACCAGTTCAACCTCGGCCTCGATCCAGACAAGGCACGCGAATTCCACGACGAAACGCTGCCGAAAGATTCGGCGAAGGTCGCGCACTTCTGCTCCATGTGCGGTCCGCACTTCTGCTCGATGAAAATCACTCAGGATGTGCGCGAATTCGCTGCGCAACAAGGCGTCACCGACGACGAAGCGCTGAAAAAAGGCATGGAAGTGAAGTCGATCGAGTTCATGAAGAAAGGCGCTGAGATTTATCAGCGGCAGTAAGGTTCGGCAACGCGGGCGCTAGTGTGCGCCCGCTAGCCAGGCAAGCACCTCACTGGGCTGCAGCACCGAGCGAAGCCCGCCACTGGCGGGCTTTTGCATGTGCGGGCGCCGGGCACCGGGCACTGGAATCGGGCACGCTATATGCTGAACCCAGGGAAACATTTGATTACGAAACCGACAGTCTGCTGACAAGCGCAAACATCCAGATACGGACTGCGGCGATAACATCGAATGAAAGGACGCCGAAGGGTTGAGCTCTCTCATCCGTCCTGTTTCCGCTCACTAGTGGAATCAGCATCATGAAATCGATCCGACAAATCGGTACGTTCGCGACGATCGTCGCGGTGCTCGCGAGTCTTTCTGCGTGTGACGGCATGACGACGCGCCAACGCGATACGGCAATCGGCGCGGGTGTGGGCGGCGCTGCGGGTGCGGCAATCGGCGGCAATGGGCTGTCGACGATCGGCGGGGCCGCAGCGGGCGGCATTATCGGTAATCAGGTCGGCAAGTGAGGAGCCGCTCAAGCGCCTTGCATGAAAACTGGTGGGTCGATTCTTGAGCCTGCCCGAGGACCAACATTGGTTGTAGCGATACGCGGTGCGCAATCACCGCTCCGTCTTCGATAAATGCATCGCAATGCGGTGAAATACGCCGTTACCGTTTTGCAATCGAGTTAGCGCGAGGACGGCGTAAGCTGATGCCATCACGCCCCGTATGGCGGCGTTCGAAGTCACCAGGAGCGCGTCATGAAGTCCCGCGTCGGCACACCTCTCATCGCGACGCGCCAATGGGCGCGGCGCGCCTCACCCCGTTTAGCTCGAACCGGCATGGCGCTCGCCGGCGCGGTCGGCGTTCTCACGTTGTCCGGGTGCTATTACCCCTACGGCTACTATCCGGCAGGTTACTACCCGGCCGGCTATTCCCCTTACTACGCCACCGTGCCAGCCAACGCCACCCAGCAGGCCGTGCCGGTTGGGCAAGGCGATCCGTCCGCGGCGCCGCAACAGCAGCAGGCACAGGCGGCGCAGCAGATTCCGCCCGCGACCTATGCCGTCGCCGCGCCACCCGTTTATGCGGCACCCGTTTATCCCGCCTACTATCCGCCGCCCTACCCGGCTTATTACGGCTATCCTGGCTGGTATGGACCGTCGGTCTCGATCGGCTTCGGTTTTGGCGGCTACTGTTGTGGGCACGGCGGCTGGGGAGGTCACGGCCATTGGCACTGACGCCCACCTAAATGCCTGAACTTCATTGAGCTTCACATGACGCGCCGGCGTGGCAGATCCCAGCCACGCCGGCGCTCGCATCGAGTTGCATGGCGCACCACCTGAATTCGCGCAAGGCGCGCTCCCAGTCCCAGTCCGCTTTAGCCCGTAGTTTCCCTTCTTGACTCGCCACATCCGGGCTCTATCCTTGGGGATGCCGCACGCAGTATCCATTTAAATAAGCGCCTCTGCGCGTCGTTTGCGCGCCGCGGGCGCCCATCCGTCCTGCCACAGCGACGCGCCCGGTAGTGTGTGGACACGCGTCGAGTTCGAACAACAACGAAGGAGACGTGATGTTTCACCAACTACTCACTCCGGTCGGCAATTCACTATTGCCCTCGTTCCTTGTCGCCGCCTTGCCGATCATCGTCGTGCTGCTGCTGCTCGGCTGGGCGCGCCGGCCGGCCTGGCAGGCATCGCTCGCGGGCCTGATCGTCGGGCTGATCGTGGCGATCTTCGTCTGGCAGTTCCCGGTCGGACTCGCGTTCGATTCGGTCGCCGCCGGCGCGGTGTTCGCCTGTTGGCCGGTCATGTGGATCGTCTTCGCCGCGATCCTGCTGTACAACATCTCGCAGCGCTCGGGGCGCTTCGCGGCCTTCCGCATGTGGATGATCGATAACCTGCCGAACGACCGCCGCGTCGTGCTGGTGGTGATCGGCTTTTCTTTCGGCGCATTGCTCGAGGGAATTTCCGGCTTCGGCACGCCGGTCGCGATCACCAGCTCGCTGTTGATCCTGCTCGGCTTCCCCACGCTCGAAGCGCTCACCTTCACACTCATCTTCAATACCGCGCCGGTCGCATTCGGCGCGCTCGGCGTACCGATCACCGTGCTCGGCGCGGTCACGCACCTGCCCGCCGACTCGCTCGCCAAAATGGTCGGGCGGCAATTGCCCTTTTTCGCCTTCCTGCTGCCGTTCTACGTGATCGGCGTGTATGCGGGTTTTCGTAACATGCTGCGCGTATGGCCGGTACTTCTGGTGTCGGGTGCGAGCTTCGCGCTGACCCAGTTCGTCGCGTCGAATTACGTCAACTACAGTTTGACGGACGTGTTGTCGTCGATGGTCTCGCTGATTCTGACGATCGCCTTCCTGCGCGTCTGGAAGCCCGCTGTCGATCCGAAGTTCGCCATCAACATCGACCGCGTGGGCGAAGTGCGCGGCAAGATCGGCGGCGGCCAGGGGTGGTATCCGTGGATCATCGTTTCGGTGGTGGTGATCGTGTGGACGGTCGCCAAGATCTTCCTGATCGGCGACGTCAAGATCCCGTGGCCGGGTCTCGACAAGGCCGTGTTCATCACGCTCTACAACACGCCGTACGGCGCGGTGTGGGACTTCCAGCCGCTCGCCACCGGCACGGCGATTCTGGTGGCCGCGATCATCACGTCACTCGTCGTGGGTCTGAGCCCGCGCGAGTTCGGCAAGGCTGTCGCTGATACTTGGGTCCAGACGCGCATCGCCATTCTGACGGTCGCGACCATCGTGGGGCTTGCCTATCTGATGAACTACTCGGGCCTGACCTACACGCTCGGGCTCGGCGCTGCGTCGGTCGGACCGTTCTTCCCGCTGGTGTCGGCCTTCCTCGGCTGGGTCGCCGTGTTCCTGTCCGGCAGCGACACGTCCGGCAATGCGCTGTTCGGCAACCTGCAGGTGGTGGCGGCTCATCAGCTGAACCTGAACCCGATCCTGATGGCAGCGACCAATTCGTCGGGCGGCGTGATGGGCAAGATGATCTCGCCACAAAACATCTCCACCGGCGTGGCCACCACCGAACTCAAGGGCAAGGAAGGCGTGGTGTTCGCCAAGACCTTCAAGCATTCGATTCTGCTGACGGTGATCCTCGGCTTGCTGGTGTGGGTGCAGCAGAACTTCCTGCAATGGATGATTCCGCACTGAACGGGCATCCTGAACGGGTTGGCGGACGCGCCCTCGCGGCGCGTCCCGCTGCGTTCGCGGCCACGCGTCCACGCGGACGAAGCGATCCGTCCGCCTGGCGCTCTGCCGCAAAATAACTCACGTACAGCAGGCTCCCGCTAAAGCGGGCCTGTCTCGTTCAGCTAAACCTCCCCACGCTCATCGCAATTTTTCTCACATATGCGTGAGAATTGCTCGTTTTGCGCCCGGTCTCGCTGGGCTTACGATCGCAGTATCAGACGTCTTCCATCTCCCGAATCTTGCCGTTTCATCCCAACGTGAAACGTTTCCCACGACCGCGCTGTTACGATGCGCTGGCGTCTCGACTCAACCGCGCGCGGCGCCACCACGATGAATGCTAAAAACCTGCTGCAATTGCTGATTCTCGCAGCCCTTTGGGGCGCGTCGTTTCTGTTTATTCGGGTCGGCGTGACCGACTTCGGTGTCGCGCCGCTGATGGCGTTGCGCGTCGGCATCGGTGCGGCTTTTCTCGCAATCGTGCTGATCGCGCGGCGGCCGTTGCGCCAGTCCGCGACCATCTTGCGCACGCGCGCCTTTCCGTTGCTGGTGGTCGGCATCCTCAATTCGGCGGCGCCGTTCTGCCTGTTCGCATATGCCGAGTTGACCTTGTCGGCGGGTGTGACTTCCGTGATCAACGCCAGCACGCCGCTGTGGGGCGCGCTCGTCGCATTTCTGTGGCTGCGCGACCGCCTGAGCGCGATGCGCACGCTGGGTCTCGTGATCGGCTTTCTCGGCGTGCTGATGCTGGTATGGGATCAGATCGCCGCGCCGAACGGCTCGGCCGCCACGCCGCTGACCACCGCGCTCGCGGCCGGCGCCGCACTCGGCGCCACCCTGCTGTACGGTGTGGCCGCCAATTACACGAAACGGCATCTGACCGGCGTGGACGCCTTGACCGTCGCGACCGGAACGATGACCGGCGCCACCATCGTGCTGCTGCCGCTCGCCGTGATCTACTGGCCGGCCGCACCGATTTCGCTGCACGCGTGGGGCGCAGTGATCGCGCTTGGCGTGGCGTGCACCGGTGTCGCATATATGCTGTTCTTCCATCTGATTGCCGTCGCCGGGCCCGCGCGTGCAATTACCGTGACCTTCGTGATCCCGATCTTCGGCATCCTGTGGGGCGCGCTGTTTCTTGGCGAAAGTGTCTCGCCCGGCATGCTGGAAGGCTGTGGCGTCATTCTGGTCGGCACCGCGCTCGCCACGGGCGTGATCAAGCGCTTGCCTTGGGTCGGGCAACGCCGCGCCGACACCTGAACTTCACTGCCGGCGGCGCCTCACGCGTCGCCGCGTCATGCGCGCAGTATCTCTGCGTTTCCGCTGGTCGCGATCAATTCCGAGCACCCAAAAAATAGCCCGCACTCCAAGGGAGTGCGGGCGAAACCGTCGCCCTACGAGGATAGGCGACGAGGCCACCGAGACCGCGCGCCACGCGCGCCGGCCATCATCGGGCTCGAACGCCGGATCGTTGATCGGCGCTGGAATGGTCTGGGACTTGCGTGCCGACAATTCAACGCAACCTCGCGTTGAAGGTGACAATCCAGCCCCACGAGTCTTTCAAGCCGCTTGTGTGCCAGCGTAGATAAAACAACAGAAATATTTCCCAAGTCACTGATTATTATTGAGAATTATCATGACCAGAGGACCTCGTTGAGCACAACTGGAAGGACGGCGAGGGTTACGTCACCAAGGTAACGTCAGGTTACATGCGGCGCACATCGCGGCTGCGCGGCATGACGACTAAGCGCTTGGACATAAAAAAACCCGCCCGGATGACATCCGGGCGGGTTTTCAGACTGCGTTCCTGCAGGCTACAGCGTCGTTCAGTGCAACTGGTCGACCATCAGACTCATGATCTGCTTGGCCTGCGGGCTCTGATCGACAGCGCCCTTGTCGTCCACCACGGCCACGCGAGTCTGGTTGGGCGTCACCGCGCGCACGTTCACCAGATACTGCTTGGCGACCTTTTCCTTCTTGCCGTGGAACACCTGGCTCCAGAAACCCTGCTCCGCCGAGCTCAGATCCTTCGGATCGACGTAGCGCACGAAGTACAGACCACGGTTCAGATCGCGATCGTCGACGGTGAAGTTGCTGCGGTCGAGTGCGAGGCCCACGCGCAGCCAGGCGCGGTCGTACGGCTCGCCGAGCGTCAGCTCAGTGGACGACTGCTGCGCCGAGGTATTCGCCGCGTCGTCATCCGGCATGGGTTGCTGCGCCGACAACGCGACGTTTTGCGCCGCGGTAGCCGCAGCCGCCGACTTCGCGCCCGCTGCCGCATTCGGCGCGGTTTGCGCGCCGGCCGGCGACAGATCGGCGCTCTGCGTATCGCCCGGCTTGGTACGCGAATCGGCCAGCGCCAGCGAGGCCATCAGCCGTTTCAGATATTCCTGTTCGAGGCCCGGGTCGTTCGGCTTCGGTTCCCACTTGGTGGACTCGTTGTTCGTGCCGGTAATCGCTTCGCGCATGCCCTTCTGGCTGATAAACACGTATGTGCCGCCATTCGGCGCCGCTTCGAGGCGCGTACGGTACTTGTTGCGCTCCGAGCTCACGTAGCTGTTGCCCATCGCCTTGGAAAGCGTGTTGCGGATCAGGCCGTCGTTGATCTGCGCGTGCGTTTCGTTCCAGTCGGTTTCCATCACGCCCTTGTCGCGCTGGTCGACCACCAGCAGGAAACCCTGCTCCTGCCAGAAGCGGCGGATCTGCGCCCACGCCTGGTCGGGCGCCTTGCTGTCGATCACGAGCCAGCTTTCCGTGCCGTCACGCTGAATGTGCATGCCGGTAACGGTCGGCACGACAACCAGGGTGTTGGCGGCCGGCGCTTGCGCCTGGACCTGCTGGAGTGTGGACAGCGAGGTTTCGCCGCCTTGCGGGGGCAACGAACGCTGATCGGACGTCTCATCGATCATGTTCGGCGGTACGGCGAGTGAAACCTGCTTCGATTTCGAGTCGCTCTTGTAGTCGATTTTGCTCGGCGACGAGGTGCCGCAGCCGGCGACCAGACCGCCTGCCATCAGCATTACTGCAAACCGCTTGGTAAGACGAAGATCAGTCATGTTCGGGGAATCCTTCCGCTACGCCACGGCAAGTTTCCGTGGATCAACCCAACATTTTACCGATCCCGGCGACACATGTGCAAAAAGTGGGGTTTGCCCGTGAATTGAGCAGCACGCCCGCAGCGAAACGCATGGCGGGACGCGCGCTGGATTTAACAATCCACAACACTTCCCAAACGTCTGTCAGACGTGCCCTACACATTCACTATGTCGTTGTTTCTGAAATATTTTTCCGCACTCTAAACAGATCTATTTTCGAGATTAACTAGAGAAACTTGCGCCGCTTTTGATAACGATCACGGAACCCGGGTGTTACCTTGAACTGGCCATCTCGATAAAGCTTGACAGCCTCAACCGTGATCCAATTAGCCATGCCAAAACGTGCTTTTTCACCGACTGTCCTCGCCTCGGCCATGCTGCTCGCCGCGCCGCTTGTCAGCGCCGACGTGCGTGCCGAATTGGGCGGCACGATGTCCACCCAGCCGGGCACAGCCACCGCCGCGCCTCAAACGCTGCTGAACGGTGCGCTGCGCATGCGCACGCTGACCGACGCCGGCAATACGACCATCAACGAATACGCGACGAGCACGGGCGAGATCATCGCTTACACGTGGCAGGGGCCGACCATGCCCGATCTGAACGCGCTGCTCGGCAAATACGCCGGCTCCTATCGGGCCGGCGCCGCCGCCTCGCCGGCCACCGGCAATCTGCACGCCTCGCGGGTTGTCAGGCCGGACGTGATCGTGGAATCCGGCGGCCTGATGCGCAGCTACACGGGCCGCGTCTGGCTACCCACGGAAATGCCACCCGGCGTTACGTCCGCCGACTTCCGCTAATACGCGCAAGTCCTCTGCAAACGCCTCCGACGACGTCCCCAGGATGCCATGAAGACTTCCACCCATCTCCATGCCCTGCTGCTCGCCTGCGCCGCACTCGCGGGTTGTGGCGGCGGTGGCGGCAGCGGCACGCCGGCGGCATCGGCCCAGACCGGTTCCAGCGCACCGGCCAGCAGCCCGGCGGCGGCGAGCCCACCCGCCGCGACGAACGTGACCGGCACGGCCACCTCCGTGCCGCAGTCGAACGTACCGAACGTCCAGCCGATCGCGGTCAGCGCCGCACCGGGCCTGACGCGCAACATGCTGACGACCAGCGTCACCATCTGTCAGCCCGGCACTACGAACTGCGCGACGATCGACAATATTCAGGTCGACACCGGTTCGCACGGCTTGCGGATTCTCGCCTCCGCAGTGCCGGCCGGCCTTGCGCTCGCCGCCATCGGTTCGGGCAGCGGCGTCACGGGCGAGTGCGCGGTGTTCGGCGGCGGCTACGCATGGGGCGCGGTGCGCAGCGCGGACGTGCGCATGGCCGGCCAGCTGGCCGCCTCGATTCCCATCCACCTGATCGCCGACCCCACGCTGCCCGCCGTGCCCAACGATTGCGCGGCGTCGGGCCCGGCCATGCTGAGCGTCGCGAGCCTGCGCGCCAACGGCATTCTCGGCGTCGGCCTGTTCGCGGCCGACTGCGGCAGCGGTTGCGTCAATTCCGCGCTGCCGCGCTGGTACTACAGCTGCGACGCACGCGGCGCCTGCCTCGCCAGTACGCAAGCACTCGCGCAACAGGTGACCAATCCTGTCAGCCGCTTTGCGCTGGATAACAACGGCGTCGTCATCGACCTGCCCGCGATCCCCGATGCTGGCGCGGCCACTGTCGCAGGCTCGATGATCTTCGGCATCGGCACCCAGGCGAACAACACGCTCGGTAGCGCCACGGTGCTCAGGGCGAATGCAAATGGCCTCGTGCGCACGGCCAGTGACGGCCAGACCTATTCGCAAAGCTACATCGACAGTGGCTCTAACGGCCTGTTCTTCAGCGATAGCGGATTGCCGCAATGCGGTTACTGGTATTGCCCGAGTTCGACGCAAGCGGCCAACGCGTCGATTGTCGGTACGGACGGCGCGTCGGTTTCCGTGTCGTTCGCGGTTGGCAATTCGCGCATGCTGTTTGCGTCGTCGAACAATGCATTCAACAACCTGGCCGGCATTGCCAGTAACAGCTTCGGATGGGGCCTGCCGTTCTTTTTCGGGCGCCGCGTCTACACAGCGATCGCCTCACGGCTGACCTCGGCGGGAACGGGTCCCTACTACGCGTTCTGATTGAATCGGCCTGGCATTCCGGCGGCGGGGACCCAGCGGCGGTATCCGGTTGCGGTTGCCGCGCTCCCGACGTCCCCGCTGAAACCAGACGATCACAACGCGGCCGCTCGCTCGGCGTGCCACCTCCACATGTCGCACGGAAACCGCCGATAGAAGGCGAGAAATTTCCCCGTCTCCGCTCGCGCGCAAATTTGGTACGCCACGGCTGCAATAATCTGCCGCCGGTTCGGTATTGCCCTGCGCGTATCGAAGCCCTCCGCCGCTCGCCGCACCGCCTTTCAATTCAATTCGTTCGACATCATGGCTCGCTCCTTTTCGCTCGACCGCTTCGAGCAACTCGTCTATACCCGCTCGTACGATCAAGCCGCTTTTGAGCTCATCGGCGCGCTCGCGCAGCTCGCTGACAAACGGGGCGAGCTGGATGCAGATTTTCAGGCATCGTGTGTGCCCGGCCTGCCGGCAGATTTGCAACGCAAACAGTTTTGCAGCCGCCTGGTCAGCGCGACATCCACGCTGTTCGCCGACCCTGGCTTCCAGCCTCAATACGAGGTTCTGCGCCTCTTCCTCACGCTGCACGAATGGCTCGGGCTGCTTTTTTCAGCCGCGGGTCCAGGCAACGCCGATCACATCGCCCGCTATCTGAACCCGCGCGGCGAAGCGGACCAGCAGTTCCTGCCAGACGATCGCTTCATCGAGAAGCTGTGTCTGCTCTATTCGATCGAATCCGAACTCGAACTGGACTTCGCAGCGCTGTGGGCACGCGACAAACTGCTCGCAGCGAACCTCGCGCTCGCTCTGATGGCGCCGGTCTTCCAGGGCTCTGCCGCCGCCCATGGCAAGCGCGAAGCGCTGCTGGAATGGCTGCCGGGCAAACTGCGCCAGATCGACGACCTGGATTCATTGCCCACGGCCGTGCTGCACAACGCTTATATGTTCTGCAGCTATGCGGATACGCCGCGGCGCCACGCCATCAAGAATGACATCAATGTCCTCGTGCGCCGCAAGCTGGACCAGCTGGGCCTGAGCGATTTGCCGGCGGCAATGCAACCGCCGGCGCTGGCGTCGTCGTCAGACAGGCGCAAAAAAAACCGGCGCAAGAAGCCGTTGATGGTGGTAGTGCTGGAGTGGTTCAGTGGCGCCCATTCAATTTATCGCACCCATTCGCGCACGCTCGAAGCCGCGCGCGAGCATTTCGAAGTGGTCGCGTTCGGCTTCGGCTATGCGGTCGACGAGGTCGGCCGCGCAGTCTTCGACCGCTTTATCGAACTCGAGCAGCCGGACTACATCGGCGATTGTTTGCGCACGATTCGCGCGTTCGCGGCCGAGCATCAGCCGGACGTACTGTACATGCCAAGCGTCGGCATGTTCGTGCTGACGGTGTTCATGTCGAATCTGCGTATCGCACCGTTGCAGATCGCCGGGCTGGGTCATCCGGCCACGACGCATTCAGAGCGCATCGATTACGTCAGCGTCGAAGCCGATTATGTCGGCGATCCGGCCTGTTTCAGCGAACGCCTGATGCAACTGCCGAAAGACGGCCAGCCTTACCGGCCGTCCGTCGCACTGCCGGATATCGTCGCGCAGATTCCACCGCGGCGAGACACGCTTCAGGTCATCGTCACTGCCAGCGCGATGAAACTCAATCCCGGCTTTCTCGACGCGTGCCGTGAGATTCGCGCGCGCGCCGCGACGCCCGTCGAACTGCATTTCATGACCGGCGTGCCGTCCGGACTGCCGTTGGAGCGGATGCGCGAAGTTATTCAACTCGCGGTGCCCGGCGCCATCGTGCATGGCTTTAACGACTACGCGGCCTATCTGACGCGCGTCAACCAGGCCGACCTGTATATCAGCCCGTTTCCGTTCGGCAATACAAACGGCATCGTCGACGCTCTCACGCTTGGCCTGCCCGGCGTGTGCAAACGCGGACCGGAAGTGTTCGAGCGGATCGACGGCGCGCTGTTCGAGCGTGTGGGCATGCCTTCGTGGAGCGTCACCGACAGCCTCGAGGCCTATATCGCCGCCGCTGTGCGTTTGATCGATCAGCATGAAGAGCGCATCGCACTGCGCCAGCGTCTGATCGACACGCAAGCGGTACAGCGTTGTTTCGAAGGACAGCCGCAGGCGTTTGCCAAGAACGTGCTGAAACTGGTGGGCGAATACAAAAGCCGCCACGCAAAGGCGACGGCCTGAGATATCGAGGTCAAGCGGGCAACGGCGAGTGTCGCTTGCGCCCCTGGACTGCCATGCGCTATTCCGTAGCTTCGTCAGGCGGTGCGGCGAGCTTTGCCGGAGCCAGCCAGCTGAACACGTCCAGCGCCGAACCGTGGAAGGTGCACTCGGCGGCGGCGGCCGTGATGAGTTTCTTCGGTTTGGACGGTTTGAGGGCTGCGTCGGCCCCGGACGCGGCCAGGCTCGCGGAAGCACCCGATGCATTCGAAGCACCCGAAATCATCGCGCCAGACGCGGCCAAGCTCGCGGAAGCGCCCAATGCATTCGAAGCACCCGAAATCATCGCGCCAGACGCAGCAGCAGCGGACGAAGCCACCCGAGGCGCACTCGCCACCTGCGCGGCGGACGCGGACGCGGCCGCGGATGCTGCGACTTCCGAAGCCGCCACCACATGCTCGATGGAGCCTTCGACGACCACCCGCGAGCCGTCGATACCGGCACCCGTGTGGGCGATCTTCAGCGTATCCGACGACGTTTCAGCCAGCTTGCTTCGCATCATCTGCTCGCATGCGTCCGAGTTCTTGTAGACGGCCGTGCAGGCCGCCAGCAGCGCGGCTGCGGTCGTGACGCAGGCGATAGAGAGAATCCGAATCTTCATTGATGTTCCGTTTTACAGGCCGTCGGCAATTGTAGCTTACGGGCTGGCGGACCGGCGGCGCGACCGCCAGCCGGACACAGCGACTGCTTGACCAAGGCGCTTCGCGTCGGCATCGTGTTGACCGGCCGCCATGTCAGCGACGCGCTGCCGCATCTGGCCTGGCCTGGCTTGACGGGTGCAGCTTCCTTTTCTCCACCACGCGTTACCATCTTTCCCGCATGTTCAGCCTTGCCCTGCTCGCCATTGCGGCCTATGCCGCCACGAATATCGACAACCTGTTCCTACTGCTCGCATTCCTCGCCGAAGCGGGTGGCGATCGGCGCCGCGTGATCGCCGGTCAGTACGCGGGGTCGCTGACCCTGATCGCGGCGTCGATCCTGTTTGCCGCGCTACTGGCGCGGTTGCCGGCCGGCTATGTCGGATTGCTCGGCATCCTGCCGATCGGTGTCGGCCTGAGCAAAGCGTGGAGGCGATTTCGTCCGGGCAGCGAGCGCGCTGCGGATGAAGGAGACGCTCCCAGCACGCCGGCATCGGCAAAAGGCTCGTCCTGGTGGGCGGTAGCGTGTGTGGCGGTTGCCAACGGCTCCGACAATCTCGCCGTCTACGTGCCGCTGTATGCGGGTCATTCGCATAGCGAGGGCGCGCTGATCTCGCTGGTGTTTGTCGTAATGATCGGCCTCTGGTGCGCCGGTGCAGTGTGGCTGGTAGCGCACCCGTTGCTCGGCGCGCCGATCCGGCGCTACGGAACAGCGTTGCTGCCGCTAATTCTGCTGATTATCGGCATCTCCGTGATCGTGCAGAACGATACGCTTCGCATCGTGTTCGGCATCTGAGCGCTCAGGCACAGGCTATCAGCAATGGGTCGGCCAGCCGGCCGCGAGAACGGCACGGACCGTGCAGAGATGCGCTGCTTCAAGCCGCGCGATGCGGGCAGCGCGATGCAGCACGACCGTCCCCACGCCGACGCTCAATTCGACGGCGGTTGCGGCTGCACGTAAGTACGCACGCCGGCGAGCGGCGCCCCATAACCGCCCGCCTGGGTGTTGTTCGGTAAGCCATTTACCAGTTGCGCGCGCGGATCGGTCGGATTCAGATTCATTTCCCCCGCCTGCTGATTGCCGTGCGACGGGTATTCGCTGCCGCGCGCCGCGTTCGGCATCAGGCGCGTGCTGTTTTGCGGCGCGCTCATGTCGTCCTGCACACTCAGCCCCTGCGCTCCCGCCTGCGCGGCAACTCCGCACGCAATCGCACACAACCAGGCCCGCCATACCCTCTCAACTCGTTTCATACCTGCCTCCGGCAAAGTGACATGAAAAAAGGCGACCGTGTCAGCGGTTGGCGCACGCAATCGATCGCGCGCGGCGGATGCTGATCACAACGGTTATACGCGCCTCGCTGACTTTTGGATTCGTCGATGTCCCGTCGCCACCCACCGCGAACAACTCGAACGGCAAGCCGCGCGGTCAAGCCCAAACCGCCGGAATGCCGCAAATTCAGCACCGGCATATGGTTATGCCGATTGCCAATTTCTTTCCCGAGCAATCGGGTCCGATAATAGGCGCCATGAACGCCTACCCTACTCGCAAAAACCGCGCCCTGCTGCATACGCTCGCGGCATTGAGCGCGGCGCTGCTGCTGGCAGCATGTGCCGCCCCCACGGCAACACCGTCCGCGTCGGCCAACCCGGCCTTGCTGGACGCCGCCATTTCCAGCGCGCAGCGCAGCGACAAAGCCCGCGCGCGCGACGTCTACCGCCATCCGAAGGAAACGCTGCAATTCTTCGAACTCGCGCCGTCGCAGACCGTGCTGGAGATCGCGCCGGGCGGCGGCTGGTACACGGACATCCTCGCGCCCTATCTGCACGACCACGGCGTGTTGTATGAGGCGCAATACGATAGCCCCGACGCTTCGGCGGCTGCGGAAGAACAGGCGGGACGCGCGGCATTCGCGAGCAAGCTCGCGGCCACGCCCGCGGTCTACGGCAACGTGGTGGTGGGCACGCTGCAAGCGGGCCGGTTCAGCGATTTTCCGGCTGACGGCAGCGTCGACCTCGTTCTGACATTCCGCAATATCCATAACTGGATCAAGGACGGCCAGATCGATGCGAACCTGCGCGCCTTTTACGCGGCGCTGAAACCCGGCGGCATGCTCGGCGTGGAAGAGCATCGCGCGGCGCCCGGCACGTCGTTGCAACAAACTATCGACACCGGCTATGTGACCGAAGCCTATGTGATCGAGCACGCGCGCGCGGCAGGCTTCCAGCTGGCCGGCCAGAGTGAGGTCAACGCCAATCCGCGCGATACGAAAAATTACCCGAACGGCGTGTGGTCGCTGCCGCCCACCTACAAAGGCGGGGACGTCGATCGCGCAAAATATGCGGCGATCGGCGAATCGGACCGCATGACCTTGCGCTTCGTGAAACCGAAGTAACGGGCACGGCTGGATCGCGTGATGCTTGACGCAATCCCAATAATGTGGTCCTATTGCACGCTATGTACCGCGCCCAGACCACCCTATCGCTACTACTAGCCCGCTCTACCGGGCTAGGTCTGCTGCTGCGCGCTTCTATCTGATACACCTGAAGCACCGCTTGATTCCCCAGTAACTGACCCAGCCCCGGTTTCCGACCGGCGGCGCTGCTTTTGCCTTTTCGTCGTCCGGTCGACTGCCCAGCTTGTCGAATCCAAGGATGAAGAAAATGTTGAAGAACCCTGCGACCAAATACCGATCCTTCAAACCCGTCAATTTGACGGACCGCCAGTGGCCCTCGCGCACCATTACGCATCCGCCGATCTGGATGAGCACCGATCTGCGCGACGGCAACCAGTCGCTGTTCGAGCCGATGGACGCCGAACGCAAGATGCGCATGTTCAAGACGCTGGTGCAGATCGGCTTCAAGGAAATTGAAGTCGCGTTTCCGTCCGCCTCGCAGACCGACTTCAATTTCGTACGTGAGTTGATCGAAGGCGGCCATATTCCCGACGACGTCACCATCGAAGTGCTCACACAGGCGCGCGACGATCTGATCGAGCGCACCTTCGAATCGCTGCGTGGCGTGCCGCGCGCCATTGTTCATCTGTACAACGCGACCGCGCCGGAATTCCGCCGCATCGTGTTCGGTCTCGAGAAAAGTGGCGTGAAGGAACTCGCACAGAGCGCCGCGCGCACGATGAAGCGGATCGCCGACGCCACGCCGGAAACGCACTTCACGCTGCAATACAGCCCGGAAGTATTCAGCGGGACTGAGCTCGAATTCGCCAAGGAAGTGTGCGATGCCGTGTTCGACATCTGGCAACCGACGCCCGACCACAAAGCCATCGTCAACCTGCCGGCAACCGTCGAAATGTCGACGCCGAACGTCTACGCTGACCAGATCGAATGGATGCACCGCAATCTCGCGCGCCGCGATTCGTTGATCGTGTCAGTGCATCCGCATAACGATCGCGGCACTGCCGTGGCTGCCGCCGAACTCGCGGTGATGGCCGGCGCCGATCGTGTGGAAGGCTGCCTGTTTGGCAATGGCGAACGTACCGGCAATGTCGATCTCGTCACGCTCGCGATGAATCTCTACACGCAAGGCATCCATCCAGGCCTCGACTTCTCGAACATCAATGAAGTCGCGCGGACCGCCGAGGAATGCACGCAATTGCCGATTCATCCGCGCCATCCGTATGTCGGGGATCTGGTGTTTACTGCGTTCTCCGGTTCGCATCAAGATGCGATCAAGAAGGGCTTTGCCGTGCAAAAGCCGGACGCCGTCTGGGAAGTGCCCTATTTGCCGATCGATCCGAGCGATCTTGGCCGCACTTATGATTCCGTCATTCGTGTGAATAGCCAGTCAGGCAAGGGCGGTATTGCGTATCTGCTCGAACAGGCTTATGGGGTTGTGTTGCCGCGGCGTCTGCAGGTGGATTTCAGCTCGGCTGTGCAGCGCTATACCGATGATAGTGGGCATGAAGTCACGCCCTCACAGATCTGGGAATTGTTTCAGCAGGAGTATGTGCATAGTGCGGCTCCTGTGCGATATGTCAGTCACCATTTGTCGGAACAGGGTGATGGGGCGCGGATTGAGCTTACGGTCGAGATTCACGGCACGCGGCGTGTTTTGAGCGGCGCGGGGAATGGGCCGCTCGATGCGTTGATGCATGCGATGGGGGTGCCTGTCAGGATTCAGCACTATGAAGAGCGTGCTTTGACTCAAGGTGCGGATGCTCGGGCTGTGGCTATTGCGGAAATGGCTGGGGCGGATGTGGCCGGGAGCGCGTTTGGGGTTGGGATCGATGCCAATCTGGTGACGGCTTCTATTCGCGCTGTTGTTAGTGGGGTGAATCGCGCTTACGCGCGGGTTGGGGCTGCTGCGCAGAGTGGGTTTTTTGCTGTCGCTATGGATGATGAGCGTGTAGCGGTTTAAGCCGCTGGCGGTTTAAGCCTCCTCTGGCGTTTCTGCTCCTGGTGGTTTATTAGCGTTGCCCCTGTGCGGGGCGGCACCTACTTTTCTTTGCATGCCGCAAAGAAAAGTAGGCAAAAGAAAGCGGCTTTAAACCGCTAGTTCTTAAGCGGGTCCCCAGGCTTGGAGGGGATCGTGGTCCGATTAACGGATCACATCTCGGTCCGTTACCGCCCGTGACACAGCCGTCATTCGCTCCCACTCCGCACTGCGTGCGTCGCGGTTGGGTTTGCCAGGGAAACCCGTGGGGGCTCTATTGTTGGCGTGCACTGACTTCGCCCGCATCTGGCAACGCAGGTTTGTCTCTCCGGCCCGCTTTATTGGGTCCATGCGTCGGGCAGGCTGTGCGTGAGCGTCGATACGAAGCGGGCCGTCTCCGCTTCGCGTGGCTCCATGAAAATATCGCGCGATGCGCCCGCCTCCACTATCACGCCATTGCTCAGGAACACCACGTCACGTGCGATGGTCGCGGCGAGGCGCAAATCGTGTGTCGCCATCAACATGGTCATGCCCTCCACCGCAAGCTGCTTGAGTACCTCGACCACCTCAGCGGCAAGGCCGGGGTCCAGCGCTGAAGTAGGTTCGTCGCACAACAGCACCTCCGGCGATGGTGCCAATGCCCGTGCAATCGCCACACGCTGCTGCTGCCCGCCGGAAAGCGTCACGGGCCAGGCGTCCGCCTTGTGTGCGATGCCAACCTTCTCCAGTAATTCGTCCGCACGCACGCGCGCCTTTTCCTTGTCCCACTTCAACACTGTGAGCAGGCCTTCCATCACGTTCTGGCGGACAGTCAAATGCGGAAATAGCTGGAAATTCTGGAAGACCATGCCCGTGCGGCGCCGTATCGTCAGCACGGCTTCACGTGACGGTTTGTGCTCGCGGCTAAATTCGAGCCGCTGGTCGCCAAGCTCCAGCGAACCAGATTCGGGAATCTCCAGCAGATTCACGCAGCGCAATAACGTACTCTTGCCGCTGCCCGATGGACCGATCAGCGCCGTGACGTTGCCCGGGGCAAGTTGCAGATCCACTGAACTCAGCACCCGGTTCTCGCCGAAATACTTGTCGATTTTTTCCAGCCGGATCATCAGTTGCCCGCCTGGAAAAGTGCGTGACGTCCAAACTTGCGCTCGAGCCTGACCTGCGCGGAAGACAACACCGAACTGAACACCAGATAAACCAGCGCCGCCTCCGTATAAAGAATCAACGGCTCATACGTAACCGACGCAATTCGCTGCGCGGCCTGAAACACTTCAGGCACGGTCAGTACCGCCGCCAATGAGGTGTCCTTCACCAGTGCAATAAACGAGTTCGACAGCGGCGGTAGCGCAACGCGCGCCGCCTGCGGCAAGATCGCGCGTCGCAACGCCTGCGTACGTGTCATTCCCATCGAATAGGCCGCTTCCCACTGCCCTTTCGGTATCGACTCGATCACTCCGCGTATCACCTCGGAGTTGTACGCGCCGACGTTCAGCGAAAAACCGATGATCGCGGCCGTCAATGGATCGAGCACGATGCCGACGTTCGGTAATCCGTAGAAAATCACAAACAGTTGCACCAGCAACGGCGAGCCGCGAAATAGCCATACGTAAAAGCGGACGATCGCGACCGCCCACGGCGGACCGAAAAGCCGCACCAGCGCGACGATGAAAGCCAACGCCAGCCCGATCGCAAACGATATCAGCGTGAGCGGCACGGTGAACACGAGCCCCGCATACAGCAGGGGCCACAGCGACTTCGCCATCAAATGCAACCAGGCTGGCATGGTTCAGACTCGCAGGTGACGCTTATTGGGAGACGTCTTTGCCGAAATACTTCTGCGAAATCTTCTCGTAAGTGCCGTCCTTGCGGATGTCCGCCAACGCCTTGTTGATCGCGGCCTGCAACTCGGGATTGCCCTTGCGGATCAACACCGCGGACTTGTCGCTCTCCGAAGAACTGTCGAGCGCGACGATCTTCACCTTGGCGTCCGGCTTGTGCTTCTTGAAGTCGAGGAACGACAGCGAATCGTTCACGGTCGCGTCGACTCGCCCCGAGGTCAACAGGTCGATCGATTCATTGAAGCCCTGCACCGGAATCACTTCCGCGCCATGCGCGGCCGCAATCTTGCCGAAGTTGCTGGTCAACGTGTTGGCCGACTTCTTGTTCTTCAGATCGTCGAATGTCTTGATCGTGGTGTTGTCCGAGCGCACGATCAGCGCCGCGTGCGACGTGATGTACGGGTCCGAGAAATCGTACTTGGCCTTGCGTGCGTCAGTGACAGCCACTTCATTGATCACCGCGTCATAGCGGTTCACGTCGAGGCCGGCGATCAGGCCGTCCCACTTTCCTTCGACGAATTGCGGCTTGACACCCAGATGCTGCGCGATTGCCGTGCCGAGTTCGACATCGAAGCCGGTCAGCTTGCCGGATTCGTCGTGATACGTGAACGGTGCGTAAGTGCCTTCGGTGCCGATCTTGAATACGCCGGCAGACTTGATCTGCGCGAGCCCGTCCGCGGCAAATGCCGAGCTCACGGTCACGGCTTGCAACAGCGCGATCAGCAGAATGGAACGAATCGACTTCATCAGGTGAGCTCCGTAAAGTGTGCTACGTCGGTGGCGTGGTCTTTGGGTTCGGCAACTTCCGCCAGCGGCCCGTCGAGCCCGGCAGAGTGGGCGGACTGTAGCAAACGGTCTGCGTTTTTACAAAGGATCAGGTTTCCGATCAATATGCGCTCGCGTGCTAAGCGGACAGCCATGACCTCCAGTACGACGGCAAAGCCGACTCTACAGCAGATATTTCCGGTGCGCATGCATCGCAACACGGACGGGCGCCGGACGCCATCGGGGAAAACGCGAGAGGGGTGTCGCCGCTGCGAACGCGCGGCGGGAGGAAAAGACAGGACGGGCGGCGCAAGGGCCGCCCGCTGGGTGGCAAACGCCTACCGCTCCACGGGATGAGGTTCTTTCAGCTTGTTGGCAACCCGGATCGCATCGAAGTAAGCGGGGTTGGGCGGGCGCTTCAGATACCGTCCCGCACCGCGCACGGCCCGCAGCTCACCGTTGGTCCATGCGAGCGCGCCACGTGTGAGCGTGTGCATCGCCACACCCTGCACCGTCATGCCTTCAAAGACGTTGAAATCAACCTTCTGATGATGCGTCTTCACCGAAATGGTTTTGCTCGCCGCCGGGTCCCACACCACCAGGTCGGCATCCGCCCCGACCTGAACCGTGCCCTTACGCGGATGTAAATTAAAGATCTGCGCGGCGTTAGTCGACGTGATCCGCACGAATTCGTTCGGTGTCAGGCGCCCGGAATTCACGCCGTGATGCCAGAGCACCGCCATCCGGTCTTCGACACCGCCGCAGCCGTTCGGGATCTTCGTGAAGTCCTCACGGCCCATCGCCTTCTGCGATGCGCAGAACACGCAGTGGTCAGTCGCCGTGGTATGCAACTGGCCCGCCTGCAATCCCCGCCATAATGCCTCGCGATGCTCCGCGGAACGGAACGGCGGGCTCATCACATGCGCTGCCGCCCGGGTCCAGTCGGGGTCGCGATACACGGCTTCGTCGATCACCAGATGCCCCGGCAGGACTTCGCCGAACACCCGCAAGCCTTCGCTGCGGGCGCGTGCAATGGCATCGACCGCATCTTTCGAGGAGACGTGGACGATATAAACCGGCACGCCCAATACTTGCGCAATGCGAATGGCCCGATTGGCCGCCTCGCCTTCCACTTCCGGCGGCCGCGACAGCGGATGCGCCTCCGGCCCAGTGAAGCCCTTGGCCAGCAACTGACGCTGCAACTGGAACACCAGTTCGCCGTTTTCCGCATGCACCGTGGGCAGCGCGCCGAGTTCAAGCGAACGCGAGAAGCTGTTCACCAGCACTTCGTCGTCGGCCATGATCGCGTTCTTGTAGGCCATGAAGTGCTTGAAACTCGACACACCGTGCTCATGCACCAGCGTGCCCATGTCGCGGTACACCGAATCGTCCCACCATGTCACCGCGACGTGAAAGCCGTAATCGGACGAGGCCTTTTCTGCCCAGCCGCGCCATTCCCTGAACGCTTCCATCAGGGGCTGCTTCGGACTCGGAATCACGAAGTCGATGATGCTGGTGGTGCCGCCCGACAAGCCCGCGGCCGTGCCGGTATAGAAGTCGTCGCTGGCCGTGGTGCCCATGAACGGCAATTCCATATGCGTGTGCGGATCGATGCCGCCAGGCATCACATACTGCCCGCCTGCATCGACGATCGTGGCGCCCGCGGGCGCTTCGAGGTCCACGCCGATCTGCAGGATCGTGCCGCCGTCCTGCGGGTCCGCACACAACACGTCCGCACGGTACGTGCGCTCCGCGTCGATTACCGTGCCGCCGCGAATCAGGGTCGTCATGTTGCCGCCTCCTTATGAACTGCTGGTTTCATTGCTACGCACTGCATTCAGATCATGCGCTCGCCACCCGCGCACTCGGTCCTTTGCTCAGCTTCATCCACGCGCTGTATACGATCGACGCCAACGCGAGTCCGACAAACCACGCGTACGTATAGAGCGTATTGAAGATCGCCGGCACGTTCGGGAACGACGCCGGAAACGCGGTATGCAGAAAGCCCGGCAGATTCGGCAGCACGCCGACCACGAGCGCCACCACCGCGCCGATATTCCAGCCGCCGGTGTAACTGTATTCGCCGTGCTCGTCGAAGAGTTCGCGCGGATCGAGCCGCGTGCCCCGAATCAGGAAGTAGTCGACCATCAGAATGCCCGCCACCGGGCCGAGCAGGGCCGAATAACCGACCAGCCACGTGAAGATATAGCCTTGGGTGGTGGCGAGAATCTTCCACGGCATCATCACGATCGCGATGGTCGCCGTAATCATGCCGCCGACGCGATAAGAAATACCCTTGGGCCACAGGCTCGAAAAGTCGTAAGCGGGGCCGACGAGATTCGCCGCCAGATTGCAGCACATCGTATCGAGCGTCAGGATGATCAGCGCAAGACCGACTCCGACACCAGTCATGCGGCTCGTCAGATCGATCGGGTCCCAGATCGCCTTGCCGTAGATCACAACCGTGGCCGACGTCACCACTACTGAAATCACCGAGAGCAAGGCCATCGGCACCGGCAAGCCGATCGACTGGCCGATGATCTGGTCGCGCTGCGTTTTGGCAAAGCGCGTGAAGTCGGGAATGTTGAGCGCCAGCGTGGCCCAGAAACCGACCATGGCCGTCAGCCCCGGCCAGAATGTCGCCCAGAACATGCCCTCTTTCTTGCCTCCCGGCACGAACTGCGACGGCGCCGAGAGCATCGAGCCGAGCCCACCCGCTTTCGAAGTCGCCCACCACACGAGCGCGATGCACATCACGATCTTGATCGGCGCGGACCAGCTTTCGAGCCAGCGGATCGAGTCCGTGCCATGCACGATGAAGTAAATCTGCAGCGCCCAGAACACCAGGAAACAGGCGAGCTGCGTGAGCGAGATGTCGAGAAACGGCAATGCCGCGCCATGCAGCGCGTTGCCGGTCAGAATATTCAGCAGCGTATAGATCGCGCTGCCGCCGAGCCAGGTCTGGATCCCGTACCAGCCGCACGCGACGATTGCCCGCAGCATCGCCGGCAATTTCGCGCCCTGCGTGCCGAATGACGAACGCACCAGCACCGCATACGGAATGCCGTGCTTGGCGCCCGCATGACCGATCAGCAGCATCGGCACCAGCACGATCAGGTTGCCGAGCAACACGGTCGCCACCGCCTGCCACGGCGACATGCCCTCTTCCGTCAAGCCGGCGGCGAGCATGTACGACGCAATGTTCATCACCATCCCCACCCAGAGCGCCGCGAAGTGATACCACCTCCATGTGCGCTGCGCGACGCCGGTCGGTGCAAGGTCGTCGTTATAAAGACTGCTGCCCTGCGCGCCGGCCGCAAACTGCGGATCGACGGGTTGCGCTGTCTGCTTCATCGAAAGATCTCCACTAAGATCGTTGAGGCCCGCGCGGTTTCTGATGGCGCGTCAGGCCTGTGGTGAAAACACAGGTTCAGTCAATGCGCATCGGTTGTGTATCGCTGCCCGGTGTTTCAGGCAGCCTTTTCTGCTATTGCCGCTGTTGCATGCGCATGGGCGTGCCCGGCGGTTTGCGCCGTGTCCACCTTCTGCTCGCCGGCATCCACCCGCGACGGATTGTTCGGATGCGTCGTCCAGTTCGCATACTCGCCTTGGTCCACACGCTCCATCGTGATGCATTGCTCGACCGGGCATACGTGCATGCACAGATTGCAGCCGACGCATTCGGAGTCCATCACTTCAAAATGCCGGACGCCATCTTTTTCTTTCATGATCGCCTGGTGCGCGGTGTCTTCGCAGGCGATATGGCACAGGCCGCACTGGATGCATTTGTCCTGGTCGATGCGCGCCTTGATGTCGTATTTGAGGTTCAGGTACTTCCAGTCGGTCACGTTCGGCACTGCGCGGCCGCGAATATCGTCGAGCGTCGCGTAGCCTTTTTCGTCCATCCAGTTCGACAGGCCGTCGGCGAGGTCCGAAACGATGCGAAAGCCGTAATGCATTGCCGCCGTGCACACCTGCACGCTGCCCGCGCCGAGCACCATGAATTCGGCGGCGTCGCGCCAGGTCGAAATGCCGCCAATGCCGGAGATCGGCAGATTCGGCGTCTCCACATCGCGGGCGATTTCCGCGACCATGTTCAGTGCGATCGGTTTGACCGCAGGACCGCAATAGCCGCCGTGCGTGCCTTTACCGTCGACCATCGGCAGCGGCGACATCGCGTCGAGATCCACCGCGACGATCGAGTTGATCGTGTTGATGAGCGACACGCCATCCGCGCCACCCTTATAGGCCGCACGCGAACTCACGCGGATATCGCTGATGTTCGGCGTGAGTTTGACGAGGCACGGCAGCTTCGTGCCCTCCTTGACCCAGCGCGTGACCATCTCCACGTACTCGGGCACCTGGCCCACGGCCGCGCCCATGCCGCGCTCGCTCATGCCGTGCGGACAGCCGAAATTCAGTTCGACCGCATCGGCGCCGGTGTCTTCGACGAGCGGCAGGATCCATTTCCAGTCGCGTTCATTGCACGGCACCATCAGCGAGACGATCATCGCGCGATCAGGCCAATCGCGTTTGACTTGCGCGATTTCCTTCAGGTTGACGTCGAGCGGACGGTCGGTGATCAGTTCGATATTGTTCAGCCCGGCCATACGCTGACCGTTCCATTGCACCGCGCCGTAGCGCGAGCTGACGTTCACCACATGCGGGTCGAGGCCCAGCGTCTTCCACACCACGCCGCCCCAGCCCGCTTCGAACGCGCGGTTCACGTTATAGGCTTTGTCGGTCGGCGGCGCGGAGGCAAGCCAGAAAGGATTCGGCGAGGTAATGCCGGCAATCGTACAGCGCAAATCGGCCATGTTCGGCTCCTTGGGGACTGCTGTTTTTGTCTTCGTGTAACGTGACGCTTGCGGCGCTTATGCGGCTTTCACAGCCGTGCGGGCGAACTGTGCGTCGATCGCGGCAGCCGCGATCTTGCCGTCCTGCACCGCCTGCACCGTCAGATCCACCGCGCCTGTGGCCGCGCAATCGCCGCCCGCCCAGACGCCCGGCAATGAGGTTTGCCCGTCCGCATCGACCGCGATGCGGCTGCCGTCCAGCGTCAAAAGCTCGCGCTCAATACCGACCGACACCAACGTCTGGCCAATCGCTTTGAGCACCATGTCAGCGTCGACAATGAAGCGCTCCTGATTGCCTTCACTCGACGTGCGTTCGAATTCGACGCCGGTAGCCACGCCGCGCTCACCGATCAGGCGCACCGGCGTCGCATGGGTCACGAGCGTGACGCCATTGGTTTGGGCGAAGTCGCGCTCGGCCCACGTCGCGCTCATCGATTCGACACCGCGCCGGTACACCATCGTCACCGAGGTCGCACCGAGCTTGCGGCTTTGCACAGCGGCATCGACCGCGGTGTTGCCGCCGCCAATCACGACCACGCGCCGCCCGACCGGCACCGTGCCGAAGTCGCGCGCGGTACGCACCTGTTCGATGAAGTCCACTGCGTTCATCACGCCGCTCAGGTCCTCGCCTTCCATTGCCAATGCGCGCACGCCGGTAAGGCCGATGGCGAGAAACACGGCGTCATGTTCCTTGCGCAATGCGTCGAGGTTCAACTCACGCCCAAGCGCCATGCCGCTTTTAATCTCGATGCCGCCGACTGAACATAGCCATTCGACTTCCCGTTGCGCGAAATCGTCGACGGTCTTATACGCGGCGATGCCGTACTCGTTCAGACCGCCCGCTTTTTCGTGGGCGTCATAGATCGTCACGCTGTGGCCAGCGAGCGCCAGGCGATGCGCGCATGCGAGTCCCGCCGGTCCTGCACCCACCACCGCGACATGCCGGCCGGTTTCAGCCGCGCGCTTGAACAACGTCTCGCCGCGCGCCATCGCCCAATCGGTTGCATGACGTTGCAGCGCACCGATCGCCACCGGCTTCGCGTCCTGATGGTTGCGCACGCAAGCACCCTCGCAAAGAATCTCGGTCGGGCAAACGCGCGCGCACATGCCGCCCATCGGATTGGCCGACAGGATGTCGACGGCGGCGCCCTTCAGATTGCCGTGACTGATCTTGCGAATGAAACTGGGAATATCGATCTGCGTCGGACACGCATTCACGCACGGCGCGTCGTAACAGTAGTGACAACGGCTCGCCGCGGCGGCCGCGGCGCTCGCGTCGAGCAACGGCGCGATGTCGGCGAACTGGCACGAGAGCTGATCGGGCGACAGGCGTTGAGGGGCAATGTCGCCGGTTTGCTTGATAGCCATACACGTTCCTTCTTCAATGTGAGGACGTAGCCGTACCTGCCGGCTGCGCGATGGCGGAGCCGGGACGGCATGTTTTATGGGCACTACGGTGAGGCGGGCGAACAACCGCAACCGTTACTGCTGAAGCGTTATGAAACCGGCTCGCACGCTCGCTCGAGCATGGCGTGCAGCAAGACATTCGCGCCCGCTTCGATCCATTCGAAGGTGGCGTCCTCGATCTCGTTGTGACTGATACCGTCGACACACGGTACGAACACCATTGAAGTCGGCGCGACTTGCGAGAGATAACAGGCGTCATGTCCCGCGCCTGACACCATGTTGCGATGCGGGTAGCCGAAGCGTTCAGCCGCGGCGCGCACGGAGCTCACGCAGGCCGCGTCGAAAGCAACCGGCGCGTAGTAAAAAATCTGTTCGAGTTCGGTGTCGAGGCCGATACCATTCGCGATGTCGGCCACGCCTTTGCGCAACGCGGCATCCATCTTCGCGAGCACCGCATCGTCCGGATGACGGAAATCGACGGTGAAAAACACGCGGCCGGGAATCACATTGCGTGAATTCGGATAGACCTGCATCATGCCGACCGTCGCGCAACCGAACGGCGCATTGTCGAGCCCGATGCGATTGACCAGCTCGACCACGCGCGCGGCGCCAAGCAGCGCATCGCGACGGCGCGGCATCGGCGTCGGACCCGCGTGCGCTTCCTGCCCGGTCAGCGTGATTTCGTACCAGCGCTGACCTTGTGCGTCGGTCACCACGCCGATGGTTTTCTGTTCGGCTTCGAGAATCGGCCCTTGCTCAATGTGCAATTCAAATGCCGCATGCAGAGCCCGGCCACCGCACGGCACATCGCCCGCATAGCCGATACGTTTGAGCTCTTCGCCGATCGTCTTGCCGTCCACGTCCTTGCGCGACAAGCCGTATTCCAGCGTGAAGACGCCTGCGAATACGCCCGAGGCGACCATCGCCGGTGCGAAGCGCGAACCCTCCTCATTGGTCCAGATGACCACTTCAACCGGATGTTCGGTCTCGATGCCGTGATCGTTGAGACTGCGGATCACTTCGAGTCCGCCGAGCACGCCGTAGATGCCGTCGAAGCGGCCGCCGGTCGGCTGCGAATCCGCGTGCGAGCCGGTCATCACCGGCAGCGCATCTGGATTGCGTCCGGCGCGCCGCATGAACACATTGCCCATCTGATCGACACTGACCGTGCAGCCTGCTTCTTTCGCCCAACTGACGATCAGGTCGCGCCCTTCTCTGTCGAGATCGGTCAGCGCCAGGCGGCAAACACCGCCTTTCGGCGTCGCGCCGATCTTCGCCATCGTCATCAGGCTGTCCCAGAGACGCTTGCCATCGACCTTGATCGACGTAGCGGGTTCAGGGTGCTTCAGCGCTTCGGATACCGCATCCATTCGTCTCGCTCCTTTCGGTGAATCGACATGAAACTGGTGCATCGGCGGTGGATTCTGGGGCGTCGCCGCACGGCGGCGGTGCATATCCGATGACTTCGATTGTCCCTTGTACAAAGGGCAAACCCTAAGGCATCGGCCGCTCTATCAATCCTGTCCAGTTGGACAGGTTGTAGACGATTAAGCCCGCCAAATCAACACCTTTCGTACGGCAGGAAACATAGCGAGAAGCGTGCCATTGCAGTGCAGCACGCATTGAGAGCGTGCTGCGAATGCTTGTGCCTCGCGCCGTTCAAACGACTAGAATGAAGCGCGACGCGGCACACATGCCGATGATCGCCAACAAGAGAGACGACGACGTGGCTGCCGACATCACGGAAAACGAGGAAACCAGCGCGGAAACGCGGGCACCTTTGCGGCGGCGCAAGGCGCACATTCGCGAGTCGAATGAAGCGCATTTGCTGGCGTGCGCCGAGGCGGTTTTCGCCGAGCGCGGGCTCGACGGCACCAGTACCGCGATGATCGCGGAGCGTGCCGGATTACCGAAAGCCAACTTGCATTACTACTTCCCGACAAAACTCGCGCTCTACCGGCGCGTGCTGGAAGATCTGTTCGAAGACTGGCATCGCGCGGCGGATACGTTCGAATGCAGCGACGATCCGGTCGAAGCGATCGGCGGCTACGTGCGCGCGAAAATGGAGTTGTCGCGCCGCCGGCCGCTCGGCTCCAAGGTATGGGCGAGCGAGATCATTCACGGCGCGGAACATATGCAGGACATTCTCACGGGGCGCGTGAAGCCGTGGCTGGACAGCCGCGTCACGGTAATCGACGACTGGATCGCGCGCGGGCTGCTCGCACCGGTGAACGCGCAAACGCTGATGTACATGATCTGGGCGACCACCCAGCATTACGCCGATTTCGACGCGCAGATACGCGCGCTCAAGGGCAAACGCGCGTTGACGCAGAAGGCGTTCGAGGCGACGACTGAAGAAGTCGTGCAGTTGGTGATTCGGGCGTGCGGCGCGGTGTCGCCGGCGCAGCATGAGGACGGCGCGGACCCGGCAAGATAATAAAGGCCGCGCTGCCTTTCACAAGCAGCGCGGCCGTTCGGCTATCGCATAAGGTTATTGAAGACGCAAAATTTCAATACGTCTCCAGATGCAGCCGCCCTTCCCGTTTGAGCTTCGCCCACAACGCTTCCCAATCCATCTGGTGCTGCTCGCCAATATCCTTGAGCGCCTGCAGCACGCCGTCTTCCATACCCTTCAAACCGCACACGTAGATGTGCGTGTTGTCGTCCTTGAGCATCTGCGCGACATCGACGGCGCGTTCGCGCATCGCGTCCTGCACATATCGTTTGGGCTGCCCCACTGTGCGCGAAAACGCCAGATTGGTATCGATGAAATCCTTCGGCAGATTGGTGAGCGGCCCGAAATACGGCAACTCTTCTTTCGTGCGCGCGCCGAAGAACAGCATCAGCTTGCCGGTCGCGCCTTTCAGCCTGCGGCGCCGGCGATACTCGGTCATCGCGCGCATCGGCGCTGAACCCGTGCCCGTGCAGATCATCAGCAGATGCGAGTTCGGATGATTCGGCATCAGGAAGGTGCCGCCGAACGGGCCGATCACGTTGACCACGTCGCCCTTCTTCAGGTCGCACAAATAGTTCGAGCACACGCCGTCCATGACGTCGCCGTGTTGCTGGCTGACGCGCTTCACGGTGAGCGACACGTTGTTGTAGCCAGGCCGTTCGCCGTCACGCGGACTCGCAATCGAATACTGCCGCGCATGATGCGTGCGGCCATCGGTGGTGGCGCCCGGCGGCAGAATGCCGATCGACTGACCCTCCAGAACCGGAAACGGCATCGAGCCGAAATCGAGCACGATGTGATGAATGTCGCTCTCGGTCGCTCCATCGGTGAGCCTGTAGTTGCCGACCACCGTCGCGGTGGTCGGCGCCTTGTGTGTGTAGAGGTTCACATACGGTTTGGCGGCGGACCACGGCGGCACGACCGACCCGCGCACCGTATCAACTTCGATGCCGCTTGCTTCCGCCGGTGTATCGCCGGACGGCCCAGCCGTCGATGTCTCCTGCGCCGGGGGCACGGCCATCGTGTTCTGCTCGGGCAACACGTCCCACTTGAACTGCTCGTCGATGGTATACGCGTCGCTCTTTAACACCGTGCGCCAGCTATCGATCGCGCCTGTGGGACACGGCGGCACGCACGCCATGCAGCCGTTGCAGATATCCGCCTTGACCACATAGTTGTTCTCGTCGTGCGTGATCGCATCGACCGGGCAAGTCTCTTCGCACGTATTGCAGCGAATGCAGATTTCCGGATCGATCAGATGCTGCCTGAGAACTTCGATCGATACTGGGCCGTTCATGACTTCCTCCACCATGTATTCCCGCGCCTGCGACGCCGCGCGTACCTACTCGTGCAAACCGCGTGCTTAGTTGAACCGCACGTATTCGAAATCGACCGGCTGACGATTGACACCCATCGCCGGCGGTGCAATCCAGTTCGCAAACTTGCCGGGCTCGCTCACACGCCCCATCAGCGATGCCACATACGCACGATCTTCCGGCGTCGCGAGCCACTTCGCTTCGTTGGCCGCCCATTCGGTTTCGCTGATCACGCGGCCGTCCGGCGACACCCGCGTGCCCGCAAACGTCCCGATCTGGCGATTGAACGCTTTATGCGGCACCGTCATGCGGAAATCGATACCGGCCTTTTCGAGCACCTTGTTCCAGCGCCCCACGCCCGCCACGGAATCTTTAATGTAATCGTCGCGCAGTACTTCGTTCATCGCGTTGAGCATCGGCACTTCGCGCTCGACCAGCTTGCCGCCCTGCACGTCGAGCAGCTTGTAGCTCTGACCATTCAGTTGATGATCGTCGTCGCGCTTGTTTTCTTCATATCGCCCCTTCAGGCCCGAGCTATAGAACGTGGCGGCATTGGAAGAATGATCCGCGCCGAACAGGTCGATCGTCACGGAGTAATGGAAGTTCAGATAACGCTGGATGGTCGGCAGATCGATCACGCCGGCCGCGCGAATCTTGCTAACGTCGTCCGTGCCCAGTTCGTTCATGACCTGAGCGGTGCGCTGAATTACGCGCGACACACCGGATTCACCGACGAACATATGATGCGCTTCTTCGGTCAGCATGAATCTGGTGGTGCGCGCGAGCGGATCGAAACCCGACTCGGCGAGCGCCGACAACTGGAACTTGCCGTCGCGGTCCGTGAAATACGTGAACATGTAGAACGCAAGCCAGTCCGGTGTCTTCTCGTTGAAGGCGCCGAGAATGCGCGGATTGTCTTCATCGCCCGAGCGCCGGCCGAGCAATGCTTCAGCTTCTTCACGGCCATCGCGGCCGAAGTAACGATGCAGCAGATACACCATCGCCCACAAATGACGGCCTTCCTCCACGTTCACCTGGAACAGGTTGCGCAGGTCGTACATCGACGGCGCGGTCAAACCCAGATGCCGCTGCTGCTCGACCGAAGCCGGCTCCGTATCGCCTTGCGTGACGATAATGCGGCGCAGATTCGCACGATGCTCGCCGGGCACGTCCTGCCACGCGGCTTCGCCCTTGTGCTCGCCGAAATGAATCTTGCGGTCCTGCTCGCCCGGCGTCAGAAAGATACCCCAGCGATAGTCCGGCATTTTCACGTGATCGAAATGGGCCCAGCCGCCCGCATCGACGCTCACTGCCGTGCGCAGATAAACGTCGTAACCGTGCGAGCCTTCCGGGCCCATATCGCCCCACCATGCGAGGAAATTCGGCTGCCACTGTTCGAGCGCGCGCTGCAAGGCGCGGTCGTCGGCGAGATTGACGTTGTTCGGAATCTTTTCGCTGTAGTTGATCGTTGACATGGTCGGTTCCTTGATCGCTTTCGTGGTGACTTCCCAATCGGGAAACAGCAGTGTCTGTAGATGAGAGGCGTCGTATCGGTGCAGCCGGCGCGCGTCAGCTCGCGCAACAATGCAAACCCACACTCACACGCGTGAGACGTCGAATTGCGCCTTGCTGCCCTTGCCGTACACCTTGAGCGCACCCTTCTCGCCCACTGCGTTCGGCCGGTTGAAAATCCAGTTCTGCCATGCCGTGAGACGGCCGAAGATGCGCGTCTCCATCGTTTCCGGACCGTTGAAGCGCAGATTCGCTTCGAGACCGGTCAAGGCGTCCGGCGACATTGCCGCGCGTTCTTCCAGTGCGATGCGGATTTCGTCGGCCCAATCGATATCGTCGGGCGACGCGGTCACGAGACCTAGACGCTCGGCTTCCACCGGCTTGACCGGCTGGCCGATCGTCGAGCGCACCGCGTCGAGCGGCGCGCTCTCCTCATAGAAGCGGCGTGCAAGACGCGATTGATGCGTGACCATCGGATAGAGCCCGAAGTTGACTTCCGAAAGCGTGATCGCCGGCTCTTCGTCCTCATTGCCCGGCAGCGCGGCCATATAGCTACGGTCGGCGGCGAACGCGAGTTCCGCGAAGGTGCCGGCAAAACACGAGCCCGGTTCGATCAGCGCGAACAGCGAGCGCGACGACACGTCGATGCGCGCGAGCGTACGGCGCAACAGGCCGATGGTCTCGCGCACGAACCAGTGATCCTTGTGCTGCATCAGCGTGGCGTCAGCGGCGAGCAGGTTGCGGGCGTCGCCTTCGGTCCTGAAGATCCACGTGCCGACCTCGAGTTCGTTGGTCCGCATGGTGAGGATCGCGTCATCGAGTTCGCGTGCGAATTGCAGCGGCCACCAGCTCGTGCCGGCCGCCACGATGGCATCGATAGCGGCGGGTTGTTCGGTTTGCGGCGCTTTGGCGGTAAAGGTCGCGATGCGCCTGGCCCGGTCGATCGTAATGTCGAGCGTCTTGTAGGTCAGGCCGTCTTCGCGATTCGTGCGTTCGATACGCGTCAATGTCACGCCTTGCGCGTCAGAGGGGCGATCGCTTTGTTCAGCGAGTTCGAGTGCGCGTGCCTGGGTTGCCTGATCGAACTGATTCGGCTTCACTACTTCATCCACCAGGCGCCATTGTTTCGCGCGTTCGCCGCGAATGCCTTCAACCACCGTGCAAAAGATATCGGCGCGGTCGTGGCGCACCTTGCGCTTGTCGGTGACGCGCGTCAGGCCACCCGTGCCCGGCAGCACGCCGAGCAACGGCACTTCCGGCAGCGACACCGACGACGAGCGGTCGTCGATCAGATAGATTTCGTCGCAAGCGAGCGCGAGTTCATAGCCGCCGCCGGCACACGCGCCGTTCACCGCCGCGAGAAACTTCAGACCCGAATGACGCGACGAGTCTTCCAGACCGTTGCGCGTCTCGTTGGTGAACTTGCAGAAATTGACCTTCCACGCGTGGGTCGACAGACCGAGCATGAAGATATTGGCGCCCGAGCAGAATACGCGGTCCTTCAAACTCGTCAGCACGACCGTCCTGACTTCGGGATGCTCGAAGCGGATGCGCTGGATCGCATCGTGCAGTTCGATATCGACGCCAAGATCGTATGAATTCAGCTTCAGCTTGTAGCCGTCGCGAATCCCGCCGTCCTCGGCGATGTCGATGCCGAGTGTCGCAACAGGACCGTTGAAACTCAGTTTCCAATGCTTGTACTGCGAAGGATCGGTGCGGTAGTCGACCGGCGCGATGGCGGTTTCTGCTGTGGACATGGGGCGTCTCCTGACTGGACGAAGCAAAACTTGTTTTTTGAACAATAGTGCATCGTCATACCCATGTAAAGCACTTTAGTGCATGTTTGCTAGTAAACCCTGGCACCGCATTGCAGGTCAGCCCAACCGCACTTCGTCCGGCGTTTCCGCCGCCAGCCTTGCCGCGAGCCGGTCGCGCAGTTGCAGGTAGGCGTCGGCCAAGGTTTTCTCGCTGGTGTCGAAGGTCATGTCGGCGCGCCCGTACAACTCGCCACGTCCGGCGAGGATGCGCTTCAGATCGTCCATCGCTTCCTTGTTGCCCGACATCGGCCGCAGATCGCCTTGCGCGACGACCCGGCGCATGTGCTCTTCAGGCGTGGCCTGCAGCCACACGGTGAAGCAGTGCGTGAGCAGCGCGTTGAAGGTGCCCGACTCCGACACGAGCCCGCCTGGCGAGGCGATCACGGCGCGCTCATGCTCCTGGATCACGGCCTCGAGCGCGCGATGCTCATAGCGCCGGTAAGCGCTCGCGCCATACAGGGAATGAATCTCCGACGGCGGACAGCCCGCCAGTTGCTCGATCACGCGCGTCAGCTCGACGAACGGCACCTTGCGCTCCTGAGCCAGCATCCGCCCAAAGGTCGACTTGCCGGCGCCGCGCAGGCCAATCAGTGCAATCCGGTCCTTGCGATGCGGGTCGCGCGGCGCCTGCGCGAACATCTCGGCAAGCGCCACGCGGGCGCGCTGCAGCGCCGCCTGATCGCGCCCCTGCAGCAGTTCGCGGATCAACAGCCATTCGGCGGACGCGGTGGTTTCGTCGCCGATCACCTCCGCCAGCGGGCAGTTCAGCGTGGCCGCGATCTGCCGCAACACCAGCACCGACGCATTGCCCACCCCCGATTCCAGATTGGCCAGATGGCGCTCCGACAAACCGGTTTCGGTCGCCAGCGTCTTGCGCGTCATGCCGCGGCGCGCGCGCAGCAGACGCACGCGCTCGCCCATCGCAGTCAGAAACGGATCACGCTGTTCGCGTTCGCCGCCTCGTTCGGCTCGCTCGGCGCGGCCGGCGTCCTCGTCGGCGGGTTCGTCCAGCGGCGCGGGAGTGTAATTTTGATTCATGTTTTGCTAGCCCTTGACTGCGATACATGTACTATAGTGCTTGACACACCACTAGTGAACGGTTAATTTTCGCCAAATATCGATTCAATAACAAACGCCGCCGGAATTTTTCGGCAGCGCAACGGAGACGGCGCAGAAGCACGCATGAATCAGGATGCGTGTGCGCCTATCTGGAGGCTCGCATGTCCCCACATGAGTTCCAGCGCCTGATCGCGGGCGTCACTGGACAGATCGCCGGCCGGCCGCTCGATAGCGCGCTCGCCGCGTGGCTGAACGACACCTGGCCGGCCGACGGCACGGCCTTTCGCAGCCTTGCGGATGCCTGCCGCGCAGGCGTGGCCGAGGGCTGGCTATGCAATCGCGAAGGCGGCGGTATTCGTTACGGCCGCATCTTCAAGGCACTGCCCGACACCCACGGCTTTTCCGTCGACGTGGTCGACATGAAAGATATTGCCGGTCCACATCATGTTCACCCACACGGCGAAATCGACCTGATCATGCCGCTCACCGAAGGCGCGACCTTCGACGGTCACCCGGCCGGCTGGTGCGTGTACGGACCCGGCAGCGCCCATCGGCCCACCGTCGCAAACGGCCAGGCGCTGGTGCTGTACCTGTTGCCGCAAGGCGCGATCGAATTCACCCCTGCCTGAGACCCTGCCATGACTGAACTACTGAAGAACTACGTTGCCGGTAAGTGGATCGCGGGCGGCGGCGAAGGCGTCACGCTTACCGATCCGGTGACGGGCGAAGCGCTCGTGCGCGTGTCGAGCGAGGGCGTGGATCTCCCCGAGGCCTTCGGCTTCGCCCGCGACCAGGGCGGCGCGGCCTTGCGCGAACTGACTTATGCGCAACGCGCCGCGCGCCTCGCCGAAGTCGTCAAGCTACTGCAGGCAAAGCGCGACGACTATTACGCGATCGCCACCGCGAATTCAGGCACCACGCGCAACGATTCGGCCGTCGACATCGACGGTGGCCTGTTCACGCTGTCGTACTACGCGAAACTGGGTGCGTCACTCGGCGACGTTCACGCGCTGCGCGACGGCAACGCCGTATCGCTCAGCAAAGACCAGTCGTTCAGCGTGCAACACGTACTCACGCCGACACGCGGCGTCGCGCTGTTTATCAATGCGTTCAATTTTCCGTCGTGGGGCCTGTGGGAGAAAGCGGCGCCCGCGCTACTGTCGGGTGTGCCGGTCATCATCAAGCCGGCCACGGCCACCGCATGGCTCACGCAGCGGATGGTCGCCGACGTCGTCGACTCAGGCGTGTTGCCGGCCGGCGCGTTGTCGGTGATCTGCGGCAGTTCGGCGGGGCTGCTCGATCAGATTCAGGCATACGACGTGGTCTCGTTCACTGGCTCTGCGCAAACCGCGGCCACGCTGCACGCGCATCCTGCATTCGTGCAGCGCGGCGCGCGTTTGAATGTCGAAGCCGACAGTCTGAACAGCGCGATTCTGTGCGCTGACGCAACACCCGACACGCCCGCCTTCGAGTTGTTCATCAAGGAAGTCGTGCGTGAAATGACCGTGAAGTCGGGTCAGAAATGCACGGCGATCCGGCGTGCGTTCGTGCCGGAGGCGTCGCTCGAAGCGGTGCTCGATGCCCTCAAGGCAAAGCTCGCAAAGATCACCGTCGGCAATCCGCGCAACGACACGGTGCGGATGGGTTCGCTCGTGAGCCGCGAACAATACGAAAACGTGCTGGCCGGTATTGCCGCGCTGCGCGAAGAAGCCGTGCTTGCTTACGACGGCTCCGCCACACCGCTGATCGATGCAGACGCAACCATTGCCGCGTGCGTCGCGCCCCATCTGTTCGTTGTCAACGATCCCGATAGCGCGACGCTGCTGCACGACGTCGAAGTGTTCGGACCGGTCGCAAGCGTGGCGCCCTACCGCGTCGCCCCGGACAATGCTTTGCCTGAAGCGCACGCCGTCACACTCGCGCGACGCGGCCAGGGCTCGCTCGTTGCATCGATCTATTCGAACGACGACGCGCATCTCGGCCGCCTAGCGCTGGAACTCGCGGATTCGCACGGCCGCGTGCACGCCATTTCGCCGGCCGTGCAACAGAGTCAAACCGGCCACGGCAACGTAATGCCGATGTCGCTGCATGGCGGGCCGGGACGCGCCGGCGGCGGCGAAGAACTCGGCGGCTTGCGCGCGCTGGCCTTCTATCACCGGCGCGCGGCCATTCAGGCATCGAGCGCGGCAATCGACACGCTGATGCAAACGACCCATCTGCCCACCGCGTAGCACCCGGCAAACAGACAGTACGCAGACATCGCGCGGATCACGAGCACAGAACAGCCGGACCCGCCCTCACCCGATGGAGGAGACATATGGAAGCCCTGCTGGAATCCGCAGCGAGCCGGCCCGCCGCGACGGTCGAGCCGCCGCCCGCACAGTTCAATTTCGCGGCTTATCTGTTTCACCTGAACGAAGCACGCGCGGGCAAGACTGCCTATATCGACGATACGGGCGCCACGACGTACGGCGAGCTCGAAGAACGCGCGCGGCGCTTCGCGAGCGCGCTGCGTACGCTCGGTGTGCACCCTGAGGAGCGTGTGCTGCTGGTGATGCTCGATACCGTCGAGTTGCCGATCGCCTTTCTCGGCGCGTTGTATGCGGGCGTCGTGCCGGTAGTGGCGAATACGCTGCTGAGCACGCCAGACTACGTGTACATGCTCACCCACAGTCACGCGCGTGCGGTGATAGCGTCGGGCCCGTTGTTACTCAACGTCACCGAAGCGATGGCCACCGCCGAACACGACGGCTGCCAGTTGATCGTCTCGCAACCCGTAGACGGTGAGCCGCTACTGACGCCGCAACTCGAAGCTCTGATCGACGCCGCCACGCCAGCCGTCAAGGCAGCCTCGACCGGCTGTGACGACATCGCATTCTGGCTGTATTCATCGGGCTCGACCGGCAAGCCGAAAGGCACCGTTCACACGCATGCGAATCTGTACTGGACCGCCGAGTTGTATGCGAAGCCGATTCTCGGCATTGTCGAAAGCGACGTGGTGTTCTCCGCGGCGAAGCTGTTCTTTGCGTACGGTCTCGGCAACGGTCTGACCTTCCCGCTTTCGGTCGGCGCTACCGCGGTATTGATGGCCGAGCGCCCCACAGCGGATGCCATTTTCAAACGCCTCGTACGGCATCGGCCGACTATTTTCTACGGCGTGCCGACGCTCTACGCAAGCATGCTCGTATCGCCCGGTCTTCCCGCGCGGGCGGATGTGGGGATGCGCGTGTGCACGTCGGCGGGCGAAGCGTTGCCGCGCGAAATCGGCGAACGCTTTACCGCGCACTTCGGCTGTGAAATTCTCGACGGCATCGGTTCGACGGAAATGCTGCATATCTTCTTGTCGAATCGCGCGGGCGCGGTTGAATACGGCACCACCGGACGCCCTGTGCCTGGCTATGAAGTCGAGCTACGCGACGAAGCGGGCCACGCGGTGCCCGATGGTGAAGTCGGCGATCTGTTTATCAAGGGACCGAGCGCGGCGTTGATGTACTGGAGCAATCGCGAGAAGTCGCGCGCCACCTTTCTCGGCGAGTGGATTCGCAGCGGCGACAAGTACCGCCGCCTCGCGAACGGCTGCTACGTCTATGCGGGCCGCAGCGACGACATGCTGAAAGTGAGCGGCCAGTACGTCTCGCCAGTCGAAGTGGAAATGGTGCTGGTGCAGCACGATGCCGTGCTCGAAGCGGCGGTGGTCGGCGTCGATCACGGCGGCCTCGTCAAGACACGCGCGTTCGTCGTGCTAAAGCGTGAATTTCCGCCGTCTGAGATACTCGCGGACGAGTTGAAGGCTTTCGTCAAGGACCGCCTCGCGCCGCATAAATACCCGCGCGATATCGTGTTTGTCGACGACCTGCCCAAGACCGCAACCGGCAAGATCCAACGCTTTAAACTACGCGAACTGTCGTAAGGTGATCCATGCAGAATCCGGCAAGCGCAACCACGGATAGCAACTTTGCAGAACTCCCCGCCACCGCGGCACATGGGCCGCTACGCATCGAATATCGCTGGGTGAATGCGACAGCAGCCGATGCGCCGATCGCCCTCTTCCTGCATGAAGGACTCGGCTCGATTGCGATGTGGCGCGATTGGCCGCAAGCATTGTGCGCACGCCTCGGTATGCGTGGACTGGTGTATTCCCGGCCCGGCTATGGACGCTCCACGCCGCGCCCGCAGGATGAGAAATGGCCGGTCGATTTCATGACCGCGCAGGCGCGCGACATCCTGCCCGCGTTGCTCGATGCGCTCGCGATCGGCAAGCAGGAGCGCCAGCGCATGTGGGTGATCGGCCATAGCGATGGCGGTTCGATCGCGCTGCTTTACGCGGCGCTGTATCCGGATGCTCTCGCCGGCATGGTGGCGATCGCCCCGCACGTGTTCGTCGAGGACATCTCGGTAGACAGCATCGCGCAAACCAAACAACTCTACGAATCCACGGATCTGCGCAGCAAGCTTGCCCGCTATCACACCGATGTCGACTCCGCGTTTTACGGCTGGAACGATATCTGGCTGAACCCAGCCTTCAGGACATGGAACATCGCCGGGCAACTGACGTCCATTCAGAAGCCCTTGCTCGCAGTGCAAGGCCACGACGACAACTACGGCACGATGGCGCAGATCGACACGATCGCCGGGCACGTGCCACATGCGCAACTGGTGAAACTCGACGCGTGCGGACACTCGCCCCATCGCGATGCGCCTGATGCGTTGAACGATGCAATCGCCGCCTTTGTTTCAAGCCGGCGTTAGCAGAACACCGCAGCGTTTCCGCTGCCGGATCGCCTGGCAGCGGCAAGTTCGCCGTGCATCCTGCACGACGCGACAGTTTCCCTCTCTCACCGCACCTTCACAAAACTTACACAGGTCAGCGATTATCCTTCCGCATCGCTGACCTGGGCACATGGATGCCCTGGCGCACCTTTCCCCGTGCCGGAGTCACTCCATGTCCGTCGTGTTGAAGCCAGCTGCTGCATTGCATCGCAAACGTTTGGCAGGCGCGCTGTTCGCCGTGTTGCTGTGCATGCTGACCGGCGCATGCAGCAACGACGACGATAAGGCGCCCGGCACGGACATCGCCAGCCCTGCCAGCAATACCGCCGAGGACAGCAGCACCGCGCAGGTTCTGTCAGCGAACCCCGCATCCGCACCATCTGCGTCACCCGCACTCACGATTCAAACGCCGGCGCTGCCCGCATCAGGCGCCGACACGGCCATGTCCTCCGCCGCATCGACGCCGCTCGCCACACCCGTCATTCACACCGTAGATTGAGTTCCGCGCCCGACACGGCGCGTGGCTCACGCTCGCGCGCCGTGTGCATCGTTCCTCCAATGAAGATCGAAAGCCAAAACCATGACATCAAAAAATCGCCGTGATTTTCTGCGCTCCGCCGCTCACGCCGCGGGTTCCGCCACCGCGTTGAGCATGTTGCCGCTGGGTATTCGCAACGCCCTCGCCATTCCGGCCAACAACAAGACCGGCAGCATTCGCGACGTCGAACACATCGTCGTGCTGATGCAGGAGAACCGTTCCTTCGACCACTACTTCGGCACGCTCAAGGGCGTACGCGGCTTCGGCGATACACGCGCGATCAATCTGCCGAACGGCAAGCCGGTTTGGTATCAGCCGCTCGCAGCGGATCTTGGCTATGTGCTGCCGTTTCGCCCGAGCGCGCCGAACCTCGGCCTGCAATTCCTGCAGGATCTCGCGCACGACTGGACCAGCACGCACGCCGCATGGAACGGCGGCCGCTACGATCAATGGGTGCCCGCCAAGAGCGCCACGACGATGGCCTATCTGACGCGCGACGACATCCCGTTTCACTATCAACTCGCCGACGCATTCACGATCTGCGACGCCTACCATTGCTCGCTGATGGGCCCGACCGACCCGAACCGCTACTACATGTGGAGCGGCTGGGTGGGCAACGACGGCAGCGGCGGCGGTCCGGTGATCGACAATTCCGAACTTGGCTACGGCTGGTCCACGTACCCGGAAGTGCTGCAAAACGCGGGCATTTCATGGAAGATCTATCAGGACATCGGCACCGGCCTCGACGCGAACGGCTCGTGGGGTTGGACGCAAAATCCGTATATCGGCAACTACGGCGACAACTCGTTGCTTTACTTCAACCAGTATCGCAACGCGCAACCTGGCAACCCGCTGTATGACAACGCGCGCACCGGCACCAACGCCGCCAAAGGCGACGGCTACTTCGACATCCTGAAGCGCGACGTGCAGAACAATGCGTTGCCGCAGGTGTCGTGGATCGTCGCGCCGGAAGCGTATTCCGAACATCCGAACTGGCCGGCGAATTACGGCGCGTGGTACATCGATCAGGTCTTGCAGATTCTCACGTCCAATCCGGAGGTATGGAGCAAGACGGTGCTACTAATCAATTACGACGAGAACGACGGCTTCTTCGATCACGTGGCGCCGCCGTTCGCGCCGGCAACAAGTGCGAATGGTTTGTCCACGGTCGACACCCGCAACGAAATCTATCCGGGCAACTCGAATACCGCAGCCGCTCCTTACGGACTCGGGCCGCGCGTACCGATGCTGGTGGTGTCGCCGTGGTCGAAAGGCGGTTACGTGTGCTCGGAACTGTTCGACCATACGTCGGTGATTCGCTTCATCGAGAAGCGCTTTGGCCAGCAGCACAATCTCGGCGAATCGAACATCACGCCGTGGCGTCGCGCGGTCTGCGGCGATCTGATGTCGGCGTTCAACTTCAGCAACCCCAACGACGCTTTTCCGACGCTGCCGGGCACGAGCGGCTATGTGCCGCCCGATCAGAACCGCCATCCGGATTATGTGCCGCAGCCGCCCCTCATGCAGTCGGTACCGAAGCAGGAGCCCGGCGTGCGCCCGGCTCGCGCGCTGCCGTACGAACTGTTCGTGCGCGTACACGGCGAAGGCGCCGCCGGCAAGCTGACCATGCGCTTCGTCAACACCGGCCGCGCGGGGGCGGTGTTCCTCGTTTATGCAGCGCACAGCCTCGACGCGCCGCGCACCTATACGGTGGAAGCCGGCAAACGGCTGCAAGACCAGTTGCCGTTGAATGCCGACGGCACGTACGATTTCACCGTCTATGGCCCGAACGGCTTTCTGCGCCGCTTCGCCGGCAAGCCAGTGGCCAGAAGCTGGTGGAATGGCGCCGACATCGCCCGGCCGGAAGTGCTCGAAGGCTACGACGTCGTGAACGGCAATCTGCAAATGCGGCTTGAAAATGTGGGCAGCGTACGGTGCCAGTTCACCATCGTCAATGCGTATGACGCGAATAACGTCATCAGACATTCGGTGCGCGGCGGCGACACTGAACAGTTGTACCTCGATCTGCGCAACGCGCACGGCTGGTACGACCTGGCGATTACCGCCGACACGGACCCGTCGTTCACGCGGCGCTTCGCTGGACACGTGGAAAACGGCAAGAGCAGCATGAGCGATCCGGCGCTGGGCAGTTAAATTTTAGCGCACGCCATGGTAAAAATGTGGCCGTTGCAATTGAGCGCAACGGCCACTCTTTTTGCCACGACGCTGTCGCGCGCCGCCTATGATTCAAAATCCAGTCCGCCGATCAGCGCGACCGGCTCCGCTTGTGTATGCGAGCGAAAATCCAGTTCACGCACATGCCGCCACGCCTCGAGCTTGCGCCGCAGTGCGGCCAGATAGCCGGCGAAGCGCGCTTGCCCTGTGGCGCCCATCAGCCGTTCAATCTCGTCGCTATCCCACGTGAGGTACAGATTCAGAGGATGCGGATAGAGGCGCAAGTCTTCGATCGGCACAGCATGAATGTGTACCCGCGTGGGATGACCGTGACCGCCGTAAGGCAGCACTTCGGTATGCACGGTCGTGTCGAAACATGCGGCAATGGCCTCGGCGATGCGAGGCGCGAACTGCTGATCGAAGCGGGCGGCAGTGTCTGGACTCATCGATGTCTCCGGCGTTCTGCGCGATGTCCGATGCATCGTAGCATGGGCCCACGTCGCCGCCTGCGCCCTATTGTCGTGTACTCGCTCTCCTCTTTGGGCTTGCGCGAACGCGATCTGCCATCCGCGCCTCACGTCAGACTGTCTTGAGAATTCGCGGTCTGGCCTCGCCGCCGGCGATGCCCGGCTCAGCCGCCGTATCGGGCGCGCTCGCGCCCTTCTCCGTACGCATCGACAGATAGCGCAAACAGCACACACGCAGAAACGATGCGAAGTTGGTAGGCATCTCGCCACGCAGCGCGATCAGTTCGTCATAGAGCTTCACGGCGAACTGGCTGGTCGTCATGCTCTCGCGGGCGGCGATTTCATGCAGTACGTCCCAAAACAGATTCTCCAGCCGGACGGTCGTGATCACGCCGTGAATCCGCAACGAACGGGTGCGCGACTCATACAGGATTGGATCGGCGTTGATGTAAATCCCACACATGGCGTTTGCTCCTTGTTTGAGGCTTGCGTGCGCGCCGTGCGCAGACTCCACGCCACGGCACGCTCCACCCCTTCGCCAACATACGCAGGCGTTCTTCGTCCGGCAATTGCGTGGAACCCGAACGCCGCACTCCTCCCCTTTTTACACCGCGCGTTTGTTCATTTGCGCCGCGATGTGATCTGCCTGGCGGATCGCCAGCGTCACGATCGTCATGGTCGGGTTTTCCGCCGCGCCGGTGGTGAACTGGCTGCCGTCGGAGATAAACAGATTCGACACTTCATGCGTCTGGCCAAATCGATTGCACACACCGTCATCCGCGCGCGCACTCATGCGTGCGGTGCCGAGATTGTGCGTGGACGGATACGGCGGCACGCGATACACCGTCTTCGCTCCGGCGGCCTGGTACACGGCGGTGCCCGCCTTGAATGCATGCTCGCGCATCGCTTCGTCGTTCGGATGATCGTCGAAGTGCACATTGGCGACCGGCTGACCATACTGGTCTTTGACGTCGTTATTCAAGGTGACGCGATTGCTCTCGCGCGGCATATCTTCCCCGACGATCCACATGCCGGCTGTATACGCGTACTGATCCATCGCCTGGGTGAAGGTCGGCCCCCATGCGCCGGGGTCGAAAAACGCCGCGTAAAACGGCAAGCCGAGCGAAACGGTTTCCATGTGATAGCCGCCGGCAAAACCGCGTTGCGGATTGAACGCCGCTTCGTCCTCGATAATGCCCGCCATCGTCGTGCCTTTGAACATCTCGACTTTGTCGTTGAATACCGCATACACCGAGCCGGTGGTATGACGCATATAGTTGCGCCCAAGTTGTCCCGACCCATTCGCGAGTCCTTGCGGAAATTTGCCCGAATGCGAATTGAGCAATAGACGCGGTGTTTCAATCGAATTTCCCGCCACGGCAATGATGCGTGCCTTCTGCCGCTGCAATTTGCCGGCACCGTCGTAATACAGCACTTCTTTCGCCTTGCCGCGTGCGTCGGTCTCGATGCGAACCACATGCGCCTGCGTGCGCAATTCCATGTGACCGGTGGCCTGGGCGCGTGGCAATTCGGTGTACAGCGTGGACCATTTCGCGCCGGTGCGGCAGCCCTGAAAGCAGAACCCGCGCTGGAAGCAATGCGCGCGATCGTCACGCACCACGCTATTGATCGCCATGTGGCCGGTGTTGCACTCCTTGTAGCCCACCTTCATCGCACCGGCCGACATCACCTTGAAGTTGTTATTGCCCGGCAAGCCCGGCAGTCCGTTCGTGCGCGTGATGCCCATCTTCTTTTGCGCGCGATCGTAATACGGGTCGAGTTCTTCACGCGTGAGTGGCCAGTCGAGCAGATTGGCATCCTTGATGTCGCCGTAGGTCGTCTTCGCCTTGAACTCATGCGACTTGATACGCAGACTCGCGCCGGCCCAGTGCGTGGTCGTGCCGCCCACGGTCTTGCAGATCCATGCAGGCAGATTCGGAAAATCTTTGGCCACGCGCCACGTGCCCGACGTCGTGCGTTTGTCGAGCCATGAAAGCATCTGGAACGAGCCCCATTCGTCTGTTGTGAAATCGGCCTGTGTGTGCAGCTTGCCTGCTTCCAGCACGACGACGTTGATACCCTTCTGCGCCAGTTCGTTGGCGAGCGTGCCACCGCCCGCGCCCGAACCGATGATCACGACGACCTTGTCGTCGTTGTGCGAAAAACGCACCTTGTTGTTGTCCTGATCCATGTCTGGTCTCCGGTGTCTTAGCTATCCGTCGGAATCGGGCCGCTCGCGTCAGCCGGTGGGTTGGGCAACCATGACAAACTGTTGAAGCCTTTGGTCAGGTAGCCGCCATCGCCCGCTGAAGCGCCATAGCCGAAATGCGCATACGCCATGGTGTTGGCGTACAGCGAGACCACGGCGGTGCTACGGATCGTGTTGAAGAACGGCGAACCCGCCAGCGCCGCAACGTCTTCCGCCTGAGCGGCAGGCGCGCGTGTCAGCCAGTTCGAACCGGCTTTCGCGTCGAGTTGCGTGACGCCGTCGGCGAGTTGCTGGCGTACCGCGGGATCGGCTTTCGCCTTCGCGTCGAGGTCCTTGACCACCAATGCATACACCGCGTTGTCGAGCGTGGGATGCGGATAGAGCTGACGCGTAAAGGCCATGATGACTTCGCCCTGGTGCGTATCCAGCCCTTGCAGTTCGAGCGCCCAGGCGCGGCTCGGCGCGAGCGTCGACAATACCGACGAGAACGCCAGCGTGCCCATCAACACGCCGGTGCCCCTCAACAATTCGCGCCGCGTCAGCGTAATGCGCAGCGCGGCGGCCGCCGCGTTGCTCGCATGATGCTCATGACCCTCCTCATGATCGTGATGATGCGCGTGACGTGCGTGATCCGACTCGACGATCGGAATGACCGTTGTCTTCATGTCTGTCTCCTTGTGGGGTACTGCAACTACGCGCGGCGGCCGCCTGGTTTAATTCTGCTATTGATAATGGCCGTAGCGTTCCAGCACTTCAATCTTGTAACCGTCCGGGTCCTGAATAAAAAAGTAACGCGCCAGCAACTCGCCGTTATCGTTATGGAACTCGCGCAGGTCATTTGGCGTCATGCCGAGATCGACCAGGCGTTGCCGTTCGCTTTTCGCGTCGTCCACGCATACGGCGACGTGACCGTAGCCGTCGCCGTGCGTATAGGGCTCAGTGCGGCCTTTATTCCAGGTCAGCTCGATTTCCGCGTCAGCTTCCTGATTGCGTAAATAGACCAGCGTGAATTCAGGAAAGTCGAGCCGATGCGAAACGTCGAAATTGAAAGCCGTTTGATAGAACTGTAGCGAGCGCGGCAGATCCTGCACGCGAATCATCGTGTGGATGAGTTTGGCCATCGGTGTCCCCTCCTGTTCTGATCAAGTTTAGGAGGCCGCACACGCGAGTGGTAATGCACGGCTAAATCATTCCAGGGACTTGCCCTATGCTGCATCCGCGTCGGTTGCGTGGCGTTCGCGCGCGCGTAGGCATCGTGAACAAAGGCGGGCGTGGGGTCGTTTGCTGGTTGCAATGCAGCAGAGTTGCAGGTGGCCGCACGAGGGAAACTCTCGGGCGCAAATGACTGAGTGTGACGCCCCAACGCGCCAGGGGTGACGCTCGCAACGCCGCTGGCGCGGGGGCGAGCCGTATCAGGAGGTGGATGAACCGCTACTTGTGTTCACCGGGGCCAGGGTTTGCCCGCTACGGCGAAACATTCTTGAGAAAATTTTTTCTCCAACGACAAGGTGTGTCCCCCATGTAGCGCGAGAACACGGAAATGAAGTGCGCCTGCGAGTTGAAGCCGCAGCTCAGAGCGATATCGGCCGTATTGCGTTCCGAGCGTAAGAGCAGGTCCTGCGCCACCTCGATGCGTCGGCGAAGTACGTATTCGTGTGGGCTAACTCCCGTAGAAAGCCGGAACTGCGCAGCAAAATGCATAGGCGAAAGGCTCGCACTCCGGGCGATCTCGCTGAGCCGAACTCGTTCGGCCAGATGCGTGTCGATATAGTCTGTCGCTCGCTGGAGCCGCCATTTTTGCAATCCACTAGCATGAGGCAGAGGCGCTGCCGGGGCGGAGAACCAATGTTCGACAAGCCGGGACACGATCGCTCGTCCGATGCTGTCGGCAAAAATCATCCGTTCGCTTCTATCCCAAAGCTCGGCACCGGCCAACGACTGCGCTAGACGCTCTATGGTGAGATCACGCCGCACGTTCGGGTCATTAAGGGTAATCGTCCCGCTATAGCTTTTCCCGAATGAGTCCTCGAAACACTGCGCCAGGATTTGCTGAGTAACGAAGATATGAAGAACGTCGCACGGCAGCCGGTAAGTTGCTTCAACTTCGGCGCGCGGCGCGGTCACGTGTATAGCGCCAGGCACCAATGTTCCATCGACCAGAGTTCGCCCCGCGTGCACAAACCTGACCGAAGTGAATCGGAGATTGATGGCCACAATGTGGTGAGACTCGCTTCCTTGGTGAGACACGTGTGTGGGCGCGCTGTCATCAAGTGTCCATCGGGATACGAACACTTTCCCAAGCTTGTCTGCACGATTCAGTAACGGCTCGTTCGGACGTCGCCACAAGTTTTCAATCCTGCTTGAATCCGAGTCATGCGAGTCTCCGACCCCGACACGTTCCACACAACTCTCTTCCGACAAGTTAAATGTCATGTCAAACCACCCGGTTCATGGTGAGTTGGCTAGAGGAATACAGCACTGCCCCTAGAGTGCCGGGCGAATTGAACGCACAAGGCCCCCGCGTCCGCCCATGGTTCGAGCGAGTACTCCCGGCACTGGTACCTCAAACATTCAAGGTTGGGACCTCGCGCCAAGTCTAGGTCGCTTCGCCGCGTGCGGATTGTAGAATTTTGCTGATTCCGGTAGTTTCCTGATGTTTTTGACAGCAGATAGAACTTCGCCGGAACACGCCACGCTGGACACGTCTCGCTGCTGTCACGGCGCGAGGCGTGTAAATACATAGTCGTGGTTTACGACTCGAGCCTGGTGACAGGCGAAGCACGTTTGATGCTGTGCCTCGTCGACGGGCTTCCCGTTGACAAAGCGGCCGAAGCCCCAACCACCGGTCGACGCATATCTCTTTGAGTCTTTGACCATGACCTGAACGGTTGTTGCCTGCCCCGGGACAAATGCCGGAGGCGATTCCGTTGATTGCGTTCGCTTCCATGCAAGCTTCACAAGAGTCGTTCCATCAGGAAAAGGCAGCGCTGCGTCGTTTAACGCTTTCACCGCTGCTGGATTCCCAAGGACAACGCGAAGTTCGTTTAACGGCTCTGATTCTTCGGCAGGTGCAATCACCTCCCACTTCCGATATCCGTTAGGTATTGTCACGCCGAAAATCGGCGATGCGTCGATGAGCGCCGGGCTCCCACTAGCTGCCTGCGTCCTGGAGAAGGCGAAAAAGAGGGTAGCTGAAGCCAACAATCCCCCGCCGATTAATTTCGCAACCGCGCCACCGTTTATGGGTTTTAGGTTCATACAGCCTCCATTCATCTATTCGAGCTGAAGCAACGCGTCTGGTTACGGCGTGCCTTTCCGGACATCGAACCTACCGAACCCAGTCTGTTGCTACCGGCGACGTTCAATCTTCCAGAATCGAATGGTATTGACCGGGTTCGGCATCTTTTCCGCAACGTCACTTTTCAGCACAACGGTTACGAAGCCTATTCGCCAAGCCAAAATTCAGAGTTTCCGATGACCAGACGCTGCAGTGCTATGCGCCAGCCGACATGAGGTGTGTCAATAAGCGTGTATTGGATAGTTGACGACGTTTCGGAAAATTACAGTAACAATCTTCCGGGCCACCGCGCTGATAATTTCCCAACCTGCTCATCGTGCACAGAACCGTGCGAAATCAATATATTCGACGTTGGCATGCAAAGTAAGCTTGTTGGACCGGACTGCATCTTGCAGCCGTCCACCACGACCGCCGTGATCGAAAAGCCCAAAATGATTAATACGCAAACCGCCCGCGTCCTCGCCCGGTATAAGTCGTGGGCCGATAGGCTTCTCTTCGACAGCATCGGACAACTACCTCCGACGGAGGTCGTCAAACCGCGTCAAACGCTATTCAGGTCGATTATCGGTACGTTAAACCACAACTATCTGGTCGACCTCATCTGGAAAGCTCATCTCCTGCAAGAGGCACACGGCTTTAGCAGGCGCGACATGATTCTTCACGCCGACCTTGGCGACTTGCGTCAGGCTCAGCAGAGCGAAAACGCATGGTTCGAAAGATGGGCTGACGAACAGACTGATTTGTCGCTCGTTGAAATACTCTCGTTCAATTTTATTTCCGGTGAAGAATTTGCAATGTCACGAGGCGCAATGTTCATGCATCTGGTGAATCACGCTTCGTATCATCGAGGGTGGATTTGCGAGATGTTTTTTGAAATTCCAGCCAAGCCTCCTGTAACAGACCTGCCCGTCTTTCTCGAATCGCATCCGGTGCTTGAGCAGAATCCGAACGGCGGTGACAACCGTGGGAAGACCTAGGCACCGTTTCACCAGCGCCACCCAGCGGCAGGCGGCGACAGCTGCATTTTTGAGCGTTTTGAGGATGATTTTGAGTCGAATGGATGTGCGTGCCGCATGCCGTAAGACCGACAATGTGATCCATATCCTGGAGAACATAATGACCCGCATGCCACTGCACACCGTCGAATCAGCTCCTGCGGAAAGCGGGCCTTTCCTCGAGCGCTCCCTCTCGAACAACGGATTTTTACCAAATCTCGTTGCGACATTGGCTATTTCTCCGGCCGCGACGTCGGCGTACTTTGCTCTCGGCGAAATCAATGCCGCCGGGTCCTTATCATTGGCGGAGCGCGAGATTGTGCAAATCGTGGCGGCAACAGTTCACGGCTGTGCCTTTTGCGTGGCCGGGCATACTGCCGTTGCGCTCAAGAAGGCGCAACTCTCTGATGAGGTGGTTGAGGCGTCGCGCAACGGCTGGTCAATTCAGGATGTCCGTCTAAATGCACTAGCGGAATTTACACGGCAAGTCATCGCTTCTCGAGGCGCCGTTTCTGGGGCTACATTGGCCAGTTTCAAAGAGAGCGGCTTCAACGACCGGAACGCACTTGACGTGGTGCTCGGTGTCAGCCTTGCTACCCTATGTAACTTTGCAAATAATCTTGCCGGCACAGAGCTCAACGCGGAGATGCACAAATATCGTTGGGAGCCAAAGAAGGACTAAATGTCTATCGTGTCTCACAACCTCCAGTGATTGAGATACGCGTCATGTACAGAACCGTGCCGCTCAGCCTGAGTTGTCATTCCGTATAGAAGAATCTTATCAAAACAGAAAGTTCTTACCATCCCAGCGGCCACGAGCGCCATATCATCCTACTCGGCTAGTTTTCCAGACCTTGGGAGTGGCTCCGACGATTTTCGAGAAGACTCTTATCAGATGGCTCTGGTCGGCAAATCCGGTCGACAACGCCACCTCAGGCATCGTCATCTCTCCAAGCTCAATCAGACTCATGGCCAACTCGACTCTGCGCAAGAGCAACCACCTATGCGGCGGAACGCCGGTGGACTGCTTGAAGGCACGCGCGAAATGATTAGGCGACATGCCACATTCCTTCGCGAGGACAGACAGACTGACGGCGCCGGCAAGATTGGTGTCGATAAGATCCTTTGCCCGCATCAGGTCTCTAGGGGATAGCCCCCCTTTGAGCCGGACGGACTTAATGGACACATTTCCGTATCGTGCGGACAGGTGCCCGTAAAGAGCTTCCATCAGACCAGACAGGAACAGAAGATTTGCCTGCTCCGGATGCTCGATTGCGGGACGCATGAGTAGGCTTAACTGATATGCCACCGGGTCAATCGTCCCATTTGGAACCACAAGCTCGCGAATCAAAGGTATATCCCCGTCTTCCGCCATCGCAGCCAGACTCTCTTTGGGAACGTAGATTTGCAACGAGTCCAACCGCCCTCCGTAGTACGCGGTCGGCTCCTGCTCGAGGCTTACGGCGGATATGGTCCCAAATGGCATCCGGCCGACTGGAACAGGCTTTCCTGCCAGCCAGAGTTCGTGAACTAGCGGTTGATACAAGATGCACACCACGTAGGCCGGTTGCACAGGAATAGGCAGGGTCTTTCCCAGTCCCTCATTCCCACACTGCATATGAGTGGCGGCAAAAAACGCGCCGGGGCGAAGATTCGTCGAGATTGACGGCGCCTTCGTCAGGCGAAAGATATTTGCCATCTCGTCGCCAAATGCCTGATGGGACTCCATCTTGCCTCCTTGTGGTGGCATCGGCTACCGAGCACCTAAAGCGTGGCGGACGCAGTCTCGTGAGCAGACCTTCGCGTCTGCTTGCAAGCAAATCGATAGCTATCGAGAGTGTAGTTCGCCATACGGCGGCAGTTCAATGTGTATTTGAATTCGTGGCAACGCTGTCCGGTTTCGGGGAGCCGTATTTATTTCATCAGCAACTTTTCCCGGTAAAAAAATTCTCTATTCAACCGTTAAACAGCCTCTTGCATCGGCGTTCGTATTTGATACTTAAAAACATGTCGAGTGCGAAACTGGAATATTTTCCCGCACCGTCACTGTTTAAATGAAGCACATGTCGCTCCGTATGCATTGCGCCGGACCCGACCCCATCAAAGGCATGACCCATCGCGAACTCGTTGCATCTCAAACGCGACGGCTTCATGCCACCGCTAACTGCGAGGACGTGATGAACTTGAGAACTGCGGCTTATACGCGACTGGCACACTGCGCGATACTGAGTGCACTCGCCATCCCGGCATTTTCCGCGCCCGCATACGCAGCCATGCCGGATTCGGCAATAGTGGCACCGGAGCAAAAAGGAGTAACCGTGGTTCTGGTACACGGTGCGTTTGCAGACTCGTCGAGTTGGAACGGTGTCATTGCCAGACTTCGTTCGAACGGTTACCCAGTCATAGCTGCTGCTAACCCGTTACGCAGTGTCAAGGGCGACGCCGCATCGGTAGCGAGCGTTGTAAAGGCTGTTCAAGGACCCGTTGTGCTGGTTGGCCATTCGTACGGTGGTTCAGTGATTAGCACCGCAGCGGAAGGGCTGCCCAACGTCAAAGCCTTGGTGTTCGTTGCGGCATTTGCGCCCGAGGAAGGCGAAAGCGCAGCGAATTTATCCGGGCGATTTCCCGGTAGCACTCTGGCGCCGACACTAGCCGCGCCAGTTGTGCTTTCAGACGGGTCGAAAGAGCTCTACATCCAGCAAGACAAGTTTCACGCGCAGTTTGCTGCAGACGTGCCGGTCGCGGCAGCGCAAGCGATGGCAGTTGGCCAGCGTCCAATCTCGGAAGCGGCTCTTGGCGAGGGAGCCGGACCACCGGCATGGAAGCACATCCCTTCGTACTTCGTTTATGGCTCAGCAGACAAAAATATTCCCGCGGCGGTTATCCGCTTCATGGCACAGCGAGCCAGTGCCAAAGAGAGCGTCGAGATTAAAGGTGCATCGCACGTTGTGATGACATCGCATCCGGCCGAGGTCGCTAAAGTTATTGAAGACGCCGCTGCGGCAAAGTAAGCTCGCTCGGTTTGGTCGAAAAATTGGCCTGCCGTTTGGGCGATTGAGGCTCTGCGGTGCATCTCCCGTGAGAGTGAAGCGGCCATTACACGGTGACCAATTTTAAATCGACCAACCCTTGATGCCGGTCCTGGCTCAGACATCCAGTAGCAATCGCGTTCCGCCGCCTGACTCCTGATCCGCCGGCACGGCACAGCAAATGAGAGCCTCGTCGTCTCCGACCTCAAAGTCGGGACGCACGAGGTAAGCGACAGCGCCTTCTATGATGCGGGTTCGACAGGTGCCACATGTGCCTCCCCGACATCCGAAATCTGGCGACAGGCCACGTGATTCAGCGAGGTCAAGCAACGTCCCGCTCTCCGGACTCCAGCGCGCTTCCTTTCCAGACTTGACAAACATGACAGGCGTAGCCGTGGAAGAGGGAATTCGCGCAGGTGCAATGTCTTTGACTGCGTCCTTTTTCCGCTCCAGCGACGCCGGTCCGAATGCTTCGGCATGAATGCGCTCATCGGCGATATTCAATCCTCGCAGGCCATCGTAGATGGATTGCATGAAGCCTGCTGGACCACACATGTAGAAATCGTAGTCGTTGAAGGGGAGCACGCGGCACAATAAGTCCACATCAATCCTGCCCACCTCGTCGTAATCTTTGCACTCTCGTGCGCCTTCCGTATTGCTGAGTAGGCGAATGAAGCGGACCAGCCCGTTTGCGCTTGTGGCCAGGCGCTCAATCTCCTTCGCAAAAGCGCGTTCACTTATCGAGCGGGCGGAAAGGAAAAACCACGTCGGGCGGACGCGCCGTGTGCGAAGTCCTTCGTAGACGACATGTCGCAGCATTGCTAGCATCGGCGTTACGCCAACACCAGCCGCGAGTAAAACGGCTGGACGCCGCTCGAATGCATCGACGGTGAACTGGCCCGCTGGTGATCGAGCTTCGACGACATCCCCGACGCGCAGGTTCTCGTGCAGGTGGGATGACACACGCCCTTCTTTCTTGACGCTGATCCGGTAGATACCGTCCGCAGGACCACACGACAGCGTGTACGTGCGAATCGTCGGCTTTTCGCACTTTGGCAGTGTCACCCGGATTGGCAAGTGCTGGCCGGCAAGATGCGGAATGAGCCCCGCGCCGTCGACAGGTTCGAATTGAAACGACCGGATGACCGAGCTTTCATCGCATATCTTTGTAACCTTGAACTTCCTCCACGTCTCCTTCAGAGCCGATGCCTTCAGCCGCTCTGCCGCCTGCTGCCAACTACCTGTCATCAATGAGTTAGGGGACCACCCATTCTCCTGAAAGGACCATCGGAGCGCTATCGCGCCTGCACGGTAAACGATTCGCTCAGGCATGAAGTTCCACAGCCGCTCCGCTCCCTGGAACGCTGCAATTTCTGGTGAGTCAGTGATTACCGTTGCCCTTCCCGAGAGCTGCAATAAATCGCCAGTATCGAAGTCAATAAAGACCAGTCCAGCGCGAGGATTGATGAGGAAATTCCCAAGCGTCGCGAAGAACAGGTTCCCAGCGAAGTCTGGAATTGTCATTGAATCATCGGCTTCGATACGCACGAAACCCGCTCGTCCACCGCGATGCGATACATCAACCTGCAGTTGTCCCTCCGGGCCGACTACATAGGACGCCACGAACAATGTATCCGCATCAGCAATCAACGCTCGTGCGTGGTCTGATAGGTGGTCCAGAACGCGTGGTTGCGTTTCCGGCAAGCTTCCAGGGTCTCGAATGAATTCGAAATCGCGAGCCTGGATGTACTGCGGGCAGTTTCCGAAACTCTGCACAACATTGATGTTAAAGCCGAGCGACGAGCATTCGCTCATGAAGCCGTTCATGCGATTGCGTCGCCGAGTGGGCAATTCCATACCCAACAATCCCACGCCTGCGCCGTCTACCACCCCGGCAGTAGCCGGATCGTCGGGGTCCAGCGGCGAATTTATCCGGAGCACCCTGGACGTCGGAGATTGCATGAATCCGGGAGTCTGCGCGATGAGGGTGGCCCATGGATCGCCCTTACTGTCGACCGTACCGATGATGACAAAAGGCAAGCCAGCGAAAAATGCACGGTGTTGGTCCGGCATATGGTCGCGGATAACCCGGCGTCCAACGTCATCCATCTTCTCCGCGACCCCAAGTCCATTTTGCATCTGAAGTTCGCCCGCATGCCACGGCGAGTTTGACGCAGAATCCATCACGCGCTCTCCTTCCAATCAGAATCAGCGCTACATGTGGCAACGTTCAGGCAGTCAGGCCAGCAGGCGTTTTCTGGAATTCAACGAAACCCGGCAGTGCTTCAATTCGCTCCAGCCATGTATTCACATTCGGGTAGCCCTTCAGGTCGACGTTACCCTCGGGTGCTCGTGCGATGTAGCTGTAAAGCGCGATATCAGCGACGGTCGGATGGTCATGTGATATGAACTCGTGCCCCTCCAGTTCGGCCTCTATCAGCTTTAGCACGCCATGTGCGCGGCCAATTACCTGCTCCGGGTCATACTTCGCGCCGAAAACCGTGATTAACCGAGCCGCTGCCGGACCGTAAGCAATCTCACCGGCGGCGACAGATAACCAGCGTTGGATGGACGCGGCGGCCTGTGGTGAATCCGGGAGCCAGTCCTTTTTGCCGAATTTCTTCGCAACATAAACCAGGATTGCGTTCGAATCGGCCACCGTTGTGCCTTCGTCGACCAACACTGGTACCTGACCGAAACGGTTCAACTTGAGATATTCAGGTGATTTGTGCGCTCCTTTCATCAGGTCAACCTCGATCAATTCATGCTGCAGCCCTAGCAGTGACAAGAAGAGGCGTGCGCGGTGCGAATGGCCAGAGAGTGGATGGTAGTAGAGCTTCATGGCTTTCTCCGAATGAAGTACGACGAGGATGCAAGTTGCACAGCGATGCAAAGTCAGCCGCAGTTGCATCCCTCGGTAATCGATGACCGAAGTCTCCGAGCCGACAGGATATTTCGTGTGCATCTGCGCAAAGTCTGACGACTACCTTCGCCTATTGCTTTCATCCGTGCACGGTCCCCGTGGTTGCTGTATCGCGTTCGCACGATTTCGAACGGACATGGCAATGGGGATGAGGTTGCAGTTCGTATTGGGACGGAGAACAATTGGGCGTTGATGAACGCCTATTTCGACAATGCGATTGAAGCGGTAACGATAGATATGTTGACCACATCAACATCCGACGGTCGGTTGTGGCCAGAGCGCCTGGGCGGAGCCGTTGTGTGTACGCCTCACCACGTCTTTTCGATGCTTCAGGCGCTGTGTTTCGAAAACCCCGATTGACCTCGTCTTATGAAACGCAAGATATCAGCAAGGACGTTCTATACCTTCAGCACAAGTCTATGTAAACTTCCTTGAAGCGAAAATCAGAAAGACCAGAGGGACCCCGCCTGGGATACATGCAACAGCATGTCAAATGCAGACTATCGAGGAGTTGTGCCGTGCACGCAGGAATACAGGACAGCAGTTGGAGTATCGTCGACTATCGAGCCGAGTTCATGGATGGCGTCGTCCAGATGATTTTGACAATACAGAATATTGAGGCTGGGCTCGAGATTTCACTCGAACAACAGCCCGATCTCCTTGATATTCAATCAAGCTACCAGAAGCCAGGCGGAGGTTTTTGGGTGGCAGTAGACGGGCAAGGTCAGGTGATCGGCTCGATCGGCCTGCAATGGCAAACGGAGTCGGTGTCAGTTCTCAAAAAATTCTTCGTCAAGGACGGCTATCGCGGGGCCAAGGTTGGTGTCGCGGCCGCTCTATTCGACAGGCTAATTGCGTTTTCCGATTCGCGAGGCGTAAAGACAATCATGCTCGACACACCGTCCCTAGCAAGCCGCTCGCATACGTTTTACCGCAAGCAGGGTTTCCGGCAAATCGACAAGTCCGAAGCGCCTATCAAATACGACTACCCGGACCGGGACTCTCTACTGTTCCGCCTGGACCGCTAGTCATATTCGCATCAGTGGCCGCGCCGCAAATCGTGCTGACACCATGGCGGCTGCCACTGCACCGTCAATCATGTGGAGCGCGGCTCATCTCATGGACAAAAGCAGGCCCGTGCAAACCTGAAGCTTTTGCCTGCGAATGTGAAATCCATCGAGCCGTTGCGCCAGCTAATCTCGTTCATGTTCAACCGAAGTGGGAACGACGTGAAAGAGATCATCGAGGGCTTCCTGAAGTTTCAAAAAGAAGTCTTTCCGCAGAGAGCCGAATTGTTCAAAAAGCTCTCGCATGCGCAAGCTCCTACTGCCCTCTTCGTAACGTGTTCGGATAGCCGGTTCGTTCCCGAGATGGTCACTCAACGGGAACCTGGCGACATATTTGTAATACGTAACGCTGGGAACATTGTGCCTGCGTATGGCGGTGACCCGGAGGCGTTTCGGCCACCGTCGAATACGCTGTTGCAGTGCTGGGTGTCGCCGATGTCGTCGTGTGTGTGGAGTCTCTGACCCGGAGGGCGGCGAGCGCGCAATCATTACTTTAAATGGCAAGCTCCTGCCGACAAAACCCTTCCAGCGTTGGCCGGCAGCAAGCGGCCAGATTGACTAGACTCAAGATAGGTTGACACCGTGACGTCCCACGGCCGAGGTGCGTCGCTCCATGACTCTGTTAATGAGGGACCTGCAAGATGAACTTCGATTCTGACAATACGGCAGTTGTTATTATTGACCCGCAAAACGACGTACTGAGTCCGAAGGGAAGTGTCTGGGCCGCCGTGGGAGCCAGCGTGACAGAAAACAAAACGGTTCCGAATCTCGAACGGGTGCTGAAAGCGGCAAAGAACAAAGGCATCGAGGTGTTCGTTTCCCCGCACTACTTTTACCCAACCGATCGGGGCTGGAAATTGAACGGCCCTATCGAGGCTGGCGAGCTCGAGGCTGGAACTTTCTCGAGGCGTGGACCACTCACCCTCGACGGCTTCGAGGGGTCGGGCGCAGACTGGGTTGAGCCGCTAAAGCCCTACATCGAGGATGGAAAAACAATCGTTGTAAGCCCGCATAAGGTTTTCGGACCACAAACCAACGACCTCGTACTGCAGCTAAGAAAGCACCGCATACAAAAGATATTACTTTGCGGGATGATTGCAAACCTTTGCGTGGAATCCCATCTACGTGACCTGATCGAGCAAGGGTTCGAAGTGACCGTCATATCCGATGCAACGGCCGGTCCTCGACATCCCGACTGGGGTGACGGTTACAAGGCGGCAATCGTGAACTATCAATTTCTTGCCCATTCTGTCTTACCAACAGATGAAGTCGTCAACCTGCTTTCCTGAAACCGGGCATCGCTGCGGCCTCTCGATTAACGCTCGCGTCTGGCCGCTGCGAAGCAGGCATTCGATTCTTCACCATCCCGCGACCTGCGGTATAGAACCCCTTGTACAGCGACGCTCATCGCAACGGCACGTTAAATCTGCGCGGACCCACCGTCGACAAACAGTTCGCTCCCGTTCACGAAACTGCTCTCGTCAGATGCCAGAAATAGCGCGGCGCTGGCGGTCTCATCCGGACTACCCAGGCGCCCAAGTGGTGTCGCCGCTTCTACCGCGTTCATCATTCCTTCGTGCACGTCATTCGACGGAGCAAGATTGTGCCAGCCCGGTGTCGACGTCGAGCCCGGCGCGAGCACGTTTACGCGAATCTTGCGCGGCGCCAGATCGAGAATCCAGCCTCGCGCGAAGTTGCGGATGGCTGCCTTGCTCGCGCTGTACACGCTGAATGCAGGAATGCCAGTGACCGCCGCCGTCGAGCCGGTGAGAATAATCGAGGCGCCGTCCTTAAGCAGCGGCAACGCCTTTTGCACCGTAAAAAGCGTGCCCTTCACGTTAATCGCGAATGTCCGGTCGAAATGCTCTTCTGTGATTTCGCCGAGCGCGGCAAACTCGCCTCCACCCGCATTGGCAAACAGGATGTCAATGACGCCGACTTCTTCCGCGATTGTCGCGTACAGGCGATCGAGGTCCGCCATTCTCGATACGTCACCTTGAACACCTCTAGCACGCTCACCCACTTCGGCCACAGCCTTATCAAGCTCGTCCTGACGGCGGCCCGTCATGTAAACACGGGCACCTTCCAGCGCAAAACGCTTCGCAGTTGCGAGACCAATACCGCTATTCGCGCCAGTGACGACCGCGACCTTTCCTGTGAGCCTACCCATTGCAATACTCCCGTTCGGTTCCAAGCGTGCATTATGGGTTGGCGCACTCTGATAAGATAGTACCTACCAAAAGGTAAGTGCGGGGTCTTTCGATGGAACAGCGGGTGGGCAGTTGCGGGTTGGAGGTTGCATTGACGGTTATTGGCGGGAAATGGAAGCCTCTTGTGCTGTTTCACCTTAATTCGGGGCCCCGTCGCTTTGGAGAACTGAAGCGGCTGGTCACTGGCATCAGCGAGAAGGTTCTGATTCAGCAACTTCGCGAGTTGGCCGACGACGGCGTTGTCATACGCAGGGATTATCAGCAGGTCCCGCCCAAAGTCGACTACGAAATGACCCCATTTGGTTATTCTCTGGCACAGGCCCTGAAACCACTTTGCGCCTGGGGCGATGAGAACAGATTTCGGATTGCCGAATTGCAGAAAGAAGCACCCTCGGCCGCCTGAAATCGAAACCGGTCCATGGGGTGGCAACGACGGCAGAGCCGACGCGATATTTTCCGAAGGTCACCGATGGTCGGCAAAAGCTTAGGACGTTGATCGATTTCCCGAGGATGAATTGCCAAAACGCGTTCAATAGGCGTTGACCATGTGGCTTTAATTACGCAGGAGCTAGAGCCTGAGTTCAGGCAACCCTCCCCTTCGCCTGCTCCAGAACAAACTCAATAAAAGTAGCTGCTGCGCGAGTGTGATGTCGATCAGGCATATACAGCATGTACATGTTCGTGCCAAATATACTCAACCGCCATTCATCGAGCGCGGTGACCACGTCCCCGCGCAGCAGATCATCCTGCACCACATAATCAGGCACCAGCCCGACCCCCAACCCCGCCAACACAGCCTGCCTCAGAAACAGGAAGTTCTCGGAAATGATCGTCGGCTCCAGCAGCACTTCGTGCCGCTCATCGCGCAGATAGGCCGCCACACGTAACTGTCTGCCGACCACCGCCGCCGTAATCAGCGGCGCCGTCCGCAGATCGTCAAGCTTCACCGGCATGCCATGCCGCGCGGCAAAATCCGGCGACGCACACGCGACATACCGCACCGGCCCCATGTCCCGCGCCACCAGATTCTGCGGCGGCTCGGACATCACCCGCACGGCGATATCCACTTCATCGCGCATCAGATCTTCCACGCGGTTCTCGAACATCACGTCCAGCACGATGCCCGGATAAAGACGCTTGAACGCTATCAGCCAGTCCGACATCACCAGTTGGCCGTAGCCGCTCGGCACGCTCAGGCGCACCCGACCCTGCAAGCTTTGCCCCAGCGTCGTGACCGACTCGCGCGCAGCCAGCAGCGCATTCTGAATCGTGCGACCGTGTTCGTATAACTGCAGGCCGATTTCCGTCGCCTCGACCCGGCGCGTGGTCCGCCTGACCAGTTGCAACCCAATCGAGCGCTCCAGCTGGTTCAGGTGATAACTCACATTCGCCCGGCTCATTTTCAGCCGGCGCGCAGCCTCGCTGAGGTTGCCCGCGTCGAGAATATCCACCAGCAAAGTCAGCGAATTGACGTCCATCACGCAGCCTTTGTCAAAATAATTTTGACAGTCTGTCAACCGTCCATGTGATTGTCAATAAACCTTGTCCAACCGACAATCGGAGAATTCGCCAGACCGGCATGCCTCGATCACGATCAGGAGACACACTATGACCCTCAATCCTTCGGCCGACGTTGTCACGCGCGAATTGCGCGGCAAGGTGCTGCTTGTGACCATCGACCATGCGCCGGTCAACGCCCTCTCCGCGGACGTGCGGCGTGGCCTGCTTGCCGCGGTCGAAGCGGCGGACGCCGACACGGCCGTCGAAGCCGTATTGATCGTCGGCGCCGGGCGCAATTTCATCGCCGGTGCGGATATTCGCGAATTCGGCAAGCCGCCGCTGCCGCCATCGTTGCCGGACGTCTGCAACCGCATCGAAGCGTGCACGAAACCCGTGGTGGCCGCGATTCACGGCGCCGCGCTCGGCGGTGGACTGGAGGTGGCGCTGGCAGCGCACTACCGCCTCGCCGTCGACGGCGCGAAGCTGGGTCTGCCCGAGGTGCAACTCGGCTTGCTTCCCGGCGCCGGCGGTACGCAACGCACGCCGCGGCTGATCGGCGCGCAAGCCGCGCTTGACCTGATTCTGAGCGGCCGCCACGTTGGCGCGAAGGAAGCGCTTGCGCTGGGTCTGATCGACCGGCTTGGCAACAGCGACGACATCCTCGCTGAAGGACTCGCCTATGTGCACGAACTGCTCGCCACTCACGCACCGGTACGCCGCACGCGCAATGCCCCCGCGCTCAGCGACCGCGCCGCGAGCGTTGCCGCAGTCGCCGCGGCACGCGTGGAAACGGAAAAGAAATCTCGTGGTCTGTTCTCGCCGTTGAAAATTGTCGACGCGATCGAGGCCGCTATCGAGCAGCCGTTCGACGACGGCCTGCGACTCGAACGCAAACTCTTTCTGCAATGTATCGACAGCCCGCAACGCGCGGGTCTGATTCACGCCTTCTTTGCTGAGCGCGAAGTACTCAAGGCCCCCGAAACGCGCGACGCAAAACCGCGCGCGCTCAATACGATCGGCGTGGTGGGCGGCGGCACGATGGGCGCGGGCATCGCCGTCGCCGCACTCGATGCGGGCTTGCCGGTGACGATGATCGAACGCGACGACGCGTCGCTCGCGCGAGGCCGCGCCCACATCGAAAAAGTCTACGACGGCCTGGTCGCCAAAGGCCGTATGAGCGCCGCGAAGAAAGCGGACGTCATGACACGCTGGAACGGCAGCACGTCATATGACGCGCTCGCTGCAGCCGATCTGGTGATCGAAGCGGTGTTCGAAGATCTATCCGTCAAGCAGGCCGTGTTCGCCGAACTCGACCGCGTTTGCAAAGCGGGCGCGGTGCTCGCCACCAACACCTCGTATCTCGACATCGACGCGATCGCATCCAGCATTTCACGCCCTGCGGATGTCATCGGGCTGCACTTCTTCTCCCCCGCCAACATCATGAAGCTGCTGGAAGTGGTGGTGCCGAAACAGGTGAGCGCCGACGTGGTCGCCACCGCGTTCGAGCTCGCAAAGAAGCTGCGCAAGACGCCGGTGCGCGCGGGCGTGTGTGACGGTTTCATTGGTAATCGCGTGCTCGCGGTGTATCGCAGCGCGGCGGACGCGATGATGGAAGACGGCGCGTCGCCCTATCAGATCGACCAGGCCGTGCGTGCGTTCGGCTTTCCGATGGGCCCGTTTCAGGTGGTCGATCTGGCGGGCGGCGATATCGGCTGGGCCACGCGCAAGCGCCGTGCCGCGACCCGCAATCCGCAAGCGCGTTATGTGCAGATCTCTGACCGCCTGTGCGAGCGTGGCTGGTTCGGACAGAAGACCGGCCGCGGTTTCTACCTGTATCCCGAAGGAACGCGCAGCGGTACGCCCGACCCTGAAGTCGAAGCGATCATCGACGAAGAACGCAAACGCGCCGGCATCACGCCGCGCAGCTTCACCGACGAGGACATCATGCGGCGCTACATGGCCGCGATGATCAACGAAGGCGCCAACGTCGTGCATGAGGGCATTGCACTGCGGCCACTCGATGTCGACGTCACCTTCCTGTACGGCTACGGCTTTCCGCGCTATCGCGGCGGCCCGATGAAATACGCCGACACGGTAGGACTCGCCACGATCCTCGCGGACATTCGCGAGTTCGCCAAGGAAGACCCGCTGTTCTGGCAGCCGTCGCCATTGCTGGTCGAACTGGTTGAACGCGGTGCCGATTTCGCGAGCCTGAACCAGACGGTTTGAGACCGCATACTCAAACACATCGACGGGCGGCCAAGCACGCCGCCGGTCCGTTCAATATTGACGGAAGAACCTGCCATGGATCTGAACTTCACACCTGAAGAAGAAGCCTTTCGCGCCGACGTGCTGGCTTTTCTGCGCGACAAACTCCCGCAGCGCCTCTCCGACAAGGTGCATGGCGGCCGTCGCCTCACGCGCGACGACATGGCCGAGTGGCACGCCATTCTCCACGCGCGGGGCTGGCTCGCGAATCATTGGCCGACACAGCATGGCGGTCCGGGCTGGAATCCCGTGCAGAAATTCATTTTCGAAAACGAATGCGCGCTCGCGGGCGCGCCGCGCGTGGTGCCGTTCGGCGTCAACATGCTCGGCCCGGTGTTGATCAAATACGGCAGCGAAGCACAGAAGCATCATTGGTTGCCGCGCATTCTCGACGGCTCGGACTGGTGGTGCCAGGGCTACTCGGAACCGGGTGCGGGCTCCGATCTCGCCTCAGTCAAAACCACTGCAGTGCGTGGCGTTGACGCGCAAGGCGAGCATTACGTCGTCAACGGTCAGAAGACCTGGACCACGCTCGGCCACTACGCGAATATGATCTTCTGCCTGGTGCGCACCGCAACCGACGTGCGCAAGCAGGAAGGCATCAGCTTCCTGCTAATCGACATGAATACGCCCGGTGTCGAAGTGCGGCCGATCATCACACTCGATGGCGAGCACGAGGTCAACGAAGTGTTTTTCACCGACGTGCGCGTGCCGGTCGAGAACCTCGTGGGCGAAGAGAACAAAGGCTGGACCTATGCCAAGTTTCTGCTCACCTACGAGCGTACGAATATCGCGGGCGTGGGCTTCTCGGTGGCGGCCTTCAATCGCCTGCGCAAGATCGCGGCAAAGCAGCGGCGCAATGGCCGCCCGCTCGCGGAAGATCCTTTGTTTGCGGCTCGCATGGCGCGTGTCGAGATCGATCTGGAGAACATGAAAACCACCAACCTGCGGGTGATCGCGGCCGTGGCCGGCGGCGGTGTACCGGGTGCCGAGAGTTCGATGCTGAAGATTCGCGGCACCGAGATCCGCCAGGAGATTTCATCGCTCACGCGGCGCGCGATGGGAGCTTATGCGCAGCCGTTCATCGAGGAAGCCTTGCACGACGGGTTCGAAGGAACGTTGGTCGGCCCGGACGAAGCCGCCAGCGCCGCTTCGCTCTACTTCAACAACCGCAAGCTGTCGATCTTCGGTGGCTCGAATGAAATCCAGAAGAACATCATTTCCAAAATGATTCTCGGACTGTAAGGGGCGCACGCCATGAATTTCCAGCACACCGAAGACCGCCGCATGCTGGCGGATACGCTCAATCGCTTTGTCAGCGAGCAATACGGTTTCGAAACGCGTGACCGGATCGCCGGTTCGGCGGAGGGATTCAGTGCCGATCTGTGGAATCGCTTTGCAGAGCTCGGTATTATCGGCGCTTTATTCGATGAAGCGCATGGCGGCTTCGGCGGTGGCGGCTTCGATATTGCTGTCGTGTTCGAGAGCCTGGGCCGCGGGCTCGTGGTCGAGCCGTTTCTCGATACGCTGATCGTCGGCCAGGCCATTGCGCGCAGTGGCAACGAAACACAGCAGAGCCTGCTCGACGGCGTGATCGATGGTTCGCGAATCGTTGCGCTCGCGCACGGCGAGCCGGATAGCCACTATGAGCTCTCGCGCGTGACGACGCGTGCGCAGTGCAACGGCGGCACGTGGCAGCTGAACGGTGCAAAGGCGGTGGTTCAGCACGGCGAGCGGGCTTCCCTCTTTCTGGTGTCGGCTCGCACCGAGGGCGCCGACGATAGCGAAGATGGCATTTCGCTGTTTCTGGTGCCGGGCGACGCAGCGGGCGTCAGCGTGCGAGGTTATCGGAAGATTGACGGCGGTCGTGCGGCGGAGGTGAGTTTCGATAATGTCGCGCTCGGTGAGGCTGCACTGCTCGGGACGTGTGGTGAGGGTTTCGCTACGCTTGAATATGCAATTGGTTGTGGCGTGCTTGCGTTGTGTGCCGAGGCGATCGGCGCGATGGATGTCGCGAAGGATCACACGCTTGAGTATTTGCGCACCCGCAAGCAGTTCGGCGTGCCGATCGGTAGTTTCCAGGCGTTGCAGCACCGGATGGCCGATATGTTGCTTGAGATCGAGCAGGCGCGCTCGGCGGTGATTAATGCCGCGTCTGCGCTGGGTGGGGAGCGCGTTTTGAGGGAGCGCGCGATTTCGGCGGCTAAATATAGTATTGGGAAAGTTGGTGCACTCGTTGCCGAAGAGTGCATTCAGCTGCATGGGGGGATCGGGATGACTTGGGAGCTGCCGCTTGCTCACTATGCCAAGCGGTTGGTGATGATCGATCATCAACTCGGGGATGAAGATCATCATCTTCAGAGGTTTATTGCTGTAGGGTTGCGGTGATTTTTTTGCCTTTGGCGGCGGCATTTGCGGTTGTGCCTATGGCGTTTGGTGTTTCTATTCTTATTGGTTTATTAGCGTTCCCCCTGTGCGGGGGGCACCTACTTTTCTTTGCAGCCGCAAAGAAAAGTAGGCAAAAGAAAGCGGCTCAAACCGCTAACATCTAAGCGGCTCCCCTGGCTTGGAGGGTGTAGTGGCTCCGTAGAGATCGAGCCTGCGCACCTGCTGGCCTGAGTGACCAGGCCGTCATGCTTCCGGCGGCGCTGCGCGCGCCGACGCGGTACTTCACAAAACCATCGGTGTTTTTTCGGCGCCTCGCCGAGGCGAAGCCGATGGCTCCCCACCGAGAAACAATTCACCACTGGTTTCCCTGGTGGACCCGTCCGCGACGCACACAGTGCGGAGTGGGAGCGAATGACGGCTGTGTCACTGGCGGTTACCGGCCGAGGTGTGATCCGTTAATCGGACCACAATCCCCTCCAAGCCAGGGGAGCCGCTTAAGAATTGGCGGTTTGAGCCGCTTTCTTTTGCCTACTTTTCTTTGCGGCGGCAAAGAAAAGTAGGTGCCCCCCCGCACAGGGGGAACGCTAATAAACCAATAAAAATAGAAAAACCAACCGCCGTAGGCACACCAAAACAATGCCGCCGCCAAAGGCAAAAAACCACCATTTAAAATCTCACTTCCCCGCTAAAAACCCACTAAACGCCTGAACATCAACATTCCCCCCACTAATCAGAACCCCAATCCGCTTCCCCTTAAGCTGACTCTTCATCTGACGCGCAGCCGCAAACCCAAGGCATCCAGTCGGCTCCACAACCAGCTTCATGCGCGAAGCAAAAAACCGCATGCACTCAACAAGTTCTGCATCGCTCGCCGTGAGCACGTCATTCACATCGCGACGAATGATCGGAAACGTGTAATCGCCCAGATGCTGAGTCTGCGCCCCATCGGCAATGGTTCGTGGTGTTTCAATGTGGACGATCTGCCCTGACCGGAAAGACTGCTGCCCATCGTTGCCCGCCTCCGGTTCGACCGCGTACAGCTGGCACTCCGGCGACAGCGCGCGGGTGGACAGCGCCGACCCGGACACCAACCCTCCGCCGCCGAGCGGCACGAAGAAAGCATCCAGCGTACCTACTTCTTCAAACAACTCCTTGGCAGCCGTTCCCTGACCCGCCATCACGTCCGGATGATCGTAAGGCGGAATCAGCGTGAGGCCTTGCTTCTCCGCCAGCTCCCGGCCAATCTGCTCCCGATCTTCCTTGTAGCGATCATAGGTCACGACATTACCGCCATAACCCCTCGTCGCCGCCACTTTCACAGCCGGGGCATCGTGTGGCATCACAATCGTGGCAGGCATGTTGAGCAGTCGCGCGGACAAGGCAACCGCCTGCGCGTGATTTCCCGAAGAAAACGCAACCACGCCACGACGGCGCTGCTCTTCGTCGAACTTCGACAGCGCATTGAACGCACCCCGAAATTTGAAGGCGCCCATGCGCTGAAGATTCTCACACTTGAAAAACACCTCGGCTCCGAACGCCTCGTTGACGGTTCGCGAGGTCATGACGGGGGTTCGATGAGCGACGCCGTCGATACGTTTTGCAGCAGCGACAACATCGTCGAAAGTAGGTAACGGAAGCTTGGTCATGGGATGGTTCAGTGTTGAATAAGGCAATGACAGCGAACGCGTGCGTGCGTTGCGTTCCACACGCGTGCAGGATGTTCGCCGCTAAACAGGCGGTGGTATGGTTCGGACCGGCGGTCCGTCTGCGTAATACAGACCCACGCTCGCCAGAAAGGACAGATTGAACATATTGTGATCAGACATACAGCCTCTGTCAAAACGATTTGCCACCCTCACTGGCACGCAATTCGAGTGCACTGAAGCGCGGCTTCGCATACTTACCACGGCCACGCAACATGTGTGCCGACGTGCTCCGCGCGAGCACGGTCCAACAGCATCCGCGACACCGTCAAGTCCTGCAAGGCGAGACCGGTCATGTCGAAGATCGTGATGTCCTCGCGACGGCGCACGACCTGATCGCCTCCACAGAGAACTCCACCCAACTCCACGCACGACAGATCCGGACTCCACTGCAGTTCGCCAATCTGCGACGCCTGGGTCTGGTCATCCACATAAATACGCGCGCGCTCGAGCAAGCCGGCAGGCAGTTCCCGTTTGCCCTTCGTATCGGCGCCCACGCAATTGATGTGCGTGCCGGCACGTACCGCATCCGCGCTGAACAGAGGACCACCACCAGGTGTCGCCGTGATGACGATGTCGCTCTGCGCGACAGCATCGTCCGCACACGCGGCATGACTCATTGCGCACGCGTCGACGAACAGGGCCTCGAATGCGGTGTCGGGTTGGCCGTTTGCCGTGACATAGCTGATGAACTTCAGCCCGGGCAGCAAATGCCGCGCGAACGTGACCTGAATGCGCGCCTGCGTGCCCGTGCCGAACACGCAAAGCCGCTCGCTATCGGCCCGCGCCAGGCTTTGCAGACCCAGCCCTCCGGCCGCGCCGGTACGCAAGGTGGTAATCGCGTTGCCATCGATCACACAAACGGGGCGCCCGGTCGATGGATCGATGAGCATCACGGTCGCCTGATGCGGCTCGCCTCCCAGCGCACGATTGGACGGCCAGAAGCCAGCCGCCTTGAAGCCGAGAAGAGCTTCGCTCTCCACATCGCCGGACTTGATGCCGAAAATTGCGCCGTTCCTGAGCTGTTCGCGTACTACAGGAAAGACCCGCCCGCTGCTTTCGCTGTGCAGCACGAAAGCACGCTTCACCGCGGCCAGGACTTCGTCCATTGTCAGAAGCTTCTCGACTTCTCCTTTGTTGAGAAGCAGCAGTTGAGCGTCATTTCGCATCGTTGTACACCGTAGCCCGTGAAACGCCCAGATGGGCAGCAATCACTTCCATTGACTTGCGCACTTCGAGAAAGCCCGCCCGCTTCAGATCCTGCATCAGCGTGCGCCGCTGCTCCGTTTTCAATGCTTGCGGCGTGGTGGACAGCGATATGGCGAACCGGTCGATGCGCTCCCTGATCGACTCGGCATTCGCCGGATCGAGCGACTCCCTCGTGCCGGCACCGGATGCCGAGCAGAACTGTTCGAGGACGTTCTGGATGCCCCGAAACATGTTGAGGTCGACATTCAGACACAACGCCGCGATATAGCGCCCCGACGAATCCCTGATGCCGACAGACGTGCTCTTCGCGCGGCGGCCGTCGGAAAACTGATTCGGATAGTTTGCGAGAAGCTGCGGATATTCATCGTCAGCGATGCGCGCCAGCCCCAGCTCGGTTGCGGGGTCGCCGACGGAGCGGCCGGACAGATTGTTGTGAATGGCGAGAATCGCATGCATGGGGTCTCTAAGGTCGTGCACCACCACTTCACAGAACGGTGCGAACGTCTGCCCGAGACCGTCAGCGATCTGCTTGACCTGTTCCACTAACGACTCCTGCTCACGATTCAACGGACTTTTTTTCATAGTGGACGTTTAATCTAAATTTGTCCATATTGTACAGAAAATTGCAGCCGACTGGGAAGGCTCGCTCCGACGAAACCCGTACCGGTCTGATGAATTGGCACGCGGTGGACTCGGACGTGGCTCTACCGTCCGCAAACCGCAACGCTACCGCGCCGCGGTCGGCGCGATATCTTCTGTCACCGGCGCGGCCTCAGATGCAGTGTCAGACGCCATGTGCGACAGTTTCATCGTGCGTGGCTGAAGCAGCAGCGCGACCAGCCCACTCCAGCCGGTCTGATGCGAAGCGCCGACGCCGCGTCCGTTGTCCCCGTGAAAGTACTCGTGGAACAAGATGAGATCCTGCGAACGCGGGTCGGCTTGCAGCATCGGGTACGCCGCCATCACCGGTCGCTCGCCTCGGTGCATCTTTGAGAAACAGCGTGGTGACGCGCCGGGCAAGATCGTCGGCAATCTCGCTTAGTGAAAAACGGTTAGCCGATCCCGTCGGATATTCGAGGCGAAATTCATCGCCGTAGTAGCGATGGAACTCATATAGCGATTCGATCAGCAGATAGTTCACCGGCATCCAGACCGGCCCGCGCCAGTTCGAATTGCCGCCGAACACACGCGAGTCCGACTCCGCCGGCTGGTATTCAATGCAGACACTCACGCCGTCATGGTCGAACACGTACGGTGCATCGCGATGCACACGGGACAGCGCCCGCACGCCGTGCTCGGAGAGAAACTCGTTTTCATCGAGCGCGCGGCGCAGCAGCGCGGTCATCCGCTGTCCGCGCAACAGCGACAGCAGCGTGGTATTGCCCTTGCCGGGCTCGGTCCAGCGCGACACCAGCTTTGCCAGATTCGGCCGATGATCGAGAAACCACGCCAGACGTTCGCGCAATCCCGGCAAATGGCCGTACACCCGATCCTCGAGCACGTGAACGGCGAACAGCGGAATCAGCCCGACGATCGAACGAATGCGCATCGGCACACGGGTACCGTCCGGAAGATGCAGGACGTCATAGAAGAATTCGTCGCGTCGCGTCCCATAGGCCTGTTCTGCAGCCTTCGCTGCAACTGACCGCTTCCGCGATATACAGAAAGTGCTCGAAGAACTTCACTGCGATTTCGACGTACGCGCAGTTCGTCATTGCCAGTTCGAGGCCGATCTGCATCAGGTCGAGCGCGTAGGACGCCATCCATGCCGTGCCATCGGCCTGATCGATGCGGCCGCCGGTCGGCAGCGGCGAAGAGCGGTCGAAGATGCCCACGTTGTCGAGCCCGAGAAAGCCGCCCTGAAAGATGTTGCGGTCATCGGCGTCCTTGCGGTTGACCCACCACGAGAAATTGAGCAGCAGCTTGTGGAACATGACTTCGAGAAACTCGTGATCGCCAACGCCCGTCACTTCGCGGTCGAGTTCGTAGACACGCCACGTGGCCCACGCGTGAACCGGCGGATTCGCATCGCCAAACGCCCACTCGTAGGCGGGCAATTGGCCGTTCGGATGCATGTAGCGCTCCTTCACGAGCAGCAGCAATTGCTTCTTCGCGAAGTCGGGATCGATCATGGCGAACGCGGCCGCATGAAATGCGAGGTCCCACGACGCGTACCACGGGTACTCCCACTTGTCGGGCATCGACACGATGTCGCCGTTGCACATGTGCCGCCAGTCCGCGTTACGGCCGGAGCGCCGTGCTTTCGGCGGCTTCGGCTGGCCGGGGTCGCCGTCGTGCCAGCGCGTCACGTCGAACTGGTAGTACTGCTTCGACCACAGCATGCCGGCGAGTGCCTGACGCTGAACGAGCCGCGCATCGGCGTCGGCGATGTCGTGCTGAAGCGCCGCATAGAATTCGTCGGCCTCCGCTTGCCGACGCGCAAAGAGTTCCGCCATGTCGAGCGGCACGGCATCCGCAGCCGCTTCGGGACGCCAACGCAAATACAGCACCGAGCACTCATGCGGCGCGAACTGCTGGACCACATGCGCCGCGGCGCGCGTGCCCCGGTCGCGCCGGATGGCCTGCTCGTCGCCGTTGACGAGGTAGTCGTTGAAGCCGTCCTTGAACGGCCCCGTTCCCTCGACGCCGAAAATGCGGCGCACATTCGTTTCGTTTTCGCAGAAGAGCCACTCGACTGGCCGGTCTGCCGACGCCGTCACGATCATCGTGCCGAGCGCGGGATTGTGCGCGACGACCCGCGCGCCCTCCTCTGTATCCGGCTCCAGCGTGAGCGACGGCTTGCCGGATTTGTGCGACCACGCCCATCGGTTGCGCGCCCAGATTTGCGGCAACACATGAAGCGCCGCGGGGTGATCCGCGCGGTTTTCGACGGTCACGCGCATCACGATATCGTCGGGTGTCTGCTTCGCATACTCGACGCACACGTCGAAATAGCGGTTGTCGTCGAACACGCCCGTATCGAGGATTTCATATTCAGGCTGATCGGCGCCGCGCCGCAGATTTTCGTCGATCAGATCCTGGTAGGGGTAGGCATGTTGAGGATACTTGTAAAGCATCTTCATATACGAATGCGTCGGCGTGCCGTCGAGATAGAAGTACAGTTCCTTGACGTCCTCGCCATGATTGCCTTGCTCATTCGTCAACCCGAAGAGCCGCTCCTTGATGATCGGATCGTGCCCGTTCCAGAGCGCGAGCGATACGCACCAGTCGAGCGGATCGTTGCCGAATCCGGCAATGCCGTCTTCACCCCAGCGGTACATGCGGCTGCGCGCATGGTCGTGCGGAAAATAGTCCCATGCAGTGCCGCATTCGCTGTAGTCTTCGCGAACCGTGCCCCATTGCCGCTCGCTCAGGTACGGCCCCCAGCGACGCCACTGGCTGAGTTCCGGACCATGGAGCCGGACACCTTCCTTCGACTGGAGAAGACTGACTGCGCGTAGCGGTGGCATGGAACCTCCGTGGCCAGGCGGTACCTCAGTGATCCAATGATAGACGCCACCGCGCCGCGGCGCGAAAACCGTGCGCTGGCCATGTGTTGCATACTTAAACGAATCACACCGCCAAAGACATCGATATGGTTGCGAACCTTGCACACTCGTGGTTGACCTATAGCGCACCCGTGGCCGCTGCACAGGCCGCCGGCCGCCCGCTCGTCGCGCTGGAATCGACCATCATCGCTCACGGCATGCCCTACCCGGAGAACGTTCGCACTGCGCGCGAAGTGGAGGCCTTGATTCGCGAACTGGGTGCCGAGCCCGCAACCATCGCGGTGATCGGCGGGCGAATCCGCATCGGTCTGTCGAACGACGAGCTGGAACTGCTCGGCCGCTCGGACCATGTCGACAAGATTAGCCGCCGCGATCTGCCGGCCGTGCTGGCCGCAGGCGGGCTCGGCGCGACGACAGTGGCGGGCACGATGATATGTGCGGCCCTCGCCGGCATCGAAGTCTTCGTCACCGGCGGCATTGGCGGCGTGCACCGGGGCGCGCCGGAAACCTTCGACATCTCGGCCGACCTGCAGGAGCTGGCGAAGACCTCGGTAGCAGTGGTCTGCGCCGGCGCCAAGTCCATCCTGGACATCGGGCTCACACTGGAATACCTGGAAACGCACGGCGTGCCGGTGCTCAGTTGCGAGCAGGACAATTTCGCCGCGTTTTATACGCGCGACAGCGGCTTTCGCGCGGACTTCAGGCTCGACGATCCGGCGGCGCAGGCACGCTTTATCCGCACCAAGTGGGACTTGGGCCTCGTGGGCGGCGTGCTATTGAGCACGCCGGTGCCGGAAGCGGCGGCGATGGCGTCGGAAGAAATCGACGCATTGACCCAGCAGGCGCTTGCCGACGCTACCGCGCAAGGCATCACCGGTAAAGCTGTGACCCCCTTCCTGCTGGCTCGCATCAAGGCATTGACGAGTGGACGCAGCCTCGCGACGAACATCGCACTCGTGAAACACAATGCCGAGGTGGGAGCACGGCTTGCGCTGGCGTTGGCACACGCGCCGGGCGCCTGACTTTGTATGACGAAAGCGTCACGGTCCGCTATCTCGCAGCCATCGCTTTTCATACGTCGGCATCGTTGTGCCGTGCGCCGGTTACCAGGTGTGACGAATACCCGCGACCAGCAAGTTCTGATTGCTCGTCTTCGATGGAGCATTCAGGTAGATATCCGCCACTGCATGCGGGCCGGACACCTTCTGAAAATCGTCGAAGACATAGACATCAGTGCGCTTGGAGAGGAAGTAATCAACGCCCAATTGCATCGTGTGCCAATGCGGATTCGCGTTCAGGCCACCGTACTTCCCGTCGGTGTATATGTAAGCCGCGCCTAGTACAAGTGCGGCCGTTACGTTATAGCTAATCGATGTATCGTAATTGGTCAACGACAGGCTTGTTCCGTCGTGATACTCATAGTGAACGTTGTCGACCAGCAGGTTCCAGCGCAGGCCGTTGCCAAAGTCGTAACGACCACCCGCGCCGAAGTTGCGCTGCCGGTCCACGCCGGCTGTCGGATTCAGCGGACTGCTGCGGAACAGGAAAAATGGCGCCCCCTGGTAATCATCGCTCACGGCACCATTCGGGTTGGCCAGTCCAGGGTGATCCAACTGCACATAGGCGAGCGCAAATTTTATTGGACCCTGAGAGTACCCGAGGCCCGCACTGAACGCGCGATTGATCGCGAAGTCGCCGGCTGCATTGCTGAATGCATAGAGTGCCTCGACATTGAAGCCGTTTAAGGTCGGGGAAACATACTTGATCGAGTTGCTATAGCGCCAGCTCCCCATCAGATTATCGGCGTCGCCCGGGTGCGCCGCCAATCCGTTAGCGACTGTCGCCGCGAAGATCGGCGTAAAGTAATCCCAGAACATGTCGTACTGGCGACCGGCGGTCAGTGTGCCAAGCGTGTCGTTTCTCAGGCCGACGAACGCCTGGCGTCCGAACATCCGGCCGCCCTGCCCCAGCTTGCCGTTGGTGATATCGAAACCATTTTCGAGCTGCGCGATCGCGTGGTTGCCGCCGCCCAGGTCCTCGTTCACCTTGAAGCCGAAGCGGTTATTCTGGGTGGTGCCGCTCATCAGCTTGAAGTTGTGCGCGCCGTTTTCGTTGTTGACCCAGCCCATCCCCTCTGTGATGATTCCGTACAGGGACACGCTGCTCTGCGCGACAGCTGACCCCGACGCCAGCAAAAGTGCACACGCGATTGCTCCGTATTGCTTCATTTTTTTTGTCTCCTTGATTTTTTTAATTAGAAATTTTTGGCAACCCGTTATGACGGTTGCTTCGCGGGCCCGTCACGCACAGTGAAGAACAGCACGGCGGCGCCCATGCATAGAAGTGCCGACATCAGGTACAGGCCTGCATCGATCCGGCCTGTGTGAGTCTTGATAAGACCGATCAGGTATGGGCTAACAAAACCACCTATCTGTCCGATGCTGCTGATGAGCGCAATGCCACCCGCAGCCGCCGTGCCGCCGAGATGCGAAGGGGGAACGACCCAGAAAATCGGCAATGCTGCGTACACCAGAACAACACACACGCTCGCGATGCCGAGCATGAGTGGCAGATTGTTCGAGTGCAGCGTCAACATCGAAAGTGCGATCGCACTGCCAATCGCACACAGCGCGAAATGGCGGCGACGTTCGAGCGTGCGATCCGAATGACGTGAGATCAGCACGATGCCGATCGCGCCGATACCGTAAGGAATCGCGCTATACAACCCGACCGACAGGAGATCCTTGACGCCAAATCCACGAATCAACGTCGGCAACCAGAAGCTGATGGCAAACGATCCACACGCGAGGGTGAAATAGACAAACGCGAGAAGATACACCTTCGGGCTTTTCAACGCACTCCCAAGCGAATGCGGTACGGCATCGCGTCGCGCGAGACGATCGGCGTCGAGTTCGTCCGTCAAGGCGCACTTCTCGTCATCGGATAGCCACGTGACCTGTTGCGGGCCGTCGACCAGATAGAAATAAGCCAGCACGCCGAGAATGCTTGCAGGTGCGCCTTCGAGCAGAAACATCCATTGCCAGCCATGCAGGCCGCCGACACCTGCCATGTCTTTCATGATCCATCCAGACACAAGGCCGCCAACCAGACCCGCAATCGCGACGCCGGCGAAGAACCACGAGACCACAGTTGCACGCCGTTTGGACGGATACCAGTACGTGAGATAAAGCACGATGCCGGGAAAGAAGCCCGCCTCGAATGCGCCGAGCAGAAAGCGCAAAACATAGAATTGCCACGGCGAACTGACAAAGAGCATCCCGGACGACACCAGCCCCCAGAAGAACATGATCCGTGAGAAAGTCCGACGCGCCCCGATTTTCTCCAGCAGCAGATTGCTAGGCACTTCAAAGAGAAGATAGCCAATAAAGAAAATGCCAGCGCCTAAACCATAGACCGTGTCGTTAAACGCGAGATCCTGTTTCATCTGCAACTGGGCAAAACCAATGTTGATCCGGTCCAGAAACGAAACCACATACGAGACAAACAGGAACGGTATGATCCGCACCGTTATCTTTTGATACAAACGATCCGGCGATAGAAACGCCGGGAGCACAGTTGTCCCTTCCAAGGCCATTCTCCTCACTTTATGTAGTTGGTTTGCTGACGGATACTGCGATGGCCAAGGCGTCCGGGAGCGCCGGACGCGCGATGAACGTGGCGCTATAGATCGAGCTGAAGGCGCGGCGACTTCGAGCGCGACACGCACACCATGACCGAGCGGCGACTTGCATGCTCCGCCTCTGAAAAGACGAAATCCCGATGATCGGGCTGACCTTCGCAGACGGTCATTTCGCACGTTCCGCACAGCCCCTCGCGACACGAAAACGGAACGGAATGTCCGTTATCCTCTAGAACCTCGAGAATCGTGTTCGACGGAGCAACGTATATCGACGTACCGCTTCGTTTCAGGTCGAGCCAGAACCCTTCAGTGTCGTTTCGGGTTTCTTCTTTTTCCGGCGGAGTGAACCACTCGAAATGAACCCGTTCCGCCGGCACATGAGAGGCGGCTGCCTGCACAGCCTTCATCAACGGATCTGGGCCGCAACAGTAGATATGCTCTTCGGCCGGCACATCGGCAAGCACGGCAGGTATGTCGAGCGGCCCGCCGTGTTCGTCGTCAAAATGGAAGCGCACGCACTCTTCCTGAAACCGGTTCAGTTCCTCATAGAACGCCATCCGTTGACGATTCCGCGCGGCATAGGTCAGATGCCACGGCTTCTGATTTGCCTCGCACCAGTGGATCATCGACATGATCGGCGTTACGCCTATGCCACCGGCAATGAAGCGATAGCTCACCGCGTCTGGATCCAGCCGGAAGAGATTGCGCGGCGGCTCGACCTGAATCGTCGAGCCTTCCCGCATGTTGCCGTGAATATGACTCGACCCGCCGCGACTTCCGCGTGCAAGTCCCACCGCGAGTACATACCGGTGCCGCTCGCGGCAATCGTTCACCAGCGAGTAATGGCGAATGAGTCCATTGGGAAGCCGCAATGGAATGTGCGCGCCAGGTTCAAACGCGGGGAGCGCCGCTTCATCTGGCGCGCCCAGTTCAACCAGCATCACATCCCGTGCTTCCGCGGCTACGCGAATCACACGCAGCGCGAACGGTGTCGTCGAAAGTTCAGTCATGTTCATCTAAAAAGCGTTCGCGGCACTGCCGCACCAGATCCAGGCTCTTTTATGCGGCGACTTGCGCAGCCTCTTCCTCAGCAATCAACTTGCCGAGCACCCAGCGGAAATGCGACAGGGGGGTATCCGCTGCCACTGCGAGCATCTTGAACGCCGGGTCGTCGTCGAGTACCTTCTGCTGTACTTCGATCAGCGCCTTGTCTTCCATGAAGCCCTCAACCAGGCTGGCATGCAGGGAGCGCGAGATATTCGCGTCGTCGCCTTCGAAGTCGTTGAGGTAGCTCCAGAAGAAGTGCGTCGTGCTGCGTGTTTCCGGTGTCATGAACTGACAGTTGCGGTATTCCTTCGCGTTGGCGAGGTTTCCTTTGTCTGCTCCGTCGCCCGCAGGCGCGAACATCGACTCGAGGAAAAATACGCCCGGAACATGCATGTGACCGATGTTGCGCCGGTCAACATGGTCGTCCTTATTCTTGATGACCTTGCGGTGGAACGGAGGCGGTGTGCTGTCCATATGCCAGCGCTCCACACGGAAGCCCCGGTCGAGACGCTCAACCGCAGTCGCCTTGGTGACATAGGCGTACTCCTCCGATCCCCCAAGGGTCGCCGTATGGACGAATGCCAGATGGGCGAAATCACTCAGGTTGTCGACGATGAGCAGATAGTTGGCGTCGTAGTGCAGATAGTCAGGTATGCCCTTCCACTTCGGATCGCGCAGATAGGGGAAGTCAAGAATCAGAGTGGTATCGGCCTTCTCCGGGTCGCCCATCCAGATCCACACCAGATGATCGCGTTCAACTACCGGATAGCTACGCACGCCGAGCTTGGGCGGCACGATATCCTGTCCGGGGATCTGGATGCACTTTCCGGTCGCATCGAACTTCAGCCCGTGATACATGCAACGCACGCAATCGCCTTCTCGGCGTCCCATTGAAAGCGGCGCACCGCGATGGCAGCAGCGATCGTTGAGTGCAACGACCCGGCCGCTTTCGCCTTTGAAGAGCAAAACACGTTCTTCAAGGATGGTGCGTGGCAACAATTTCCCATCGATCAGTTCATGATCCCACGCAGCGACGTACCAGCAATTTTTCAGAAACACAGCATTCCTCCTTGACCAGATTCTTTGTGCCTGCCATTTGCACGTGACATCTTTGCTGGGCAGGCAATTTTTTGGATGGACCTATAGTAGGATCGCGGCTCAACTGGAAAAATAGCTTTCCAGAGATAGACTGTTCAGCGTGGTGGACAATGAACTGGGATGATTTCGACGCGTTTTGCCAGGTAATCGAACACGGTGGATTTACATCGGCGGCAAGGGCAATGGATCGCCCTAAATCAAGCCTCAGTGCCTCGGTCACCCGACTTGAGGCGCAGCTTGGCGCCCGGTTGCTGGAACGCACCACCCGGCGCGTGCGGCTCACCGAACCCGGTGAAGCGCTCTATCGCGACATTTCGAAACCGTTTGGCGAACTCAGGGAAATTGCGCGCGAGGCGCTAGCCAAAGGCGATGCCGTCACGGGCACCTTGCGGATCGCCGCACCTTATGAGTTTGGCGCGCATCATCTCGCAGACGTCGCCTGCAGCATGATGATTCGCTACCCTGAACTCAAAATCGATGTCGACGTTGCTCACGACAAGATCGATTTGTTCGAGCGTAACTACGACATTGTGTTTTCGTCGCAAGACCATAACTTCTCTCCGTCAAGCGTCGTGACGCGCCGCGTGTTTTCACTGAAGCGGGGCTTATTTGCGTCCCCCCAATTGCTGGCGAGATTTCCCAAACCCGTTGGGCCAGAAGATATTGCGGCAATGCCTCTGATTGCCGGTCAGGACGATTCAGAGTGGGCGATGAACGACGCGAAGGGTCTGCCGTTCTCTGTGCCCATCGCAGCGCCACGCATGCGCAGCCCTAATGCGGGCGCCAGACTTCGCGCCGCGATAGCGGGGCTGGGTGTCGTACGCATCACCGCCAGCTTCTGTCAGCCGGCGGTGGACGCGGGGCAACTGGTGCCATTGCTGCCGGATTTCAGCTGCGACCCATTGCGGATCTTCGCGTTTATGCCAGGTCGCCGTCTCAGGCCCGCCAAAGCGCGGGTATTTCTCGACAGCCTGATTTCGCGGTCGGAAACAGCACCGCTGGATAGCTGAAACTGCGTGTCAAGCAGACTGCGCGGCATCAGCTGTTTTTTGCTGGGTCGCTACAGGTCGGCGAGCCACCGAACGGGCAGCGAGGCAGTGGGGCGCCATCGACAAAGGCGGTCGCACAACGCACAGCAAACTCGTATGCACAGTTCTGGCTTGCGAACTGCCCGAGATTGCCCAATGAGGTCGATTCGCCATCTTCTTTCAGGATGCAGGCGCGCGCGATGAAGGTGTTGCCGCATCGTATGCTCGATGCCTGAATCGCTGCACCACGGTGATAAAGCACCATTGGAAGTCCATAGCCACGAGATGATGGAAAGGTTATTGTAATGTCATCGTTTTCGCTGTGGGTGAGTGTTACCTTTCCGCATATGGCGCTTAAATATGACGAAAGTTGCGGCGCGCGAAAGGCCAGCGAAACTTTCGGTTGCTCTCTTCACAAGCGTGGACTACATCTAAGATTGTGCGGGCTAACCCGCAATCCACCACCGTCGGGCCGTGCATTCCACTAACCGGCGCCATTTCGCAACCAGAAGCGCGGCGCGCGGCAAGGTTAATGAATACGTGCGCGAATGCCTTGCGCCCCCACCGCTAGTTAAGGAGAGCCCCGTCATGGGTATGCGCCCAGATCCTACGTTCCATGCTTCTCCGAAACTCGCGATGGAGGCGCCTGCGGAAGACTATGCTTACACGGTCCTGCTCAGCCCCGACTTTTCGCAGCCCGACGCGCTCGCTGTCATCGATGTGAAGCCTGGCTCGCCCACCTATAGCCAAGTGGTTCACACCATACCGGTGCCGTACAAAGGGGACGAATTTCATCATTTCGGATGGAATGCCTGCTCGTCCGCACTGTCGCCGCTGACCGGCCACGCGTTCCTTGAACGACGCTATCTGATCATTCCCGGGATGCGTTCTTCGCGCATCTATATCGTGGACACCCAGCCGCATCCGACTCAGGCGAAGATTCACAAGATCATCGAGCCGGAGGAAATCTTCCGCAAAACAGGCTACTCGCGTCCGCATACGGTTCATTGCGGTCCAGAAGGCATATACGTCAGCACGCTCGGTGGCAGTGGCAAAGATGGCACTGACGGGCCGCCGGGCATTTTCATCATGGACTGCGAAACATTCGAGGTTCTCGGCCGCTGGGAAATCGACCGCGGGTTGCAGGAGAAGCACTACGATTTCTGGTGGAACCTGCCGCGCGACTATATGGTGTCGAGCGAGTGGGCATTGCCGCCCCAATTCGAGAATGGGATCATCCCCGAAGATCTCCTGTCGAACAAGTACGGGCACCGCATACACTTCTGGGATCTGCGGGCACGGCGCAACGTGCAGACGATCGACCTTGGCGCGAACCACCAGATGGCGCTCGAAGTGCGGCCCGCGCACGATCCTCGCCGGGAGTACGGCTTCATCGGCGTCGTGGTCGACACGACCAATCTGGAAGGATCGATCTGGACCTGGTGGCGGGAGGACGGTCAGTTCCACATCGAGAAGACAGCGACCATCCCGCCTGAGCCCGCGGCCACTGAATTGCTGCCACCGTTGCTTCAGGGTTTCGGTGCGGTGCCGCCGCTCGTCACCGATATCGATCTCTCCATCGACGACAAATTCCTGTACGTCGCCTGTTGGGGAACGGGTGAGATGCGCCAGTACGATGTAACGGAACCTCGTAAGCCGAAGCTGACAGGATCGGTCCACATCGGCGGGATCGCTCGACGCACGCCCCACCCCAACGGTAAAACCTTCGCGGGTGGTCCGCAAATGGTTGAGATCAGCCGTGACGGCAAACGTGTCTATTGGACCAACTCACTCTATTCCACCTGGGACAACCAGTTCTACCCGGACGGCGTGCCAGCGGCGCAGGTCATGGCGCGGGCTGAGCCCGGTGGCGGCCTTGCGCTGGCCGACGATTATTGGGTGACCTTTCCCGATGGATATCGGGCTCACCAGATCCGGCTCGAAGGCGGCGATTGCTCGACCGATTCGTTCTGTTACCCGTCGGTGGGCATTTGATCGGCGGCGGCTGGTCGCAGACCGGCCTGTGGTTGGCCGTCCTGGCGAGCGGTCTCTATCACGGAGCCAACCCGGCAATGGGATGGCCGCTCGCCGTTTCGAGCGGGTTGATGTGCGGCCGCGCACGGGCGCTGATCGTCGCGCTTCTCTATCTCGCGGCAGGGCACGTGTTGGCAATGTTCATCGTGATGATGCCGTTTGCCATGCTTGCGATCCTGCTCGCCTGGCAGCGTGAGATCCAGATTGGCGCCAGCGTACTCGTCATGGGCTTCGGCGCGTTCCTGCTGATCTGGAGGCACCATGCACGTGTGCTCGCGCGAATTCCACCGTCAAAGCTGGCGCTCTGGTCTTTCACAGTTGCTATTGCGCATGGCGCAGGATTGATGCTCGTACCAATCTATCTCGGACTTTGCCGGTCTTACGACATAGATCGCGGACATCAGGCCGCGCAAACCCTGATCGGCGCCAATCTGGGCATGGCGCTGCTTGTCTCCGGTATTCATGCCTTCGCCACGATGGCTGCCGGCGGACTCCTCGCCTGGCTGGTTTACCGTTACCTGGGACTAAAGTTCGTGTCACGGAGCTGGTTCAATCTGGACGCAATCTGGGCATTGAGTCTCATCCTGGTCGGCACGCTCTCAATGACGATGAATACCGCCGTACCAGGTGGCCAGGGATAATAGGACTTCGCGTGCGTCGACATGTGACATCGCGTAAGTATCCCTTCGCAAGCGTCATGCAGGTTGTCGGCCGTCGTCACTGCTGAGATCGAATGGCGAGCAGCCAATCGCGAGGGGCCCGAATTGGTCCGTTCGCATCGAAACGATCTCCTTGAATCGTTACAATGGTCCAGGTAGATCCTCAACCGCATCAAGTGCGAGACATGCTGACTTCCCATTTCTGGAGTGGCGACGCCATCCGCAGCCGACGTGTGAGCGACATCGTGCTATCAGGCGCGGTCGACGTGCCCGTGCCCCCTGCACGTCTGCTTGCGGATTGGGACAGAGAGATATCGTTACACATGGTCCTGGAGCCGGGGGACGTCGAACCCATGCCTTTGGCGCGAGCACGGGCGCGTTGGCCTGACTACACACGCTGCGTGCAGGCAGCAACCGATTGGACGCATGCGCTTGGACTGCCCGCGGTGCTTGCTTCCAGCGACGTGGCGTTGATGGCCTGCCGCGGCGCAAGGTATCACCATGACGGAGCGCAATATGGCGGTGCCGCCTTTTGCAATCTCTTCCTGAGCGACGACAAAGGTCTGGACTTGCATTTTCCCGCTTTGGACCGTCGCATTCCTCTGACTCGCGGAACAGTGGTGATATTCGATACCGGTCAGCCTCATGGCGTTATTCAACGCGGCAGCAGCAGCTTTAACGCGGCCGATTTCGCGCCGGACCAGGATTGCATCCAGATATTCCTGACTTGGGAGCTTCCTATCGAAGATGTCCATGTTGGGCATGCGCTCAAGGTTGTCTTTGACGTCGCCCCTGCGGAGTCATTGCAAACGGATGTCGAGCAAGTGCTGCTGAACGGCGCACCGGCCATTGTGTGCCCGGATTCCGGTCGCTGGTGCCCGGTTGACTGATTGTCGGTCACTCCGCGGCATTGTGCTGACTGGCTGGATCGGCTCGTGTTCAGCGCAATTGGCGCATATCGCAAGCGCCGAAACCTACTCACGCTGCCGACCGGTTGTATGATGGCGGGCTTGCGACCGCTGCCGCTGCGCGGCGCCAACCCATCCATTCACGAGAGCCCAAAGGAAGACCGCCATGACGGCCACAACGCAATTCGATCAGGTTTCCATCGTCAAACGAGCCAACGTCTATTTCGACGGCAAGTGTGTCTCGCACACCGTTCTCTTTGCCGATGGCACGCGCAAGACGCTCGGCGTGATCCTGCCCGGTGCGCTCAACTTCGGCACTGACGCGCCGGAACTCATGGAGGTGCAGGCCGGCCAATGCCGTATCCGCCTCGAAGGCAGTGATGAATGGAAGACGTATGGCGCGGGCGAGTCGTTCTCGGTGCCCGGTAAGAGTCGCTTCGATATCGACGTGATCGAAACGCTCGACTACATCTGCAGCTATCTGTAACGACTGACGGGCGCATCGCGCCCGACCATTCACCAGCAGTTCATCCGTGCAGCCTCAAGCTTGCGCCATGGCTCGCAAACAGATCGTTCGCGGGCTGTTCCAGACCAGTACGAAGCTCCTGCTCGCGCGACATGACTTGGAGTATTGGGGCATTGAGTCAACTGGTACACGCAGAGTTTCGTACCTTCCGAGCCGCTTTGAGACGGTGCTTATCAGATATGGGGCAACAATGATTTCGTCAGTGAATTCGCCGTACGATTCGTCTGTTGGCAACTCCCTCAACAATTCGACGAACTCGAAGGACAGCAATCCCCCAGACATGTCCGAAGTGGATCGCTTGCAGAAGGTCCTGAAACAGTTGAGCAAGCAACTGAAAGAAGCAGAGAAAGTTGCAGCGCAGTCTCCTGCCGCCCACGGTCAGATGATGATGCTTGCAAGTCAGATTGCGTCTATCCAGAACGACATCACGAGCATGACTAACGTTGGCTCTTCGATATCTTCTGCGGGCAAGGCCCAAGCAGCATTGAACGAAAACACCCGATCACCGAAGACCGCCGCGCCGTCGGCGCAAGCCCCTACGGAAGCTGCGATGCAGCCCGCTTTGACTCAGTCGAAACCGCTTCGGCTCGACATGACCGGAGCGTTTATAGATACGGTGGCACTAGAAGCACGGTGCGAAATCACCGGCTGCCTGCGATTCGGCGAAGCCGCGCCGCGGACCGGATCCCGCGCAGGTTTAAGCTGAGCCGGAAAGACGCGTGCAACAGGCAATTGATGTAGGCGCCCGGAAAACGATGGTGGCGATAGAGCGATTTCTAGTTTTTCTTGTCTCGCTCTACCAGCACATCCAGTTACCGGAATAGTGCCCTGATCAGGCAGGCGGGAGCCTGTGATCGACGCAGGAAAATGGACTGTCTCTGACGGAGACGTTCTTCACGGAGGCATGCTTCCATGCCCGCCGTTTTCCCCTTACTTCGGCTTGCCATGCAGTTACGTGACAATACCGTTCAGGACAGCCCGGTCCTGCTTTCTTCACTTACTACCGCATGATCACGGGGTAACCGAACATCCCGAAGCGCAGGTGTTGTTCGAATACTGCGCGGCTTTCACGCCCCAATTCTTGCCGATGATCGTTCGGCTTGGAATGTTGGCTCCACGGAATCCCTGTGCGTTGCTCTTGCCCGACACCGTGTTGTTGCGCACGATGTTGGTGGAGTAGTCGGCATTCGCCGCAACGCCGCCCGTTACCATCACCGACGAAGTCATGTCAGGCGCACCATAGCCATACACCGCGCTAACTGTGTTGTACTCAATCACGTTATTGCCGGTCGTCTGGGTGGTGTCGTCGTTCTCGATACCCACAGCGCAGTCGGTCACGGTGTTGTGTCCGATGTAGCCATGAGTGTGAGCAACGAACACCGGGCCATAGTAGCCGCAGCTTGCAAAGGTGTTGTACTCCACGATGTCACCACTTCCGCCATCGGTCGAACCGTAGGTCTGGAACATCGACTGGCCGAAGAACTGCTTGAAGCTGTTGCCTGCCAGGAAGAATTTGCTCACCGGACCGGCCGTTTCAATCGCGATATCCAAACGCCGTGCATCGTTGTTGTAGTACTGCGGAATTGCAGTGTTTGCGCCCACGAAGTTGCACTCAACAATGCTGTCATCGTGGTAGGCGTTTTTATAGTCGCCGATGATGAACATCTGATTGTTGAAGCCGGTGTTCCGCTTGAGTACGGTTCCCTGACACTGAATGTGACGGTTGCTCACTCGCACATTGACCGTGCCATTGATCACGCACGTCCCGGCAGGAACCAGCACGTCGCCCGCATTGACCGCCTTCTGGAATGCGGCCGTGTCATCCGTTGAACCATTGCACTTCGCGCCGTATGCAATCGGGCTGACAGGGTTCACCAGCGCCGGCGGCGTATATTTGGTAGGGGTAGCCGTAGTGGTCTTGATATAGCACGCCTTCAGATAACCGTGCGCGGGGTCGGGCGTCATGGCGCTGTTGTCACAGGGCACGCTGCCCGTGTAGGTGCCATGCACTGCGTACGCAGCCGAGGGTGCGCTCGGAGGCCAGGCGCCGTACAGAATGCTTTGTGTGCCGGAGAAGGAACACGTAGCGTGCTCGTCCGCACACTTCGTCCACGTCACGCCGTCAACGACAACGGTCTTCGGGTTGGCGGCGCTCTGCGCGTATGCCGCAGGCAAAAACGCGAGTGCAAACATGAAAAATATCAGGTACTTAAGCTGTCTCATTCCACTACATTCCAAAGTTAGATATGACGCTATTGCTAGCGAAGAGATGAATCGGGGGAACGCGTTGACCGCGTTCGTTGCTGATCAAGGTGACGCTTCGGATGTGTCGATATCCGTCGGCCGATGCCCAATAGACGAACGTGCGCAGGCCGCTACCAGTAGGCAGCACGCCAGACTTCCAGACCTATCGATCTGCGCCAGTCAACAGATCGACGATCTGTAGTCCTTATTGGACGCGCACGCGCGATCCCTTCGGTGAAGTGCTATCAATGACTTAAGCCTTGGATTGCACCACCAGGACGGAGTACAGCACGGGCGAAACTCCCCGTATGCATTCGACCTGCGACACGTTTCAATCGACCATTCAGCAAGCGTCGACGACTCGTCTCTCATGCGCCCGGCAAAAAACCCGACGTATGAGGTTGTGCATGCTGGCGAACTGGCGCGAGATGTCTTATGAGACCTGCGCTAATCGCCTGGCACGCTGTAGATGTAACAACCGACTTCCGCTTTCGACCCTTAAATTGAGGATAACTGAAAGATCAGCTAACTCTCTTTTCCCAGCGTTCGTGCTCGATACCTGTGCGAAACCACCAGTGATGAGCCGACCATGGATCTGGTCATGATGCACCGTAAGCGCCAGACGCGCGCACACGAGATTCGAAGCGCCTGATCACTCCCCAATTCGCCTAAAACCACAGGGTGGCGCCGAATTAGACCCCGGCCACCGCAACCGAATCTTCAGACGTTTCAGACTCTATTTGCAGACGATTCGAGGAACAGGAGTATAAGCGTTTCACTCTTGTAACGTCGGCTGGAAATATTGCTAATACGTAGCAATCCAAAGATCTTTGGTGAATCTTGTCGCCGATCTTCCCCAAGACCGCGAAAATAAGAAACGTATTCGTCACTTTCTTGTGAAAACGAGTGCTTGATTTTTCACGTCTGATGATCAGATGTTAACAAGGACATTGACCATTCGACGGATGCGTCCAACGCGGACGAGCGATGAAAAAGCCACCGGTTCGTGGATTGCCGGCCACCCTGGAGGACACCGACCGCGGAATTCGGGCACTTGCCAGATTGAACCCTGTTTCCTTGGCTTACGGTGCCCGCCGTTCGGCGAGGGCCCGGCACGACGCGGAGCGAACCGGAGCCACACTGTGGGGGTTGACTAGTTCAGCCGTTCCAGTCGGCATGCTTGCGATTTCACGAGTCGATGCCAACGCAGCAGCCCAGAATCCGCAGCGTGGCCGGGGTAGTTTGAGATGCGGAATCAGGAGAGTGCTATACGGATTTGCCGCGTTCATCCTGTTCGTAGCACTGACCTCGCTGTTCAACGGCCAAACCCCGCGCACGCAACCGAGACACAGGCTGGTGCCGGTCTGTTCATCATGTTTGGCCTGTCGATCATGCTGCTTGGCGCCGCAGTCGCCGGACGGGTCACGGTGGCGATCCGCGAAGCCGGCTTCCTGCTTATCCCTCTTGCGTCATATCTGGTTCTTTTTTGTACGAGGAGCTACGTCGCCCTCCGGTTGTATTTTCCACAGTATCGATGGCATGTCTTCTGGGACGAAACCTTGTTGTGGCTCATCATTCTGAGCATGGCCGGGTTTGCGTTATTTGTATTAGCGCTGTCGGAACGTAGACGGACGGCTTGACACCATTTCGCTGCTAACGCTTTAGTACAGCGGCGTTCCCGAGTTGTACGCGCCGACGAAGGATTGCCAGTCCAGATTGACCTGAGCCGCATAGTTGAAAGCGAAGGTCGAAATCTCCGACTTCAATCCGCTCGTACTCGTGACAGCATTGCTTACCTGCTTATCGATGCTGTACGAAACGATTGCACTGTTGTAGTCCTGGTCGGAGATTGCATGCGCCGAGGCCAACGCCTGGGCCAGATAGGCAGCAGCCGTATTGAGCTTGCCGACACTGGTCAACTGCGTATAGTCGAAGTCTTCCTCATACGGCGACTTCTCATGGAAGTAGTAGGTCAAGCCGTTGATCGTCGCGTAACCAGCCAACACGTCGGCATTAAGCGTCTGAGCCTTATTGGTCATGGCGACACGAGCGGCGTCGTTGCTATTGTCGGCGGACAATAACGACTGCCCATTGCTGCTCGCTTCGGCCACGGCACTGGTGGTCTCCTGCTTTACCTCGAGAATCACGTCATCCGAGGTGGAAGTGGATGGCCCTTCCAGCAGGATGTAGTAGCGCAGCTTGCCCAGACTGCCCACGCCGGAGCCTAGTTTCTGGTGGATATCCTTCACCTTGTAGTAACCGGCAGCGTACTGCTTTGATGAAGCGATGCTGCTGATATAGCTGCTCATCGCCGAGGCGATGTTGTTAAAGGTCGCGCTATCTACCGCGACCAAAGTGTTTGCGATTTTCTGGAAACTGCGCACGCCGTTCGTCACCTGTGTGTACTTGCTCAGCAGACTGGAACGGCTATCGCCGCTGGAGTCGCTGATCGTCGCCTGCACAACACCGGACGTATTGCCATTCTTGAGTTGAAAACTGAGTTCTGCGTTGCTGCCCATGAAACTGCTCATTTCACTGACATAGGCGCCCACCATGGTGTTGATAGCGGTCGTGATGTCGCTATCGGCTATGCCATTGGCGCGACCGGCGAGGACCATGCTGGTGGCCAGCCGGCGCAGATCCCAAACGTACTGGCCGAGATAGCCTTCGTCGAAATCGTCCACGGAAAACACGGTGTTGCCGCTGCTGTCCTGCCACGCGCCGAAATTGCCGATGTGAGCATCGCCGCCGATCCAGGTGTAACCAGTCTGGGTGGTGGTGTAGTTCGATGCAGGCAGGGTCCGCATGTCCTGATAGAAAATATGGTCGGTGCCGCGATAGAAAGAGAAAGCGTCACTCGCCATGGTCACCATCTTCGTCGCCAGGTCAGTGCTATCCGTCGCCGCAAACGGATGGTTGTAGTTGTAGATTTGCGTAACCACCCAGCTAGTGCGTGAAGTCTGAGCCTGGGCGACAGACGTACACAATAAACAGGCAACCGACAAAGCGATCCACGCTTTCTTCATGGCTTTTCCCCTGAGACAAATAAAACGGAGCGGCATGGCCGCCCCTTATTGGTGTCGGTTTATTCAAACAATGTTGGATGACAACGGCGTGACTTGACTAACATTCCAATGACCGCTTCGGAAGATGACCGATTACCGTTCAGGGGACGCTGGCGGTCGGGCGACACGTAAGCGCGCCTCATCGCGTCACACAACCCGCCCCGACAAGCGTTCCTCATTCAGAAATGTCGAAGGCCAATGGCCCCGTCTTAGCGCGCGATCAAATTGCAACTTCGCCACGGTCGTGCGAAGTTTTCTCCGATAATGACGCCCAGCCAGGGATAAGCGTCGATGCGCCCACGTCCCATCGCTACGGGAGATCACAATGCATCTGGCCAGCACCATACTTCCGATCTTTGCCATCATCCTGACGGGATGGTTTGCCGGCGCTTCCGGCTATCTGCCGCGCGCGCTGGCCGCGCCGCTGATGCGCTTTGCCTACTTCGTGGCGATGCCCGCTCTGGTCTTCCAGACGATCGCCGACGAGTCGCTTCACGCGCTCCTTGACTGGCACTTTCTTGCTGCGTTCGGCGGCGGTTCCATGATCTGCTTTGCGGCCGTGATGATTTTTGTGCGAATCGCCGGCAGCGCGAGCGTGGCAAAGAGCGGAATGCTGGCCGCTGCCGTGTCGATGACGAACACCGGATTCGTCGCACTGCCAATATTAAAGACGCTTTTTGGCCCACCGGGAGTGCTTGCAGCAGCGATTGCGACCGTATTCGTCGGCGCGATCATGTTTCCGATACTGGTTCTGCTGCTCGAGATCGGGCGATACGACACATCGGGCAACGTACGGACGGCGGCGCTGATTCGGCAGATCGCCACCAATCCCGTCATCCTTGCCACGGTTTTCGGGTTGCTTTGGTCGATCCTCGGATTGAAACTGCCCGGCCCGGCGGCGTCGTTTTTCACAATGCTCGGCGAAGCCTTGACGCCATGCGCCCTCTTCGCAATCGGACTCGATCTGACACTCGCCGAACTGCGCGAGCGCCTGGGTCTCTATGCATTGCTGACGGCGCTCAAGCTGGCCATCATGCCGCTCGTGGTCTACGCGCTTTGCCTTGCGGCACAACTCGACCGGACTGCGACTATCGCCGCCGTCGTGTGCTCTGCCGTGCCGACCGCCAAGAGCGCGTACGTGCTCGCGGTCGAATACGACGTCGAGAAGACGGTAGTGGGTGCAGTGATCTCGATGACCACACTCTTTTCAGTATTCACGCTGCTCGGTTGGCTCTACGTTCTATAGCCGGGCAGCGCTGAAACTGCATGCCGGAACCTCGCAAGCGCAAGCGCACGAGGCCTGCGGATGCCATCCACTGCATCGCGTTGCAATGGAGACTTTCAGGAAGTCGCAATCATCGTACCTATACATCCAGTATTGGCTGAGACGGAAAATCCCGAGACTCGCGAAAGCCGTAACGCACTATAATTTTCGTGGATGTGTTGTGTCGGAGGGCTGGTTTACTCCCGTTTCAAACCCGCCATCCCGATTGCCGGCGCGGACCTTCCCGGGTCACGAGGAGCCAAAATGACTTCCGAGCTGCATTCGAATTCAGCGACATGCGAACGCAAAGAGTCTGTGGTCTATGTCATCGACGATGACGAGTCGATGCGGCTTGCCTTGAGCGATCTGCTGCTCTCGGTCGGCCTGCGTGTCGAGACCTTCGCGTCGTCGCACGAGTTTCTCGCTTTTCCGAAGCTCGACGGAGCCAGTTGCCTGATCCTCGACGTCAGGCTGCGCGGTGAGAGCGGCCTCGCTTTTCAGCAGGAACTCGTCAAAAACCACCTGCACATGCCGATCCTGTTCATGACCGGCCATGGCGACATCGAGATGACGGTCAAGGCCATGAAAGCCGGCGCCATGGATTTCTTCCCCAAGCCGTTTCGCGACCAGGACATGCTCGATGCTGTCGATCAGGCGCTCAAACGCGACAGCGAACGGCTTGACGCCGAGCAGTCGACTGCGGCGCTGCGCGACGCCTACGAGTCGCTCACACCAAGGGAAAAAGAGGTGATGGCGTTTGTGGTGAAAGGGCTGATGAACAAGCAGATAGCCTCGGAAATGCGTCTGAGCGAAATTACTGTGAAGATTCACCGAGGACAGGCGATGAAGAAAATGTCCACACGCTCTGTCGCGGACCTCGTTCGAAAGGCGGAAGCCCTCGGCATCGAGCGGCACCACACGAAATAGTCCCGTTCGGTTGCAACCTAGTACGCGGGCCGGCCGCGAAGGTTACACCGGTATGCAATCCAAGGATTTCCGTGAGGTGCGGCCCAGGTACGACAGGATTAGACTATTAGACTATGCATTGACAGTCCCCGCGGTTGCGCTTGTCCGGCAGGCCCAGCCGACGCTGACAACACTGTTTTCCGACAACGCTTAGGCCTTGCGATCATGGCATACGTTCGGCGCGCGACCGGCTATTACGTCCGGTCACAAAGTGGAGCACGACCTTCCCTCGACAGCGAAGGTCGTATTACTGAGTGCGTTGGTTCGGTGCTTGAGACCGACGTTCACAGGAAAACCATGGCGACGTTGCGCGACCGGGAGCGAGAACTCTCGCAGCTCGTGGACATGGTTCCAAGCCATCTCTGGCGGCTGACTCCGGACGGCGAGCCGATCTTCTTCAACAAGCGCATGGTCGATTTTCTAGGCCTGGGCGTGGCGGATATGGACCGACCGGGAATGACCCGGTTGGCGGCGATGATCGAGGCCGCCGTCCATCCTGATGACGCCGCCGCGTTTGGAGACGCGCTGAGTCGCTGCTTCTCCACTGGTGAACGCTTTTTCATGAGGTATCGCCTGCGGCGGGCCGACGGCGTGTATCGCTGGATGTCGAGCCGTGCGGAGCCAATACGTGATCAGCACGGGCGCATCGTCGAGTGGTACGGCCTCTGTCATGACATAGACGACCAGATGCGCGCGGAGGAGACGCTTCGGCAGAGCGAGCGACAGCTTCAGCAGATCATCGATGCCGTACCGATCCGCATCTGGAGCGCCGCGTCCACAGGCGGCCCGGTTTACTTGAACAAGCGATACCGCGACCACCTCCGCTCTGTTGTCGCGCAGCCTGAAGAACTCGCGGAGCCGCGAATCGACAAATTGCTGCAGGAGCTCGTTCACCCCGAAGACGCTCCCGAGGTGCAGCGCACGTTGCGCAATTGTTCCGAAACTGGCGGTGCCGGCGTGATGCGGTTTCGCTGGCGTGAAAAAGATGGCGCCTATCGCTGGGTGGAGTGCAGGTTAGAGCCTCGGCTCGATGAAGGTGGAGCGGTCGTGCAATGGTACGGCGTTTCTCTCGATATCGACGATGAGGTGCGTGCACAGGAGACGTTGCGTGACCGGGAGCGCGAACTTTCGCAGCTCGTCAACATGGTCCCGGTCTACCTCTGGCGGCTGACGCCAGACGGCGAGCCAAACTTCTTTAACAGGCGCCTGATCGATTTTCTCGGTTTCGATGTGGCGGATGCAGACAAGCCTGACAGGAGCCGACTGGCAGCCTTCATGGAGATCGCCGTCCATCCTGATGACGCGGCCAGCCTGGGTCAGGCGCTCAATCGCTGCTTCGTCACCGGCGAGAGCTTTTCAATGAAGTATCGCCTGCGTCGTATGGACGGCGTGTATCGCTGGATGGAGGGCAGCGCGGAACCGATGCGCGATCAGCACGGACGCATCGCCCAGTGGTACGGCCTCTGTCACGACATAGAGGACCAGTTGCACGCCGAAGAGGCGTTGCGCGGCCGTGAGCGGGAGCTCTCGCTGCTCGTGGACATGGTTCCGAGTAACCTCTGGCGCCTGACCCCGGATGGGGAAACCACCCTGGCTAACAAGCATATGTCGGACTTTCTCGGCATGGACCTGGGGGACAAAAGCCGGCTCGAAGTGGTCTTTAACACGATCTTTCACCCGGACGACGCCGAGGAGGTCAGCGACGTTCTCGGCCGCTGTCTCGTCACGGGCGAGCGCTTCTCAATGAAGTATCGGCTGCGCCGCGCAGACGGCGTGTATCGCTGGATGTCGGGTCGGGCCGAGCCGATGCGGGATTCGAACGGACAGATTGTTCAGTGGTTCGGCCTCTGCCACGACATAGACGATCAGATGCACGCCGAAGAGGCAATGCGGCGCGTCTCCGAGAAGCTCGCGCGGGCGACGCAGGTAGCAAGTCTCGCAGAACTTTCCGCCTCGATCGCGCATGAGTTGAATCAGCCACTGGCAGCGATCGTTACCAGTTCCCACGCATGCCATCGTTGGCTGTCCGCAGAGCCCCCGAACATCGAGCGCGCCAAAATCATCGCCGAGCGCATCAGCCGCGACGCCAACTCGGCTGCGGATGTCATCAGCCACATCCGGGCCTTGTTCCGCCGCGCGCCGCACGCGAGATCGCCTGAAGACGTCAACCGCCTGATCGGCGAAGTCTGCCGGCTCATGGCCGATACGACCGCGGCGAAGGACATCGGCATCAAGACGAATCTCGACCCGGATCTGCCGCTGGTCGCGCTCGATCGCGTGCAGGTGCAGCAGGTGTTGGTGAATCTGATCCGCAACGGAATCGAGGCGATGGACACTTTCACCGGCGGCGCGCGTGCGATACGGCTACGCTCCTGCCGGGACGGCCCCGAGACGATCCGCGTCGAGGTTTGCGACGACGGAACGGGTTTCACGGATGCCGAGCGTGTATTCGAGCCTTTTTTTACGACCAAGCAGCGCGGGATGGGCATGGGGCTCGCCATCTGCCGCACGATCATAGAATCGCATGGGGGCCGCCTCTGGATAGCCAACAACGAGACACGTGGGGCAACCGTCGCCTTCACGCTGCCACTGGTGGCGAGTGAGGCGCCATGAACTCACAGGACGAGATCGTCTTCGTGGTGGATGACGACATCAGAGTGCGCGAGGCGATCGGTGAGCTGCTGGAGTCCATGGGGTGGCGAGCCGAGACGTTCGCCGCGGCCGCGGACTATATTGCTTTTGCGAAGCCCGACCTGCCCGCCTGCCTGATCCTCGACGTCGAACTGCCGGATATCAACGGTCTCGATCTGCAGAGGCAGATCGCGGACGGGGACGATCCACCGATCGTTTTCATCACCGGACACGGAGACATCCGATCCTCTGTGCGTGCGATCAGGCACGGCGCCGTCGATTTTCTGACCAAGCCTTTCAGTGATGTCGACCTCCTCGCTGCCATCCGCACAGCGATCGCTCAGGACCGTGAAAGGAGAACCGAGCGAGCCGAACTCGCTCTGTTGCGACAACGCTATGGCAACCTGACACAGCGCGAGCGCGATGTGCTGCCACTCGTAGTGAGCGGCATTCTCAACAAACAGGCCGCGGCTGAACTGGGGATCAGCGAGGTCACGCTGCAGGTCCATAAACGGAATGTCATGCAGAAAATGGGCACGGCGTCGCTCGCCGAGCTGGTGCGGATTGCCGAAAAGCTGCAGATTCCAGGTGCTCATTCCAGACGTTCGGGCGGCTTGAGGATTTCAAACCCGAAGCCCTTGGTGGCGATCGTCGATGACGACCCGCGCCTGCTCGAATCGCTCGAGGAGCTTCTCGAGTCGGCAGGCCACGCTGTGCGGACATTTTCGTCGGCCCAGACCCTGCTTGGCAGCAACGCCCTTCCGGAGATCGTTTGCCTGATCACGGACATCGGCATGCCCGGCATGGACGGCTTTGAGTTGCAACGGCTGGTGCGGGAGAGACGCCCCGATTTGCCGGTGATCCTGATCACCGGTCGTCACGAGCTCGCCGAGCTGCCGCAGGCAAAATACAGCCGCCTTTTCCGCAAACCTTTCGACGGGCGAGCATTGCTGGCGGCAATTGGCGACGCTCTGACTGAAAAGGATGGGCCGCGAGGCGCGTAAATTATCAGCGCTACGTGCGGAAACTCAGGATCGCCGCGTCGGCCCCGTGGTCATACGGCTCGTCGTGCGGTGCCCTTGGCCTCGACAGAAGTCATTACTCCGGTGGCCGCTCCAGGCTGGCAGAAAGCGCGGCACGACCCGTCCCGCCGACGCGGCAGATCACGACCGTGGCAAGACCCCACGCGGCGGCTGTGATTGCGACACAGGCCACGGCGAGGCCGGTGTAGCCGCTCCCAGTGATCACTACCCCCGCTAAAAAAGGGCCCGCGGCGAAGCCGAACAAATAGGCTGACCCCGCTGCTGCCGCCCAACGACCACTGTGATCGAGCGCAGCGGCAAGGCCGAACAGATACGGCACTGAGAAGTAGTAAATGACAACCGAAGCGACGAGGGCGATGACGTAAGCGGTCGGATTACGCGAAAGACAGAGCACCAGCACGACAAGCGCGAAGCTGGCGAAGAATCCTGAAATGGGGATCATCCGTCCCCATCGCACGTTGATCGCCGTGGCGGCGCCTGCGCCTGCGAGACCGACCAGCGTCGCTACCGTCAGCACATAGCTGACCGCGCGCGTATCGAGGCCTGCACGCTCGCCGAGCGGCGCACTGAAGGCGTAGATCGCGGACGAAACGCTCAGATAGAGCACCGTCGCCGCGAGCGTCATGACGCCAGGCACCGGCGAGATTCGCGCCGCGCCCGTCGTGACGCCTTCACCGCTTTTCACGCGGGCGTCCGGAATAAGCAACAGGAGCGGCGTGAGCGCGAGGGTGACTCCGGCCATGAGCGCGAAGACGCCACGCTGCGCGAAGGCGGCTGTGAGCTGACCGCCAATGCCGAAGAGCGCGACGCTGCCCAAGGCCCAAACAACCTGAAAATAGCCATAGACTTTATCCGGATTATTAGCGCGGGAAGCGACAACGGTGAGCGATACGGCGTAAAGCACGCCTTCGCCGACACCCGCGATTCCGCGCAGCATGGTGAGCAACGGCAGCGATGCGCTGAAGATTGATGCGCCCTGGGCGGTCAGCGTCAACGCGACGGCGACGAGGGCGACGCGCCGATCGGAAAACCGTGACAGAACCGGGGCAATTGCGATCGCGGTGACCGCAAGGATGAGGAGCTCGACGGAGACGACGAAGCCTGCGTCGCGTTCTGAAAGCGAGAGACCGTCCATCAAGCCAGCAATCGTAAAAGGCGACATCTGTGTAATCAGCCCGCCGGCCACCTGCGCGGCGATCGCCCCGATTACGAGGGACGCGGGATCGCGAGGAGCCGACGGATCGCGCGGGGGTACGGTCATGGTTCGGCTGCGCTCCTTGTTTGCCGGCCGGAGTAGCCTCGATTCCCGACGACGCGTAGGCCGACCGGTCGGCGATTGGCAGCGGAGGCGTTGACCTCATCGCTCGCAACCGATTTCTATCTCACATGTTTCCGTGACTGCCTGCAGACGCGTGATCTTTTAATCACGTCGAGCGCCGCATTCGGTGTACGAATCGATCGTCGTCTGAGTGCAAGGGGTTTCTCGACCGCCGCGCGACTGAGGAAATGCTATCACTGGAACAGAGTGCGAGGGTAATCGAGCGACTGTCCCTGTGTTTCAATGCCGCACCGCTTCTGAAGGACAGATCAGCCGTTGCTTTCTGTCCGCATCACTCCGACAGGCATCTCATGTGTGTCCAGGCTGCGATTCAACAGATCCAGCAAATGCTGTGCGCTTGGCGAAAGCGAGCGCAATGCTCTCGTCATGACGCAGAGCTCCCGCTTGAGATGCGGTTGATGCAGTTCGATCCAACACAATGCAGGATTGTGATTCTGATGGTATGAAAGCGATGGCAGCACCGCGTAATAATCCCCACTCGCGAGAAAGTCAAACAGGTAGCTGGTGCCTTCAACCTCGTCATGCTCTTCGTTAAGCGGACGCCACCACGGGACCTGAGCGTGCAGAAAATGTCTGATGCCGGTATCCGCGTTGAAGCCGATATATCGGCCACTGTTCAGGTCATTCCAGTGAATCGGCCGAGCAAGCCCTGCGATCGGCGAGTCGATTCGACAGGCGACGCCGTACGAGTCGGATATCAGGGGTGTGTAGGAAAGCTCGTCATATCCCTGATATTTGCTGTCGATAGCAAAATCGACCTCGCCCTCGAGCACCAGCCTTTCTATTTGCTGCGCCGCTGAATTGCGCAGAGAAATCGTGATCTCCGGATACGCCGACCGAAACTCCGGCAAGACGGGTAGCAGAAAGCGGCTGATGACGGATGCAGCGGCACCGATCCGAATATGCCCACGCTGGCCTTGAGCCAATGCAATCAGGTCCGAAACCGCACTGTCAAAACCATTGACCACGCGATCCGCCTCCGCGAGAAAGCGCGCGGCATGCTCGGTCAGCGTCACGCGACGCGTAGTGCGGTCGAACATGCGCGCGCCAACTGCGCTCTCCAGTTGCTGGATGGTGGCAGTCAGCGCGGAAGGTGTGATGCACAGACGCGCCGATGCCGTGGTGAACGATCCCGTATGAGCGACAGCCAGAAAGCAGCGAATGTGCTTGAGCGTAACGTTATGGCGCATGACGAATGACAGTCCAGGCAGACTCTGGAATCGGATAATTCAATTTTTCAGAATAATCCATCGGGAAAATTCATTTGTCCAGTGGAATCTGCCCCCCTAGACTCGCAGCAGATCACCCCTGTCTGTGACAACTCTCTCGCTGCAAGGGAGTTTGACTTCACGTTCAAACATGTTTGTCCGCCGGGCACTGCCCTCCTCGGCGCCCAACTGGATTCGACTCACGCATGGACCTTCAATCGACGAGAACCGCCGCAGCCTTGCAAGGGCAGACGCTTGCCGAGAAGCTACTTTCCCGGGCGTCTCTACGCAGGGTATATGCGGGGCAGTTGGCAGTTTGCACACCGGACGTTGCCATGGGAACAGATGCGTCCGTGCCCATGGCGTTGGACTACTTCCGCGCCATGCAGGAAGACGGAACCCTGACCTCGCCAGCCAGCGCGGCTCAACTGGTCTTCGCGCTCGACCACTACGGCGCTGTATCGGGAGAGCGCGCCCTCGCACTGCAAGCGTTGACCCGTGAATACGCGGCAAGTGAAGGCATTACGTTATTTGAAGTCGGTGAGGGTATCGGCCATCAGTTGATGCTCGAGCGAGGACATGTACTCCCAGGGCAACTCGCGGTCGGCGCCGATTCGCACGCTACGTCGTACGGCGCACTGAACGCCTTTGGCACGGGGATCGGATCTTCCGATCTCGCCGGCATATTCAAATGCGGGCAAATCTGGCTGCGTGTGCCGCAGTCCATCAAGGTTGTGCTGACCGGTCAACTGCGCACGTCGGTGAGTGCCAAGGATGTGGCATTGACGCTGGCTCGCCGCTTGGGTGCCGACGGAGCAAGTTATCGCGCGCTGGAGTACACGGGTTCTGGTGTCGCGTCTCTCGACATGAATGACCGCATTGTCCTTGCCAACATGTCGGTCGAAATGGGTGCCAAGGCGGGGATTTTTCCCTTTGACGAGGTCACGCGCGCATGGCTTGCGGACCGGAGTTCCGTGAACTTCGAACCGCTCGATGCCGATCCGGCAGCAGTGTACGAAAGTGCCGTCGAACTCGATCTTGGCTCGGTGGTTCCGCAGGTTGCCCTTCCGCATCGCGTTGACAATGTCGTTGATATTGCGGAGGCGGAAGACGCGCGAATCGACGTCGTCTATCTGGGTACGTGTACGGGTGGCCGGCTGAAGGACTATCAGGAAGCGCTGGCGGTGCTGAGCAAGTCGGGCGGAATCGCGCCCAATGTGCGGTTGATCGTGACCCCCGCATCGGAAGAAGTTCAGCGGGAACTTGAACTTAGCGGGATGAGTGACGCATTCAGACGCTTCGGTGCCGAGATGCAAGCGCCCGGATGCGGATCATGCTGCGGAACGTGCGGCGTGAAGCCATCGGATGGGCAGCGCGTTCTCTCAACTGCAAACCGGAACTTCAAAGGTCGCATGGGGAACCGCAACGCGGAAATTTTCCTGGCTTCTCCGCGGGTTTGCGCCGCTGCCGCCGTCTCGGGACGGCTGGTCAATATCCTGGAGGATTGATGTCGAGAGAAACTGAAGAGGTTTTCCGTGGCAGGGCACGTGTATTGGGTGACGACGTCAACACCGATTACATCATTTCCTCCAGCCGCAAGAAGGAAAGTGTCGACCCTCGAATTCTTCGTCAATTTTTGCTTGAAGATCTGGACCCAGGCTTCGCCGCGAGTGTACTGCCGGACGACATACTCGTCGCCGGCCGCAATTTCGGCTGTGGATCAGCCATGGAGGTTGCGGTGACCGTGGTCATGGGCGCGGGAATCAGGGCTGTGGTCGCAAAGAGCTTTGCCCGAACTTACTGGCGAAACGCCGTCAACAACGGTCTCTTGCTGATTACAGCCGATACCAGTTTGCTTCGTGAGGGCGACGACTTCGAGGTGCGTCTCGCCGGAAGTAACGTGACGATTTCCATTGCTTCGGATGACGATCGAATTGTCGAGTGTGAGCCGATCGACGAGACCGTTCAGATGATTCGACGGGAGGGCGGGCTGGTTCCATATCTGCGTAGATACGGCAGGTTTCCCGCGAGTGAAATGGAAAGTTAAAGCGATCCGACCTCGACTCTGCTAACTGCCGCGCCTCCTTTAATCCTTAAGAGAATGACCATGAGTTCATCAGATAAATGGCCCGCTGGCTATCGTATCAACCCTCGCAAAGTAAGCCTGGCACCTGAGCTTATCAAGGCATATCAGGCGTTGCCCGTTGCGGCGATTGGCGATTCGATGAGTCGCAACGTCGGCACGATCGGTCTTCGGCAATATCACCGACGTCTTGAAACGACGCTGTGCGGTCCCGCCGTCACTGTTCGGGTCCGTCCTGGCGACAATCTGATGATTCACAAGGCATTGACGATGGTCGAGCCTGGCGATGTGCTGGTGATCGACGGCGGCGGCGACGTGACACAGGCGCTCGTCGGCGGGCTGATGCGCACTACGTGCGTCGCACGCGGGCTCGCTGGACTGGTCATTGACGGTGCCGTTCGCGATCTGACTGAATGGGCGGAAGACGGCATGCCGATTTTCGCGCGTGGGCATACGCATCGTGGGCCCAGCAAAGACGGTCCGGGAGAGATCAACGTTCCCATTTCGTGCGCCGGGATGGTGGTATTGCCTGGCGATCTGATCGTGGGCGATGCCGACGGTGTTATCGCGATTCCCGCGGAACAGGCGGAAGAAACGTTCGCTCGCACTCAGGCACATCTAATTCGCGAGTCCAGGATTCGGGAGGAAAACAGAATTGGCACGTCTGACCCGGAACGATTCGATGCCGTGCTTCGTGCGAAGGGTCTGCCGGTTTAATCAGATCTGCAATTTCCGTCATGGGCGAACCCTGTTGGCCCATGCGATATAAAGAACTGTTCCAAAGGAAGATGATGAAGTTGATCGACGCCCGCATGAACCGCATCAAACCGTCCGCGAGCAATATGGCCACAGCTCGCGTGAAAGAGCTACGAAGTGCGGGACGAAATGTTATTGGATTAACAGTAGGCGAACCCGACTTCGATACGCCGCCACATATTATCGAGGCGGCTTACGCGGCAATGAAAGAGGGTAAGACGCGCTACACCGTCGTCGACGGCATGCCTGAACTGAAACGCGCGGTATGCGCCAAGTTCGAGGCCGAGAACGGCGTGTCGTACGCTCTCGACGAAGTCAGTGTTGCGAACGGCGGCAAGCAGATAATCTTCAATGCGCTGACGGCCACAGTCGGCGAAGGCGACGAAGTAATCGTCCCCGCACCATACTGGGTGTCATATCCCGACATGGTGCTTCTTAATGGTGGTGTGCCCGTTATCGTCGAGTGCGATGTGTCGAGCGGTTACAAGCTGACAGCACAGCAACTTGAACGGGCCCTCACCCATCGAACCAAATGGCTGGTGCTGAATTCGCCTTGCAACCCGACGGGCGTCACATATAGCGAGGAGGAGCTCGCCGCGTTCGGGGCAATTCTGAGTGACTATCCCGACGTGCATGTACTGACCGATGACGTATACGAACACCTCCTGTACGACGGTGCGAGTTTTTGCACGTTCGCGCGCGCTAACCCTCACCTGAAAGAACGAACTCTCACCGTGAACGCCGTTTCGAAGGCCTATGCGATGACGGGATGGCGGATTGGCTTCGCCGGGGGGCCAAAAACGTTGATCAAGGCAATGGCGAAACTTCAGTCGCAATCGACCAGCAGTCCGTCTGCCATCAGTCAGAGTGCCGCTCTTGCTGCGCTCACTGGACCCAAGGATTTCCTGCCAGGTTGGCGCGCTGAGTATCAGTCGCGGCGCGATTTCGTAGTCGCATGCCTGAACGCCATTGATGGCATTCACTGCCCAACGCCGGCAGGTGCGTTCTATGTTTATCCGTCTTGTGCGGGGCTGATTGGAAAGCGCACGCCAGAAGGAAAAATCATCGAATCGGATCAGGATCTCGTCATGTACCTGCTGGAAAGTCAGGACGTTGCTGTTATCCAGGGCGCGGCGTTCGGCTTGTCGCCTGCATTCCGGATTTCTTTCGCCACGTCGATGACGCAACTTGAAGAAGGCTGCTCGAGGATCGCGAGAGCTTGCGCGCAACTCGTCTGATGGCCCGCGAATTCAGAGGATAGTCAACCAACGCTTGTCACGTTTCAAATCGGAGGAGAAGGAGACCATGAAAAAATATCGCTTTAGCGCCTTGATGCTGGCAATGCTGTCCTTGACACTGTCGGCGCATGGGCAGGACCTGAGCGGGCGTCTCGCTACAATCAAGGCGAGAAATACGATCATCCTGGGCTACCGTGAATCGTCCATTCCATACTCGTACTATGACAATAATCAGGAGGTTATCGGCTATTCCCACGACTTCGCGGAAGCGATCGTCAACGACATCAAGAGTGCTATCAACGCACCGAATCTGCAGGTGAAACTGATCCCGGTGAACCCGCAGAACCGCATCCCACTCATCCAGAACGGTACGATTGACATGGAGTGCGGTGGAACCACGAACAATAAGGAGCGAGCACAGCAGGTCGGGTTTTCGAACACGATTTCTGTGACCGAAACACGCTTTCTGGTGAAAAAGGGAACGCAGGTTCAGAGCTTGAGTGACCTCGATGGAAAAACCGTTGCGGTTACGACAGGCACGACGTCTGAACGGTATTTGCGCAAGTTTATTCAGGAGAAAGGCGCAAAAATTACTATTCTTCCCGCCAAGGATCACAGCGAATCGTTTCTCAACCTTGAGACCGGTCGAGCGGTTGCATTCTTCATGGACGCCGATGTTTTAGCCAGCGAGCGCGCTACAGCACACAATCCGGACGAATACGTGCTGACGGGTGCTGCGCAAACGAAGGAAGCGATCGCCTGCATGTTGCCGAAAGATGATGTACCCATGAAGTCGATTGTCGACAAGACAATCGGGCGTATGGAATCAAGCGGGCAAGCAATGCTTCTGTACACAAAATGGTTCGACAAACCTATTCCGCCAAAGGGCGTCAATCTGAGCCTGCCCGTCAACGATTCATTGAAGGCCGTTTTCGCGCATCCCAATTCGCAGCCTCTTGATGACTAGCTTGCCATCAGACTCGTCAAATTGCCGGAATCGATTCGCGTCATGGTCGCCAAGGACTGACCGATCGAACAGCTTCGCCGCGTGCTCAGCCGGATCGCCGACGATCCGGCGATCATGACTTCTCGCCTCACCGAGCCGGTCCAGAAAAATTGAACCGGCGTCAACGAGAGGAGCGCAGTTCAGAGCCAGGTGCCGCCCTGCCGTTCGTTCGGCTCTTGTGCAAGGGCGTCGAAATCGTGAATCCAGTCCAGATGATGCAGCAGGCTGTCGCGTGCGCGAAGGCGGGCGTTGCGCGCCTGCGCCTCGGGTCCGTCCGGCAGATGCAATACGTCGGCCGTCGATATCGAGGCGTATTGCACCTTGCGCGTGCGGCCCCGCCGCAACCGCTCGTAGGCCTCCTGCGCCTCGCGCCAGTGACCCGGGCCTGCCTTGGCCAGTTGCGCGGCCAGCACCACGGCATCTTCGATCGACTGATTGGCGCCCTGGCCATGGTGCGGCACGAGCGCATGCGCGGCATCGCCGATGAGCGTCACGCGGCCCTTGCTCCAGCGTCCGAGCGGGGGACGGTGGAACAGGCCCCAGCGCTGGCTGACCGGCACCGCCGTGATCATCTGCACCACCGCCGGATGCCAGTCCTTGAACAGGCGCAGCTGCTCACCCTCGCTCGCCGGCGTGACCCAGTCGCGCGACGGCCACGGCGAGGGATGGCGCTCGACGAGCAGAAAGTTCTGGTCGCCCTTGTCGCCGATCGGATAGTGAAGCAGATGACCCTGTGGTCCGACCCAGAACTGAATGGCCTCGGGATCGGGCAGCAGCGCCATGCGTTCAGCCGGCACCACGCCACGAAAACCTGAGCAGCCCGAATACAGGGCGTCGTCGTAGCCGAGCATCCAGCGCCGCGTGATCGAGCGCGCCCCGTCCGCGCCGATCACCAGATCGGCGTCGATGTGCCGACCGTTGGCGAAACTCAGACTCACACGATCCGGATGCTGCACGAGATCGGTCAGCCGATGGCTGAGATTGATGCGCTCGAGGCCGACCGCGTTCGACAGCACGGCCTGCAGGTCAGCGCGGTGTATGCCCCAATAGGATCCCCCGAACTGCTGGCGATAGCTCGGTTCGCCACGATGCTGTCCAATCACTTCGCCGTTGCGCCCGTCCCGATAGATCAGCGAGGGTATTTCAGCGCACACCGCGTCGAAGGCGGCACGCAGTCCCATGCGCTCGTAAAACCGCGTCGCGTTCGCCGACAGCGCGACTGCCGCTCCGACTTCGCGAAGCTCGTCGGTCTGCTCGTAGAGCTGGGCGTCGACGCCGCGCTCTCGCAGTGCGAGCGCGAGCGTGAGGCCGCCGATGCCGGCACCGATTATTGCGATCTTCAGATCCAGCTGTTCCATGGGGTGTCTCCAGTATTCAGACTGTGTGTTTGAGTCGGCACGACACGCATAGGGCCCTGAAGTCCGATGCGTGCGCCGTGTCTGAATTCTCGGCACTGGTCGCCCATTTCACAATAAAATGGGGTGAATCTGCATCATCACTGAAATCAATGAGCCGGGAGTACCCGCGTCATGGAATCTGAGTGAAGTCGATCTGAATTTGCTGCTGCTTTTCCAACGGTTGATGCAGGAGCGGCGAGTATCGACCGTGGCCGAGCAGATGAACATGAGTCAACCTGGCGTTAGCAACGCCCTCGCCAAACTGCGCCGACGGCTCGGTGACCCGCTGTTCGTGCGTGGGCCGGGCGGAGTCGTGCCCACGCCGTTCGCGTTGCGCCTCGCCGAGCCGGTTTCCCAGGCGCTCGCGATCCTGCACACCGCACTCAATCCCGAGACCGGTTTCGATCCGCTGCGTGCCACGCGCACGATAACGATCGGCATGACGGATATCGGCGAGGTCGTTTTTCTGCCGGCGCTTGTCGAACGACTGTCGCGCGAGGCGCCCGGCATCGCGCTCAATACCGTTCGCGACACGAGCGTCAATCTGAGCAACGAGATGGCCGATGGCCGGGTCGATCTCGCCATCGGCCTGCTGCCGCAGCTCAAGGGTGGCTTCTATCAGCGCCGCCTGTTCGATCAGCGGTATGTCTGCCTCTTCAGGCGCGGCCATGCGCTCGAAGATGCGCCGCTCACGCTCGCTGCCTGGCGTGAAGCCGAGCATCTGGTGGTGGTGTCCGCCGGCACCGGACACGGTCAGGTGGACGAATGGCTGAAACGGCGAGGTGTGCAGCGCCGGGTGCGATTGACGGTGCCGCACTTCATGAGCGTCGGCTACATCCTGCAACGCACCGATCTGATTGCCACGGTGCCGGAGCGACTGGCCTTGCAACTGGCTGCGCCGTTCTCACTTAGCCTGCGCGCATTACCCTCGACATTGCCCGCCGCGCCGATCCATTTGCTCTGGCACGCGCGCGTCCAGCATGACGAAGGCAATCGTTGGCTACGCGAGGTGGTGATCGACCTGTTCGCGGACTCGGCGACGCAAACGCGCAGAACGAAGTCCGTGCAGCGCCCGAACCGCCTTCAATAACGATTCCTCTTCGAACCCCTTTCGATAGTCGAAGTCGACATGGGCGAAGACGACAATGCCGTCGTTGTCGATGAGATAGGTCGCAGGGACAGGGACTAGAAAATCTCCGGATTTCCGTACCTTGGGCGGTGTGTAGCCGAGGTCAAGATATCGGCCGCGAAGACTCTCAGGCAGATCAAACGTCAAACCGAACGATGTTGCAACCCGCAGGTCCGTATCAACAAGCTCAGGCATCGGCAATACGCCATGTTGACGCATCGATGTGTCGGGCGGAGCGACGGCAACAGCCCTCGCCCCCGCCGAGCCAATGCGCCCGTGCATTGCAAGGAAGCGCGCAAGACTCTCTTCACCAAACAGGCACCACGAGCCGCGCAAGAAATTGAGCACAACAGGCCCCGAACGCAGTAGTCCGTCCAGCGCAACTCGATTGCCGTTCCTGTCGGGCAACACAAACGGAGGCGCAAGAGCGCCCGCGTGCAGCGCATGGATTACGGTGATCGACACAGACGCCATCGTGAGTTCAGCAATCGCATCGGCGCTTGCGCTTGATACGCCAAGGTCTTTCTTCATGATTGAAATACCTCGTGGTCGAAACCTCGCAGCCGTTCACAGAATCCCTGCCGCATCAGTCGGCCCGAGTGTCGCTCTCACGGCAGCCGGGACGTGACTTCGCTACACTCGCGCTTCGTCAAGCCGTCTCGGCGCTTTGCTCGTCTCGCGCAGTACGAACCGCTGCTTGCTGCACTTCGTACGTCGGGAAGTCCGAGTAGTTTTCCTCACTTCCACCCCAGAAAGCGGCACGAACATAAGGTGTCAGCGGCAGATCGTGTGCAAGGCGGTGCGCAAGGTCCGGGTTCGACGAGAAGTGGCGTCCGAATGCAACCAGATCGGCCACCGCCGAATCGACGATCTCGATGGCACTTTTACGATCAAATCCGCCTGCAACGATGATCGGGCCGGAGAAGTGAGGGCGCAGATAGGCAGCGGCGACGACGGGATGACCATGATGCAACGTTTCGTCACCCTTCACGCGCGGCTCAATGACATGGAGATAAGCGATCCCGTACGAATCCAGCACCTTCGCCACGTAGCTAAAGGTCGCTTCAGGGTTGCTGTCCGAGACGCCGCCCCATTCACCCGACGGCGAAATGCGCACGCCGACGCGATCCGCACCAAACACGGAGATCAATGCTTCGAGCGCTTCGCGCAAAAAGCGCACACGGTTTTCAATCGGACCGCCATATTCGTCTGTACGCCGGTTCGTGCCATCCTGAATGAACTGGTCGACCAGATAGCCATTCGCGCCATGCAATTCGACGCCATCAAAGCCCGCTTCCTTTGCCCTTTGCGCAGCCTGGCGGAAGTCTTCAACAATGCGCGCGATCTCTTCGATCTCTAGCGCACGGTGCGGCGATACCGGCACGAAACCATTTTTCGTCAGCGCGACGCCGTCGAACGGCACGGATGACGGCGCGACGGGGTCGCCTCCGTCATTGACCTCGACATGGCTCTGACGGCCTCCATGAATGAGCTGCAGAAACGCGCGACCACCTTTCGCATGCACAGCGTCTGCAATAGCTTTCCAGCCTGCGTCCTGACCATCGTGGTAGATGCTTGCGGCGCCAAGATAGGAGCGCGCCTGCGCCGAGATGCTCGCGGCTTCGATGATTTCGAGGCCGCCTTCAGAAGCACGCTGGCCGTAAAAATCGGCCATCATCGGGCTCGGAATATCGTCTGGCTGAATAGTGCGCAGACGCGTCATCGGGGCGAGGACGACACGATGTTTGAGGTCGAATGCACCAACTTTCGTCGAAGTGAACAGCTTGGCCATGATGGTTCCTTTGAGAGTGAGTTGAGCACCATGGGAAGCGGTGCGTCACGCGATGCGTTGAGGTGAAATGTAGAGAATCCAGGGCGTGTGAAATAGCCCTCTGCCGGGATGAGGCCTATTCCGGATCGGCATAAGTCAGCTCGCGCGGCTCGCTGGGAGAAGATTGCGACGACGACATCCGCTCACGGCTTCGCATAGCGAAACGATGCGGCGGATGTGCGACTTCTGCGAGAGAGAGGATCTCTCAATCTGCGGGCACGCGAAGAGAAATGAATCCGTCCGCTGATCCACTCATCGGTTCGCCGCCGCAATTGAATGCAGAGACGCGCCATCTAAATGGCGCGCCGAAATCCGCAGTGTCAGACGCTCACGACGATCTTGCCGAACTGGCCATTCTGTTCGAGATAACGATGTACCCCAACCATCTCATCGAACCTGAACTCACGATCAATGACGGGTTTGAGCTTGCCCTGCTCGATTCCTTTGAGCACGAATTCGACTGCGGCCTTCCGACGCTCTGCGTCGCCAGTGGTCACCCAGAGGTTGTGCGCTCTCACGGTTTGCAGTTTCGCAATCATCGACAGGACGGGTATTTCGGTCGGACCTTGCGCGAGCGCGCCGTAGATGAATGCGATGCCCTGAAATGCGAGCACGGAGATCAGCTTCGAAAAGTTCGCGCCGCCTACGGGATCGAACACGACACGAGCGCCGTTGCCACCCGTGATGTTCAGAATCTCTGCGACGAAATCTGCTTCGTCCGTTACGATCACGTGCGTTGCGCCGGCATCGAGCAACGCCTGGCGCTTTCCAGCCGTGCGCGTCATCGCAATGCTTGTCGCGCCTGCATAGTTGGCGATCTGGATAGCAGCCAAACCCACGCTGCTCGAAGCAGCAGGTATCACGACGAAATCGCCCGTGGTCACCCCGGCGTCTTCGATCAGTGCGCTATAGGCGGTAATGAACATCATCCAGATGGACGCTGCTTCCGTGTACGACAGCGACTTTGGATGCGCGACTATCGCATGTTCTGGAAGGACAACCACCTCCCCGTAAGTCCCATATTGATTTTGCGAGAACGACGGGATGACGTTGACTTCGTCGCCAACCAGGATGCCCTTGACACCCGGTCCGACGGCGTCGACGATGCCCGCAGCTTCGTATCCCAAGCCGGCTGGAAACGTCACAGGTTCGATGTAGTCGTCACGCCGCCACATCGATTCAGCGCGGTTGATGCCGATGGCTTTAACCTTGACGCGAACTTCGTTGGCAAGTGGTTCACGTGCGGGAGCATCGACGAATTCAAGGACGTCAGGCGCACCCGCTTTGGAAAACTGGATAACTCGTGGCATGGCAATCTCGTGTGTGAGTCAGCAATGTGGGTCCAACGACTACGCTTTCTTGCCGACGTCGTACGTTGGAACGTCTGAATAATGCCGCCCGGTAGGGCCCCAAACGCTGCCCGTAACCGTCGGCCATCATCGAACTCGGGATTTCATCTGGCACGATGGTACGCAGCCGCGTCATAGGCGCGAACACGACCCGATGCGAAAACGTGAAAGGGCCAACTTTCTTCGGAGTGGACAAGGTCGTCATGGCGTTTCCCCAGCGAAGCGATGAAGACGGAAATATCCGGAGGGCGAATACTGCGTCAATGCCTCCGACTGTAGCCATTTCCGCCCGTACAGTGAACGTCTGACATTCGCATGGGGCCTATTCCATATCGGGATAAATCGCGATATCAAAGCGCGCACCTCCATCGTGCACGCCCGTCTCTCGCTGTTCCCCGACGCCTGCGAGCGAACTATTCGACCTGATATTTCCTGCAACTCCCGTTCGACGTTTTGAAAGGCTGCCGTAAACACCGGATCGTTGTCGTATTCGGCGCACTGTCGTGCGCGCGTAAGGCTTTGCACTGTTACGAGCATCCCGGACGCACTCCGACATGTGAGGTACGCTATGGCAAACCCACAACCGCTGCCAGATTGTGACTAGCCCGAGAGCACGAAGGCAGCGACCCGGTAATCTCGCGTGGCTCAGGAGAATTCCGATGGACCGCCTTGCAGCGTTCGAAATTTATGTTCGTGTCGTCGACGCAGGCTCGTTTTCGGCCGCGGCAAGACACTTCGATATCGGTCAACCAGCCGTGTCCAAAGCGGTGGCACAACTGGAGGAGTGGCTCGGAGTCAAATTGCTGTTGCGTTCAACGCGCGCACTGACTGCGACCGAGGCGGGGCAAAACTTCTACGCGCGTGCAAAGCGCGCAGTCGAGGAGTCTGGGGAAGCGGTGGTCGCGGCACGAGGCACCGCCGCCGCCCTGACGGGAAAACTCCGCGTGTCGGCCGCAGTGTGTTTTGCAAGGCTACACATTGTTCCAAAGTTACCCGAATTTCTGAGCCAGCATCCCAATCTGGACGTCGACCTTGTACTCGACGATCGCAATATCGACCTCGTCGAAGAAGGCGTCGATCTCGCCCTGCGAATGGGCAATCTGGCCGATTCGAATATGACCGCAAGACGCATTGGCGAGGCCCGGCGGCGAGTGCTTGCAACACCCGCGTACTTTGCACGATGCGGCAAACCGGCGACACCTGCGGACCTGCTTGAGCATCACGCGATAATCTATTCACGCGATATAAATGGCGGCGAGGGTTGGACGTTCCGGAGGGACACAGTCGAACAGTCGATCAAACTGCAAAGTCGCGTCAAGATATCCGCAACTGAAGGGCTGCGCGCCGCGGTGTTCGCAGATATGGGGCTTGCAGTCGCATCCGAATGGGCGTTTGCCCCGGAATTGAAATCGGGCGCTGTCGTCGCTGTAATGGATGACTGGAACCTGCCGGCCATCGCGCTTTCGGCGCTTTATCCGACTGGGCGTATGGCGAGCAGCAAGGCCCGTCAGTTCGCCGCCTTCGTCGAAGAATGTCTCTCGCCCGAATTCGCCCCGACCTTGCTCTCCGCATAGAGGTCGGCGACAGCCAATGGGGCAAGCTCGAGTGCAGAGGGAGTGCCGCAGAGGACGGCCGCGTCCGGCTTTACCTCCGGTTTGTCGAAACACATGGATCGAATCGTAAGATCTCGGCCCTATGAGCGACCGGTCCGATTGCGTTAGCGGTTGCCGGAATTCGTTCGCTGTCCTCTGGCTCTGATCGACTTCAAGGCTGCGCGCTGTTCGAAGAGCGAGATGGGAGGCCGCCGCAAGTCCGCGTACCACGCCTCTATGTAGCTCTTGTTTCCCACACTTAAAAAACCCGCGACAGGTCTTCGGGAAGGTAGCTAACCGTCACAGACCGCCGTGTGTCCCGCCACGCGGTGAACAACGGACGCCAGACCGGGTGCGAGATAAGTTGAGGCTACACCCGCCTGTATTGTTCGTGACGAGACCGGCAGGACCCTTATCAAGAATTGCAGTTCTGTATCTGGCACGTTCGGTACATTCGGTACATTCGGTACATTCGGTACATTCGGTACATTCGGTACGTTCGGTACGTTCGGTACGTTCGGTACGTTCGGCGAATATCGGGACTCTGTTGAACGGGAGAGTTCGCGCTGAGCGGTCGGGCACTGGCTCTGGTCTATAGCGTGGCGCTGACCCGCTTCGAGTCCGAGGTCCCGACTATCGCCGAGGGGCGAGCGTACATGCTTGATGAGATGGAGCGGATCGCACGTCGTCAGGCACCGCACAATGTGCTCCCAACCCGGATTGTGTTTCACGCAGGCGTCCGGGCCGCAGAGCTACTTGAACCGCTCGGGGCCCACGAACTTGCGCCAGAGTCGGACCGCCCCTGGCGCGATGACCTGTTCATAGGATTGCCAGAGGGCGTTATCTACCGGGTCACGCTCAAATGAGGACTGGCGCGCAGCATCATGATCCCGCTTGAGTTGCATTCGCTACTGCTAGCTCGCCGAATTGAAAACCCCACTGTCGTAGTCGATCGCAAGATAGACCGGGCACCACATTTTCGCGTCGGCGGAGTTACTCGCGCCAACGTTTGGCCAAAAGCATGTGATCCGCGATAGACACGCCAACCCAAAAACGGATCAATCAAGTCGTGACGCGTGGGAGGGGGCGATTGCGCGCGCCGGACTCGCAGATAAAACTTATACGATCAAGGATATTCGCGCGAAGGCGATGACGGACGCGAAACGCGCAGCTACGGCCTCGACGCGCTGCAGGTGGCTGGTGCTCACACAGACCGATCAACGACCCAAGGCTATATCAAATGAAGGGAGGTTCCGGTAACGACTGTCGTCCTCCACCTTCCCCGCAGTAACGCAGCGTGAATCTTAGAAATTTCCAGGATTCCTTGGAAACTGCGCACTTTTTAGGCGCCAATGAAAAAGCCGCAGCGCCTTACGGCGTGCGGCTTTGATCTTGGTCGGGGCGAGAGGATTTGAACCTCCGACCACCTGCACCCCATGCAGGTACGCTACCAGGCTGCGCTACGCCCCGAACAGCTAAAAATTATAACAGACACTTCAATCGATTAGAACCGTTGCGGACCAACAATCCAAACTAGTGATTCAACAGATCGATCACATGCAGCAACTCTTTGCGCAACTGGTCGACATCGACTGCAGCCGTGGATGCGACCGGCGGCGCCACACCCTCGCCTTCCTCGACTCTCTCGGCCGGCGCACCGTGCGCGCCACCACCATGTGAATCAAGGCGATTACGCGCGCCGTTGATCGTAAAACCCTGCTCGTACAGCAATTCACGAATCCGCCGGATCAGCAGCACTTCATGATGCTGGTAATACCGCCGGTTGCCGCGCCGCTTGACCGGCCGTAACTGCGTGAACTCCTGTTCCCAATAGCGCAGCACGTGCGGTTTCACGCCGCACAGTTCGCTGACCTCACCAATCGTGAAGTAGCGCTTCGCCGGGATCGGAGGCAAGACGACTTTTTCGATCGTCGCTGTCATCGTCAGTTAGCCGTCGTGGTGGGTTGCGCAGGAACGCGCCAGTCAATCAGCGCGCGAAGCTCGCCTCAGCGCCATTCTCAACCAGCGCCTTCAGCTTTTGACTTGCATGGAACGTCACAACGCGGCGCGCCGCGATAGGAATCGCCTCGCCAGTCTTCGGATTTCTGCCAGGACGCTGGGGCTTGTCGCGCAACTGGAAGTTGCCGAACCCCGACAGCTTCACGCTATCGCCACTCTCCAGCGCATCGCGGATCACCTCGAAAAACGCCTCGACCATGTCTTTGGCTTCCCGCTTGTTGAGCCCGACATTGTCGAACAGCAACTCGGCAAGCTCCGCTTTGGTGAGCGTCGGCGTTTCGCTGGAAACGACGCGCGGGTGATGTCGGAATATCGCGAATCATGGCGCTGCGTTGCGCCGTAAGAAGGGCTTCGAAATCACTCGAGTTCATTTCATTCATATCTATCAAATGGCGCGCCAAGCTAAAAACATAGGATGCGGAAACAGCCGTGCAATTGTTAAATACGGGTTATCCGCGCAACCGTGCGCCATATACTCGAGCCAGACGTTCCACCAGAGTTTGAATAGCCAGATCGACCGTTTCATCCTGAAGGGTTCCGCCAGTATCTTGCAAGGTCACACGGAACGCAAGGCTTTTCTCGTGCGCGGCCAGACCACCGGAAGTGTTTGATTTTGGACGAAATTCGTCGAAAAGCACAACCTTCTGAACAGTCTTGCAGGCCGCTTCGGATTGGGCCTTCCGGAGCTCGTCCAGTAATGCCTGAACCTCGATTTTCTGATCGACAACCACCGCAATATCACGGCGCACCGGCTGGAATTTAGACACTTCCGACGGAGTTGGCAATACTCGCTGCATTAATGCTTCAGCCTCGATTTCAAACAGAATCGGCGCATGCGGCAAATCATATTTCTGCATCCAGCGCGGATGCAATTCGCCAATCCAACCCACTGCGCGGTCATTCAGTTCAATACGCGCACTGCGCCCCGGATGCAGCGCCGGATGTTCCGCCTTCACGAAACGTGCCACCGCGGGCGCGAGCACCGCTTCAAGGTCGCCCTTCACATCGAAATAATCGACCGCACGGGTTTGCGCGCCCCACTGCTCTTCGAGCGCGGGACCATACGCAAGCGCGCCGATCATCTTCGGCTGCGCAAATCCTTCGACCGTCAGTTCGCCTGCCTTGATCGACGGATCGTGCAGGAACACGCGACCAGCTTCGAACACGCGCACACGATCCGCCGCGCGCCGGTTCAGGTTCGTGCGCAGCACATGAATCAGGCTGCCGAACAGCGTCGTGCGCATGACCGAAAGCTGGCTCGCGATCGGGTTCAATAGACGCACCGGCTTGTCGTTGCCGGCAAAGTCCTGTTCCCACTCGGCATCGACGAAGCTGAAGTTGACCGTTTCGGCGTAGTCGCGCGCGGCGAGCGCGTGACGGATCACGTGGATCGAGCGCTGCGTTTCGTTGGTCCGTAGCATTTCGCTCGTGGCGACCGGCGGGCGCGCCGGAATCTTTTCGAAGCCGTAGATACGCGCGACCTCTTCGATCAGGTCTTCTTCGATTTCGATGTCGAAGCGATACGACGGTGGCGTCACCGAGAATGTGTCGCCATCGCGTTCGAACGCGAGGCCGAGGCGCGTGAAGATCTGCGCGATTTCATCCGCTTCGATCTTGATACCGATGATGCGATTTGCACGCGACACGCGCATTTTCACAGGCGCGCGTTGCGGCACGTTGACGGTCTGATCGTCGACCGGGCCCGCTTCGCCGCCACAGATGTCGAGAATCAGTTGCGTGATGCGTTCGATGTGATCGACGGTGGTCGCGTAGTCGACGCCGCGCTCAAAGCGATGGCCGGCATCGGTCGAGAAATTGAATTTGCGCGAACGGCCGCGAATGCTATCCGGCCACCAGAATGCGGCTTCCAGATAGATGTTGGTGGTGTCGAGCGTGACGGCGGTGCTGTCGCCGCCCATGATGCCCGCGAGGCTTTCGATGTGCTGTTCGTCCGCGATCACGCCGACGGTTTCGTCGAGCTCCACGGTATTGCCGTTCAGCAGCTTCAGCGTTTCGCCTTTACGCGCCCAACGCACGTCCATGCCGCCGTGGATCTTGTCCAGATCGAACACGTGCGACGGGCGGCCGAGTTCGAGCATCACATAGTTCGAAATATCGACGAGCGCGGAAATGCTGCGTTGGCCCGAGCGCTCAAGACGCTGAACCATCCATTGCGGCGACTTCGCGTGCGCATTCACGCCGCGAATCACGCGGCCCGAAAAACGGCCGCACAGATCGGGCGCCGAGATTTTGACCGGCAGCGTTTCGTTGAGTTTGACTTCGACCGGCTTGATATCCAGCGCGCGCAGCGGTGCACCGGTAATGGCCGAGGTTTCGCGTGCCACGCCGAACACCGACAGGCAGTCCGCCTTGTTCGGCGTCAGCTTGATTTCGAATATCGTGTCGTCGAGCTTGAGCGTTTCGCGGATGTCCTGGCCGATCGGCGTATCTTCCGGCAGGATCATCAGGCCGCTATGATCTTCCGAGAGCTTCAACTCGCGTGCCGAGCACAGCATGCCTTGGCTTTCCACGCCGCGCAGCTTCGAGAGCTTGATCGCGAACGGCACGCCGCCCTCTTCGGCCGGGGGCAACTGCGCGCCAACCAGGGCGACCGGCACCTTGATGCCCGGCGTGACATTCGGCGCACCGCACACGATGCTCAGCGTCGCGCCCGTGCCGGCATCGACCTGACATACATTGAGTTTGTCCGCGTCGGGGTGCTTGACGACTTCCAGCACCTGGCCGACGACGATCTTCGAAGTCGGCGGCGCGGCCGGCCGCAAGTCTTCGACTTCGAGACCCGCCATCGTCAACGCGTGCGACAGTTCATCGGTCGTCAGTTGCGGATCGACAAAGGTTCTCAGCCAGGATTCCGGGAATTGCATGGTTCTGTGTACGTTCTGATCAGGTTAGGTCCACGTCCGGTGGGTCTTTCAATGCTTGCCCGACCGGGGACGCTGCTGGCGACACGCGTTACGTGCAGTGCCGCACTCTCTATGCTTGTCGCGCTCGTACGCGCCGGCTCAGGCAAATTGGCGCAGGAAACGCAGGTCGTTTTCAAAGAACAGACGCAGGTCTTGCACGCCATAACGCAACATCGTGAGCCGTTCAAGGCCGCTGCCGAAAGCGAAACCGATGTAACGCTCGGGGTCGAGACCCATGTTGCGGATCACCGTGGGGTGAACCTGGCCGGAACCCGAAATTTCGAGCCACTTGCCGGCGTTCTTGCCCGTTTCGAACAGCATGTCGATTTCAGCCGACGGTTCGGTGAACGGAAAGTACGACGGACGGAAGCGCACCTGAATATCGTCGCGCTCGAAAAATTTCTTGAGGAAGTCGGTGTAGACGCCCTTCAGGTCGGCGAAGCTGATGTTCTCGTCGATCCACAGGCCTTCGACCTGGTTGAACATCGGCGAATGCGTTGCGTCGCTATCCACACGATACGTGCGACCCGGCACGATCACCTTGATCGGCGGCGTGTTGGTGCGCGCGTAGCGCACCTGCATCGGACTGGTATGCGTGCGCAGCAGCAACTGACGGCCGTCGGCATCTTTGCCGTCGACGTAGAAGGTGTCCTGCATCGAACGTGCCGGATGGTTTTCCGGGCTGTTCAGCGAGGTGAAGTTGTACCAGTCGGTTTCGATTTCGGGGCCGTCGGCCACGTCGAATCCGATCGTACGGAAAATCTGTTCGACGCGCTCCCATGTGCGCATCACCGGGTGCAGGCTGCCTGCATTGGTGCCGCGACCGGGCAGCGTGATGTCGATGGCTTCAGCGGCGAGGCGCTGGTTCAGCAACGCGTCGGCAAGTGCCTGACGGCGGGCCGTCAATGCCACTTCCACTTGTTGCTTGACGAGGTTGATCCGTGCGCCTTCGGTCTTGCGCGTTTCGGGATCGAGTTTGCCAAGGCCCTTCAACAGTTCGGTCAGCGCACCCGATTTACCAAGAAAGCGGGCTTTCTCGTTCTCGAGGGTGGTGACGTCGGAGGCTTGTTCGAAGGCTTTTTGCGCGTCGGCGACAATCTGGTCCAGATCCATTGATCCCATCATTTCAACGTCAGTGTTCAATCGATGCAAAACTGGTTCTACCAACAAAAACGGGGCTCGGTGAGGAGCCCCGTTTTGCTGCAGCGTCACCGAGACAACCGGATGTTCGCTACAACGAACCACGCAGTATTAATTGCCCAAAAGCGCAATCAGGCTGCAACGGCGGCTTTCACCTGCTGAACGATCGCAGCAAAAGCAGCCTTGTCGAACACAGCCATGTCGGCCAGCACCTTGCGGTCGAGTTCGATCGAAGCCTTCTTCAGGCCATTGATGAACACGCTGTACGTCATGTCGTGCTGACGCACCGCCGCGTTGATACGCGTGATCCACAATGCGCGGAACACACGCTTCTTGTTGCGGCGATCGCGATAGGCGTATTGGCCTGCGCGCATGACCGCCTGCTTGGCGATGCGATAGACGTTATTGCGACGGCCGCGGTAACCCTTGGCCAGCTTGATGATCTTCTTGTGACGGGCCCGTGCGGTAACCCCACGTTTTACTCGAGGCATGTTTCGCTCCTATGAGTTTCGGTTAAGGGTTAAGCGAACGGCAGCATTGCGCGCACGGAGTTCATATCTGCATCATGAACTGCGGTGGAACCGCGCAAATGGCGTTTGTTCTTGGTGGTTTTCTTGGTAAGAATGTGGCGCTTGAAGGCTTGACCGCGCTTGACGGTACCGCCCGGACGCACCACGAAGCGCTTTGCAGCACTCTTCTTGGTCTTCATCTTCGGCATGACAACTCCATTATTAGATGGATATGGGTGTGCGGTCGGCCTGATGGCCATTACCCGCCCTTCGAAACCCACCCCACTTGGTATGCAGACCGCCATTACCGCTGGCAGCCGCTTTTCGGGAACCGGCGTCCATTTGCATGGGCACCGCTCCGAAACTTGCCGATACTGTACCGGACGCCCGGCGTAGCATCGTTTGAATCTTGCACAACGAGAGCGCGCGCCACATGGCGCGCAGCCACTTACTTCTTTTTCTTCGGAGCAAGCACCATGATCATCTGGCGCCCTTCCATTTTCGGCATCTGCTCGACCTGACCGACTTCGTCAAGGTCAGTGCGCAGGCGCTCGAGCATACGCATACCGATTTCCTGGTGGGCCATTTCGCGGCCGCGGAAACGCAACGTGATTTTCGTCTTGTCGCCGTCGTCGAGGAAGCGGATGAGGTTGCGCAGTTTGACGTTGTAGTCGCCGTCGTCGGTACCCGGGCGGAATTTGACTTCCTTGACCTGGATGACCTTCTGCTTGAGCTTGGCCTCGTGTTGCTTTTTCGCTTCCGAGTACTTGAACTTGCCGTAGTCCATCAGACGGCAAACCGGCGGAACCGCTTGCGGAGCGATTTCGACCAGATCCACGTCCTGCTGCTCCGACATGCGGAACGCATCAGCAAGCTTCACGATGCCGAGCGGTTCGTTCTCGACTCCGACCAGACGCACCTCGGGTGCCGTAATTTCACCGTTGATGCGGTGCGCAGACTTATCAGTAGCGATGTTACGTTTCCTCTAAAATTTAAAAAAACGAGCCGCGCTGCCAGATGGCTCAGTTGAACGACTGCACGTCCTGGCGCAGACGTTCAATGAAAGTATCGAGAGGCATCACGCCCAGATCGACACCACCACGGGCACGCACGGCTACCGTTTGGGCATCACGCTCTTTGTCGCCGACCACCAACAGGTACGGCACCTTTTCCAGCGTGTGCTCGCGTATTTTATAGCTAATCTTCTCGTTGCGCAAATCGGCCTCTACTCTAACCCCTTGTTTTTGCAACGATTGGGCTAGCGACTGCGCATATTCGGCCTGGCTTTCCGCGATATTCATCACCACAACCTGCATGGGCGCGAGCCACGACGGCATTGCACCAGCATGGTGCTCGATCAGAATGCCGAGGAATCGCTCCATTGATCCGACGATTGCCCGATGCAGCATGATCGGCCGGCGACGGCTGTTGTCTTCCGCCACGTACTCCGCGCCGAGACGCTCCGGCAGCACCATATCGAGCTGCAGCGTGCCGCATTGCCACGATCGGCCGAGCGCGTCCTTGATGTGGTACTCAACCTTCGGACCGTAGAAAGCCCCCTCGCCCTGCAGTTCTTCCCACGTCACGCCGCAGGCCGTCAGCGCTTCGCGCAGACCCTGCTCGGCTCGATCCCAGGTTTCGTCGGTGCCGGCGCGCGAATCGGGGCGCAACGACAACTTGATGTCAATGTGATCGAAGCCGAAATCCTTGTACACGCTCATTGCCAGCGTGTTGAAGGCGATCGATTCGCTGATGAACTGCTCTTCGGTACAGAAAATGTGTGCGTCGTCCTGCACGAAGCCACGCACGCGCATCAGGCCATGCAGCGCGCCCGACGATTCGTTACGGTGACACGAGCCGAATTCAGCGTAACGAAGCGGCAGATCGCGATACGAGCGCAGCCCGTGGTTGAACACCTGCACGTGACCCGGGCAGTTCATCGGCTTGATCGCGTAGTCGCGCTTTTCCGATTCCGTCGTGAACATGTTTTCACGATAGTTCTGCCAGTGGCCCGACGCTTCCCACAGCGAGCGGTCCATGATCATCGGCGTCTTGATTTCGAGGTAGCCAGCGTCGTTCACGCGGCGGCGCATGTACTGCTCGACCTGCTGCCACAGCGTCCAGCCACGCGGATGCCAGAACACCATGCCCGGCGACTCGTCCTGCATGTGGAACAGATCGAGTTGCTTGCCGAGCTTGCGGTGATCGCGCTTCTCAGCCTCTTCCAGCATGTGCAGATAGGCTTCCTGGTCTTCCTTCTTCGTCCAGGCGGTGCCGTAGATGCGCTGCAGTTGCTCGTTCTTCGAATCGCCGCGCCAGTAGGCGCCCGCCACCTTCATGAGCTTGAAGACCTTCAGCTTGCCGGTGGACGGCACGTGCGGGCCACGGCACAGATCGGTGAAGCCGCCATGCGAGTACAACTTGATTTCGTCGGTAGCCGGAATCGATTCGATGATCTCAGCCTTGTACTTTTCGCCGATGCTCTTGAAGTAGTCCACCGCTTCGTCGCGCGACACCACGCGGCGCGAAACCGGCTCGTCTTTCTTCGCGAGTTCCTGCATGCGCTTTTCGATCTTTTCGAGATCTTCCGGCGTGAAGGGGCGGCTGTAGGCGAAGTCGTAGTAAAAGCCGTTATCGATCACCGGACCAATCGTGACTTGTGCCTCGGGATACAGATCCTTGACCGCGTACGCAAGCAAGTGCGCCGCGGAGTGACGAATGATATCGAGACCGTCAGCGTCTTTCTCCGTGACGATGGCGAGCGCCACGTCGTGATCGATCAGTGCGGACGTGTCGACCAGCTCACCGTCGATCTTGCCGCCGAGCGCGGCCTTGGCGAGGCCGGGGCCGATGGACGCGGCCACTTCGGCGACCGTCACCGGATGCTCGTACTGTCGAACAGAACCGTCAGGCAGACGTATCGAAACCATTGCGTTCTCCGTGGTGCCGACCGGCGGCGGCACATACAACCATCAAACAAGCCAAAAAAAATGCGGCCCCGCTTTCGAGGGGCCGCATTCACATTTCCTGCAAACTACATTGGCGAAAGTGGTCCTCGACTAGCGTCGCTCCGAAGTGGTTTCGGTCAACGTTCGCGGTGTCATAACCGTATTCGCCTTTTGCGCCGGGGCGCTTCCTGCAGCTTGCGAAACCCCGGCAAAACCGGAATTTCTCTTTCGTTGGTAGGCTCGATTGGACTCGAACCAACGACCCCCACCATGTCAAGGTGGTGCTCTAACCAGCTGAGCTACGAGCCTGAAGAAACGAGATTATATGGAGCGCCACACTGCTTGGCAAGTACTTTTATGCACCGACTTTAAATTTCCGCTCGCACACCGGAGCACCTCGAACAAGATAGGTGCTCGCTGCGATTCGCTACTCCGCATGCTTCAATTCTTGCGCGACGCGCGCACCACGCCCGTTACCTCGCCGAGCAACGTACACGCGCGCTGAATCTGTGCGGCGCTCGATACTTCGACGGTAAATTGCATGAACGCGGCATTGCGGCGCGTTTGCGTCTTTACTCCGATCACATTCATCTTCTCGCGCGCGAATACTTCGGAGATATCGCGCAACAGACCCTGCCGATCCGTTGCGTCGATGGAAAGATCGACCGGATAAACAGACTGCCCACGCCCGCTCATCACGTCCGCGGACCACGCGGTTTGCAACACGCGTTCCGGCGCGCGCTCGGCCATGCGCAGGAAAGTCGGGCAATCGCTGCGATGGATCGACATGCCCTTGCCGCGCGTCACGAAACCGCAAATATCGTCAGGCGGCGCGGGGCGGCAGCAGCGCGCGAGCTGAGTGAGCAATGCGTCGACGCCGACCACCAGCACACCCGTGGAAGCCCCACGCGCCACACTCGCACCGCTACTGCGTTTCTCGAACTGCTCAGGCGCTTCGACCACCGGCTCGGGCGGCGGCGCATCATGCAGCGCCTGTTCGACAAGCCGCAAACTGAACTCTTCCTTGCCGACCACCGAGAACAGATCGTCGGTTGTCTTGAAGCCGAGCTTGGCCGCAAGCTGATCGAGATTGACCGACGTCTTGCCTTCGCGCTGCAAGGTCTTTTCGACCATTGTCCGGCCGCTGGCGATGTGCTCCTGCACTTCGACCGCGTTGAACCACGCGCGCACCTTCTGTCTTGCTCGGTGGCTTTGCAGATACCCAAGTAGCGGGTTGAGCCAGTCGCGCGACGGACCGCCCTCTTTCACCGCGACAATCTCGACTGTCTGCCCGTTTTGCAACTGCGTATTGAGCGGCACCATTGCGCCGTCGACACGCGCGCCGCGGCAGCGATGCCCCAGTTCGCTATGCAGGTGATACGCGAAATCGACCGGCGTCGCGCCGTGCGGCAGCGCAATGACGCGCGCCTGCGGCGTGAGCACGTAGATGTGGTCGTCGTCGAGCGTGGCCTGGCGGAGTTGCTCCCACGGCTGCGCCGCGCGCTTCTCGCCATGCTCGCCTTCGGATACATCGTCTTTCCACGCAAGAAGCTGACGCAGCCACGCGATCTTCTCGTCGTACTTCTCGCTGGCGCTGAACTGGCCGCCGTACCCACGCGTTCCCGCTTCCTTGTAGCGCCAGTGCGCCGCCACACCATACTCGGCGAACTGATGCATTTCCTGCGTTCGGATCTGCACCTCGAACGCCCGGCCATCATCGCCGATCACGACCGTATGCAGCGACTTGTAGCCATTCGGCTTGGGCCGCGAGATGTAATCGTCGAACTCTTTCGGCACCGGTTGCCACAGGTTGTGCACGATGCCGAGCACGGTATAGCAATCCTTGATATCCGGCACGATCACGCGAAACGCACGCACGTCGTACAGTTCGGCGAAATCCAGTTCCTTGCCGTGCATCTTGCGCCAGATGCTGTAGATATGTTTGGGCCGCCCGCTGACTTCGGCACGAATATCGGCTGCGGCCAACTCCTGCTGCAAACGCGCGATCGCCTCCGAAACATAGCTTTCGCGCTCGACACGTTTTTCGTCGAGAAGCCTGGCGATACGCTTGTAGGTGACCGGCTCCTCAAAGCGGAATGCGAGATCCTCGAGCTCCCACTTCAGTTGCCAGATGCCCAGACGATTGGCAAGCGGCGCATAAATATCAAGTGTCTCGCGCGCCACGTCCGGCGACGGCGTGATCTTCGCCGCTGCGTAATACCGCAGCGATTGCACGCGCGACGCGAGCCGGATCAGCACCACCCGAATATCCTGCGCGAACGCGAGCAGCATCTTGCGCAGCGCCTCGACCTGCGCGCGGCGCGCGGCCTGCGCATCTCGCCCGGCTTCGGGAATGGCGTTCTGCGCAGCGCGCAAGCTCACTGTGCCGAGCCGCAGCAGTTTGCGCACGTCGCCGACCAGTTGCGCAACTTCCTCGCCGAAGTTGTCCGCGATCACGCGCTCCGGGTCCTGCAGATGCGGCGTCAGCGCGAACAATGCCGCCGCCAGCACGGCCGGCGGATCGACGTTCAGCGTGCGCATGATCGACGCCGTGCCCGCCGCATGATCCGCCAGCAATTCGCCCGATGACAGCCGCACCTCGCCGGCGTGTTCGCGAACGAACGCCATCGCTTCGTCAAAGGAAGGGATGGGATTCGGCGTGCTCGTAGCGATTTCGGTAGTCATGGGGCGACGGCCCACCGGGCCAGACGGATCAACGGAATTTCAACAACAACGGCTTAGCTGCGCTGCGCCGCGACCACGACGACTTCGACGAGGCACTGCGGGTTCGCCAGTTTGGCTTCGACGGTAGCGCGCGGCGGCGTGGCGCCTTGCGCGACCCACTCGTCCCACACGGCATTCATGCCGGCGAAGTGCACCATGTCCGAGATGAAGATCTGCACCGACAGTAAATGCGACTTGTCGCTGTTCACTTCTTCCAGCAGACGGTCGATGTGCCCGAGCACCTCGCGCGTCTGGCCCGTGATGTCCTGATCCGTGTCTTCGGCGATCTGCCCCGCGAGGTAAACGGTGCCGTTGTGCACGGCGGTTTCCGAGAGACGCTTGCCGACGTGGTGACGAATGACTGCCATGAAGAATCCTGATGTTGGTTGAAAGTTGATCGGCGCTACATTCCGCGTCGCGCCCGCCCATGCACGCCACGCGGAACTGCATATTATGACGCGTCAGCCGCGGGACCGATAAAGAACTGCCTCGCAAGATCGATCTGGTCCGCCGACAAAAACGCCGGCGCGTGGCCGACACCCGCGATTTCCGCGCTCGACACCGCGCGCCCGGTCTCGACCATTTTCGTGACCGTCTCCCGCGACAGCAGATCCGACTGCTCGCCGCGCACCACCAGCACCGGCCCCTGGAACACGGCCAGCGAATGCCATAGCGCGGCCTCGCCGAGTTTGACCGCTTCTTCGGTAGTCGCGGCAAACGGCTGGGCAATGCGCGGGTCGTAGCGCAGTTGCCAGCCACCGTCGTGTTCGTGCAGCAGCGGCGTGTTGATCTCACGCCACTCTTCCGGCGTGAGCGGGCCGAAAGTTTGCGCGAGCAACGCCGCGTAATCGACGCCTTGCTGCAGCGTTTCGAACCGCACCGGCTTGCCGAGGTAATCGCCGATGCGTTGCACGGCCACCGGCTCCAGATGCGGCCCTACGTCGTTGAGCAGCATCCTGCGGATCGGCGTTTCCGGCAGTCCGGCGAGCGCCAGGCCAATCAGGCCGCCCATCGAGGTGCCGAACCAGTCGACCGTTTCGACATTCAGGCGCGCAATCAGCGTCACCATGTCCGCCACGTATTGCGGCACCCCATAGAAGTTGGGGTTGGCGAGCCACGACGACAACCCCCGCCCCACCACATCCGGACACACCACGCGGTAAGTGCCCGCGAATTGCGCCGCGAGACGGTCGAAATCGCGCCCCGAGCGCGTCAGGCCATGCACGCACAGCAACACGCGCGGATTGGCCGGATCACCCCACTCGGTATAAGCGACGCGATGCAGACCGCCGGCGCTCGCGCATTGCACGTAGCGTTGGCGCGGCGCGGGTTGCCCTTCGGCGGAAGCGAACGTTGCAGTCATAGGTTTCCTTGCGAAAGCGCTGAGCGTGGGGACGCGAGCGGAGGATGAGTCGGCGTCCAATCTTCGAAAGATTGTAATCCGCTTTGCTGTACGGCAAGGATCGGCCAAACGGCCTAAGACACATAATCTCCGCGCACCAACGCACCAAACAAAAGCGGGCGAGACTCACGTCTCGCCCGCCCTGGACCCTGCCTTGCGGCCAGCCGCCGATCACATGGACCGTGGCCGCCTCACGACGCCGCTCAGCCCACCGCGCTCACATCGAGCGGCGCGCCGGTCTTCGCCTTGATTTCCTCGACGCTAACACCTGGCGCCAGTTCAATCAGCTTGAGACCTTCGTCCGTCACATCGATCACGCCAAGGTCGGTGATGATCTGATCGACCACACCCACACCGGTCAGCGGCAGCGTGCATTCCTCGAGAATCTTGTGCTGGTCGCCCTTTGCGACGTGCTCCATCAGCACGACCACGCGCTTGACGCCCGCCACCAGGTCCATCGCGCCGCCCATGCCCTTGATCATCTTGCCGGGGATCATCCAGTTGGCCAGATCGCCCTTCTTGCTGATCTGCATCGCACCGAGGATCGCCAGGTTGATGTGGCCGCCGCGGATCATCGCAAACGAATCCGCCGACGAGAAAATCGACGAGCCCGGCAGCGTGGTCACCGTCTGCTTGCCGGCGTTGATCAGATCTGCATCCACTTCCTCTTCGGTGGGCGATGGGCCGATACCGAGCAGGCCGTTTTCCGACTGCAGCCACACTTCGACGCCGGCCGGCACGTGGTTCGCCACCAGCGTGGGCAGACCGATACCGAGGTTCACGTAGAAACCGTCCTGCAATTCCTTCGCCGCGCGCGCGGCCATTTCGTCACGAGTCCATGCCATGATCAGTCTCCTTTCGCGCGGACAATGCGTTGTTCGATGCGTTTTTCCGGATTCGCATTGAGCACAATGCGCTGCACGAAGATGCCCGGCGTGTGGATCGCGTCCGGATCGAGTTCGCCCACTTCGACGATTTCCTCGACTTCCACGACGGTAATCTTGCCGGCCATCGCGCACATCGGGTTGAAGTTGCGCGCCGTGCGGCGATAGATCAGGTTGCCCGACTTGTCGGCCTTCCACGCCTTGACGAGCGCCACGTCCGCCGTCAGCGAATGTTCCAGCACGTAGTGGTTTTCGCCGAACTGGCGGGTTTCCTTGCCTTCGGCGATCAGCGTGCCGTAGCCGGTATTGGTGAAGAACGCCGGAATGCCCGAGCCGCCGGCGCGCAGCTTCTCGGCGAGCGTGCCCTGGGGCGTGAATTCGAGTTCGAGTTCGCCGGCCAGATACTGACGCTCGAACTCCTTGTTCTCGCCGACATACGACGAAATCATCTTCTTGACCTGGCGCGTTTCAAGCAGCAGACCGAGGCCGAAACCGTCGACGCCCGCGTTGTTGCTGATGCAGGTGATGCCCTGCACCTTCGAATCGCGCAGGGCGCCGATCAACGCCTCCGGAATGCCGCACAGCCCAAAGCCGCCGACGGCAAACGTCTGCCCGTCCTTGACGATGTCTTTCAGCGCTTCAGCCGCGCCTGGATAGACTTTGTTCATCGTTTGTCCCTTCCTTTATGGAAACCCGAAACCGGATCATTGCGACAGATATGACGTTCGGCGGGCGCTGCCCGACACGTCATTCTAGTCATCCGCAGCCGGCTGTGTGCCAGATCGGCAGAGCTGTTCGCCTGCTCGCCCGAATTTCGCCACTCATGCCCGCCGCGCACGCTTTCGCCGCGTTGTGATATGCCCCAAAGGGTACGCTGCGCGCGCCGTACGGCACAATACGCAAAAATACATAAGTACTTGCCGCCTGCCCATGCCCGCACTGGATTACCAAACCGCTTTTCACCTTGCCCCGATCGGGCTCGTGCTGTCGCGCGAACGGATCATTGATGACTGCAACGACGAGCTGGCCTCGATTTTCGGCTACCCGCGCGAGGCGCTGCTAGGCCAGTCGTTTCAGATACTGTATCCGTCGGCGGACGAATTCGAGCGGATCGGCGCGCGGATCCCGCCGATCATGACCGCGCAAGGCAGCTATGCGGACGACCGCATCATGAAGCGGGCCAACGGAGAATTGTTCTGGTGCCACGTCACCGGCCGTGCGCAGCAACGCATGGACCCGCACGCAGCCGGCGTCTGGACCTTCGAGGATCTGAGCGCGACGCGGCGTGTGGCGGTCGAGTTGACGCCGCGCGAGCGGGAAATCGCCGCGCAACTGGTGACCGGCAAAACCAGTAAGCAGATTGGGCGGGCGCTGAATATCAGCCCTCGCACGGTCGATGTCTACCGCGCGCGGCTGATGCGCAAATACGATACGGGCAACGCGACCGAGCTGTTACAGCGCTTGCTCGGGAATTGAAGGATGGCGTGAGACGCCTGCCTTCAGCGCTGCTGCCTGTCGTCGGTTCAGGCCGAATCGGGCTGCGGCTTGGCACTCAAGCCGCTTTGACCAGCGCGGCGCGTTCGATGATCGCGCGCAACCGATCAGGCACCGGCACCGATTTGCCGGCTGCGTAGTCGATCCACACGCAGCGCGCGGCGCCGCGCGCGTAGACGGTGGTGGGATCGTCGGCACGCACGAGTTCGAAACCGGTGTCGAAGCTGCTGCGACCGGGCGTAGCCACTGTCATCCGGCCGATCACGTCGCCGGGGTAATGCAATTGCTTGAGAAAATCCATCGACGCATTGACGATCACCGGCCCCTCGCCGTTGCCATTGCGGCCGACGAACCCCAGTTCTTCGAACCAGGAAATCCGCACCTGCTCCATGTAGCGGAAATAGACCGTGTTGTTCACATGGCCGAATGCATCCATGTCGCCCCAGCGGATCGGCATCGACATCTCGAAAACTGCGTGAAAATCGCTCATCGTACGTCTTTTACGGGTTGAAACCTGGGTGAGACCGGCGCGGGCCGGCATTGAAGCAAAATAGCGCGGGGCTTCGTTTTCCAGAAGGTCGATATGCGTAAAAACAGTATCTTCGATTGCGCATTAATCCAACACGGCCTGCCGGCGGGCTCAAGCCAGACCGAAACCGTCGTCGGCGGCGATTATCGAGCCGTTGATGAACTGCGACTCGTCCGCTGCCAGAAGCAGCAACAGCCCGTCCAGATCATCCGGCTTGCCGACGCGATGGCGCGGCAGCATCGACACCAGCTTCTGCCCCTGCTCGGTCGACCAGTGGTGATGGTTGATCTCGGTGTCGATATAGCCCGGGCAGATCGCGTTCACGTTGATGCCGTGCTTGCCCCATTCGAGCGCCATGGCCTTGGTCATATGAACGACAGCGGCCTTGCTCATCGAGTACAGGCCAATTTGCGGCAGCACGCGCAGGCCCGCTACAGACGCAATATTGATGATCCGGTACGACGGCTTCTGTGCCGTGTTGCCGCGCATGATCATGCGCTTGGCCACTTCCTGGGCGACGAAAAATGCGCCGCGCGTATTGGTGTCGAACACATACTCGAAGTCGGCCGGCGTGACTTCAGAGAGTTTTTGGGTGGTCGATACACCCGAATTGTTCACCAGAATATCGATGGTGCCCGCCTCGGTTTCCGCGTGAGCGACCGCCGACTTGATACTCTGATAGTCTGTGACGTCGAGCGAAACGACGTGCGCTGCGCCACCGGACGCCTCGATCTCGGCCCGCAGTTCCTTCAGACGCTCGGTGCGGCGGCTCGCCAGCACGACTTTGGCGCCCGCCTGCGACAACACTTGAGCAAAGCGCTTTCCCAACCCGCTCGAAGCGCCGGTGATCAGCGCGACCTTGCCTTCCAGATTGATCGAACGGCCCATAGTCGTTCCCTTGTTCGGTTGTAAAGACAGATGCGGTTACGGGACGGCAGGACCTTTCCTACGGGTCGCACCGTATCACAAAAATAGAACGCTCGTGCTAATCTCTGTTCATCTGGTTGCGGTGCAAGACACCATCGCCCACAATACGAACCCGAAAAAAGCATTCTAACGGTAAGAGGAGCATCAATGACCCCCGCAAGTCTCATTGAGCAGTACGGTCCACGCGAGTCGATGGAATACGACGTGGTGATCGTCGGCGGCGGCCCGGCTGGCCTGTCCGCGGCGATTCGCCTGAAGCAGCTCGCCGCGGAGAAAGGCGTCGAGATCGGCGTGTGCGTACTGGAAAAAGGCTCGGAGATCGGGGCGCATATCCTGTCGGGCGCGGTGATGGATCCGCGCGCGATCACCGAACTCATTCCCGACTGGAAGGAAAAAGGCGCGCCGCTGACCGTGGACGTGACCGAAGACCGCTTCCTGTTCCTCACCGAAACCGGCTCGAAGAGCGTGCCGACCTGGGCGCTGCCGGATAACTTCAAGAACCACGGCAACTATGTGATCAGCCTCGCGAATGTCACGCGCTGGCTGGGTCAGCAGGCCGAGGCGCTGGGCGTCGAGATTTTCCCGGGCTTTCCGGCTGCCGAAATCCTGTACAACGACGACGGCTCGGTCAAGGGTGTCGCGACTGGTAATCTCGGCATCGGCAAGGACGGTGAGCCGACCGAGAATTTCCAGCTCGGCATGGAATTGCACGCCAAGTACACGCTGTTCTGCGAAGGCGCGCGCGGGCATCTCGGTCGTCAGTTAAACGACAAATTCAAGCTGCGTGAAGGTGTCGATCCGCAGGTCTACGGGATCGGCATCAAGGAACTGTGGGAGATCGATCCGGCGAAGCACACGCCCGGTCTGGTGATGCACACGGCCGGCTGGCCGCTGCAGAGCGACACGTACGGCGGCTCGTTCCTCTATCACATGGACAATAACCAGGTGGTGGTGGGCTTCGTGGTGGGCCTGGGTTATTCGAATCCTTACCTCTCGCCGTTCGAGGAATTCCAGCGCTACAAGACACATCCGGCGATCCGCGCAGTGCTCGAAGGTGGCAAGCGGGTGTCGTACGGTGCGCGGGCGATCACTGCGGGCGGCCTGCTGTCGCTGCCGAAGCTGGTGTTCCCGGGCGGCGCCCTGGTGGGCGACGATGCGGGCTTCCTGAACGCATCGCGGATCAAGGGTTCGCATGCGGCGATCAAGACCGGCATGCTGGCCGCGGATGCCGCATTCGATGCCGTCCAGGCAGGGCGCGCCAGCGACGAACTCACGGCATATCCGGAGAGCTTCAAGACGTCGTGGCTGCACACGGAACTGCATCGTGCGCGCAACTTCAAGCAGTGGATGAGCAAGGGTTTGTACCTCGGTACGTTGATGGTCGGCGTCGAGCAGAAGCTGCTGGGCGGTAATGTGCCGTGGACGCTGCATCATCAGCATTCGGATCACGAGATGCTCAAGCCCGCTTCGCAGTGCACGCCGATTGTTTATCCGAAGCCGGATGGCAAGCTCACGTTCGATCGCTTGTCTTCGGTGTTCATCTCGAACACCAACCACGAGGAAAACCAGCCGGCTCACCTGACGCTCAAAGATCCGTCGGTGCCGGTGAATGTGAATTTGCAGACCTATGCCGGACCGGAATCGCGCTATTGCCCCGCGGCGGTGTATGAGTTCGTCAAGAACGACGACGGCAGCGAGCGGCTGGTGATCAACGCGCAGAACTGCGTGCACTGCAAGACATGCGACATCAAGGACCCGACGCAGAACATCGTGTGGGTCACGCCTGAAGGCGGCGGTGGGCCGAATTATCCGAATATGTAGTTGGGGTTGTTGCCTTTCGCGGCGGCTTGTTTTGGTCTGGCTGCGGCGGTGGGTTTTCCTTGTTCTGGGTTTTTTGGGCGGTTCTTTGCTTGTTGGTTTATTAGCGTTCCCCCTATGCGGGGGGCACCTACTTTTCTTTGCCGCCGCAAAGAAAAGTAGGCAAAAGAAAGCGGCTCAAACCGCCAATTCTTAAGCGGCTCCCCTGGCTTGGAGGGGATCGTGGCCCCGTAGAGAGTGAGCCTGCGCACCTCCCCGCCTGAGTGACCAGGCCGTCATTCTTCCGGCGGCGCTGCGCGCGCCGACGCGGTACTTCGTCAAACCACGCGCCAGGTTTTATGCGTGCAGTTTGCCGACGGGACGGCTCGCAGTTACTTGCCATGGCGTGACTTGGCGACTTCGGCGAGCAACCCGCCTCGCAGTCTCTCAGTTGAATAGCGCCCGCGCGATCTACCAACTCGCGGCCTGCACACCCGCACTTATAAAACTCTCGGTGGTTTCGCCGCCTCGCCGAGGCGAAGCCGACGGCCCCCACCGAGAAACGAATCACCACTGGTTTCCCTGGTAGACCCGTCCGCGACGCACGCAGTGCGGAGTGGGAGCGGATGACGGCTGTGTCACTGGCGGTTACCGGGCACGGTGTGATCCGTTGATCGCACCACCGACCCCTCCAAGCCAGGGGAGCCGCTTAAGAGTTGGCGGTTTGAGCCCGCTTTCTTTGCTTACTTTCTTTGCGGCGGCAAAGAAAGTAAGTGCCCCCCCGCACAGGGGGAACGCTAATAGACCAATAAGTAAAGAACACCAAACGCCGTAGGCACACCAACAAATGCCGCCGCCAAAGGCAAAAAACAACCAGATCAATACCCCAAACTCATTCCAATCCACTCCCGCGCCCGAGCAACAACACTCCCCCACTCCCCGACCCGCGGTTGCCGAATCAACTCAACACTGTCATACCACTCAGTCGATCGCGATTCATCGCCCCAAAACCATGCCGACACATGATCGATCATCAAACAGGTCGGCACGCCCAGTGCCCCCGCCAGATGCGCGGGTCCGCTATCAATCGTGACGACGAGATCGAGATTCACCAGCAATGCCGCGACATCATCAAACCCGGACTGAAAATGGTGGGTCAAATCAACAACGTCAGCGTCATTCAACCGCCACCGCGCAACGGTCTCCCCCCGCCCCGGCGATAACGCAAAAAAAGTCACGCCCTGCACGTTCAACAGCGGCTCGAGTTGCTCGACCGGCACGGAACGCCGCATGTCGCGAATATGCTCCGGGTTGCCGTTCCACACCAAGCCAACTTTGCGATTCCCCGGCTTGCCGACGCAATGCGCGTTCACCCGCTCGCGCCACGCCTCGACACGCGCCGGCTCAGCGCTCAGATACGGCCTGCCCCACCCGCTTGCATCGAACACCCCCAGCCGCAGCGGCAAGCTCATTAGCCCACAATGAAAATCGGGCCGCGTTTCAAGACTGGATTCAAGCGGCAGGTCGGCTGGCAGCATCCGCTCGAACAAATGCCGCAAAGGACCATCATGGCCGAATATCACCCGGCCGCCTTCGCGTCTCGCCCGCTCTGCGAGCAACGGCAGAAAACGCACCGCCCACAGGCAGTCACCATTGCCCTGCTCGCCATACACGACCAACGTCTTGCCAGCCAGCGATTCGCCCCGCCAGTGCGCACTGATCTCAGCGAGCGCACGCTGCGCGTTGTTCAGATCGTCGTTGAATGCAACGCGCGACTCGTAATGCGCCCAGCCCTCGGCGTAGCGTCCGGTGCGAATTTCAAGCTCGGAAAGGTCGAACAGCGCGTGCATATTGTTCGACGACAGTTCAAGCACGCGCCGGAGCAATGCCTCCGCTTCGCCAAAGCGCGCCTGCTCCTTGATGCACAACGCCAGTTTGTGAAGCACCACCGGATTACCAGGCGCAACGCGTGCCGCCTCGTTCAACAACCGCTCGGCAGTGTCGAAGTCGTCGCGCTGCTGGACGGCCGCCGCGCGCCAGACGAGCGCGTCGACGTCTCCGACATCTCGCGCGAGCAGAAACGAAGTGGCGGAATCGACCACCGGCCAGTCGCGCACAATGAACGCCGTCTGCGCAATCGTGTGAAGCAGCGTGGAATCGCAGGAAGGATCGATCTGGTAGGCGCGCACGAGCGCGGCAAGCGCTTCGCGCCGAAGGGTCTGGTTGCGGCCGGCTTGCTGCAGCAGCGCTTGCCCAAGCGCGAGGAAATCAGCGGTGCCGGCGTGCGTCCCGGCAGCACGCGCGCGCAGGCCAGCGAATTGGCTCGCCGGCAGTTCGGAATTCGGCTCGGTCATTGAAACAATGCTATGCGGCAGGTGCGGCGACGGCGGTCACACACCAACGGTCAAGGCGCGCTCGCCGCAATCTTCGGCGTGCTCACCGTGACGTCACCACATTGCGCACGGTGGCGCAGCGCATGGTCGATCAGTACCAGCGCGAGCATCGATTCGGCGATCGGCGTGGCGCGGATGCCGACGCACGGGTCGTGCCGCCCGAACGTTTCCACCACCACCGGCTGCCCCGCCTTGTCGATCGAACGGCGGGGCGTGCGGATGCTCGAAGTCGGCTTGATCGCGATCGATACGGTGATGTCCTGCCCGGTCGAAATGCCGCCCAGCACGCCGCCCGCGTGGTTGCCGACGAAGCCCTCCGGCGTCAGTTCGTCGCCGTGCACCGAGCCGCGTTGCGCCACGCTGGCGAAGCCCGCGCCGATCTCGACGCCCTTCACCGCATTGATGCCCATCATCGCGTGCGCGATGTCCGCGTCAAGGCGGTCGAACAAAGGTTCGCCGAGGCCGACCGGCACGCCGGATGCCACGACGTTGATACGTGCGCCGATCGAGTCGCCGTCTTTGCGCAGCGCGTCCATATAGCTTTCGAGCTGCGGCACGATCTCTGCGTTCGGGACGAAGAACGGGTTCTCGCGCACCTGCGCCCAGTCGACGAACGGCACGTCGATTTCGCCGAGCGCCGCCATGTAGCCGCGAATCTCAGTGCCGAAATGCTCGCGCAGCCATTTCTTCGCGACCGCGCCGGCCGCAACAGTCGGCGCTGTCAGACGGGCCGACGAACGGCCGCCGCCGCGATGGTCGCGGATCCCGTATTTCTGCCAGTAGGTGTAGTCGGCGTGGCCCGGACGGAAGGTGTCGGCAATGTTGCCGTAATCTTTGCTGCGCTGGTCTGTGTTGCGGATGAGCAGTGCGATCGGCGCGCCGGTGGTCTGGCCTTCGAACACGCCAGACAGGATCTCGACCTTGTCTTCTTCCTGACGCTGCGTGACATGGCGCGACGTGCCGGGTTTGCGGCGATCGAGCTCGAACTGGATGTCGGCCTCGGTGAGCGCCATGCCCGGCGGGCACCCGTCGATCACACAGCCGATCGCGGGGCCGTGCGATTCGCCAAAGGTGGTGACAGTGAAAAGCGTACCGAGTGTATTGCCGGACATGGGCGTCGTCCAAAAGAGATGCGGGGAAGGCACTATTATGCCAGCCCCGCAGCGGCTGAGGCCGCGCGGCAAGCTCAGCACTACTTCCGCGCGCCGCGCAACTCGGTGACGATCTGCTGCAAGCGCTCGGGCGTCGCCAGTGCGGGTTCAATCGGCTCGCCCACCGCCAGCGTCAGCCGGCTCATCACGCCCTTCTGGATTGGCCGCGGCCAGCGCGCGTCGTTGGAACGCGAAAACACGCTGCCCCATAACCCGCGCAGCGCCATCGGCACAACCGGCGCAGGTGTGCGGCGGATGATCTCGGTCACGCCGTGCCGGAATGGATTCATGTCGCCGGTCTTCGTGAGCTTGCCTTCCGGAAAGATACACACCAGGTCGCCCTCGGCGAGCGCCTGCGCGCAGCGCTCATAGGCGCGTGTCAATAGCTCGGGGGCCTGATGCGCGGGCGCGATCGGGATCGCCTTCGCGTGACGGAAGACCCAGCCAGCGAACGGCGACTTGAAGATCTGGTGGTCCATCACGAAACGGATTGGCCGCGGACTCTCGGCCATGATCACAATCGCGTCGACGAAACTCACGTGGTTGCACACCAGCACGGCCGCCCCCTCTTCCGGGATGCGTTCGGCATGCACCAGCCGAATCCGGTAGAACGTATGCACCAGCACCCACGCGATGAACCGCAGCAGAAACTCGGGCACCAGCGAATAGATGTACGTCGCGACAACGATATTGAGCAGCGCCGTGACGAGGAAAATCGCCGGAATGCTGAAGCCCGCCGCGGTCAGGCCCATGGCCATCAGCGCTGAGACGATCATGAAGAGCGAATTCAGAATATTGTTCGCCGCGATGATGCGCGCGCGGTGGCTCGGCTGGCTGCGGCTCTGGATCAGCGCATACAGCGGCACGCTATAGAAACCGCCGAACATCGCCAGCAAAAACAGATCGGCCAGCACGCGCCAATGAGCGGGCCGCGCGAGAAACTCCCCCACTCTCAACAGATGCCCCGCGGCCGGCAACGCATGGCTCGCAAAAAACAGGTCGATTGCGAACACGCTCATGCCAATCGAACCGAGCGGCACGAGACCGATTTCGATACGGCGCTTCGAGAGCTTCTCGCAAAGCAGGGACCCCAGGCCGATACCGACCGAGAACGTGCCAAGCAGCACGGTCACGACATCCGGGTCGGCGGACAGCACATTCTTGGCGAAACTGAAAAACGACGACAGAAAGGTCGCGCCGACAAACCACAGCCAGGAAATGCCCAACAGGCTTAGAAACACGGTACGGTTTTCGCGCGCGAGCTTCAGATTGCGCCACGTCTCGCTGACCGGATTCCAGTTGATGCGCAGATCGGGTTGCGGCGCCGCCGTGACCGGCACGAAACCCGATACGACCCGCCCCACCAGCGCAATCGCGACGCAAGCGCAGGCCAGCACCACCGCCCCGTGCTCGACGAAACCGGCACCCGCGCCGCCCACGATCGTGCCGATCAGGATCGCGACGAAGGTGCCCATCTCGACCATGCCGTTGCCGCCGACCAGTTCCGACTTCGACAGATGCTGCGGCAGGTATGAATACTTGACCGGCCCGAACACGGTTGAATGGACGCCCATCAGAAACGTGCACAGATACAGCAATGGCGCGCTATGCAGCCAGAAGCCCGCGCCGCCGATCAGCATGACGACGATCTCGAAGCTCTTGACGAAGCGCGTGAGCATCGCCTTGTCGTATTTGTCCGCGATCTGACCGGAGGTCGCCGACAGCAGCACGAACGGCAGGATGAAAATCGCCGAAATCAGGAACGCGGCGGTTTTCGGATCGACGCCGGAAAAACGCGCGGCCTGGTAGGTCACGAGCGACGTGAAGCCGATCTTGAAGACGTTGTCGTTCATTGCGCCGAGGAACTGGGTCCAGAAAAACGGCGCAAAGCGGCGCTGCCCGAGCAGGCGGAACTGGGATTCGTGCGCCTCCTGCGTGCGGGGAGCGCGGCGGGCGGCAGGTAACGGACGATCGCTCATGAAGGTGGAAGTACGCGCAAAAAGAGCAACGAAGGACGAGTGGCCACGCTCAACGCCGGGCCTGAAAAGACACCGAGCGGATACCGCGCTGGGCACCCGGGCGAACAATGAGCCTGACGCCAGGCCGGACACAAAAAAGCGCACGCTTTCGCGCGCGCCCTGTCTGCATCTTCACGCTCACGACAACGGCTTGAACGCCGCGGCGAGCTGCCGTGCATTAACGCGCCGGCTGCTGTTCCTGCTGTTCTTCCGGCCAGTCGCGGATATAAGCCTTGAGCATGCGGTTTTCAAAGCCCTGCTCCTCGACCACCGCCTTCGCCACGTCGTAGAACGAGATGACGCCCATTAGCGTGCGGCTTTCCAGCACCGGCAGATAGCGCACGTGATGCTCGAGCATCATGCGGCGGACTTCGTTCACGTCTGTTTCGGGCGTGCAGGTGAGCGGATGGTCGTCCATGACCTTGCGAATCGTCGACGTGCCGACGCTGCCGCCGTTCTTGCTCAGCGTCTGAATAATTTCACGAAACGTCAGCATGCCGACGAGGTCGCCGTATTCCATCACGACCAGCGAGCCAATGTCGTGGTCGGACATTGCGTTGACTGCATCGTGCAGCGTCGTTTCCGGCGTGACCGTGAACAGGGTGTTGCCTTTGACTTTAAGTATGTCGCTGACTCGCATGATGTGTCTCCTGTGATGCCCGCTAAGCTAATAATGCCTGAATGATTTTCGATCCTAGCGGAAAGGCCCATAAAAGGAAAGCGGCCCGCCCACCAAGGCGCAGCGGGCGTTCGCCAGCGGTAAGCGGAGCCCTCCGGGCCGCGCGCATCGGGAAAACCGCGCTTGAAGCGATCGATGCCGGTGATAGGATGGCCGCCACTTTCACCTTTCGCGAGGCCGTCCGTGGCTTCGCCGCCCAGGATGTCCGCCAACCGTTTCGATACGCTTGCGCTGCACGCCGGCGCAGCGCCCGACCCCGCCACCGGCGCGCGTGCCACACCGATTTACCAGACCACTTCGTTTTCCTTCCGCGATTCGGACCACGCCGCGGCGCTCTTCAATATGGAGCGCGCCGGTCACGTCTATTCGCGCATCTCCAACCCTACCGTGGCCGTGTTCGAAGAGCGCGTCGCCGCGCTGGAGAACGGCGCGGGCGCGATCGGCACGGCCAGCGGCCAGGCCGCGCTGCATCTGGCAATCGTCACACTGATGGGCGCCGGCTCCCATATCGTCGCCTCCAGCGCGCTGTACGGCGGCTCTCACAACCTGCTGCACTACACGCTGCGGCGCTTCGGCATTGAGACGACCTTCGTCAAACCGGGCGATCACGATGCGTGGCGCGCGGCGCTGCGCCCGAACACGCGGCTGCTGTTCGGCGAAACGCTCGGCAATCCGGGGCTCGACGTGCTCGACATCGCCGCCGTCGCGCAGATCGCGCACGAACACCGCGTGCCGCTGCTGGTTGATTCCACCTTCACCACGCCCTATCTGCTCAAACCGTTCGAGCACGGCGCGGACTTCGTCTACCACTCAGCGACCAAATTCCTTGGCGGCCACGGCACGACGATTGGCGGCGTGCTGGTGGACGGCGGCACCTTCGACTTCGGCGCCTCGGGTCGCTTTCCCGAATTCACCGAACCCTACGAGGGCTTTCACGGCATGGTGTTCGCCGAGGAAAGCAGCGTCGCGCCATTCCTTTTGCGCGCACGCCGCGAAGGCCTGCGCGATTTCGGCGCCTGCCTGCATCCGCAAGCCGCCTGGCAACTGCTACAAGGCATTGAAACCCTGCCGCTGCGGATGGAGCGACACGTCGCGAATACGCGCAAGGTGGTCGAATTCCTCGCCGCGCACCCTGCCGTCGACACGGTTGCCTACCCGGAATTGCCTTCGCATCCGGACCACGCGCTCGCCCGACGCCTGCTGCCGCGCGGAGCCGGCGCGGTGTTCAGCTTCAATCTGCGCGGCGACCGCGCGGCCGGACGCAGCTTCATCGAAGCCCTATCGCTGTTCTCGCATCTCGCGAACGTCGGCGACGCGCGCTCGCTGGTGATTCATCCGGCCTCGACGACGCACTTCAGAATGGACGCCGCCGCGCTCGCCGCAGCCGGTATCGCCGAAGGCACGATCCGTCTTTCGATCGGCCTGGAAGACCCGGACGATCTGATCGACGATCTCAAACGCGCTCTGAAAGCCGCGCTCAAAGCGGGCGGCCCGGCGGCGTCCGGTACTGCTGCGCCCGCTGCCTCCGCACCGCGCCAGGAGTCCGCATGATCCTCACCGTTCAGGACAAAACCGCCTACGCCTACACCGGCGGCAAAGCTTTCGACACCAGCCTGCCCACCGCCGTATTCATTCACGGCGCCGAGCACGACCATAGCGTGTGGGCTTTGCAAACACGCTATTTCGCACACCACGGCTTCGGTGTGCTGGCCGTGGATCTGCCCGGCCACTGCCGCAGCGAAGGCCCGGCGCTCACCACCGTACCAGCCATGGCCGACTGGCTGGCCGCGCTGCTCGATGCCGCCGGCGTGCAGCGTGCGTTCGTGGCCGGCCACAGCATGGGCTCGCTGATCGCGCTCGACTTCGCCGGCCGCTATCCGGAACGCGCCACGCATCTTGCCCTGCTCGCCACCGCCGTGCCGATGACCGTCTCCGACGCGTTGCTCGACGCCGCCCTGCATCGCGAGCCCGAAGCGATCGGCATGGTCAACGAGTGGTCGCATTCGACGTTCGCGGCCAAGCCGTCATGCCCCGGTCCCGGCTTCTGGCTGCACGGTATGAATCAGCGGCTGATGGAGCGCGTCTCGGCGAGCGGCCAACCGCACCTGTTCCACACCGACTTTGCCGCCTGCAATAGCTACGCGGACGGCCTCGCTCGCGCAGCCCAGGTGCGTTGCCCGACGCGGCTGATTGTCGGCCGGCGCGATGCGATGACGCCGCCACGCGCGGCCAGGGCGCTCGCCAGTGCGCTCGCGCAAGCCGGCACAGCGGTCGACACAATCACGCTCGAAGCCGGCCACGCGCTGATGACCGAGCAGCCGGACGCGACGCTCGACGCCCTGTTCGGCTTCGCCACCAAGACCGCGAGCACCGTTCGATAGCGGCTCCAAGGCATCACCATAAACGCTGCGGCACATGCGCGCCATCGGCCGAATGGCCAGGTTGCGCGCATGACCCGATAGCCGCACAATGGGTCATGCCTCTCGTGTTTCGAATGTGTTCCGAGTGTCCCGGCGCGCGGCGAAGCATCCCACTCAGATACCCCGGGAACGGCGGGCATGAAGTCGAAGAGCGTCGAAATTCGGAGGCCGTCATGGCTCATACCGCGCATACCGATCACTTCGCGAGTTTCGCGGAGTTCTATCCGTACTACCTGAGCGAGCATCGCAATACGGTCTCGCGGCGGCTGCATTTCGTGGGGTCGCTCGGCGTGATCGGCTGTCTTGCCATGGCGCTCGCCACCGGCGACTGGCTATGGCTGCCGGCGGCGGTAATCTGCGGATATGGTTTTGCCTGGGTCGGGCATTTCTTCTTCGAGAAGAACCGGCCGGCTACCTTCCGGCACCCGCTTTACAGCCTGATGGGCGACTGGGTGATGTTCAAGGACATCTGCACCGGGAAGATTTCGCTGTAGTCCAGCTATCGCTTTGAGCGGATTTTCCGCCGTATCGGGCAGCCTAAAACCGGTTCAAGCCGCCTGCTGCGGCATGGAAGACGCACCCGGGTCGCTTTTCGGCATGCGAGACGCACGTGCGGCGGCGCGCACGGCCAGCAGCGTGGCGAGCGTGACGCTCAGTCTGTCGTTTTCCAGCGCGGCCAGAAGCGTCGCCCCATCCACGCAAGTCGAATCGAGACCGAGTTGATATTCGAGTTCCGCCCGATCGATCACGAACAGATTGAACAGACGCTCGACAGTAATCTGCGTCGGATTCGCCAGCAGCAGGAAATGCGGACGCACACCGTCTTCCTGCAGGCTGACGATCCATTCGATTGCCTCAAGCTTTTGTAGCAGGTTGATCGTCGTGTCCATGTCACGGCGAAGCATTCGCGAGAGTTCCGGCACGGTGTAGCCGCGCTTGCCGGTGTCGCGCGCCTCTGACAGCCGCGCGAGCAACTCGAGTGAATCGAACAGATTGCTGCCTTCGAAAGTGGGCCGATGGAACTGGCCGATCCGGATCGCCGGCAACGCCGAAGCGATCATCGCGCCCGCCAGCGAGATGAACCAGCACAGGTACATCCACAGCAGGAACAGCGGCACCGCGGCGAATGCCCCGTACACCGCGGCGTAAGTGGGAAAGCGCCGCACGTAAAAACCGAAACCGCGCTTGGCGATCTCGAAGGCGATCGCCGCGGTCACGCCGCCGATCACCGCATCGCGCCACTCCACCCGGCAGTTCGGCAGATAGACGTAGAGCATCGTGAAAGCGAGCGCCGTCAATGGCAGCGCGGCGCCCGTGAGCGCCCAGTCGATCACCGGCGTAATGTGCTGCGCGGCGCTGAACGCCATGGATCGGGTGAACAGGTACGATGAAATCGACAGGCTCACGCCGATCAGAATCGGCCCGAGCGTGATGATCGCCCAATACACCAGAATGCGCTGCGCGATCGGCCGCGCCTTGCGTACCCGCCAGATCACGTTGAACGCGGACTCAACCGTCATCATCGTCATGACTGCGGTGACGAACAGCAGGATCATCCCGATCGTCGTCAGCCCTTTGGCTTTCGAAGCGAACTGGTTCAGGTAATTGAAAATCTGGCTATTGAGCTGCGCGGGCATCAGATGGTCGGCGAGAAAAATCTGCAGCGACATCTGAAACGAACTGAAAATCGGAAACGCGGTGAACAGCGCGAACGCCACCGTGGCGAGCGGAACGAGCGCAAGCATGGTGGTGAACGTGAGGCTGCCGGCCACCTGCGGAATGCGGTCTTCGCTGCTGCGCTGCGCGGCGAACTGCGCGAGCCGTTTGAGCGTGTCGAGATCGAAACGCACCCTGGACAACAAACCTGCCTCCTGACTTCGTGAACCGGTGTTCGGAATGCTATGCGAGACCTGGCCGAATGGCCATGCACGGCCTGTAGCGCGGACCCAACCCCTATAATACCTGTTCACCGATGAGGCCTATGAAAGACATTCTCGTGCTCTATTACAGCCGTCACGGCGCCACGCGCGAGCTCGCGCTGGCGATCGCGCACGGCATCGACAGCGTCCCCGGCATGCAGGCGCGCGTGCGCACCGTGCCGGCGGTTTCCACCGTCTGCGAATCAACCCAGCCGGACATTCCCGCGGAAGGCCCGCCCTACGTCGAACTGCGCGACCTCGAAGAATGCGCCGGTCTCGCGCTCGGTTCGCCAACCCGTTTCGGCAACATGGCCGCCGCGCTCAAATACTTTCTCGACGGCACCACGCCGCAGTGGCTGTCCGGCGCGCTGGCGGGCAAGCCGGCCTGCGTGTTCACGGCTACCGGCAGTTTGCACGGCGGGCAGGAATCTACCCTGCTGTCGATGATGTTGCCGCTGCTGCATCACGGCATGCTGATCGTCGGCATTCCGTACACCGAGAGCACGCTGAGCACTACTCAAACCGGTGGCACACCATACGGCGCATCGCATTTCGCGCGCGCGGGCACGGCGGAACACGGCATCTCCGCCGACGAAAAAACCCTGGCCATTGCGCTGGGCGTGCGCATCGCGCGCACGGCCGCAGCGCTGAGCGAGCGGCCGTGAGCAGGCCGGCCAAGGAGGTGCGCGATGAGGTCGCCAACGGGGTCGCCAACGGGGTCGCCAATGAGGTCACCAGTGAGCCGGCCAATAGCGTCGCCAATCCGGCGAACGTGAACGTGCCGCGAAACCGCGCGGCCGCGTTCGGCGCAGTTGTTGCCCTGCTTGCGCTGATCGTCTTGTCGGTTGCGTGGGAATGGTGGCTCGCGCCACTACGGCCAGGCGGCTCGCTGCTAGTGCTGAAAGCCGTGCCGCTGCTGCTCGCGCTGCCGGGCGTCTGGCGCCACCGGCTCTACACGCTGCAGTGGGCGTCGATGCTGATTCTGCTGTATTTCACCGAGGGCATCGTGCGCGGCTGGAGCGATCGCGGTTTGAGCGCCCGCCTCGGCTGGCTGGAAACGGCGCTTGCCGTGGTTTTTTTCGTCTGCACGCTCGCCTATGTCGCGCCGTTCAAGCGCGCGGCAAAAAGGGCGGCGAGGCAAGCCAGAATGAGTGCTCCGTAAGGACCCCGCCACCCGCATCACATTTTCGCCCGAACACCTGACCGACCATCATGACCCAAGCCGCTTTCCTCAGTGACTGCCGCGACGCCATTGGCGCCGCCCAGGTGCTGACCGACCCGCACGACACCGCGCCCTATCTCACCGACTGGCGCCGCCGCTACACCGGCGCGGCCTGCGCGGTGCTCTGCCCGGCAACGACTGACGAAGTCGCGGCGCTCGTCAGACTCGCCGTCACACATCGCGTCGCGCTGGTGCCACAAGGCGGCAACACCGGCCTCGCCGGCGGCGCCACACCGGATGCCAGCGGCGCGCAAGCTGTCATCAGCCTGCGGCGTCTGAACCGTGTGCGCGACATCGATCCGCACAACAATACGATCACCGTCGAAGCCGGCGTGGTGCTCGCGGAGGTGCAACGGCGCGCCGAAGAAGCGGGGCGCCTCTTCCCCTTGAGCCTCGCCGCCGAAGGCAGTTGCACGATCGGCGGCAACCTCGCCACCAATGCGGGCGGCACGGGCGTGCTGCGCTACGGCAACACGCGCGAGTTGTGCCTGGGCCTCGAAGTCGTGACGCCGCAAGGCGAGCTATGGGACGGCTTGCGCGGACTGCGCAAGGACAACACCGGCTACGACCTGCGCGATCTGTTTATCGGCGCGGAGGGCACGCTCGGCATTATCACGGCCGCCGTACTCAAGCTGCATCCGCAACCGGCCGCGCGTGTCACTGCGCTGGCCGCGCTGGCTTCGCCGCACGCGGCGCTCGATTTCCTGTCGCTCACACAACGCGTCGCCGGGCCGCTTCTGACAGGTTTCGAATTGATGTCGGACTTCTGCCTGCGCCTGGTCGGCCGGCATTTCGAGCAGATGCGCTATCCGTTCGCGCAACCCCACGCGCAAATCGTGCTGCTCGAATTGTCGGACAGCGAAAGCGAGGCACATGCGCGCGCATTGTTCGAACGCCTGATGGAAACGGCGCTTGAAGACGGGCTCGTGGAAGACGCCGTGGTTGCGGAAAACCTCTCGCAGTCGCAAGCATTCTGGGATTTGCGCGAGCACATTCCGCTCGCCCAGGCGGAAGAAGGCCTGAACATCAAGCACGATATCGCGGTGCCGATTTCGCGCATTGGCCACTTCATCGAGGAAACCGACGCGGCGATTGCGCAAGCAGTGCCGGGCGCGCGCATGGTCACGTTCGGCCATCTCGGCGACGGCAATCTGCACTACAACGTACAGGCGCCCGAAGGCGTCGATGCGAAGGCATTTCTCAAGAACTACCAAAGCCCGATCAACACGCTCGTGTACGACAGCGTGCACCGGCATCGCGGCAGCATCAGCGCGGAACACGGCCTCGGCCAGTTGAAGATCGACGAGGCGATGCACTATAAACAGGATGTCGAGGTGCAACTGATGCGCGCCGTCAAACGCGCGCTCGACCCGCTCAACCTGATGAACCCGGGCAAGGTGCTACGCTAACGTCTAACGCCCTTGCCATCGCGGGGGCCATTGCAGGAGCCGTATTCGTGAAGATTCGAGTGCTGTCCGATCTGCATCTGGAGAACGACGAGCCCGAGCTGATTCCGCATGCCCACGCGGATCTGATCGTGCTGGCCGGTGACATTCACAATCACGCGGCGGGGCCTCGTTGGGCCGCGCAAACTTTCGACGGCGCCGTGCCGGTGGTGTACGTGCCCGGCAATCACGAGTATTACGACGGCGAATTCGGCGCGCTCGACAGCGCGCTCTACGACGCGGCAGCCCAGGTCGACAATGTGCACGTGCTGAACAATGCCGCGCTGATCGACCCGGAAGGCCGATGGCGCGTGCTCGGCACCACCTTGTGGACCGACTTCGCGCTGTACGGCGCCGACGAAGCCACGCTCGCCGAATCGATCGACGCATCGCGCCGGGTGATGCTCGACTTTCGTGGCCTGATCCAGATGAACTGGCCGCACGATACGCTCGACACGCCGCGCGATTTCACGCCCGCCGACTCGCTCGCGCTGCACCGGCAGGCGCGCGCGTGGCTCGAGGGTGAACTGGCCAAGCCGTTTGACGGCAAGACGATCGTGGTCACGCATCACGCGCCGCATCGGCTGAGTCTCGCCGAGCGCTATGCGGAAGACCCGGTATCGGCGGGTTTCGTCAATCACATGCCGGAGCTAGTGCGCGCGCCGGTCGCATTGTGGATTCACGGTCACACGCATACGCCATTCGACTACACCGTCGACGGCACGCGGGTGGTCTGCAATCCGCGCGGCTACCTCGATCGGCGTACCGGCCTGCTGGAAAATCCGCGGTTCGCGTGGGACAAGGTCGTCGAGATCTAGCGCGGGCTCGGGCCGATCTGGGTAGTCAGATTGCGTGGCGCGCACTACCCTGTTGTCGTCGGCGGGAGGGTGACAGCAGGCGATGCCAGGTTGGCCTGCTCGCTGGAACCCGTGGAATCATCCGTCCCGGCCGGATCCGGAGGTCACTCATGTGTGGTCGAATCAGCCAGTATCGCGATCCGCTCCATTACACCGAGCATCTCGGCCTCAGCGATCCGCTGATGCTGTTCGATGCCGCCGACCGCCGCCCCGGCTACAACCTCTCGCCGGGCACTCACCCGCTCGCCATTTTCGCCGACGAAACGCTGCATGCGGTCCACTGGGGATATTGCCCGGATTGGGCACGCGAACAGCATCTGCCGCAAACCATCAACGCGCGCGCCGAAACCGCGGCGGACACCCGTTACTTCGAGACCTTGTGGAAAAGCGGACGGGTGCTGGTGCCAGCGGACGGCTGGTTCGAATGGCGCGTGGAACCCGCGCCCGGAAACGAAACTGGAGACGACGGCGTGAAAGGCGGATCGATCCGCCAGCCCTACTTCGTGCGCCTGAAAAGCGACGCGCCGATGTATTTCGCGGCCTTATCCAGTGTGCGCGGGACGGAGCCGCAAACGGACGGCATGGGGCTCGTGATCGTGACGGCCACCGCCGACGCAGGTCTGATCGATATACACGACCGCCGCCCGCTGGTGTTCGCGCCCGAGGCCGCGCGCCGCTGGCTGAATCCGGCCCTGCCGCTCGACGAACTCAGAAAGCTTGCCCGCACGGCCTGTTTGCCCGCCGGACGTTTCCGCTGGCACCGTGTCGGCCCTGAAGTGGACCGCACGCTCAACGACGAACCGCGGCTAATCGAAGCGCTGAACTGAAAACACCACGCGCGGATCGAAGAACGCTCAACGATCGCGCCGTTGCGCCGACCCATCCGCCGGATGGTCGATCTTGATTGGCACCAGTTGCGGCTGCTGTTCGCGCAGGCGGCGCAGCAAATCGCGCGATGCGGCGATTCCAATCAGTCCAAACATGACGGCCACGCCGATCATCAGGTGCGTATCCATGAATCCCTCGTTCTTCCAGTTGTTGCGATTTGCCGAACGGCGGCGTATGAACGACACGTTAGCAAATCGACTGCGCCGCGGAAGTAAGAAAATGTTGCGACGCGACACGGATGTAACAGGCTGTCATGAACGGTGCGCCGCCGCGCGTCAACCGGCCGCGCCGGAGGCCTTCAGACGCGCGCGAACTGACGCAATTCGGCCTGATCGGCCGCCAGCGTGGCGGGCAGTTCGTCGCGCAGGAACTCCACCCAGGTCCGGATTTTCGCGTCCAGGTACTGGCGCGACGGATACAGCGCGTACAGATTCATCTCCTGCGACGTGTATTCCGGCAACAACCACACGAGTTCGCCGCTGCGCAGACCCCTGATCGCCGAGTAAAGCGGAATCAAACCGACGCCCATGCCACTGCACGCTGCAACAGACATGGCTTCAGCCACGTTCACCTGAAACGTGGTCGGTCCCAGAACGATCGTTTCTTCGCCGTTCGGGCCGTCAAAGATCCATTTGTCGGTGGGAAATATCGGCGTGACCATTTGCAGGCAGGTGTGCCGCGCGAGATCCGCGGGCGTTTGCGGCACGCCGCGCCGCTCCAGATAAGCCGGCGACGCGCATACGATGCTGAACGCACCGCCCAGCCGTTGCGACACCAGTCCCGAATCCGGCAGACCGGTGGCAAGCGTCAGCGACACGTCGAAACCTTCGTCGAGCAGGTCGGGCATGCGCTGCGCCAGCGTCAGTTCGACCTGCACATCGGGATAGCGCGCCTGATAGCGGCCGACGGCCGGCACCACGTAGTGCTGCCCGAAGCTCGTCATGGCGTGCACCTTGAGCTTGCCCGACGGCCGCGCATGGGCGTCGCCCGCCTCCGCTTCGGCCTGATCGACGTACGCGAGGATCTGTTCACAGCGTTGCAGATAGCGCTCGCCCGCTTCGGTCAGCGCGATGCGGCGCGTGGTGCGGTTCAGGAGGCGCGTGCGCAGATGTGCTTCCAGATCGGAGACCGCGCGCGACGCGTACGCCGTGGTCGTGTTCAGGTGCTGGGCAGCACCCGTGAAGCTGCCTGCTTCGACGACGCGGACAAATACGCGCATGTTTTGAAGCGTATCCATGACTTTCCTTGATGACTCGCAGCGATTGTTACACGATTCGCAAAGACGATTGTCTCATATTGCGTAAAGATGCCTTGCATCTTTACCGGTTATTCCCCAATCAATCGAAAAATATAATGACGCACAGGGTTCTATAGCAATTTATGGGGGAAATCGTGCAGTCTCCGGTACCAAAAAGGGTCGCCGCCATCGCGGTTCTTACGATCCTATTAACAATCGCCGGCTGCGCCAGTACCGGAGGCATCGCACCGCAAGGAAGCGGCATCGACCCCGCGTCGCTCGACGCAGGCAACGCCATCCGGGCCGCCAACGCCGACGCGCAATGGCCGGCCGCCGACTGGTGGCGCGCCTATAACGATCCGCAGCTCAACCAGTGGATCGAAGCCGCGCAGGCGAGCAATCCGAATCTCGCCGCCGCCCAGGCGCGCGTGCGCGAAGCGGCGTCGATGGCGGGCGTCGCGCGGGCCGCGCTGTCGCCGCAGGTCAACGGCAGTCTGTCGATCCAGCGTCAGAAGTGGGCCGACAACGTGTATTACGGTCCGGGCCCGCTCGCGGGTGAGCAATCGTGGAACAACACCGGCACGCTCGGCCTCTCCTATCACCTCGATATCTGGGGCAAGGACAAAAACGCCGCCGAACGCGCGCTCGATGCCACCCATGCGAGCGCGGCGGATGCCCGCGCCGCCCAGCTCGAACTGCAAGCCAATGTGGTGCGCACCTACATCGACATGTCGCTGAACTACGCGCTGCTCGACATCGCCCACGCCACCTTGCAGCAACAGCAGCAGATCGTCGATCTGGCCACCCGCCGCCTGAAGGGCGGTATCGGCACGCAGCTCGAAGTGAGCCAGGCCGAAACGCCGATCCCCGAATACGAGCGGCAGATCGATGCGATCGAAGAGAAGATCGCGCTCGGCCGCAATCAGTTAGCCGCGCTAGCCGGCAAAGGCCCGGGCGCGGGCGATTCGATCCAGCGCCCGACGCTTTCGCTCGACGCACCCGCCGGTCTGCCGGCTGCATTGCCTGCGGATCTGATCGGCCATCGGCCAGATGTTGTCGCGGCGCGCTGGACCGTGGCCGCGCAGGCGCGCGGCATCGACGTCGCCAAAGCCGATTTCTACCCGGACATCAACCTGCTGGCGTCGATTGGCGGCTATGCGGCGATGGGTCCGCTGTTCCAGTTTCTGAAGAACCCGTCGCATAGCTGGAGCGCCGGGCCGGCGCTGTCGCTGCCGATTCTCGACGGCGGGCGGCTGCGCTCGCAACTTGGCGCGGCATCGGCCGGGTACGACGAAGCGGTCGATCGTTATAACCAGTCGATCGTCGGCGCGCTGAAGGACATCTCCGATCAGGTGATCCGAATCCGCTCGCTGGCCACTCAGGCGCAGGACGCCGACCGGTCGGTCGCAGCGGCGCGCAAGAACTACGACCTGGCACGCGAAGGCTACAAACGCGGTCTGACCGACTACCTGAACGTGCTGATCGCGCAAACGCAGTTGCTGCACGCCCAGGAAGGCGTCGCGAAGATTCAGGCCGAGCGGCTCGGCGCGCATGCGTCGCTGGTGACCGCGCTGGGCGGCGGTATTGACGAACCTGCCAACGGCCCGCAGCCGAACGAAACGCTGCCGGCGCATGGCAAGGGCAACGCCAAGGCAGCGGCCGGCGCACCCGCTTCGGCCGCTTCGGACGCCGCCGCGGCGAAACCCGCCGATCGGAACACGCAAGTGTCGCCCGTGACGGTCGGCACTCGCGCGTCCGCCAACGCGCCTGCGGCAGAGTAAGGACGACTGCCATGTCAGCCTCGCCCACTCCTGCCTCGCGCCTGCCGTCGTTCGCCGCGTTATACGCGGCGGCCGCCGACTGGGCGCGTACCGACGGCCTCACATGGGTCTATCTGTTCAAGGCGCTCGCCGCCTGCTTTCTCGCGCTCGGCATCGCGATGAAACTCGACCTGCCGCAGCCGCGCACCGCGATGACCACCGTGTTCATCGTGATGCAGCCGCAAAGCGGGATGGTGTTCGCCAAGAGCTTCTACCGGATCTGCGGCACGCTGGTCGGCCTCGTCGTGATGCTCGCGCTAATCGGCCTGTTTGCGCAGCAGCCCGAATTGTTCATTGCCGCGACCGCGATCTGGGTCGGCATCTGCACCGCGGGCGCCGCGCGCAATCGCAACTTCAGGTCGTATGGTTTCGTGCTGGCCGGCTATACCGCCGCGCTGATCGGCCTTCCGGCGTCGCAACATCCGGACGGCGCATTTCTGAGCGCGCTCACGCGGGTGGCCGAAGTGGTGGTCGGCATCGTCTGCGCGGGGGCCGTGAGCGGTCTGGTGTTTCCGCAATACGCCGGCTTGCAGATGCGCAGCACCGTGCGCGCACGCTTTTCCGCGTTCGTCGACTATCTGTCCGCGTCGCTCGCGGGCCGCAACGACCGTGCGCAGATCGAGGCGACCAATGCGCGCTTTGTCGCCGACATCGTCGGATTTGAAGCCGCGCGCAGTGTCGCCGTGTTCGAAGGCCCCACTTCGCGCATGCGCGGCGGCCGCCTCGCGCGGCTGAACAGCGAGTTCATGACGGCGTCGACACGCTTTCACGCACTGCATCAGTTGATGAACCGGCTGCGCGATGCAAGGACGCACGGCGCGACAGTCGCGATCGATGCACTCGAACCGTACTTCAAGGAAATCGCGCCGCTGCTCGCGAAGTCCGGCGAACCCGTGCTGAGCGCAGCCGATGCGGCCCACGCAGCCGCGCAACTCGACGCCTACAGGACCGAACTGCCGAGGCGCGTGCGCGCGACGCGTGCGGCACTGGAGACGAATCCCGACGCCCCATTGCTCGACTTCGATACCGGCGCCGAACTGCTGTATCGCTTCATCGACGATCTGCACGCATACGCGGCCACGTACGCGTCGCTTGCCGTCGACACCCATGAACGGGAGCGCTGGATCGCGCGTTACGAACCGAAAACCAACTCGATTGCTGCCGGCGTGGCGGGCTTGCGCGCGGCGATCGTCCTGATGGTGGTCGGCGCGTTCTGGATTGCGAGCGCGTGGCCGAGCGGCTCGACGCTGGTGCTCAATGCCGCAACCATCTGCGCGCTCGCGTCGTCGTCGCCGGATCCGAAGCGCACCGCTTTCCAGATGGCCGGCGGCACGCTGGTGGCAGCGGCGATGGGAATGATCGTGGTGTACGGCGTGTATCCGCATATCGACGGCTTTGCGCTGCTGTGCGCCGCGCTGACGCCGTTCCTGCTGCTCGGCGTGTTCATGACGACGCGGCCCGCGCTGGCCGGTTTCGGTGTCGGCTACTGCATCTTCTTCTGCTTCCTCGCCGGTCCGGACAACGTGATTCATTACGACCCGAGCGGCACGATCAACGATGCCCTGGCGCTGGTGCTGTCGATGCTGGTGTCTTCGCTGGCCTTTGCCGTGCTGCTGCCGCCGTCGACGCCGTGGCTGCGCAACCGTCTGCTGATCGACCTGCGCCGTCAGGTGGCGGTAGCGGGCCGCTCGGGCCTGCGGCGCGTGCGTTCGCGGTTCGAGAGCGGCGCGCGCGATCTGATGTTCCAGATCAACGCGCTGGCCCAGGACGAACCCGCGCTCAAACGCGACACCTTGCGCTGGCTGTTCGCGGTGCTCGAAGTGGGCAATGCGATGATCGATTTACGCGAGGAAGTGGCGGCGCTGCCCGCCGATGCGCGCTATGCGGCGTCGATGCCGTGGCGCGTGTCATTGCGCGGGATGCGCGACGCCGTGATGACACTCTTCGAGCGGCCGCGCGCGGACCGGTTCGACCGTGCGCTGGCGGCGACCACCGACGCGATTGCCGCGCTCCAGCAGATGCTTGCCACTTTCACGCCGCCGCGCGAGGAGCGGCATCGACTGCAACGCATCCTGAGTCAACTGCATTTCATACGTACCGCGCTGCTCGATCCGCAATCGCCGCTTGAACCACTGGTGAGCGGACGCGCCGGCGCGTCTGAAGGAGTTCACCATGCCACGTGATATTGCTGTTTTCGACGCCTACGTGCCGGCCATCGTGCTGCTGTTTATCGCGGGCGCCGCGCTTACCTGGGTGTTGGACCGCGTGATTGCCTATACCGGCCTGTATCGCGTGGTGTGGCATCCGTCCTTGTTCCGGGCCAGCTTGCTTGTGTGTGTGTGCGGCGTGCTGGGTCTCGCCGTTTATCGTTGATCAGAGTCGAAACATGACCATCCGAAATTTTGTGGGCTTCATCGCGACAGCCCTTGTTTTTATCGTCGCGATTCTGATTGGGCGCGTGTTGTGGGTTCATTACATGGATGAACCCTGGACCCGCGATGGCCGCGTGCGCGCGGAGATCGTCAACGTGGCGCCGGACGTCTCGGGCGCGGTGGTCGATTTGCCGGTGAAGGACAACCAGTTGGTGAAGAAGGGCGATCTGTTGATGCAGATCGACCCGTCGCACTATGAGATTGCGGTCGAGCAGGCGCAGGCTGCGGTGGCCGCGCGCAAGGCCGAATTGCAGATGCGGCGGGACGATGCGCAACGGCGCGCGGATATGGATGCGCTGGTCGTGTCCAAGGAGAATCGTGAGAATGCCACGCATGCTGCGTCCGCTGCGGATGCGGGGTATCAGCAGGCTTTGGCCGCGCTTGATGCGGCGAAGTTGAATCTGGCGCGCACGCGGGTGGTGTCGCCGGTTGACGGCTATGTCACGAATCTCAATGTATTTCGTGGCGACTATGCCACGGTGGGTGCTGCCAAGCTGGCGATTGTCGATAGCCATTCGTTCTGGGTATATGGGTATTTTGAGGAGACGAAGCTTCCTCATGTGCGGATTGGAGATAAGGCCGAAGTTCGGCTGATGAGTGGCGGCACGCTGCAGGGGCATGTCGAGAGTATTTCGCGGGGGATTTATGACCGCGATAATCCGGAGAGCCGCGAGTTGCTCGCGGATGTGAATCCGACTTTTAATTGGGTGAGGTTGGCGCAGCGGGTACCCGTTCGGGTGGGGATTGATTCTGTGCCTGATGGGGTTGTGCTTGCGGCTGGGATTACTTGTACTGTTGTTGTTAAACCTAGTTAAAGGTTTTTGCCTGCGGCGTACTCGGGTTTTTTGTTCTGTATGCCTACGGCGTTGGGTATTTCTTTTTTTATTGGTTTATTAGCGTTCCCCCTATGCGGGGGGGCACTCACTTTCTTTGCCGCCGTCGCAAAGAAAGTAAGCAAAGAAAGCGGGCTCAAACCGCTAACTCTTAAGCGGCTCCCCTGGCTTGGAGGGGCTCGTGGCCCGATTAACGGATCACACCGTGCCCGGTAACCGACAGTGACACAGCCGTCATCCGCTCCCACTCCGCACTACGTGCGTCGCGGACGGGTTCACCAGGGAAACCAGTGGTGAATCGTTTCTCCGTGGGGGCCATCGGCTTCGCCTCGGCGAGGCGCCGAAAACACCAATTGGTTTTGTGAAGTACCGCCTCGGCGCGCGCAGCGCCGCCGGAAGCATGACGGCCTGGTCACGCCGGTGGGAAGGTGCGCGGGCTTGATCTCTACGGAGCCACGACACCCTCCAAGCCAGGGGACCCGCTTAAGAATTGGCGGTGTGAGCCCGCTTTCTTTGCTTACTTTCTTTGCGGCGGCAAAGAAAGTGAGTGCCCCCCCGCACAGGGGGAACGCTAATAAACCAATAACAAAAGAAACAGCCAACGCCGTAGGCACACCAACAAATGCCGCCGCCAAAGGCAAAAAAACCTTATAACCTAAACTTCCCCACCATAACCTTCAACCCTCTAGCCTGATCATCCAAAGACCGAGCAGCCGCCGTAGCCTGCTCCACCAAAGCGGCATTCTGCTGCGTACCCGAATCCATCTGCGTGACCGCCAGGTTGATCTCCTCAATCCCGGCACTCTGCTCGGAAGAAGCAGCCGAAATCTCCCCCATGATGTCGGTGACACGCTTCACGGCCTTGACGACTTCATCCATGGTCTGCCCAGCATCCTGGGCCAACGTAGACCCATTGCTCACGCGTTCCACCGAAGCGCTGATCAACCCCTTGATCTCCTTGGCCGCAGCAGCGCTCCGCTGCGCCAGATTCCGCACTTCGGCAGCAACCACGGAAAACCCACGCCCCTCTTCACCCGCGCGTGCAGCCTCAACCGCCGCGTTCAAAGCCAGAATGTTGGTCTGAAAAGCAATCCCCTCGATCACGCCGATGATGTCGCCAATACTCCGCGCGCTATCGTTGATCTCATTCATGGTTGCCACCACGCGCCCCACCACCGCACCACCCTTCTCCGCAATCTCCGACGCGTTGTTGGCCAGCGTGCTCGCCTGCTTCGCGTTGTCAGCATTCTGCCGAACGGTGGAAGTCAGCTGCTCCATGCTGCTCGCGGTACGCTCGAGCGCCATCGCCTGCTGCTCGGTACGCTGCGACAAATCCAGATTACCCATCGAAATCTCGCCCGATGCCGTCGCAATCGCATCCGCGCTCGCGGCAATGTCGGACACCGTCGTCGACAAGCCGCTCTGCATGTCGTGCAGCGCATACAGCATGCTCGACGTGTCCTTGCGCCCCAGCACGATCTGATTCGACAGATCGCCCGCCGCGATCCGGCTGGCAATCTCCTTCGCGTACGCGGGCTCGCCGCCAAGCTGGCCGGCGAGGCGCCGCACCACCCACTCGCTGATGCCAAACGCCAGCGCAATCAGCCCAACCGTCATCACCGCGATCATCACGAACGACGAGTGATAAATAAACCCCGACGCGTCAATGGTCGCCTTCGCAGCCGTCCCGCGCTGCGCAACCAGTTCGTCGACCAGTTTTTCGAGCTTGCCGGTCTCGACCAGCAACGAGACATCCTGGGTGCCGACCTGCCAGTTCATTTGCGAGAGATCGAGCGGCTGCGCTTTCACCAGCGTCACAAAATCACGCAAGTGGCCGCTCCACACGGCAACGGCAGCCGCAAACTTCTTCTGCTGATCAACGGCTTTGGCGTCGGACGCATCGACGTACTGCTGCAGCGTGCCGAGTTGCGTCGATAAGCCGCTCAAGCCCTTGTCGATGTCAGCACCGAGTTCGTCGCGCTCCTTGGCCGTGGTCGCGGTCAACAACATCTTCTGCGCGCGGCTCGCGCGCAGCATGTGGCCGCGCGCCTCTTCCGCAGCGCGGCTCGCCACGTGGCCCTGGTCGTAGATCGACTGCGTGGACGCGTTGAGGCGGCTGATCTGGGTCAGCGAAAACACGCCGATCGCCAGTGTGCCGATCAACAGCACGGCGAACGCGAGGCGCAACATCGCCTTCACCGACAAGCCCCTGGGCCGCACGGCACGCGCCCCGCGGCCCTGTCCCTGCGATGGCGAAGGCTTGCCCGTCGCGTCCCCTTCCGATACGAACCGCGCACCCGTCTGTCCGCCCAGCGAAACTGCTTTCATATTCCTCGTCCCCACGTGTCGAACTGCCGAAAAGGTCAGATCCGGCATTGCTGCTTATCTTTCCGGGTCTACGGCATAACGTCTGCGATCTTTAGCGCCATTCGCTCGAGTCATACCGGACGCGCGTCGCCCGATCCCTGGCGCGCCGCCTTGTAAGCCGCGCGCCCGCGACCCGTTTTATACATGGCCAAAATTCAGCAAATGGGATTAATCAGACCACTTGACGGACACACGTAACAGTGGAAGCGCATCCACTGCACGCCCCGTCGCGGTGCGCGAAATTCCCGATTTCAGCGCATCGCCGGCACCGACTCAATCGGAAAGTGTCCGATTCGCGACAAAACTTGTCCTTACAATTCGTGCGAGCCACATTAAACTGCGACAAATAGCCGACAACGCGCACGCCGCGTCGAAATGCCGCTGCCCCTGATCCAGCAACGAAAAACGACGCCGCACCGGCAGCGTGGCCCCAAGACCCTCATTTTTTCTTTCTTATCTAGCGTATGGAAACGAGCCTCGATAAAAGCGCCCTGTCCGCCGCGTCAGCCGGCACCGCCGCCGCCACGCAGCCGGCCGCCAAGGTCCAGCGCACGGTCTATTCCGTGCTCGGTGCGATCAGCTTTACGCACCTGCTCAACGACATGATCCAGTCGTTGATTCTGGCGATCTACCCAATGCTGAAGGACAACTTTTCGTTGTCGTTCGGGCAGATCGGCCTGATTACGCTGACCTATCAGATCACAGCGTCGCTGCTGCAGCCGCTCGTCGGCAGCTACACGGACAAGCATCCGAAACCCTATTCGCTGCCGGTCGGCATGGGCTTCACGCTCGCCGGATTGCTGCTGATGTCGGTCGCGCCGAGTTTCGGCGTGCTGCTGGTCGCCGCGGCGCTGGTCGGGTGCGGCTCGTCGGTGTTCCATCCGGAGTCGTCGCGGGTGGCGCGCATGGCCTCGGGCGGGCGTCATGGTTTCGCGCAGTCGCTGTTCCAGGTGGGTGGCAATGCCGGTTCGTCGCTCGGGCCGCTGCTCGCCGCGTTGATCGTGATTCCGCACGGCCAGCGCAGCATCGCGTGGTTCTCGGTGGCGGCGCTGGTCGCAATCGTCGTGCTCACGCAGATCGGCCGCTGGTACAGGCAGCATCCGGCGGTGAAGAAGGCGCGCGGGCAGACCGCGCACGCCACTCTCTCGCGCAACAAGGTCATGTTTGCGATGGGCGTGCTGATGCTGCTGGTGTTCTCGAAGTACTTCTACCTCGCCAGCATCAATAGCTACTTCACGTTCTATCTGATCGACAAGTTCCATCTGCCGGTGCAGGCCGCGCAGGTCCATCTGTTTGTGTTTCTCGCCGCGGTCGCAGCAGGCACGATGATCGGCGGTCCGATCGGCGACCGGATCGGTCGTAAATATGTGATCTGGGTGTCGATTCTCGGCGTGACGCCGTTCACGCTGTTGCTGCCATACGCCAACCTGTTCTGGACCGGCGTGCTGACGGTGATCATCGGTATCGTGCTGGCTTCCGCGTTCTCCGCGATCCTTGTCTATGCGCAGGAGTTGATCCCCGGCAAGGTAGGAATGGTCGCGGGTCTCTTCTTCGGTCTCGCGTTCGGCATGGGCGGGATCGGCGCGGCCGTGCTCGGGCAACTGGCCGATGCCACCAGCATCACGTATGTCTACAAGGTCTGCTCGTTCCTGCCGCTGATCGGTATTCTCACGGTGTTTCTGCCGGATGTCGAAGGCAAGCGCGCAAAGGTCTGATCTACGCGCGGCAGGTTGCATGCGAAAAAAGGCGCTACGGCGCCTTTTTCTTTGGGCATACGCTCATGGTGAACCCGCGTTGTCCGCGAGGCAGCGCCTGCTCTATGCTTGAGCGCAAACGCATGGCGCGCTTGCATGACGATGGCACGGCGCGTTCAACGACCACCCGCTTACCCACGCCGCAGGAAGGATCGCCGCCGATGACCCGCTACCGCGATTTCCACCGCCGTTCGATCGAGAACCCCGAAGATTTCTGGCGCGAACAGGCGCAGCGAATTCATTGGCAAACGCCGTTCGACACGGTCCTCGATCGCTCGAATCCGCCCTTCGCGCGCTGGTTCATCGGCGGCCGCACGAATCTGTGCCACAACGCCGTGGACCGGCACCTGGCCGAACGCGCGCAGCAGAACGCGCTGGTGTATGTGTCGACGGAAACCGGGATCGAGCGCCGCTATACCTACGCCGAGCTTCACGCGGAAATCAACCGGATGGCCGCGGTGATGCGCTCGCTAGGCGTCAAACGTGGCGACGTGGTGCTGCTCTATCTGCCGATGATTCCCGAAGCGCTCTTCGCGATGCTCGCGTGCGCGCGCCTTGGCGCGATTCATTCGGTGGTGTTCGGCGGCTTCGCGGCGCCCAACCTCGCCGCGCGCATCGACGATGCCAAACCCGTGCTGATCGTCACCGCCGACGCCGGCGCGCGCGGCGGCAAAGTGATCGACTACACGCCGCTGGTGGACGAAGCGCTCGCGCGCGCCACGCACAAGACCCCGAACGTGCTGCTGATCGACCGGCAGCTCGCGCCGGAGCGCTTGAATGCGAGCTATCTGGTCGACTACGAGCCCTTGCGGGAGCAGTTCTTCAACGCCCACGTGCCGTGCGAATGGCTCGAATCGAACGAGCCTTCGTATGTGCTGTACACGTCGGGCACCACGGGCAAGCCGAAGGGCGTGCAGCGCGACGTAGGCGGCTACGCGGTGGCGCTGGCAGCGTCGATGGAACACATCTTCCAGGGCAAGGCCGGCGACACGATGTTCACCGCGTCGGACGTCGGCTGGGTGGTCGGCCATAGCTATATCGTGTACGCGCCGCTGATCGCGGGGCTGACCACGGTGATGTACGAAGGCACGCCGATCCGTCCGGATGGCGGCATCTGGTGGCGCCTCGTCGAGCAGCACAAGATCAACCTGATGTTCACCGCGCCGACCGCGCTGCGCGTGCTTAAAAAGCAGGACCCGGCGCTGCTGAAGAAAGCCGACCTGTCGAGCCTGCGCGCGCTGTTTCTCGCCGGCGAACCGCTCGACGAACCGACCGCCGCGTGGATCGCCGATGCGCTCGGCAAACCGGTCATCGACAACTATTGGCAGACCGAAACCGGCTGGCCGATGCTGGCGATTCCACGTGGCGTTGAAGCGCTGCCCACCAAGCTCGGCTCACCGGGCGTGCCATCGGCGGGTTTCAATCTGACCTTGCGCAACGAGTTGACGGGCGAACCCTGCCCGCCCGGCGAGAAAGGCGTGCTCACGCTCGGTTATCCGCTGCCGCCGGGCTGCATGTCGACGGTGTGGGGCGACGACAAACGCTTTGTCAGCACCTATTGGTCGAGCATCCCGAATCAGCAGGCCTACTCGACTTTTGATTGGGGCATTCAGGACGAAGACGGTTACGTGACGATTCTCGGCCGCACCGACGACGTGATCAACGTCGCGGGCCACCGGCTCGGCACGCGCGAAATCGAAGAAGCGTTGTCGAGCCACGCGGCGGTGGCGGAAGTCGCGGTGGTCGGCGTGACGGATCCGCTCAAAGGCCAGGTGGCGATGGCGTTCGTCGTATTGCGCGACGCCGATGCTTTTGCGGCGGACGAAGCGCGAGCGAAGCTGGAAGCGGAGCTGACCGCGACGGTGGATCGCCAGCTTGGCGCGATTGCGCGGCCGGCGCGCGTGCATGTGGTGTCGATGCTGCCGAAAACGCGCTCGGGCAAGCTGCTGCGCCGCGCGATTGCCGCGCTGGCTGAAGGACGCGAGCCCGGCGATTTGCCGACGATTGAAGACCCGGCCGCGTTACAGCAGGTGCGCGAGGCGCTTGGCGTTGCCACGAAGCGCTAGCGGATAAAGCGAAGCGGCGGCGCCACGTTGTGGCGCCGCCGCTTTTGCGTTCCGGTTTTCAGGTCCCCGTATTCAGATTCCGCTGCGCGCTTGCAGAAAACGCGTGAGGATAGCGGTCGAATACGTCCCGGCAATCTCCGTGAGAAACGATACGAACGATTCCGGCGCATGATCGTCCGCCGTATCCGAAATGGTTCGCACGACCGCGCACGGCACGCCGTATTCGTGACAGACCTGCGCGATCGCCGCGCCTTCCATCTCCACTGCCAGCGCATCCGGCAATGCCGCTCGCAAGGCACCGACAGCGGCCGCGCTGGCGACGAACTGATCGCCGCTGATAATCAAACCACGATGCAGATGCGGCTCCCGCGTGCCGAAGCGCGCTGCCGCGACTGCGCCCTCTTCCGCGATGAAGCGCTCGCAAGCGGCGGCAAGCTGATCGGCGAGCGCCGCATCGGCGGCAAAACGCGACACGCCGAGCAACGGCACTTCGAAACGAGGAAACAGCGGCGACGCATCGAGGTCGTGTTGCAGCAGCGCATTGGCGACCACGATATCGCCGACCCGCACGTCCGGCCCGACACCACCGGCGACGCCCGCGAACACGATCGCTTCGACGTCGAAGGCATGAATCAGCGCGCTGACGGTGGCCGCCGCGGCGACCTTGCCGACGCGCCCCAGGGTGACCACGCACGGCGCGCCGTGCACGGTGCCGAGATGATAGTCACGCTGGCCATGCGTGACGGTGCGCACGCCGGATTCGGCGCGCATCGCTTCGATCAGATCGCCGAGTTCCTGCGGCAAGGCCGCGAGAATGCCAAGCGGACGATGCGACAGCGGCGCGCCACTGCGGTCCGGATCGATCGCAGCCAGCGCGACACCGGCAGCCGTTGCGCCAGGGGCCGCGCTCATTCGACCGCCTGCAGTTTGGCGACCGCGAGGGCGAGCCACTTCTCGCCGTGGCGCTTGAATTTGACCTGCGCTTTCGCGTCGGTGCCGCCGCCTTCGAGCGCGGTAATCGTGCCTTCGCCGAACTTCGTGTGGAACACCTGCTGACCGACGCGGAAGCCGGTTTCCGCCGCGCGCTGCTCATTGGCGAAGGCCGGCAACGGCGCCGGGGTGGACGACACCGCGCCGGTATAGCCCGGCCGCGCGAACCAGTCGCGCCCATAACCGGCGTTGTCCGAGCGGCCGCCCCAGCGCGCGCCCGCCTCGACCTTCGGCGTGAGCCACTTGAGCGTTTCCTGCGGCAGCTCGTCGAAGAAGCGCGAACGGATGTTGTAGCGCGTCTGGCCGTGCAGCATCCGGCTCTGCGCGAACGACAGGTACAAACGCTCTTTCGCTCGCGTGATCGCCACGTACATCAGGCGGCGCTCTTCCTCCAGACCGTCCGATTCCATCGCGCTGTTTTCGTGCGGGAACAGCCCTTCTTCCAGACCGGTGATGAACACCGCGGTGAATTCGAGGCCCTTGGCCGCGTGCACCGTCATCAGTTGCACGGCTTCCTGGCCGGCTTGCGCCTGGTTGTCGCCCGCCTCGAGCGACGCATGCGACAGGAAACCCGCGAGCGGCGTCATCGTATCGGGGTTTTGCGCGGGATCGGCGATATCGGGCGCGTCCAGCACGACGGTATTCAGATCGTCGGTGGCCACGGCCAGTTCGGGGGCGGCGGTGGCGCCGGGGCGCAGCGGAATCGAGCGCGCGGGCGTATCCATGCCGTAGCCTTCTTCGCTGACGAACGCGGCGGCGGCGTTGACCAGTTCCTGCAAGTTCTCCAGCCGGTCCTGGCCTTCGCGTTCGTTCTGATAGAACTCCGTCAGACCGCTCGTGCGTACCACGTGTTCGACCGTTTCGGGCAGGCTCATCTGCTGCGTTTCCGCGCGCATCCTGCCGATCAGGTTCGCAAAGCTGGCAAGGCTCGACCCCGCCTTACCCGCCACATACGGAATCGCCGCGGCCATCGAGCAGTTGTAGAGACGCGCCGCATCCGCCAGTTGCTCGATCGAACGCGCGCCGATGCCGCGGGTCGGGAAATTGACGACGCGCGCGAACGCGGTGTCGTCGTTCGGATTGTCGATCAGGCGCAGATAGGCGAGCGCGTGCTTGACTTCCTGACGCTCGAAAAAGCGCAGACCGCCGTACACGCGATACGCGATGCCCGCATTGACCAGCGTGTGTTCGATCGTGCGCGACTGCGCGTTGCTGCGATAGAGAATCGCAATTTCGCTGCGCGAAGTGCCCGTGCTGATGAGCGCCTTGATTTCCTCGACGATCCAGCCGGCTTCCTGCGTGTCGGTGGCAGACTCGTACACGCGCACCGGTTCGCCGTGACCCGCGTCGGTCCGCAGATTCTTGCCGAGGCGCCGCGAGTTGTTGGCGATCAGCTGATTGGCCGCGTCGAGAATATGGCCGTGCGAGCGGTAGTTCTGCTCCAGCTTGATCATGTGCCGGACACTGAACTCGTGTTCGAAGTCGCGCATGTTGCCGACGTTCGCGCCGCGGAATGCGTAGATCGACTGGTCGTCGTCGCCGACCGCGAAGATCGAGTTGGTCTGGCCGGCCAGCAGTTTGAGCCACGCGTACTGCAGCTTGTTGGTGTCCTGGAACTCGTCGACGAGGATGTGGCGAAAGCGCGCCTGATAGTGAGCGCGCAGCGGCGGGTTGTGCGCGAGCAATTCGAAGCAGCGTAGCAGCAGTTCCGGAAAGTCGACGACGCCTTCGCGCTGGCATTGCTGGTCGTAGGCTTCGTAGAGTTCGACGAATTTGCGGTTGAAGTTGTCGGTGGCGTCGACGTCTTTCGGGCGCAGGCCTTGTTCTTTGGAATTGTTGATGAAGTACTGGAGATTTTTCGCCGGGTACTTTTCGTCGTCGATGTTAAGGCCCTTCATCAGACGCTTGATCGCGGAGAGCTGGTCTGCGGTGTCGAGGATCTGGAAGGTAGCGGGCAGGCCTGCATCACGGTGATGCGCGCGGAGCATGCGGTTGCACAGGCCGTGGAAGGTGCCGATCCACATGCCTCTCGTGTCGATGGGCAGGAGCGCTGAGAGGCGCGACATCATTTCGCGGGCGGCTTTATTGGTGAAGGTCACCGCCAGGATGGTGGCGGGTGAGGCCAGACCATGCTGGATGAGCCACGCGATACGGGTGATGAGGACGCGGGTTTTGCCGCTGCCCGCGCCGGCGAGAATGAGCGCCGGCTCGTTGGGGAGCGTTACCGCTGCGTGTTGTTCGGGGTTTAGATTGGCTAGCAGATCGGGCATTTTGAAGGAGGGACGGCGAGGGCGTCCGACATTATATGCCCCTCCGGGGCTGGGGATTTTTGCTGGGGTGTTTGCCTGCGGCGCTGGTGTTGGTTTGGTTTTTTTGTGGCCCTGACTGGCCGTTCTCTGTTTTACCGTTCTCTGTTTTGTCTTGGTCACTTTTTTACTTATTGGTCTATTAGCGTTCCCCCTGTGCGGGGGGGCACTCACTTTCTTTGCCGCCGCAAAGAAAGTAAGCAAAGAAAGCGGGCTCAAACCGCCAACTCTTAAGCGGCTCCCCTGGCTTGGAGGGGTCGGTGGTCCGATCAACGGATCACACCGTGCCCGGTAACCGCCAGTGACACAGCCGTCATCCGCTCCCACTCCGCACTGCGTGCGTCGCGGACGGGTCTACCAGGGAAACCAGTGATGATTCGTTTCTCGGTGGGGGCCGTCGGCTTCGCCTCGGCGAGGCGCCGAGCACACCAATTGGTTTTGTGAAGTACCGCGTCGGCGCGCGCAGCGCCGCCGGAAGCATGACGGCCTGGTCACTCAGGCCCGCACGTGCGCAGGCCCATTCTCTACGGGGCCACGATCCCCTCCAAGCCAGGGGACCCGCTTAAGAATTGGCGGTTTGAGCCCGCTTTCTTTGCTTACTTTCTTTGCGGCGGCAAAGAAAGTGAGTGCCCCCCCGCACAGGGGGAACGCTAATAGACCAATAAGTAAAAAATTGCTCAAGACAAGACAAGACGAGACAAGGAACAGGGCAAGTCAAGGCCAAAAAAACCCCAAACCAACACCAGCGCCGCAGGCACACACCACCGTAGGTACAAAGAAACCCACTCCACGGGCCCCCTCCCCCATTGCCCCTTATAATCGAGCATTCTTTGCATCTTCCAGCAGACCGACGAAATGAGCGAGACCCCGAGCGACCCGACCTCCATGCTTGCCAAAAGCTTCGAGCCCCACACCATCGAAGCCCACTGGGGCCCGGAATGGGAAAAGCGCGCCTACGCCGCGCCGACCTTCGACGAGAACAAAAAAGATTTCTCGATCCAGCTGCCGCCGCCGAACGTCACGGGCACCCTCCACATGGGTCACGCCTTCAATCAGACGATCATGGACGGCCTCACCCGCTATCACCGCATGCTCGGCCAGAACACCCTGTGGGTGCCCGGCACGGACCACGCAGGTATCGCCACGCAAATCGTCGTCGAACGGCAACTGGACGCCCAGGGCATCTCGCGCCATGACCTCGGCCGCGAAAAATTCACCGAACGCGTCTGGGAATGGAAGCAGCAGTCCGGCTCAACCATCACGAATCAGGTGCGCCGCCTCGGCGCGTCGATCGACTGGTCCCGCGAATACTTCACGATGGACGACAAAATGTCGGCCGCCGTGCGCGATGTTTTCGTACGCCTGTATGAACAGGGCCTGATCTATCGCGGCAAACGCCTCGTCAACTGGGACCCGGTCCTGCTCACCGCGGTCTCCGACCTCGAAGTGGTCAGCGAAGAAGAAAACGGCCACCTCTGGCACATCCAGTATCCGCTCGCGGACGGCTCGGGCCATCTGACGGTCGCCACCACGCGCCCCGAAACCATGCTCGGCGACACCGCCGCCATGGTCCATCCGGAAGACGAGCGCTACGCCCACCTGATCGGCAAAACAGTCAGGCTGCCGCTCACCGGCCGCGAAATTCCGATCATCGCCGACGATTACGTCGACCGCGAATTCGGTACCGGTGTAGTCAAAGTGACGCCCGCGCACGATTTCAACGACTACCAGGTCGGCCTGCGCCACCAACTGCCGCAAATCGAAATCCTCACGCTCGGCGCGAAGATCAACGACAACGCGCCTGAGAAATACCGCGGCCTCGACCGCTTCGAAGCCCGCAAACAGGTCGTGGCCGACCTCGAAGCGCTCGGCCTGCTCGAATCGGTCAAGCCGCACAAGCTGATGGTGCCGCGCGGCGACCGCACGGGCGTCGTGATCGAGCCGATGCTCACAGACCAGTGGTTCGTCGCGATGAGCAAGCCGGCGCCGGAAGGCACCTTCAATCCGGGTAAATCGATCGCGGAAACGGCGCTCGACGTCGTGCGCAGCGGCGAGATCAGATTCGTGCCGGAAAACTGGTCCACCACGTACTACCAGTGGCTCGAAAACATCCAGGACTGGTGTATCTCGCGCCAACTCTGGTGGGGCCACCAGATCCCGGCGTGGTACGGCGAAAACGGCGAAATCTTCGTCGCCAGCGACGAAGAAGGCGCCCGCGCCAAAGCCGCGGCGGCAGGCTACACAGGCGCCCTGAAGCGCGACGCCGACGTGCTCGACACGTGGTTCTCGTCGGCGCTGGTGCCGTTCTCGTCGCTCGGCTGGCCGAACGAAACGCCGGAACTGAAGCACTTCATGCCGTCGTCGGTGCTGGTCACCGGCTTTGACATCATCTTCTTCTGGGTCGCGCGCATGGTCATGATGACCACGCACTTCACCGGCAAGGTGCCGTTCGACACGGTCTACGTGCACGGCCTGGTGCGCGACGCCGAAGGCCAGAAGATGTCGAAGAGCAAGGGCAATACGCTCGACCCGATCGATATCGTCGACGGCATCGATCTCGACGCGCTGGTCGCCAAACGCACCACCGGGCTGATGAATCCGAAGCAGGCCGCGTCGATCGAGAAGAAAACCCGCAAGGAATTCCCGGACGGCATTCCGGCCTTCGGCACGGACGCGCTGCGCTTCACGATGGCGTCGATGGCCACGCTCGGCCGCAACATCAATTTCGATCTGGCGCGCTGCGAAGGCTATCGCAACTTCTGCAACAAGCTGTGGAATGCCACCCGTTTCGTGCTGATGAACTGCGAAGGCCACGATTGCGGTTTCGGCAAGCCGGAACAGTGCGGCGAATGCGGCCCGGACGGTCATCTGCATTTCTCGCAGGCCGACTTCTGGATCGTCTCGCGCCTGCAGCGCGTGGAAGCCGACATCGCCAAGGGCTTCGCCGACTATCGATTCGACAATGTGGCCAACGCCCTATACAAGTTCGTATGGGACGAATACTGTGACTGGTATCTCGAGCTCGCCAAGGTTCAGATCCAGACGGGTCAGCCGAACCAGCAGCGCGCCACGCGCCGCACACTGCTGCGCGTACTGGAAACCGTTTTGCGCCTCGCGCACCCGGTGATTCCGTTCATCACCGAAGCGCTCTGGCAAAAAGTTGCACCGCTGGCCGGACGTTATCCGCAAGACAAGGCAGAAGGCGAAGCATCCATCATGGTGCAGCCCTACCCGGTCGCGGAGCCGTCGAAGATCGACGAAGACGCGGAGCAGTGGGCGGCCGACCTGAAGGCCGTGATCGACGCGTGCCGGAATCTGCGTGGCGAGATGAATCTGTCGCCGGCGGTCAAGGTGCCGTTGCTGGCCGCGGGCAATGCCGAGCGCCTGCGCACCTTTGCGCCGTACGCCCAGGCGCTGGCCCGTTTGTCGGACGTGCAGATCATCGCCGACGAAGCAAGCCTGGACGCGCAGGCAGATGGCGCGCCAATTGCTATCGTAGGGAATGACAAGCTTGTGCTGAAGGTCGAAATCGACGTGGCAGTGGAGCGTGAGCGTCTGTCGAAAGAAATTGCGCGGCTGAGCACAGAAGTCACCAAGTGCAATGCCAAGTTGCAGAATGAAAGCTTTGTTGCAAAGGCCCCGCCGGCAGTCGTTGAGCAGGAGCAGAAAAGGCTGGCAGAATACGAAACCACTATCGGCAAGCTGACAGCCCAGCTGGCGCGCTTGCCGGCCTGATCGACGCGCCATATCCGCCCGTTTCACGCTACGGGCGGGCAGGACCAAAGCTAAACCAGAGGACTCAGGGTAATCACATGCTAAAAGTTACAAAGGCGGTATTTCCGGTAGCAGGTCTTGGCACCCGGTTCCTCCCCGCCACAAAGGCAAGTCCGAAAGAGATGCTGCCCATCGTCGACAAGCCGCTGATTCAATACGCGGTGGAAGAGGCCATGGCGGCGGGCATCACCGAAATGATCTTCGTCACGGGCCGCAGCAAGCGTGCGATCGAAGACCATTTCGACAAGTCCTACGAAATCGAGGCCGAACTCGAAGCGCGCGGCAAAGACAAGCTGCTGGAACTGGTGCGCAGCATCAAGCCGAGCCATGTCGACTGCTTCTACGTGCGTCAGCCGGAAGCGCTCGGCCTCGGCCACGCGGTGCTCTGCGCGGAGAAGCTGGTGGGCGACAACCCGTTCGCCGTGATCCTCGCAGACGACTTGCTGTACGGCACGCCGCCTGTGATGACGCAGATGATCGAGGTGTTCGACCACTATCACAGCTCGGTGATCGGCGTGGAAGAGATTCCGGCCCAGGAAACCAAGTCGTACGGCATTGTCGACGGCAAGGAATGGGAAGACTCGATCATCAAGATGTCGGGCATCGTCGAAAAGCCGGAACCGAGCGTGGCGCCGTCGAACCTCGGCGTGGTGGGCCGCTATGTGCTGAAACCGCGGATTTTCGAACATCTGCGCTCGATCAAGCCGGGCGCGGGCGGGGAATTGCAGCTCACGGACGCGATTCAATCGCTATTGGCGGACGAACAGGTGCTCGCGTACAAGTATCACGGCACGCGTTTCGACTGCGGCAGCAAGCTGGGTTACCTGAAGGCGACGGTCGAGTTCGCGCTGCGTCACCCGGAAGTGGCCGCCGATTTCGAAGAATATCTGCGGACCCGTTCGCCGGTGCTGGAAGGTTGAGCGGCGGCGCAGAATTGCTCTGCGCTGTCCAGCCTCTGGGATAGACAAGCATCAGTCAGACGCAATAAAGGCGCTGTGCCCGCTTTCGCGGGCACAGCGCCTTTTGTTTTGGAGGTCTTGCTCCGACGCCCGCCTGCGCGAGAGGCACTCGGCTCAGCGCGCTGCGATTGGCCGCGCCGGCTTCGGCGGCGCCGGAGTTAGCGCCGCTTCATCAGAAACGTGAAAACCTTGTCGTGTGCCGAGCTTTCGACGATTTCATTGCCGGTTTGCTTCGCAAACGCGGCGAAATCGCGTTGTGAGCCCGGATCGGTGGCCAGCACTTTCAGAATCTGACCGCTTTCCATGTCGGCGAGCGCCTTCTTGGCACGCAAAATGGGCAGCGGGCACATCAGCCCGCGCGCATCGACTTCCTTGTGAATCTGAATTTGCATCGACGATGACCTTCGGGAGGGGGCGTCGTTCGCGACGCCGGGGCGAAGGCCAAATTCTACAGTAGCGCTCGATTAGGTGCCTGGGCGGCGGTGTTGGGTTGTCTGAATGCCGCGAAGGGGCAAAAAATTCACACCATCACTGCAAGTCCGCTCTGCAGCGACGCCCTCAATGCCATCCCAATCCGCGTCGCCTCAACCGCATCGGCGAGCGTGGCGCCACTTTGCCCCCCGCCCTGCACCGCAGCGACAAACGCCCGCGCCTCATGCAGAAACGCCTCTTCAAACCGATCAAAAAAGCTCGGCGTGCATTCGTTCCGAATTCCCGACCCGTCATAAATCTCCACCCGATTAGCCCGCGGATTGCGTCCAATCACGAGTGCACCGGCTGTGCCAATCACTTCGCTATGCGTGTCGTTTCCATGAGCCTGCGTACGCGACGCATAGAACATCGCCAGCTTGCCGTCTTCAAACTCGCAGATCGCCACGCCGTTATCGACGTCGCCGAACTCGCGCAAGCCCTCGTGCAACGCCACCGCACCCGCGGCAAACACGCGCTTCGCGCGCGGTTTGCCGAGCAACCAGCGGGCGACATCAATATCGTGAACCGTGCAGTCCAGAAAAATCCCCCCTGAGGTCCCCGCGAACCGCACGAAAAAACCCTCCGTGTCATTCATATCGCAGGTCTGCGAGCGCACCAGAAACGGCCGGCCGATCTTGCCGGCCTCGACTCGCTCGAATGCGTCCCTGTAGCTCGGATCGAACCGCCGCATAAAACCAATGGTTGCCTGCAAATGCGGATAGCGCGCAGCCTCAGCCAGCACGCGCTCGCATTCGGCAAGGTCAAGCGACAACGGTTTCTCGCAGAACACATGCTTGCCGGCACGCAAGGCGTCCACGATCTGTTGCGCGTGCAGCGACGACGGCGTAACAAGCCACACCGCATCCACCTCGCGATCGGCGAGCAGGTCTGCGTAATCGTCGTAAAGACGCGGTTCGGGCAATGTTTCCCGAGCCCACGCCCGCTCTTCTTCCAGCGGACTGCACGCGGCCACGAGCGATGCGCCCGGCACGCGGTACGCGAGGTTCTCCGCGTGGCGCTTGCCTAAACGCCCCAGACCCACCACGCCGAGACGAAGTTTCCCCGTGGCCGCCGTCATCACGACGCCTCGCCGAGTTTCACTGCGCGGCCTTCGCGCCACGAGCGCGTGGCGGCTTCGGCGAGTTCGAGGGCCTTGAGGCCGTCAGCGACCGTCGTTCGCACCGGTTTGCCCTGCGTAATCGCATCGAAGAAATGCGCGATTTCCAGCGCATAAGCCGCACGATAACGTTCGAGGAAAAACGCTTCGGGCACGTCGCTCGACACCTCGGTTTTCGAATACGCCGTAACTTCGGTGGGCCGCACGTTGCCGGCCTGCAGCATCCCTGCGCTGCCGAGTACCTCGAAGCGTTGGTCGTAGCCGTACGCGGCGCGCCGCGCGGTATTGATCTGACACAGACGGCCACGCTTCGTGCGGATCGTCACGGCCGTCGAATCGATATCGCCCGCTTCGGCAATCGCGGGGTCGGAGAGGCAACTGCCGGTGGCGTGCAGCGTGTCGGCCTCGTCGTCGAGAATCCAGCGAAAGATGTCGAAGTCGTGAATCAACATATCCTTGAAGATGCCGCCCGAATGCCTGATGTATTCGACCGGCGGCGCACCCGGATCGCGGCTCGTCACCACCAGCATTTCAGGCGTGCCGATCTCGCCCGCGTCGACGCGCGCTTTCAACGCCGAAAACGTAGGATCGAAGCGGCGCTGAAAACCGATCATGCACACCACGCCGGCCCGTTCCACCGCTTCGGCACAGGCGCGCGCGCGTTCCAGCGTCAGGTCCACCGGCTTCTCGCAGAACACGTGCTTGTTCTGCGCGGCCGACTTCATGATCAGATCCGCGTGCGTATCTGTACTCGAACAGATCACCGTTGCGCCGATGGACACGTCGCCCATGGCGCCGTCGATATCCGCCACCTGCGCGCCATGCTCGGCGGCGAGCGCCGCAGCGGCTTCCCGATTCACGTCGATCACATACTTGAGCCGCACGCCGGGTTGCCGTGCGAGATTCGCCGCATGAATCTTGCCGATGCGGCCCGCACCGAACACCGCAACGTCCATCGTCTTCACTGCTTCAGTCATCGTATCCTCCAGTGTCCTTCGATTCTTCGACGTTCAATTCGAGCTTGTACGCGAGCGCAATGAACAACGCCTGGCACAAACAGATCGTGCTGGTCAGGGAGCGAAATGCAAACGCGCTACCCTCTTTCACATACAGTTGCGTGGTGGCGTAGCGCGCCAGTGGAGAAAGTTGGCTATCCGTAATAACCAGTGTTTTCGCCTGATGGTGGTGCGCGACGCGCAGGCAATACTGCGTTTCCTTTCCATATGGCGCGAAGCTGATCGCGATCACCACGTCGCCCTTCTTCACGCTGCGAATCTGCTCGCGGTACATGCCGCCAAAACCGGACACCAGATGCACACGCTTGGGCGTGTGCTGCAACGCGTAGACAATGTAGTTCGCCACCGGAAACGAGCGCCGCACGCCGATCACATAGATGTTGTCGGCCTGCTGCAGCATCTTCACCGCGGCGTCGAACTGCTTGTCGTCGAGACCCGCTTCGAGCTCTTCGAGCCCGCCGCGCGAGGCGGCGATGAATTCGCGCGCCACCGAGCCACCCGACAACGCGCCCGGCTTTTCGTCGATCAGCTTGCGGATTCTCTGCTGATAACTCGGCGAGGACGTGCCCTGCCCCGTGTAAGCCTGGCGGAACACCGCCTGCAGATCGGAAAAGCCGGAAAAGCCAAAGCGCTGCGCAAAGCGCACCACCGCCGATGGATGCACGCCGCAACTCGCGGCAATGTCGCTGGTGCGATCCACCATCACGCTCGAACGGTGCTGCTCGATATACGTCGCGACACTCTTCAACTGACGCGGCAACGCCTCGTAATTTTCCGCGATGCGCTGCATCAATTCTTCGACGCTCGGCAATTCTTCGGTGCTCTCTTCCGCCATGGCTCTCTCTTCGTTGCTTTATTGCAGTGCGGAAGACCTGTTCAAAGGCCGCCGCACGGCATCCTGACGATGCGGATTATAGGCAGGCGCCCCGTCAAATGGAATGTATTTTCCATTTTTATTTGTCATGAAATTTTAATTGCAACACGCCCGAAGATGGCCTAATCTTGGTCGTGAGCGATGGTGCTGTGGCTGATACGCGCCGCCTTGTATGCGGATGGAAAGCCGCCCGCCAGACGCTCCCTTCAATAACGACAGACCGAGAAAGGTGGAGACAATGAGACTTTGCAAGGGCAAGGCTACGCTCAGGATTCTGGTTACGGCATTGACGTTGGCAACGGGATTCGGTGCGGCGTCGGCCGCCCGTGCGGCTGACGCGCACTTCGTGCTGATCAGCCACGCGCCGGATTCGGATTCGTGGTGGAACACCATCAAGAACGCCATCAAACAGGCCGACGAAGATTTCAACGTCGAAACCGACTACCGCAATCCGCCGAACGGCGATATCGCCGATATGGCGCGTCTGGTCGAACAGGCCGCTGCACGCAACTACGACGGCGTGATCGTCACGATCGCCGACTTCGACGTACTGAAGAGCTCGATCGGCAAGGTCACCGCGAAGAAGATTCCGCTTGTCACGATCAACTCCGGCACCGAGGAGCAAAGCGCGCAACTCGGCGCGATCATGCACGTCGGGCAGCCTGAATATGTCGCCGGCAAAGCGGCGGGCGAAAAGGCCAAGGCGGCAGGCGTGAAGTCGTTCCTGTGCGTCAATCACATTGCCACCAACACCGTGTCGTTCGACCGTTGCCGCGGCTTCGCGGAAGCGATCGGCGTCGACTACAAGACCTCCACCATCGACTCCGGCCAGGACCCGACCGAGATTCAATCGAAAGTTAGCGCCTATCTGCGCAATCACCCGAACACCGGCGCGATCCTGACGCTCGGACCGACCCCCGCTTCCGCCACGCTGAAGGCCGTCACGCAAATGGGGCTGGCAGGCAAGATCTACTTCTGCACTTTCGACTTTTCCGACGACATCGCCAAGGCGATTCAAGCCGGCACGATCCAGTTCGCCATCGATCAACAGCCGTACTTGCAGGGCTACATCCCGGTGGCCGTGCTGGCGATCGTGAAGAAGGAGCACACCACTGATCCGGCGAAGATCCGCCAGATTCTCGAGGCCAATCCGAAGTTCAAGGCACGCCTCGAAACCTATGGTCTCGCGCCGTCGTATGGGCCGAAGAACATCCGCTCGGGCCCGGGTTTCATCACCAAGGAAAACATCGACAAGGTTTTGAAATACGCAGGGCAGTACCGCTGATTCTTTCCTCTAGTTAGTCACGCGCGCGGCGGGCACCGATCCGACATCGGCCAGTCCGCCCGCCGCCACCGCGCATTTCACCGGCTGTTGTTCTCGCAACGCATCCCCGCTTAGCCAGACAGACAGCCGGGCACCAAGGAGACATCATGGGTGTAGCCGGAAAACACTTCCCACCGCACGTCAAGACGGGCGCCGCCGATGCGGACCACCCGGCCGCCTCGCCGGCGGTGCCGGATTCGGATGAACGCGTGCGCAAGGAATCCCGCTTCGGCCATCTGCTGAACCGCCCCGAATTCGCCGCGATTTCCGGCGCCGTGCTGGTGTTTCTCGTATTCGCGTTGACCGCCGGCAATTCCGGCATGTTCAATCTCGACGGCGTGATGAACTGGTCGCAGGTATCCGCCTATCTCGGCATCCTGTCGGTTGGCGCGTGCCTGTTGATGATCGCGGGTGAGTTCGATCTTTCGATCGGCTCGATGATCGGCTTCGCCGGGATGATGGTCGCGATTCCATCGGTCTATTTCCACTGGCCGATCTCGCTCGCGATCCTGTTCGCGTTCACCGGCTCGATGCTGCTCGGCGCACTGAACGGCTATCTGGTGATGCGCACGCGTCTGCCGTCGTTCATCGTCACGCTGGCGTTCCTGTTCATCCTGCGCGGCCTCACGCTTGCGCTGTCGATCATGTTCGCGGACCGCACCATCGTCTCCGGTGTCGGCGATCTTGCGCAGCAGGACTGGCTCGCCAATACGCTGTTTCATGGCGTGGCCCTGCACGGACTCTTCACGATGCTCGCGCAGCACGGCATCGGCACCATGCTCGATAACGGCCACGCCCTCGTGCCGGGGATTCCCAAAGTGATTCTGTGGTGGCTCGGGCTGGCGGCAGTCTGCGCGTTCGTTCTTGCAAAAACACGCGCAGGCAACTGGATTCTCGCCGTGGGCGGCGACGCGAACGCGGCAAAGAATGTCGGCGTACCGGTGCGGCGCGTGAAGATTTCGCTGTTCGTGCTGACCGCATTCTGCTCGTGCCTGTTCGCGGTGCTGCAAGTGTGCGATATCGGCTCGGCCGCCGCGGACCGCGGTCTGCAAAAAGAATTCGAAGCCATCATCGCCGCGGTGATCGGCGGCACGTTGCTCACCGGCGGTTACGGTTCGGTGGTGGGCGCCTGTTTCGGCGCGCTGATCTTCGGTGTCGTGCAGATCGGCATTACGTACACCAATGTCAGTTCCGACTGGTTCCGCGTGTTCCTCGGCGTGATGCTGCTGATCGCCGTGCTGTTCAATCACTATGTGCGCCGCCGCGTCGCGCAATCGTAACGGGGAGACGACCATGTCCGACATCAATACGACCGCGCCGCAGGACGACATCATCCTCGCGCTCGAAAACGTCAACAAGTACTTCGGCAAGGTCATCGCGCTCAGCGGCGTGACCCTGCGGCTCAAACGCGGTGAAGTGCATTGCCTGCTGGGTGACAACGGCGCCGGCAAGTCCACGCTGATCAAGACACTTGCCGGCGTGCATCAGCCCTCTTCCGGGCAGTATCTGGTGGACGGCAAGCCGGTGCTGTTCGAGTCGCCCAAAGACGCGCTCGATCTCGGCATCGCCACCGTCTATCAGGATCTGGCGCTGGTGCCGCTGCTTTCCGTGGCGCGCAATTTCTTCATGGGCCGCGAGCCGCAGAAGAAGCTGTTCGGCTTCATCAACGTGATGGATCTCGAAACCAGCGCCACCACCGCGCGCGACAAGCTCGCCGAAATGGGCATCAACGTGCGCGACCCGCATCAGCCGATCGGCACCATGTCCGGCGGCGAGAAGCAGTGTCTGGCGATCGCGCGTGCGATCCACTTCGGCGCGCGCGTGCTGATTCTCGACGAACCGACCGCTGCGCTCGGCGTCAAGCAGAGCTTCAATGTGCTGAAACTGATTCACACGGCGCGCGCGAAAGGCATTTCCGTGATCTTCATTACGCACAACGTGCACCACGCGTATCCGATCGGCGATTCGTTCACGCTGCTCAATCGCGGCAAATCGCTCGGCACCTACACGAAGGAAACCATCAGCAAGGACGAAGTTCTCGACATGATGGCCGGCGGCGCCGAGATGCAGAAGATGATCGGCGAACTCGAAGGCGCGACGATCTGATTCATTCGCGCGAGTGTCCGGTGCTTGCCGCGCCGGCCGCCGCGCCCAGCTATTCAGGAATATTCATGGATCATTCCAGCACATCCAGTGCGGCCGGCGCGGGTTCGTCAGCGACCAGCCGTTTCGCGGCGGGCCGCAGCCGCGACATCGTCTGCCTCGGGCGCCTTGCCGTCGATCTGTACGCGCAGCAGGTCGGCGCGCGGCTCGAAGACGTGTCGAGCTTTGCGAAGTATCTCGGCGGGTCGTCGGCGAATATCGCGTTCGGCTGCGCGCGGCTCGGGCTCGCCTCGGCGATGCTCGCCCGTGTCGGCAACGATCACATGGGCCGCTTTCTGACCGAAACGTTGACGAAGGAAGGTTGCGACGTGAGCCATGTGCGCGTCGATCAGGACCGCCTGACGGCTTTGGTGCTGCTCGGCCTGAAAGATCGCGACACCTTTCCGTTGATCTTCTATCGCGAGAACTGCGCGGACATGGCGGTCGACGAAGCCGATTTCGACGAAGCGTACATTGCGTCCTCGAAAGCGCTGCTGATTACCGGCACGCACTTCTCGACCGAGCAGGTGAACCGCACGAGCCGCCGCGCGCTGGATTACGCGCGGCGCAACCAGGTGCGCACCGTGCTCGACATCGACTACCGCCCGGTGTTGTGGGGACTCACCGGCAAAGCGGATGGCGAAACCCGCTTTGTCGCCAATGAAGGCGTCACCGCGCACCTGCAACGCATTCTGCCGCTCTTCGATCTCGTGATCGGCACCGAAGAGGAATTCCGCATCGCCGGCGGCAAAACCGAACTCATCGAAGCGCTCGCGATGGTGCGTGCGGTGACGCCGGCCACGCTGGTGGTCAAGCGCGGCCCGTTGGGCTGCCAGATCATCGACGGCGCCGTGCCCGCGTCGCTCGACGCGGCGCCGATTCACGGCGGCGTGGAAGTGGAAGTGCTGAACGTGCTCGGCGCGGGCGACGCATTCGCCTCGGGCTTTCTCTCCGGATGGTTGCGCGATCAACCACTCGAAGCCTGCGCGCGAGCCGCCAACGCGAGCGGCGCGCTGGTGGTGTCACGCCACGGCTGCGCCCCAGCGATGCCGACACCGGCCGAACTCGAGTACTTCCTGCGCGAAGCCAAGGCCGATCCGCAACGCATGCGCCGCCCCGACCGCGACGCGGCGCTCGCCCGCCTGCATCGCGTCTCCCCTGCCCGCAAACAGTGGGACGAGGTGCTCGGCTTTGCGTTCGACCATCGCAACCAGTTCTTCGAACTCGCGCAGCTGACCGGCGCGGACGAAGCGCGCATTGCGCAACTCAAGGGCCTGTTTGTGCAGGCCGTCGCGCAAACGGAAAGCGCACTCGGTCTGCACGGCCGCATCGGCGTATTGATCGACGACCGTTACGGTCAGGATGCCTTGAACGCCGCCACCGGCCGCGGCTGGTGGATCGGCCGCCCGGTCGAACTGCCGGGCTCCGTGCCGCTGGTCTTCGACCATGGCCGTTCGATCGGCACAACGCTGATTCCGTGGCCGCAGGAGCACGTCGTCAAGTGCCTCGTGCAGTTTCATCCGGACGAACCGGTCGAGCAGCGTCTCGAACAGGAAGCGCAGTTGCGCGCGCTCTACGATGCGACGCAGGCGAGCGGACATGAATTGCTGCTCGAAGTGATTCCGCCGAAGCATGCGCATCTGCCGCAAGCATCGGACATCGTGTATCGCGCGCTCAAGCGCTTGTACAACATCGGCATCTATCCGGAATGGTGGAAGCTCGAACCGATGGACGCGGCGCAGTGGCAGGCCGTCGACGCGCTGATTGCCGAGCGCGATCCATATTGCCGTGGCGTGGTGCTGCTCGGCTTGTCGGCGGGTGTCGAGCAGTTGCAGGATGGCTTCCGCGCGGCCGCGCAGTCGGCGACATGCCGTGGCTTTACGGTGGGTCGCACGATCTTCCACGAGCCGAGCCATGCGTGGCTGGCCGGTGAGATTGGCGACGACGAACTCATCGCGCGGGTGCGCCGCACATTCGAAACGCTGATCGGCTCATGGCGCGCCACCCGGGGCAACACGGCGGCACGGCCTGCCGCATCGAGCCACGTTCACCAGGAGCAGGCGGCATGAACCAGCGCGTATTGCATCACGATGCGGCGTCCGCCAACGACGCCACCCAGGCACAAGCGCCAACGGGCGGCACCGTCCGCCTGACGACCGCGCAGGCGCTCGTGCGCTATCTTGCCGCGCAGCGCGTCACCACCGAAGACGGCAACGGCACCGAGCCGCTTTTTGGCGGCGTGTTCGCGATCTTCGGCCATGGCAACGTAGCGGGCATGGGCGAGGCCTTGTATCAGCATCGCGACGAATTGCCCACCCTGCGCGCCCATAACGAACAGGCGATGGCGCATGGCGCGATTGCTTTTGCGAAGGCGCATTTCCGTCGCCGCATGATGGCGGTCACGACCTCGATCGGGCCCGGCGCGACCAATCTGGTCACCGCAGCCGCGTTGGCGCATGTGAACCGTCTGCCGGTCCTGTTGTTGCCCGGCGATGTGTTCATTTCGCGCGCGCCCGATCCTGTCCTGCAGCAAGTGGAAGATTTCCACGACGGCAACGTCTCCGCCAACGACGCGCTGAAACCGGTATCACGCTACTTCGATCGCATCGTGCATCCGGCGCAATTGCTCAGTGCGTTGCCGCGTGCCCTGCGCGTGCTGACCGACGCGGCGCTGTGCGGTCCGGTCACGCTCGCTTTGCCGCAGGACGTGCAGGCCATGGCCTGGGATTTTCCAGCGGACTTTTTTGCGCCGCGAGTGGTCCGGTTTCATTCGCCTGCGCCGCGCGTCGAAGACATCGACGCGGCCTTCGCGCGTCTGCGGCGCGCCAAACGGCCGCTGATCGTGGCGGGTGGCGGCGTGCTGTACGGCCGCGCCACCGATGCGCTGCACCGCTTCGCCACCGCGCACGGCGTTCCGGTTGCGGAGACCCAGGCCGGCAAAGGCTCGCTCGCATGGAACGATCCGTTGAATGTCGGCGCATTGGGCGTGACCGGCTCACCGGCCGCGAACGCGCTCGCTCATGACGCCGACTGTGTCCTCGCGATCGGCACACGTCTGCAGGATTTCACGACCGGCTCGAACACGCTGTTCACCCAGGCCGACGTGATCGGCATCAACGCGAATGCGTTCGACGGCCTCAAGCATCGCGCGCTGGTGGTCGAAGCCGATGCGCGTCTTGCGCTGGAAGCGCTCGCTGAACCGCTACACGGCTGGCACGCGGAACGCACCTGGACCGCGCACGCGCACAAGCTCGCGGCAAGCTGGCGCGAGACGGTCGGCACGCTGACGCACGCGCCACAACGCGATACCGTGCTGCCGTATGAAGGCGACGTGATCGGTGCGGTACAGCGTTCAAGCGCGAGGTCGGCAACGGACGATATCGTCGTCTGCGCCGCCGGGACCTTGCCTGCCGAGTTGCACAAACTGTGGCGCGCCGGCAAACCGGGCGCGTATCACGTCGAGTATGGCTACTCGTGCATGGGCTACGAGATCGCCGGCGGCCTCGGCGTGAAACTCGCGCGACCGGCGCGCGAAGTGATCGTGATGGTCGGCGACGGCAGCTACCTGATGATGAACAGCGAAATCGCGACCTCAGTGATGATCGGCGCGAAGCTGATTGTCGTCGTGCTCGACAATCGCGGCTACGGGTGTATCAACCGGTTGCAGCAGGCCTGCGGCGGCGCGCCGTTTAACAACCTGCTCGACGATTGCCTGCAAGGTCCGCTTGGCGCGCCTAAAGTCGATTTCGCCGCCCATGCACGCGCGCTCGGTGCCCAGGCCGAGCACGTTGCGAACGTGGCAGGCCTGGAGGCTGCGCTGCGACGCGCGCGCGACGCCGACCGAACCTACGTCATCAGCATCGACACCGACCCCGCCCGTACCACCGACGACGGCGGCTGGTGGTGGGAAGTCGCCGTGCCCGAAGTCTCGTCGCGCGACGCGGTGCGTGCCGCTCGCGCACACTACGATGCGCAGCTCGCCGCACGCGCCGAACCTGCCAATTCCGCCGGCTCCACCGACAACGAATGAGGACGCCCGCATGACTGCTTTCGATGTACGTATCGGCATCAACCCGCTTTCGTGGATGAACGACGATCTGCCGTCGCTCGGTGGCGAGACGCCGCTTGAGGTTGCGCTGACCGAGGGCCGCCAGATCGGCTATCAAGGTTTCGAACTGGGCAACAAGTTTCCACGCGAGCCGCAAGCGTTGAAGACGCTGCTTGCGCAATACGACCTCGCCCTGGTATCCGGCTGGTACTCCGGCCGGCTCGCGCGACGCAGTGTCGAGGAAGAAATTGCCTCTGTGGGCCCGCATCTCGAACTGCTGGCGCAGAACGGCGCGACCGCGATGGTCTATGGCGAAGTCGCCGATTCGATCCAGGGCGCGCCGCAGCCGCTCTATCAGCGCCCACGCTTTTTCAGCGACGCACAGTGGGCCGCGTATGCAGCGCGTGTGGATGAATTCGCGCGCTACACGTTAAGCCGCGGCGTGCGTCTTGCTTACCATCATCATATGGGCGCATATGTCGAGACACCCGCCGACGTCGATCAACTGATGTCGCGTACGAGCGACGCGGTTGGCCTGCTGTTCGACGCCGGGCATATCACCTTTGCGGGCGGCGATCCGCTCGCCGTGCTCGACAAACACATTGGGCGTGTGTGCCATGTGCATTGCAAGGATGTGCGCCCGGCGGTGATGAAGCTCGCGCGCAATCGCAACTGGAGCTTTCTGGATGCGGTGATCAACGGCGCGTTCACGGTGCCGGGCGACGGCGCGGTGAACTTTCCGGCGATCATCGATCGATTGAAACGGCGGGGTTATCGCGGCTGGCTGGTGGTCGAAGCGGAACAGGACCCGGCGGTTGCGCCGTCGTTCGAGTATGCGCAAAAGGGCTATCTGACATTGCGGGAATTAGTCGACGCACCGCTCGATGCGGGTGGTGCGACGCGGGAGGCAGCATGAGTTTATTGGTGAAGGCGCAGCGCGAGGGCCAGACGATCGCGCGGGTGACGCCGGAGTCGGCGTGTTGGCGGTATGTGGGGTTTGCTGCTTACCGGCTGGGCGAGAATGAAGTTGTGCATGTGTTCGAGCCGTCGCGGGAGGTGTGTATTGTGGTGCTCACTGGCGCGGTGGATGTCGAGACTGCTGACTCGACCTGGCGTTCTTTGGGGTCACGGGATAGCGTGTTCGAGGATGCCGCGCCGTATGCTTTGTATTTGCCGCCTGGTGTTAAGGCGACGGTGCGGGCTTGTCGCGATGCCGAGGTTGGTGTGGCTAGTGCGCCTGCCAAGGGTGTTTATCCGGCGCGGTTGATTGAACCCTCTTCCATGAAGCGCTCGACGCGCGGGAAAGGGTTAAATACACGATACGTATGCGATATTCTTCCGCAGACCGAGCTTGCGGAGTCTTTGCTGGTTGTCGAGGTGAGGACGCCTGGGGGGCATGCGTCCAGCTATCCGCCGCATAAGCACGATACGGATAATGTGCCTCATGAGAGTTCTCTTGAGGAGACTTACTATCATCGGCTCGATCCGCCGCAAGGGTTTGCTTTTCAGCGCGTTTATACCGATATGAGGGACATCGATGAGTCAATGGCCGTCGAGAATCACGATGTGGTGATGGTGCCGCGTGGGTATCATCCTGTTGTTGTACCCTACGGGTATGAGAGTTATTACCTGAATGTCATGGCTGGGGGGCAGAGGGTTTGGCATTTTCGCAATGATCCGGCGCATGAGTGGATTATTGATAAGGATTGTTGATGTTTTTTTCCTTCGGCGGCGGCATTGTTCTGGTCGCGCCTACGGCGGTTGGTGTTTCTATTCTTATTGGTCTATTAGCGTTCCCCCTGTGCGGGGGAGCACCTACTTTTCTTTGCTGCCGCAAAGAAAAGTAGGCAAAAGAAAGCGGCTCACACCGCCAACTCTTAAGCGGCTCTCCTGGCTTGGAGGGGATCGTGGCTCCGTAGAGAGTGAGCCTGCGCACCTTCTCGCCTGAGTGACCAGGCCGTCATGCTTCCGGCGGCGCTGCGCGCGCCGACGCGGTACTTCATCAAACTACCCTCCGGGTTTTATGCATGTGGGTTGCCCGACGCGGGGACTCGCGGTTGCACACCCCTCGCGTGACTTGCGGGCTCGCTGAGTTTCGTACCGGAACCACGCTTCCAAAACTTCCAGTTGTTTCGGCGCCTCGCCGAGGCGAAGCCGATGGCCCCCGCTACGCGCAACCGAAGCACCGGGTTTCCCTGGTGTACCCGTCCGCGACGCACGCAGTGCGGAGTGGGAGCGGATGACGGCTGTGTCACTGGCGATTACCGACCGCGGTGTGATCCGTCAATCGGACCACCAGCCCCTCCAAGCCAGGAGACCCGCTTAAGAATTGGCGGTGTGAGCCGCTTTCTTTTGCCTACTTTTCTTTGCGGCGGCAAAGAAAAGTAGGTGCCCCCCCGCACAGGGGGAACGCTAATAAACCAATAAGTAAAGAAACACCAACCGCCGTAGGCAAAACCACAACCACAACCACAAATACCTCCGCCAAAAAACCCGCATGCATTGGGCGCATGCAGCCATTGAGCGAACGGGACTCAAACGGCCTCGTGAGTGCGCTCGAGGTGCAAAACGGTGCGCGACTCACTACAGGGCAGCAAAACAAGCGCGGATTCGCGTGCCACGTGGCAATAAAAACACCAGGCGACGCCCCTCTGCTATCCCACTCCTAGCCACTCCTGCATCACATCGGCGCGCTGCATCAATGACGCGAGTTCGCCGTCGAACACGATCTCCCCATGCCCCATCACCGCCGCCCGGCTGGCGATGCTCTGCGCGATCGCGAGCCGCTGTTCGATCAGCAGCATCGCCACGCCGCGATCACGTAGCATCCGCAAACATTGCGCGACCTGGACCATCACCTGGCTCGCCAGTCCCTCGCCGGGTTCGTCGATGATCAGCAGATCCGGGTCGCCGAGCAGCGCCCGGGCCAGTGTCAGCATCTGCTGCTCGCCGCCCGAAAGCGCGCCGGCACGCGTGCGCTTTCGCTCGCGCAATACCGGAAAGAGTTCGTAGGCGTCATCAAACGCAAACCGCGGCGTGCGGCCACGAGCGCGTGGTGCGACGCCGAGTTGCAGATTCTCGTCGACGCTCAGCGTCGGAAACACGTCGCGCTGCTCGGGGACATAGCCGAGCCCGAGACGCGCGATCTCGAAGGTGCGCAGTCCGCCAAGCGACTGGCCGGCAAAACGCAAGCGGCCCTCGCTACGTACGAGGCCCATGAGCGCGCGCGCGAGCGTCGAGCGGCCGGAACCGTTGCGCCCCACCAGCGCGACGACTTCGCCGGCGTCGATGTGCAGCGTGACGCCATGCAAAGCCTGGCTGGCGCCGTACCAGGCGTTCAGCCCTTGAATATCGAGCAAGGGCGTCATGGTTTGAAGTCCTCGCCGAGATATGCGGCTCGCACAGCCGCGTCCGCGCGAATCGCCGACGGCGTGCCGGTCGCGATAACGCGGCCCTGCACCAGCACGGAAATGCGGTCGGCAATCGCGAACACCGCTTCCATGTCGTGCTCGACCATCAGTAGCGTGCGGCCGGCGGTGGTCTCGCGAATCAACTCGATGGTACGGCCGGCCTCGGCGCGGTTCATGCCGGCGGTCGGCTCGTCGAGCAGCAAGGTATGCGCGCCGCCCGCCAGCGCCAGACCCAGATCGAGCGCGCGCTGGTCGGCATAACTGAGTGTGCCGGCCTGCATGTGCCGACGCGCGCTTAAACCAACGGCTTCAAGTATTTGTTCGGCGCGCGCATCGACTGTGCGGGAACCAGTGAAGCGCTGCCACCAGCGGGTGCGATCGCGCTCGGCAAGCATCGCGGCACAGCGCAGATTGTCGAATACATCGAGTTGCGCGAACACGCTGGTGGTCTGGAAACTGCGCGCGAGACCACGCCGCGTGATCGCCGCTGGCGCGAGGCGCGTGATGTCGGCGCCGAACAGAACGATGCGTCCCGCGTTCGGCCGCGCGCCGCCAGCGATCAGATTGAAGAGCGTCGACTTGCCGGCGCCGTTAGGGCCAATCAACGCGTGACGCTCGCCGGGTTGAACGGCAAGGTCGACGCCGCGCAGAATCTGTGTGGCGCCGAAACGTTTTTCGATACCGTAGAGCGCGAGCGCCGGGATCATTGCGCGTCTCCCGTGACGGTCGATGTAAAGCGCAGAGCAAGGCGTGCTCGCGCGCGCGTGGCGTAACGTGCGGCAAGGCCGCCCGACACGGCAAGCACAATCATCGTCGCACCCAGCCGCAGATGCGAGGAAGCCGCTTCGATCGGCATGCCGGCGATGCTGAACGCCACGCCGTCGTTCGCGCCGAATTGCACGGCATACGCCCACTGCACAGCGAGTACGACGGCCGCCGTCCACAACAGCGCAGCCGTGGTGCTGCATAGATAAAACATGCTGCACGCACGCCAGCCGTATCCGCCGATACGCGCCGTGTGCCGCCGCACGAAGCCCGCCACCCCATCGGGCGAAGCCACCACGACCACGACGAAGAAGAGCCCGAGATAGAACAGCCACGCCCGCGTGACGCTCGCCACGGCGACGCTGAAAAACGTCAGCACGATTGCGCCCGCAACGGGCCCGAAAAAAACCGTCGTGCCGCCAATCACCGTGGCGATCAGCACGGCACCCGAGCGCATCATGCCGACGCTTTCGGTCGACACCAGTTCGACATTGATGAGGCCCAGGGTGCCCGCAAGCCCGGCAAAAAAAGCCGAAAACACCACCACGCCATAGCGGATACGGCGCGGATAGCAGCCGATCGCCGCCGCGCGCGCCGGGTTGTCACGCACGGCGTTGGCAAGACGCATGAACGGCGAGCGCGACAAGGCGAACATCGCCGCGCTCGCCAGCAGGCACCACAACGCGATCAGCGCATACGCCTCGCGAGCCGGGCCGAAGCTCCAGCTTCCGAACATCGGCCCGCTGGCGCGGTCGATCGGTACGCCGGCCTCGCCGCCGAACCAGTCGGGCAAAGTCCACGCGGCCGCCGCAACGAGTTCGCCGATGCCGAGCGTGATCATCGCGAAGGCCGTGCCCGAGCGGCGCGTCGACACGAAACCGAACAGCACGCCGCACAGCGCCCCGCCGATGCCGCCGATCAACGGCAGCAGCGCGAGCGGCACACCGATGCGATTGAACACCTGCGCCGCGATCAGCGCGCCGAGGCCCGCATAAGCCGCATGACCGAACGACAGCAGACCCGTTCCGCCAAGCAGCAGGTTGTACGAGAGCGCGAACACGATCATCGTCGCGGTCTGCGCAAGATAGGCGAGCAGCCAGCTTTGCGGCCACACGAACGGCGGTACGACGAGAAACAGCACGAGCGCGAACCATGGCGCGATCAGCCGCGCCATCGAGCGGAATGGCCCGGCGGACGATGCACTCGCCATGGGCGCATCACGCATGGTCGTCACGCCGTCCGAACAGACCGCGCGGTCGCAGTGCCAGCATGGCGACCAGTAGCAGATAGGGAATCAAAGGCGCCAGTTGCGCCAGCGTCAGCGTGTCCCATTCGGATGGCAGCGGCTCGCCGAAGACCGCGATGAGATCGCCCAGCGACACGTTGCTCGCCACCGCAAAAGTCTGCACGCAGCCAACGATCAGCGAGGCCGCGAGCGCTCCGCTCAACGAACCCAGTCCGCCGATCACGACCACCACGAACACGATCGAGCCAACCGACTCCGCCATCGCCGGTTCGATTACGAAGAGCGGTGCGCCGATCACGCCGGCCAGTGCGGCGAGCGCCGTGCCTGCCGCGAATACGCCGGTGAACACGCTCGGCACGTTGTGGCCGAGCGCTTCGACCGCGCTCGCGTGCGTGAGCGCGGCGCGCACGATCAACCCGGCTTTCGACACGCGTAGCACCGCGTACAGCGCCACCAGCATCGCCAGCGACACCGCCATCATGAACGCCCGGTAGCGCGCGAACGCCGCGCCGTAGAGCGTGAACAGCGGGCCGTCGAGCACGGCCGGCACCGAGGCGCTGAGCGCGCTCAAGCCCCAGCCGAGCTTGACCGCTTCGCCTAGCAGATAGGCAGCGCCGAAAGTCAGCAGCAATTCGGCGAGATGCCCGTGCGGGCGCACGCGCCGCAAGAGCCAGCGCTCGAGAGCCGCGCCGATCAGGCCCACGATCAGCGGCGCGATCACCAGCGCACTCCAGAATCCCGCTCGCGCGGCCACTGAAAATCCGACGTAAGCGCCGAGCATGTAGAAGCTCGCGTGCGCGAAATTCAACACGCCGAGCATGCTGAATATCAGCGTGAGGCCCGCCGACAGCATGAACAGCAGCAAGCCGTAACTGACGCCGTTGAGCAGGTTGATGACGAGCGACTGCACGCGCCTATTCCGCCTCTGTCGCGACGGTCAACGGTTCGAGCGCCGCGCGCAGTTCGGCCGGCAATGTGACCGGACGACGCGTGACGCGATCCACGTACACATGCACGAAGTGGCCTTGCGCGGCGGGCTGATCTTCGCCCGCCTTGAAAAGCCCGACTTCGTACCGCACGCTCGACGTGCCAAGCCGCACTACTCGCAGCCCTGCTTCCACGCGCTCAGGAAACACCAGCGGCGCGAAGTAATTGCAATGCGTCTCGACCACGAGGCCGATGGTCGCGCCGTGCTCGAAGTCGAGCACGCCCGCGCGAATCAGGTACTCGTTCACCACCGTATCGAAGTAACTGTAGTAGACGACGTTGTTCACATGGCCGTAGACGTCGTTGTCCATCCAGCGCGTCGTGATCGACAAAAAATGCGGATAGGCGGTGCGCGTGGCGGGGGCGGGTTTGTTCATCGTGATGTGGCGAATGAGTGGGAAGGTGTGGCTCTGGTCGGATAGAAGAAGTACGCCATGGCAGCCGTGCTTCTCGCTGGGCGCAGGCTTATTGCCCCGGCTTCTCGACGAATTCAAACGGCAGTCCGCGACGACGCATCCATTCGCCGAGCGCCTGCCCCGTGCCCGCGCGCCATGGCCGCAGTTTGGCCGGCTCGACGAGGCGATATTCGAGCAATTCCGGCGACAGCGCGATCGTCCCGTACGCCTTCACGTGATACGCGATGATGAGCTCGTTCTTACGCATGAATTCGTACACGCCAATCAACTCGGTTGTCTCCGCGTGCAGCGAGGTTTCTTCGAGCACTTCGCGGGCGATACCCTCTTCCGGCGTTTCGCCGTTCTCGAGGAAGCCGGTGATCAGCGCGAACATGCCTTCCGGCCAGGCCGCGTTGCGCGCGAGCAGAATCTTGCCTTCGTATTCGACGATTGCGGCCACCACCGGTAGCGGATTGTTCCAGTGAACGTAGCCGCATACTGTATCGGGACAGGTCTGGCGAATGCGGCCGCCTTCGTGTTCGGCATCGGTGCGCTCGGTCAGCGGTGTCGCGCAGCGCGGACAAAATCGGTATTCGGTCATGGCGAGTGGAGACGTCTCTTATGTCTTGTGTCTGATGATGTTTTGCGACGACGCGTTCCGGGCGCCGCAGTTTATTCTGCACGGTTTCAGCACGGCCTCAGCACGGCTTCACCGCTGCTTTACGCCGCACACAGTTCACGCACTTCGGCGGCGAAGCGCTCGACGGTTTCCGGCCGCGTGTCCCATGCGCACATCAGCCGGCAACCGCCCGCGCCGATGAATTCGTAAAACTTCCAGCCGCGCGCGCGCATCGCCTTGGCGGCTTGCGCCGGCAATTGCGCGAATACTGCGTTCGATTCGCTCGGGAACATGATGCTGACGCCGGGAATTTCCTGCAACCGCGTTTGCAACAATTGCGCCATCGCATTCGCGTGACGGGCGTTGCGCAACCACACATCGTTGTCGAGCAGGCCGAGCCACGGCGCGGAGATGAAGCGCATCTTCGAGGCCAGTTGCCCGGCCTGTTTCAGACGGTAGGCGAAATCGTCGGCGAGCGCGCGGTCGAAGAACACCACCGCCTCGCCGACCGGCAGGCCATTCTTGGTGCCGCCGAAACACAGCACGTCCACGCCCGCGCGCCACGTGATCTCCGACGGATGCACGTCGAGCGCGGCGACAGCGTTGGCGAAGCGCGCACCGTCCATGTGCACTTTCAGATGCCGCCGTTTGGCGATCGCCGCGATCGCCCGCACTTCCTCGACGCTGTAGACGGTGCCCACTTCGGTCGACTGCGTCAGCGTGACGACTTTCGGCTTCGGATAGTGAATGTCGGCGCGGCGCGTGACCACTGCTTCGATCGCATCCGGCGTGAGCTTGCCGCCAACACCCGGCGCGGTCAGCAGCTTCGAGCCGCCTGAAAAAAATTCCGGGCCGCCGCATTCGTCGGTTTCGATGTGCGCGAGTTCATGGCAGATCACCGAGTGATACGACTGGCACAGCGACGCCAGCGCCAGCGAATTCGCCGCCGTGCCGTTGAAGACGAAGAACACTTCGCAATCGGTCTGGAACAGCTCGCGCAAACGGTCGCAGACCTGGTTGGTCCAGGAATCGTCGCCGTAGGCCGGCTCGTGGCCGCTGTTATTGGCGGCGATCAGCGCCGCGAGCGCCTCGGGACAGATGCCGGCGTAGTTGTCGGACGCGAAATGTTGCATGGCGGGCGGCACGCCTGGCGACAGGCGCGCTGAGATGACGGAAAGCGGTCATTTTAGTGCGCCGGTGAGTTATTTGTTTCGATCGCCAGGACTGGCCGGGCTGGCGCATTGGCCGGCGTATGCGTGCTTTCGCTGAAGCGCGGCCGTCAATTGCAACCGCAATCCGGCATGCGGCCGCGTCCGCGCGGCATCCGTGCCACTGCCACCAGCCCGACCGCGCCGAGCAGCAACGCCCCTGCTGCCAGCCACAATGCGGGCGAAAACGAGCCCGTGCGTGCCGCAATCGGAGCGGCCACCAGCGGGCCCACGATCTGACCGAGGCCATATGCCGCGGTCGCATATCCCATCAGACCGGCCGCATTGTCGCCGTGCAGCCGCCGTGCCTCGCGCATCGCAAACAATGTGATGGCCGTGAACGGCAGGCCGATCAGGATGCTGCCGAGCGAAAAACCGCCGGCCGTGGGCCAGATGATGCCGAGCGAGATGCCGACGGCCTGCACCACGTAGCATCCGGCAAGCAGCGTGCGGTTGTCCCAATGCGTCGGCAGCCGCGCGGCCAGCAGTGCGCCGACGATCAGCGCCGCGCCGAACATCGGCCAGAACAGATCGGGCCAGGACGAGCCCGGCAGCGCGTGGCGCGCGATCACCGGCAGGAAAGTCGCGGTGATGATGTAGCCGAAACCGGGCACACCGTAGAGCAGGACCAGCCAGAAGGCGTCGCCGCGATGCGCGGCATTGCCGCCGGTGTGAGCGGCGGGGGTCGTGCCGGCCGCATGCGGGGGAGCGCTTCGCGCCGTGGAGACGGATACCGTGCCGAATACGGGCCACACCAGGATCGACAGCGCCGCCGCGATCAGCCCGAAGCCGATCCAACCTACGGTCGCGCCGTAGCCGCCCGCAACGCTGACCAGCAACCCTGTCGCGACGATGCCGACGCCCGGGCCGGTATAGATCACCCCGCCCCAGCCGTGGGCGCCGAGTTCGGTCAGCCGCCGCAAGCCCCACTGGGACGCGAAAACGAAGGTCCAGGCGCTGATCGCGCCGGCGACGAAGCGCACCACGGCCCATACCCAGAACTGGCTTGTGACGCCCATTGCGAGCGTCATCAGGACCGTGACGACGAGACCCATGCGGACCATGCGCGCCGCGTCGACTCTCAAGGCCGCGCAGGTGATCGCGCCGACAAAATAGCCGGCGTAATTGAGCGACGCCAGCCAACCGCCGTGCTGGATATCAACCTGTGGCTGGCCGACGGCGCTGCCGTGGAGCATCAGCGGCAATAGCGGCGTGAAGGCGAAGCGCCCGATGCCGAGCGCCACCATTAGCGTGACCATGCAGGCGAGCGCCGCGCGACGTGCGGCGTGGCGCGCAGTGGGGGCATCGTAAGCGTTCGAGGCGAAATCGTTCATGGGCGGATTGAAGTCGGACGCACCGGCGGTGCGCTGTACATCGAATCCATATTAGCTTGACCTTTCAATCATGAAAAATGAATAATTTGGATACAAACCATCGCCAGGAGAGAACTATGGATCTGGCCGCCTTGACTATTTTCCGCGCCGTCGTACGGGAAAACGGTGTGACGCGGGCTGCGGCGAAGCTCAACCGCGTGCAATCGAACGTGACGACGCGTATCAAGCAGCTTGAAGAACAACTGGGCACCGAATTGTTCATCCGCGATGGGCGGCGTCTCGTGCTGACGCCTGCTGGCGAGACGCTGCTGCCGTATGCCGAGCGTCTGCTTGCACTCGCCGATGAGGCTCGCCATGCCGTGCGGGAGGATCGTCCGAGCGGACGCTTGCGTCTGGGCACGATGGAGAGCGTTGCGGCGACCCGTCTGCCGGGGTTGCTGGCGCGCTATCACCAGACGTGGCCGGCTGTCGCACTCGAACTCGAGACGGGGACCACCGGCAAGCTGATCGAGCGGGTGCGCGAATTCGAGGTGGACGCGGCGTTAGTGGCGACGCCGCCGGACCCTGCTGCGCTTGGCGAATTGTTTGAGAAAGTGGCCGTGTTTCGCGAAGAACTGATGATGTTGACGCCACGAGGGCACCGGCCGATTCATGACGTACAGGATATTGCGCTGTCGACGCTGATCGCGTTTGAGCGTGGCTGCGCTTATCGGGCCTATGTTGAGAAGTGGTATATGGAGCATGGCGTGCGGCCGGCTCGTGTGTTGGAACTCGGGTCCTATCATTCGATTGTGGCTTGTGTCGCCGCAGGGGCCGGGGTGGCTGTGGCGCCGAGGTCGGTGTTGGATTTGCAATCCGATGGCAGCAATATTGCGGTTCATCCGTTGCCGGATATTGGGGTTGTTGAGACGATTCTCGTCTGGAGACGGGGGCATTTTTCTTCTGCTTTGAATGCGTTGAAGCAGATGCTTGTGAGTGGTGATCTGGTTGTTGGGTGACGGTTTGGTTTTTTGCCTGCGGCGCTGATATTTTGTTTTGGGTTTTTTGGTTGTTTCTATTTTTATTGGTCTATTAGCGTTGCCCCTATGCGGGGCGGCACTCACTTTCTTTGCCACCGCCGCAAAGAAAGTAAGCAAAGAAAGCGGGCTCACACCGCCAATTCTTAAGCGGGTCTCCTGGCTTGGAGGGGCTGGTGGTCCGATTAACGGATCACACCGTGGTCCATATGCGTTTGTGACACAGCCGTCATCCGCTCCCACTCCGCACTGCGTGCGTCGCGGACGGGTTCACCAGGGAAAACGGGGGCTTCGTTTGTGCGCGGAGGGGGCCGTTGGCTTCGCCTCGGCGAGGTGCCGAAGCATACTGGAGTTCTGGGGGTGCCGGCGACCGGCACTGATCCCGCAAGTCGCGCGAGGGTATGCAAATGGCGAGTCGCCACGTCGGGCAACCCGCATGCATAAAACCAGGCGGACGGTTTAATGAAGTATCGCGTCGGCGCGCGCAGCGCCGCCGGAAGCATGACGGCCTGGTCACTCAGGCCCGCAGGTGCGCAGGCTCGATCTCTACGGAGCCACGATCCCCTCCAAGCCAGGGGAGCCGCTTAAGAGCATTCCAGCCCCGTGCCGGGCCCGGCGTTGGCGGAGAAACGGAGATGAGGTATACCGGTGAGCGGCAGCGCCGCGATGACCGACAGACCAATGGTGCGCGCTCGCGGCATGCCCGCCGTGGAGTGAGCCCGCTTAAGAGCATGGTCCGGGATTCGTCGGCGACAGTGGTGAGCGGCGCGAGCCGCATCCCGTTCAGGAGATCGAGTCAATTTCGACGATTCCCATGGCGCTGCCGTTCACGGACGATTCTGGAGCAGGCGATGGCGATGCGCAAGCGAGAAGAAGACGAGGTGTTCCCGAACGCAGCGGGGATCGATGTGGGCGGCTCCAGCCACTGGGTGGCGGTGCCCCGACAGGCGGATGACGAGCCGGTGCGTGAATTCGGGGCGATGACCGATGACCTGAACGCGATGGCCGACTGGCTGCTGGCGTGCGGGGTCGACACGGTGGCGCTCGAATCGACGGGCGTGTACTGGATCCCGGTGTACGAGGTGCTCGAGCGGCGCGGACTCGCGGTATGGCTGGTCGACGCGCGGCAGATGAAGTACGTACCGGGACGCAAGAGCGACGTGCAGGATTGCCAGTGGCTGCAGAAGCTGATGAGCCTGGGGCTGCTGCGCGCGGCCTGGCGCCCGGGCGACGAGGTCTGCGTGGTGCGTGCGGTGGTACGTCAGCGCGAGGTACTGCTGGCCGAACAGGCCAGCTGGGTGCTGCGCATGCAGAAGGCGCTGGTGCAGATGAACCTCCAGCTTGCCGAGGTGCTCACCGACGTGATGGGCATGACCGGGCAGGCGATCGTGCGGGCGATTGTGGCCGGCGAGCGTGACCCCAAGGTGCTGGCCCGGCACCGCAACGGCCGCGTCAAGGCCAGCGAGCGCGACATCGAGCGGGCGCTGACGGGCAACTGGCGCGAGGAGCACCTGTTCGTGCTCGGGCAGGCCCTGGCGATGGTCGACAGCCTGGCCCTGCGGGTGCTCGAGTGCGACGCGAAGACCGAGGCGCTGCTGGTACCGTTAGGGCGTCACGACGTGGAACTGGCCGGGCCGGACAAGAAGCGCCACAAGAACACCCCGCGGTTTGACGCGCGTACCGCGCTCGCGCGCTGGGCGGGCGTCGACCTGACGCGCATCAACGGTCTGGCGGTCACCACGGTAATGACGATACTCTCGGAGATCGGCCCGGACCTGAGCCGCTTTGCCAACGTCAAGCACTTCTGTTCGTGGCTGGGACTGTGTCCGGGCACCAAGGTCAGTGGCGGCAAGGTGCTCAGCGCCCGCACCCGGCGTTCCACCAACCGGGTGCGCCAGGCGCTCAAGCTGGCGGCCATGAGCCTCTCGCGTAATGACTCGGCGCTCGGCGCGTTCTACCGCCGGCTCTGCTCACGCATGGACAAGCCGCGTGCGAATACCGCGGTCGCCCATAAGCTCGCCCGCATGGTGTACTTCATGCTCACGCGTGGCGAAGCCTTCGTCGACCAGGGCCAGCAGCACTATGAAGAGCTGCAGCGTCAGCGCAGCATTGACGCCCTCAGGCGCCGCGCCAACGCCCTCGGTTTCCAGATCACTCCGGCTGCGCCAACGGCCTGAAAACCGACGTTATCCTGATTGTTTCTCAGGAGTTGGCGGTTTGAGCCCGCTTTCTTTGCTTACTTTCTTTGCGGCGGCAAAGAAAGTGAGTGCCGCCCCGCACAGGGGCGAAGCTAATAGACCAATAAGAAATGAAAAAACCACCACCGTAGGCAAACCAAACCAACGCCGCCGCCAAAGGCAAAACCCCAACTCAAAGTTGGGCCTCAACCCAACCTCGAACCCCCGCAAGCGCCGCAGGCAAATTCGCCGGTTCCGTCCCGCCAGCCTGCGCCATATCCGGCCGCCCGCCGCCCTTACCGCCAACTTGCTGCGCGACAAAATTCACCAGATCCCCAGCCTTGACCTTCTTGCTGGCGTCCGCCGTCACACCGGCAATCAGGCTCACCTTGCCACCCTCAACCGAGGCCAGCACGATCGCCGCGCTCTTGAGTTTGTCCTTCAGCTTGTCGACTGTCTCACGCAATGTCTTCACGTCCGCGCCCTCCAGCGTGGCAGCCAGCACATGCACGCCAGCCACTTCAATCGCCTGGCCAGCAAGCTCGTCCCCCTTGCTCGAAGCAAGCTTCGACTTGAGCGCGCCGAGTTCCTTCTCCAGCGACTTCACCTGATCCTGCACCTGCATGATCCGCTGTGTCAGTTCCGACGGCTGCGCCTTCAACGCAGCCGCAGCCGCATTGATACGCGTATCCAGATCCTGCACGAAGCGCACGGCGTTATCGCCCGTGATCGCCTCCACGCGACGAATCCCGGCAGCTACGCCACCTTCCATCACAATCTTGAAGAAACCAATATCGCCGGTACGATGCACGTGCGTGCCGCCGCACAACTCACGCGAGAAGCCCAGGTCCAACACCCGCACTTCGTCGCCGTACTTTTCACCGAACAGCGCCATCGCACCGCCCTTCACCGCTTCGTCGAACGACATCACACGCACGACACCCGGCGCATTTGCCAGCACTTCAGCGTTGACAATCGCTTCGACCTGACGAATCTGCTCGTCGGTCATCGGCGCGTTATGCGCAAAGTCGAAACGCGTTTTGTCCGCGTCGACCAGCGAACCCTTCTGTTGCACGTGTGAGCCAAGCACTTCACGCAGCGCCTTGTGCATCAGATGCGTGGCCGAGTGGTTGCGAGCCGTGCGGGCACGGCGCACCGCGTCGATCTCCGCCTTCACAACGTCACCGACCTTCAACGTGCCCTGCTCCAGCATGCCGTGGTGACCGACCACGTCGGCCTGCACCTTCAGCGTGTCGGCAACCGCAAAGCGCAAACTCGCGTTGGCCAGCACGCCCTGGTCGCCGACCTGGCCGCCCGACTCCGCATAGAACGGCGTGTGGTCGAGTACGACAATGGCTTGCTGGCCATGCGTGACTTCGTTGACCGACGCGCCATCTACATACAACGCCACCACTTTCGCGTCGTCGAAGATGATTTCTTCGTAGCCGTGGAAAGTGGTCTTCGCGCCCGAATATTCGAGACCCTGCGCCATCTTGAACTTGCCCGCAGCGCGAGCCTGCTCGCGCTGACGCGCCATCGCTTCGTCGAAGGCCGGTTCGTCGACGCTCATTTCACGCTCGCGGCACACATCTGCCGTGAGATCGAGCGGGAAGCCGTACGTGTCGTGCAGCTTGAATGCCAGTTCGCCGTCGAGCGTTTTGCCGCCCTTCGCGTCCAGTTCGGCCAGCGCGCCTTCGAGAATCGACATGCCGTGCTCGATGGTCTCGAAGAAACGCTCCTCTTCCTGACGCAGCACGTCGGTCACGCGCTGTTCGGCATCTTTCAGTTCCGGATACGCCTCGCCCATTTGCGCAACGAGGTCCTGCACCATGCGGTGGAAGAACGAACCCTTCTTGCCCAGCTTGTAGCCGTGGCGGATCGCACGGCGCACGATCCGGCGCAGCACGTAGCCGCGGCCCTCGTTACCCGGAATCACGCCGTCCACAATCAGGAACGAGCAGGCGCGGATGTGATCGGCGATCACCTTCAGCGAGTTGTTCGTCATATCGGCCACGCCGGTTTCACGGGCGGCGGCCTGGATGAGCGCCTGGAACAGGTCGATCTCATAGTTGCTGTGCACGTGTTGCAGAACCGCCGCAATGCGCTCCAGACCCATGCCGGTGTCGACGCACTGCTTGGGCAGGGGCGTCATATTGCCTTGCGCGTCCCGGCTGAACTGCATGAACACGAGATTCCAGATCTCGATGTAGCGGTCGCCGTCTTCTTCCGGCGATCCCGGCGGGCCACCCCACACATCCGGGCCATGGTCGTAAAAAATTTCCGAGCACGGGCCGCACGGACCGACGTCGGCCATCTGCCAGAAATTGTCCGACGCGTAGCGCGCGCCCTTGTTGTCGCCGATGCGGATGATGCGTTCGACCGGCACGCCTACTTCTTTCGCCCAGATGTCGTGCGCTTCGTCGTCTTCGTGGTAGACCGTGACCCACAGTTTGTCTTTCGGCAACTGGTACACGCCAGTGAGCAACTCCCACGCGTAGTGGATCGCATCACGCTTGAAGTAGTCGCCGAACGAAAAATTGCCCAGCATTTCGAAGAACGTGTGATGACGCGCGGTGTAGCCGACGTTTTCCAGATCGTTGTGCTTGCCGCCGGCGCGCACGCTGCGCTGCGCGGTTGTAGCGCGCGAATACGGACGCGACTCCGCGCCGAGGAAGACGTCTTTGAACTGCACCATTCCCGAATTGGTGAAGAGCAGTGTCGGGTCGTTGCCGGGCACAAGGCTCGACGAGCGAACGATCGTATGGCCCTTCGATTCGAAGAACTTGAGGAATTTCTCGCGGATTTCGGCGGCTTTCATAGCGGGCGGGGACGGTCCTGGCTGTTACCGGCGGCATCATGGGGATGCGCCAACTGTTTGTTTCTTAAACGACTGATTATACGGGATCGGCGCCCGTGCGCGGCGACGCGCCCCGCCCCGTTAGCCGTTCGGCCAGGAATGGCCGGGTAGCCTGCGACACGGCGAGGCGTGTCAATCGTCCTATACCGTTTGGCCGACTGCGCCGCCGCGCGGGAATCGCTTAAGATTGCCTCCATCGACGGCGCCTTGCGCGCCCCTTTGAATACATAGGAGACATCGAACAATATGGGCGCTCTCAGTCATATCCGCGTGCTGGATCTCACGCGCGTGCTCGCCGGGCCGTGGTGCGCGCAAACGCTCGCCGATTTCGGCGCGGACGTCATCAAGATCGAACGCCCCGACGTGGGCGACGACACCCGCCACTGGGGCCCCCCGTACCTGAAAACGCCGCACGGCGCCGACACGCGCGAGGCTGCCTACTACCTCGCGGCGAACCGCAACAAGCGCTCTGTGACGGTCGATATCGCCTCGCCCGAGGGCCAGCGGATCATCCGCGAACTGGCCGCGCAAAGCGACGTGGTACTGGAGAACTACAAGGTCGGCCAACTGAAAAAGTACGGGCTGGATTACGCCTCGCTGAAAGAGGTGAAGCCCGATCTGATTTACTGTTCGGTGACCGGCTTCGGGCAAACCGGTCCGTATGCGCAACGCGCCGGCTACGACTTCATCGTGCAGGGCATTGGCGGCTTCATGAGCATTACCGGCGAACGCGACGGCCAGCCGGGCGGTGGTCCGCAAAAGGCCGGTGTGGCAATTGCCGACCTGATGACCGGCATGTATTCCACCGTCGCCGTGCTCACGGCGCTCACGCATCGCGACCGTACGGGCGAAGGCCAGTACATCGACATGGCCTTGCTCGACGTGCAGGTGGCGATGCTGGCCAACATGAATTCGAACTACCTGGCAAGCGGCCAGCCGCCGGCCCGCTGGGGCAACGCGCATCCGAACATCGTGCCCTACCAGACCTTCCAGACCAGTGACGGCTGGATCATCGTGGCGGTCGGCAACGACGGGCAGTTCCGCAAATTCGTCGAAGCCGGCAGCCGCCCTGAGCTGGCCGACGACGAACGCTTCGCGACCAACCCGGCACGCGTGCGCAACCGCGAGATCCTAGTGCCGATTCTGGCGGATATGGTTCGCCTGCAGGGCAAACAGCAATGGATCGGCGCGCTCGAGGCCGCCGGCGTGCCGTGCGGGCCGATCAACGATCTGGGCGAAGTGTTTGAAAACGAGCAGGTGGTGGCGCGCGGACTACAGGTCGACTTGCCGCATCCGTCCGGCGGAACGGTCAAGCTGGTGCGTAATCCGATCAACATGAGCGGCACGCCGCCCGAAGCGCTCGCGCATCCGCCCACGCTCGGCGAGCACACCGAGAGCATCCTGCGCGAAGTGCTCGGCTATGACGAGACGCGAATTGCAACGCTGAAGCAGCAATCGGTGATCTGAACGCGGGACTGATCCGAACGCCTCAAGCCGGCTTGCCGAGCGAAGCCAGCCAGTTCAGCCCGTCGTCCCAATCGCCGAGCCCGCTATCGGCATTGATGTGGCCGCGCGGGCCAATGTCGACCCAACGGCTACCCCACGCCGAAGCGCAGGTCTGTGAGAACGGCACGCCGCCGTACGGATCGTCGCCGCTCGCGACGACCATGCTCGGGAATGGCAGGCGCGGGAGCGGCACCGGCGCAAAACCGCTGGCGTCCCGCGGAAATTGCGCTCCGGACGGATCGGGCACGGCCGCCAGCAACGCGCCCGCCACCTTGGCGAGCTGGTCGGCGCTCGCATACTGCGACGCCCAGAATGCCGCGGTCAGACAGCCAAGACTATGCGCGGCAAACAGCACCGGCGCTTCGGCCGCGGTCACTGCGGCGTCGAGCGTGCGGCACCATGCGTCGCGCGCCGGATGGTCCCAGTCCGGCATCTGCACGCGCACGAAGCCGGGATCGAGCGCCTCCCAGCGCGTTTGCCAATGACCCGCGCCGGAATTCTGGTAGCCCGGCAGAACGAGCACTTTGGGTTGTTGTCCGCTCATCGCATTTCCCGTCGTTGTTGTTTTTCAGGCAGCCGGGGCCGCTCAGTGAATCACGCGGCCCACGCCCACGCCGCGCGGATCAGCGGCCGGCTCGGGCGTCGTGCCTTCTATCCGGATCATCTGCACATCGCCGTTGAACGGCTGTCCTTCGAGCGTATAGCCTTTGGCTTGCAACTGCTCGGCCAACTCGCCGGTGATCGGATGGTAAGGCTCGAAGTAGATCGTCTTCGGCGGCAGCAACTGGTGGTGAAAACGCATGGCGGCCAGCGCGTCGCCGGGCGCCATATTGAAGTCGTACAGGTTCGTCATCACCTGGAAGATCGACGTGAAAATACGCGAACCGCCCGGCGTGCCGATTACAAGCGAGACCTTGTTGTCCTTCAACAGAATGGTCGGCGCCATCGACGAAAGCGGCCGGCGGCCCGGCGCCACCGTGTTGACCTCGTTGCCGGTCACGCCGAACTGATTGGTGGCAGCGGGCTTGGTGACGAAGTCGTCCATCTCGTCGTTCAGCACGAAGCCGCCGCCGTCCACCACGACACCTGAGCCAAACGGCCCATTGAGCGTATAGGTGTTCGACACGGCATTACCCCATTTGTCGACCACCGAGAAATGCGTGGTTTGCGCTTTTTCCGGCATCGCGTCCCCGAGGCCCGGCTTGACCGGCGTCGCGCCCGGCACTTCGTCGGGCTTGACCTCGTCGGCGCGTTGCGCGAGATAGGCATCGTCGATCAGTTTGTCGACCGGCACCTTGTACGAATCCGGATCGCCCATGTACTGCTGGCGGTCGGCGAACACACGGTCTTCGATCTGCGCGATCAGATGGATATACGGCACGGAATTCAACTCGAGGCCGTCGAAAGCCGGCTTCAGATCGGCCTTCATCTTCAGCATCTGGATCAGCCCGACCCCGCCGGAACTCGGCGGCGGCGCGGTGACGATCCTGTAGCCGTTCCAGTCGGCGGTGACGGGCTGGCGCCAGACCGCCTTGTATTGAATCAGATCCTGCTTGGTCACGAGACCATGGCCGTACATTTGCTGGGCGATCAGGTCGGCCGTGCGGCCCTCGTAAAACTCACGCCCGCCGTCGCTGGCAATGCGCGACAGGGTTTGCGCGAGTTCAGGCTGACGAAAGTTCGTACCCGCTTTCAGGCTCGAAAAGTAGGCGTCGAAATTGGTCTTGCCAGCAAAATTCTTCGCTGCGTAGTCGTGGCGCTGCTGCAGCCACGGTTCAACCTGGAAGCCCTCGGTGGCATAGCGGATCGCGGGCGCCAGCACCTGCTTCCATTTCAGTTTGCCGAAGCGCTGCTGCGCTTCCCACATCCCTTCGACGGTGCCCGGCACACCAACCGCACGGTGACCGACGAGGCTCATGCCCGGTATGAGGTTGCCCTTGTCGTCGAGGTACATGTCGCGAGTCGCCTGCTGCGGCGCGCGTTCGCGATAGTCGAGAAAGTACGGTTTGCCGTCCATGAACACCGTCATGAAACCGCCACCGCCGATATTGCCGGCATCCGGATAAGTCACGGCGAGCGTGAAGGCGATTGCTACTGCGGCGTCCACCGCGTTGCCGCCGGCGGCAAAAATCTGCTGCGCGGTGTCGGCGCTGTAGCGATCCGGCACGGCCACTGCCGACGCGTCGAGCACCGCCTTCGGCGTGGCCGTCTTCGCGAGAGCCGGTGCGGGCGCGACAAAACTGCCCGTGAACGCGGCGAACACGGCTGCGGTTGTCAGGATCCGGGCCAAGGAGAAAGAGGTGAAAGGCGCACGAGGCGCGTCATGCGTCGGGACGGACATCCAGGAAACTCCGGGGACTAAGGCCGCCATGTTGCACGAACGGCGAGCGTCTGTGCAAGGCGGCTGGGGATGGCGCAGCCTGTCTGGCGGGCTGCGGCTGCCTGGCCGGCATAGGCTACGTAGCCGGGGAGCCGGCCGCGCCACCGCGAAAGGGTTGAGCAAGGTGCGCGGGGCACAAGGCTGCGCGGCTTGCGTAAAAAGGCGCAATGCTGGCGCAACGCGGCGCGGGGGCCATCAGGGCACGAACACCTGACCGATCGCCCCGCGCCGTCCGCATCCTAAGTCCGCAGCGGCCGCGCCAACAAAACGTTTTACCTCCTGTTACAGCGCCGCTCGCGCCCCTGATTTTCGGTCAAAACTCCTCAAACGTTGGCAGGACGCCGCACTCGCCTGCCGCAAAGAGACACGTCAGGTAGAATTGACAGATAAGTGAGCGCATTGCGCGCCCTCGACCGACTTTCACCTTCTCGCATGAATACCGAACGCAACGACGCGCCAGCGGCATCCAATTTCATTCGCAACATCATTGACGACGACAACCGCAACGGCAAGTGGGGTCAGCGCGTCGAAACGCGCTTCCCGCCCGAACCGAACGGTTATCTGCATATCGGGCACGCCAAGAGCATCTGCCTGAATTTCGGCGTAGCGCGCAGCTACGGCGGCGTGTGCCACCTGCGTTTTGACGACACCAATCCGGAAAAGGAAAGCGTCGAATATGTCGACTCGATCATCGACTCCGTGCGCTGGCTCGGTTTCGAATGGGAAAAAGACGGCAAGGAGCAGCTTTACTTCGCGAGCGACTACTACGACAAGCTTTACGAATTCGCGGAACTGCTGATCCAACGCGGCAAGGCGTATGTGGACAGCCAGTCGGCGGAAGAAATGCGCGCGAACCGCGGCTCCGCTAGCGAAGTCGGCACGCCGTCGCGGTTTCGCGAGCGTTCGGTGCAGGAAAACCTCGACCTGTTCCGCCGCATGAAGGCCGGCGAGTTCAAGGAAGGTGAGCATGTCCTGCGCGCGAAGATCGACATGTCGTCGCCGAACTTCAACATGCGCGATCCGGTCATTTACCGGATCCGCTTTGCGCATCACTACCGCACCGGCGACACATGGTGCGTGTACCCGATGTACGACTACACGCACTGCATCTCGGACGCGCTGGAAAACATCACGCATTCGCTGTGCACGCTCGAATTCGAAGACCACCGTCCGCTGTACGACTGGATTCTGAACGAGCTGGCTGAGGCTGGCATTTTCACGCGCCCGCTGCCGCAACAAATCGAGTTTTCGCGTCTGAATCTGACTTACGCGATCACCAGCAAGCGCAAGCTGCTGCAACTGGTGACCGAAGGCCATGTCGAGGGCTGGGACGACCCGCGTATGCCGACCATCGTCGGTGTGCGCCGGCGCGGTTTCACGCCCGAGGCCATTCAATTGTTCTGCGAGCGCATCGGCGTCACGAAGGTCGATTCGTGGATCGACATGAGCGTGTTCGAAGGCGCGCTGCGCGACGATCTCGACGCGAAAGCGCCGCGTACGGCGGCCGTGCTCGATCCGGTCAAGCTGATCATCGACAACTTTCCGGAAGGCGTCACCGAACCGTGCAGCGCGCCGGTCCACCCGCATCATCCGGAACAGGGCATGCGTGAATTCCCGATCTCGCGTGAGCTGTGGATCGAGCGGGACGACTTCACCGAAACACCGCCGAAGGGCTACTTCCGTCTGTTCCCGGGCAACAAGGTGCGCCTGCGCTACGGCTACGTGATCGAATGCACGGGCGCTGAGAAAGACGAGAACGGCAACGTCATCGCGGTGCACTGCAACTACTTCCCGGACAGCAGATCGGGTACCGAAGGCGCGAACAACTACAAGGTCAAGGGCAACATCCACTGGGTCAGCACCGCGAGCGCGTGCCCGGCCGAAGTGCGCATCTACGACCGCCTGTTCAAGGAACCGCAGCCGGACGCCGGCGGGCGTGATTTCCTGGAAGCGCTGAATCCGGATTCGAAGCGCGTGGTCCAGGCCTATCTGGAACCGGGCGCGCGCGAAGCGCTGCCGGAGCAACGCTACCAGTTCGAGCGCCACGGCTATTTTGTCGCCGACCGCGTCGATTCAAAACCGGGCAAGCCCGTGTTCAATCGTATCGTCAGTCTGCGCGACAGTTGGGGCAAGCCGGCGTAAGCTGGGGCAGCTACCGACTGAGCGCGTCTTAGGTTGAATGCGGCGTGCATCCTGCAAGCGGGATGCACGCCGCTTTGTTGCACCATGTTCCACGATAGTGACAGCGCAGAAAGAATGCGCGTGCGAGTCCGGGAGGTCCGATGAAAGTTGCAGCCCGCCGCGGGGCGAGTGCACGGGGCACACGCCACCCGCGTACCGTTTACCTCGCACGCATTGCACACAGCGTGCGCGGCGCGCTTGTGGCGCTGGTCACAGTGGGCGTCGCATCGCTCGCCTGCCCCGCTCATGCCGACGAGCTAACCGGCACGCTGAAGAAGATCCACGACGACGGCCTGGTCGTACTCGGCGTACGCGAAGCGTCGATTCCGTTTTCCTACTTCGACGGCAAGCAGACGGTCGGCTACTCGCAGACTATCGCGCTGCAGATCGTCGACGAAATCAAGAAGACGCTTGGCATGCCGCAGCTGAAGGTTCACGAAATCACCGTGACTTCGTCGAATCGCACGCCGATGCTGCTGAACAACCAGATAGATCTGGAGTGCGGCTCGACCACGCACACCGTGGAGCGCGAGAATGTTGCCGCCTTCTCGAACAGCTTCTTCCAGTACGCGGTGCGCATGATCGCGCGCAAAAGCAGCGGCATCATGGACTTTTCGGACCTCGCCGGCAAAACGGTCGTGACGACCGCGGGCACATCCGACGAACGCCTGCTGCGCCGCCTGAATACCGACATGCATCTGAACATGCGCATTACGAGCGCACGCGATCACTCCGAAGCCTTCAGCGCGCTCAAGGACGACCGGGCCGTGGCCTTCGTGATGGACGAGCCGATCGTCTACGGTTTCAAATCGACCGACCCGCGTCCCGACGACTTCGTGGTGACCGGCACGCCGCTCGGTTACGAGGTCTACGCATGCATGTTCCGCAAGGGCGACGAGCCGTTCCGTACGCTTGTGAATGGCGTGATCGCACGCAGCCAGACCTCCGGCGACGCTGAACGGCTATACAAGCTGTGGTTCACGCAGCCGATTCCGCCGCGCGGCATCAATCTGAATTTCCCGCTGTCGGAGCAGAATCGCTCGTTGTTCGCGCATCCGAACGACCGCGCGCTCGACTGACGCGCCATACCGCCCGCCAGGCTGCCGCGAGCTCAGCGGCTGCTAGAGCGACCCATGCAGTTCAGCGAGCGACAGCGTGGTCTGGAAGAGCCGCGTGAGACTGCGGCTCGCGTACCGTTCGACTTCATCCGGCGCGGTCCACCTGTAGGCGTCCATTTCGGGAATCAGCGTGCCGTCCGAGCGGCGCGGAAACAGTGACGTACACGTGCAGGAAGTCAGATCCAGTTCGTCGAGCGTGGCGCGCGCGGCGAACAGATGCAGATCCTTGTCGCGCCGGTAGACGAACAGGCCGAGATCTTTCAGCCGCTGCGCAGCGATCGCGATACCGGTCTCCTCGACCATTTCGCGCAGCGCCGTCACGTGGGGCGCCTCGCCCTCTTCCCCGTGCCCTTTCGGAATATCCCAGTGCGATGTCTCCGTGGCATGCGCGAGCAGCACCCGGCCGCGCGGGTCGAGCAGGACGATGCCGCACGACACAACTCGTGCGCTCATCATCGCAACGCCCTGTCGCGCTCACGCCCAGCTTCGAGCCGCGCCGGCCGGAAGCCGGTGCACGTCGCCATGCCAACCCGCATGCTCAGTGCTTTTTCTGCAATTGCCAGGTACCGCTGCCCTGCTTGCAGAACTGCGGGCGCAGATTCATCGATTGCCCTTTCGCGTTCAGCACGATGCCGAGGTCACGGCAAGTGCGCTCGCCGTCCTTCGCGGTGCTGGCGATGGTGATGATCGCGTCGATCTTGACGCTATTGCCGGTGCCTTCATTCACCCAATTGAGGCTTTCGCCGTCCTGCTTGTCATTGAGCGCGGCGAAGACGGCTTTCTTGACCGAATCGATATCGCGTTGCTTCATGTAGCTGATCGGCGTGTCATTCAGAAAACCGAGGTTGGCCGCTTGCGCGCCGATTGCACCGCCAAGCAGCAGGCCACCGACGGTCAGATGAAACAGGGCACGGGTTTGCATCGACATGAAGGGTTCTCCTCGAAGAGTGTTGCAGGCGGTCACGGGAACGCTGAGCGCGGCGCGTGATCTGGACCTCAAAAGCATAGCATGCCGCACCTGCGGTGATCGACCGCAGTCGTCCTACGAGCGCGAGCGGGGGACCACGTCATCGCCATGTCACCCGTGGGATGAGCGTACTGCCAGCCCAGCATTTTAGGAAACGTCTCATACCTTCTTAGTCAATGACTTTTTAAGATCGGACATCGCCCACAACACTGATCACGCTTGAATGCTCTCCTATGGACATCTCCCTCGCACTCGAAATTCTCGCCGTCGTGCTCGCACTGCTTTGTGTACTGCTCATGCCGGTCGCCATCCGGCGCGACCCGGGCCTAGCACGGCGCATCGTGCGCATGGACGGCGTACCCCGTCCACGCTGGCCTAACCTGCTGACACGCGTCGGCGTTGCATGCGTACTCGCATCGTTCGCCTTGCTGTTAATCGGGTGCTACTACATTCTCGCCAGCGCGCAGGCCGTCTAACCGTGTGCATACCCTGAGCGGCAACCCAATAAGCGACTTGACGCCGCTCTGGATATCAGACGATAACGCGGGACGATGACGGGCCGCACACAACAATCAATCCGGTGGGGAAATTTTGACCAGGCAGCTTCGGCTGCCTTTTTTGTTGCCGTTGCGCGGACCGCGGCGGTGACACAACGCGTTTTTGTCACCAGCGTATGCTTCGACCGAGGGCGCGATCGTTACCGTCGATGGCGGCTCGAAATTCAACGCAATACATTGCACACTGCTTCACTTATCCAGGAGCGCGACAGCATGACTGAACGAACCATCAAGGTCCCCGGCCCCGATCATCCGATCACTGTCGAAGCTGGCAACGCGCGTGTGGTCGTGACCGTGGCCGGCCGCGTCATCGCCGACACCCGTCATGCGCTGGTGCTGCGCGAAGCATCGTACCCGCCCGCGTATTACATCCCGCGCAATGACGTTGAAATGACGCTGCTGGAACGCACCGATCACGCGACCTATTGCCCGTATAAGGGTGAGTGTGCGTACTACAGCATTCCGGTTGGAGGAGAGCGGACGGTGAACGCCGTGTGGACGTATGAGTCGCCGTACGCGGCAGTGAAGGAGATCGCGCAGCATCTGGCGTTCTATCCGGACCGGGTCGACTCCATCGACGTGCAGCCCGCAGCGTAAATGACATGGCGCGCATCGTAGCGATGTCGCTTCGATGCGCGGCGCAAGCGCTGAAACAAGCGCGTGAAATATGAAGTACGGCAGGAGGGACTCGAACCCCCCACCCTCGGCTTAGAAGGCCGATGCTCTATCCAGCTGAGCTACTGCCGTAATGAAGAGAGGCGATGCCACGCACGCGAACGGCGTGCATCACCCGCAATCAGAACCCGCACTCGGGCATTGAACCCTCTGCCGCAACGCGTCACAGGATGAGTGGGATACCGAAATTCTAACTGACCAGGCTCATGACTGGATATCCCGGCGGCGGGATATCCCAAACCGGGTCGAGTGGCTATCCCACCGGCCATTGCCACGTCATAAAACAAACGGGCCCGGCAAGGTAGAGCCGGGCCCGGATTATAACCGATCAACTCTCGCCCGCCAGCGCGTAGCGGCCGGCGGCCG
>CAVTXZ010000023.1:0-264193 GCA_963738755.1 uncultured beta proteobacterium
CGCGCCGTGCAACTGGCTGCGCGCTTCCGCCTCGGTCTCGAAGATGTGAGGTGCGAGCTTGCGGCGCGATAGCGCTTCGCCGAGCTTCGCCCGCATGAAGGCGCTAGTGGTAAAACGCGTCACACTCATGTACCAGGTTTGCACGGCCTCGCTGACCATTTCGGTGAAGCGTTCTTCGACGTCGCCATCCAGCACGAAGCCCTCGTAGTTCACCACGGTATGCACCTGCTTGCCGAGCGGCTCGCAAATCGACCGAACCTTCGCAAAGATCGCGTCGACCATGTCGGGCGACTTGACTTCGAGGCGCTCGAAATTCAGATACAGCACGTTTTTGTCCGGGTCGTAGGAAAAGCGCGTATCGAATGGAAGGCACGTGAGGCGTTTGCGCAGATCCATCGTTTCGTCGACGAAGATCCGCGCATCCATCAGCCGTGGCCCGTGAATGCGAGGCCTGAATGCCATGTGTGCGAGTACGTCGCGCTCCAGGTCGACGCCCGGCGCGATTTCTGTCAACACCACTCCATCCTTGCACAACTCGAACACGCAGCGCTCCGTGACATAGACCACTTCCTGACCGCGCTGCGCGGCATATTGCCCGGAAAAGGTTCGATGTTCGACTTCGGTCACGAACTTCTGCGTGGCGCCGTCTTCTTTAATGTTCAGCGCGCCGTTGCTCACGTCGATATCGAAGCGCCCCGACGTAAACGTCCCAGCGAACACGACCTTTTTCGCGCTCTGGCTGATGTTGATGAAGCCACCCGCGCCCGCCAGCCGTGGCCCGAACTTCGAGACGTTGACATTGCCTTCGGCATCCGCCTGCGCCAGTCCGAGAACGGCGACATCGAGACCGCCGCCGTCATAAAAGTCGAACTGGTAGGGCTGGTCGATGATGGCTTGCGCATTGATCGCCGCGCCAAAGTTGAGACCGCCGGCCGGAATGCCGCCAATCACGCCGGGCTCCGCTGTCAGCGTGAAGAGGTCGGCAATCCGTTCTTCAGCGGCCACCGCGGCGACGCCTTCAGGCATGCCGATGCCGAGGTTCACCACGCTGTTTGCACGCAGCTCCATCGCCGCACGCCGCGCGATGATCTTGCGTACGTCGAGCACCGTGGGGTCGAAGAGGTCCGTCGGCACGCGCATTTCTCCCGCGTAGGCCGCGTTATACGCGGTGGCGAAGGTTTGCTGATGGTGTTCCGGCGGTGCGATCACCACGCAATCCACGAGGATGCCGGGAATCTTGACCTGGCGCGGATTGAGCGCGCCACGCGCGGCGAGCCGTTCGACCTGCGCGATCACGAGCCCGCCGCAATTGTGTGCGGCCATCGCAATCGACAAGGACTCGAGCGTCAAGGCTTCGCGCTCCATCGTGATGTTGCCGTCCGGGTCGGCCGTCGTGCCGCGAATAATCGCCACATTGACCGGAATCGTCTTGTAGAAGAGATATTCCTCGCCATCGATCGGCATGAGCGTGACGAGATTGTCGACCGTGCGCGCATTGAGTTTGCCGCCGCCAAAGCGTGGGTCGACAAAGGTGCCGAGCCCGATGCGGGTGAGGTGGCCGGGTTTGCCCGCGGCAATGTCGCGAAACAGATGGGCGATCACGCCTTGCGGCAGGTTGTAGGCTTCGATCTGGTTCGTGACGGCGAGTTGCTGCAACTTCGGCACGAGCCCCCAATGTCCGCCGATCGCGCGTTTGACGAGACCGGCGTGAGCAAGGTGATTCAGGCCGCGCAGCTTGCCGTCGCCCTGGCCTCCGGCGTAGAGCAGCGTGAGATCGCGCGGTTTGTCGGCAACGGGATAGTCATCGTGGTCGTCCAGATACAGCGACTCGAGCGCCACCGCAATCGCCTCGGCGAACCCGATGCCGACGAAACCGCCGGTTGCGATCGTGTCGCCGGGGCGGATCAGGCGCACTGCGTCGACCGCGGAAACCACCTTGTTGCGCTGCTCGTCGAGCAGCATGTCCATTCTGGGATTCACTTTCCGTCTCCTCGTCAGCGCGCTTCTGCCGCGTTTTGTTCTACATGTTGCGGGCCGGCGGCACGGTTGCGCGACATGCGCCGACGCCGACGCGGCGGTAGCCGTCGGGTTCGCAGTCGCGGCGCATAACGATGGTATCGCGATCTTCAGGCCACGTACGCGTTTCTCCGTTGGCGAGCGGCGCGACCGATCTGAATCTGTTGACGCGGGGCGATGGACAAGTGGCGATCGCCGGCTTCTGAGCTGCGAGAGTTGTTCAGTGGTTGATTTCTTCGAGCCGCAACCCGTTGGTTTTCGGACCAAACGCGCCGATCGAGATCATCACCATCGCCATGCATGCGGTGATGCCGGCAAACACGCCCGCCACGCCGAAGTCGCGCAACAGGAAAGCGATGATGAAGCCCGACATCATGGCGCCCACACGGCTAGCCGAATACACGATTCCATTGGCGCGGCAGCGGACCGCCGTGGGGAACAACTCCGACTGATAGGCGTGATAGCACACGGAGATCGTCTGGCCGGCGAGGCTGATCAACACACCCAGCACGATCAACGGACCAACCGATTTCACCTGCCCGAACAGCAGCCCGAACACGATGACCGCAAGCGCTGCACCGACAATCAGCCATTTACGCTGCACCTTGTCCGCATAGAGCATGGCGAGCATCGGACCGACGGGAAGGGCAATCGCAATCACGAACGAATACAACAGGCTTTTGGTGACCGCAATGCCTTGCCCGATCAGCAGCGTCGGCACCCAGTTGGCAAAGCCGTAATAGCCGATCGCCTGGCAGAAGTTGAAGACGATCAGCATGATCAGACGCGAGCGATAGGGCGGCTGCAGCAGCTCGGCGAGCGACGCGCGGCGATGAGCCGGCTGTTCGACAGCGGGGGCGGGGGCGGGCAGCGGTCGTCCCCACTGCTTCACAGCCTTTGCTTCCATTGTCGCGACAATGCGGTCAGCCTGCTCCTCACGTCCGTGCGAAGCGAGCCATCGCGGACTCTCGGGCACGGCCCGGCGAATCACCCAGACGAGCACGGCGCCGATCGACCCCACCAGCACAACGCAACGCCAGCCATCGATGCCGAACACGGTCATGGGCACCAGCCAGTACGACAGAATGGCGGCCACCGGCGCAGCGGTGAACATGACCATCTGGTTGAAGGCCATCGCCCGGCCGCGCATGTGCTGGGGGACGATCTCGGTGACGTAGCTGTCGATCGTGACGATCTCGATCCCCACGCCAATACCGGTGATGAAACGCCACAGGATCACGCCTTCCGGCGTGGTCTGGAACGCCATGATGGCGGAGCCGATCGAATACCAGAGTAGCGAGAAAGTGAATACGGAGCGTCGCCCGTAACGGTCAGGCAGCCAGCCGAAACAGAAGGTACCGGCAAAGAGACCTGCGAACGTCGCCGCGATGAAACCCGCAATCCCCTGGAAGCCGAAGAACGCTGCAGTGGTGGTTTTCAGCAGACCGCTCTTCGCCATGCCCGGCGCGATATAACCCGTGAAGATCAGGTCATAGACTTCGAAGAAGCCGCCGAGGGATATCAGAAACACCAGCATCCAGATATAGCCTGTCGCGGGCAGGCGATCCATCCGCGCGGAAAGCACAGTAGCGGCGCGGGCTTGCGTGCGGGCGGCAGGTGACGCGACTGGCGGAATGTCCGTGGTGATGACGCGTTGCATGACTGTCTCCTTGATGTATCCCGCGGCCGCGTTGTTTTGAATGAGCCTGTGGGATGAATTCGCCGGGGGGCCGTTTGCGGCCTTGTTCTCCCGACGTCTTGCCAGTTTGCGGAAAGTAACTCAGGCCGCTGCCCGGCCGGTCAGGCGGGCGAGGATTTCCTGCGTATGCTCGCCGACACGGGCCAGCGCCTGGCGTACGCCGGGCCGGCGGCCGCCCATCAGCAGCGGCAGCAGCACGACCTCCGTCATGCCGTCCTCGGTATCCATTGGCGCGAGGCCACCGCTTGCTTTCAGATGCGGGTCGTCGAGCAGCTGGTCGGGGCGCACGATCGGCGCGTAGGGAATACCCGCGGCTTCAAGCTTCGGCGACAGTTCGTCGGCACGGTGATGCTTGAGGATTTCGCCGAGGCGTATCAGCAGTTCGGGGCGCACCGCCACGCGCAGCGAGTTGGTGGCGAATTGCGGTTCGGCGGCAAGATCAGGCCGCTCCAGTACGTCGCACAAGGTGATGAACTGCTTGTCGCTCACGGCGCCGATGAAAAGCTGTTCGTCGTCGGCTAGCGTGAAGACGTCGTAGACGCTCCAGGCCGAAACGCGCGACGGCATCGGCGGCGGCGGCTCTTTTGTCATGGCGTATTGCTGCATGTGTTGCGCCGCTCAGGAACACGCAGTTCTCGAACAGCGCGCTTTGTATTTCCTGGCCGCGGCCGGTCGTATCGCGCTCGCGCAGCGCGGCCAGTACGCCGATCGCGCCGAACATGCCGCCCATGATGTCGTTGACCGAGGTGCCCGCACGCAGCGGCCGGCCGGCCGGTCCGGTCATGTAGGACAGGCCACCCATCATCTGCACGACTTCGTCGAGTGCGAGGCGCTTTTCGTACGGGCCAGGCAGAAAGCCTTTGTGCGAAACGTAGATCAGCTTCGGATAAATCTTCGACAACGTTTCATAGTCGAGACCCAGCTTCTTCATCAGACCCGGCCGGAAATTTTCCAGCATGACGTCGCACTGGCCGATCAGCTCGACGGCGGCCGCGTGCCCGTCGGGCGTGTTGATGTCGAGCACCACGCTCTTCTTGTTGCGGTTGAAGGAGCGGAAGAAGCCGATGCCGAGGCCCGGCAGCTTGCGCGTCTTGTCGCCGCCCGGCGGCTCGACCTTGATCACTTCGGCGCCGAGATCGGCGAGGATCATGCCGCAGGTCGGACCCATGACCATGTGGGTGAACTCAATGACGCGCACGCCTTCGAGGGGGAGGGCATTCAGGGTAGTCATGGAGACCTCAGGAGTTGAGTGTTGCGGTCGAAGATTGCGCGAAAGTTTTCGGCAATCCCGAAAGCCATAAGGCGCCGTGCAGCGTTTCGCCGGCATAGCCACTGCGCGACCTTTTCGCCGCAGTAGAAGCAGGCGAGGAATGTCGATGCCGGTTGCGATGCCCATGTCGGCGAGCATGAACGCGAGGTCTTCGCTCGACGCGTTGCCGCTCGCGCCCGGCGCGTGCGGACAGCCGCCGATGCCGGCGAGGGTGGCGTCGAAGCGGGTCACGCCGGTTTCGAGCGCGGCGTAGACATTGGCGAGCGCAAGACCGCGCGTGTCATGGAAATGACCGCACCAGAAGTGGTCGCCGGCGATCGCGCGAGCCTTGCCGAACAGTTCGCGCACGGCTGCCGGGCCGCCGTACCCGACCGTATCCGCGATGCTCACGCGATCCGCGCCGGCGTCGAGCAGGCCTTGCATGCAGCGCAGCACTTCAGCCTGGTCGACGCGCGCCCTGGATCGTGCAGCCGAACGCGGTACCGATGCCGCCTTCGATCAGCGTGTTCGAGCCGGCGGCATCGCGAGCGGCACGAATGCGGGCGACTTCGGCGATGACTTCGTCCGGGGTCTTGCGCAGGTTGGCGAGGCTATGAGCATGGCTGGCGGACAGCGGCACCAGCATCAGATCGGCTTGTGATTCGATGCGCGCGTTCGGCACCTTTGAGGTTCGGCACAAGCACCGAAACGCGCAGCCCAGCCAGCGTTTTCGCGTAGGCGACCAGTTCGGCGGTGTCCGCGAGTTGCGGCAGGAGTTTGGCGGGAACGTACGAGCCGACTTCGATCTCACGCTGACCGGCGGCGTAGGCGTCGGCGATCCATTCGATCTTGCGTTCGGTCGGAAGAATGGTCTGAATGCTCTGGAGGCCGTCTCGCAAACCAACTTCGCGAATGACGACCCTCGAAGGGAGCGAGGACATGCGTGTCTCCTGAATACCTGCCAGTCATGTGCGCTGGCGATGTAGCCACTGTAGACTTTCCATGTTCGACATAAAGAGGTATTTTGGAATGGGTGAGATTCCGATATGGAAAGTGAAGTGCAGGTGAGGAGACAGCAATGCGAGACATCGATCTCAAGACGCTGCGGCTGTTCGTGGCCGTCTGTGAGCACCGCAACATGGGCCGCGCGGCTGAGGAAGAACACATCGAGCCGTCGGCGATCAGCAAGCGGATCGCACAACTCGAGGCCGATCTGGGCGTTCCTTTGCTGGCGCGCCTGCGCCGCGGCGTCCAGCCGACCGCGGCAGGCTTGTCGCTACTGGAGCACGCGCGGAACGTCCTGTTCACGATGGACCGGATCGCGAGCGATGTCGCGGCCCTCGGCAGCGGTCTGAGGGGCACCGTCAGCCTTTGCGCGACGGCTTCGGCGATTGCCGAGGAGCTGCTGGACGACATTGCGTCCTTCATGCGCGAACCGGATAACCGGAACATTCGCGTGGATGTGGAAGAACGCCTGTCCGTCGACCTTGTCCGGCAGCTGCGCGAGGGCGCGGCGTCAGTCGGTGTCTGCTGGGACAACGCCGATCTCGAGGGCTTGCAGCATCTGCCGTATCGTCAGGACCGGCTGGCGCTCGCGGTTTATCCTGGACATCCACTGGCGGGATTGAAGTCAGTGAGTTTTGAGCAGACGTTCGAGCACGATCACGTCGGCATGCCGCCTTCAACCGCCGTTCACGCGATGTTGCAACGCGCGGCCGCCAAAGCGGGACACACGGTCTCGTACCGTGTGATCGTGTCCAACTTCGACGCCGCGTTTCGGGTTGTCGCCGCCAGGCTTGGCATCAGCGTGGTGCCGTTCGAGGTGGGCGAGACCTATAAGCGGATCTTCGACGTCGAGACGATTCCGCTCACGGACCCGTGGGCACTGCGCCGGTTCGTCGTGTGCTTTCGCGAGTTGGAGGCGCTGCAGCCGGCCGCCCGGCGTATGGTTGATCATCTCGCGAATCGAGCGGCGAGTGGGGCCTTGGTGAAGGCACGCGAAGCTTGAGCGCGCCGGCCCGAGTCGCTGCGCAGCGCGCCAGGGTGTGGGCTTGCCGCCGGCGAGGTCGTGAATGATCTTGAACCTGTCCAGTTCGCGCATCGCTGCTTCTTCGTGCCCTGCGCACGTTCCGTTGCCCGGACCGGTTGTCCCTGATTCGTGCCCGCAGGGCAGCCGGAGATGCGCCGGTTATCGCGTTGTGCCTGGATCGCCTGCGCGACCTGAAGCACATGGCCCAGCCGCTTGTGTTCAACGACCGCGCCCTGATCGATCTCGGCCAGCCGGTCGTAAATAGCGCGCCCGTGGTCTCGTCTGAAAGCTGGCGCGTTCAGTCGCCGGGGAGCTTTCGACCATCGAGCCGGGCGAAGAACTGTCCATTGAACATCTGCTGGCCATTGGCGATCCATCGGACGAGGAAGTCCGGTTTCAGCACGCGTGCCGGTGCGCCGGTACGAACTGCCGTCGGTCGATGCTGGCCGTCGCGGCATAGGTGGGGCGGTGTCGGCGGACGAGGTTGGAGAGACAAGCGGCAAACGGAACACGTGTCGCAGCAAAACCTCCATACTTCTTGCGGCTCGGCGGCCGAGTGATCTTTCATCTCCCCGTGCCTGGTCATTGGCGATGGCGCTAATGTTTCGGGAACCATCGACGCAACCGCGTTGATGACTACAACGACCGCTCTTCGGTCGTACGTTCGCCCACCTCGTCTGCTGTTTCTACATATATCGCACATTCGGGGCAATTCTCAGCCGCCAGCTCCGCCAACTCTTCCAACTCCTTCGGCAGAGTCGACTGGATTCGTACGACAGCGTAGCCACCACTGTCGAGTCCAAACAGCTCCGGGGCAAGACGGCTGCAATTGTTGTGGCCGTGACAGAGGCCCGGCGTAATGCTTATCTTCATGGTTTTCACCTGCAGTTTGCGATATGAGATCGTGAAGACCCGCGACTGTTTCCAGCAATAGACCGCCGTTGCCGCCGTACTATCACGAGCGGCCGCGAGGGCAATAGCGGACCTGAAGCAAACAGAATGCGTCGAGTCCCCATTGGCCGTTCTCTATGCCGATGCCGCTCCATTTCCAGCCACCGAACGGTAAATGCGGCTGTACGACCAGGTGCGTATTGACGTATGCGCTTCCACAATCGAGCCGGGCGGCCACGCGTGCCGCACGCTCCTCGTCCGAACTCCACACCGAGCCGGACAATCCGTACGGCGTTGCATTGGCCCGTGCAATCGCTTCGTCGAGATCGCTGTAGCGCAAAACGGGTAGCGCCGGACCGAACTGCTCTTCGTCGACGATGCGCATGCCCTCACGCGCCCCGTGCAGAATCGTCGGCTCGAAGAAGTAGCCCGGCCTGTCCATCGCCTGTCCGCCGGCGGCCGCTAGTGCGCCGTCAGCCAACGCATCGGCGACGAGGGCCGAGACCCGCTCGAACTGTGGCTTGTTGTTGATTGGACCGAGCTGCACGCCATCGTCCATACCGTTGCCAACGCGTGCGCGACGGGCTCGCTCTGCGAGCGCATCGACCACCGCATCGTGCAGCCTGTCCGGCACGTAGACGCGTTTGATCCCCGCGCAAATCTGCCCGTTGTTCGTGAAAGCCCCCCAGAAAATGCCGGCCGCGATGCGTGAGGGATCAGCGTCATCCAGCACAATCGCGGCGTCGTTGCCGCCCAGTTCCAGGGTGATGCGCTTCAGATCCGGGGATGCGGCAGAGGCGACTGCTTTACCCGTTGCGACGGATCCTGTAAAGCTGATCTTGCGAACCGTCGGATGACCCGTCATCCACGCACCCAGCGCATCGCCGCCGCTGACCACGTTCAGTACACCAGGTGGCAGATGCCCGGCGATGATTCGCCCGGCGGCGAGCGTCGATAACGGCGTAAACGGCGAAGGCTTCAACACGATCGTATTGCCCGCGAGTAGTGCGGGTGCGAGCTTCATCCCGAGAAGAAGCAACGGGAAATTCCACGGCGTGATCGCGGCGACGACGCCCAGCGGACGGCGCACAAGTACTGCTTGACCCCGTGCATCATCCTGGAGCGTCTCTGGCTGAAGCGGCAGCGTGGCGAAATAGCTGAACCAGCGAGCGGTCTCGGTCACTTCGAAGGCGGCCGCCATGAGCGGCTTGCCTTGTTCCTTGGTCACCAGCTCAGCAAGCTCCAACTGTGCCGCGATCAATGCATTCGCGATGCCCTGTAGCGCCGCGCGCCGCGCGCTGTCGTCGCTTACGCCCCACGACACGAAAGCGCGCGCCGCACTGGCCATCGCGTCGTCGAGCTGATCCTGGGTGCATTGTGGGGCCTGCGCAAAGACCTCGCCGGTGGCGGGATTGACGACGTCGAACCACGAGGCAGCGGTCGTCTCGCCGCCGTCGATCGTCATGTTGTAGAGGCTCATGAAAACTCCGGATTGGAAAAGGGTGGTGTTGCGTTCGGTCAGAATCGCAAGACGGCGCGTGCGCCGCGCCCAGATGCGCAGTAGTCGAGTGCATCGTTGACGGCTGGAAACTCGAATGTGCGGGTCACCAGTTCGTCGAGCTTCAACAGTTTCTGCTCGTAGAGACCAATCAGCCGTTGCACTTCGCGATGGACATGCGCAGAACCGTAGAGCGAGCCGCGAATGGTTTTCTCGGTCATGACGATGCCGGTAAACGACGGCACGTTGACCACGACGTCGTCAGGGCCCGCGCCGACCAGCACGGCACGGCCGCCACGCCGCGTCATGCGGATCGCGTCGCGTACCGTGTCCTGATGGCCGACCACCTCGATGGCGGCGTCCACGCCGCGTCCATCTGTCGCCTTGCGAATCTGGCGGATCAGTTCGGCGCCGGGTTGCAACGTCAGCGTGGCGCCGAATTCACGGGCGAACGCGAGCCGTTCCTCACTCGGATCGATCGCGATGATCTGGCTCGCGCCGCTGATACGCGCGCCTTGTATGGCGTTCAGACCGACTCCGCCGCAGCCGATCACTGCAATCGATTCGCCTACCGCGACGCGGGCCGTGTTGACCGCCGCGCCGAACCCCGTCAGCACGCCGCAACCGATCAGCGAAGCTGGGGCGAGATCCATCTCGGCGGGCAGTTTGACAGCGGCGCGGGCGGGCACGATGCAATGCCTCGAGAAGGTTCCGAGCCCGGCCATGTGGTAGACCGGCTCGCCGTTCCATCGGTAGCGAGTCGTGCCGTCAGGCATCGTGCCGCGCGCCATCGCCGCCGTGCCCGAGTCGCACAGCGACGGCTGCTCGTGCTGGCAGTAAAAACATCTTCCGCATTGGGTGAGCCAGCTCAGGACGACGCGATCGCCGGCGGCGAGTTCAGTGACGTCTTCGCCGACTTCGACGACTGTGCCGGCACCTTCGTGACCGAGAACGACGGGCAATGGATTGGGCAGGCGCCCAGTAAAGACGGACAGATCGGAATGACAGACACCCGATGCGCCGATTGCAACGAGCACTTCGCCGGCGCGCGGCGGTTCGAGATCCAGATCGATCATCCGGATCGGTTCGCCCGGACGGGTGAGGACGGCGGCTTGCGTTTTCATAAGTGAGGATGTTTCCGCGGAGAGGATAGAGACGATAGGCAGGTATGCCGGCCAGTCAGCGATCGACAGCGATCAGAACCTGTTCCGGTCCGCGCGTTTGACCGGCGGTCCATTCGACCGCGTCCGGCGCGGTGAGATGAAAATTCGGCATGACACGCAACCATTCTTCGAGCGCGACGCGCAATTCGAGGCGCGCCACGTTCGAGCCGAGGCAACGATGCTCGCCGGAGGAAAACGTCAGATGCCGGTTGCGTTTGCGATCGAGCTTGACGGTGTCGGGCTCGTCGAACACGGCCGGATCGCGATTGGCGGCGGCCAGCGGCAGAATCACGCGTTCCTGCGCGGCGATGCAGCGGCCATGCAGTTCGACCGGCTCCGAGGTCAGGCGCGCAATCGAAACCGGCGCATAAGCGCGCAACAATTCTTCGATCGCGGTCGTGCGCATCATGTCCGGCTGCGCCAACAGCTGCGCGCGATCGTCCGGGTGCGATGCGAGGTGCCACAGGCTCGCGCCCATCGCGCTCCAGGTCGTGTCCGCGCCGGCCAGGACGAGCAGGAACAGGCTGCCTAGTTTGTGCTTGCGGCTGAGCGGTTCGCCGTTCAGCGTGGCATGGGCGAGATAGCTGATCAGATCGTCACCCGGCGCGCTCGCGCGTTCTTCGAGAAGCTTCTCCAGATACGCCAGCTTTTCCTGCACGACGGCGCTGCGCACCTTCTGGTCGAGCGGGCCAAGCCGCACCAGTCTGACGACCCAATCGACAAAACGGTTCTGCGCGTCGAGCGGGACCTTGAGAATGTGCGATATCACCGAGAGCGCGAGCGGGCGCGCGAAATCACCAACGGCATCGCCTTCACCCCGCTCGGCGATGGCCGTTGCGAGCCGGCGTGCTTCGTCGCGCACGAACGGTTCAAGCTCGGCGATCTTCGCGGGCGTGAAGAAAGGCGCGAGCAGATCGCGATGCGCCTTGTGGTCGTCAGGACTGGACGTGAGCGGCGGCAAAAAGAGCTCATGGCCGATCTCCGGAATCGGTCCGGCTACTTCGACGGCGCGTGACGAAAAGCGCGCGCCGTCGTGAGCGATGTTGCGCACGTCGTCATAACGGGTGACGACCCATGAGCCACCCCACTTGTCGCTGTGCGCCACGGGGCAACCGCCTTGCCGCATTGCAGCCCACAGCGCGTCTGGGTCGTTGGCGTAGTCGCCCGCGAAGATGTCGTACCCGTCCTTTACATTGCCTGCGTTCGTTGTGTCGCTCATGAGTGTCTCCGGTGTCGTTCCCTGTCACGTGCAGTTAACACTACATATAACAATCCAAAATGTCAAAGTGTGTAGAACGTTTTATATGGCATCCGGAGCGGCAAAATGCCTTCCGGCTGTCGTCGGAGATCACCGATCGCCTGCCGGCAAAGGGCGCTGCGCCGATGCCGCGTTTACACCTATCGAGGTTGACGCAAGCGATGAACTAGACTTGGCTATGTTCTACACAAAAATGAATATAGGAACGTATTAGGTAGATTAAATTCTGTGTGCGGCGCGGTGTTCCGGCAGTCCGTAACAAACATGGCGCGCCACAGCCCGCATTCACTACAATCGATGGAGCGAAGCGATGGGCGTGGAGGTTGGATTGGGCGGGTCGTACTGGGCGAAAGACACATCTGTGGAGGTGCTGGACTGCACGCTCGGCGACCTGTTGCGTAAAGCAGCGGTCGAGGTGCCCGAGCGCATCGCACTGGTCGAAGGAATCGAAGGCTACACGGTGCGGCGGCGCTGGAGTTATCGAGCGTTGCTCGAAGCGGCCGAGCAGGTGGCGCACGCGCTGCTTTCCCGTTTCGCGTCCGGCGAACGGATTGCGGTGTGGGCGCCGAACTGTCCCGAGTGGATCCTGTTGCAACACGGTGCGGGGCTCGCGGGAATCGCTCTGGTTCCGGTCAATCCGGCTTTTCTCGCGGACGAACTCACGCACGTTCTGAAGACGTCGGAAGTGGCTGGCGTGTTCTACGCGCCGTTTTACCGCAATAACGATCTGTCAGCGGCTCTGGCGTCGGTGCGCGCGCGCCTGCCGCATCTGCGCGAAACGGTCTGTCTGATCGACTGGAAGGACTTCGTCCATTCGGCCAGCACGAGCACGCCGCTGCCGGCAATCGCCCCCGGCGACATGGTGCAGATTCAGTACACATCCGGCACCACTGGATTTCCCAAAGGCGCCTGTCTGCATCAACGCGGCATCGTCAACGCATCGCGCTTCGCCGCGTTGCGCGCGGGCTTCGGCGACGGCGGCGTGTGGATCAACGCGATGCCGCTGTTTCATGTGGGCGGCTGCGGAGTGTCCGCGGTCGGCGCGCTGGCGCAACGCGGGACCTTCGTGCTGATGCCGGGCTTCGATGCCGCGAAGATGCTGGAAATGATCGAAAGCGAACGGGGTACGGCCACGCTGGTCGTGCCCACAATGCTGGTTGCGATGCTCGATCATCCGGACCGGCCGTGCCGCGATCTGTCGTCGCTCAAGCTGATTCTCTCCGGCGCGTCGGCTGTCCCCGCCGCGCTCGTCAGGCGGACGACCACGACGTTCGGCTGCAAGTTTTCGATCCTCTTCGGTCAGACGGAACTGAACGGCGTCATTACGCAAACCGGCAGCGACGACTCGCCGGAGGACCAGGCCGAAACTGTAGGCCGTCCGTTACCGCAGATGGAACTGAAAATTGCCGACCCAATCTCGGGCGAGGTGCTGCCGCTCGATACGTCGGGCGAAATCTGCGCGCGTGGCTATCAGACCATGAAAGGCTATTTCAACGCGGCCGACGCAACCAGCGCCACGCTGCGCGAAGACGGCTGGCTTCACACAGGCGATCTCGGTGCGATGGATGAACGCGGCTATGTACGCATCACGGGCCGGCTCAAGGACATGATCATTCGCGGCGGCGAGAATATCTATCCGCGTGAGATCGAAGAGGTGCTGTTCGATCATCCCGGCATTGCGCACGTGTGCGTGATAGGTCTGCCCGACGAGCGGTGGGGCGAAGTCGTGGCGGCGATCATACGGCTCTCGGCTAACGACGCGGCGGCCCCTGATGCTGCGCCCGCTGGCGCGCCATTCGTCGACAGTTTGCATGCGTGGTGCCGCAGCCGTCTCGCCGCCTACAAAACGCCTGCCGTCTGGTTCTTCATCGACGAATGGCCGCTCACCGCGAGCGGCAAAGTGCGCAGGCACGTGCTGCGTGAGCAGATTCTTGGTGGCGGCCATCGTGGGCTAGTTGCCACGAAGACGCCCGTGCAACCGGCCGTTTGATCAGGTTAGCCTCATGACCGCACGCCTCGCCTTCGCGGCAGACACCTCGACGCGTGCCGCCCCCGGGGATACCGCTGCGCGGCGCATGAATTCCGGTAGCGCTCGTTCTTTGCTGCTCACTTTGCTCGGCGAATTCGTGCGACCCGGTGGACGCGCGGTCTGGACCGCCGCGCTCGTTCACGCGATGGGCGGAATCGGGATCACGGAGAAGTCTGCGCGTCAGGCGATCGCGCGTGCGGGGGCGTCGGGATGGATCGAGGCGCACCGGGTCGGCCGCGAGACGTGCTGGTCGCTGACCGGGCGCGGGCGCCGCATCATCGACGAAGGTGCGCAGCGCGTGCAGTCGATGAGTCGCAATGCGCCATGGGACGGCCGCTGGCTGGTCGTCGCGATTTCACTGCCGGAATCGCATCGGCCCGAGCGCATCAAGCTCTATCGCGCGCTGTCGTGGGCAGGTTTCGGCAATCCCATGCCGGGTATCTGGGTCAATCCGCACACGGAGCGTGAAGACGAGACGCATCGCATGGTCGAGCAGCTGGGTCTGTCCACCTTCACGTGCGCATTCGCCGGGTCCGGATTGCGCTTCGGTTTGACGGACCGGCAACTGGTCGAAAAGTCGTGGGATCTGGAGTCGGTCGCGGCACATTATGATTCGCTGCTCGAACAGTTCGGCAAGCTGCGGCCGCGCTCCGATGACTCGGTGCTGTTCACGCACGTCAAACTGGTGAACGCGTGGCAGCGCGTGCCGTTCATCGATCCGGGCTTGCCGGCCGCCTTGCTGCCGTCGCGCTGGCGGGGCCGCGAGGTGGCCGCGAAACTCGAGTCGTTACGCGAGCAATGGAGCGGCGCGGCGCATGCGCGTTGGGGCCAACTCGCGGGCGCCGCGCCGGTGCTCTGAGCGGCGTCGCGCCGATTCGTTGCGCTAGCGGTTGGTGATCCTGGCCGGCAGCAGGAATGTGAGCAGGCAGCCCAGCATGGCGAGCCCGGCGAATACCACGAGCCCGGCGCTGACGCTATGCGTGGCATCCTTGATCCAGCCGATGAGGAAGGTCGCGAAGAACCCACCGAGGTTCGCCACCGAGTTGATGAGCGCAATGCCTGCTGCCGCGGCGCGTCCTTTCAGCAGACTGCCGGGTATCGCCCAGAACACAGGAAACGACGCAAAAATGCACGCATTGGCGACGGTGAGAAGGGCGAGCGTAATGACCGTATTGTCGAGAAAGCGTGCCGCTATGGCGATGCAGACGCCCGCGGTGAACAGCGGAATGATCAGATGCCAGCGCCGCTCGCGGTGCTTATCCGAACGTGTCGCGAGCACTAGCATCAACAGGATCGCCGCGAGACTCGGAATCGCGGTGAGGAGGCCGATCCGCAGACTGCCCTGGACGCCCGACTCACGAATGATGGTTGGTAACCAGAAGCCGATCACATAGATGATCAGCGCCAGCGTCATGTTGATCAGAGCCAGCACCCACACATAGCCGTTACGTAATGCCGGGCCGGCGCCTTCGTGCTTCAGCATCGGTGGATGGCGTGCCAGATCGCCGCGCAGCGCGTCTTTTTCGCTCGCAGTCAGCCAGGTCGCCGCCTGGGCGTCGCGCGGCAACAGAATCAGCACCAGCAGGCCCAGTGCGATCGATGGAATGCCTTCGAGAAAAAACAACCATTGCCAGCCCGTCCAACCATGCACGCCCGCGGAGGCGCCCATGATCCAGCCTGACAGCGGGTTGCCGATCAGACTCGCGAGCGGCAGCCCCATCAGAAACAGCCCGACTGCGCGGCCACGCAGGTCCGGCGGATACCACTGCGTCAGATAGAGCAGTACGCCCGGCAGAAAACCGGCCTCGGCCGCGCCGAGCAGGAAGCGCACGATATAGAACTGAGTCGGTGTCTTCACGAGCAACGTGCACATGGACAACGCGCCCCACGTGATCATGATGCGGCTGATCCATAGCCGCGCGCCGAAGCGGTGTAGCAAGAGATTGCTCGGCACTTCCAGCGCGACATAGCCGACGAAAAACAGGCCCGCGCCGAGTCCGTAAGCCGTCTCGCTGAACTGCAGGTCGACTGACATCTGTAACTTCGCCAGACCGATGTTGATGCGGTCGAGATACGCGGCGAGATAACAAAGGCACAGAAACGGAATTAGCCGCCAGGTGATCTTCCGGTATATCGACGCCGTCGTTGCAACGGGCAACGCGATGCCGGGCGCTTCATAAGTCGGTTGCATTTGGTTTTCCTTTGAGCTTGCACGTGCGGTGGCGGGAGGGGAACAGGAGCGACGCCGCGTGACCTAGAATTTGTGCCGCAAACCGATGCGTACCGCGAGCTGATTGGTCGTGGAGGAAGCCGGCAGCGAGTACAGGTTGGCCACCTTGGCATCGCCACCCGCATGCTGGTAAGAGATCGAGGTGTAGACGTCAGTGCGTTTGGATAGGAAGTAATCCACGGTGCCGCTGACTTGCTGGTACTTCGGCTTCATGCCGGAATCCACGAGCTTGACGTTGCTCTGTGCGAGCGCGGTGGTCAGAAACAGCGCGGGACTCGCCGCGTAACTGCCGAAGACTTCAAAGTTGTCGACATTCACGGGCGAGGTGGTGACGTCGAAACGCACATGGCTGTAGGTCGCACCGACGGTGAACTTGCCGATCTGGTAGTTACCGGACACGACCGCGATCTGCTGTTTGAGCACGGTGCCGGTCTCGTAGAGCGCCGGGAGCGACGGATAATCCGAGCCGGAAGTCCCGGACACACCCACCGCGCCCGTCGTGTTGCCGGCCGGCTGACTCAGCACCTCGTACGCAGCGGCAATTGACAACGCGCCGCGTTTATAGCTTGCTCCGACATCCCATGCCCGGTTGGTCGCGAACGAGCCCGCCTCATTGCCGAACGCGTAAATACCGCCGAACGAAAACCCGCCGTAGCTCGGACTGATGTATTTCACCGCGTTGTTAAGGCGGAACGTGTGCTGGAGGTTGTCGTTATCCTGAATGTGTCCGGAATAGACGCCAAGATAGGGAACCGAACTGACCGGGATCACAAAATCTGCGACCAGGTCGTATTGCCGGCCGACCGACAGCGTGCCGTACTGATTCGACAGGCCAAGATACGCTTGCCTGCCAAATTCGCGGCCGCCTTGCATGAAAGTGCCGTCGAACAGGTTGAAGCCGCTTTCCACCACTGCGACGCTTGTCAATCCACCGCCCAGGTCTTCTGTGACACGCAGTCCCCAGGCGTCGCCCTGCATCACGCTGCTGGCGGTCTGCCAGTTCGACGATCCTTTCTGATTGTTGGTATAGGTGAGGCCCGCGTCGATCAGGCCATAGAGCGTCACAGTCGCGTGCGCGGCGCCTGTGAACGCAAGACAGGTCATGCCGAAAGCAATCTTCTTCATCAACGTCTCCAAATGATCAAGATTTTTTTGTTATACGTAGGACTAAGGATATTGATCTGGCGTGGCGCTTTGGGTAGCCGCGATTCGTTCATCGCGGAACATGGCTCGTTTGCGGAGCGCTTCCGATGTGCTACATTATGCGATAACAATTTACATCGCATGTAGCATTTATGCAGCGACGTGTTTACCCTTAAACGCCGCTTTCCGGCGTCGGGGAATGCGTTCGTCAATCCACCATGGAGCAGGGACACATGAAGCTCAATCCGTTCATCGATCTGCTTGGTGCAAGGGTCGAAGTGTGGCGTGACGGCTATGCCGAGATCGTTTTACCGGTCGCGCCGAGCCTGCTGAATTCCGGTGGCATTCTGCACGGCGGTGTGACCGCCGCGCTGCTGGATTCGGTGTGCGGCCTCGCGGGCCTGTTCAATCGTGAAGAGGGGAAGCAGCGCGTAGGCTCAACCCTTTCGCTGACGCTGTCGTATCTGGAGAAGGGCGTGGGCACGCATATCGTCGGCAAGGGCTACGTCCAGCGCGAAGGCCGTTCGGTGTTCTTTGCCAACGGCGAGGCGTGGACCGATAGCGGTGTGCTTATCGCCACCGCGCAAGGCGTGTTCAGCCACGCCACGTTTGCGGTATGAAGCAGAGGAGCAGTGGCTCATGCGGGCACGCTTCGCGGCTTGACGTGTCCGTGGCAAACTGCCTACCATCGGACGTTTTTAACAGCACCCTCCATTTTTACGTTCGTCAGATCAGGAACGCGGCATGGCAGATTCGTCTCACAACACAATTGAATTCGGCGACGAAGCCGATACCGCAGAACGCGTCACGCCGGGCAGCGCTCGCTCGCTTCTGTTGACGCTGCTCGGCGAGTTCGTCGTGCGTGAGGATCGTCCCGTGTGGACGGCGACCTTGCTGCACGCATTAGAAGGTGTCGGCGTGGCCGAGAAAGCGGCTCGCCAGGCGATTGCGCGTGCGGCAACGGCAGGATGGATCGAGAATGCACGTGACGGCCGGCGCGCCAGCTGGTCGCTGACCACGCGCGGCCGCGATCTGATCGCAGCGGGCTCGCTGCGTGTGAAGTCGCTGGCGGGCGAGGCCTGGAATGGTCATTGGCTGGTCCTGCATCTGTCCTTGCCCGAGACGCATCGCACGATGCGTGTCAAAGCCTATCGCGCGCTGAGCTGGTTGGGCTTCGGCAATCCATCGCCAGCGCTGTGGGTCAATCCTCACGTGAACAGACAGGCTGAAACGAAGGCGGTACTCGCGGAGCTGGGTCTGTCGGGGGTGGCGTTCGGGTTTGTCGGGAAATCGTTCGATCTCGGCGTGAGCGATGCTGAACTCGCCCAGCGAGCGTGGAATCTCGACGCCGTGTCGGAGCACTATCGCGAACTCGCATCGACCTTCCAGAAGATGCGGCCGCGCTCGGACGACGCGATCCTGTTTGCGCACGTGCAACTGGTCAATCAGTTGCAGCGCCTGCCCTATATCGATCCCGGTCTGCCAGACATCCTGTTGCCGGCCGGTTGGCAGGGGCGCCAGGACGCCGCGAAGCTGGGCACGATTCGGGCGCGCTGGCAGGACGCCGCCCACGCAAGGTGGACGGAGCTAACCGGTACCGCGCCGGCGCGGTAACCGGCCTCAGCAGTCGGGGGCAACACGCGAAGGCTCCGTGAGCTGCGTGTCACGCGGGCCGGCCGGTGCGTCGGCTGCGGGCCATTGTTCGACGAGTTCGCGCTTGAGAATCTTGCCTGACGCATTGGTCGGCAGCGCGTCGAAGCGCAGCCACCAGCGGGACGGAATTTCGAAGCGGCCGAGTGACGTGCCCGCATGCGCAGCGAGATCCTCCGGGCGTGTCGTCGCGCCCGGCCGCAGCACGACGGCGGCCGCCACTTCCTCGCCGAGATCGTCATGCGGCAATGCCACGACGGCGACTTCGAGCACATCCCGATGCATAGACAGGCAGCGCTCTACGTGAACCGACGCGATATTCTCGCCGCCGCGAATGATGATGTCTTTCGAACGACCCACTACATAGAGTCGATTCTCTTCGTCGAGACGGCCAAGGTCGCCGGTACGAATCCAGCCGTCCTTGTCGGCGATCGACGCTTCTTCACCCCAATAGCGGCTAGCCGCCGAAGGCGTGCGCGCACAGATTTCGCCCACGCCGTGCGGATCCGCCTTATCGATCCTGATCTCGACTACCGGCAACGGCCGGCCGACGCAGCCAGGCCGGCCTTGCAACTCCGCACCGGACGCCGCGGCCAATACGCCGCCGGCTTCCGTCAACCCATACAAGCTGTTGACGCGCTTCCTGATGAGCGGAAACGCCGCCTGAATTTTCGCGCGCAGTTCGGGCGAGACTGCGGCGCCGCCCATCGGGATCGATTTGACGCTGGAGGTGTCGTAGTCGGCGAAGCGCTCGAACTCGACCACGCGTGACACCATCGTCGGAATGCCGCCCCACACGCGTACGCGTTCCTGCTGGATCAGACTCAATACCTTTTCGGGTGTGAAGCGGCCTTCCAGAAAGATCAGGGCACCACCGGACAGCAGCGTCGAGAAGCTGATCTGAATGCCCGACAAATGAAACAGCGGAACGGTCAGCAAGCTGGTCGTGCCGGCGTGGTCCGGGCCCAGTTCATCCGGCAGGCGGCCGGTCAGCACCAGCAGATTCTGGATGTTCGCGATCACAGCGCGGTGCGACATCACTACGGCCTTGGCGGCGCCTGTCGTGCCCGAACTGAACATGAGAATGGCAGGATCGTCTTCCGCGATATCTGCGTCGGGTAGATGAAACATCGCGTCAGCGCCATGTTCCGCTTGCAACTGATCGAAGGCGAGCCGTGTATAGCCGGCCGGAAAGGTGCGTTCGGCGGGACGGTCGGTGACGATGAGCGCGGGCTTTACCAGATCCACTGCGTGAGCCGTTTCCGTGTCGCTCCACCAGGCATTGCCGAGTGCGGCGACCGCGCCCAGACGCTGGGTGGCCCAGAACGCGAGCAGCCATTCGACGCTGTTGAAGCCGAGCAGCATCACGCGGTCGCCGGTTCGCACGCCGGCCGCGCGAAGCTGAGTTGCCACCACGCCGACGGCGCGCGCATGCGTTTCGAAGCTGAGGCGCCGCTGTCCTTCGACGAGAAACGGCCGTTCGCCCCAGCGCAGGCTATCGGTCAGCAATTCGGCGAGCGAGCGTGGCCGGTTTCGATAGGCGCGGCAGGCATGCTGATCGACTGTGATCGATTCGACATCGCGGCCCCAACGTTGGGATTGGCCGGCTTCGGTCATGACTTCCGCCATTTTTTACCTCTGTGATTGGATAGAAAGCGCTGCGTGCGCGAGATGCATTGCGTGGTTCAGGAACCGGCGCACTGACGCGCGGCAAGACCCAGCGCGCCGAGGACTTCGTCAGTGTGTTCGCCCACGGCGGGCGACGCGGCCACGCGCGAACGTCGCTTGCCGTCGAAACGGATCGGCGCTTCAACCGATTTCACCGATGCCGAGCCGGCGCCGGTGTCGACTTCGATCCATGCGCCCGTGGCGGCGGCCTGCGCGTCATCGATCAGATCTGCCGGCGTTTGTACCGGCGCCCACCACACGCCGTGTTCGTCGAACACTTCGGCCCAATGCGCGAGCGGATGCGCGGCAAACGCGGCGTCGAGCATGGGAATGAATTCAGCGCGATGCTTCGCGATCGCCCGGGCGCTGTTGAAGCGCTCGTCGCCCAGCAAATCGCTGCGGCCGATCGCGGCGAGCACCGAGGGCAGATGGCGTTGCGCCTCCACCCCCACCAGGAAGAACCAGCGGCCGTCCTGAGTGCGATAGGAGTTGTACAGCGGCGTACGCGACTCGCCGCGCGGATACGGCGGCTTGGGGTTGCCACCCATGGCTTGCACGCCGAGTTCGCCGCACAGCGCCCACATGCCGGTGCGCAATAACGAAGCCTCGACGAATTGGCCCCGGCCGGTGCGCTCGCGTTCCAGCAATGCCGCCAGCGTGCCGGTCGCCGCCGTCATCGCGGTGAAGCTGTCGCCGATGCCTTGCATCAGGGCAAGCGGTGCGCTGTTCTGCTGCGTGATCTCGTGCGAAATGCCGGTGCGTGCGAAAAAAGCCGCCACGTCATAGCCTGGGCGGTTCTGGTCGGGACCACCCCAGCCGTATGCGCTGACCGAGCAGTAGACGAGCCGCGGATAGCGCTCGCGAATCGCCTCGGGTGTCAGTTCGAGGCGCATCAGTGCGTCGGGGCGCAAGTTGGTGAGCAGCACGTCGGCGCTGGCCAGTAAGGCGTCGAACGCCCGCATGCCCGCCTCGGATTTGATTTCGAGTGCCACCGACCGTTTGCCGCGATTGGCCGCCAGAAACGCACCATTGGGCGTGTCGCTGCGCGCACCGAGCGATGAGAAGATCGCCCGCATCGGCTCGCCGCCCGGCGGCTCGATCTTGATCACATCCGCACCCCAATCGGCCAGCAGGCCGCCGGCGAGCGGGCCGGCCATCCAGTGCGCAAATTCAATCACCCGTATGCCAGCCAGCGGCTGTGCGCCTTGATCGTGCGGCGCTGCTTGGGCGCCGTGCGGTGTCTCGCTCATATCTGTTCTCCAGGGTTTTCCAGAAGCATCCCGATCGATGAAGCCTGAAATGGCCATGCGGCACTTGCGAGGGATCGGGTTGGCCTTGAAAAAATACTACATTCGTTGATACTATTAGTCAAACGATGTAGCATTTATTCAGACACTGGCGCAGTGGGCCGGATTGAACGGTCGACGACTGGGTCCTCGTGGTTGGCAATCTTTTGCATGGAGCTATGTATGGAACCAGCGATCCTGGTCGAGAAAGACGGTCCGGTTGCGCGGTTGATCCTCAATCGCCCCGAAAAGCACAACGCACTGAAGTTCGACGACCTCGACACGCTGGTCGAAGCACTTCACGAAGCAGAGGCCGACGACGACATCAAAGTCATCATCCTGAAAGGGCGAGGGCAGTCGTTCTGCTCCGGGCACGATTACAACGACGCCGTGCGCTCATACGGGCTCGAAGCGACCGAGCCGGGTGTGAAACCGCGCCGGCCGAGTCAGCGTTCGCGCTTGCTGCGCGATCGCAAGCTCGGCGAGAACTACATGGCGTTCCAGTATTCGCTGAAGCCGGTGATTGCGCAGGTGCAGGGGTGGTGTACGGGCGCCGGGCTCTATCTGGTGGAACTGGTGGATCTCGCGATTGCCGCGGATGACGCCCGCTTCAGCCATTCGGAACAACGCCTCGGACTGGCCGGCAATACGTGGCATCTGAATACGCAGATCATGACTTATGGTCCGAAGAAAGCGCGTGAATTACTACTGCTAGGTGACAACTTCGACGGCCGCGATGCGGAACGCCTTGGCCTCGTGAATCAAAGCGTGCCGCAGGAGCAACTCGAAGCCACCGTCGAAGACTGGGCCCGCCGCGTCGCACAGCATCCACGCGACGCGCTCGTCACCGGCAAGGCAATGTTCCAGATGGCGCTCGACAGTCTCGGTGGTTCTCAGCAGTTCTATCGTGGGTATGTGGGTCACACGCTCGGCACCAATCTTCGACTGGAAGAAGATGAATATAACTTTTTGCGCGAGCGGCGCGACAAAGGCACCACCGCTGCGTTTAAAGAACGCAACAAGGTGTTCGACTGATTCGCCTGCGTTGCGCAGACATCAACCGCGCCGTGATTGAGCGCTTGTCGCACGCACATGAGAGGAGACGAGAGTATGGATCTGCATGTCACGGAAACGAGCAAGGAAGATGGTGTGGCGATCGTGCGCCTGAGCCGCCCCGGTCGCGGCAATTCCTGGACCAAACGCATGAACGAGGAGTATCGCTGGCTGATGGCGAGTCACGACGCGGATCCCGAGGTGCGGGTCATCGTCGTGACCGGCGCGGGGCGGCAGTTTTGCGTCGGCGCCGATTTCAAGGCGCTCGATCACTATGTCGACGCAAAACAGGATTATGTGGAAAGCACCAATGCACAGGTGTTGCCACAACCGGGACATGGCGTGCGAGAGGAATTCGATCACGAGATGGTCTGGCACTGGGGTCTGCAAAAGCCTGTGATCGCTGCGATCAACGGCGCCTGCGCGGGCATTGCCGTTGCACTTGCGTCGTTCTGTGACCTGCGCTACGCGGTGAGCGGCGCCAAGCTCACCACCTCGACGCCGCGTCTGGGCCTGCCGGCCGAATACGGGCTCGCGTGGATTCTGCCGCGCATCGTCGGCCTGACGCATGCCATGGATATTCTGATCTCCGGCCGTGTGCTGGTTGCCGAGGAAGCGGACCGTATGGGCTGGCTGAACGGCGTGTTCGAAGCGGAAACATTCGAATCGCGGATCATGCAGATCGCCAAAGACCTTGCGAAGTCCACCTCGCCGATCGCGGTCAAAACCGCCAAGCGACAGGTCTATGCCGAGTTGCTGAGCGCCAACGTGGGCGCCGCCGTCGAAGATTCGAAGCGGCTGATCGGCGAACTGATGAAGGCGCCCGACTATCTGGAAGGCGTCAAGTCGATGCAGGAAAAACGCGCACCGGCGTTCGCGGCGCTGGCGGCGCCGTGAACCGCGCAATCGGCTGTACGCTGAAAGGGGACACACGTGGTGCGGGCCGCCAGTCCGCATCGACGTCGGGCAAGAGGGAGAAACGGGATGCAAGCTGAGTTGAAACTTGAAGAATCGTATTGGCCAGCGGACCGCGCGCCGGATTTGTGGGAAACCACACTGGGCGACGTGTTGCGTCACGCCGCGCGCAAGGTGCCCGATCGAATTGCGTTCGTGGAAGGCAATGCCGCCACAAAGGCCACGCGCCGCTGGAGCTATCGCGAACTGTTGGGCGCCGCCGAGCGCGTGGCGTTTGCCTTGTTGAAGCGCTTCGCTCCCGGCGACAGGGTCGCGGTGTGGTCGCCCAATTCCGCCGAATGGATTCTGTTGCAGCATGGCGCGAGTCTCGCGGGTCTGGTGCTCGTGACGGTCAATCCCGCCTATCTCGCCGACGAAGTCCGCCACGTTTTGCGCAGTGCCAGAGCAGCGGGGATATTCTTCACGGCCGCGTATCGCAATACCGATCAACGTGCGATTGTCGACGCGATTGCCCCGAGCTTGCCGCATCTGCGCGAGATGATCTGCTTGGACGACTGGGCGCAATTCTGCGAGGCCGGCGACACGCCGGTTGAACTGCCGCGCGTGCAGGCCACCGATATGGTGCAGATTCAGTTCACGTCCGGCACCACCGGCTTTCCGAAGGGAGCATGTCTACACCATCGCGGTCTGGTCAACGCGTCACGCTTCGCATCGTTGCGCGCGAACTTTCCGGAAGGCGGTGTGTGGATCAGCGCAATGCCGCTCTTTCACGTCGGCGGGTGCGCGGGGAGTCAGCTGGGCGCGTTCACCCGGCTGGGCACTTTCGTGATGCTCACGCAGTTCGACGCTGCCTTCATGCTCGAACTGATCGCCGCGGAGCGGGGCAATCACATTCATGCGGTGCCCACCATGGTGATCGCGTTGATGGAGCATCCGAGCCGGCCGCGACTGGATCTGGCGAGTCTGAAGGTGATCATGAGCGGCGGCACACCCGTGCCTGCGCCGCTGGTGGTCAAGGTCATGCAGATCTTCGATTGCCGCTTCACCATTACCTTCGGGCAAACGGAACTGAACGGCGTCATCTGCCAGACCTTTCCGGACGACACACCGGAGCGTCAGGCTGAAACTATCGGACGCCCCGCGCCGCAGATGGAAGTGAAGATTGCCGACCCGCAAACTGGCGCGACTCTGCCGCTCGGCCAGACGGGCGAAATCTGGGCACGCGGCTATCAATCCATGCTCGGCTATTTCGACATGCATGAAGCGTCGAAAAGCACGCTGCGCGAGGACGGCTGGCTGCGTACCGGCGACCAGGCGCGAATGGACGAGCACGGCTATCTGCGCATCACGGGGCGTCTGAAGGATTCGATCATCCGCGGCGGCGAGAACATCTATCCGAAAGAGATCGAGGACGTGCTGTGGACCCATGAGGCCGTTGCGCAGGTCGCGGTGGTCGGCGCCCCGGATTCGAAGTGGGGCGAAATCGTGGCTGCCGTGGTGCGCTTCAAGGCCGACGTACCGAAGCCGACCGCCGACGATCTGCACGCGTTCTGCCGCGCACGGCTCGCGGCGTACAAGACCCCGGCGTTGTGGTTCTTCGTCGACGAATTTCCCGCGACGTCGTCGGGGAAGATCCAGAAATACAGGTTGCGCGAACAGATCGCGGCAGGTGAGTGGGTCAGCGAGCCACGCGTCGCCTCGCAAAGCGCAGTCCCGTCCGTAGCGAAGGCGTCGATCGCATAGAGACTCGACGCCGCTTGCGAAAGCTCGCGATATAAAACGGAGCGGTCAGGCCACCGCTCACAGGAGACAGGCATGATGTCATTTAACGACGCCTTGCGCGACAAGCAGACCTTCCTCCGCGAAGGCGAGAAACGACTGCTGATCGACGGTCAGCATGTGAGCGCGGCCTCCGGGCAGACGTTCACGTCGATCAACCCGGCTACGGGGCGCGTGATCGCGACCGTGTCCGATGGCGACGCGGTCGATATCGACCGTGCTGTCGCTTCGGCGCGCAGGGCTTTCGAAGGGCCGTGGAGCCGCTTCAAGCCGGCTGAGCGACAGGCACTGCTACTGCGTCTCGCGGATGTCCTCGACGAACATTACGAGGAACTGGCTTCGCTGGATACGCTCGATATGGGCGCGCCTTTGCTGCGCACGCGTGCTTCGCGCGAGCGCGCCGTCGGTCTGATCCGCTATTACGCGGGGCTTGCGATGAGCATTCATGGCGAGACGATTCCGAATTCGGTTCCTGGCAATATCTTTTCGTACACGGTGAAGGAGCCGGTCGGTGTGGTCGGTGCAATTACGCCGTGGAATGGACCGCTGACCCTGGCGTTGTGGAAGATCGGTCCGGCATTGGCCACCGGCTGCACGGTGGTGCTGAAACCCGCTGAACAGTCGCCGCTGTCGTCGTTGCGGCTAGGGGAACTCTGTCTCGAAGCGGGCTTGCCGCCGGGCGTGCTGAACGTGGTCACCGGACGCGGCGGCGCGGGCGCGGCACTGGCCGCGCACCATGACGTCGACAAGATCGCCTTCACCGGCTCCGCCCACGTCGGGCAGAAGATCATCGAGGCGTCAGCAGGCAATATCAAGCGTCTGTCACTCGAGTTGGGCGGCAAATCGCCTCACATCATTTTCGCGGACGCCGATCTCGACGCCGCGGTGCCGGCTGCCGCGATGGCAGTATTCGCCAACTCCGGGCAGATCTGTAGCGCCGGCACGCGGCTCTTCGTGCAGGAGGCGGTATACGACGAGTTCGTCGAAAAGGTCGCGGCGTTCGGCAACGCATTGCGCGTCGGCGATCCCGCCGACCCCGACATGCAGCTCGGGCCGCTCGTTTCCGAGCAACAACTGACGCGCGTCGCCGGCTATCTGCGTGCCGGCCAGGATGAGGGCGCGACGCTGCTCGGCGGAGGCCTGCCGGCTGGTCAGTCGGAATTGAACAACGGATTTTTCGTGCGACCCACGGTGTTCGCCAATGTGCGCGACGAGATGCGCATCGCGAGAGAGGAAATCTTCGGTCCGGTGATTTCCGCGCTGCGGTTCAGCGACGCGGCCAATGTGATCGCGCGTGCCAACACCTCGGACTTCGGCCTCGGCGGCGGCGTGTGGACCCGCAGCCTCGCCACGGCGCAGCAGGTGACGCGTGGCCTGCGCACCGGCTCCGTGTGGGTCAATTGCTATCAGGCGATGGATCCAGCGGTGCCGTTCGGCGGTTACAGGATGAGCGGTTACGGCCGCGAGTCTGGACGCGAACACGTCGAGGAGTTCCTCAATACGAAGGCGGTGTGGATCAATGCATAGCCATGGATGCCATGTGCTGATGCACCTGTCCCGACCAGCCAACCGCTCGAACCCGAAGCGCGCGATATCCGCAGCGTTATCGCGCGCGCATGTGAAAGGAGTGCCACATGCCTGCAACGTCTCCTTCTGAACATTTCGACTACATCATCGTCGGCGGCGGCTCGGCCGGCTGCGTGCTGGCGAGCCGCCTGTCAGCCAAACCGGCGAACCGCGTGCTTCTTTGCGAGGCGGGCGCCGACATCTCGCTCGACAACGTACCACCCGCGATCCTCGACAGCTATCCGGGCACCGCTTATCTGAATCCCGACTATATCTGGCCGGAGTTGCAGGCGACGACTGTGCGGATCGACGGTGCAGCAGGCCGCGCACGCAAGTATGAACAGGCGCGCATCCTCGGTGGTGGTTCGTCGATCAACGGCCAGTTCTTCAACCGTGGTGCGCCGTCCGATTACGACGCCTGGGAGGCACACGGCGCGCGGGGCTGGAATTGGCAATCTGTGCTGCCGTTCTTCAAGCGAATGGAAACGGATAGTGACTTTCATGATGCGCTGCACGGCACCAATGGGCCGATACATGTGCGGCGCATTTTTCCCGAGCAATGGTCCGGCCATGCGCGAGCGGTCGCTGCGGCGCTCGAGGCGCAAGGTTATGACTATTTGCCGGATCAGAACGGCGACTTCCGCGACGGCTATTTCCCGATTGCGATTTCCAATTTCAACGAGCAGCGCGTGTCGGTCGCGACGGCTTACCTCGACGCGGCAACGCGCAGTCGTCCGAATCTCATGATCAGAACCGGTACCGAAGTCGCGAGCCTGATCTTCGATGGCACGCGTTGCACGGGCGTCGTAATTCAGGAAGGTGACAAGGGCAAACGCGTGAGCGGCAATGAGATCATCGTCTCGTCGGGCGCGATTGGTTCACCGGCGTTGCTGCTGCGCTCCGGAATCGGACCGGTCGAGCATCTGCGCGATCTCGGTATTGACATTATCGCGGGACTGCCGGGTGTCGGGCAGAACCTGATGGAACATCCGTCGATCGCACTGGCGTCGTTCATCGACGACGGCGCGCGCATCAACGACGTAACGCGCCACCATATCCGCGTCGGGGCCCGCTATTCGTCGAAGATCGGCGGCGCGCCGCAAGGCGATATGCTGATCCTCGGCGTAACAAAAACGTCGTGGCATGCGGTGGGCCGCCGCATCGGCACCTTGCTCAACTACGTCAACAACCCGTTCTCGACGCGAGGCGAGGTTACGCTGCAGTCGCGCGACTGGCGTGCTCGACCCAACGTCGCACTGAACCTGCTGGACGACGAACGCGATCTGGACCGGCTCGTCGACGGTTTCCAACGCATGGCCTTGTTGCAGGCGAGTGCGAGCATGCAGGCCGTGACGAAAGATCCTTTTCCCGCCAGTTACAGCGAGAAGGTGCGGCAGGTAGCGATGCTGAGCGCGAAGAACAGAATTATCACGGATGTATTGGCAAAGCTGCTCGACGGCCCGGCACCCTTGCGCAGCTTGCTGATGCGGCGTGTCGTGGCCGGCGGTCCGACGCTGGACGAATTGCTCGGAGACGATATCGCATTGCGCGCGTTCATCCGGAGCGCGTGCGTCGGCGTATGGCATGCCTCGTGTACCTGCCGCATGGGTGCCGCCGACGATCCGCTGGCCGTGACGGATGAGTTCGCACGGGTGCGTGGTGTGCAGGGATTGCGAGTCGTTGACGCGTCCATTTTTCCGGTCGTTCCCGGTGCCAACACGAACGCGCCGACCCTCATGGTGGCGGAGAAAATCGCGGACGGGTTGTTATCGACGCAGCCGGACGGTGGAACGATCGCGGATAGAACGATGTCGCCGGCTTGATGCCAGTGCCTGGAGGTGGAATGATATCGCTCGTTTGTCCGACCGATGCTCAGCACAAGTGGAAGAGTGCATGTCACGCAGCTTCATGCTGACGTGGAACTGCCGGGAGTGAGACGACACTACGGCAGATGTGACGACTGCTCAGAAGACAGGCGACGGATTTTGGGCGAGTTCGACGAATTCGCGCCATGCAATGAACCGTGCCGCGAGTCGCTTACGATAAAGTGAGGCTACATGCGCGCAGACCGTTACGACATCACGAACAGGAGCTTGCAAAAGGCGTCGGGTCCATACAGGCACGGAAAGGACGAATACGCCATTCAGCACGATCGCCGTGTCGTTGCAATCCAGTTTCCGGAGATGCTGTTTATCGGGCCGATTGTCGTTTCCAGTTTGCCAAAGAGCGGCGCGCTCGATCACGTCAGGTGGTGAGGTCCAGGTTCTGCCTGGGCTTCAAACCCGGATTCTGACCTGCGACGACAGCCGTGCAGCGACATCGGCGAGTTGCTGCGCACTGTCCGACTTCGGCACCATCACGAGCGCAGCGCCAGAGCGGCTAACCATCTCAACGTCCTCGGCATGCCAGGGCGTGCCCACCGCATTCACGCGAACGATCAGCCGCGAGCGGTCCGCAGTCATCAGCCAGCGCTGCAAGCCGTCGCGTGCGTGTTCCTTCGCGGCCGGCGCGACCGCGTCTTCCAGATCGATCACCACCGCGTCGGCGCCCGTGTCGCGCGCCTTCATGAAGCGCTCGGGCCGGTCGCCCGGAACAAACAGATAACTGCGTGCGTCCATGCTTCTCTCCTTCAGAAGCAGGCGGCCTGATGCTGCCTAGTTCGCGTGCCAGTCGAGTTGAAACGTTTCGGAATAACTATAGCGATCCGCCGGGTGAACACTGATCGTCAGTTCCACCAGTTGCCCGCGCCGGTTCAGATATCTGCGGCACAACCACAGCGCCGGTGAGCGCGCTTTCGCGTTCAAACGCTGCGCGAGTTTCGCTGCATCGCATCGCGCCGACCCGTCGATCCGTCGATCCGGGTCAGTTTGATCGATCGTGGGCCGGCGAGTCGGCAACCGCCCGAATGCGGCAATGCAGGGAGGTTCGACGATGTGAGTGTGGATTTCTAACACCACGAGTGGTCATTGCCTGGTTGATCTGATTGAGGGGATACAGTACGAGTCGGGTCAAACGGGAGACACCGGCGAACGCCCGGCGGCGTGCGCTGCGATATTCGCCAGCACGAGTTGCGACATGGCTTCGCGCGTCTCGATCGTGCCGCTTCCGATATGAGGGGTAAGCACAACATTGTCGAGCGAGAGCAATGCGGGCGGGACGTGCGGCTCATTCTCGAAGACGTCAAGAGCGGCGCCACCGAGCGTTCGCCGCGTCAACGCCTCGACGAGCGCGTTTTCGTCAACGACAGAGCCTCTGGCGATATTGACGAGCATGCCCGTCGGGCCCAACGCGCGCAAAACAGCTGCATCGACCAGATGATGAGTCTCGGCGCCACCCGGCAAGGATAGGATCAGCACGTCAGCGTCTCGAGCCATATCGACGAGCGAAGCGTAATAGCGATACGACGAGTCGCGCTTGGGTCTTGGCCCGTGATACACAACCTGCATCCCGCAGGCACTTACGCGATGGGCGATCTCGTGTCCAATTCCCCCAAGCCCCACGATACCGCATACTTTACCTTTCAAACTGGTCCCGAGTTGACCGCGCGCGGCAGTCCACTTACCTGCTCGAACGGAGTGGTCTCCATTCACGATGCGTCGAGCCAGACCGAGGAGAAGCCCAAGCGCAGCGTCCGCGACACACGCGTTGAGAACGCCGGGCGTATTGGTTACTTGCACGCCGCGAGCGCTTGCTTCGGCCAGGTCGATTGGGTCAGTCCCGACGCCGAAACTCGCAATGAGTTTCAGGTTGGGAAGCTGTCTCATGAGCGTGGCGTCCGCGCCGAACACGCCGCTGGTTGCGAGGACGTCGAAGCGGCTACCGTGCTGCGCCAGGAAGGCGCCACGATCGGTCTCCTGCCAGAGCCTGGCGGTCTCGTATTCCGCCTCCAGTCGCGCGATAAGGTCGGGCGGTAGCGGTCCTGCAATGAGGACGTTGGGCCGGTTTTCGGGTGGTTGCTGATGACAGGAGGACATGTGAAATCGCAAGTGGTTGTGACGACTATGTACGACCGGTCTGAACAGGCTGCGTTTCTTGTTGTCGCCGCTTCAGAACGTGGCTGACCGCCATCGCCGCGATTGGCATGCCAAGGGCGAAATACGAGCTATCGATGCCGAAGGGGTTGCCAGCAAGAAACCATGAAATCGTCGCGATAACAGACAGGACAATACCGATGAACGCGCCGCGAGGCGTTCCAAAGCGCGGTGCATAGAAGCACAGCAGGATCAGTACCGCGAGCGTTGCGCGCAGCGATTTGCCGAGGAAAGCGATAAGCAGGATCTTGCTCGCGAACAGCGCAAGGACCAATGGAATAAGACCGATGACAACGGTGGCGAAGCGAATGAATCTGAGCGACCCGTCATCGCTGGCATCGTGTTTAAAGAATGGCTCATAAAAATCGTGAAGCAACAGCGTGCCTGAAGCAATCGTGCTGGCGGAAATCCCACCAAACAGCGCCCCAGCCAGGCCAATCACTACAATGCTTGCCGTGAAAGGCGGCATGTGCGCAATGATTGTTGGGAACGCGTCAATTGAGCTGATGCCGGGATAGAGGAATGCGCTGCATATCCCGATCAGCGCCACGATGGCGCCGAACGGGATCATCATGGCGGACACGTAGTAACAGGCACGCCGGGCGCCGCGTTCGTCGGGCGTCGTGACGACACCCTGGATCACATACTGCGTGGCGAAAATCGAGCCGATGCCTGCAATCATCCAGGCAATGATCTGCGACATGCCAACGCCGGACATATCGAACATGCGCGCCGGCAGCGTCGCACGTAAATGTTCGTATCCACCCGACTCGGCCAACGCGAATGCAAGCGCGAGGACGATGCCCACGTATTTGATGATTGCGTTCAGGGTGTTGGTGTACACGACTGAACGGAAGCCGCCGATGGTGACAAAAAAGATCGCCACTATGCCGACAATGATGGTCGCCAACCCATGTCCCACATGCAGGACCGTGCCAAGAACAGCACCACCGCTTGCATACAGCGCCACGGCTACGACGTTCAGGGAAAAGATCGTCAATGCTGAAGCAGCGTATCGCACGCCTCGACCATAGGTCCGCTCCAGAATGGCAGAGATGGTGTTAAGACCCGTGCGGCGATACCGTCCGACGAGAAGCACGCCGAGCAGCAAGAAGCCAATGGAAAGCGCGACCAGATTCCATGCAGCGGATATGCCTTCCTCGAATCCTTTCTGGGCAGTGCCGATGCTCACGGAACTGCCGATGAATTCGGACAGCATCAGGGCAGCGATCAGTACGGGCGGGAAGTGTTTGCCGCCTGTGGTAAAGCCGCCGCTACTGGAAGCGTGTCGACGGACCCTGAAGCCGATGAACGCGACGATGAGAAAGTACAGACCCGTGACGCTGATGACGATTGCGACTCTCGATAGCATTGCTTGTCTCCTCTGATGACCTGGACCAAAATGCACCGCCGATATGGCGTTGACGGTTCTGACGACCGTTCAGGTGTTCGCCCGCATGATGCTTGCGCTAGTCGCGAGCCCTGCTTCTTGACGTTCCGCTTTCACGGATCACGGCTCCCTCGGTTCGATGCACGCGAGGAAGCAGGGCGGTGCCGAGACCCGGGTCCGTAGGCGCGAGTGCAGCGCCGTCGCGGATCACTGGCAGCCGGTCGACGAGTTCCGGGTACCAGGTCGCAAGCGAGGCGCGCACGACCTCCTGGAAAATCGCAGTGGGCGCGTGGAGCGCCAGATGAAGTCCTGCCATCAATGCAACCGGTCCCGTGCAGTCGTGAGGTGCGAGGGGCCGGGCATGCGTTTCAGCGAGCGCCGCGATCTTCCGTGCTTCACTCAAACCACCGCACCAGGTCAGGTCGAGCATCACGAAGTCAACGGCATCGGCCGCGAGCATGTCGCGAAACCGCTTCGCACCGGCCAGATTCTCGCCGCCGCAGATTGGGGCACGTGTCTGGCGGCGCAGATCGGCGACTGCCGACAGGTTGTCCATTTTCGCGATTGGGTCCTCGACCCACAGGACCCGATAGTCGGCCAACGCATTGCAAATCCGGGTTGCCGCTTGATGCCCCCAGAGACTGTGCAGTTCGCACATGATTTCAATGCGGTCGCCGACCGCGGCTCTGATCTTGCGAAAAGGTTCGAGACCCGCCTTCAGGTTGGAGAGGCTGATGTGGTGTGCGCTGTCCTGTGCGAAATCGTCGAAGGGCCAGATTTTCATCGCGCAATAGCCTTCGGACAGCAGGCTTTCGGCCAGCACGCCCGCGTCCCTCATAAAGGCAATCTGGTCATCGTAGGGTCCCTTGCTGCGATCAGCCGCGCCGATTGCCCGGCGCCCGCCAAGCGACGTGTTGAAGTCGTATCCGGCACACGTGTTATAGACGGGTATCTGTTCGCGCATCGCTCCGCCAAGCGCGACATACAGCGGAATCCCACTCCGTTGGCCCGCAAGATCCCATAGCGCAATATCAACCGCGCTGGCGGCCCGTACCTCTGCGCCGCTGCTGTCGAATCCAACGTATGGATTCAACAGTTCGTGCGAGATCGCCGTGACGTGTTGCGCGGGCCGCCCCAGTAAGGCGGGGGCGATCTGTTCGTGCAGGACCGCTTCGACCGCCTGCGCGCCCCGGAAGGTCTCGCCAAGTCCGGTCAGTCCATCTTCCGTCTCGATTTCAACCCAGATGAGCTTCGGGCGTTCAGGCAGTCTGATAGTTCGCAGTGCAGTGACGTTTGGCATAGTTTGGCGACAGAAGGAGTGGATGTGTTGATTCTGTCGACGCCATTGCGGGCAGTCAAACTTATCAGCTATGCTGTCTGACAGGTTTTGTCGTCTGTCTTGGGGGCACCATGTATACGATTCGGACTTCCCCGCATATTCCGGCTCATACGAGGGACGAATATGCATACGATCAGCTCCTTGCGCTGTTAAGCGATCCGGAATTTGGACCTGACTCGCGCCTCCCGGCGGAACAGAAACTCGCGGAGCGCTTCGGCGTGTCGCGGCCGATGCTGCGACAAGCGCTGGCCCGTCTACGTTCCGAAGGGCGGATATATTCGCGAAAGGGGTCGGGCAATTTTGTCGGCAACGAGATGACAGTCTCGCAAGCGCTGTCTTTCTCGACTTTGGCGAGCATTCCGGACGTGCGAAGCTTCCTTGAATTCCGGCGCAGCCTTGAAGGGGAGTGCGCTGCGTGTGCGGCGCAGACGGGTGACCGGGTTGCGTTCGCGAAACTACGCAAGAGTCATCTCAGACTCGGTCAGGCAATCGCCGCCGGAGAGCCGGGGATTGAGCAGGACATTGCATTCCATATGGCTGTCGCGCAGTCAACTGGTAACCGGTTTTTTGCTCACACACTGGCGGCACTTTCGGAACAGATGAACTTCAGTATCCGTCTAGTCCGCGATCTGGCGGGTCGCCCAATTGCGTCCCGAAAGCAGGAAGTCATCCGGGAGCATGAGCAGATACTGGACGCGATCGATGCCGGCGACGCAGAGGCTGCCCGAAAGGCTATGCGAGCCCATATCGACGGGGGAATTGCCAGACTGTTTGGTCGATAGCCAAGCGAGTCGAGTAACATCGTGCGGATCAGCGTTTGAACTGTGATATCTGTTTGTCCGCTTCCGCCACTACGTTTGGGTCGGACGCACAGCGGCCTGGCAGCAGTTTTCAGCTAGACTCGCTCACTTGCCTGATCTACGTGAGAAACGAGATCCTGCAGTGAGCAGCCACGTCAGGAAAGCGAGCTATAGCCTCTCGAATGTGGTCACGTATCTCGACAGCAACGCTGAGTCGCTGATCGACTATCGCACATGGCAATGTGCGGGAGGGCGGATCTCCACCGGTTTCATCGAATCGTCAATTAACCGAATCGTTGGCCGTCCAATATGCAAGAGCCAGCATATGCGCTCGAGTCGCGTGGGGGCACACAGTGTCGTGCGAATGTGCGTCGCGTTATTGAACCAGGAATTCCACGAACTCGCACGACGACAGTTTCCGTGGATTGGACAGCGACGTGTTACGTGGCCTTGGCAAGGAACATCTCAGTCTTTTTAGCGGCTTCCTTCAACAGCAAGACTGTGAACACGCTGTAACGCGTGCCGGCAGGCGTCGAACAAGTCTCGACGACAAACGACCCTCTTCATTGCCACGACGGGCATCAGTTGCCGGGACTCTGGATTCATCCGTGAGACCCGCTGTCGCAATAGAAGGACATCAGGTACTAGCCGGACCTCGTGAAGATTGGCTGAGCCGCTAGCCTTCGGAACGTCCGGTTTCATCAAGCCACCGAACGATGTTATGAACAGTATCGCCATAGAAGGTGCGATACAACTCCTTCGACACATAGCCGATGTGAGGCGTCACGAGCACGTTGGGCAATTCGCGGAGAGGGTGCGGATTGTCGAGCGGTTCCACTTCGTATACGTCTAGTGCAGCGCCGGCAATCTGACCGGTCGTGAGCGCCTGAAGCAGGGCGGCATGGTCGACGATTGCTCCTCTTGACGTATTGATCAGCCGGCTTGTGGGTTTCATCTGCGCGAGTTCCGTCGTACCTACCAAACCGCGGGTTCGCTCGCTAAACCGCACGTGGATCGACAAGAAATCTGCCGTGGAGAACAGCACATCCTTGCTGACTCGCTGCACGCCCTTTTCTGCGGCGCGTTCTTCGGTGAGGTTCTCACTCCACGCGATGACGTTCATTCTGAATGCCCGCCCGATGATGCCGACAGCCGAGCCGATATGGCCAAGGCCAAGCAATCCGAGCGTCTTGCCCGCGAGTTCATCGCCAAGCGAAAGCTGCCAGCCGCCCTGACGCAGTGACTGATTTTCGAGGGGGATATTGCGGGCCATTGCGAGAATCAGTGCCCACGTCAGCTCGATCGTCGGCGTGGACGAATAGCCAGTGTGACGAATTTCGATGCCACGTTCCACGGCCGCTTCCTGATCGATCGACGCATTTCCTGGGCCGGTTGAGGCAATCAGCTTCAGGTTCGGCAGGCTTTCGATGACCACGCGCGATAGCGGTGTGCGTTCTCGCATCACGCATACGACGTCGAATGGCTGCAGACGTTGAACCAGACTCCCGACGTCAGCGACGTGATCGTTGAACACCGTAACGTCTGCCAGGTTCTTAAGCGGCGACCAGTCTGCCACGCTCAGGGCGACGTTCTGATAGTCGTCGAGGACTGCCACCCTGATCGGGAGTTTGGGGACCATATTGCGTGCTCCGTGAATTGTTGACGTTGCTCTCAACCGAATTCTAAGAATCCCGGCCCGTCACGTAAATCAATAAGTAACGACACCACCCATCGCGAACCGCGATGGCTCGCCATCGACAGGTGACTGCCCTCATGACTCATTGCTTCGGTGCTTGTCGAGGTGATCAACCAGCATGCGTGCAGGAAGCGGCAGCGTGTCAAAATTGCGCGCGATGATTAATAGCGGCCGCAGCGACCAGGGTTCATCAAGCTCAACGACGCGAAACGGCACCGAATGCATATAAGGCGTCACGCTTCCCTTGGGGAGCACACCAATGCCGAGGCCCGCACTGACCATGTTGCGCACGCCCTCGAAGCTGGTCACCTCGATGCGCACGCGAAGCCGCATGCCGGCACGCTCCGCGGCGGCGCGACACAACTTCGAAATGGACGTGCCGTACGGCATGCTGACGACGTCGTCCTCCAGAACTTCCGCGAAGGTCACGCTTGCACGCTCGGCGAGCCGATGATCCGACGGCACGATCACGACCAGCTTATCGACGGTGTAGGGACGCCACTGCAGATCGCCGAGGGAGTCTTCGGTCGCCGCGCAGATGCCGAGATCGGCGACACCACTTGCGATCGCCTGCACCACTTCATCGCTCGACTTCTCGGCCATATCGATCCGCACTTTCGGATTGGTGAGCAGGAAGGTGCGCAGCACACCCGGCAGATACTGCACCATGGCCGTAAAGTTCACATAAATCCGGGTATGGCCCCTCAAGCCTGCCGAATACTCAGACAATTCGTCCGAAATTTGCTGCAGGTGCTCGCTCAGCCGCTTCGCGTGATGATAGAGCGCCTCGCCCGCCGGCGTGGGCTGCACACCGCGACTGTGCCGATATAACAGCGGCGTGCCGGCGTCGTCTTCGAGATCCGATACACGCTTACTGACCGCCGACGCCACGATGTGCGTGCGGGCTGCCGCTGCAGCAATGCTGCCCTCCTCGATGACTGCCACAAAAATGCGCAGGGACTCCATGTCGAGGCGCAACGGCCGATCTGCTGAAACACGCATCCTTACTCCTTCGGGTCGGATAGCCGGTCGCGTGGCACCCATCGCGTTTGGCGATGCCTCTATTGAACATTGAGAAGTTCTCAATGCGCCCGGCAACCGGCATCCTGTGTGCCATAGGGTTCAACCTCGCAGGACCACCGGTCGAGGCGCGAGACCGGGCGGCGTGCCTCGCGATTTTATGTCGAGGCGGCGGCCTTGTCCTGGACACCAGACCAGCAGCTTTCAGAAGCACGAGTCGGTGGATGGCCGGCATGCGGGAAAACCCCATTGAAACTATGAAGGAGACGAAAGATGGAACACAGACAACTTGCCTTGAGCGCGCGAACTCGCTGGTACGAGGGGCTCACGGCAATGCACTGGCGCGTGCTGAAGGCTAGCTTTCTCGGCTGGATTTTCGACGGCTACGAGGCCCTGGCACTCGTCGTCGTGCTTGGGCCGATGCTGCATTCGGTGCTGTCGCCGGCACAAGCCGCGTCGTCCGACCACTACGCGGGCCTGGTCATCGGCATCACGTTGCTTGGCTGGGGCGTGGGCGGTCTGGTCGGCGGGATTCTCGCGGACTATGTCGGACGCAAGCGCATGATGCTGTGGTCCGTGTTCCTCTATGCGGTGTTTTCCGGTTTGACCGCGTTCTCGCAAACCTTCTGGGTGTTGTGCGGGCTGCGCTTTCTGACCGGTCTCGCCATGGGCAGCGAATGGAGCACGGGCGTCGCGCTGCTGTCGGAAACCTGGCCGGAGCAGGCGCGCGCGAAAGGGGCCGGCTTCCTGCAATCGGGTTTCGGCTGGGGCACGCTGATCGCGGCGGTCGTGTGGTACGCGCTTTCGTCGACGCATCCGCTCGGCGCCGAAACCTGGCGGCTGATGTTCGTGCTCGGCGCACTCCCCGCGTTCTTCGTGCTGTATATCCGGCGCGGGGTGAACGAGTCGGAGAAATGGCAGCGCGCGGTGCGCGAGAAGCGCTGGAGCGCGACGAGCACGCAGCCGGCCGAGGGCGACGCGCCTGCATCCGACAAGCGCCCCTTCACGCTCACGCAACTGTTCAGCGAACGCGAAGCGCTGCGCCGCACGCTGATCCTGCTTGTGCTGTCGATCGTCACAACCGTCGGCTGGTGGGCCATTTCCAGCTGGCTGCCGACCTACACCGTGGCGATCGCCAAGGCCGAAGGCATCCCCGATGCCTTGTCGTGGGGCTCGAAGATATCGATCGCGTACACCATCGGCGCGATCGTGGCCTACCTGATCGCGGGCTTCGTGGTGGATGCGATCGGCCGGCGGGCGTTCCTGTCGCTGACTTTCGTCGGCGCGCTGGTCACCACGATCATCACCTACAAGCTGACGACGAGCGTCGAAGCGATGATGGTGGTGGCGCCGATCAACGGCTTCTTCACGCTTGGGCTGCGCCTATGTCTGGATGGCGATCTACCCGTGTGAACTCTTCATGGTTCCAGCGTGCGTTCGACCGCGATCAGCTTCGTGTTCAACGCAGCGCGTCTGATCGCGTGGGTGTTCCCGATCATCGCGGGCAGCATGATCAAGTCGTTCGGCGGCGTGTCGCAGGCTGCGTTGGCACTCGGCTCGGTGTATCTGCTCGGTATCGTGCTGCCGTGGTTCTTGCCGGAGACACGCGGCGCGGGCATGCCGGACTGAGTCAGTTAATACATTTGGATGCCTAACTCTACTCTGGAGAGAAACATGACTCAAAATTTTCGTATCGGACAGATCGTTCCAAGCTCGAATACGACCATGGAAACTGAAATTCCCGCCATGTTGCGTGCTCGTGAAGCAATCCGTCCCGAGCGATTCACTTTCCATTCGAGCCGGATGAGAATGCACAAGGTTACGAAGGAAGAATTGGTCGCGATGAACAGGGAAGGCCTGCGCTGCGCGGCGGAACTCGCCGACGCTCGTGTCGATGTCATGAGCACGGCGTGCCTGGTCGCGATTATGGCGATGGGGCCCGGATATCATCGGGAAACCGAACGCGAACTGTTGGAAGTTGCGCGGGCCAATCATTGCCTCGCACCCGTCATGACCTCCGCAGGGGCTTTGGTAGAAGGTCTGAAGATCATGGGCGCTCGCCGGATCTCGCTGATGGCGCCGTACATGCGGCCTTTGACTGACCTTGTTGTCGCTTATATCGAGAACGAAGGCATTGAGGTCATCGATTCCCTGTGCTTTGAGATTCCCGACAACCTTGAAGTAGGTCTGCGCGACCCGATGCAACTGGTCGACGACGTTCGCGGCCTGAACACGGAAGGCGCGGACGTCGTGGTGGCGTCAGCTTGCGTCCAGATGCCTTCATTGCCGGCGATTCAGCGCATCGAAGACATGCTGGGAATCCGCACCGTCTCGACTGCGGTATGCACCGTCCGGCGCATGCTGGATCATCTTGAGCTCGAGCCGATCGTCCCCGGCGCGGGAGCGTTGCTTTCCGGCGCCTGATCGGCAACGCAGTTAGCGCTCATGGGGTGACGCGTTGGACATGTCGGCATAGAAAGGGGCGGTGCGGGGGCGAGAATCCGCGCTTGGGGTTGGGAGATCGTCGAGACGCGGGTGCCTGGGCCGACCTGGATCTGACGGAGAGCGTGCAAAAGTTGGGGAGGTGCATTTCGTCAGGCATCCATATTAAAGAAGTCGAGGTTCAATTGAACGCCTCCGGGTGATACGAAGGGCGGCCCGTCAGCGCCGGCTCAACGCCTTCAAAACCAAGCTCCCCAAGGTCCAGCTCATCGACAAACACGTCAACTATGCGCACCGGATTGGTGTCAGTGACGTAGTCGTGAAGCGCTTCTGGGAGGAGAAAGCTCTGCGTACGATTGTCGCCTTGAACGAACCGCTTCATCTCGCTCACCCCCGCTATCGGATGAGATTATTTTAACGCTTCAAAAAAGCGTTTTGACACGGTCTGGGCCGATCTCTGTCATTCGCGAGGATGGCCTGGACGACGGCTTTCCGAGGCACAACGGACACTTGCTCATCGCCGTGCAAGCCCGCAAAGGGACGCGAGACTAACGAAGTTCGCCCGCAAACACACCGCAATGTCTGTTCACTGCAACGATCGTGTGATCGAGCCCGGGAACGGTGTCACGGGTTTTAGGACTTCCGCGACATTCCACCGCATGAAAGCGTAGGGCGCTTCATACGCATAAGCTCTGTCACCTCATGCCGATCATCCGCGGATGAGACACTACGCGCCCGCTTGCTCTCTACGAGTCGGGTTTAGCGCCTCGCTGGTACGTTCCGCGCGACGACATCGTCGCGTCGGCTTTGACTCTGGTGAAGAACCAGACTTTCTGCCCGTACAAAGCGATCTGCAGCTACTACGACATCCGGGATGCACGTCTGGCGGTATGGTCCTATCCTGACGTTAGTCGCATCGCTAACATGATCTCGTCGAACCGAATAAAGTGGTAATGTGTCTCGGCAGCGGGCAGCTGCACCTCGAGCGCAGTCAGACGGAGCTCCTACGCGGCCCCGATTGCGAACTCACGATCGCCGCGGTGCGCCCGGAGTACAAACCGTGACGATTCGGCGTCGGGCAAACGTGTAGTTGGCCGCGGAGGCGAAACATGGATCGACTGCTATCGGTGAATGTCGGACTTCCGCGCGACATAGCGTGGAAGGGGCGCACCGTGCACACCGGGATCTGGAAGACGCCCGTGCAAGGACGTTGTCTGGCGAGGCGATTAAATCTGGATGGCGACGGCCAAGGCGATCTGACCGGACACGGAGGCGAGCATCGAGCCGTCTTCGTCTACCAAATTGAATCGTATCGCTATTGGCAGGAGCAGTTGAGCAGGACCGACTTCGTCTACGGACAGTTCGGCGAGAACTTCACGATCGAAGGCATGCCCGACCTGGATGTGTGCATAGGCGACCGCTATCGGATCGGAAGCGCATTGTTCGAGGTCACTCAACCTCGTGTCACCTGCTATCGTGTCGGTATCCGAATGAATGAGCCTCGGATGCCGGCACTCCTGACAGGCAGCGGCCGGCCGGGGTTCTACTTTCGGGTCCTGCAGGAAGGCGAAGTGGGCGCCGGCGACGAGATCGTGAAGGTAGCACAGGCCAAAGAGCCAATGACTGTCGCCGAAATCAACGCCCTTTTGTATTCAACCGATCACTCGCGCCACCGACTGGAGCGTGCGTTGCGAATAGAGGCGCTTTCCCCAGGATGGCACGGGTCGTTCGAAGCCTTGCTGCAGAGCTCCATGAAAGGTGTGACGACGGGAAACGCCGGGCTTGCACCTGCAGCGGCTTCGTATCCTGTTACACCAGGGTTTCGACCGCTTGAGGTGACGGCGATCGAGCAGGAAGCCGCAGACGTCCTCTCGCTGACATTCAGGAGCAAGGACGCACAACCGCTGCAGAAGGCTCTACCCGGCCAATACGTAGTGTTACGCCTCCAGCCGGTCGATGGAGGGCCATCGCTTTTCCGCAGCTACTCACTTTCGGGTTCCCTCTCGACGGAAAGCTATCGGATCAGCGTGAAGACCGAGCCGCATGGTGTCGCGGGAACCTACCTGCGGCAGCATGTACGGTCAGGCGACGTGCTCGACGTCAGCGCTCCGCGCGGAAGTTTCATTCTCAAGCCGGGAGACGGGCCCGTGGTGCTTCTTAGCGCGGGAATCGGCGCGACGCCCGTTCTGGCAATGCTGCACTCGCTGTCCGCGGCTCGGTCGACACGTCAGGTCTTGTGGATGCATACGGCGCGCGATGGGCAGCATCATCCGTTTGCCGCCGAAGCTCGCCGTCTCATGCTCGCGCTGTGCCATGGCCGCAGCTATATCTGCTATAGCGCGCCAGACTCGCGTGACCAGGTGGGTGAGAATTTCGACGCGCCCGGTCATCTGTCGCAAGCGATGCTCAATGAGGCGGGTGTCTCGCGAGAGGCCGACATCTATCTCTGCGGACCGCCACGCTTCATGGCGGATATGAAAGATGCGCTTGCGAACCTGGGTGTGGCGCCACAACAGGTTCACGCCGAAATCTTCAACGGGGGCGAGTCCTTGAATCCCGGCATCGTCGGCAACTCGACACGCGCTCCACATCCGCCCAAAGACGAGACGAATAGTGGGCCGCTGATATCTTTTTCCCGCAGTGGCATCGCCGCGCGCTGGAATGCGTCAGCGTACGGGAGCATCCTGGAGTTGGCTGAGGCATGTGACGTTCCGGTCCGCTGGGCCTGCCGCGCCGGCGTATGTCACAGATGCGAGAGCGGACTGATCTCCGGGCCCATCGCGTATCAGCCTGATCCACTCGACCCGCCTCTTAAGGGAAATGTCTTGATCTGCTGCGCCTCGCCGCAGGGTGACGTGGTAATCGACATCTGAGCGGCATCGCGAGTATGGGGAGAGGAGGCGCTGGTCATTGTCTGCGTCCGCCAACCTTGCTTCGATGATCAACTGCATGGCTTGCTCCCACCGTTGCGAGACCGATCAGCCTATTTCAGACGAAAGCGATGCCGCTACCGGAAGCACAAGCGGCCCTCCTGGGGATCATCCCCAACTCTTGCACGCTCTCTGCTGGAATTTAAAACGTTTCGTTGCTCCCGGATACTGCTAAGCGGCATCGTCCCGTTTCCCTGACATGTGTTGATGTTTGCGGCCGTTCGTATGCGGCGTCGTCATGCGCACGCTTGACCGCAAGTGGTTGCGGCACGCTTAGTCCTGGCGCAGCGTTTGCGCGACCAGTGAGCGGAACCAGCGATGTCCGGCGTCATTGTGATAACGCGCATGCCAGAACTGCTGCACGAGTAAATCCGGTAACTTGATCGGCAGCGGAAACACGTCCACATCGGCCAGGCGCGAAAACAGTTCGGCGAGTTCGTCTGGCACCGCTGCAATGAAGTCCGAGTTTGCGACGAGACTCGGCACGGCCAGCAGATAAGGCACCTCCACGCCCACCTTCAGACGTGTTCCGTGTTGTCGCAATTCCCTCTCGAGCAGCTGATTGGTGAGCGCAAGCGTGCCTGCGACGACATGCTTTTTCTCGACGAAATCATCGAGTGTCATACGCAGCTTCTTGCGCGTTGCCCCGCCTTTGATGATGCCGACCAGCGAGCGCCGGAACAAGGGTTGTTGATGAAGGTTTTCGCCGAGTTTGCCGAGATAGCCGATCGCGAGATCGAGCGCGCCGTCCTGCAGCGCGCTGGCCAGTTCCAGTGAGGCCACCTGAATCGGTTTGAGCGTGGCGAGCGGCGCGCGTTCGCGCAGCGCCGCGAGCAGGCGTGGTAGCAGCACGATTACACCCATGTCGCTCAGGCAGACCGAAAAAGTACGCGTAGTGGTGGCGGCGTCGAACGATTTGGCGCTCCAGATCTCCTGCTGGACCAGCGCCAGAACATTCGTAACGCCTTCGATCAGCCGCTCGCCGACAGGTGTCGGCGCCATGACCGGTCCGGCACGCACGAACAGGTCGTCCTCAAACAGTGTCCGGAGTTTCCCTAGTGCGTGACTCACGGCGGGTTGCGTGAGACCCAGCCGCTCAGCTGCGCGCGACACGCTGCGCTCCTCGGCCAGCGCCTGAAGGACATAGAGGAAGTTCAGGTCAGGAGACCGCATTTATGCACCAGATTCATGATGGATATGAAAGTCATTGTATAGATTTATAAACGCCTGGCGTTTAACTTCGCATCCATAGCAGGTAGAAAGCAAGGAGACAGAAGTGGTGGACTGCGACGTAATCATCGTGGGTGGCGGCCCGGTTGGCCTGTTTCTGGCAGCAGAACTCGGGCAGCGCGGCATCCGCGTCGAGGTGTTCGACGCGAAACCAGGCACGAGCACCCATCCGGCTGCGAATGCCAACAGCGCGCGCACGATGGAGCATTTCCGCCGCATCGGCATCTCGGCTGCGGTCCGCTCGTTGGGGTTGCCGTGCGACTATGCGCCGGACGTTGCCTACTTCACCTCGATCGCCGGCCATGAGCTGGCGCGCCTGAATCAACCGTCGTCGCAGGCGGCGGTTGAATGGGCCAAGGCGCACGCCTTCACCTGGGCCACGCCGGAGCCGCCGCATCGCTGTTCGCAGCTCTATGTCGAACCCGTGTTGCTCGAGGCGGCGCGCCGTCACACAAACTGTCACGTGCATTTCAGCGCAACGGTGCTCGAATTCACGCAAAACGGCGAAGGCGTGACTGCGACTGTCGAGATGGACGCCATGGTGGATCGGGCTGCGCAAACGCGCACGGTCACGGCGCGCTATCTCATCGGTTGCGACGGGCCGCGCAGTTTCGTGCGCAAATCACTGGGCCTGTCATACGCAGGCGTGGCGGGAGAGAAGCGCGAATTCATGGGCGGCCAGATGGACGCCGTCTATTTCTACGCACCGGACATCTACCGTGTGTGCCCGCACGCGCCCGCCTGGCAATACTGGACTTTCGGCACGAAGCAACGCGCGCTGGTCATTGCCGTCGATGGTGAAGGCCACTTCATCATGAACGTGCAGACGCGCGAAGGCGAATCGCCCGACGAAGCCGACGTGACGCAGCGTATCGCCGAGGCAATCGGCGTCGATATTCCCTTCGAAGTGAAGAGCCGTTCGCGATGGACAGCGGGCTTTGCGCTCGTGGCCGAGAAGTTTTCGGTTGGACGGGTATTTCTTGCGGGTGATTCCGCCCATCTTTTTACGCCGACTGGCGGACTCGGCTACAACACCGGCATCGAGGACGCGGCGAACCTCGCATGGAAGCTCGAGGCCATGGTCAAGGGCGTCGCCGGTGATGCGCTCGGCGCGAGCTATGAAGCCGAGCGCCGCCCGGCGGCGTTGCGTAACACTTCGTTTGCGCGCGGCTTCGCCGACAGTATCGGCAACGTGCAACTGCCCGCCGTCGCGCATGAAGCGGGCGCCTCTGGCGACGCGGCGCGCGCCGCAGTCGGCGATTACCTGAAATTCCATGCGACCGCGGAGTTCGTGATTCCCGGTGTGCATCTCGGCACGCGCTATGAAGCTTCGCCGCTGCTGACGGCAGAAGCAGGCCCGGCCGCTCCCGACACGGCGAACCTCTACGTGCCATGCGCGCGTCCTGGTCATCGTGCGCCCCATGTGTGGCTCGCCGACGGCGGCTCTTTGTACGACCGTTTTGGCCCCGGCTTCACGCTGTTGTGTATCGGTCAGGCGGACGTGGATATCGAAAGCGATGGCGTGGGCCGGAACGCGGCAGCGATGCTGTCTGGACTGACTGTCGTGCAGGTGGCCGAAAGAGCGGTGGCGGAACTTTATAAGGCGGCATTCGTGCTGATTCGACCGGACCAGCATGTGGCCTGGCGAGGCAGCGTGTTGGGCGACGAATTCGCAGCTGCCGTGCTGCGTACGCTCGGGCATCGGCCGCAAGAGACCGCCTTGTTGCCGGCTCAGGCTTGCCCATCGGCCGCGTGAACGCTGGCAAACACAGGCGCATCGCGTTGCACCGTGACCGGATCACCGACCGGCCCTGCGCAAAGAAAAGATGGAAATAGTTTCGCAATAAAGCGAACGGAACCCTTGGAGACAGGTTATGCACGCGCAAGCAGTTACGTCACATAGCGTTATGGACGACAAAAAAACGTCCTTGCTACAAATCCTCACGCTGTTTCTCTGCTTTCTCGTCGTCGCCGCCGATGGCTTCGACGTGGCATCGGTGGGTTATGTCGCGCCTTTACTGAAGAAAGCGTGGGTGCTCAGTCCCGCGCAACTCGGACCGATCTTCGGCGCCGGACTGTTCGGGCTTACTGTCGGCAGTTTCCTGTTTGGGCCGCTGGCCGACCGCATCGGCCGAAAACGCGTCATCACGATTTCGCTGGTGCTGTTCGGTATGGGTAGTCTCGCGTGCGCCTATGCGCCTTCGCCGCTCTGGCTGATCGCGCTGCGCTTCGCAACAGGAGCTGGCCTGGGCGGCGCAATGCCAAACGCGATAACACTGTCGTCGGAATTCAGCCCCGCGCGCAGTCGGGCCCTCATGGTCACGCTCATGTTCTGCGGCTTCACGCTAGGTCTGGCGTTCGGTGGGGCAGTTGCCGCGTTGCTCATCCCGCTCTTCGGCTGGCAGGGCGTATTCGTGTTCGGCGGTGTCTTCCCACTGGTGCTCGTCCCCATCGTCTGGATCTGGATGCCGGAATCGTTGCGTTTCATGGCAGGCAAGCCGCGTTACGAACAGGAGACCCGGCAAGTCATGAAGCGTCTGACGGGCGATGCCAACACGCCTGTCGAACAGATCGTGCCTGAAGACGCGAAGGCGGGCAGGACCGCCGAGACGGCAGTCGGTACGCTGTTCAACCGGCGCTACCGTGCAGGCACGCTGCTCCTGTGGCTCGCGTTCTTCTGCACGCTCTGGGTGTACTACCAGGTCAGTAGCTGGTTACCGACGGTGATCACCGGTGCGGGCATCGATGCGTCTCACGCTGCACGTGTCGGCGCGATGCTGCCGCTTGGCGGCACAATCGGCTCGCTGATCAATGCCCGGCTGATGGACCGGCTCAATCCATTCTTTGTGCTCGCCGGTTCCTACGCGATCGCGGCAGTATCCACAGCGTTGATCGGTTTTTCGATCAACGAACCGATGTGGGTGTTCGTATCGGTGTTCATCGCGGGATTCGGGCTGTCTGGCGCACAGACCGCGGCGAACGTACTGGTCGCCGGTTTCTACACAACCGCTGCGCGTGCCACAGGCGTGAGCTGGGCGCTCGGCGTGGGGCGTATCGGCTCGATCATCGGCTCGATGACGGGCGGGATCCTTCTGGCCGCCTTCCATACCGTCGGGACTGCCTTCTTGCTGTTCGCCGCCCCGATGGTCATTGCCGGTGTCGCGATGCTCGTGAACGGCTGGCTTTATCGCGGCAGGAGCAGCACTGAAGCGTGAGCAAAGAGGCGTAAGCGGGAAAGCATGGTGATGACCGCCGTCATCCATAGCGCCATCGACTGAAAAAATCAAAACACCATATAGGGTTTGGAGACATGAAACATAAAGCCATTGCGGCGGCCGCCGCTTTTGTTCTGTGCGGCTCGGCTTACGCGCAGAGCAGCGTGACGCTGTATGGGATTCTCGATACCGGCATCGAACTTGTTACGCACGCGGACGCAGCGGGCGACAAGCTTGTGCGCATGCCCGGCATCACCGGTTCAATGCCATCGCGTTGGGGCCTGCGCGGCAAGGAGGATCTGGGCGGAGGCCTGGCAGCGATATTTACGCTTGAAAACGGCTTTAACGTTCGAGCGGGCGACACGAACCAGGGTGGCCGGCTGTTCGGCCGGCAGGCATGGGTGGGTCTGTCAAATCAGTATGGCGCGCTGACGTTCGGGCGCCAGTACACGATGTCGTTCTGGGCGCTCGCCGACTCGGACATGCTCGGGCCGGACATCTACGGCGGGATCGGCTCGCTTGATGCGTATATTCCCAACGCACGCAGCGACAACACCGTCGCCTACAAAGGGACGTTCGCCGGCGTGACGGCGGGAGCGACTTATTCGTTCGGACGCGACTCGGCCGGCACGGGCAATTCCCCTGGGCAGGGCACCTGCGCGGGCTCGATTCCAGGCAACGCGCAGGCGTGCCGTCAATGGTCGGTCATGCTGCGCTATGACGCCAGCGCGTTCGGCGTGGCGGCCTCGTACGACGAACAGCGCGGTGGCCCAGGTGCCGCGGCCAACTTCTTCAACGGCGTAGCACCGATCGCCCTGACCAGCAGCGGGGACAAGGACGCCCGCACGCAACTGAACGGCTACTTCAAGCTGGGACAACTCAAAGTAGGCGGAGGCTGGCTGGGCCGCTGGGTTGACACGGCGGCTCCTGCGCTGCCGAACGTGCGGAGCAACATCTATTACCTCACGGCGTCGTACTACGTGACACCGGCGTTTGTCCTCGACGGTGGCGTATATCGCACCATCGATCAACAGCAGGATACGCGCGCCACGCTGACCGCATTGCGCAGCACCTACCTGCTGTCGAAGAGCACCGGTGTCTATCTGCAGAGCGGCTATCTGTTCAACAGCGCGAAGGCGCGCTACACGCTCAGTCAGGGCGGACCCGGTTCGACGCCGGCCGCAGGCATCGGGCAACTGGGCGTGATGGCCGGAATCCGGCATTCGTTCTGAGCGCTCCCATCGACGCGCGCGGCGTTGGGACACTCGCGCGCCATCGCCTGCCTGCAGCTTTTTTTTCGGGTTCCCGCCCATTGGTGCGAACCTCCCGAGGAGACGTTACGTGGTAAAAAACAGAACGCTTTACACAGGGGCACTGCTGGCCGGTGCGATCGGCATGCTGAGCGCTTGCGGCGGCGGCAATGACACCCTTTCGCCCAGTCCCGATCTGACGACGCATCAGGCAGTAGTGCAGCCTGGCGTACTGAGCGGCAATCCACCCGACGCGTCCGGCATCATCAGTTTCAAGGGTATTCCGTATGCGGCGGCTCCAGTCGGCGAGTTGCGCTGGAAAGCGCCGCAGGCTGCAGCGCATTGGAGCGGCACCCGTGCCGCCACGCAATATGGAAATACGTGCTGGCAAGGCACTGCTTTCGGGCCGGTCGACAACAGCCACGCTAGCGAAGATTGCCTGTTCCTGAACGTCTGGACCGGGGCCAAAACTTCGGTCGAGCGGCGACCGGTCATGGTCTGGATTCACGGCGGCGGATTCCAGTTCGGAACCTCTGGCGATCCGCGCTGGGAAGGCGCCAACCTGGCGAAGAAAGGTGTGGTGGTGGTCACACTGAATTATCGGCTCGGCGTGTTCGGCTTTCTCGCGCGTGCAGACCTGGACGCTGAAGCAGGCGCAAAATCGTCAGGCATGTACGGGCTCCTCGATCAGATCGCGGCGCTCCAATGGGTCAAAAGCAACATCGCGGCGTTCGGCGGCGACCCCGGCAACGTCACCGTGTTCGGCGAATCGGCCGGCGCCCACGCGATCGGCATGCTGCTTTCGTCGCCGCTGGCCAAAGGATTATTCACGAAGGCCATCGCCGAAAGCGGCGCCTTCTGGGAAACCCCCAAGGGCGTGATGGCGTCGCACGTCGCTGCGTCGCAAACTGGCGCGCATCTCGGCGCCGCGCTCGGGGCGTCGACGCTCGCCGCGCTGCGCAATCTGCCTGCGTCGCAACTGATGGCCGATCCGACCGAACCGGCGTATAGCCCCAGCGTCGACGGTTACGTATTGCCCGCGGATCCGGCGTCGCGCTTCGCCGCGGGTCTGCAGAACGATGTGCCTCTGCTCGAAGGCCAGAACGCCGACGAAGGGACGATCTTCGCTGCGGCCGCCAATATACCGGCCGATACGAAGGAACATTTCGTTGCCGCCGCGACCTCGGCGTTCGGCGCGAACCATATCAACACGTTCCTGCAGTTTTACCCGGCCACGACGGATGTTCAGGCACAACAGTCCGAAGTCACGCTCGCGGGCGATCTGATCATCGCTTCGCAAACGTGGGAGATGGCCAATCTGCAGAAGAAGACCGGCAAGTCGCCGGTCTATTCCTACTACTTCAGCCAGACATCGCCCTATAACCCACTGCCGATTCACGTATCCGAAGTGCCCTACGTCTTTCAGAATCTGGTGGCGAACGGACACGGCTCGCCAAATGCGACCGACCTTGCCGTTGCGGATGCAATGTCGTCGTACTGGACGAACTTCGCGAAGACCGGCAATCCGAACGGTAGCGGTTTGCCGGACTGGCCCGCCTATACCGGAGCGGGCGGTCGGGTCATGAGCCTCGCGACTCCACTTCAGTCGCAGCCCGAAACGACGACGGCACGCTTCCAGTTCCTGAACAGCTTCAGGAGCCCAGGCAGTCTTGGCTTCTCTTTCTAGTTTGAGCAGGGCTAGCGCGCATCGACGTGTCCTGAGCGAATCGATGCGCGCCCGTGGAGACAGCATGCGTAAATTCGTTCCGACCATCCGGTTCCGGCTGGCACTGGCCTTCGGTGTTCCGGCGCTCCTGACGCTCGCGTCGAGCTTCATTGCAATCAAGACGGTTGTCTGGCAACTGCGTGCCGGCGACTCGGGCTCATCGGCCGCGACATGGCTCCTCGCGATCGCGGCCGTGACGCTGACGATGCTGGCGTACAGCTACTTTCATCTCTACAGGGTGGTATGTGACGGTCTTGGCCGGCAGACACGCTCATTCCAGTATCTGGCCGAAACACTCGACCTGTCACGGCGCTCGGCGGCGCGACGCATGGATGAGTTCGGGCGTGGCGCGGTCTGGTTTGATCGCTTCATGCATCGGGTCGAGGATACGGTGCTCACGGTGCAGGCTTCGACGGAATCCGTGAGTGCGGCTACCCGGCAGATCGCCGCGGGCAACATGGATCTGTCTTTGCGAACCGAGGAGCAGGCCGCGTCGCTTGAGCAGGCCGTCGCGAGCATGGCTGAGTTGTCAGGGGCGGTCGCACAGAACACCGTCAGCGCCCGCGAGGCCGATGGTCTGGCGTCGCGTGCGTCTAGCCTGGCGGATCGCGGCAACGAGGCGGTGCAGGCGCTGGTTGCTACCATCGCCGGAATCGAGATGGAGTCGCGCAGAATCTCCGACATCACTTCCCTCATCGAAGGCATCGCTTTTCAGACCAATATCCTCGCGCTCAACGCCGCCGTGGAGGCGGCCCGCGCCGGCGATCAGGGGCGTGGCTTCGCGGTCGTGGCAGGCGAGGTACGCGTGCTGGCGCAGCGGTCTTCGTCTGCGGCGAAGGAGATCAAGACGCTGATCGAAGCCTCGGCCGCGATGGTGCGGAACGGCTCGTCACAAGCGGGGAAGGCGGGCGCCGCCATCGAACAGGTCAAGCATGCAATCGTAGAGGTCTCAACGGTCGTTGCAGAGATCTCCTTGGCGTCCGCGCTGCAAAGTCAGGGAGTTCTTCAGGTTGCCGGCGTCGTTGCGCAGATGGACCAGGTAACGCAGCAGAATGCCGCGCTGGTCGAGCAGGCCGCGGCCGCCGCGCAGTCGCTCGACGAGCAGGTTGCACATGTGCGCGGCGTACTGGCAGCGTTCAGGGTGTCGGACAAAAGTCTGGCGAGTGCGACATGAGTTTACATGTCCTTGCGGCTTCGAAGCGTACAGGCGCTGTCACACATCGCTCAAGCATTCGGATTATCGAGCGCTCGACGATGACCAGGATTCGCCAGGCACCGATTGACTCGTAGACCAGGCGGTCATCGCCTGCAATGCCTCGATCGGGTGTGTAGCCGATATCCAGTTGACCCGCGGCGACGGCGTTGGCTTGCAATTGGGGAGCTAGTTCCCGGACGATCAAATCGGCGCCCGGATATGCGCGATGGAACACCCGCAAATCGTTGATCAGTTTGCCGCTGAAAACCGCATTGCCCGCGAAGTCCAGCCTGACGGTGCCAGTCTCACCACGTATCGCCCGCTGTACGGTGAGCCGGGTGAGCTCCGCCCGGTCCAGCGTGCGACGCGCTTCTTCGCGCAGCAGCATGCCTGCTTCCGTTAGTTCAACCCGGCGCCTGGTGCGCAGGATCAGCGGCCCGCCCAGCTCTTCCTCCAACGCGCGTATCTGCATGCTCAACGCGGGCTGGACGATATTCAGGCGGCGGGCGGCGCGCCCAAAATGGCCCTCACCGGCGACCGCTAGAAAGTAGCGCAGGTGGCGTAAGTCCATCGTCAACCGGGGGCATCAGTTTTATTGATCAATCGTTCACTTCAATCTATTTGATTAGAGATGAACTGTGGACGATTGTTGACGCAATGCGCGTGCTTTGCGCTCTAACAACGTAAGGAAAACTCATCATGCGAACACTTGTTGAAGACCGTATTCAGATTACCGACTTGATCACGGGTTGGATGCACCGCGACCTGGGCGAATGGGATCAGCTACGCGGCCTGTTCCATCCCGACGGCGTGATCGAGGTGACATGGTTCGAAGGGCCGTTTGCCGATTTCGTCGCGGGATCCATCAAGATGGGCGCTTCGGATCTCAGAACCAAGCATCTGATTGGCACGCCTGTGGTGAACTTCAATGGCAGCAAGGCGATCGTGGAAACGAACGCGGTGATCGTCGCAGACAACGTTCGGCTGGATCTGGGTTGCGAGACACACAACCGGTTCTACGATCTGGTGGAAAAGCGCGATGACGCGTGGAAACTGGTCAAACGGCAAAGCGTGTACGACATGGGGGCGTTTACTTTTCCTCGCGGTCCCGTGGAAATCGACCGGGACGTAGTAGCGAAATATCCGCGCGAATACGCTGCATTGGCGTACCTGCTCGAAAAAGGTGGATTTCCCGTCGAGCGTGTATTCGCGACTCGTGGCAGTGGGCTGGAGCGCAAGATGAAAGCGGACGGGCAACACTGGCTCGCCGCATGACAGTCCAGTTTTGCTGCCAGGGGCGTTGCGCGTTCTGGGCGCGGGCCGCCGCTCAAGCGGCTCGAGCGACAGCGGTTGTGCTGTCGCTCGTGGTTTGCACAATGACCTCGGGTCGCGTCAAGCCGCGCTGGTTTCCTGGCCGGCGTTGACTTCGACGCCAAGCCGCGATACGAGGTCGGCGATGAGCGCGGGCAAGTCGGAAAGGTTCTTCACCGCACCGAACACATAGTAATCGGGCCGCACGATCATGGCGTTCACGCCATGATCATCAAAGAAACGCTGATATTTGCCGCTCTTGTCCAGCAGGATACGTCCCGCTATCGTCTTGCTGGTGTCGGCAGTGATGCCAGTCGTCTGGGCGCCGATGCGCGCGAGCGCCGCCCGCGCGGTGGCGTCCAGATACGGCTCAGGGTCCGCATCGAGTGCGATGACGTGAAAGCCGTTTGGCATTGCGTCGTCGAAGCGCATTTCTTCGCCATTGTTCTCAATCTGACCGTGTACGCTCAACAGGCCGGCGACTGCATCGCCGGCAAAATTCTTCTGCGTGCAGATCAGGCCATCGGTGAGGCCGGGGAACGGTGGCAGAGGCGGAACATCGCCGGCGAGATAAGCGGCATCGCGACGCGCCGCTTCTTGGGGATCGGAAATGCACACCACCTGACCCATTGCGATCGACGCGTCGATCACCGCGCGTACTTGCGGACGACGCTCCGGCGTATAGCTTTCCAGCAGGCTCGACGACGCGATTCCCTTCAGGATCAGGTCCAAACGCCATGCGAGATTCCATGCGTCGCGCAGCCCAGAGCACATGCCCTGGCCCATGAACGGCGGCATCTGATGTGCCGCGTCGCCGGCGAGCACGATGCGGCCGTTATGCCAGTTCTGTGCAAGCAGGGAGCGGAAGGTGTAGACCGCATGGCGCACAAGTGTGGCGTCGTCGGGTGTGACCCACGGCTGCAACAGCTCCCACACTTTCTCCGGCTTCTGCAGTTCGTCGAGCGTTTCGTGTGGCAGGCGCATGAATTCCCAGCGCCGGTAGCCAGGGCCGCCCGGCACCATGGTCGTCGGTCTTGCGGGATTGCACCATTGGCCGATGTCCGGCACGTCGAGCCTGATGCCCTCATTCGGCTTCAGATCGATCACGAGCCAGTCTTCCTGGAAGCCCAGGTCTTCGAACGCGATGCCTGCCGATTTGCGCACAAAGCTGTTCGCGCCGTCGGCGCCGACCACGTATCGCGCGCGTACTGTTTGCATTTCGCCGGTGGGGGTCCATACGCCTTCGATCATCGATCCCTGGCGCAACGTCACTTCACAATGGTCAGGGTGCTGGCGCAGCGCCGTCGCTTCCCAACCCTGCTGCACGCAGACGCTGGGCAGCGACTTCGCCTTGCTGTCGAACAGCGCTTCGAGCGACGGCTGATTGAAAAGATAGCCGACCGGGCCATCGCTGATCGACTCCGCCGACCAGTCGATTTCGACCAGTGTCTTCCAGTCCGCGTTGAACCATTGATACATCGCGGATGGTTGAGAGATATTTTCGACCTCTTTGCCGATACCCATCGCATGAAAAACCCGGCGGATTTCATGGTCGTGAAACACGGCACGCGGTAACGGATACAGTGCGGGCCAGCGATCGAACACCGCAACGCGATAGCCACGTTCGCCAAGAAGAATCGAGAGGGATTGTCCAACGGGTCCATATCCGACGACGACGACATCAAGAATATTCTGGTCAGTCATTTGAGTTCACCTGCTAAAAGAGAGCGAGTTTTTCCCTGGCGCCAATCGATCTGGCTGCCATGCGATTACGAGAAAGGAGAGGGCGCTTAGCCTTCGTGGCTTACGTCGCCAACCGGGTCACCGGCCGGCCCGGCAATCAGGATGACGCTTCGTAGTTGTGCACGAAGTCTTCCGGCACTTGCGGGCCCCACAGATAGAGCGAGTCTTCCGGCGGAAAATCACCCGCCGGCCATGTGTGCCCAGCCGAGACGAAATCGATATCCGCCGAGTATTCGCAGAACGAACCCCACGGATCCTGGACGTAGTGGAAGTAGTTCGATCCCAGCACATGGCGACCGGTGCCCCAGCCCTTGCTGAAGCCCGCGGCCTGCATTTGCGAGGCGCCTTCGCCGACCATGTTGATGTTCTCGACGTCCCACGCGGCGTGATGCCAGCCGCGAGCGTTGCTCTTTGCAAAGGCGACGAGATGGTGGTCGCTGCCGTGCGGCGCGTGGGTGAACGCAATGATGTCGATGGACTTGTCCGACAGGCGCAGACCGATTGCGTTGGAGTAGAAATCGAGCGCGCGGAGCACATCGGGTGTGAACAGCAAAACGTGCGAAAGGCGGCGCGGTTTGACCTGCGCTGCAGCGGAGCGGGTATGCGAGCCACGTTCGTCGGCTGCGCTGCCGGTGACTACGCAGGGCGTCTTTGCCGAGGGACTGGTTTTGGGGCCGATCTTCACCTGGATCAGGTTGCCATCGGGATCGTGAAACCAGAGACCGGTACGATGATTCACGGGGCCGTCGACGATCTGGGCCGTGCTTGCCCGCAACTGCGCCTCGATGGCGGCGAAGTCTGCTTCGAAACAACTGAAGCTCAAATACGCGAGCGATTTTCTGGAAGAGGGCAAGACTCGCGCCCATCGGTGGCCGTCGGCGGCCCGCAGCTCGAGTTCGCGGGCTTCGTTGCCGCACGAGGTCACGTCAAGTCCGAATGCGCTAAAGAAGCGTTCGGCCTCGTCGATGGAAGGAACATTCAGCGCGAAGTGATCGATCGAATGAACACTTGCGACGGTACGCACGGTTACTGGGTCAGCCATAGTCGTCTCCATTGAATGATGTGCTGCGCCGACTCTGGGGCCGGCTTGCCTGCCCGGTGCTTCCGGGCAGGTACAGCTGCCGGTTTTTATGCTTTGACTTCGTCGACGATCACGTTCTTCAGCGTGCCGATTTTTTCGACGCTCACTTCGCACACGTCACCGGCCTTCATCAGCAGCTTTGGTGTGCGTGCCCAGCCGATACCAGACGGCGTGCCGGACACGATAACGTCGCCTGCTTCCAGCGTGATCGCTTCGCTGATAATGCTGATCAGGCTCTGTACGTCGAAGACCATTTCGTCGGTGCTGGCTGATTGCACGACTTCGCCGTTCAGACGTGTTTCGAGGCGCAATCCTTTTACGCCGGGCGGCAGTTCGTCTGCGGTGACCAGATCGGGACCGAACGCGCCGGTGCCGTCGAAGTTTTTACCCACGGTCCATTGCGGCGTTTTGAACTGATACTCGCGCACCGAACCGTCGTTGAACACCGAGTAGCCGGCTACGTGCGAGAGCGCGTTTTCCTTCGAGATGTGCCGACCACCCTTGCCGAGCACCACCGCGATTTCACCTTCAAAGTCGAGGCCTTCGGAGTCGGCCACGGCCGGGCGCACCATCGGCTGTTCGTGGGCGATCAGGCTCGTGTTGACGCGGAAAAACAGCGTGGGATAGTCGGGCTGCGCGTACTTGCTTTCCGATGTGTGATCCGCGAAGTTCAGCCCGACGCAGATGATCTTCGGCGGGCGTTGCAGCGGCGGGAGGAACTTCAGATCCTTGACCGGTACTTTCTCTTCGCTCGCATGCTGCGTCGCGTATTCGCGCAGATCCACGCCGCGTGCAAGCAGGGATTCGAGCGTTTCATCGCCGATTACGCGCACTTGCTCACCGTCGCGAATACCGAGTACTGCTTTTCCATCCTGCTCGAAACTGATGAACCGCATAGCTGTCTCCTGAAGATTTTCGCGCTTGTTTCGATGCGCTGCACTAAAATTGACGAATTCGTCATTTTGTATTCTAGTAGAATTGACACAATCGTCAACTCAAAAAAACTCCAAGTAAACCCGTATGCGGCCACTGGTAAAATTGCGCTGAATCAATGGAAAACATAATGAAAGAGCTACCACCGGTCGAAGACCATCGCACGCGTGTCGGCGCCATCCGTCGAGAAAAGACGCGTAATCGCCTGCTTGAGAGCGCACTTGCAGTGTTTGCCGAGAAGGGTCCGGACGCACCGATGATCGACGATTTCATTGCCGCCGCCGGGGTTGCGCGGGGCACGTTCTACAACTATTTCCGAACCACAGCAGAGTTGCTGTCGGCGGTGGCCGGCGAGAGCAGCGACGAAGTCCTGGCCGTCATCGACCCACTGGTGCGTGAGATCGAAGACCCGGCGCAGCGCGTTGTAGTCGGCTCGCGGTTGTACATGCACATGGCGTCGCGCTATCCGCTATGGGGTGCCTTCATCACGCGCGTGGGCACCAAACGCGGATCGCGTGGGCGTCTACTCGACGAATACCTGACGCGAGATCTACGACTCGGGCTCGAAGCGGGACGTTTCAAAGTCGCCGATTTAGTCGTTGCGCGCGATATTGCACTGGGCTCGATCCTCTATGGCATTGAAACCTTGCTATCCGAAGATGCACCGGCTGATTACACCGAACAGTCGATGTGCGCTCTCATGCAAGCGTTCGGTATTCCCACGGAAGAAGCGCGCGCGCTGGCCTACGCGCCGATTGCCGATTGTCCGGAACCGCGCGGCGCGATCTTCGAACGGATCGGTCGCGTTCGTGAGGTGAGCGGAAAGGCGGGTCAGTAGCCGGCAAGGAAGTGGCGACTGGTTGAGGGGCGGCCCAGGTTCTGTTCAATACCCATGCACGGTATCGGCATGAAAATGTCCGCCGTTGGTTTGCATGATTTTGTTCCTTCTGGAGCCCCGGCAGATCGCGGCCCCGACCTCTACAAGAAACAAAGTTACTTCAGGAGTCTTGTGCAGGATGCGCAGCAAAGCGAAACGAGATGTAACGGGCGCCGGATTTTTGTCCGCTACAATCCATGTGTCAAAGCCATTCTGAAATGTCGTAGCGCTGGCTAGATAGAAATGTCGGGTTTTGACGTTGGTTTTGACGTTGGTTTTGACGTTGGTTTTGACGTTGGTTTTGACGTTGGGTTTGACGTTGGGTTTGACGTTGGGTTTGACCCTGTCTTTACCGGTCTGAATCTCACATAGCGTTGAAGGACAGCGTGTGAACGGGCAGGGCGTGTCAGTCGGTTCAGTGGGTGCCTGCAGACCTCAGCCTGGGTTTGCGAGCCTTGACTGCGATCGTGACCGGGTTTGCCGATAACTGCGTCAGCGCTGCATTGACATCTTCACGCTTGAACTCGCGCTGCTTCTTCGTGCCCGGCTCGCGCTGATCACGTTCGGCTGCCAGCCCACGATTCGTGCGTGACGGCGAACCCGATGCGCGCCGGTCATCGCGCTGCGCCTGCAGCGCCTGCGCGACCTGCAGCGCGTGCCCCAGCCGCTTGTGCTCGATCACCGCGCCCTGATCGATCTCCGGGAGCCGGTCATAGGGGACGCAGGGAAGGGCAGCGCCATCCGCCCTGACCTCGATGCGCCCGTCCGGATACTCCCACACGTCGATATACCGGTGGATCAGTTTGCGGTTCGCCGGCGTGTCCTCGAGCAGATACATCACGCGGTCGTACTGCACCGTCAGCGATTTCGTCACGCGCCGCAGTTCGCGCCAGGTCAGCAGCGCGTCCAGATCCTCATCGTCGCGCAACGGCCGGTGCGCATCGAACGTGCTCTTCGGTGGTTTCGCAAAGTGCGCGTTATACGACGCGATGAAGGCAGGCGCATACGCATTCGCGGCGTCAATGGTGCTGATGCCTCGCAACCGCAGTTCCTTCACCAGCCGGTCCTGCAGTGTCAGGTGTGCACGCTCGACGCGGCCCTTCGCGGAGCTGCTGTTCGTGCAGAACGTGTCGACGTTCAGCTCGTACATCGCGCGGCCAAAGTGCGTGACGCCCCGGTCGCCGGTCTGCGTGTGCGTCGGACGGAACACGCTGGCCTTGTCGCTGTAAAAGGCGACCGGCTTGCCGTAACGCTCCAGATACGCGCGCGTCGCCTCGAAGTAGCTGAAGGTCGACTCGGTCGCCGTGAAATGCAGCACCATCAGCCGGCTCGTCGCGTCGTCGACATACACCAGCAGCGTACATTGCGGCGCCCGTGCCTCGAACCACGGATGCTCGCTGCCGTCGATCTGCACCAGTTCGCCCAGACACGCGCGTCGTGCCCGCGGCTGGTAGACCTTCGGCGGACGCTGCCGGCGCGGAATCCATAAGCCTGCATCGGTCATCAGATGCCGCACGGTTTCCTTCGACAGCGTGATCCCGTGGCATTCGGCGAGCTTCTCGCACGCGAGTGTCGGCCCGAAGTCGGCGTAGCGTTCACGGATGACCGTCAGCGCCCGCACAGCCAGTCCTTCATCCAGTTTCCGGTTGCCCGGGCGATCGCGTCGGCCCGAGCACAAACCGGCGGCCCCCGAAGCCCGATAGCGGATCACCAGCCGCTCGACCTGGCGCACGCTCAGCCCGAGCCGTTCAGCAGCCCGCCCGGGCTTGAGCCCCAACTCCACAATCGCCTGAATCACCTTTAAACGGTCGAGTTCGCGCATGTTCAGTGTCACCAGTTCGGCTGCACGCATGGCGGGCTCCCGCAATCAGACCGGAAACGCCGAGCATGCATCAGCTACAAAACACGACATCTGTATCTTGCTGAAACCCGACATTCTCATATTGCCGCTACAATGTCAAAGGTTGATAATTTATCTTATGTAAACTTACACGCGTGCAACGGACGACCTAACTACTTGGACGTCATTGGCTAGCTTATTTGAAGTCCCCCGCGTTGGCAGTCAACAACCGTCGCCGTAGCCGACCCCGTGACCAAAATCACCGCAACCATCGATAACTATGCGGATGCCACGATGCCTCGCATCGCCGCGCACCCGCTGGCCGACTGTCAGGATGAATTACGCCCAACAAACCTGACCGTGGCAATCAAATCTGATTACCACAACCCGTTTCGGATCTACTGTTCGCCTGTCCACTGGTACGGTCCAACGTTCCACGTACTAATCTGGATGGGTTGACCGAAGAAACCCTTGGTTGCTGTTGGCGGAATGTTGGCAAAGATACCTGTTCCCGCAGCCTGGAACACCGGTTGAGCAAAACCCATATAACCCGCCGAGAGCGCCGGGCTACCCAAAAGCAGCTTGAAGTTGTTCACATAGGACGGCGTAGCTGTGAACGCCGAAGCGGATTCGTCCACGAATTTCGGATCCTTGAGAATTGCATAGTGGTCAGACGGCCAGGTATTGTTGTTGGCCGCGCCGTAGAAAAGGTTGTTCGACCACGAGGGCGCTGCGCCACCAGCAGGAAAGGTGACGGGCCCAAGATAAATCTGATGCGTACCGTAGGAAGCGAAAATATTGTTATAGATATTCATGTTGCTTGCCGCAATCGTGATCTCCTGAGTGATTGCGCTGTTTGCGACAATCGCGTTGTTATATATCCAGACGTCGTCGCTATAGACGCCATTTGGATAACTACCCATCGTGGCCGGGACATAGTTGCTCGAATAGATCACGCCCGTATGAAGTCCCGTGGTCCGCTGTCCGTCGTTTGCGCTGTAATTGAACCGGTAAATCACATGATGATTTCCGCCCAGCACTTCGAAGCCGGCACCGCAATTGCCGTAATAGGTGTTGTATTCAACAACCACATCGCTATTCGCTGCGTCGACGTGAATATTCGATGAATCATCAGGCCCGTATGATCCCGAGACATAGTTTTTTTCGACCGCGACGTGCTGACTCCCTACGAACCATGCGCCGCTGCCTCTGTGGAACATATTGACTGCTGCCGTCGTATTGATCGGTGTGGCAGCGCCGGAATTGACAATGCTGTTTCCCTGAATCAGCAGGTTCTGAACCCGTTGCCCCATGAAACAGCTTCCGCCGTTATTGATGCAGGTATTGTTCAGAACACTGACGTTCTGAACGCCAAGGATCGGATTGGTTATATCGTAGTTCGCGACTGTAGAGTTATCGGCAAAGATCGCCCCGTACCTGCCGTTGTTCGTGAAGGTACTGTTGCTCACAACGATGTCACTAATCGGGTAATTGGTCGACGTGTTCATCACGGAGATGCCTGCCGTGTAGATAGCGTCGAGATTGCCATTCCACTTGTAGTTCGTGACCTGATCGACCAGCAGATTCTGGAACCGGTAATACGACAGATTCCGACCCGCCTGCCCGGTACCCAAAACCTGGATGCCGAACACATTGTTAAGGCTCGCCCCAGGGATATTCGTATTGTTGTTGCTGATATGCAGGTTCGAGAACGAAAGGTTGTCCTGATCCTGGACGAGGACGGCGGCCTGGAGCCACGTCGTTTGCCCTGTCGCCCCTGCCAGAACAGGAGACGTGCAACTGGAAGTACCGGGATTGTAGGACGAGAAGGTAATCGGGTTTCCGGGGCTTCCCGAACTCGATATTTTCAGTTGGCCCGAAAACGTATCGCCACATCGAAAAAGGATCTGGTCTCCCGCGCTGAAAGTGGCGCCGCTTACCTTTGCGAGTGTCTGCCACGCCGTGTTTGCAGACGTCCCGTTGCTTGCATCGTTGCCAATTGAACTCACGTAATAGGTTGCCGCGTAGGCAGAGCCGTGCCATGCGGCGGCAGTGCAGAATGCGATCGTCGTTGCCGCTTTTACTACAGATTGAACACCCATTCTTATCTCCTGAGAGGCATGGACAAGCTTTCGTGCTTACCCGCCGAACCTGATTTCTTACCCTTCACTTTCCGTTGCTCCTCTGCGTATCTCGCAAATTGAGAATACGTACCACAAGGTCCCTTCCCTTTTCGCCAGTCGACCTGGCTCTACGTCGCATCCGCTATCTAGCGGCCTGATGTTAGCGCTACTTTGCGGAGTGTCTGTTAGCGCTCCCATCAAGTCAAACCGGAGGTCAGTAAGGATTTCCCTGGTAACGGATGCAGCGGGTCGCACGCGCTGCTTTGACGTATGTGCTCAGGCTAGGGAGCGCTGGCGCAACTTCAGCCAATCTGCAGCGCTTAGGGCCTCTCCTTATATTGCTTAGACAGGTCGAGGCCGTAGCATCGACACCTTGTCGTCGACGCTAAACCTGGAGACTGCCTGCATGAATGAGCCATCGAGCGAGTTGCCCGACCCCGTCGCAAGCCGTAGACGATTGATGCTGGCGGGCTTCGGTTGCGCGCTGACGCCGCTAGCCGCCTGCGTCGCCGACAAACAGCCTGCGTCTGCCAATGCTGCCAAGAGTCCCATTGTCTGGTCCGGCATGACTCAGGCCGAACTCGATAAAGCTTATGACCAGAGTGCTTACGCCCCGAATGAAAGTCAGTTGATAGCGCGCTATCGCGACCGCAGCAACGACGCGCTGACGCGGCTGGGACGCCCGCAACGCGCGTCTTACGGCACGACGCCGATCGAAGGCATGGATATCTACCGGACTCATGCGAAGAACGCGCCGGTTCACGTTTTCATTCACGGTGGCGCATGGCGCGTCACCGATGCGCGCGACTACGCGTTTCTCGCCGAGGCATTCGTCGGCGCGGGTGTCAATTTTGTGGTGCTCGATTTCGCCTGGGTGCAGGACCTGAACGGGGATCTCGCAGCCATGGCGCAGCAAGTGCAGAACGGCATTGCGTGGATCGTCAGAAACGCGGGGACATTCGGCGGCAATAGCCGCGAGATCTATCTGTCCGGGCACTCGTCCGGATCGCATCTGCTGGCCGTCGCGCTCACGCGGGACTGGCAGACAAAATACGGTATCGACAGCCGCGTCTTCAAACACGCGCTGCTGATTAGCGGTCTATACGACCTGCACCCGGTGCGGCTTTCGGCCCGCGGCAAGTACGTCCACCTGACCGACGCGACCGAAGAGCAGTTGAGTCCGGAACGCCACATCGACAGCCTGGTTTGCCCGCTCACCATCGGCTATGCGTCGCTCGACACGCCGGAGTTCCAGCGCCAGTCGCGCGATTTTTCCACGGCGCTCAATGCGGCCGGCAAGAGAACGCCTGTCGTTCAGGCGACGCTTTATAACCACTATGAAGAGCTTGAAACGCTAGGCAATCCGTACGGAATCTTCGGGCGCACGGCATTGGGCGAGATTGTCCGGCGCAAGGGATGAAGGAGCGCAGGCAGCCGGAACGGAATTGCATGAAAGCACGTGCAGCAAGCTCGGTTTCCGGCGTTGCGGTGATCCTCCTGGTCTGCGCAGGCGTAGTTGGGGCTGTGTCGGGTCGACTGGTCCGACACGTTTGCTCGTGTTTCGTCAGGCGACCTGCGCGCCCGAGTTCACGCCTTCGCTCACATTGACGCCAAGCGAAATCACGAGCTGATGTGACCCGCCATCGAGCGGCACGCGCACCCGTTCATCACCCCATTCGAGACTCGCGCCGTCGAGCACCACACGCATCACGCCGCCCTTGTCAGCGGATTCGACGCGGATCTCATAGCGCGTCGAGTGCATCGTCACGGTTGCTTCAAACCCCGGCCACGTGTCCGGAATACAAGGATCGATCACCAGAAAATCTCCTTCGCGACAAATCCCGAGAATGCCCTCGACACCCGCCCGGTACATCCATCCAGCGGATCCCGTGTACCAGGTCCAGCCGCCGCGCCCAACATGCGGCGTGACGGAATAGACATCGGCGGCTACGACATAGGGCTCGACCTTGTAGCGGTCAACTTCCATCGGTGTGCGCGCATGGTTGATCGGATTGACCAATGAAAACAGCGCGGCGGCCTTGTTGCCATCGCCCATCTTTGTGAACGCGAGGATCGCCCACATTGCCGCGTGGCTATACTGGCCGCCGTTTTCACGCAGCCCCGGCGGATAGCCTTTGATATAGCCCGGATCGTGCGATGTTTTATCGAACGGCGGCGTGAATAGCAAAGCCAGCCCGTCGTCGCGACGGATAAGGTGCTTTTCCAGCGACGTCATCGCCAGCGCCGCACGCGCGGGATCTGCCGCACCCGACAACACAGCCCAGGACTGGGCAATCGAATCGATCTGACATTCGTCACTGTCTTTCGAGCCGAGCCACTCGCCGTCGTCAAACGTAGCGCGGCGATACCATTCGCCGTCCCATGCTTCACGCTCCAGCGCCTCGCGCACTGAGGCCGCATGTCCACGCCAGCGCGCAGCGCGCGCAACCGAAGCCGCGTCGCGCGATTGCGCCAGCGGAGCGAACAATTCGATCGTCCGCACTAGCAGCCAGCCAAGCCAGACGCTTTCTCCCTTGCCGTGCGCGCCGACGCGGTTCATTCCGTCGTTCCAGTCACCGGTGCCGATCAGGGGCAAGCCATGCTCGCCGGTCAGTTCGATGCATTGATCGAGGCCGCGCGCGCAATGTTCGAACAGCGACGCGGATTCATCCGCGACCATAGGCTGGAAGAACGCATCGTGCTCGCCGGGCCGCAGCGGCGGTCCTTCGAGGAACGGTACGATTTCGTCGAGAATCGCGACGTCGCCCGCGCAGCCGATGTACGTCGCCGTCGCGAACGCGAGCCACACGCGGTCATCGGAAATCCGCGTGCGCACGCCCTGCCCTGACTGAGGCAACCACCAATGCTGGAAATCGCCTTCGACAAACTGCCGCGCCGCGGTTCGCAGCACATGTCGCCGTGTCTCGTCCGGCTGCGCATGGGTCAGCGCCATGCAGTCCTGCAACTGGTCGCGGAACCCGTATGCACCGCTTGCCTGATAGAACGCCGAGCGCGCCCAGATACGGCACGCGAGCGTCTGATACAGCAGCCAGCCGTTTAGCATCAGGTCCATCGCGCGGTCGGGGGTTTTCACCTGGATAGTACCGAGCACCTTCTGCCACTGGCTCGTCACTTCGGCGAGGACCGCGTCGAGATCGGCCTTGCGATAGCGCTCGATCAACGCCCGCGCCTCTTCGACGCCAGCGCATTGCCCGACGAACCACACCACTTCGACGATCTCGTCCACGCCCAGCTCAATGACCCGCTGCAACGTCGCGCATGGATCGAGCCCCGCGCCGGTTGCGCCAGACAGTGGCGCGTTGCCGGTCAGCGCGGCGGGTGCCGCGGCCCGGCCGTTGCGGCCGAGAAATTCGGTGCGATCCGCCGTCCACGCGGTCTGCCGGCCGCCTAGATCGGCGAACGCGACGCGTCCCGCGAACCCCATGCTCCACGGATTGCGCGCCAGCATTGCGCCGGTAGCGGAGTCGATTTCCGTCACAATGAAAGGTCCCGACGCGCCACGCGATGTGCCGAGCACCCATTCCATCCACGTCGTCACGGACAGACGGCGCGGCATGCCGGACAGATTGCGCAAGGTCAAGCCGGGAAATCTTCAGCGGGTCGGCGAGCGGCACGTATTGCAGCAAGTCGAGCGCAATGCCATTCGCCTCGTGTTCGAAGCGGCTGTAGCCATGCCCGTGACGCGCGACATACGTCCCGCCATCGCGGATCGGCAGCGCGGTGGCGCCCCACACATCGCCAGTGACTTCGTCGCGCACATAGATGGCCTCGCCACCCGGGTCTTCCACTGGATCGTTCGACCACGGCGTGAGTTGATTTTCGCGGCTATTTTCGGCCCACGTGTAGCCATTGCCTTCGGTCGCAACCTGAAAGCCGAAGCCGGCATTTGCGATCACGTTGATCCACGGCGCGGGCGTCGTTGCACCCGCCGTGAGAACGCTCACGTATTCGCGCCCGTCTTTATCGAAGCCGCCCAGACCGTTGAAAAACTCGAGCCTCGACGGCACTGAAGAAAGCGCGCGAGGCAGTTGCGCCGCCGCGGGCCATGGCGACGACATCGGCGACTTCTGCCGGCGCAGCGCCGCCGGCTCGCCAGCCGACTGCGGCACGCGGGCAAGTTGCTCGGCGATTGAACCGCGACGCGCGATCAACCCGACACGCGCCACCGATTGCAGCAGCGCACGCGCCTCCACACTCATCAAATCGGCGCGCAGCGTAAAGACCGCCCCTTGCGCGAGTTCTTCGCCATAACGCGGCCGCGTCTGGCTGCTGCGCACGGCCGTTTCAATCGCGCCCTGCAATTCCTGGATGTACGACGAAGCGCGTTCGTTGATGATGACGAGATCGACAGGGAGCCGCTTCATCCGCCAGTACTCGTGTGCCCTCAACAACTGCCGGACTTGCGCGATGTCCTCTACGTCGTCGATACGCAGCAGCACGATCGGCAGGTCGCCGGAAATCGCGTGCGGCCAGAGTCCCGACTGCGCGCCCGCCCCACGAATGATCGCGTCCGACGGCGCTCTGAAACGCGCGTCGGCGTAGATGACGGGCGCGGCGAGCCGTTGAAAATCCGCGGCCTCTTCGGCTTCGACATCGAGATGGCGCAACTGCACCTGGGCCTGCGTCCAGGCTAGCGTTTTGGCGCGATCGAACGCGTTGCGGTCGTGATGTTTGTCGACCAGATCGAGCAGCAGCGCTCGCGACTCCGCCACCACGGTCCAGAACGTCACGCGCGCGACCTTGCCCGGCGGCACCAGCACGCGATACCTGAGCGCAAAGACCGGATCGAGTACGGTGCCGACGGTGTTGCTCAGCGGCTGGTCGTCGAAGATCGCCGCCGCCGTGCCGGCGTTGCGCCCGCGCCCCAGAAAGCGCGCGCGATCCGTTTCGTATTGCGGATCGACGACGATCTCGCCGTCGACAACCGCGAAATGCGCGGCCCACACCTGCGTTTCGTCGTGCGAACGCGGACGGCGCGTGGCCACCAGCGCACCGAATTCCGCGAGGCGCTCGGTCTCTACAAACATCCGCGAGAAGGCCGGATGCGCGTTGTCGGCGGCCGGCGTCGCGAGCACGATTTCGGCGTAGGAAGTCAGTTCAATCTCGCGCGCGCGGCGTCCGCTGTTTGCCAACGACACGCGGCGCACCTCGCCGTCTGCTTCACCGGAAACCAGCACGTCCATCGTCGTTGTCAACGAGCCGTCGCGGCGGATGAATTCCGCATGGTCCTCGCCGAACACGACCTCTTCGTACTCGGCTTCGCTGCCAACCGGCTGTGCGCCTGCCGACCACACGTGGCCGCTCTGCGTATCGCGCAGGAAGATGAAGGAGCCCCAGTCGTCGCGGGTGGCGTCTTCGCGCCAGCGGGTCACGGCCATGTCGCGCCAACGGCTGTAACCGGCGCCGGTCGCCGTCAGCATGACCGCATAGCGTCCATTCGACAACAGGTGTGTCACCGGCGCTGCGTTAGCCACCGCCGACGCAGCGAGGCGCCGCACGGTCGGCGGCACGATACCGGCGACGGCCGCTGACGTGTTCACTTCTTCGGCACGGGGATGCGCAATGGCGACATTGCGCGGCATACGTTCCTGCAACAACAGTTCGCTCGCCTGGATCATGGGTTCGCGATGGAAACGCGCGCGCATCTGCGCGTCGAGTAGCGTGTTCGCGATCGACACGATCGTCATGCCCTGATGATGCGCCATGAAATTGCGCACGATCGCCACATTCTCGTTGTCCGGTAGCCGCGAGCGGGTGAAATCGAGTGCTTCGTAGAAACCATAGCGACCCAGCGCGCCCAGCGCGGCGAGTTGTGCGTAGTTCTCGCGCGCGGCTTGCGGGTCGACCATCGCGGCTAGCCCTGTTGCATACGGCGCAATCACGCGGTTCTCTGAAAGCCCCCGCTTGAGACCCAGGCCAGGCACGCCGAAATTCGAATACTGGTAGGTGAATTCGATGTCGCGAGCGTTGTACGCCGATTCCGAAATGCCCCACGGAATACCAAGCGAACGCCCATACGCGGCTTGCCGTTCCACCACCAGACGACTCGTCTGCTCAAGCAGGCTGCCGACCGGCGCACGCATGACCAGCGACGGCATCAGGTATTCGAACATCGAGCCTGACCAGGAGATCAGCGCCGAGCCGTTGCCGACCGGCGTCGCGGCACGGCCGAGGCGGAACCAGTGGCGCGTCGTCACGTCGCCTTTCGCGATGGCGAACAGGCTCGCGAGGCGCGCTTCAGACGCCAGCAGGTCATAGCAGTTCAGGTCGAGGCTGTTGTCGGTTTGCGAATAGCCGATCGATAGCAGCTTGCGTTCCGGATCGAGCAGGAATGCAAAGTCCATGTCGAGCGCCATCGCCCGCGACGTATCGGCGAGCGACTTCAGGCGTGCCCGCAGAAGGTCTGGCGCCGCGGCGAGCTGTTGCAGGTCACGGGCATGTTCGGCCACGCATTTGCGCAACGCGTCGATCCAGAACATCAGGTCGGCGGAACTGTCGTCGCCGCCAGCGGGCACGAGTTCGCGCGTTGCCTTCGCGGCTTTTTCGGTCAGCCGCGTGAGCGACGGCGACATCGCTTCGAGCGTCTGCGGGCCGTGCAACTGCCTGCTGATTTCTTCGAGGATCGCCAGCAGTTGCCGGCCACGTTCACCGCCCGCGGCGGGCAGCGCGTCGATCGCTTCACGCGCGAGCTGCAAGTGGTCCTCTAATCCGGGCCGCGCAGCCGGCGCGAGCCATTCATGCGGCCACTCTTCACACGCGTTGGCGAGGACGATCAGATGGCCGGCCAGATTGCCGCTATCGACCGACGAAACATACGCCGGCGCCAGCACCTGGAGATCGAGCGTGCCGTACCAGTTATAGAAATGTCCCTTGAAACGCCTGAGCTTGTGCATCGAAGCGAACGCCGCTTCGAGCCGCTCGACGGTTTCCGTCGTGCCGGCCCAGCCGAAATCGCGCGCGGCAATCGCCGACAGCAGATAGAGCCCGAGGTTGGTCGGCGAGGTGCGGTGCGCGACGACCGGCTTCGGATCTTCCTGGAAATTGTCCGGCGGCAGCATGTTGTCTGCCGGCGTAACGAAGGTCTCGAAGAAACGCCACGTGCGTCGCGCGATGAGGCGAAGGTTGCGCGCATCCGGCTCCGCCATCGCGAAACGCCGCGCGACAGTCGGCGAACGGCTCGACCATAGCGCGAGCGCCGGCGCGGCGAGCCATAACAACAAGAACGGCAGCACGAGCGGCCAGTGCGACGGTGCGAACGCGATCGCACCAGCCGGCAGCACGAGGCCGAGCGCGACACCGCCTCGCATTTGCCGATAAAAGCCGCGCAGATCAAGACGAGGGCTGCCCTGTGACTGTGCAGCGGTCGTCCATTCGAGCAGCCGGCGCTGTGTCACGAATAGCCGCATCAGCGTCCGCACGATCGCGTCGCCCATGCGCCACGCCTGGTCAGCAAGAAACGCTACTGACAGAAAGATCTGCAATGCAGCAAGCCGCACGTCGGCGGCCAGCACCTCCAGGTGATTGCGCAAATGGATGCCGCTGCGGCGCGGCAGGATCGCGAACAGCGTCGGCAGGAAGGCGGGAATGGCGAGCACGCCGAGCATGAGCAGCGCGCCCGCCATACCGGCGCGGATCGGCAGCAGCCAGCATAGGCCGAGCGCGGCGATCATGAAGGGGGCCAGCAGCGAGCGGCGCAGATTGTCGAGCATCTTGAAGCGGCCGATCGACGGCATCGCGTGTCGGTCCTGGCCACGATGGCCGACGATCCATGGCAGCAATTGCCAGTCGCCACGCGTCCAGCGATGCTGGCGCTTGCCGATCACGTCGTAGCGCGACGGCACTTCCTCGACCACTTCAACATCCGACGCCAGCCCGGCGCGCGCAAAAATCCCTTCGAACAGATCGTGACTGAGCAGCGCGTTTTCCGGCACGCGTTCATGCAAAGCCGCTTCAAACGCATCGACGTCGTAGATGCCCTTGCCGGTATACGACCCTTCGCCGAACAGGTCCTGATAGACATCGGACACGGCCGCCGCGTACGGGTCCATTCCGCCGGGCCCGGAGAAGACGCGCTGATGCAGCGACCCTTCCTGCCCGACAGGCAGCGATGGCGTGACGCGCGGCTGCAGAATCGCGTAGCCGTTCGACGACGCGCTGTTCGCGCATCGCTGAATGTCGGCCGGTTCAGCGGATGCGCCATCTTGCCGATCAGCCGCAACGCGGCGTCGCGTGGCAGGCGCGTATCGGCGTCGAGTGTGATGACATAGCGAACGTCGGACGGCACCTGCGGCGCACGGCCGGCGATCGGCATGAAGGTCGTATCCGTCGCGCCGCGCAGCAGCCGGTTGAGTTCGTGCAGCTTGCCGCGCTTGCGTTCCCAGCCCATCCATTTGTTCTCGCTCGCGTTGAACACGCGACGGCGGTGTAGCAGCAGGAAACGGTTCCCGCTGGGGCCGGGCTCGTAACGGCGGTTCAGTGCTTCGATTGCTTCGGCGGCCACGGCGAGCAGATGCGCATCGCCGGCCAGCACTTCCTGATCCGCATCGAGCCCATCCGCCAGCAGCGCGAAGGACAGGTCGCCACCGGCGCCCGCGAGGTGATGGACCTCCAGACGTTCGACCTGCTCGCGCAGATCGGCAACGCTTGTCAGGAGCGTCGGCACGGCAACCAGCGTGCGCAACGAGGGCGGCACGCCGGCACTCAGTTCGAGACCCGGCAACGTGACCGCGCCGAAACTCCATGTCACCGCGCGATTGATGAGCGCGGTCGCGATCTCGGTGACGGGCAGGAATCCGCATACGGCAAACAGCACCAGCACCCCGGCATCGAGGCCGCGTGGCGCGAGTGTCCACATGGCCCACAACGCCAGCGCCAGTAACGTCATGGCGAGCGTCAGGATCGTGCCGACGTAGCCGCCGATACCGAGGCGGATATTGAACCGCGTGATCCGCAGGCGCGCCGGCGGACGGAAGTCGATCGCCTGCTCCAGTGCGCGCCGGCCTTCGGCGATCAGGTGATAGCCGGGGTCGCCGGCGCGTTCCACCTGCGCGGCAGCGCCCGCTTCCAGCACCGCCGCCTGCGCCGATTTCAGCGCCAGCCCGGCGACTTCGAGTTCGGTGAAGGACGAGCCGCGCGCCAGTTGCTCGATCGCGCTGCGATACAGATTGCGCGTCGGAAAATCCATCGTGGCAAAGCGGCTGCCCGCTCGCAACCGGGCATCGACGAGACTGACTTCCTCGAACAACTCCGCCCAGTCAATGTCCGAAATCAGCCGCATGCTGGTGATCACATTGCGCACGGTTACGTTCGACGCCCCCTGCCGCTGCTGCGCATGCTGCACGACCTCATCGATCGAAGCGCCCTGAAGCTTGAGCCGCTCTTCCAACCAGCCAAGTGCGGGCGTGGTGCGCGGATCCTGGTCGCGCAGCCGCTTTACGAGCTGTGCGGCGAATAGCTCCGACAACAGGCCCGAGGAACGCGTGGAAATGTCCGCTTCGAGCGCTGAACGGGCGCTGCCCGATTCGAGCAGACGGTCGGTGAGCGCATCGGCATCGGCGCGTGCGCTACGGCCCGCGGTGATCTGGTCAGTCAGGCGTCGCAGGTTCTCGATCAGCACGATGCGCAACGTGATCGCCACGGCCCACAATTCGCCGATGGTGAGCGGCTGAACCCGCTGATACGCGTCGATGAATCGCCGCAGGATCTGCGGGTCGAAGTGGCTGTCGGTGTGCGCCACGAACGCCCACGCGAGACCAAATACGCGTGGATAGCCGGCGAACGGGCCGGCGGCGAGCTTGGGCAACTGACGGTAATAGCCGGGCGGCAAGTCGTCGCGAATCTCGCGGATCTGCTCCTCAACGAGGTGGTAGTTGTCGAGCAGCCATTCCGCGGCGGGCACCACGCCCCGGCCGCTCTCCAGTTCTTCGGCGCTCGCGCGGTAGGCCGCGAGCAGGACGGCGGCGTTGTCGTTCAGCCGCGTGTGCAGCGATAAAACGGCGGGCGGTGTCGTCGTTACCGGTTGCGCGGCAGCGAGGCTCTCCGCGTGTTGCTCGAGCCGTTCGACGCCGAACAGCTCCTCACGCACCGGCGCGATGTCAGTCCACGGCGGCGACAGCGAGCGATATCTCGCGACATATCGAAGGATCGCGTTCATACGCGCACTTCCTGCGATGTCGGTGAGTCTGGCGAGGTGGACCGGTCGCTGCGGCGTGCCACGTTAGCGGCACGCAGATGAATCGCCGTCGTTGTATCGCAGGACGGTTCGTCGGGTTGGTACATGATCGGATCTTCCTTCGGCGAGGCCGCACCACGCGTGTCGCGTGCATGCCGGCCTCCAGGCTGTGGCTTGATGATTCGACGGGTGCGGGTGGACGCGCGAGGAACCGTCAGGATGAGAAAGCAGGCAGTACACCTGCTGCGGGCATGGTGGGCGATGACGCGGGGCGTGACCGGTTCGCGGTCGTTCAGTGGCGCATTAACGCGTCAGATGGGCGTCGGTCGGATCGACGTAGCGATGAACGAGAGACAGAAGCCCCTGCGCAGCCCTGTAGCCGCAGTTCCCGGCCGAACACCCGGAAAGGATGGAGCAGAAAGGACACGGATCCGTGCCCCTGGAAGCCTGTTACTTCTTCTTGGCCGGTGTACTGGCCGCGGCAGTCTTCGGCGCAGTCACCGAGGACGCGCCCGCCGCGGGAGAGGTGGCCTTTTTGGGTTGTTTGGGCTTTTTAGCCTCGCGATTACCGCGCATCGTGCTCTTTGCCAACTGTCTCTCCTGATTTGCCGGTCGCGAAAGCGATAGCCATGTCACGCAGTTTGGGCGCATCTGGTCACTCTGTCGCGATTTATATTTTTTTAGCGCCGTGTACGTGTGTTCCGGATGAGGCCGGCCTCCGCGGTGAAGATTCTGGGCGCTTCCTTCCAGGCTCAACTGGCGGCACGAAGCTCGGCCGGCTCGAAATAGAAATTCCTGTTCTCCGCGAGGCGCGCAACCATGAAGTCGATGAACGCCCTCACCCGCAACGGCTGCTCGGTTCGATGGCGATAGTAGATATAGACGGCCTCGCGCTGGGTGACATGCTGAACCAGCAAAGGCACGAGTTGGCCGCTCCTGATCGGCGCGGTGGCCGAAAAGCTGCCGAGCTGCCCCACGCCGAGTCCGGCGAGCACGGCGGCGGTTTCGGCGTCGGTATCGTTGACGCATAAGGCCGTGGCGATGTCGCGATAGACGATTTCATCGCCGATCAGGAATTCCCACGGGGCCTGCTTGCCCGTATTCGCACGCCGATACCCCGTGCAGCGGTGCCGGTCGAGCTCGTCGATGGTCTGCGGCGCGCCATGGCGCTCGATATACGCGGGCGATGCGCAGACAATCAGCTGAATCGGCAAAAGCCGCCGCGCGATGGCGCCACCCGACGGCGGAGAGCCACCGCGAAAGCCCACATCGGCGCGCTCGCCGATGAGGTCGGTGAAGTGGTCGTCCAACTGCACGTCGAGTTGCACGTTCGGATGCAATTGGGCGAATTCCAGAAAAAACGGCCACAGCACACTGTGCGACATGGCTCTTGGCGCGCTCACCCTTAGCGGCCCCGCAATCTCCGCCTTCGATCGCCGCGCGTCGTCGAGTGCGGACGACAGCACGGCCAAAGCAGGTTTTACGCTGTCCAGCAGGCCCTGCCCCTCTTCGGTGAGGCTCAGCTTGCGCGTGGTTCGATGGAAAAGCCGAACGCCCAGCTCCTTTTCCAGTTGCATCACCGCGTGGCTCGCGGCCTGCGGCGAGATACCCTGGTCCACGGCCGCCTTGCGCAGGCTGCCGAGCGTCGCCGCCCGGACGAATATCGTGATCGCGCGAACTTCGTTCATCGACCGCCCCCCGATTCGCAAATAAAAGTTGATTATCAGTCTAGCAATCAACGGCTAGTGTGTGCCAGTCGCGCCGTCCTATGATCGATTCACTTTCACCCCCAAACGCAGGAGAAACATCATGGTCGATGTCACGAAAAGCAGCTTCAAGCGTGTCTGGTTCATCACGGGCGCATCGCGCGGCCTCGGCGCGCTGATCGCCGAGGCCGCGCTCGCCGACGGCAATGCGGTGGTGGCCGCCGGCCGCAATGTCGCCGCGATCGCCGAGCGCCTCGGCGACTCGCCGGCATTGCTACCCGTGGCGCTCGATGTGACGGACGAAGCGCAGGCGAAGGCCGCCGTTCAGGCCGCGCTCGATCAATTCGGCCGTATCGACGTTCTGGTCAACAACGCGGGCTTCGGCTTGCTTGGCGCGATCGAGGAGTCCAGCGACGCGGACGTGCGCCGCATGTACGACACCAACGTGTTCGGGTTGCTGAATATCACGCGCGCTGTGTTGCCGGCGATGCGCTCGCAGCGCTCCGGTCACGTCATCAATATGTCGTCGATCGGCGGGTATCGGGCCGGCGCGGGATTTGGTGCGTACAGTTCGACCAAGTTCGCAGTCGAAGGCTTGACTGAAGCATTGCACGCCGAATTGAAACCGCTCGGCATTCACGCGACGGTCGTGGAGCCGGGGTACTTCCGGACTGACTTCCTCGACGCGTCGTCGCTCGTGGTCGCACGCGAGGTGATCGCGGACTATGACGGGACGTCCGGCAATGTGCGCCGCAATGCCGCCAACCTGAACCACAACCAGCCAGGCGACCCCGCGAAGCTCGCGACGGCCATGGTCGAACTGGTCGACGCGCAAACGCCGCCGCTGCGGCTGCCGCTTGGCACCGATACGCTGAAGGCCATCGCCGAGAAGAACGCCTATGTCGCGCAGGAAACCGAAACCTGGAAGGCGCTGTCGGCATCGACTGACTTTTCTGCCTGAACGGGTCGCCACGCATTGCGCAGTGTTTACGACTGCCGTCAGACCGGCTTCGCTATTCGAAGCCTAGCCGGTGACTGAGAATCGGCGCACAGAAAAGCGCGATCGCGCATCCAGCCGCCCGGCCCTCCAGTTGCGCGGCATTTTCGCCGTACGTGCCGTAAAACTGCGTGAGCATGCCGAATAGCGGCGGTACGCAATAAAGTGCCGCCGCTGCAATGAAGCATTTGTCCATGAACGGAATGCGCCAGCCTTTCCTGAAGGCAACTGCGCCGGCAATCACGCGCAGCACGCCGAATACCACGAGGGCGCCGACTGCCTCCTGCTCGCGAATCACATAGTCTGGAAGAAATACGCCCATACCGTTTGTCCATTGCAGCGTTGGGGGGATTAATTTCGACTACGCGTCGTGTAGCCAGGACAGGACTATGCCGCAAGTTCGCGACTCGCGCGAGGATTCGCGTTGTCGGCAGAGCGGGAATTGATTCCAGATGCGAGGCCTCAAGTGCGAGGCATGAAACGCGCCGATGAAGTCTCCACGTGCGGCGCAGCACATGCTTGTGCCGGGCGAGTCCGGCGCCTGAAACGCACGGACCCGCCCGCAGCGAATGACGCTTTTACGACGCGATGTTCTTCAGCAGTACCGGAGCGTTGAGATACAGATCGGGAAACATCTTCTTCAGGTTGGCGACTTTCGGCAGGTCGTTGATGGCGATGTACGGGTCGTTGGGATGAAGCGCCAGGTAATTCTGATGATAGGCCTCGGCCGGATAGAAACCCTTGAAGTCTTCCACCCGGGTAACAACCGGCGCGGAAAATACATGGGCCTGACCAAGCTGGGCGATATACGACTCGGCCACCTTGCGCTGCTCCTGATTGACCGGGAACACGGCCGAGCGATATTGCGTGCCGTGGTCGGGTCCCTGGTAATTCAGTTCGGTTGGATCATGCGCGACCGAAAAGAAGATCTGCAGCAAACGCCCATACGTGATCTGCGTCGGGTCGTACGTGATCTGCACCGATTCCGCGTGACCGGTGTCGCCGTCTTCTACTTTGCCGTAGTGCGCCGTGCTGGCCGCACCGCCCGTATAACCTGACGCCACCTGCTCAACGCCGCGCACGTGCTCGAACACGCCCTGCACGCCCCAGAAGCAGCCGCCGGAAAACACGGCGGTTTCGCTATGCGTTGCAACGGCTTTTTCGTCCTGGGCAGGCAGCGGGAACCGTGATTGCCGCTTCGGTGGAATGTGCGAAACGCTGCGCCGCGAGTGCGCCCACCGCGAGCGCAACCACGCCCGCGAGTCTGGCGATGGACGAACGGCTGCGCCCGGAACCGTTGCCTGTCGATGTCTTGTTCACGATGGTCTGTCCTTTAGGTGATCAGTGTATGTACGCCGCTCTGCGCGGCATCAGCCGAACGTGAATGAATACGCTTGAACGCCCGGGTCCAGAAACTCGATCGAGAAGGTGTGATCCCTGACCTCGCCGGTCTGCCGCACCAGCTGATAGAGCCGCTGGCTGGTCACGGTTCCGCTACCGTCGGCGGCGACATCCGTGCCGTGCGCGTTGCCCGGCGCGGCGCCGTCGATGGTGATGCGAAAGCGGACCGGCTTGCCGTCGCTGCCGGGTCCAAGCACCAGATGCAGATCCCGCGCATGGAAACGGTAGACGATGTTCCCGGACGCAGCCGCAAGCGTCGCGCTTTCGGCACCGACGTTCCATCTGCCGGCGAGTCCCCATTCATTCAAGCCTGGCTGCGTGGGAGCGATGTACGTATGCGGCTGGTCCTCCGCTTCGCCGCCGGGCGACACGAAATTCTCCGCGTGCTCATAGCCGATATAGGTTTCCGGCGACTGCAGATCGACCGAGTCGGCCGCAGCCTGCACGCCCTGGGCGCTGGCGTCGAGCAGACCCGTCGCGATCTTCGCCGCGCCGGGGTGGCCCGCTTCGGCCAGCAACTGCTGGATGACCTTTTCCGACTCGGCATAGTCGCCTTCGCCGAAATGGTGGTAGCGGATCTGCCCTTTGGCGTCGACAAAATAATGCGCCGGCCAGTACTGGTTGTTCAGCGCGCGCCAGATCGCGTAGTTGTTGTCGATCGCGACCGGGTAATCGATGCCGAGGTCGTGCGTCGCCTTCGTCACGTTGCCGATATTGCGTTCGAACGCGAATTCCGGTGCATGCACGCCAATCACCACCAGCCCCTGGTCCTTGTACTTCTGCGCCCACGCTTTCACGTACGGCAGCGAGCGCAGGCAGTTGATGCACGAGTAGGTCCAGAAATCGACCAGCACAACTTTGCCACGCAGCGCTTGTGTGGTGAGCGGCGGCGAGTTCAGCCACTGAACCGCGCCGTCCAGCGTGGGCAGGACGCCCTCGACGGGCAGCGGCGCCACGTTTGTCGCGGCAACGTGCATTGCCCGGCCTGCGTCAGCCGAGCCAGGCTTGACCGCGGGCGTTGCAACAGCAACGGGCTCGGCTGCCGGGGCCGCAGCGACGCTCGCCGCATTGTTCGCCACGTTGTTGTTAGCCGAGGCGGCGCTGGCGGGTGTCGAACGCGGCGACAGCCGGTTAATCAGCTTCTCTTCCAGGCCACTTGTGGCAATGGTCGATACGCGTGTCAGTACGCCCGTGTCGAAGCCAAGCGCAATCGCCGCCACGCCGCACAGCATCGCCGCACCAATCCCACGGCGGATCCATTCACCGGCGCCAAGCGAGCGTTTCATCGCGGCAAATACCCGGCCGCCGATCAGCAGCGCCACGGCGAGCGAGGTCGCCGCGCCAGCTGCGTAGGCCACCAGCAGCAGCGTGGTGCCGACGCTCGCGCCGCGCAAGGCCGCACCCGTCAGCACGAGACCGAGAATCGGACCGGCGCACGGCGCCCACAGCAGACCGGTGGCTATCCCCAACAGAAACGACGAACCGGCGCGAACCTGCTGGCCGTTGCCCTGGGCAAAGGTCGTCAGACGGTTGCCGACGCTCACCAGTGGACGCATCAGATAGTCGGCGAAGCGCGGCAGCAGCAGCGTCAGGCCGAACACGGCGAGCAGCGCGATCGCGACCCAGCGGCCGTACTGATTGGCCTCAGCGACCCAGCCGCCGCCGACTGCCGCGAGCGTCGCCACGAGGGCGAACGTGAGCGCCATGCCGGCGAGGAGCGGCAGGCCGCTGCGCACGAAAGGCTGGTCGGCGCGCGCGAAAACGAAGGGCAGCACCGGCAGGATGCATGGGCTGAGGATCGTAAGCGCACCGCCCAGATAGGCGAGAACGATGAGTAACATGATTTTTGAGCCGGTTATGTTCGTAGGACGGCTGCCGCTCCGAATGCGGCAGCCGGCGCGCGCCAACGGTCTTATTGACCGAAGTAGATCGACTTCATGCCGTCATTCATTGCCGAACGGACGGCGGCCGGGGCGCCTGATGCCGACGAACCGGCGGCAACGCCGCCCACGCTGCTGGTCGCGCCGTTTTGTGCAGCCACGCGGGCCTCGGCAGCGAGAATATTGTTCGGGTAAGCCGCATCGGAACTGTCGCTCGGGTTATAGCCGGCCTTTTCGAGCTGAACCAGTTCGGCGCGAACCTGCGCGCGGGTGATGGGCTGGTTCGACTGGGCGAAAGAGGCGAACGGCGTGGCGAGGACGACGGCAACAACAGCGGCTTGAATGAGCGATTTCATGGTGACTATCTCCAGAATGAGTCTTGAGTTGCAAGAAAGACGTCCGGAAATCAGGGGCCACGAGGCGCAGTTCGATGAGTCTCTGCGAGGTGGAATACATCTGGATTCCGGCGTTGATGTATTGGAACTCGCGGAGGTATCTGGCTTGTGTCGAAAAAGCCGGTCAACTGCAATGTTGTGTATCACCGTGGCCGGTAGATACATTGGGACACAAATATCGCGCGGGTTGCCGTGCGCGTCTTTACAGAGGGTCGGATACGGCAGGCACAAGACGCGTTGCGCCTGTCGCGCGCCGCTCACGCATAGCGCGCGAGAAACATATCGGCGGCGGTTTCCGCTACCTGCCGCTGTTCGTCCTGGCCGAGGCGCGGCTGGCCCATCGTCACCTGCGGCCAGAAAGCGAACGCTTTGACGAGGCCCTGCAACTGCTGCGAGGCGAACACCGGGTCCGGCGTTCTTGAGGCGGCCATCGGCAGCGGCCGCACGTATCCACACCGTCAGGTCTTCTTCGCGCTCACCCATGCGAGCCACCATGTCGCGTGCGCGCTCCGGCGAGTGGATGCCGGCCGCGATCGCCACGCGCGCGAGCGACAGGAACGACTCGTCATTCAACAAGGCTCAGCTTTTTCAACAGCAAGCTGGAGCAACTGCTCGCGCAATGGCTGCTGGCGCGAATAGGCGGGCGCCTCCCCCGTGTCGCTCGCGTCCCACAACTGCCGCAGGATGGCCGCGAACAGCGCTTCCTTGCTTGGAAAATGGTTGTAGACCGTGCGCTTTGAGACGCTCGCGCGCGCCGCGATGCGGTCCATGCTGGTGGCGTCGAAGCCGGCGGCGAGAAATTCTTCGATGGCCGCGGCGATCACGGCGGCGCGTTTGCGATCGGTCAGGCGTAGAGGGGTATCACTGGCGTCCATCGATAAATTTTACACCGGGCGGTTTACTTTTCTCAATAATAAACTACACTGGACAGTCTACTTTCTGCATCGGGACGCCTCACATGACATCGTTCACCGGTTCTATCCGCCGCGCTTTGGGCCTGACAGCAGCACAACGCGGGCGCGAATCGTTCGACTCGTCGGCCCAGCATGACGGCGAGCGCTTTCGCAACGTCAAGCCGCGTCCCGTCGAAGGTATCGGCAAGACCCTGAGCATCGTGTGGAATGTGTTGCTCAACAAACCGGACGGCACGGCGCCGGCAGGCCCCCTGCCCGTCGATGCGCTCTCGCGCGAACAGCTCGACGCGGCGCCCGACCGGAGCCTGTATCGCCTCGGACATTCGACCTGCTGCTCAAGCTGCGCGGTCAGTTCTGGTTGACCGACCCGGTCTTCGCCGAACGTGCATCGCCGTTCCGGCGCTTCGGTCCGAAGCGCTTTCATGCTCCGCCCATTGCGCTCGCCGACTTGCCGCCGCTGCGTGGCGTGATCCTGTCGCACGACCACTACGACCATCTGGACCGCGAGACGGTGCTCGCACTCGCGCGTACGACGAGCGTGTTTCTGACGCCGCTGGGTGTCGGCGACCGGCTGATCGAATGGGGTGTCGAGGCGTCGAAGGTACGCCAGTTCGACTGGTGGCAAGGTGTGGAGATCGACGGTCTGTCGTTCACGGCGACTCCCGCGCAGCATTTTTCCGGCCGCAGCCTGTTCGACGGCAACAGCACCTTGTGGGCCTCGTGGGTCATCGTCGACGACGACTCTGCGGGTGTTCTTCAGCGGCGACACAGGCTATTTCGACGGTTTTCGGACGATCGGCGAGCGGCTCGGACCCTTCGACGTGACGCTGCTCGAAACCGGCGCCTACGACGCCCAATGGCCGTACGTCCACATGCAGCCCGACGAAACCGTGCAGGCCCATCTCGATCTGCGCGGCCGCTGGCTGGTGCCGATCCACAACGGCACATTCGATCTGGCGATGCACCGCTGGCAGGAACCGTTCGAGCGCGTGGTCGGGCTCACCGCCGTGCGTGGTATTCCGCTCGCAACACCGCGCGTGGGCGAGCGGCTCGATCTGGCGGCGCCGCACCGTGGCGAAAAATGGTGGCGCGAGGTTGCGGACACCGCGCAGGCGCCCGCGGCACGGCGACGCTGGTTCGCCTGCCGTCAGGCTGCACAGCCTGATTCGTCAACCTAACCGTTCACACTCATCGACTCCGCCGCGCATTCCTCGAGCGCGAGCGCGATGAATGCCCGCACTGCCGCAGTCCGATAAGCATCCTTGCGCAGTAACAATGCGGCGGTTCGCTGCGGCAGTGCGGGCTCCAGCTTCACCAGACACAGCGCCTTGTGCTCGCGCGCAATCGCCGCCGGCAATATCGTGGCAAGCGTGCTTCGCTGCACAAGCTCGATCACCGCGCTGATCGAATTGACCTCCATTGAAATGCGTGGCGCGACGCCATGCTGTCGGCAATATCGATCGATATAGTGGCGCGTCGCGAACTCTTCGTTCAGCAGTACGAGCGCTTCCTTCCCGAACGCGTGAAGCGTCAACGCAGCACGCTTTTTTGCATAGGGATGCGTTTTGCCGACCATCACGGCCAGCGCCTCGACGAACAGCGCCTGCGCCTCGATATCGGGAGAATGTGTGTCGTTGAACGCAATGCCGAGATCCAGTGCGTCCTCGTTCAATAACGCCTCCATCCGGTCCTGCGGCATCTCCAGAATGTTCAGCGCGATGTTCGGATACAGGCGGTTGTACTTCTCCAGCAACGGACCCATCAGGTAGGCGGTGAAAGTCGGCGTCATGGCGAGGCGCAGCGAACCACGGCTCAACTCCTGTACGTCGTGGATCGCCCGCTTGCCCGCCTCCAGATCCTGCAACGCGCGCTGCGCGTAGTGCACATAGGCCACGCCGGCGTCGGTCAGCTGAATCGTGCGGCCGGAGCGGTCGAGCAATTGCACGCGCAGCGTGTCTTCAAGCTGTTTGATCTGTTGCGACAGGGTTGGCTGCGAGACGTGCAGCGCCTCGGCCGCGCGCGTGAAATTGCGGTGTTCCGCAACCGCCAGAAAGTACCGGATATGCCGCAGCAGCATGAGCTCCCTCCAAACTATTGGTGTTTCCTATAGGGAGAATAATAAACCGGTCTTGGACGCTATAGTCTGAACGGCGCATTCTTCGTCCATCGGTTCACAACGAACCCCCAGACGGAGCGAAACATGCAAGACATCATCGACGGCTTCCTGAAGTTCCAGCGCGACGCATTTCCGCAGCGCTCCGAGCTTTTCAAGCAACTGGCCACCAGCCAGCATCCGCGTACGTTGTTCATCTCCTGCTCGGACAGCCGGCTCGTGCCGGAACTCGTCACGCAGCGCGAACCCGGCGACCTGTTCGTGATCCGCAACGCCGGCAATATCGTGCCGTCGTACGGCCCGGAACCGGGCGGCGTGACCGCCACGGTCGAATACGCGGTCGCCGCGCTCGGCGTCACCGATGTGGTGATCTGCGGACACTCCGACTGCGGCGCGATGACCGCCATCGCCACCTGCAAGTGCATGGACCACATGCCGGCCGTGCGCAACTGGCTGCATTACGCGGATTCCGCGAAAGTCGTCAACGAGGCGCGTGAGCACAAGAGCGAACGCGACCGGGTCGACTCGATGGTCCGCGAAAACGTGATCGCCCAGCTCGCCAACATCAAGACTCATCCTTCTGTGCGGCTCGCGCTCGAACAAGGCCATCTGGCCCTGCACGGCTGGGTGTACGACATCGAAACCGGCTCGATCGACACGCTCGACGGCACGACGAACCGGTTCGTTTCTCTCGCTGAACATCCGCATGCTTGTGCAACCCCGGCTCGACTCAACCTCGCTGCCTGATCCACTGCTTTTCCACTTCATTCAATCGCAAGGAGCATCATCATGACGCAATCCCAATACAGCCAGGCCCCCCGTGAAGCCCTGACCGACGCGATCATCGACGCGAAGGTCCGCAAGAATCTGACATTCGAGCAGATCAACGAAGGCACGGGCCTCAGCCTCGCCTTCGTCACCGCCGCGCTGCTCGGCCAGCACCCGTTGCCGGCCGACGCCGCGCAAGGTCGTGGCCGACAAGCTCGAACTCGGCGAAGACGCGGTTCGCCTGCTGCAGACCATCCCGGTGCGCGGCAGCATCCCGGGCGGCGTGCCGACCGATCCGACGATCTACCGCTTCTACGAAATGGTGCAGATCTACGGCTCGACGCTGAAGGCGCTGGTTCACGAGAAGTTCGGCGACGGCATCATCAGCGCCATCAACTTCAAGCTCGACATCAAGAAGGTCGACGATCCGGAAGGCGGCTCGCGCGCCGTGATCACGCTCGACGGAAAGTATCTGCCGACCAAGCCGTTCTGAGCCGACGGGAGAGTCGTTCTGAGGTGAGCGACTCTTCCTGTAGGGATTCACATCTCGTGCGTCGGCAGAAAGATGCTGCCGTTCAGCCGCGTCGCCGATGGCGCTAGCCTGTCAATGCGCCACTCGCAAGGCCTCGTCCGCGACGGCCAGCCGTGACGCCATGACCTTGACCACAAAGCGATGAATCTGCTGCGCGGTCACGGGATCGTCGTGCTCGAGCGCATGCAACGACTCGAGCGTCAAACGCCGGACCCGCGTGGGTCCTTCGGCGAGCACGTCCGCGCTACGCGCCTGCTGCGTGTACACCGCCATTTCGCCGACGATCGTGCCCGGCCCGAACGAGCGCAGCCTGATCGATCGCCCGTCCGCAAGCGGCAGCAAGACAGCGACACGACCACGCTCGACAAAGTACATGGCGTCGCCCGGCTCGCCGTGACGGAAGACGGCCTGCCCCGCGTCAAGCTCGCGCACGTCCATCAGCGCCAACAGCTTCTCGAGCGCGAACGACGTGAAATGCGCCGCGAGCATCGCCTGAAAATCCTCCTCGGCGCAAGACGACGCGCGGGGATCCGCCGCGAGAAGCGTGTCTTCGACCCATTCCAGCCCGGCATCCAGCGTGGCGAACTCGTGAATCCGCAGGTTCAGCGTGCCGGTCTTCATGAGCAGTGCACGCGAACTGCCGGCAGCCCCGTCAACACCAGATCCGCATCGATCGTCGCGCACAGTTGCCTGAGCTTGACGAAGCTGACCGATACCGACGCGTCCATGCCGTTGGTCGACGCGAAGTCGAGCACGACAAAACGGACCGGTAGCGGCCCGCGCGTGGCCAGCCGTTCGCGCACGCGCTGCAGGATCGAATTGGCCGTGCCGAAGAACAGGAACCCCTGCAGACAGGTTCCGCATACCTGTGCGCCGAGTTCGTGGAGCCGTGCGGTTGCCTCGATACTGCGTTCGACATTCGACGTGCGGGTGCTGCCATCGAACTCCATCCGAACGCAACTGACGCGGCCGTACAGCAGCGCGAACATCACACAGGCGGCGACGACTCCGGCCACCACGCCCGTGACGACGCCGTAGAACGCAATCGCGCCGAGAATAAGCGGCACAAGCAGATACTCATGCCAGTTGAGCTTGGGATACGCGCCCACCAGCCACTGGATCAACAGACGCAGTCCCATGAAGAGTTGCAGCCCGACCAGCACCGGCACCGGGAATAGCGCCACCAGGTCTGGCGAGACAGCCAGCACGAACAGGCACGCGAGGGCCGCGAACACGCCCGCCAGACGGCTTGTCGCGCCCGCGCGCGCGTTGAGCATCGATCGGTTGAACGATTGGTAGCCGACCATCCCGCCCAGCATCCCGCTCGCGATATTGGCGATGCCGGCCGCCCGCATCTCGCGGTTCAGATCGATGTCTTCGCCCGTGGCCGCGCCAATCGCTGTCGAATTCATCAGGATCGTGATGGCCGAAATCGACGTGACGACGAGCGTCTCCGGCAAGTGCGCAACGATGGCCGACCAGTCGACGCTGCCATGCGCGAGCGATGCCGGCAAATGCAGCGCGGGAATCCGCATTGGATGCAGCGCCACGCGCGGAAGCAATAGTCCCGTGTTGCGGGCGTCGTCGATCGACAGGCCTGTGGCAACGAGCAGCAGGTAGAACAGCACGACGCCGAGCGCGAGCGTGACCGGCAGCGCCGCTGCGTGTTTCCAGCTGCGCGACAGGAGCGTGGCTAACGCGCACACCAGCACAGCGGGTGTCCACATCAGCCAGTTCAGGTGCGTCAGCAGCGCCGCTGTGTGCCAGTTCAGCGGCTCGCCGGTCACGACGCGAAACGCGCCGACCAGCAGGAGATAGCCCGTACCGGCAAGGAACCCGCCTACGACCGGATACGGCAGGAATTGCAGCGAACGGCTGCGCTTTGACGAACCCACCGCATACAGAATGATGCCCGTCACCACCGAACACAGCGCGATCGCGATCAGAACGGTCAGCAGGATGGTCTGGGGCGTACCGCCGTCAGCCCGCACACTGCTCGCGACGCCGGCCGCCACACCGGCAAGAAATGCCGTCGCGTTGCCGTCGGGTCCGGCGATATTCATGCGCATCGAACTCGTCAAGGCGATCACGAGCGCCGTCACGACGCAACTGATGAACGCGGTGGGCACGCCGAGCGCGGCGTAACGGGCGAGATCCGCGCTGAAGATCATGGTGCCAAGGCTCATTGCGTAGCAGAGCATGAGGAGGGTCGACACCACGCCCGCCGTCAGGTCGCCGATCAGGCCCGTGAGGCGTGTCCCGGAGCGGACAGCGGGTGAGGAACCTGTCGTAGCTGGCTTCACAGTGGCTCCCGGTGAGGGCGGATGAAATCTGCCTCGGCCGTGCGGTTCGCCAATCAGTATCCGTCGTGGCTGTCGGCAGTGTCAAACGCGTGGCGGGCGCGGCGGCACGGCGTCATGCGCATGGCCGGATCCGCAGCCACCCGTCGCTCGTGTCCGCTACCCGTCTCCTTCATGCCGGACGTACACTGTATTTTCGTCAGGAGTGCCTTGAACCGCCATACCTTGCGCGAGTCACAGCCGGAAAGCGGCAGTCGGCGGCGCGCGCGATTCGTATGATCTGTGCCGACGCGCGGCCTGGGTCAGTCGTCCGGTTCGACAACCTGCACGAAACAACGAGCGGCAACAGAGACGCGCGTTCGAACGCATCGGACTGGGCGGCGGCGATGGATATCGATCAGTGGCTGCGGGCATTGGGGCTTGAGCAATACGCGCCCGCGTTTGCCGGGAACGACATCGATCTCGCGATGCTGGTTCAGCTCGACGACGCGGATCTCAAAGAGCTCGGGGTCCTCTCGCTCGGCCACCGCAAACGCCTGCTGGCGGCCATTGCCGATCAGCGCGACGCCGCACCGTGCGCTGCGTCGCCTGTGATAAACGCACCCACGAGCGAGCGCCGCCAGGTCACCATTCTCTTCGCCGATCTATGCGGTTTTACCGCGCTGTCGCAAACGCTCGATCCTGAAGAGTTGCGCGAGTTGACCGGTCGCTACACCGCGCTCGTCGATGGGATCGTCCTCGGCTACGGCGGCACGATCGACAAGCATATCGGCGATGCCGTGATGGCCATCTTCGGCGCACCGCGCGCGCACGACACCGATCCGCTGCGCGCGGCGCGTGCCGCACTGGAGATTCATGAGGCGCTTAACGGGCTGGGCGAGCCAGCCTCACCGCCGCTGAGGGCGCATGTGGGCATCGCCAGCGGCGAGGTGGTCGCGGGCCCGCTCGAACGCGCCGACGTTCAGGACTACACGGTGCTCGGCGACTCCGTGAACCTCGCCGCCCGGCTGGTTGCCGCCGCCGGTCCCGGCGAAACGCTGCTCTCCGATAGCGTGCATCGCACGCTCGGCCACTGCGTGACGAGCGACGCGCTCGGCACGATGCGTTTCAAGGGGATCGACGCGCCGGTGCGCGTGTGGCGTCTACGCGGTCTGGCATTTGAACCGGTCACGGCGAGCCGCAGTGTCTTTGTCGGCCGCAAGGCCGAGCTCGAGCAGTTCAAGGGGCTCGCCCGCGCCTGCCTCGAGCAACAGGCCGGCCATGTGGTCTATGTGCGCGGCGAGGCCGGTATCGGCAAGACGCGGCTCGTCGACGAGATGCGCCGCTTCGTCGAAACGCTGGGCTTTGCCGGCCACCGCGGCCTCGTGCTCGATTTCGGCGTGGGCAAAGGCCAGGACCCCGTGCGCACCATCGTCCGCAGCCTGCTCGGCCTGCCGCCCGCAGCCGGCGCCGACGCACGGCGCGCGGCTGCCGAACGGGTTGCCGCGTCCGGTGTCGTCGGCCCCGATCAGTCGATGTTTCTCCACGACCTCCTCGACCTCGCGCAAACCGGCGAATGGCGCACGCTTTACAGCGCGATGGACAACACCGCGCGCACGCGCGGCGAGCGCGTGGTCGCGGCGGCGATCGCAGAGGAGGTGTGCCGGCGCGGGCCCACCCTGATCGTCGTGGAAGACCTGCACTGGGCGGACCCACAGGTGCTCGGTTACCTGGCCGCGTTCGCCGTGGCGATCGCAAACGGCGCGGGCCTGCTCGTGATGACGTCGCGCGTGGACGGCGATCCTCTCGACGCGGCTTGGCGTGCGGGTTGCCGCGGCACCCCCTTCGCGACGATCGATCTCGGCCCGCTACGCAGCGACGAAGCGCTGAACCTGGCCGGCAGCTTTATCGATGCGACCGAACGTGTCGCGCGGGCCTGCATCGAGCGGGCCGGGGGCAATCCGCTGTTTCTCGAACAGCTCCTGCACAACGCCGAGGAAGGCAGCGCGGACACCGTCCCCGCGACGATCCAGAGCCTTGTGCTGGCGCGCATGGACCGGCTGACTTCAACTGACCGCGAGGCCTTCCAGGCCGCTGCCGTGATCGGACAGCGCTTTGGCCTCCCGCTGCTGCGGCGGCTGATCGATGCACCGGACTATGTTTGTCACGGGCTCGTCGCCAACGCCCTCGTCTTGCCGGAAGGCGAAGATTTCCTGTTTGCCCACGCGCTCATCCAGGAGAGCGCCTACTCGACGCTGCTGCGGGCACGCCGGCGTGAGTTGCACCGCATCGCCGCCGACTGGTTCGCGACGACGGACCCCGTGCTGCGCGCCCAGCATCTCGATCGCGCCGAGGACGAACGGGCGCCGCAAGCCTACCTGGACGCCGCGCTTGCGCAACGTACGGCCTACTTCACCGAGGCGGCCTTGCGGTTAGTCGAGCGAGGCCTGGACATCGCTCAAACGGATCAGGATCGCCACGCGCTGACCTGCTTCAAAGGCGAGCTCCAGCGCGATCTCGGCGACATCGCCGCATCGATCGTGACGTACCGTGCAGCGGTCGCCGCGACACCCGGCGAAGCGACTCTTTGTCAGGCCTACCTCGGCCTCGCCGAGGGTCTGCGGGTGAACGAGGGTCTCGCCGAAGCCCTCACCCTGCTCGACGCGGCCCAGCAAGTGGCACAACGTCTGGACAGCGTGCCGGAGCTTGCGCGCCTGCATCATCTGCGTGGCAACATCCTGTTTCCGCTGGGCAGAATCGACGAGTGCCGCACCGAACACGAGCGCGGCCTGACCTATGCACGCCGCCTCGGCTCAGCGGAAGCGGAGGCGCGCGCGCTTGGCGGCCTGGCGGATGCGGCCTATGCCCAAGGGCGCATGCGCACTGCTTTCGAGCACTTTGGCCAGTGCGTTGCGTTAAGCCGCGAACACGGCTTCGGCCGCATCGAGGTCGCCAATCGTTCGATGGCGGGCTTCAGCCGTATCTACCTCAACGAGGCACGTCTCGCGCTCGATGACGTCGATGCCGCCGCGCATGCGGCGGCGCTGATCGGTCAGCCGCGTGCGCAGATGCTGTGCGAAACGCTGGGGGTCTTCGCCAGCTACGAATTGGGCGACATGGCGGCGACCCTCACCCATCTCGAACGGGAATTGCAGATCATCCGTCAGTTGGGCGCGCGCCGCTTCGAGGCACAGAATATGGAAATGCGCGCGCGCGTGCTGCTTGCCGGAAGCAAGCGCCGGGAGGCAACCCCACTGTTGCGTGAGGCGCTGGCCATTTGCCGCGAGGTGGGCATGCAGTTCAGCGCACCCAAGGCTGTCGGAGCACTCAGCCGTGCCGTCGAGGACGACGGCGAACGCATGCGTCTGCTCGCCGAAGGCGCCGACATGTTGCAGCGCGGCGCGGTCGGTCACAATCACCTCTGGTTCTACCGCGACGCGCTCGAAGCGATGCTGTGCGCGGGCGACCCGGCCGGCGCGTTGCGCTATGTCACCGCGCTCGAAGACTACACACGCGTCGAACCGCTGCCGTGGGCGGATCTGTTTGCGGCGCGTGGCCGCGCTCTCGCCCATGCACAGCAAAACGATGCGGGCGAAGCAACCCGGCGCGAGCTCGAGCGTGCGCGAGCGGCCCTCGTGGACGCAGGCTTCGACAGCTATCTACCCGCGGTGGACGCCGCGCTCGCCGTGTAGGTAGCACGACCTTCCGGGAAGCACGATTCAAATACGGACCTGACTGTCCCCGGTGGGCGATTCGAGTCCCTGCCTTCCTTTCTTCGACTGCGAGATCTCCCAGTCGATCAGCCATGCCTCGAGTTTCAGCGGCGGCAGCGGCCGGGTCAGGTGATAGCCTTGCACGAGATCGCAGCGCAGCTCGCGCAGGCGTTCGAGAACCTCCTCGTTCTCCACCCCTTCCGCGACCACTTTCAGTCCCATGTTGTGCGCGAGGTCGATTGTCGAGCGCACAATCGTTTCGTCGTCCTTGTGCAGCGCCATGCCGATCACGAACGACTTGTCGATCTTCAGTTCATCGACGGGCATCCGCTTCAGATACGACAGTGACGAATAGCCGGTGCCGAAGTCGTCCACCGCGAGACGGATGCCGAGCGCGTGCAGGCGATCGAGCGTTTCGATCGCGTGATTCGGGTCGTCCATGATCGCGCTTTCGGTAATCTCGATCCACAGCATCTCCGGCGCAACCGCGTGCTTCGCCAGCAGCGCGCTAAACGTATCGGGCAGCGTGGACTGGATCAGTTCCCGCGCCGACACATTGACCGATACTGCGAGATCGATGCCCGCCGCGTGCCACGCGGCGCACTGGCCGATTGCCTTGTCGGCGACCCATTGCGAGATCACCTTGATGTAGCCGGTCTGCTCGGCGAACGGAATGAACTGGTCGGGGGCAACGAAGCCGCGCGTCGGATGGTCCCAGCGCACCAGCGCCTCGACATACTTGACGGTGCCGGTCGCCAGATCGAGCTTCGGCTGGTAATGAAGCGTCAGCTGGTTGTGTTCGACGGCCTGGCGCAACTCGCTCATCAGCGAGAGCCGTTCCGCGCCGTTTTCATCGTGTTTCTCATCGTACAGCGCATAACCCGTGTTCGAACGCTTCGCGACATACATCGCGATATCGGCGCGCCGCATCAGCACATTCATGTCGGTGCCGTGCTGCGGGAACGCGACGATCCCCATGCTCGCGCCCACATCCACGAGCTGCCCTTCAATCATGATCGGCTGTTCGAGCGTCTTCAGCAGATGGGTGGCGACACGTTGCGCACCCTCACTCGCATCGCCCGGCAACAGCACGGCGAACTCGTCGCCGCCCAGCCGCGCGACGATATCCGTTTCGCGCAACGCCGCGCGCAAACGCAGCGCGACTTCGCATAGCAGCAGATCCCCAATGTGGTGACCGAGCGTATCGTTCACCAGCTTGAAGCGGTCGAGGTCCATCATCATCACGCTGAAGTCGCCCGCGGACCCGCGGCGATCCAGCTGCGCCTCGACGATGGCCGCCTGCAAACGGTCGTTGAACATCGCGCGGTTCGCCAGCCCGGTAAGCCGGTCCATGTAGGCGAGTTCGGTGATGCGCCGCTCGCGCTCGAAGATCGCGGCCTGCATGTGATTGAACGCCTTCGCCAGTTCGCCGAGTTCGTCCTGGCGCGAAATCTCGATCGGCTCGTCATATTCGCCCTGTTCGATCCGCCGCGAGAAACGCGTGAGCGCGGCCACGGGGCGCGTCACGCTGCGCGCGGTCAACACGCTGCCGACAATCGAGAGCAGCACGCCGAACGCCGTGATCACGAGCAGCGCGGTCTGGAGCCGGTGAAACGGCGCCATGGCCTCGAGCAGAGACCGTTGCAGCATCACGGCCGTCGGTTCGCCGCCCGACTGCAAAAGCACCACGCGGCTCGCGTAGTTGTCGTCGGCCACATCGGCAATGCTCGCGCGCGCGTGCGCGGCGTCGTGCAGCGAACTGGCCAGCACGCTCCAGCGGCCGTCGGCGCGACGATCGAGAAACGATACATTGAGCGACGTGAGACTCGCCATGTCTCGCGCCGTGTTGTCGTCGATCTGAAAGCCCATCGCCACCCACGCAATCGTAACGGGGGCTTTGACGGGCACGGCGACGACCTGATACAGCTTGCCGCCGACGGCGACAATCGACGACGTATCGCCTTGCCGGCCGGCCGCCTGAATCAGACTGCGCAACGGAAAGGCGGCGCGCGCAGGCAAAGCGCCACGGCTGTCCGCAATCAGCTTGCCGTCCAGATCGGCGAGCATCACGACGTCGGCATCGACGCGCTCCCCGTGGTTGCTGAGCGCCGACACGACGGTGTTTTCATCGTGCGTCGCCACGGCCTCGCGAAAACCGAAGTCTGCTGCCACTACGCTTGCAGCCTGGGTCAGCTTTTCGCCGTTCGAGCGCAGCACCTGGTGGAACACGCGCTCCGCCACCACCAGTTGCTGCTCCGCATTGCTGCGCGCGTTCGAACGGATGACCGTGCTGATCACCGCATAGACGGCCAGCTGCGCGGCCAGCATCAGCAGCACGACGACGATCGTAATCCGGGCGCGCAGGCTATGGAATCGCATCATCCGCCTATTGCGCCGACAGATTCAGCGTGAACGTTCCATTCGCGGCGAAACCAGGCGTCATTTTCTGGGTCGGCTGCGCGTTCGCATCGGCCAGACGGTAATGCCATGCGGTGACTTTGTAGATGTCGGCGGGTACGTTATCGATCGACGCGCGGCCGGTCGCGTCGGTTTTGGCGAACCAGGGCGTGTCGACCACCATCACATACGCGACCATCGAATCGTGAATATTGCAGCCCAGCACGACGAGCCCCGCTTTGTCGAATACGACAGGACTTGCCGGCACGCCGTGATACAGATGGAGTTCGAATTTCTTCGCGGGCGAAAACGAGTAAACATCGTGTTCGAAATTGTCCTTGTTCGGAAACGTGATGGCGGTGCCCGACTGAACCACCGACACCAGCGGCACGAACTGCCGCTTCACCTGATCGACGACCGCACCCGCGGGTTTGGCGGGCGGCAGCTTGCTGTTCACGGGCATCGCGTAGACGACCGCGTCGGCGACCGGCGCGCCATTCTGATCGACGACGGCCACCTGGAGGCTCGCGGCATTGACCGCCGCGGCATGCAGGCCGAGCGCGAGAGCCGCGACGCTCAGGGACGCCCGTAAGGAGAGAGCCGGCTTACCTGAACGCATGGGCATGCAATCCTGTGAGAGGTCGATAGAACGTGTGCCTGAGTGCGATGGGAACTGGTTCATTCGCGATCCTGTATATCGCGGTACATGGGTGCAAGCTTCGCGAGCAGCTTGTTCTGGGCGCGAAACGGCACACCGTTCTTATCCATTGCCGTTTGCAGATCTTCCACAAGCGCATTGAACGCGGCGCGGTCGATGTTCTGACCTTCATGCGTGCGTTTCATCGTGCGGCCGGTGTATACGCAGGGGCCGCCCAGCAGCACGCAGAACTGCTCGGCGAGTTTCTGCTTGATGCGTTTGACCGGCGCACCGTCGAAATAGGGCTTCGTGCGCGGGTCGACCAGCACCAGGTCGTAGAAGTCGTCGATGATCCTGACGAGACCCGGCTGTTCGCCGAACTCGCGATAGAGCGCATCGTCGGCGTGCGCGACGCCCGGCAGCACCAGGCAGAATGCGAGCACGGCACACGCGGCGTGCCGCAGATAGCCTCGAGCGTTGAACATCAGAAGCCCACCTGTAAAGAAGCGTAAGCGCCGCGCTGATTGTGGAACGTGGCGATGTCGCCGAGCGCGACATAGGCGAGTGTCAGCGAGACGTGCTTGGTCGGCGCCCATGCAACGAATACATCGTATGCATCCTGCTCGCGCGCGAAGCTGAGGTTGTCGGGCTTGCTGCGATACTCGGCGCCCATTGCGACATAACGCGACAGCAGGTACGCCACCGACGCTTCGAACTCAGGGTGATAGCTATTCGACTTGTCGCCACCGAACCCGAGCAGGCCGAACTGGTTGGCTTTCGTGAAGCGCAGCGTGCCGTTGAGCAGCAGGCTCTGCGACAGCAGCAGCTTGGTCGCGGACAGATAGAAGTCCGTGCCGGAATTGCTTGTCGCGCCCACCGCTCTCACGATGTCGCCCTGTTCGTTGTGCTTGAACTGGATGCCGGCTGCGACCTGCGGCACCCACGTGTCCTGATCGAGCACGGCATCGCCGAACAGCCGCACCTTCACGCCGATCGTATCCATGTTGAATCTGAAACCGGAACCGAGACCTAGCTGCGCACCGGCATCGCGCGTATCGAATATCTGCCGCGCGACCGAGAATTCGACCCGATTGGCGACCCCCACGGTCGCGCCGTACGTCGTCAGCGCGAAGTCCTGCGTATGCACGTAGGTGCCGTGCGCATTGGCGCCGAGTTGCGAAGCGGTCCCATAGCCGCCAATCACGGCCCACGGCGTGAGGCCGCCACCGGCCGCGCCTTCGATTTCGGACACCCCGCCCGTCAGCAACAGCTTGCCCGATGTGGTGGGCACGATGGGCGCCGCGGGCTCATCGGCAAGAATCGCTGGCGGGTGCAGCAGGAGTGCTGCGAAGGCCGCTGATGCCAGCGGTTTTGCCGGATTTCTGCAAAGCATGTCGTGTCGTCGAAAGTAAGCAGGAACGAGTTCGCGAGGCGGCACCGGAAATACCACACAGCGCGCCGCCCGGATAACTCGCTGAGGTCGACTGAGGGCCGTTGATCTGATGATTCACAACGGATCGCCAGCCGATCACCGGCATAACGGCATTCAAAACAAATACTTGAGCGTCCGAACCGATAAAAACAGCAGGATCGGCTCTCGCCGCGCGCACAACCGCTTGTTATAATTCTTTCAGGAAGTCGAACAAAACATAACGCAGCCATTCACGCCAACCCACGCTACGCGCCAGGACCTCCATGCTGAAACCCGACCGCCTCCGCGCCCTCGCCGATGCGCTGGCCAAGCAGAACGTGATGCGACTGCGCGACGCCGCCAGCCTTCTGGGTGTCTCGGAGATGACCGTACGGCGCGACATTGCAGGCAGTCCGCAACGGTTCACGTATCTCGGCGGCTATATCGTCAACGCGACGGATGTCCCTAACAACGCCGGCTATTCGCTCGAATACGAAAAAGATCATTTCGCGCAGGCCAAGGCGGAAGCGTCGGCGGTTGCGGCCGGCCTGATTGGCGACAACGAAACCCTGTTTATCGATTGCGGCACCACGCTCACCACGCTGGCGCGCCTCATTCCGCCCGAGCGCCACGTCACCGTCGTGTGCTATTCGCTGAACGTGGCGGAGATTCTGCGGCGCAAGCCGAACGTGCGCATGATTCTGCTCGGCGGCGTGTATGTGCCGTCGTCGGACTCGTTCGCCGGCGAAGAAAGCCTGGAGATGCTGCGCAGAATGGGGATCAACAAGGCCTTCATCTCAGCGGGCGGCGTGGACACCGCGCGCGGCGTCACCTGCTGGAATTTTCACGAAGTCGCGCTGAAGCAGGCGGCCATGGCGAGCGCCGTGGAGCGGCATCTGGTGGTGGACATGAGCAAGTTCGGCGTGGTCAAAGCCGTGCGTTTCTCGCAGATCGACGACTTCGACTCCATCATCACCGAGAAAGGCCAGGACGCACCGCAAGCGCAAATGAATCGGCCTGCCCCGCGCTGGCAAAAGCGCGGGGCAGGCCGTTATGACAAGACGCTCAGCTCTTGCGCTGCAGCGCGAACAGCGTGCCGGCGATCAGGATAAAGGCGCCAATGATCACCTTCTGCCAGGTGCTCGGCACGCCGACCAGAATCAGCACGCTATTGATCAGCGTCACCAGCACGACACCGAGCAGCGTGCCCGCCACCGTCCCCGTGCCGCCGGTAATGCGCGCGCCGCCCAGAATCACCGCGGCGATCACGTCGAGTTCCGAGCCCACCAGATCGAACGGATTCGCGAGGCGGTTATTCGACACGTGCAGGATGCCGGCAATCCCGGCAAGCATGCCCGTATAGCCGAATACGAACAGATGGATCGCGCGCAGGTTGTAGCCGAGCCGCTCCGCAATCGCGAGACTGCCGCCCATCGCGTAGACGCCCCGCCCCATCATGGTCCGGTTCAGCAGCCACCATGTCAGCCCTGCGGCGGCCACCAGCGCCAGCACCGAGATCGGCAACACCGCGCGCAGGCCGTCACCCGTCTGGTAGAAAACCAGCGGAATGCGGCCGAAACGATCCATGCTGTGCGGGATATTCATGAAGAACGTCGTGCCGATAAACGTCAGCAGCAGCCCGCGATACAAATACTGCGTGCCGATCGTCACGATCAGCGAAGGCGCTTTCGAGCCGATGCACCAGCACGCCGTTGACGACGCCGAGCACGACGCCGCCGAGCGCGCCGGTCAGCAGGATCAGCGCGAAAGGCGCGTCCGGCCACCATGCGAACACCGCCTTGGTGATGCCGTACATCGTCAGCGCGGCGATGGCGGTGAACGACACGTCGATGCCGCCGGAGGCCAGCACGACGAGCGTGCCGAGCGCGAACAGCGACATCGTGGTGGCCGAATGCAGCAGATCGAACAGTGTCGCCAACTGAAAAAAGCGCGGGTTGATGGCGCCGACGATCAGGCACGTCACCACGATCAGCCCCGCGGTGAACCATTCGGGGTTGCGCGCGAGTTTCGCCCGCAAGCCGGGCGGCTTGACGTCAGGCGCAACTTCGGCGACGGTGGGCGGGGTCATGGTCTGGTTCATACGCGAATGGATCCGCGAGTTCATGGGTAGGACGTCCTCTATGCCGCTTCGGAGAGCAGTGCGTGGTACAGGTCGGCTTCGCTCAACGCATCAGCACGATATTCACTCGCGACGCGCCCTTTCTTCATCATCAGGATGCGGTCGCAGTTCTGCAGCAGTTCAGGCAGGTCGTCGCTGATCAGAATGATGCCGATGCCGCGTTGCGACAGCCGCTGCATGATGCGGTAAATGATGTCCTTCGAACCGACGTCCACACCGACGGTCGGTCCGTGCAGGATCAGCACGCGCGGGTCGATGGCGAGCCAGCGGCCGATCAGCACGCGCTGCTGGTTGCCGCCGGAAAGCGACTGCACCGGTTTGTCGACGCCGGGCGTCGCGATCTGCAGATCCTTCACGGTCTGTTCCGCCAGCGCCTGCGCGCGCGCGCGGTCGATCTGGCCAAAGCGGTCGCGCAAGCTGGAGATCATCGCGGTGATGACGTTGTCGCGGATCGGCTTGTCGAGAAATAGCCCTTCGTTCAGGCGGTCTTCCGGCACGTAGCCGATGCGATTGTCTTTCGCATCCGACGGCGTGCGCAAAGCGATCGGCTTGCCATCGAGCCGCACCTCGCCCGCTTGCGCCGGCGCGACACCCGCCAGCGCGCGCGCGAGTTCGTTGCGCCCCGAGTCGAGCAGGCCCGTCACGCCGAGAATCTCGCCGGCGTGCAGGGAAAACGACACATCGCTGAACTGGCCGTTGCGCGTCAAGCCGCGCACATTCGAGCACGACGTCCTGCGCATGCGCGTCTTCACGATACCGTTCGTTCGACAGATGACGCCCGGTCATCAGCTCGCTGATCTGCGCTTTCGTGAATTGCGCGATCGGCCCTTGCGCCATCTTCTGACCGTCGCGCAACACGATCACTTCGCCGCCGATCGCATAGCACTCGTCGAGCTTGTGGCTCACGAACAGCACCGTCACGCCTTCGGCGCGCAGATTCGCGAGCACGGCGATCAGGTTGTCGACTTCCTTTTGCGTGAGCGAGGTGGTGGGCTCGTCCATGATGACGAACTTCGCCTCGCTCGCAATGGCCCGCGCAATTGCTACGAGTTGCCGCGTGGCGAGCGGCAATTGCTCGATCAGCGTCGACTGAAAATCTGCATCGCCGGGCAGACCAACGGCTTCGAGCGCACGTGCCGCCGTGCGCGCCAGCGCGCGCCGGTCGAAGGTGCGGGCGAGCCTGCCTGCGTGCGTGGCCAGTTCGGCCGTGAGCGCGACATTTTCCGCCACACTCATGTTCGGCAGCAGCGACAGATCCTGATACACCGTTTCGATGCCCGCCGCGAGCGATTCGAGCGCGGAGAGCCGCGCATGGCGCACGCCTTCGATGACGAGTTCGCCTTCGTCAGGCGGCTGCGCGCCGGAGATGATCTTGATGAGCGTGCTCTTGCCGCAGCCGTTCTCGCCGAGCAGGTGATAGATCTGCCCGCGCTCGAACGAGAGGCTCACGCCGCGCAACGCATGCACGCCGGTGAAACGCTTGTGCACGCCGACCACCTGCAGAAACGGCTGCGCATGGCCGGACGGAGAGGACAACGATGACGATACGTCTTGATTCATGATGGCGAGTCGCAGGTAAGGCGTGCCCGCGCGGGCACGCCGTGACGCATGAAACTACTACGGATCAGAACGGATACTGCTTGTAATTCGACTTGTCGACGTTCACCCAGCCCTGGCCGCGCACGATGATGCCCTTGCCCGGACCCTTCGCGACCGTCACCTTGGTGTAGCCGGGAATGCCGAGATCGGCGCCGTTCTCGACCGTCTTGCCGTCGATCAGCATCTGCGCGATCTTGTTCATCGCGATGCCGGCGAGCTTCGGATCCCAGAACGCGATGCCGTTGATCGCGCCGCTTTCGAGGAACTTGCCGGCTTCGGTCGGCAAGCCCGTGCCGTACACGCAGATCTTGCCCTGCATGCCGGCTTCTTCGACCGCCCGGCCGATGCCGATCACGTCGAGCGAGGACGAACCCTGGAAGCCCTTCAGGTCCGGATGCTTGCGCAGCACTTCCTTCGCGACTTCATAGGCACGTTCGCCGTCGTTATTGGTTTCGAGCTTCGGCTCGACCAGGTCCATCTTCGGATACTTGGCCTTGGCGTTGCCGATGCCGCCGTCCGCCCACTGCACCTGCGAGCGGCTGCCGAGCGAGCCGACCAGCACGGCCCACTTGCCGTCGTTGTGCATGCACGACGCGAGACGTTCGTTCAGACCGGCGCCGTAGGCGGTGTTGTCGAACGCCTCGATGTCGACCATCGTGTTCTTCTCGTTGTCCGCCTCATGCGTGACCACCTTGATGCCGCGATCCATCGCTTTCTTCAGCGCGGGTTCGAGCGTCGGCGGATCGTAGGGCACGACCGCGATCGCGGTGACTTTCTTCGCGATCAGGTCTTCGATGATCTTCAGTTGCTGCGCGGCGTCCGCACGGCCGGGTCCGGTCTGATACGCGGTCACGCCCGGGTTGTCCTTCGCGAACTGCTTGACGCCGTCGTCCATCCGGTTGAACCAGTTGATGCCGGTCACCTTGACGACCGTGACGATCGTCTCGTTCGTCGCCGCGTGCGCCGCGGCGATCACGCCTGCCGTCAGGGCGCCGGCTGCGAGCGCGGCCCCCAGTCGAGTCAATTTCATGCGTATGTCTCCTTTATCGTTCGATATCGGCCCGCTTCGCATGTCGCGGACCACCCGGGCCCAAGGTCCGCCGCGTACTGAAACCACTTGCTGAACGCGTCTTGCGTTCACTCGCGCGCTAACGCCGGGGCGCGCTTCCTGTCGCCGCCGCCCAAGCCGAAGATCGCCCGCACCCGCTCGCCGCCCGCGAACGCGAGCGACAGCAGCAACAGAAAGCCCCACGCGCAATCGCCGAAAAACTGCGATACGCCCAGCAGATTGAACAGGCTCGACAGGAACTGCAGCACGGTCGCGGCAAAAAACACGCAGATGATGCGGCCATATCCGCCTGCCGGATTCACGCCGCCCATCACCGCGATCAGGATCGCGATCAGCAGATAGGAGTTGCCGTAGTCCCATTTCGCGCTGGACGTGTGCGTCGCGCTGATCAGTCCCGCGAGCGACGCGAGCACGCCGCACATCGCGTAGGTCAGTGATCAGCATCCGCGCGCGCGGAATGCCGGCGTAGAACGCGGCTTTGGGATTGGTGCCCATCAGATAGAGGCGCAGGCCGAACGGGCTGCGTTTGAGCAGCCAGCCCAGCACGATCACCGCCGCGATGAAGATGCAGAACGCGATCGGCACCTGAAACACGGTGCCGTTGCCGATATCCGACAACGGGTCGACATAGTCGACATGCACCGAAGCGCCGTTGCTGAGCACCACCGCAAAGCCCGTGAACAGCAGCTGCGTGCCGAGCGTGCAGAGAATCGGCGTGAGTCTGAGCCGCGCGATCACCACGCCGTTCAGCAAGCCGCCGAGCAGGCCCATCGTCACCGACGATCGCGCAGAAGAGCGCCGTGTACAGCGCCGGCGAATCGTCGCCGTTGACGAAGCGCGGCACGACCAGCGCGGCGACCATGCCCGACAGGTTCGCGAGTCCGACGCCGGACAGGTCGATCCCGCCGTTGCCCGACACCATCGACAGCATGATGCCGAGCGCGAGCAGACCGAGTTCGGGCAACTGGCCGCCCATCGACTGCAGGTTGTCGATATCGACGAACTGGCCGTGCGAGAGCCACGTCGCGACCAGCACGACGAGCACGTTGACGATCAGCAGAAAATTCAGTTGCCGGTCGGCGAACAGTTTTCCAGCGGTGAACGAGGACTTCATGATGACGGACGATCTCCTTCGAACTGCAGCAACGGTCAGGATGCCTGGGCCGGTTGAGCCGGCTCGCTCAATACGCGGTTGACTTCGGCGAGCGTCGGCATGGAGGGCGCGGTGCCTGGGCGCGTCACGGAGATGCCCGCGAGCGCGCAGCCGAAACGCATGGCCGCGATCGCATCGTCGCCGCGTGCGAGCGCCGCCGCGAAGCCGCCCGTAAAGCCGTCGCCGGCGCCGGCCGTTTCGACCACGCGGCCGCACTGGTACGCCGGCACGAGCACCGATTGGCTCGCCGAATGCAGCAGCGCGCCGCTCTCGCCGAGCGTCACGATCACCGTGCCGACGCCCTTGGCCAGCAGCACGTCGGCGGCACGGCGCGCGTCGTCGGCGTTCGCGATCGGCACGCCGGTGAGCGCGGTGGCTTCGGTTTCGTTCGGGGTGATGTAGTCGCACAGCGGGAAGATGTCGTCGTCGAGCGGCAGCGCGGGCGCCGGATTGAACACGGTGGTCACGCCGTGCCTGCGCGCCACTTCGAGTCCGCGGCGCGCGGCGGCGAGCGGCTGTTCGAGCTGCGTGACGAACACGCGCGCCGCGGCGATGTCGGCTTCGATCGCGTCGACGTCGGCCGCGCTCAGCGTGCCGGCCGCGCCGGCTGCGACGATGATCGCGTTCATGCCGGTGGTGTCGTCGACGAAGATATGCGCCGCGCCGGTGGAGACGCCTTCGATCACCGAGGCGCGCGCCGTGATGCCTTCCGCGGCCCACGTCGCGCGGGCGATCTCACCGAACGCGTCGTTGCCGATGCGGGTGCAGAACACCACCTCGGCGCCGGCGCGCGCCGCCGCGACCGCCTGATTCGAGCCCTTGCCGCCCGGCCCCATCGCGAACGCGGAGCCCGCGATCGTCTCGCCGATCAGCGGCATGCGTTCGGCGCGGAACGTCAGGTCGGTCACGTAGATGCCGAGAATGACGACGCGCCCGTTGGCTTGCGATGACGCGCTCATGGCCGTTCTCCTGGGCGACTTCCTTCGGGGCATCCGGCGCGAGCAGAACGCCCTTCTTGAAGATGAAGCAGCCATACCCGCGCTGTTCACCGGTCGCGATCACGCAATAGGCGCGGTCGCGCGCGCTCGTAAAACGCAAAGCGTTCGATCGACGCGAACGGCACGTCGCGCCCTTCGGCGGCGTTGACTTCGGCCTGCGCTTCGCGCTGCACGGCGGGCACCGTGTGCGGCTCGCCGACCACTTCCATGCGCGACGCCGGAGCGTCGACGAAGCTATCGAGCGGCAGCACCGACAACACCGCGCGAATCGCGCGCGGCGCATCGACGCCGTCGAGGCGCAGCAGTTTGCCGAGCACCGTTGCGCGGGCGACGGAGTCGGCGGGGAAATTCGCGTCGCACAGCACCAGCTCATCGCCGTGACCCATCGCGCGCAGTGCGTGCAGCACGTCGGCGTTCAACAGCGGATCCAGATTCTTCAGCACGTTGTCTCCTCCATATCCTGGTTGGCGTGCAGTTTGTCCAGTACTCGTGTTCGTGTGACTGACTAGCGTTCAGTCTCCGTACGGTATCCAGATATTCTTGACCTGCACGGCCTGACGCAGAAACGGCAGGCCTTCGCTCGAACGGTCGAACCAGTCGAACTGGCGGCCGTGGTCGACGAACGTGCGCTTCAGATTGCCGATCGACTCGCGTTCGACCAGCGTCGAATCACTCGCGCTGCCGAAGCACCAGAGCGCATCGACATCGTCATGCTTGGCGAGCGCCGGCAGCAGCGCGCCGCGCTCGCCGGTGACGATGTTCAGCGCGCCTGCGGGCACATCCGACGTTTCGGCGATCTGATAGAAATCGGTGACCGTAAGCGGACATGCTTCGCTCGGCAGCACGACGACGCGATTGCCCATCGCCAGCGCCGGCGCCACCAGCGAGACGAAGCCGAGCAGCGGCGCTTCGTCCGGACACGCAATGCCGATCACGCCGAGCGGTTCGTGCATCGCCAGCGCGACGCCGCGCAGCGGCGGCGTATGCACGGCGCCGTCGAACTTGTCGGCCCACGCCGCGTAGGTGAACAGCCGCGTCACCGACGCCTCGACTTCGCTCGCGCCGCCGCTTCGCGTCACGCCGGTGCGCGCCACCAGTTGCCGCGCGAATTCGTCGGCGCGCACGGCGAGGTTTTCGGCGAGGTAGAACAGCACCTGCGCGCGGTTATGCGCGCTCGCCTGCGACCACTTCTGCGCCGCGCGCGCCGCCTCGACCGCGTTGCGGATGTCCTTGCGATTGCCCTCGCCCACTTCGCCGACCGGCGTGCCGTCCGGCGCGTAGACCGGCCGCGAATAGCCGCTGTCCGGGCGCACCTGCTTGCCGCCGATGAACAGCTTGGCGGTGCGGTCGATCGCGCATGACGTTCGGCGCCGCGTCGTGCCTGCCGGCGTCCGTGCGCGGCTTGCCGCCGGCTGACGAGCGGCAAGCTTGAGCCAGGCACGCGGTTTCAGATATTCGTAGATGCCCTCACGTCCGCCTTCGCGGCCGTAGCCCGATTCGCGGTAGCCGCCGAAGCCGACCGCCGCATCGAACAGGTTCGTCGCGTTGATCCACACCACGCCGCATGCGAGGCGCGGCGCGATGTCGAGCGCGCGGCCGATCGTCTCGCTCCAGACGCTGGCGGCGAGCCCGTAGCGCGAATTGTTGGCGAGCGCGATGGCTTCGTCCGGCGTGCGGAAGCTCATCGTCACCAGCACCGGCCCGAAGATTTCTTCCTGCGCGAGCGTGGAAGCCGGCGCCACGCCGGTCACGAGCGTCGGCGGATAGAAGCAGCCCTGTGCCGGCATGTCGGCGCCCGGCGCCTGCCAGACCGCGCAGCCCTCGCGCCGCCCCGCTTCGACCAGCGACTGGATGCGTTCGAGTTGCACCGGATCGACGATCGCGCCGAGGTCGATGCTCTTGTCGAGCGACGAACCGACGCGCAGCGTCTCCATGCGGCGCTTCAGCTTGGCGATGAAGCGCGCTTCGATGCCTTCCTGCACGAGCAGGCGCGAACCCGCGCAGCAGACCTGCCCCTGGTTGAACCAGATCGCGTCGACCACGCCTTCGACGGCGCCGTCGAGATCCGCATCGTCGAACACGATGAACGGCGACTTGCCGCCGAGTTCCAGCGTGAGCGATTTGCCCGAGCCGGCGGTCGCCGCGCGGATCTGGCGCCCGACTTCGGTCGAGCCCGTGAAGGCGATCTTGTCGACCTGCGGATGATCGACGAGCGCCGCGCCGGTGCGGCCATCGCCGGTGACGACATTCAGCACGCCCGCCGGCAACCCCGCCCGATGCGCGAGTTCGGCGAACAGCAGCGCGGTGAGCGGCGTGTATTCGGCGGGCTTCAGGACGACGCAGTTGCCGATTGCAAGCGCCGGCGCGATCTTCCACGACGAGCATCAGCAGCGGGAAATTCCACGGCACGATCTGGCCGATCACGCCGAGCGGCGCATAGTCGGCAAACTCGCTGTCCTGCAGTTGCGCCCAGCCGGCGTGATGCAGGAAGTGTCGCGCGACCAGCGGCACGTCGATGTCGCGCGTCTCGCGGATCGGCTTGCCGTTGTCCAGCGCTTCGAGCACGGCGAACAGCCGGCTGTGACGCTGCACCATGCGCGACAGCGCATACAGATGACGCGCACGTCCGGCGCCGCCCAGCGCGAGCCAGCCCGGCTGCGCGGCGCGCGCCGCGGCGACGGCCGCGTCGACATCGGCGGCATCGCCCTGGGCGATCTCGGCCAGCCGCTCGCCGCTCGCGGGCGCGTTCGACGCAAAGCGTTCACCCGCTGACGGCGCATGCCACGCGCCGCCGATGAAATGCCCGAAGCGCGCCTCATGCTGCGCGAGCCAGGCACGCGCGGGCTGATCGTCCTCGGGTGCGGGACCGTACTCCATCGAAGAAAAATACTCGGCTACGCTCATGGGATCGGTCTTGTATTCAGGCTACAGGGTGACGGTTGAAAGCGGAGTACTGGCCGCTCACGTGATGTTCGAGCTGACGTTCGATATCGGCCAGCAGGCTCGATGCGCCGATGCGGAACAGCTCCGGCTCGAGCCAGGGGCGGCCGAGCTCTTCCTTCATCAGGATCTGATACGACAGCACGGACTTCGCGGTCGAGACGCCGCCCGCCGGTTTGAAGCCGATCGGCACGCCGGTACGCTCCTGGTATTCGCGGATCATCCGCACCATCACGAGCGAGACGTCGAGCGTGGCGTTGACGCCTTCCTTGCCGGTCGAGGTCTTGATGAAATCGGCGCCCGCCATCATGCAGACCATCGAGGCGCGCGCCACGTTGGACAGCGTGCGGATATCGCCGGTCGCGAGAATCGCCTTCAGGTGCGCGGGACCGCACGCGGCGCGGAAGTCGCGCACTTCGTCGTAGAGCGCCTGCCAGTTGCCGGTGAGCACATATTCGCGGGTCACGACGATATCGATTTCCATCGCGCCGTCCGCCACCGACGCCTCGATTTCCTTCAGCTTCAGCGGATGCGGAATCAGCCCGGCGGGGAAACCTGTGGATACCGCCGCGACCGGAATGCCGCTGCCTTGCAGCGCATCGACCGCCGCCGCGACGAAGCGGTGATATACGCACACCGCGCCCGTGGTGATGCCGTGCGACGCGATGCCGAGCGCTTCGAGTATGTCCGCGCGCACCGGCTGGCGTGCTTTCGCGCACAGGCGGCGCACGCGGCCTTCGGTGTCGTCGCCGTTCAGCGTGGTGAGGTCGATGCAGGTGACGGCCTTCAGCAGCCATGCAGCCTGCGCGTCTTTCTTGACGGTGCGCCGCGTGGCAAGCGTTGCGGTGCGCCGCTCGACCGCTGACTGATTGACGCGTAGGCCATCCAGCCACGACGCGTCGAACGGCACGCCCGGATTGCGCACCGGATGAATGAGCGGTGCGCCGCGCAATGCGACGACCGAAGAAGACAGAGAAGGAGCTTCAGGCATGAGACATCCGTAAATTTGATGCAAAGCACAACGACGACGGACAGGCTGTTCTCATCTATGCTACAACGATTGATAGAATCATAACAAGTGTTGCGACGAAATCTTCACATTGGCGCAAACCCGAGGCCTGTTATCGGGCCAAATGTTATTGACGCACCATAACCGTGGTGCGAAGATCACAACACGGTCGACACCGGCCGCATCACACAAAGAAAAGAATTTCGTCGCGTCGGCGGAAGGAGACATGCCAGATGAGTGAGCCGGTTGCGGTCACGGCCGCGTCATCGCCTCAGGTTCCATTGATCCGCGTTGCGGGCGTCGTCAAGCGCTTTGGCGGCGTGCAGGCGCTGCGCGGCGTCAACCTCGAAGTCTTGCCTGGTGAAGTTCACGCCTTGCTCGGCGAGAACGGCGCCGGCAAATCCACCCTGATCAAGATACTGAGCGGCGTTCACGCCTATGACGAAGGCGTCATCGAGATCGCCGGACAGCGCGTGGCGTTCGGCTCGCCGGCGCAATCGCGCGACGCGGGTGTGGCCGTCGTCTATCAGGACCTGAGTCTGGTCGAGTCACTCTCGGTCGGCGCCAATCTGATGCTTGGGCGCGAGCCTCGTACGCGTTTCGGCTTTGTGAAGAACCGCCAGTTGATGGCATCCGTCAGCGACTTTCTGCGCTCGCACGGCATTCCGCTCGATCCGCGCGTGCCGGTCGGCTCGCTGCCGTTTGCGTATCGGCAAATGACCGAAATCTGCAAGGCCCTGATGGGCGACGTGCGGGTGCTGATTCTCGACGAACCGACCTCGGCGCTCACCGGCGGCGAGGAACAGATTCTGTTCGACGCGATTCGCGCGGTCACGGATCGCGGTGTGGGCGTGATCTACGTGACGCACCGGTTGAACGAGGTGTTCCGCATTTCACAGCGAGTCACGGTGCTGCGCGACGGCGCCAACGCCGGCATGTTCTCGACGGCGGACACCGATATGAAGCAACTGGTCGCGGCTATCGTAGGGCCTGGCCATGCGGCGCTTCACGCGCGGGAGCAAACGGCGGTGGGGAGCGCGAGCAGCGTGACTACGACCGGGCGGCAAGCTGCTGACGCGACCTTGCCGGTCCTCGCCATGTCCAACGTCAGCAACGACCGTCTCCATGCCGTCGATCTCACGGTGCGCCGTGGCGAGATTCACGGGCTGGCCGGATTGATCGGCAGCGGACGCACCGAAATCCTGCAAACCATTTTCGGACTGCGCGCGGTCGAAAGCGGCGCAGTCATGATCGAAGGTCAGTCGCACGCGCGCATGACGCCCGCCGCGGCCATCAAGCTCGGCGTTGCGCTGGTGCCGGAAGACCGCCATCTGGAAGGCCTGGTGCTCGATCATTCGATCGAACGAAACCTGACCCTGCCGCGCTTGCCGCATTTTTCGCAGTGGGGCTGGCTGCGTAGCCAGGCCGCCGTGCAACAGGCGAAACTTGCGATGAAGGAACTGGCCGTCAAGGCACCGAGCTCGTCCACCTCCGTCAAATTTCTCTCGGGCGGCAACCAGCAGAAGGTGGTCTTCGCCAAATGGAACCATCCAAGGCCGAAGCTCCTGCTGCTCGACGAACCGACCGTGGGCGTCGACGTCGGCGCGCGCGAGGAAATCTACGGCGTGGTGCATGACGCGGCCCGCGCCGGCACCGGCGTGCTGGTCGTGTCATCGGACCTCGACGAACTCCTGCGCCTGTGCGACCGCATTTCGATCGTCGCCGATGGCTGCATCATCAAGACGGTCGATCGCGCCGATCTCGGCAACGCCGAATCGCTTCATCACCTGATCCAACTTTCCCGCGCTTCCACTGAGCCCGCAATATGAACGACTCCGTCTCGCCGCTCGCGGCCGAACGCCAGGGCAGCACTCCCCAGCGCAGCCGCGCGCGGCGCCTCGCCCAACTTCTGCTGCAAGGCGACCGGCCGTATGCGCTCTACGTTGCCTTCGCGATCCTGCTGGTGGTGTTCAGCTTCGCGACGCCGTGGTTTCTCTCGATCGACAACTTCCTGAATATCGGCCGGCAGACCGCGCTCGTGTCCATCGTCGCGATCGGCATGACCTTTGTGATCATCGCGCGGCAGATCGATCTTTCGGTGGGCTCGTCGCTGGCCTTGTCCGGCATGTCGGCGGCGCTCGCCATGACGTACGTTGGCGATAACTGGCTGGTCGGCGCAATTGCCGGGATCGGCACCGGCGCGATTGTCGGCGCGATCAACGGCGTGGTGACCACGCGGCTGAACATTCCATCGTTTCTGGTCACGCTCGGCACCCTGAGCGCCGCGCGCGGACTGGCTCTGCTGGTCACCACGACGCGCCCCGAAATCATCACCAACGACACCTTTATCTCCGTCTTCGGCGAGGGCGATATTTTCGGCGTGCCGGTGCCGATCATCTGGACGTTGCTGGTGGTGATCGGCGGCATTCTGCTCCTGCACTACAGCGTGTTCGGCCGGCAGATCTACGCGGCCGGCGGCAATCCGACCGCCGCGCTCTATTCCGGCATCAACATTCGCCGCGTGACCACCCTCGCCTTCATCCTGACCGGCGCGCTGGCGGGTCTCGCCGCGCTGGTGCTCGCCGCGCGCTCGCATGCGGCGCGGCCCGACGTCGTGCAGGGGCTCGAGCTCGATGTGATCGCTTCCGTGACGCTTGGCGGCTGCAGTCTGTTCGGCGGCCGCGGCTTCGTGCTCGGCACGCTGCTCGGCAGCCTGATCATCGGCACGCTCAACAACGGGCTGGTGCTGCTGGGGGTGAGCTCATCGCTGCAGCTCGTCATCAAGGGCGCCATCATCGTCGCCGCAGTCGCGTTTACCAAGAAATGACGGAGCACGTCGAGCACGCGTGAAATCCGGAACCCGCGCAACGTGCCCGCGAGGTTCCATTGCCAGCAGCAGACGTAACACAGACATGAAGACCAACGGAGGAGACTCATGAAACATCGTCGTGGCTCAAGCAGGGTTCTGGCCGGCGTCATGGCGGCTGCGGCCGTCGCAGCGCTGGCATCGTCGGGCGCCGGCGCGCAATGCGTGACCAGTCTGCCGGCCGGCTCGATCGGCCCGAAAAACATCGTCGGCCAGGGACCGAACGGCGAAAAAGCCGCCTCGGTCGAAGCCGTGCAACTGAGCGCCGCCGACGCGGCCAAGGTCAAGGCGGGCAAATTTAAAGTCGGCATTTCGATGCAGACGATGAATCTCGACTGGTCGCAACTGCAGGTGCAAGGCATTACCGACACGCTGAAGAAGTACGGCGTGGAAGTGATCGGCACCGCTTCCGCCGAATACCAGGTCGACAAGCAGATCGCGGATATCGAAAACACGATCCAGCGGCATCCGGACGGCATCATCTCGATTCCGGTCGATGGCACGGCCACAGCCGCGACCTACAAGAAAGTGTCTGCCGCCGGTATCAAGCTCGTGTTCATGGACAACGTGCCGACCGGGCTCAAGCATCCGGAACAATACGCGTCGATGATTTCCGCCGACAGTGAAGGCAACGGCCAGATCGCCGCGAAGGTGCTCGCCTCGTGCGTGCCGCAAGGCGCCACCATCGGCCTCGTCAACTTCGGCGTCGATTACTTCAGCACGAAGGAGCGCACCAAGGCGGTCAACGACTGGATGAAGAAGAACCGCCCCGACCTCAAGATCAAGCAGGTCGATTTCACTGATCCGTCCAAGGTCGGCCAGATCGCCGGCGACTTCCTCACCGGCAATCCGGACGTGAAGGGTCTGTTCGCGGTGTGGGATCAACCGGCGCTCGACACCCTGACCTCGATGCGCGCGCAAGGTGTGAATATCCCGGTCACGACGGTCGACCTGGGTCTGCAATCCGCGATCGAAATCGCCAAGGGCGGCCCGCTGAAGGCCACCGGTTCGCAGCGCCCGTACGATCAGGGCGTGGCCGAGGCGATGGCGATGATGAAGGCGCTCATCGGCCAGACACCGCCGGCGTGGATCGGCGTGCAGTCGTTGCCGGTGACCCAGGCCACGGTGCTCGAAGCGTACAAGACCGTGTTCAAGAAGGACCCGCCGCCGCAGTTGGCGGATGCCTGCAAGAAAGCCAAGCCGGCCTGCGGCTGAACCTGGTCAGCCCGAAGCAAACCGCCTGATATCCGGACGACGCGCCCGCCTTCGCGCGGCGCCTCGTCCGCGACACTCGAACCCGTCCTTTCGTCATGAAATGCGGCGGCTCTCTCGCCGCTCCCACGCCGCCTCGCCCGACACGCGCATAGCGTCCCTGGCCGCCTTTTCACCCCCCATTTACCGCGAGAATGTCCGGCTTTGTCCGCGTCAGGCGCGGCACAAGGCAAAATACGGGTTTTGCGCGGCGCCACCGCGCCGCAAGACCGGATGATTCAGACCTCGGCGGCATGCCTGCCGCCGACCCTCGCAAAGACGCATCGGCGATCGGCCCGCGAGGCCGGCCGTCGCGTGCGGCGCAGCCAGGACAGCTCGTCCTTTAACAGAGCCCTCAGGAGCATTTATGACCGATTCGAACCCGTCCTTCCTCGGCAGGATTTCCTTGGCCGTCGGCACGTTTTTCAGCATTCTCGGCGACGGCGAGTTCGCCGCCGGGGTGCTGCGTCTGCGTAACGGCGGCGGCGCTGCCAGCGCCGCGCCACGCCCGGCGCCCGCGCCAGCACCGGCCCCGGCGCCCGCGCCCGCAAGCCCGCGCCCGACGCTGAAGGAAGCCAGCCCCGACGCCGCGCTCCAGCTGCTCGGCCTGCTGCAACGCGACGCGCGCTTCATCGATTTCGTCGAAGAAGACATCAAGAACTACAGCGACGCCGACATCGGCGCGGCCGCGCGCCTCGTGCACGACGGCTGCCGCGCGACGCTGCGCGAGCATTTCACGATCCGCCCGGTGCGCGACGAAGCCGAAGGCAGCCGCGTCACGCTCGCCGAAGGTTTCGACGCCACCGCGATCCGCCTGACCGGCAACGTGGTCGGCAAGGCGCCGTTTAACGGCAGCATCAGCCATCGCGGCTGGCGCGTCGACGACGTGCGTCTGCCGAAGCTCGACGGACAGCCATAACGCCAAAGTCATCGCACCGGCCGAGGTGGAACTATGAGCGACGCACGCTATTCGATCGGTATCGACCTGGGCACGACGCATTGCGCGCTGTCCTACGTGGACACGACCGCCAGCGACGGCGAGAAAACCGCCCAGGGCGTGCTGCCGGTCGCGCAGCTCACCGGGCCCCGGCGCGATCGACAACCTCGACCTGCTGCCCTCGTTCCTCTACCTGCCGCATCCGGACGAACTCGCGTCCGGCGACCTGTACCTGCCGTGGACCGGCCAGCGCGAATTCGCGGTCGGCGAATTCGCGCGCAGCCGCGGCGCGGCCACGCCGATCCGGCTCGTGTCGAGCGCGAAGAGCTGGCTGTGCCATCCGGGCGTCGACCGCCGCGCGGCGATCCTGCCCAACGACGCGCCGCCCGAAGTCGCGCGCGTCTCGCCGCTCGAAAGCTCGGTGCGCTATCTGACGCACCTGCGCGAAGCGTGGGACCACGCGCATCCGGACGCGCCGTTCAGCCAGCAGGACATCACGGTGACGATCCCCGCCTCGTTCGATCCGGCCGCGCGCGAACTGACCGCCGAAGCCGCCGAGGCCGCCGGCTACGGCCGCATGACGCTGCTCGAAGAACCGCAGGCCGCGCTGTATAGCTGGATCCAGAAGAGCACCGGCGAGTGGCGCAAGCAGGTCAAGGTCGGCGACATCATTCTCGTGGTCGATGTCGGCGGCGGCACGACCGACCTCTCGCTGATCGCGGTGATCGAGCGCGAAGGCAATCTCGAACTGCATCGCGTCGCGGTCGGCGAGCACATCCTGCTCGGCGGCGACAACATGGATCTCGCGCTCGCGCACGTGGTCGCGCGCAAGCTCGCGGCGCAAGGCACCCAGGCCGACGCGTGGCAACTGCGCGCGCTCACCTACGCGTGCCGCTCGGCCAAGGAAACGCTGCTCAGCGACCCCGCCACCGACACCGTGCCGCTCGTCGTGCCGAGCCGCGGCTCGAAGCTGATCGGCGGCTCGATCCGCACCGAACTGACGCGCGCCGAGCTGACGCAGACGATCCTCGAAGGCTTCTTCCCGCAGGTGGAGAGCGCGGCGCGGCCGGTGAGCCGCGCGCGCGTCGGCCTGACGCAACTCGGCCTGCCGTACGCGCAGGACGCGGGCATCACGCGGCATCTGGCGGCGTTCCTCGGCCGTCAGGTGGGCGCGCTCGCCGAACTCGAAGGCTTGCGCGACATGCGCCAAGGAAGGCGCGAGCTTCCTGCATCCGACCGCGGTGCTCTTCAACGGCGGCGTGTTCAAGTCGCCGCTGCTGGTCGAGCGCATCATGGGCACGCTCAACGGCTGGCTCGCGGCGGAAGGCGCGGCGCCCGGCGCGCCTGCTCGAAGGCGCGGACCTCGATCTCGCGGTCGCGCGCGGCGCGGCCTACTACGGCTACGTGCGGCGCGGCAAGGGCGTGCGGATTCGCGGCGGCACGGCGCGGGCGTACTACATCGCGATCGAATCGGCGATGCCCGCCGTGCCCGGGCTCGAGCCGCCGGTGCAGGCGCTGTGCGTCGCGCCGTTCGGCATGGAGGAAGGCACCGAGGCCGAGTTGCCCGCGCAGGAGTTCGGCCTCGTGGTCGGCGAGCCGGTGCACTTCCGCTTCTTCGGGTCGTCGGTGCGTCGTCAGGATCAGGTCGGCACGCTGCTCGATTTCTGGGGTCCCGAGGAATTGCAGGAACTCGACGAAATCCAGGCGACGCTGCCGACCGAAGGCCGCACCGCCGGTGAAGTCGTGCCGGTGAAGCTGCATGCGCGCGTCACCGAAGCCGGCACGCTCGAACTCGAAGCCGTCCCGCGCGGCATCGGACGAGCGCTGGAAGGTCGAGTTCGACGTGCGCGGCAACGCGCAATGCATGACTGCAGATGAAGCGGTACACCGTCGGCATCGATCTCGGCACCAGCAACACGGTGCTCGCCTATGCGGAGGCGGGCGTCGCGGCGGGCGGCCGGCGGTCGAGGAGATCCGCGTCTTCGAGATCGATCAGCTGGTGAGTCCCGGCGAAGTCGCGGCGCGGCCGCTGCTGCCGTCGGTGCGCTATCACGCGGCGCCAGGCGAGCTGAGCGCGGGCGATCTGCAATTGCCGTGGGCGCACGGCCGACCTGCCGGCGACGATCCGCAAGCAGCCGGTCGTGATCGGCCGGCTCGCGCGCATGCTCGGCGCGCAGGTGCCGGGGCGGCTGGTGGCGAGCGCGAAGAGCTGGCTGTCGCACGCGTCGGTCGACCGGGTCGCGCCGATCCTGCCGTGGGGCGCCGCCGACGATGTCCGCAAGGTCTCGCCGGTCGAGGCCAGCGCGAGCTATCTCGCGCACGTGCGCGCGGCGTGGAACCAGCGCTTCCCCGACGCGCCGCTCGAAGAGCAGGACGTCGTGCTGACGGTGCCCGCCTCGTTCGACGAAGGCGCGCGCGCGTTGACCGTGCGAAGCGGCGCGGCATGGCCGGGCTGCCCGCGTTGCGCCTGCTCGAAGAACCGCAGGCCGCGTTCTACGACTGGCTGTTTCATCATCGCGAACGCTCGCACGCGAACTCGCGCGACACGCGGCTCGTGCTGATCTGCGACGTCGGCGGCGGCACGACCGACCTCACGCTGATCGAAGTGAGCATGCGCGACGGCGAGCCGCGAACTCGACGCGCATCGGCGTGGGCAATCACCTGATGCTCGGCGGCGACAACATGGACCTGGCGCTCGCGCATCTCGTCGAAGCGCGGCTCGGCGGCGGCGGCAACGAGCGCACGCGTCTGTCGGCGGCGAGTCTGTCGCAACTGGTCGAGCGCTGCCGCGCCGCCAAGGAACAACTGCTCGGCGCCGAAGCGCCCGATTCGGCGTCGATCACGCTGCTCGGCGCCGGCTCGAAGCTGATCGGCGGCGCGCGCACGGCGCAGGTGACGCGCGACGAAGTCGAGCAGGTCATCGTCGACGGCTTTTTCCCGGCGGTGGCGTCGAACGAGCGGCCCGGCCGGCCGCGCGGCGCGATCGTCGAGTTCGGCCTGCCCTACGCCACCGATGCGGCCGTCACCCGCCATATCGCGGCGTTTCTGAGCCGTTTCGCGGCGCAGTCGCGCAAGGCGCTGGGTGCGTCCGGGGGTGGCGCTGATACGGTGACGTCGGCGGCGATGTTGCGCTGACGAAGCGATGACCAGCCTTGCCGGTGCCCGATACGCTGCTGCTGAACGGCGGCGTGTTCCGCGCCGACGCGCTGACGCAGCGTCTCGCCAGCACGTTCGGCACGTGGCGCGGCGCGCCGCTGAACGTGCTGCACAACGACAATCCCGACGTGGCCGTGGCGCGCGGCGCGGTCGCCTATGCGCTCGCCCGTGCCGGCCAGGCGCCGAAAATCGGCGGCGGCTCGCCGCGCAGCTACTTCCTCGTCCTCGACGATCCCGATGCCGGCGGCAGCGCCGAGCCGAGCCCACGCGGCATCTGCCTGCTGCCGCGCGGCACCGAAGAAGGCCACGAGATTCTGCATCAAGGACCGCACGTTCGCGCTGCGTCTCGGGCATCCGGTGCGTTTTCACCTGGTGTCGTCGAGCGCGGACACGGTCTATCAGCCCGGCGAACTGGCCGACCTCGCGAGGCGGCGACTTCATCCGCCTGCCGCCCATCGCGACCGATCGTGCAACCGCGCGGCACGAGCACCGCGCGCGACACGCCGGTGCAGATCGCCACCTCGCTCACGGAAGTCGGCACGCTCGACGTGCATTGCATCGAGCGCGACAACCCGGCCGCAGCGCTGGCTGCTCGAATTCCAGTTGCGTCGCGAAGCCGCGCAGGTGGACCTGTCGGCCGATCCGGCACAGACCCGCCATCCGGCACTCGACGAAGCCATCGAACAGATCGATCGCAGCTTCGGCTCGCGCTCGCAAAACGTCGGGCCGAAAGAAGTCAAACGGCTGCGCTCGCAACTCGAACAACTGCTCGGCCCACGCGAAAGCTGGAACAGCGCATTGCTGCGCGAGCTGTTCGGTGCGCTCTGGGAGCGCGCGCGCCGCCGGCGCCGCTCGGCGGATCACGAGCGGCTCTGGCTGAATCTCGCGGGTTATTGCGTGCGGCCCGGCTTCGGCTATCCGCTCGACGAATGGCGCGTCGAACAGCTCTGGTCGCTGTTCGACGACGGCATTCAGTACGTCAACGAAAGCCAGGTCTGGTCGGAATGGTGGACGCTCTGGCGCCGCGCCGCGGGCGGCCTCGACGAAAACGCGCAGCTGCGGGTGCTCGATGCGATGGCGTATCTGCAAAAGGCCGCTCAATCGCGCCACAAATTGCCGTTCGACGTGTCGAAAACCGGCTTCACCGATATGGTTCGCCTGAGCGCGTCGCTCGAACGCATTCCGGTCGAACGCAAGATCGAACTCGGCGAATCGGTGCTGACGCGCCTGAAAAAGCCCGCGGAAAATCATCAAAGCTGGTGGGCGGTTGGACGCATCGGCGCACGGCGGCCGTTCTATGGCAGCGCCCATGGCGTGGTGCCGCCCGAGGTCGCCGCGCAGTGGCTCAATACGATTCTCGCGCTCGACTGGAAGAAGGTCGATCCCGCCGCCTTCGCCGCAGTGCAGATTGCCCGCATGACCGGCGACCGTTCACGCGACCTGGCCGAGGATGTGCGCCATGCGGTGGTGCGCAGGCTCGAAGCGGCCAACGCGCCGCGCGCGTGGGTCACCATGGTGAGCGAGACCGTCGAACTCGACAACGCCGACGAAGGCCGCGTGTTCGGCGAATCGTTGCCGGCGGGGTTGAAGCTGATCGCCGCTTGAGGTTCGCGGCCGGGCCGCTTCCGCTTTGCAGGCACGCTACGAGGACTCGAATTCCAGCACGGCCTGCGCTGCGAGTGGACTCCTGCGTTTCACGAGGCTCTCGGCGAGCAGTTCACGAAAAATGGACAGATGTTCCGTGCCGTACCGTTCGCTGAATTCACTCATGACCTCGGTAATCGCGGCTCGCTGCGTGACCGGCGTCAGGGTACTCGCGATGAACGAACTGCCCCTCGCCAGCTCCACCAGGTAGATTGAGCGATGCTGTTCCAACTGAGCCGCGTGACTTGCTCTTCGTCCCTTGGACATCGTCGTTTTTTTAGCCGTTCTTCGTTGTGTATGCAACCAGCAGCTCTCTCTGCTGACCACGTCGAACGCGACGGCCGCCCGCCGATTCGCTCCGACGCTTCCCCTACACTGTCCGGCAATTTACGCCGCTTTTGCTTAAGGAAACCTTATGCGTTGCCACGGCGCGACGGTTTGAACGATAAGTGCGCCGACAGCACTGAGGGACACGCGCGTGCCCGCGCCTCATGTCGGCGATTAGTGGCGCTGAAATCGCTCTGCGATTTACGCCACGTTGGCGGATTGTGCCTGGTAAGTACGGGCGTGGAATGATAGTGAGGATATCTGACCGACAGGCCTTGCTTGCGCTATGCCATCGTGACCTGGTTTCTGCCGGCGTGTTTCGAACGGTATAGCGCCCGGTCCGCGCTCCCGAAACCGTCGCGATGCGCGGGTCGCGCGTGCTCCGTCATGCGCGTCAGGGACGCGCCAACGCTGACCGTCACCATCCCGAGCGGTGACGCGCGATGCTCGATCGCCAGATCCTCGACACCCTGCCGCAGCGCTTCGAGCGAGCGCCCGAGCGTGGCCTGATCGGCCTGCCGCACAAGCAGGCCGAACTCCTCGCCGCCCATGCGTCCGGCGATGATGCGCTCGCCGTCGGCCGTCGACTGCAGTACCGAGGCGACCTTACGCAAACATTGGTCGCCCGCCTGGTGGCCGTAGGTATCGTTGTATTGCTTGAACCAGTCGACGTCGACCACCACCGAACCCATCACGTCGCCGTCGCGTGCCTCTCTCCATTTGAGCGCGACGCTTTCCAGCAGGAAACGGCGGTTGTACAGCTGGGTGAGCGGATCGATCGCGGTGGCGGTGCGCATTTTCAGATCGTTCTCGATCATCGAGCGCAGGTGGTAGAACACGGCTTTTTGCGAAGCGTCGAGCCGGCGAGGCGCCGGGTCCATCGCGCAGAGCGCGCCGACGATCTCGCCGTTCGGTGCGCGCAAAGCGATGGCCGCATAAAAGCGTACGAATGGATGGCGTTGCACCAGCATGCACTCGCCGAAGCGGCGATCGTCATGCGCGTCTTCGATGACGAAAAGCTCCGCGTCGCGTACTGCGTAGTCGGCCAGCGAGCGCGCGCGGGTGACCAGCGGCATCGCCATGCCGACTTCGGCCCGGTAGTGCTGGTACTCGGCATCGAGCAGGGTGATCGCGGTGATCGCCGCGCCCGTGACGGTTTTCAGAATCTCGGCTGCGTGGGTGAAGCACTCGCGCATGACCTGATCGTCGTGCAGCAGCCATTCGATGACCGACGATTCCACCTCGGGCTCGCCGGCGGTGGATGAATCGATTGCCATCCGGCTCGAAAGACGGTCGTTACTGTAAGCGAGTTGCACGGCGCGGTTCCCGAATGTCATTAGCCCGTGTCAACGGCAATCGGGGGCGAAACTTGAGCGGCGGAGGTCCGCGGCGCGCAAAAAGACGCCTATATCAAGGCCGCTCGCCTCGCGCCAGGCGAGCCTCGATCTCATGCACCACCGGCATCAAATCCGCCACGCTATCAATCACATAGTGCGCCCCAGCTTCCCGAAGCTTCTGAATCGCCGCTGTGCGCCGCCAGGCAAACTCATCCGGCGTCAGCGCCTTGACATCCGCTTCGGCCATGCCAAAAGCGTTCCCACTCACGGCAACGCCCACCGCCCACGTGCCGCCATTGATGCCTTCCTCGATCCCGACTTCAGTATCGTCAACCTTGATCGCATCTTTCGCGCGCCACACGCCCAGTTCGGGCAAGGTCTTATAGATCATGTAAGGCGACGGCCGCCCTTCCACCGTATCGCCGGTACACACAATGCTGTCCGGCGAAAAACCCTGCGCGGCCGCCCCCGGCACGATCTCGGCCATGATCTCGCGCGTGTAGCCGGTCGTCGTGCCGATGCGGATATCGTCGCTGCGCAAGGCGCTCGCCACCTCGGCGACGCCTGGAATCACCGAGCTATAACTCGCCGCCACCGCGATGTTCTTCGGCACGAATACGTCGTACACCGCGTCGATGTCCGCTTCGCCGGGCACATGCCCGTACTTGTCTGCCCACGCTTGCGACACGCGCGGCAAGGCCATCAGCGCCGCAATGTGCGGACGCTTGGCCATGCCCATCGGGCCGCGCGCTTCGTCGATCGTGATCGACACGCCAAACTGCTCGAACGTCTCCACAAACGCGCCCATCGGCGCCAGCGAACCATAATCGACCACCGTACCGGCCCAGTCGAAAATCACTGCTTTTACGTGTTTCATTTACTTCGATCCTTGGGAACTTCCACAGCCCGCGCGACATGCCGCGCGTTTGTATGACTGATACTCGACCCGCCCGTCATCCATGTGGCAGCCCGCGCGCAAGACGCACGGGCTGCTCTCTTTACGCGGCTTGCGCCAATGCCTTGCGTTCTTCAAGCGCGCGTTGCGGCGGCGCGGCGTGTTCGACGCCCATCGCCTGCAGCGAGTGCGCGCACGCCTGAACCACGCGACGCATCACCTGAGCATCCACCTGCCCGATGCAACCGATGCGGAAGCTGTCCACCACCGTCAACTTGCCCGGATAGATGATGAATCCCTGCTGTTTCATCAGTTCATAGAAGCGCTCGAATTTGAACGACGGGTGCGCCGGCGAGAAAAACGTCACGATGATCGGCGAACGCCAGCGCGCGTTCAGCAATGGCTCGAAGCCAAGCTCGTGCATGCCGGCAACCAGCACATCGCGATTGTTCGCATAACGCGCGAGCCGCCCGGCCTGGCCGCCTTCGAGCTGATGCAGACGCAGCGCCTCCATGAAGGCGGCAACCGCGTGCGTGGGCGGCGTAAAGCGCCACTGGCCGGTGCGGTTCATCACGTCCCATTGGTCGTATACGTCCAGACTCAGCGAATGGCTGCGGCCCCTGGCGTCCTGCAACGCGCTCTTGCGGGCGATCACAAAGCCGAAACCTGGCACGCCTTCGATGCACTTGTTCGCCGACGACACGAAGGCCTCGCACGGCACCTCGCGCACGTTGAGCGGCACCGCGCCGAACGCGCTCATCGAGTCGATCAGCAGCTTGCGGCCCTTCTTCGCGGTGGCCGCGGCGATTTCTTCGATCGGGTTGAGAATCCCCGAACTGGTCTCGCAATGCACCGCGACCACGTGCGTGATGCGCGGGTCGGCGTCCAGCATGCGCTCGACTTCCACACCGCGCGGCGGCAGGTAGTCGCCCTTGTCGAGCACCGTGCATGCGCGCCCGAGATAACCCAGCGTGGTGGCGATGCGTTTGCCATACGCGCCGTTGGCCAGCACGAGCGCATGGCCGTCGCGCGGAATCAGACTGCCGAGCATCGCCTCGACGCAATAGCTGCCGCTGCCTTGCAGCGGCACGCAGTCGTACTCGCCCGCGGTGTCGCCGGCGATGTCGAGCAGGCTGCGGCGCAGTTGCGCGGTCATCGCGCGGAAATCGCCGTCCCACGAGCCCCAGTCGCGCAGCATCGCTTCCTTGGTCGAGAACGCGGTGGTGAGCGGGCCAGGCGTCAGCAGATACGGCTCGCCCCTGGCCGGCGGGGCGCAGGTGACGGCGCCAGGCACGGCGGACACTGCTGAAGTACTGTCGATCACGCTGTCCATGTTCGGAATCTCCGATATCGCTGTTTCGGTGCTTCACACAGTACCGAAACGCGAGGCATCGGTAAAATCGATATAATCGATGCCGGTATCGCAAAAACTTATTCACCGGTGAGGCTCACGTGCAATACGCGCAATTGCGAGCGTTTCATGCGGTCGCGGAACATGGTGGCTTCTCGAAAGCGGCGCAAGCACTGTCGCTCACGCAGCCGGCCGTCTCCGACCACGTACGGCGGCTCGAACACGATTACGGCGTGAAGTTGTTCGAGCGCGGACCGCGCGGCGTCGAAACCACCGAACTGGGCTTGCGCCTCTTCAGCGTGACGCGGCAGATGCTCAGTTGCGAGCGCGACGCGCGGCAACTGCTTGAATCGGCAGGCGGGCTGGAGTCCGGTTCGCTCTCGCTGGTCGCTGACGCGCCCGATCTCGCCGTCGCGCTGATCGGCGCATTTCGCAAACTACATCCGGGAATTGTGGTGACGCTGTCGATCGCCAATGCGGCGGACTGCATGCAACGCGTGCTGTCGAGCGCGGTCGACGCCGCGATTACCGCCGCGCCGCAAGTGCACAGCCGGCTGGAAGCGCGCGTGCTGCGCCGCGATCCGCTGGTGGCGATGGTGCCGGTGAGCTATCCGGTCGCCAAAAAACGCAAGCTGACCTACGCGGAGCTCGTGCAGCAGCCGATGATTTTCCGCGAGCCGCAGTCGGTGACCCAGCAGTTGCTGGAAATCGAACTGGTGCGCGAGTCGTTGCAGGTCGAACCGGTCATGTACGTGGATGGCCGCGAGGCGCTGGAAGAAGCCGTCGCGCAAGGCATGGGCGTGGGCGTGATCGCGCGCGCCGAATTCAATCAATCGCGCAGGATCCGGATGATTCCGCTGCAGGATTGCCAGGTGCAGATGATCGAATCGCTGACGCGCCTCGCGGAGCGGCCGGGTTCGAATCTGCTCGACGCGTTGTTTGCCGTTCAGTTGGCGGGCACAACCCCTGTTGCTGCTGAATAAACAAAAAACCGCCACGCAAACTTCGCATGGCGGCATTCACACGCGCTTAACGCGATCCGCCGCTTGCGATCAGGCTCTCACCGGTCAGCCAGCGCGCGTCGTCGGAGGCGAGGAACACCGCGACATCGGCGATATCGTCGGGCTGGCCGATGCGGCCGAGCGGCGTCGTGCTGACGGCCCACGTTTCGAAATCGGAGCCGAGAATCCCCCCGCTATGCGTGCCTTCGGTGGCGACCATGCCCGGATTCACCGAGTTGACGCGAATCTTGCGCGGTCCGAGCTCACGTGCGAGCACGCCCGTAATGCCGTCCACCGCGCCTTTGGTGGCGGTATAGACCGCGCTGCCCGGCGGCGTGATGCGGCTCACGACCGAGCTGACATTGACGATGCTGCCGCCTTCGCCCAGATGCTTTACCGCTGCCTGCGTGACCAGTAGCAGACCGAGCACGTTCACATTGAAGTGCTTGTGGAAATGTTCTTCAGTGATCTCTTCAATCGGGGCGAATTCATACACGCCCGAATTGTTGACGAGGATATCGAGGCGGCCATACGTTTCGACCGCTGTATCGATGATGCCCTGCGCGTCCGCCGCTTTCGACACGTCGCCGCCAACGGCAACCGCCTTGCCGCCCGCCGCGGTGATGGCGGCGACCACATCGTCCGCGCCAGCCTTGCTGGACGCATAGTTCACCACCACCGAGGCGCCCTGCGCGGCCAGCGCTTTCGCGATCGCCGCGCCGATGCCTTTCGATGCGCCTGTTACAACAGCAACTTTACCTGTGAGCTTGCTCATGATCGTGTCCTTTGGATTGGGTTCGCGCCGAAGCGCCGCCGCGAAGATTCGCGAGGCCGGCGCCGATGAAGCCAGACATGCAGTGGCGCTGTCACAGGACACAATGTAGGCAGGTACGCCACATGAATAAAGCGGCTGCGGACGAATAGATACGTCGGATCAGCCGAACAATCAGGCAGCGCCGATCATCGCTTCGCCCCAAACCCGCCGAAAAACGCCTGCGCGTTTGCATCGAGCGTTTCGAGATGGTAACCCCCTTCCTGCACGATCAGCGTCGGCAGCTTCAGCGCGCCCAGCCGGCTGCCGAGCGTGCCGAAACCTTCAGTCGTGACCGCTACCATCGATTGCGGATCGTCCTTGTAGATGTCGAAGCCGAGCGCCACGACCAGCGCGTCCGGCTGAAAGCGGTTGACGACGCGCAACGCCGCATCGAGTTGCTCGAAGAACACCGCCTCCGACGAGCCGTGCGGCATCGGCAGATTGACGTTGAAACCCTCGCCGTTAGCCGGCACCGCGTTCGTCCTCGAAGCCGGCCACCACAGGATAGAAATTGGTCGGGTCGCCGTGAATCGATACGTACAGCACGTCGCCGCGACCGTAGAAAATCTCCTGAATGCCCTGGCCGTGATGCATGTCGGTATCGAGAATCGCGACACGTCCATACTTTTTGCGTAACGCCTGCGCCGCGACCGCCGCGTTGTTCAGGTAGCAGAAACCGCCTGCCGCCTCGGCGCGCGCATGGTGGCCAGGCGGCCGACACAACGCGTAGGCCTCGCCCGCGCCGCCGAGAATCGCATGCGCGCCGGCAAGCGCGCTTTGTGCGGACCAATAGGCGGATTCGTAGGTGTCGACGCCGATCGGACAGCTTCCATCGGCTAGGTAACGCGCGGCTTGCGCGAGCACGCCACGCAACGGATTGTTTTCGCGGATGTACACATTCGACATCACTTCGTCGCCCCAGTCGTCGGGCATCTGTTTTCCACTCGCGATGCGCTTCCTCCAGAAAGCGCAGATAGTTCATGCCGTGCACTTCGGCGAGCGGCGCGGCGCCGAAGTCAGCGGGTTCCCGCACTTCGAAACCCAGCTTCTGCGCGGCTTCGACGAGCCGCATGGCGCGCTCCGGCACTTCCTGCGGCGGGCGCATCTGGCCGCGCGACAAATAGCTGCGCGGATGATGTTTCAATTGTGCGGGATGAAAAAAGGTCTGCATGTCGGGGTTCCTCAACTTCACGCGTAGGCTGGCGCGGCCACTTTGGCGCGTGCCAGCACCGCATTGATCAACACGTTCGCACCGGCGGTCACATTGCGGGGCAACGCGTCTTCGGCTTCGTTGTGCGATAGACCGCCGACGCAGGGGATGAACACCATCGCGCTCGGCACATGCCTCGCCAGATGGATCGCGTCATGTCCCGCACCGCTGACGATACGCTCGTACGCATAGCCGAGCTGCTGCGTGGCCTGCTCGACGAGCGCCACGCAACTGGCGTCGAACGGTGTGGCGGGGCTTTTCCAGTACGTCGAAATCGCGCTGTTCAGCCCACGCTGCGCGGCAACGCGCTCGAATGCGGCTCGCACGTCCTGTTCCATCGCGTCGATCTGCGTGTCGTCGGGATGGCGCAGATCGACCGTGAACGCCACTTTCGCGGCGATCGTATTGCGCGACGAATTCGGCACCTCGACCTGACCGATCGTGACCAGACCAAGCGGCGCATACCGCTGGGAGATCGTTTCGAGCTCGAGCGCCATCGCCGAAGCGCCAAAAAACGCGTCCTTCCGGTAAGGCATGGGCGTGGTGCCCGCATGCGCCGCGACGCCGTTCACTTCGACATCGAGCCAGCGAATGGCCTGACCGCCAGTGACGACGCCGATCGGATGTCCGTGGCTTTCGAGAATCGGCCCCTGTTCGATATGCGCTTCGAAATAGGCTTCGACCTCGTTCACGTCCAGATGACGGAATCTTTCATACCCGCACGTCGTGAGCGCTTCGGCAAGCGTCACGCCCTGCGCGTCCCGTGTATCCAACGCCGCTTGTAAAGGCGTCGCGCCGACGAACACGGCGGAGCCGAGCATCGCCGGTGTGAAACGCGCGCCCTCCTCGTTGGTCCACGAGACGATTTCAAGCGGGTGCTGCGTCTGAATGTTCTGATCGTTCAGACTGCGAATCACTTCCAATGCGGCCAGCACGCCATACACGCCGTCAAAACGCCCGCCTTCCGGTTGCGTGTCGAGATGGCTGCCGATCAGAACCGGCCTGGCGTCCGCGCTCGTTCCCTCGCGACGCGCAAACAGATTGCCGACTTCATCCGTATGCACCGTCATGCCCGCCTGCGTGCACCAACTGGAAAACAGCTCACGTCCCCTGCGATCTTCCTCGCTCAACGCAAGGCGCCGGACACCGCCGCGCGCGGTCGCGCCCACTTGCGCCATCTCCATCAAACTCGCCCACAGGCGCTTTCCATCCACATTCAACATCTCAGTTCCCTTTTTGAATCAGCGTGCCGGCAATGCTTCGGGCGCGTCGGCGCGACGATGCTTCAACGCATCCAACGCGACGATGCACGACAGCGAGATACCCGCGAGGCAGGTGTAGAACACGGCAAGCGGCCACCATTGCCCAACGAACTTGTGGGCGAGCCACGTGCCCGCGAGCGGCGTCAGACCGCCGGCAATCGCGCCGCACACCTGATACGACAGCGAGATCGCGGAGTAGCGCACGCGCACCGGAAACACGCCGCTGACGAAGCCGGCAATCACCGAATAGAAACTCGCCATGCACACCACGGCCAGCGCGATGCCGATGATCATCGACAACCGGTTGCCACTTTGAACGAGCGTGAACATCGGATACGGCGAGAGCATGGCGGCAAACGCGGCAAGCTTCAGGAAGCGCGCCCCGCCGAATTTTTCCGCCAGCCACGCGGCGAGCGGCTGCGACAGAAACTGAATGATCGCGACCGCGAACAGGCAATCCAGAATGAGCGATTTCGACACGCCGATGTTTTGCGTCGTGTACGAGATCATGAACGTGTTGGTGAAATACACGCCCGCGATACCGATGGTATTCGCACCGATACACAACGCCACCAGCGCGCCGGACGAGCGAAACACTTCGGCGATCGGCAGCTCGACAGTGCGCTTCGCTGTCTTTCTCACGCTGGAATTCGGGCGATTCGTTCACGCCCAGGCGAATGAAGATGCCGACCGCGAGCAGCACCGCGCTCGCCAGAAACGGCAGGCGCCAGCCATAGCTAATGAAGTCGTCATGCGGCATCGCCGTGACCGCGCGAAACGCGATCAGCGAGAGGATCAGGCCAGCCGGACTGCCGAGTTGCGCGAACGAGGCGAAGAAGGTGCGCCGCCCTTGCGGCGCATGCTCGCCGGCCATCAGCACCGCACCGCCCCATTCGCCGCCCACCGCCACGCCCTGCACCACGCGCAGCAACACCAGCAGCACCGGCGCCAGCACGCCGACCTTCGTATAAGCCGGCAGCAGACCGACGCACACGGTTGCCACGCCCATCATCATCAGCGTGGTCATCAGCGCTTTCTTGCGGCCGATGCGGTCGCCCAGGTGGCCGAAGATCACGCCGCCGAGCGGACGCGCGAAGAAGCCGACCGCGAAGGTCGCAAACGAGGCCATCGTGCTGACGAACGGATCGTGCGACGGAAAGTACAACTCGCCGAACACCAGCGCGGCAGCGGTTGCGTAGATGTAGAAGTCATACCACTCGATCATCGTGCCGATGAAAGCGGCGCTTGCCGCTCGTACCGGCTGACGGGCGGTCGGGGGTGAAGCATTCATGGCGTCTCCTCAGTTGCTATTCCGGATATCGGGGCATCTTGTGAGGTGTTTTATCGCCAGCCATAAAACATTAGTCAAATTTCGGTTTATTATCTTCACTATAAATCTGGCTAATACCTAAGGCCTAACGCTACCCACTGCCGTTACCCAACTGCCGTTACCCAACTGCCATGACCCAACTGCGCGCGGACGTCACCCGCTTTCTGAACGACCGGCTCGACTGGAACCTGCTGCGCACCTTCCTCGTGATCATGCAGGAGCGCAGCGTCAGCCGCGCCGCGGCCCGCCTGCACCTCACGCAGCCGGCGGTCAGCCAGGCGCTCAAGCGCCTCGAAGACACGCTCGGCCGCACGCTGATCCAACGGCGCGGGCCGCATTTCGAGCCGACCCGCGCCGGCGAAGAGGTGTACCGGATCGCCAGCGATATCTACGGCCACATGTCGCGGCTGGAAACCGAACTCGACGACCGCAGCGACGACATCACCGGCTCGATCCGCCTGCTGACGGTGAGCCGCATCGATTCCGGCGTCTACGACGAATTCCTCGCGGAATTCCACAAGACCTATCCGCGTGTCGATCTGCAAATCGAAGTGATGCGTTCGTCGGACATCATCTCGTCGCTTGCTGCAAAAGACGGCCACGGCCGGTCTCGGCCTGTGCCGTACGCCAGTCGACAAACTCGAGCAGCGCTGTTTTCTGCGCCAACGGTATGCGCTTTTTTGCGGGCGGCATCATCGGCTGTTCGGCCGGCATGCGCTGTCGATCGATCAGTTGCTCGCGGAGAATTTCGTGTCGTTCACCAGTGACCAGATCGGCGACAGCCTCTCGCCGCTCACCGTGTTTCGCGATCAGCGCGGCTTCACCGGGCGAATCGTGGCGGCCTCGCCGAGCCTCGACGAAGTGCGGCGGCTGATTTTCGCGGGGTATGGAATCGGCTGCCTGCCGGAGCACATCGTGCGCGACGATCTCGCACAGCAGCGCTTGTGGCGTTTGCCGCCGGAAGAGGGCCTGGTCGATGTCGATATCGATCTGCTGTGGCTGCGCGCGCGCAAGATGAACGCCGCCGAGCAGGCCTTTCTGGACGGCATGGAGCGCACGATGCAACGCTACGCGCTGCCCGAGCGGCTCGCGCCGCGCTGAAAAGAGCCAACCCGTGGCGCAGACCTCAGCGTTTGCGCATCAGCGCGATCTGCGTCGCCACGCTTGCCAGCACCGCAAGCGCCCCCAATGTGTCCAGAATTGCCGACCACACGATAAAGCCCTCCTTCGTTCGCCTCTTTGTCAGACGAACGCGCGTGCCGTTATCTGAATGCCCAGGCCCGGTAAACAGATAAAAAGCAGATAAAAAAACCAGCGGCGCAACGTCGCCGGGCCGATGCGCCCGCGCACCGGCTGCCCGCTCCACAGCGTAAAAAAAGAGCTCATCGACAGATTGCGGTGGACGCGATATCTGCGATTTTCAAGCGCCGCAGCGCCGGCCACAATGCGTAAGATACGTACTGTGACTTAGGCTATGCCTAAGGCTGCCGACCTCAATCCACGCTATCCGCCCATGCGCTTCGATCTGATCGACCTCCGCCTTTTCCTGTCCGTCCTCGAAACCGGCAGCATCACCCACGGCGCGGCACGCGCGAACATGTCGCTGCCGTCGGCCAGCGCGCGGCTGCGCGGTATGGAAGAGACCCTGGGGGAAGCGCTGCTGGAGCGCGGGCGGCGCGGCGTCGAATCGACCCCGGCCGGCGACACGCTCGCGCATCATGCGCGGCTCGTGCTCGGCCAGATCGAGCGGATGCAGGGCGAACTGGGCGAGCATCAGGAAGGCCGCAAGGCCTGCATTCGCCTATGGACCAATACCGCTGCCATCACTGAGTTTTTGCCCTCGCCAGTCGGGCTGTTTTTACGCAATCACCCGAATGTGCAGATCGATCTGAAGGAGCGGCAAAGCAGCGAGACGGTGAAAGCGGTGCTGACCGGCGCGGCGGAGATCGGCATCATCTCGGATGCGGTCGAACATGGCGCGTTGCAAACGCTGCCCTTTGCGGTGGACACACTCGTGCTGATCGCGAGCCGCGACGATGAACTCGCCGCGCGCCGCCGCGTCACGCTGGCGGAAGTGGCGGAGCGCGCGTTCATCGGCCTGAGCACCGGCAGCGCCTTGCATGCCTACCTCGGCGAACGCGCCCTGTTATCCGGCCAGCCGCTCAGCATCCGGGCACACATGCGGACCTTCGACGGCATCTGTTGCATGGTCGAACAGGGTGCGGGAATTGCCATCGTGCCGGCCACGGCGGCAAAGCGCTATCGCGGCACACCCGGCATTCGCACGATCGAGCTGACGGACAGTTGGGCCACGCGTCGGCTACTGGTCTGCATGCGCGATCTGAACGCCCTGAGACGACCGGAAAAAGCGTTGGTCCGGCATCTGGCGGGCCTCGATTGACTGCTGGCAGACGCAGCGAGACCGTCGCCTATTATCAACGGTATTTATCTGATGTCTTATTTTTAATCGATTTGCCTGATTTGATGCGGGTTCTTATCCTTGGAACCCAACCGCATGCAGCACCACGCATGCGCCCCCGCACTGCTGCGCATTGCTCATTAGTCAGTCAGATCATGGAAAGAACCACCTTCAATGTACGCGTGAACAGCGTACGCGACGAAGCACACAGCGTGCGCTCGTTCAGCGTGTCGCGCCTCGATGGTCAGCCGTTCGATCTCTACGAACCCGGCGCGCATATCGACGTCACCGGCCCCTCCGGGGTCACGCGACAATATTCGCTGTGCGGCGACCCCGACCATCGCGACGCGCACCTGTTCGCCGTGAAGCGGGAACAGGCGTCGCGCGGCGGCTCGCGTTCATTGCATGATGAGGTCGCGGTCGGCAGTGAATTGACCATCGGCGCGCCGCGCAATCTGTTCCAGCTCGCGCCTCAAGCAGGCGAGCACGTTCTGATTGCCGCGGGTATCGGCGTCACGCCCTTGCTGAGCATGGCGTACCGGCTGCTCAAGCAGAAGCAGCGCTTCGTATTGCATTATTTCGCGCGCAGCGAGGAACACGCGGCGTTCCTGCCGCTGCTGTCGCGCGCACCGTTCAGCGATTACGCACGGTTTCATTTCGGCGTGCCGCGGGAACAGCTGGACACGGTACTGACCGAATGCGTCGCAAGCGCGCGCGAAGGCACGCACATCTACACCTGCGGTCCCGCGCCTTTCATGGAACGTGTGGTGACGATCGGCGAACAACATGTGGCGTCGGAGGCGATCCATCTTGAACGCTTCGCCGCCGAGCCTTCGTCCGCGTCTTCGTCCCCGTCACAGAACGAAGCCAACACGCTCGATTCCTTCGAGGTGAAGATCGCCAGCAGCGGCGCAACCGTACGCGTCGACAAGGGCACGACGATTGTCGACGCGCTGGCGTCGATCGGCATTGAAGTGGATACCTCGTGCGGCGAGGGTGTCTGCGGCACCTGCATGGTCGACGTGGTGAGCGGCACGCCCGAACACCGCGACCACTGTCTGAGCAAAGCGGAACGGGCCAGCGGCAAGGTGATCTGCTGCTGCATCTCACGCGCGGCGTCGCCGCTGCTCGTACTCGATCTCTAATGCAACTTTGATGCAACCAGGTGCTGCATTCGCAGCACCTTCAGCTTTTCAGCGCTTACCGGTCGTCGTCGCGAATCGACGATGCATGCCGGCACAGCGCGCGGACTTCGAGAGTCATATACGGAAACAGCGGCAACTGGCTCAGCACGTCGTGCAAATGCGCGGGGCTCTCCACATCGAACACGCTGATATTGGCGTAGTGCCCGGCGATCCGCCACAGGTGCCGCCATACGCCTTCCTTCTGCAACCGCTGCGACAATGCCTTTTCATCGGCTTTCAGGCGCGCGGCAGTCTCGGCATTCATATCCAGCGGAAGGTTGACGGTCATCTCGACGTGAAACAGCATGCTTGTTCTCCTTTCCTCAACAATCATTCATGACAAAGACCCTGGCGGCCGGCAAACGGCGCCGCGCCACCAGGGTCGAACGCGTCCTGCTACACAGCTACGCAGCGACGCGGCGACGCCATTCAGGCTTCGGCGCGCACGCGCTCGACTTCGGCGCCCGGCAGGCTGTCGCGCTCCTTGAACAGCGTGAAGTCGAAATCGATCAGCGCGAACTGGCCTTCCACGCCATACGGCTTGCCTTGCGCACCTTCGGCCTGTTTGACCGCCGGCACCAGACCGTCACGCGTGGCGAACGCGAAGTCGTCCCACAGATACGGATCGCCGTCGATATTGATCTGCGTGGTCAGCTTGCGGAAACCCGGCGCCGAAACGAAGAAGTGGATATGTGCCGGACGATGGCCGTGGCGGCCTAACTGATCGAGCAGCAACTGTGTCTGACCTTGCGGCGGCACGCTGTAGCCGACCGGCACCACGCTGCGGAAGCTGTAGTTGCCGTTTGCGTCCGTGCGAATCGAACGGCGCAGATTGAAGGCCGGTTGCGACGGGTCGAAGTACGAGTAATTGCCCAGGTGGTTCGCATGCCACACTTCAACCAGTGCATGGGCGAGCGGTTTGCCGTCTTCGCCGAGCACACGGCCGCGCATCACCAGCGTCTGGCCGGGGTCCTTGCCGTCGTCCAGACGCGCGTGCCCATCGGACAGCGGCGCGCCCGCCACATACAGCGGGCCTTCGATCGTGCGCGGCGTGCCGCCTTCGATGCCGGCCTTCGCTTCCGCTTCGTCCAGACGCAGATCGAGGAAATGCTCGAAGCCGAGGCCGGCGGCCAGCAGACCCAGTTCGCCGCTCTGGCCGGCCTGGCCCAGATAGTTCAGCGCGGTCCAGAATTCGGCCGGTTGCACGTCGAGGTCTTCGATCGTATAGAACAGATCCTGGACGATGCGATTGACGATCTGCTTGGTGCGCGGATTGCCTTCACTGGTGGCGCTGTCGTTGATCTTTTGCAGCAGCGCGTCGATGGTTTGCTTGTTCATGGGGTATCTCCTTCGTTTAGTGTGCGTGACGGCTAACGAGTGAACCGTCAGTTCCTGGTAACGCTTGCGCCATGACGCGTATCGCGCCGCAAACGGTCGATCTTGTTCCAGTCGAGCGTGATGCCGAGGCCCGGCCCGTGTGGAAGGTGCAAGGCAAAATTCTCGTAACGCAGCGGCTCAGTGAGAATTTCTTCGGTCAACAACAGGGGCCCGAATAGTTCCGTGCCCCACTTCAACTCGTCGAACGTGCTGAACAGGTGCGCCGAAGCGATCGTGCCCACGGCGCCTTCGAGCATCGTGCCGCCGTACAGATCGATGTTCGCCGCCGATGCGATGGCAGCGACGTGCGCGGCGCCGGTCAGGCCGCCCGATTGCGCGATCTTGACGGCGAATACGTCGGCCGCGCGGGCGCTCGCAATGGCGAACGCATCCGCCGGGCCGTGCAGCGCCTCGTCGGCCATGATCGGCACCTGCGCAAGATCCGTGAGCCGCTTGAGGCCGGCGCGGTTGTCCGCGGCAATCGGCTGCTCGATGAGCGCGACGCCGGCATCCGCCAGCCGTGCGGCGGCCCAGATCGTTTCGGCCTCGGTCCATGCCTGATTCACATCGACCCGCACTTCGCCGCGCCCTTGCAGCGCCTTGCTGATGGCCATCACATGCGCGACGTCGTCGGCGACTGCGCGCGCGCCGATCTTCAGCTTGAACACGCGGTGCCGCTTCGACTCGAACACGCGCTCGGCTTCCTCGATGTCGCGCGGCGTGTCGCCGCTCGCAAGCGTCCATGCAACGTCCACGCTATCGCGCACACGGCCGCCGAACAGTTCGGACAGTGGCACGCCGACGCGCTGCGCCTGCGCATCGAACAGCGCGGTTTCCACGGCGGATTTGGCAAAACGGTTGCCCTGGAATAGCGCGCGCAGTTTTGCCATCGCGGCGCCCGGACGGGTCGCGTCCATATCCTTGAGCAGCGGCGCGAAATACGTATCGATGTTGACCTTGATGCTTTCCGGGCTTTCCTCGCCGTACGCGAGACCGCCAATGGTGGTGCCCTCGCCCACGCCGATCACGCCGTCGGCGCAGCGAATCCGGACCAGTACGAGCGTCTGGCAGTTCATCGTCGCGACCGAGAGGCGGTGGGGACGAATCGTCGGGACGTCGACGAGAATCGTTTCCACGCTCTCGATCTTCACAGGTGTTGCTATCATTCGTTGCCCTCCTGAACTGCTTTGCTGAGGGCCCCATATTAGAAACAAACCTGCGAAGCAGTCCAACACCGATTCCGACTACTTCCATACCTTAGGGGTATGCATGGAACTTCGCCAACTCCGCTACTTCGTCGCGGTCGCGGAAGAAATGAACATCACGCGGGCAGCCGTTCGCCTGCACATGACGCAGCCGCCGCTCAGCCGCCAGATTCAACAGATCGAGGAAAGCATCGGCTTGCCGCTATTCGAGCGCGGTTCGCGGCCGCTGCGGCTAACCGAGGCGGGCCGCATTTTCTATACGCAGGCCAAGCGGCTGATCGACGAAGCCGACGAGCTTGCCCCGCTCACGCGGCGGCTCGCGCAACTGGCCGAGCGGATCGTGATCGGTTTCGTGCCGTCAACCCTGTACGGCGCGTTGCCCGCCGTGATACGCGCGTTTCGCGAGGCGGCGCCGCATATCGAGTTGTCGTTGATCGAAATGTTCACGATCGAGCAGCTGGGCGCGCTCAAAGGCGGCCGGATCGACGTCGGCTTTGGCCGCCTGCGTTTCGACGACGCGCAACTGTCGCGCGAAGTGCTGGTTGAGGAACGCATGATTGCCGCACTGCCGCAGGATCATCCGCTGGCGCGGCAGAAGAAACCGCTCACGCTCGCGGCGCTCGCTCAGGAAACGCTGATCGTCTATCCGAGCACGCCGCGCCCGAGCTATGCGGACCAGCAATTGTCGGCGATGCACGACCATGCGCTGGAGCCGAAGGCGATTCATGAAGTGCGTGAATTGCAAACCGCGCTGGGACTGGTGGCGGCGCAAGTCGGCGTGTGTCTCGTGCCGGAAAGCGTAGAGGGCCTGCGCGCGCATGGCGTGGTGTACCGGCCGATTCCGGCGGCCAATGTCGCCTCGCCGATCATCATGAGCCGCCGTTTGCAGGACGAATCGCCGACCACCACACTGCTGTGCACCCTCGCCCGGGACCTGTTCAAACGGACCTGACCTCGATCGCCGCGGCGCTTTCAACGTTCGTCGAAACGCCGCACGATCCCCGCCATCAGATTGCGCAGCCACACATTGCCCTCGTCCTGATCGAAGTGCTCGTGCCAGTGCATGGTGACCGCCGCGATCGGCAAGGTGACCGGCAATTCGTAAAGCTGAAAGCCGCCGTCACGATTAAAAATCTGCGCGAGCCGCCGCGGCAGTGTCGCAAACAGGTCCGTGACAGCCAGCACGTTCGGCAACGCCACGAAATGCGGTAATTCGAGCGCGATATGACGCCCCACGCCTTGCGAGCGGAACGCGTCGTCGAGCGCATGGTGGCTGTGCTCGACCGACGTAATCAGCACATGCGAGGCATCCAGAAACGCCTGCAGAGCCAGCTCTTTGGTTCGCGGCAGGCCGCGCCGCTTGCGCGTCATGCACACGTAGCTTTCCTCGAACAACGGCTGATGGCGCGTGCGCGCGGTTAAGGTGGGCAGATTGCCGATGGCGAAATCGAGCCGGCTCGCCCGCAACGCGTCTTCGATTTCTTCGACCGGCAGCGGTTCGATGCGCAATCTCACGCGTGGCGCCTGCTGATGCAAGGCCTCGCAAATCGGCGGCAGATAGGCCAGTTCACCCGCGTCGGACAGCGATAAGCGGAACGTGCGCGTACTCACCGCCGGGTCGAAATGTTCCGCGTAACGCAGCGCCTCGCGCACCGTATCGAGCGCGCGCGCGACGATCCCCGACAACTCGAGCGCGATCGGCGTGGGTTGCATGCCCGCGCGCGTGCGGATGAAGAGCGGATCGTCGAATAGCGTGCGCAAGCGCCCGAGCGAATAGCTGATGGCCGGCTGCGACAGCGCAAGCCGCTGACCGGCCCGCGTGAGGCTGCGTTCCTCGACGATGGCCTGGAAAACGCGCAGCAGATTGAGGTCGACGTGGTCCAGCGAATTCATCGAGATATCCATCGGATTGATTTGATATTTTATTTTAGATCAATTTGACGCATATCATGCGGTCGGCGAGACTTTGCTCCATCGACCACCCACATGCACAGAACGATGAGCGAATCCTCATATCAGACCGTCGACGCCAGCGCCCTATACCAGCGCGCGCAGTCCGACCGCGTCGCCCCGTCGCTGTACCACGACCCGGCGGTTTTCGAAACCGAACTCGAGCGCATTTTCTACAAGACCTGGATCTGGGTCGCGCACGAAAGCGAGTTGCCGAATCCGGGCGACTTCCGCACCACCACGATCGGCCGCCAGCCGGTGATCGTGGTGCGCGACAAGACGGGTGCGGTGAACGTGCTGCAGAACCGCTGCCGGCATCGCGGCGCGACGGTGTGCGAGCAGCACAAGGGCAATGCGAAAGGCTTCACCTGCCCATATCACAGCTGGACCTACGGTCTCGATGGCGCGTTGCGCGCGCTGCCCTACGGCGACGGCTACGAAGGCGTGATCGACAAGACCGAGTTGCCGCTCGCCAGTCTGCGCGTGGGCATCTACCAGGGTCTGATTTTCGCCAGCTTCAATCAGGAGATCGAGCCGCTCGAAGATTTTCTCGGCGGAGCGAAGCCATGGATCGATCTGTTCATGAAGCAGGGCGCGGGCTATCCGATCAAGGCGAACGGCGAACACCGTTTCCGCTTTAACGGCAACTGGAAGATCCAGCTCGAGAACACCACCGACCTCTATCACTTCCCGGTCGTCCACAAGTCGTGGATGAAATCGATCGACGACGAAACCGCCGCCGCGATCACAAGCTTCATGACCAGCGACGACGCCTTCTGCCGCTCGCTCGGCAACGGCCATAGCCTCGCCGTGCTGGTGCCGGAACTCGTCGATCTCGACAAGGACGACGGCGCGCCGATTCCCGAGCGCTTCGAAGCACTCGCTGCGTCGCTGGCAAAAGATCACACGCCTGACGAAGTGCGCCGCATCGTGCGTTCGCTGATGGGCGTCGGCTTCAACCTGAATCTGTTTCCGAACCTCGCGTTGTCGATGGCGTTTTTCCGCGTGCTGCGGCCCATCTCGGCGAACGAAACGGAAATCCGCCACGTCGCCCTTGCAATGGACGGCGGCCCCGAGGAAGCCAACCGTGTGCGCCTGCGCATCCACGAGCACTTCCAGGGCCCGTTCGGCTTCGGCAGCCCGGACGACGCCGAAGCATGGGAGCGCGTGCAGCGCGGCTCGCATGCCGGCCCTGATCTGCCGATCCTCGTGAACCGCGGCCTGAATCGCGAAAGCACCGCGCCGAACGGCGAGAAGACCGCGCACGCCACCGACGAAACCGGCATGCGTGAAGCGTACGCGCAATGGCGCACGATGATGGAGCAAGCATGATGGACGACAGGAACACGCTTTTCTCGCAGAAAACTTTTGCCGGCGCGATCGAACTCATCTGGCGCGAAGCCGAAATGCTGGACCGCAAGCACTATCGCGAATGGCTTTCGCTGTGGGACCCGGCGGGCTTCTACGTGGTGCCGATCGATCCCGAGACCACCGACTTCGCGGCCACGCTGAACTACGCCTACGATGATCAGGACATGCGCGAAAAACGCGTGCAGCGCATGATGTCCGGCTATTCGGCTTCGGCGAGCGACGCCGCCCGCACCGTGCGCACGGTATCGCGCTTCACGCTGACGAGCGACGCCAGCGATGAGGTCGACGTGAGCTCGTCGCAGATCATCGTCGCGTACAAACGCGGCAAGTCGACGCTGTTCGCGGCGGACCTCACCCATCGCATCAGTTTCGCGAGCGGCGAGCCGCGTATCGTGCAGAAAGTGATCCGTCTGATCGACTCGACCGAGGCGCTGAGCGCCATCGGCTTCCTGTTGTGAGTGCCAGCGTCCCTAATCCTTGCCTGCGAGCCTGACGATGCAAAACGACACGCTTTCCCCCACGGCAGGACCGCGAGCGACGCCCGCGGCTCCAGCCACCTCGCAGACCCTGCGCCGGATCATCGTCGCCTCCGTGCTCGGCAACGCGCTCGAGTGGTACGACTTTTTCCTTTACGGCACCGCCGCCGCGCTGATCTTCGGGCCGCTGTTCTTCCCGCTGCACGGCGACCCGCTGATGGGCACCCTCGCCGCCTTCGCCGGTTTCGCGATCGGCTTTCTGGCGCGGCCGCTCGGCGGCATCGTGTTCGGCCATATCGGCGACCGGCACGGCCGCAAACGCGCGCTCGTCATCACGCTGATGATGATGGGCGTGGCGACCTTCGGCATCGGTCTGCTGCCGACCTTCTCGCAGGTCGGTTTCCTCGCGCCGGCCGCACTGGTGTGCCTGCGCGTGGTGCAAGGCATCGCGTCCGGCGGCGAATGGGGCGGTGGCGTGCTGCTCATCAGTGAAAGCGCGCCGGCCAATCGGCGCGGCTACTACGCGTCGTTCAGCCAGTTGGGCGTGGCGGGCGGCTTCGTATTGTCGGCCGCGGCGTTCTATCTGGTGCAGCGCCTGCCGCTCGAAAGCTTTATGTCGTGGGGTTGGCGCGTACCGTTTCTCGCCAGTGTGCTGATCTTCGGCGTCGGCGTGTATATTCGCCGGCGCTTGCCGGAAAGCCGCGACTTCACTGCCGCGAAACCGCAGCATTTGCCGGTGCTGACCGTGCTGCGCAATCATCCGAAGCAGGTCTTGCAGGCGATGGGTTTGCGCGTGGCGGAAAACGGCGGCACGTATATTTTCCTTTCGTTCGTGCTGGTCTACGGCAAGACGATCGGCGTGCCGGTCTCCGTGATGCTCGGCGGCGTGATGATCGCGATGCTGCTCGAACTCGTGACCATCGTGTTGTGGGGAAAACTCTCGGACGTGATCGGGCGGCGCCCCGTGTATATGATCGGCGCGCTCGGGCTGGTGGTGGTCGCGTTTCCGGCGTTCTGGCTGATCGATACACACGAGCCGCTGCTTGTGTTCCTGTCGCTCGCGCTGGGGCTGCCGTTCTGCCATGCCGCGATGATCGGCACGCAGCCGGCGCTGATGGGCGAACTCTTTCCCACTGAAGTCCGCTATTCAGGCATGGCGCTCGGCCACGAGATTGCATCGGTATTTTCCGGCGGACTCGCGCCGCTGGTCGCCACCGCGTTGTATGCGAAAGTGCGCGCGCCGTGGCCGGTTGCGTTGATGCTGATCGGCTTTGGCCTCATCACGGCCATCACGCTCGTGACCATTCCGAAGCACACCCGCCATACGCATGATTGACACGCGATCAGGAAGCAGCAGGGACGAGTGGCAGCGAGAAACTGCATTCGAGCCCGCCCTGCTGCGCCGGTTTCGCCCAGATCTCTCCGCCGTGCCGTGTGACGATGTTCTTGCACAGCGAAAGCCCGATGCCGTTGCCGCCCGCCTTCGACGACGAAAACCCGTCGAACAGCCGGCCATGCGCTTCAGCCGGAACGCCCGGGCCGTTATCGATCACCTGCACGATCGCCTGCCTGCCGCGCACGTTCGTGACAAGGCGCAATTGACCGCGTGGCGCCGCAGCATCCACGCGTTGCGCCAATGCCTCGATTGCATTGAAGGCGAGATTCAGTATCACCTGACCGATCAGCACGCGCTCGCAATACACCGGCAGCGCCTGACCCGCCTGCTCGATCGTCACGGCCACGCCTGCCTCGCGCGCGCGCAATTCGATGAAGTACGCGACATCGGCGAGCACCTCGCGCAAATCGGCGTGCGTCTCGCTCGGTTCGCGCTTGACGATGTAGTCGCGCACGCTTTTGATAATGACCGCCGCGTGCTCGGCCTGACGATCGGCACTGCGCAGCCCCCACAGTGCGTCGTCGATGGGACCGGGTTGCGCGAGCCGCCGGATCGCGCCTTCGATGAAATTGCGCACCGCGGCGAGCGGTTGGCTCAACTCATGGACAATCGCGGTCGCCATTTCACCCATCGCGTTGTAGCGCCCCGCATATTCCAGCAGCCGTGCTTCGTTGCGGCGCGTATCTTCGAGCGCGACTTCGTCCGTGATGTCGCGAAAGTGCAGCAGGCGGCCGTTGAGGTCGTCCTCGATCTCGATTCTGCGGCACGTGATGCGCAGCCAGCAAGGCGTGCCGTCGCCGCGCACGATCCGATAGCGCTGTGCCGCCGAAGGCTGGATACGCGGCGCGTTGGCAAGCTGCTCGGCGAGGCGGTCGCGATCCACTTCGCTGCAATAGTCGAGTACGCCGCCCATCGGCGCGCCCTCTTCCAGACCCAGCACGCGTCGGCCGGATTCGCTGACGAATTCCACTTCGCCCGCCGGCGTGAGTACCGCGACGCCTTCGCCGAGATCCTGCATGAATTCACGCAGCCGCGACTCATAGCGCCGCAGCGTTTGCTTGAGCGAGTCCTCCGCGCTGATGTCCCGGAACTGCACCATCACCACCGCGCGCTCGCGCAGAGGCACGTAGGTCGCAATCGCCTCCGACAGCATGTCGGCTCCGCTGCGCGAGCGGTAACACCACTCATAGATCTGCGGACCGTCGGTGATCGAACGGTCCATCGCTCCGACGCCGATCTCGCGCCGGTACTTCGGCACCGGGCGCGTCATGTCGGCCGCTTTGAGCGGCAGCAGTTCTTCGAGCGTAAAGCCGAGCGCCTCGCAGGCGGCGCGATTGGCCCAGACGATTGCCTTGGTTTGGGCGTCGTGCAGCAACACGCACAGCGTGAGCGCGTCGAGCAGGCGGTGAAAATCTTCTTCGGCGGGGAAATTCATCTGCTGAGGCGTTGCAAAAGGACCATGACGTATGTGACGGAACATAACACCAGTACGCCGCATTCGCGTCTGAAGATTTCTTTAGACGACCCCGGCGAGTTACCTAAAAGAGCGTCCCGCGCCCCAATTGAAGCGATCTTTTTGCATTTCTAGACTGGTCTGAACCTGCACGAATCGGATCCCGCGAGCGGATCGTGACGCGTGTTCCAGTCCATCACGAATCAAGGAGAGTCCCCGCCATGTCCGATACCGCTACGATGATCGCAGAAGAAAAGCGCATTGATGCGCGCCTGCCGCTCGCCGATGTGATCGCCGAAATCGCCGCACGACGCGAGGAATTCGACCGCCTGTCGCATGTGCCGCGCGACATGATCGCTCAACTCAAGCGCGCCGGCATCTATCGTGCCGCCACCCCGAAGCGGTTCGGCGGCGATGCGCTCGCGCCCAGCGCGTTTCTCGACATGATCGAACGCATCGCGATGGTGGACGGGTCAGCGGCCTGGGTCGCAAGTTTCGGCTCGGCGAATGTTTATCTGGCGGCATTGCCGCTGGCAACCCAGGCGCACATTTATGCCGACGGCCCCGACCAGGCGTTCGCGGGCGGTCTCTTTCCGGTGCAGCCGGCGCAGCCCGCCGACGGCGGCTGGCGCGTGAACGGCACGTGGAAATTCGCGAGCGGCTGCAAGGGTGCGGACTGGCTCGGCGTGGGCATCAGCACCGGCGGCGCAGGCGTGCCCGGCAAACCGCGCACGGCCGTGTTCCGCCCACACCAGGTCGAGATCGTCGAGAACTGGGACGTGGTCGGTATGCAAGGCACCGGCAGCCACGATCTGCGCGTCGCCGACCAGTTCGTCGCCGATGACTGGACCTTCGTGCGCGGCGGCGAGCCCTGTGTCGACGAACCGCTGTATCGCTACCCGACGATTGCCTACGCCGCGCAAGTTCTCGCCGTGGTCAATCTCGGGCTCGCACGCGCCGCGCTCGATGTCGCCAACCAGATGGCCGGCGGGCGCAAGACGACCACCGGCGCGCCGCAACTCGCCGAGCGCGCGTACTACCGGATCGAACTGGCGAAAGCCGAGGCGCAACTGCGCTCGGCGCGCGCATTCTTCTACGACAGCACCGACGAAGTCTGGCAATCGATCCTCGCCGGCCGCCCGGTCACACCCGATCAGATCAGCCTGCTGCGCCTCGCGGCGACGCAGATCGCCCGTGAAGGCGCCGACGTCGTGCAGCGCGCGTACCGTCTCGGCGGCACGATGGCGATCTATCGCACGCATCCGCTGCAGCGCCTGCTGCGCGATTCGATGGTCGTCACCCAGCACGCGTTTCTCGGCGAAGGCAATTTCGACGGCGCCGGCGCGGTGTTCGTCGGCGTCCCGCCGATTCCGGGCTACCTGTAAGCCATTTTCTGTTTTTGACGTTCAAACGATTTCAAGGAGAACCATCCCATGTCCGATCACGAGGCACTGCCCTTGCGTGTTCTGTTCTGCTGCGGCGTCACGCAGAATTTCTTCGACCTGCCGCGTGAAAAAATCGGTGAGGTCTGGCAGGCTTATAGCAGGATGCTGGCGGCTGTCGAATCGATGGAAGGCGTCAAGGTGCTCGGCGTCATGGACGACGACCGCCTCACCGTCGGCAATGCCGACAACTCGCCGTGGACCTTCTACATCATGGCCGACGTGCGCGACTTCGATACCGCCGTCGCCGTGTGCAATCTGTATCGCACCACGCCAGTCGGCGAATACAACCTGTGGCGCTACGGCAAGATCGAAGCGCGCGTTGGCCGTGCGTTGACTGTGCCGCCGCAGCACGCGAAAGCGGCGTGACCCTGATGGAGCCTGACGCGATGAACGAAACCTCCGCAACGCTTGAGGTGCTGAGCGCACGCCTCGCCGCGCTTGAAGCGGAATCCGCGATACGTCGCACGATGGCGCGTTATATGGCGCTTTGCGACGTGCCCTCCGGCGCGCTGGAAGGCGAAACGCTCACAGGTCTGTTTGCCGCCGACGCGGTCTGGGAAGGCATCGGCTCACAGTACGCGAGCAAGTTCGGCCACCTCACCGGCCACGCGGAGATTCTCGCGATGCTCACCCGCTATCTGCCGCCGTCGCCGCATTTCTCGGTGAATGTCCATTTCCTCACCTCGGAGACGATCGAGGTGCAGGGTGCAGGCGCAACCGGCCGCTGGATCATGCTGCAGGCGTCCAGTTATGTCGACGCGCAAGCGGAACTGATTTCTGCACGCCTCGCGGTCGATTTCGTCCCGGCTGCAAACGGCCGCGACTGGCTCATCAGGCACTTTCGCACCGAGCGTCTTTTCGACGCGCCATGGCAAGTCAATGCAAGGAAACCGAACCCATGAACGAGTTGATCCAAACCTTGTCGCTCGGCGGTACAGGTCCGAGCATCGCGATCAAGGACTCGATCGATATCGCCGGTTACGCCACCACCGCCGCGAGCCGCGCCCTGGCCGATACGCCGCCGGCTTCGCAACATGCGGAAGTCGTGGAACGATTGATCGCGGCCGGATGGCATATCGTCGGCAAAGCCAATATGCACGAATTGGCGTTCGGCATGACCGGCATTAACGACTACACCGGCACGCCGCGCAATCCGCAGGACGCCGCGCGCATTCCCGGTGGATCGTCGAGCGGCTCCGCAGCGGCGGTCGGTCTGAAGCTCGCCGATGCCGCGCTCGGCACCGACACAGGAGGCTCGATACGCGGCCCCGCCGCGTGTTGCGGCGTGATTGGCGTAAAGCCCACCTTCGGCCGCGTTTCAAGGCGTGGCGTGGCGCCGCGTGAATCGTCGCTCGATTGCGTCGGGCCGTTTGCGCGCACGATGAGCATGATCGTCGCGGCGATGCACGCCATCACAGCGGACTTCGATCTGAAAGCCGCATCGGCCCTGCAAGGCAGCTGCAACGTCGGCATCGTGCAGGCCGACGCCGACCCGGCAATTGCGAACGCTGTCGCGCGCGCGGCGGCACTGGCCGATATTGCCTCGCGTGCCATCGAACTCGACGCCTTCGCAGCGGCCTTTGAAGCGGGTCTCTCGGTCATCAACGCGGAGACCTCGCATGCATTCGGTCATCTTGTGGTTACTGGCAAGCTCGGCGCCGACCTCGATGCACGCTTGCGCGCCGCGGCGAAAACCACTCGCGAGCAGTTAATGGCCGCGGAACAGGTACGGCGACGCTTCACCGCAGCCGTCGATCACGCGCTGGACAGTGTCGATGTGCTGATTCTGCCCACGCTTCCGGCACTGCCCATCACGCTCGACGAAGCGCGTGGCGGCACTTCCGTCATCGCGATGTCGTCGTTGATCCGGCCGTTCAATCTGAGCGGCCATCCGGCCTTGAGCTTGCCGCTGCCAATCGAAGGTTCGCCGTTGAAGGCAGGCTTGCAGATTGTCGGCCGCAAGGGTTCGGATGAACAGGTGTGCGCCATTGCAGCGCGCTTTGAAACCGCGCTCGCCGCTTGAGCCGCTTGAGCCGCCTGAGCCGCTTGAAACGCCTGAGCCGTTTTAACCACGCATAAAACCGCTTTAAACGCAGCAGTTTTCTCACGGAGTAGAAGCAATGCAGAAAAGAGTCGTACTCGTTACCGGCGCAGCGCGCGGTCTTGGCGCGGCGATTGCCACACGCTTTCATGCGGCGGGTTACGCGGTCGCCATCGGCGATATCGCTTTCGATGCCGCCCAGGCCCTCGCCCGCGATCTGAGCGCCGACGGCTCGAGCGCCTTTGCGTTGCATCTCGACGTGACCGCGAAAACCGCATTCGAAACGGCACGCGACGCGATTCTGCAGCGCTGCGGCCGCATCGACGCGTTAATCAACAACGCGGGTGCATCGAAAGTCGTGCCGGTGATGGAGATTACCGCCGAGCAGTTCGATCAGGTCATCAACGTCAATTTGCGCAGCGTGCTGTTTGGCTGCCAGGTGTTCGGCCAGCATTTCGCGGACGTGGGCGCGGGCCGCATCGTCAATCTTGCATCGCTCGCGGGACAGAACGGTGGATCGGCCACGGGCGCGCATTACGCAGCCGCAAAAGGCGGCGTAATCACACTGACCAAGGTGTTCGCGCGCGATCTCGGCGCGGCGGGCGTCACCGTTAACGCGATTTCGCCCGGGCCGATGGATCTGCCGATCGTGCATGAAAGCGTCGCGGCCGACAAACTGAAGGCGGTGATCGCCAACATTCCGGCGGGGCGACTGGGCTCGGCGGATTATGTCGCCGATGTCGCGGTCATGCTGGCGGCCGAGAACGCGTACTTCGCGAACGGCGCATGCTGGGACGTGAACGGCGGGCTGTTCATGCGTTAAGGTTCACACAGCGAGCGGTGTGTATCAGCGCGGCATGCCGCCTGTGGATGCATCCTGATCCCACACCGCCATCACCTCGCGCACCAGCATCGCGATCGAGGCAGCGCCGAGTTTGTCCTTGATGCTCGCGCGATGTACGTCGACGGTCTTCACGCTGATAGACAGATCCGTCGCAATGCGCTTGCTGCCCTTGCCGTCGATCACGCCACGCAGCACTTCCTTTTCGCGCGCGGTAAGCGACTCGATGCGTTTGCGCAATTCACGCTGTTTCTGATTGGCGCCATGACGCTGCGTCGCAAGCTTCAAGGCGCGCTGCACACGGTCGAGCATCTGCTGCGAGTTATACGGCTTCTCGACGAAATCGATCGCGCCGTTCTGCAAGGCGCGCACCGACATCGGAATATCGCCGTGACCGCTGACGAAAATAATCGGCAGCGTCGCGCCTTGACGGTTCAATTCAGCCTGCACGTCGAAGCCGCTTTGCTCCGGCATGCGTACGTCCAGCACCAGGCAGGCCGGCACAGCGGGATCGAATGCGTCAAGAAATTCGCTCGCGTTGGCGAAGCCCGCCGATTTCACCCCTACCGATTCGAGCAGCCATGCAAGCGACGTGCGCATGCCGTTGTCGTCGTCGACGATGTAGACGAGCGGCGCGGGAGTGGATGCGGACTGCGGCTGCTGAGGCATGGAGAGCGTCTGAATGGTTCTGGTGAGTGCGATGTAACGGCCGGGTCATGATAACCAGCGAAAAACGCCCTGCAAAGCGATAGTTACCCTGAAATGCCTTCTGTTCGCTCCGGTCTTCAGTCGCGCGAGACTTCATGCAGCACGGCTTGCGCACATGTATTGGGGAAAGCTTTAGACGTGCTGGGAAAGACGCCCGCATGCGCACCGCTCGCGCGGATATTTTTCCGCGTGTGGATTGAGTACGCTTGAATCCAGCTGCACATCACGGACCCAGGAACCAGACCATGACGCCGACCCAACGCCCGACTCCCGATACAGACAACGCAGTGGCCGCAAAACAGCAATTCCGTCAGGCCATGGCGCATCTTTCCGCGGCGGTTAATGTCATCACGACAGCGGGGCCGCACGGACGATGCGGCGTCACCGCGAGCGCCGTGTGCTCGGTGACCGATACGCCGCCGATGTTGCTGGTTTGCCTGAACCGCGCGAGCGCCATGCACGCGACCTTCGAAGGCAACCGCAATGTCTGCATCAACGTCCTGCCCGGCGAGCATGAGTTGCTCGCGCGTCACTTCGCGGGCATGACGCAGGTACCGATGGAAGAACGCTTTGGCTGGCCGATCTGGGATGACGGCGCAGAGGGCGTGCCGGTGTTGCGCGATGCGCTCGCGAGTCTTCAGGGCGAGATCGTCGATCTGAAGGAGGTGGGTTCGCACTCGGTCATGTTCGTCAAGATCGCGCGTATTAGCGTGCGTGCCGATGGCGACGGGCTCATTTATTTCGATCGCAATTTCCACCGCATCAAACGGGTGGCGTCCCATTGAGCGCGGCTCAGACCAGCCTGATGCCTATAACATGCGAACGCTATCGGTATCGAACTGAAACTGTGGAGCGGCGGCTACGGCTTCCACGAAGCAGTCGATCAGATAATCGCAGGCGGATGTATTCAACGCATCGCGCCGCGAAATGATGCCGACCGACACGCGGGGCAACGTCTCGCGTACGGGTACCGAGACGATCCGCTCGCGAATCCAGTCTGTCTCCAGAAAACTCTTCGGGCAGCACGACAGAAAATTGCTATTCACCGAGAGCGAAAAATTCGCACTGAACGAACTGCATTCCACCACGACACGTGGCGCACTTGCACCGTGCCGCACGAAAAAATCCTGCAACGACTGGCCGATGCTTTCCGGCGTGGTATTGAGGATCCAGTCCGCGCCGTCCAGCTCCGTGATCGATTCCGCTTGGGCCAGCGGATGCCCCTTGCGGGAGGAGATAATCAACTCGCCTTCCAGCAGTGAATGGAACACGAATTCCGGCGCAAGCTTCTTTTCATCGACAATCGCGATCACGAAGTCCAGTGAGCCATCGCGCAAACGCGCCAGCGCTGCCGTGAGAAAACCCTCCTGAACCGAGAGCCGGGTCTTCGGCATGCGTTGCCGGAAAGTATGAATGGCGCGCGACAGAAACTTCAGCGAGACCAGCGGCGTGACCGCGCACGAGACCGTGCCGCCCTCGTGCCCCGACAGCAGGATTACATCGTCTTTCGCGTGTTGCATCTCCGCGAGGATCAGCCTCGCGCGCGCACACACGGCCTGGCCGTACTGCGTGAGTTGCGCGCCGCGCGCGCTGCGTGACACCAGCGGCACACCCAATTCCTGTTCGAGCTCTCGAATCGCCTTGGTCAGCGCGGGTTGCGACAGGCACACCGTCTTCGCCGCGGCACGAATGCTGCCGTGCTGGGCGATTGCCACTAAAGCGCGCAACTGGTTGTATTTCACAGGCGTGGGCGGTCGGATGAACCGTTGGTGAAGGATGGATCACGATCGGCATCAACCGGCGGTTGACGGCTCGAATCGATGGTACACCGTGAGAAAAGACCCGGCCATGCTCCCAAATACCCATTGCCGTGTCGCGTTTGCGGAGCCCAAGCCGGTGCGATAACCCGGCGTTATCACGATAAGAAAAAGCAAATCCAGAATGCTTTTTTGACTCCCTAGACTTTTCCTGTCGTCGTCATTGAAGGCGCTGCGATCAAACCCGGCGTTATCGAAGCATCACGGATTGATTCACCTCCACAGGAATCCCGTTCATGAAGTCACCTTCACTCAGTTCTTCGCTGCACGATGTCAGTCAAAGCGCCACGCATGCCGGCTCGACCCGAGGCCTGATTGTCGCGACGACAATCGGCAACGCGTTCGAATTCTTCGACCTCACCGTGTACAGCTTCTTTGCCGTGCTGCTCGGCAAGCTGTTCTTTCCACTTGCGTCCTCGCAACAGCAATTGCTGCTCTCGGTCGGCACGTTCGGCATCGGCTTCGTTGCGCGGCCGCTCGGTGGCGTGCTGTTCGGCGTGCTGGCCGACCGTTTCGGCCGCATCGCCGCGATGAACCTGACGCTGGTGACGATGGCGGTCGGCACCGGACTGATCGGCATCATGCCGACCTATGCGCAGATCGGCATCGCCGCGCCGCTGGCGATCGTCGCCGCCCGTCTGTTGCAAGGCTTTTCCGCTGGCGGCGAAGTCGGCGTCGCCACCACGCTGCTCGCCGAGCGAGCGCCTGCCGCACGGCGTGGCTTCATCACAAGCTGGCAGTTCGCGAGCCAGGGCGCGGCCGCACTGGCCGGTTCGCTGGTGGGTTTCCTCCTGTCGCATTTCCTCGACAAGGCTTCACTCGAAGCATGGGGCTGGCGCATTCCGTTTCTCGCCGGCGTACTGATTGCACCGCTCGGCCTTTATTTGCGCTCCCGTTTGTCCGGCGAAACGGATGCGCCGGCGGATGCGGCACGCGATTCCGCCGGTGTGCTGAAAACCGTTCTGCAGCGCGACTGGCGCCTCGTACTGGTGGCTTTCCTGCTAGTGATTGGCGGCACCTCCGCGCATTTCATCGTGATCTATTACATGTCGACGTATGCGATCAAGGTCTTGCATCTGCCGATGGACGCCGCGCTGTGGTGCGGAATCCTGGCAGGCGCGGTAATGCTGGTGGTCTCGCCGATGGGCGGCATCTGGTCCGACAAGTACGGCCGCAAGCGGGTCGCGTTCGTCTCGCGTGTGTTGCTTACGCTGCTGATCCTGCCCGGTTTTTACCTGTTCCAGCATTCGCCTTCGGTCGTCATGCTGTATGCGGTGGTCTGCGTGCTCGCCGCGCTGCACTCTGTCAACGCGGGTGCGAACGGCTCGATGCTGCCTGAACTGTTCCCACGCAGCACACGCGCCACCGCGCTTTCGATTGCCTATGCCGCGGGCGTGTCGATTTTCGGCGGCTTTGCGCAATTCATCGTGACCTGGCTGATTCAGGCGACTGGCAATCCGACGGCGCCCGCGTGGTACGTCATCGTTTGTGGCCTGCTCTCGCTGGCTGCGCTACCGTTCGTGGTAGACCGCACGCGTCAGGACATCTAGGCCACCGAACCCGCGTCATTTTCATAGCCAACTTCGCGAGACAATCATGTCAGATACGCTTCACGCCGCTGCCCCGCTCAACCCGAAGGGCGAACTCTGCGACCTGCCCGCGCTCACCTTGCTCGATCTGCAACGCAGGAAACAGGTGAGCGCCGTCGAGATTCTGAATGCGCACCTCTCGCGCATCGAGGCCGTCAACCCGCTGGTCAACGCACTGGTCACGATTGCCGACCAAACCGGCTTGCGCAACCGCGCTACCGAAATCGATGCGCAGTGGGCGCGCGGCATCTGGCAAGGCCCTTTGCATGGCCTGCCGGTTTCACAAAAGGACTTGACCGCGACGCGCGGCGTGCGCACCACGTTCGGCTCAAAAATATTCGAACATCATGTGCCGCAGCAGAGCGCGCTGATTACGCGCCGTTGCGATGCAGCGGGCGCGCTGATGATCGGCAAATCGAACACGCCGGAATTCGGCGCCGGCTCGCATACCTTCAATGAGGTGTTCGGCGTAACCCGCAACCCGTGGGATCTCGGGAAATCCGCCGGCGGCAGCAGTGGCGGCGCAGCGGCCTCCGTGGCGTGCGGGATGAATCCGCTCGCCTGCGGTAGCGACATGGGCGGCTCGCTGCGCAATCCGGCCGCGTGGAATGCCGTGGTCGGGTTACGCCCGTCGCCGGGACGCGTGCCTCGTGCGCCGGATTCGAACGGCTGGGCGACGCTCGGCGTGGATGGTCCGATGGCTCGCGATGTTGCCGATACCGCGTTGCTGTTGAGTGCGATCGCCGGCCCTTGCGGCGAAACCGCGACTGAAATCAGCGAGCCCGGCGCACGCTTCGCACAGCCACTGCAACGCGACTTTCGCGGCACCCGTATCGCGATGTCGATCGAGCTTGCGGGTCTGGCAGTCGACCCTGAAATTCAGCGCGCTGTCCACGCGCAGGCTGCGGTGTTCGAAGCGATGGGCTGCGAGATCGAATTCGCCGACCCCGATCTCGGCGACGCCGAGGACGTGTTCCGCATCGAGCGTGCATGGATGATCGGCAGCCTGGTCGACCGGCTCGATGCCGATGCGCAAGCCTTGTTAAAGCCGGAAATCGAAGCCGAGTGCCGTTTGCATCGCTCGCTTTCCGCTGCCGATATTGGCGATATGTTCGTGCGCAAGACCGCGCTGTTCGAGCGCATGCGCCGCTTCATGGACAACCATGCGTTCTATGTGCTGCCCGCCACGCAGATGCTGCCCTTCGATGCCGATCTGCGCTGGCCTGCGCAGTTCATGGGTACGCGCTACGACTCGTACATCGACTGGATGCGCATCTGCTGGTATCTCTCGTCCACCGAATCGCCGGTGCTCGCCTTGCCGTGCGGCTTTAGCGCGAGTGGCCTGCCGATCGGCCTGCAGATTGCCGGACGCTTTCGCGACGACTGGGGCCTGCTGCAATTCGGCCACGCCTACGAGGCGGCAGCCGCGCATGGCGCGATGCGTCCACCGCTGATCGCCGGACTTCGCTAGACACCGCTTATTCCCGGGTTCTTCGAGTAGCCGGTTTTCTGCCGGCTGCTTGCCGACAAGCAACGCGTGGCTCGCGGGAGCGAGCACGTCCGTCACTTTTTGCAGCTTCTCTCATTTGAGCGTCAGACAACATGAAAAAAACGCTACTGGCCGCATGCCTTGCCGCGATGTTTCCCGCCGCGGTGCATGCACAGAGTGCCGTCACGCTATACGGCATTATCGATGAAGGTTTGAGTTATACGAGCAACGCGGCGACGGCCAATGCCACCGGTGGCGTATCGGGCCATAGCGCGATTCGCCTGTTGAGCGGCGTGATGCAGCAAAGCCGATGGGGCATGCGCGGCGCGGAGGATCTGGGCGGTGTCCGCCGGTTATGTGAATGGACCGTTGGCGCTTGGCGTGGGGTACCTCGACGTGGCCAATCCCAACACGTCGTTCTTTGGCAGTACCGGTAGTCCTGCTGCGACGGTGAATGGCGTGCCTGGCAGCAATATGGCGTCACCGGTTTACTCGGGGTATGCGTCGGCGAGATCGCTGCATGTGTTCGGCGCAGGCGCGTCTTATCTGTTTGGCGCGGCGACGTTTGGTGCGACCTATTCGAATACGAGCTTTCGGGATCTTGGCGACCTTTCTTCGGGGCCTAACCCTGTTGGGCTGAGCGGCAACGCGACGTTGAATAATGCTGAGGTGAATTTCAAGTATCAGATCACGGCGAGCTTGCTGTGCGGGGTCGCGTATGACTATACGAAGGGGAGCTCGGTCAAAGGGATGACTGGCGCGACTTATCAGCAGGTTGCTTCGGGAGTGGATTACTTTTTGTCCTCGCGGACGGATGTTTATTTGGTTGGGGTTTTTCAGAAGGCTTCTGGGACTGATTCAACTGGGAGGCAGGCGGTTGCCGCTATTAATGGGCCTTCTGCGGCGGCCGGTGATCGGCAGGCAGTGGTTCGGGTTGGAGTTCGGCATAAGTTTTAGGTTTTTTTGCCTTTGGCGGCGGCATTGTTTTGGTTGTGCCTACGGTGTTGGGTTTTTCCTTTTGCCTACGGTGTTGGGTTTTTCCCTGTACCTACGGCGTTGGGTTTTTCATTTCTTATTGGTCTATCAGCGTTCCCCCTGTGCGGGGGGGCACCTACTTTTCTTTGCCTGCCGCAAAGAAAAGTAGGCAAAAGAAAGCGGCTCAAACCGCCAACATCTAAGTGGGTCCCCTGGCTTGGAGGGGCTTGTGGTGCGATTAACGGATCACACCGTGGTCCGTTAATGTCTGTGACACAGCCGTCATCCGCTCCCACTCCGCACTTCGTGCGTCGCGGATGGGTCCACCACGGAAACCGGGTGCTTCGGTTGTGCGCAGTGGGGGCCATCGGCTTTGCCTCGGCGAGGTGCCTGCAAATGCTGGGCGTTTTGGAGGTATTGATACCGTTGGGAGCGTCGGTACGCTCGCATTGAAAATGGGCAACGCGTACTTGCGCGCCGCTCCCAATCGCCGCGTCGAGCAAACCGCACGCATAAACCACGGTGAGTGGTTTGATGAAGTACCGCATCGGCGCGCGCAGCGCCGCCGGAAGCATGACGGCCTTGTCACTCACGAGAGCAGGTGCGCAGGCCCAATCTCTACGGAGCCACAACACCCTCCAAGCCAGGAGACCCGCTTAAGAATTGGCGGTGTGAGCCGCTTTCTTTTGCCTACTTTTCTTTGCGGCGGCAAAGAAAAGTAGGTGCCCCCCCGCACAGGGGGAACGCTAATAAACCAATAAGCAAAGAAACACCAAACGCCGTAGGCAAAACCAAAAAATACCGCCGCCAAAGGCAAAAAACGACATTCAGAAATTATGCCGAACCCCAACCACAACAACCATCTGCTTATCCGAATTAGAATTCACAACATTCGGAATCTGCGCAAGATTCTCCGTCCCTCCGGTAGACGGCTCGACCCCCAACCCAACTCCCGAAGACTTCTGCCCAATAGCAACCGCATACAAAGCCGTCCGCTTGGACAAACTATACACAGCCCCAAGGTTGACCTGATGCACCCGCGTCGAAGAACCGCCACTCGGTTTGACGTCATTGAAAATATAAGCAACCCCCAGCTGCAAATCCGGGGCCAGCATATAAGTTGTATTCAACTCAGCGATATCAAACGAAACATCCGCGCCAGCAGGCCTCGCGGCACTCGTGAAGTACTGACTCTGTGAAAGCCGCGTATGCGTATAAGTCACGGCAACGTTCGCCTTGCCAAACGCATAAGACCCACCCGCGCCAAATATCCTGACCTTGCTCGCGTCCTGCAACAGACAATACGATGCATCGGCATTCGCGCAGCTAAAGTCACCGATATACCCAGTCGTTCCACCCAACGCGGCTTGCAACGGCTGATTCAACTCAAGGTACCCCGCGCTCAACGACAACGGCCCCTGCACGTAATTTGCCGCCAACGCCCAACCCTTGTTCTGCGAAAAATTGCCCGCTACGCCGCCAAGGCTGAACAACCCACCTACTGTCAAGCCACCAAAGCTCGGGCTGATGTACTTGATCGAATTGTTGAAGTTGAACGCCTCGTTAAGGTTATCGACGTCGCCGAAGTGCGAGCCATACAACGTCGCCCAATTATTGCTCGACGCATAAGCCCCCATGTAATCGGAAAACGGATCGTATTGCCGACCGAACGTCAGCGCACCGTACGTGCCGTTATTCACTCCCACCCACGCGTTGCGATTGAACAGCGTATTCGACTGCAACATCGCGCCATTGCCAATCAGAAAGCTGTTCTCCAACGTGAAGTTCACCGTGGTGCCACCGCCAATGTCCTCGGCGCCCGTCAGCCCCCAACGCGATGGCACCAGGTTGCCCCCCGCGAGCTGATAATTCGCGTGACCGTTAGTGCTGCCGTCAGCGAGCGTCGTCTGCTGGTTGGACGTGTAAACGACGCCGGCGTCGACCGTGCCGTAAAGCGTCACCGAAGATTGCGCATGCGCGCCCATCGCCAGGCTGCACGCAGCCAGCGCAAGCGCCGAGCGCTTGACGAAAGTGTCTGCCATATTATTTTGCCGAGAAGTGAGGTTGTTTATCGAGGAACGGCGAAAGCACGACGTCACCCGCTACCGCTCGAGGGTGAGCGGCAGCAGTCAATCACTGCAACTTGGGGGGACAGCGCGCGTGAAGTGACTTCGCGCGCCGTGCGATTACTGCCCGAAGCGCGCGTAGATGTCCGGCCGCTTCTTGCGCAGGATGAGACCGATCGCGACGCCAGCAAACGCCACCGCGAATACGATCCATGGGAAGGATTTGACGATCGGGCTATCGGACCCGCTGAGCGCATCGAGATTGCGCACCAGAATCACACCGATATACAGCAAGCCTATACCGCCGACGAGCGGCGCCACGAGTGAGTGCCACACACGGGTGTCCTTGCGAGTCTTGCGAAAGAATGCAATCACCGAAAAACTCGTCACCGCCTGCAGCATCACAATGCCGATCGTGCCGAGCGCGGAACTCCAGCTGAACACGATGTTGAACACATCACTGCCCGCGGCAATAAAGATTCCGAGCAGCACACATACCGAGACTGTCTGCACATAGCTCGCGACATAGGGCGAACGGTACTTCTCGTGCACGCGGTTGAGCGCCTGCGGCAGAATGCCTTCGAGGCTCAGCGCGTGGATATAGCGCACCAGTGTGTTATGGAACGACAACAGACTCGCGAAAATACTGCTGAGCAACAGGAAGCTCATCACGGTTGTGACGGCACCGCCCAGATACTTGCCCGACTGGATGAACCAGAAGTCGCCGGGCTGTTTGGTGGCGACATCGACGACGTCGTTCAGGCCGTACGCACAAACAATCGTCCAGGTCACGAACGCGAAGAACACGAGAATCAGCATCACCGATACATAAGTGGCGCGCGGCACCGTCACTTTCGGATCTCGACATTCCTTGCCGTAGATCGCAGTGGCTTCAAAGCCGATAAACGATGCAAAGGCGAACATCACCGCGATGCCGAGGTGGCCGCTGAATACGTGCTGTGGCGTAAACGGCGCGAGCGTCAGGCCATTCGGGCCGCCACCGTGCACGACGATCGCAATTGCGAGCACCAGCAGAATGCCCAGTTCGAGACACATCAGAACGCCGAGCAGGCGGCTATTCAGATCGATACCACGGATGCCCGTGAATTGCACCACCGCTACGCAGATCAGCGAGTAGCCATACCATGGCATTGCCGTGTGCAGCAGCGGAGAAAGGATGACCGTGCAAAAGAATCCAAACAGCCCGTATAGCGCAATCTGGATGAAGGTGTACGACATCAGAGCAACGAGTGCGCCGGCCATGCCCAACGGCCGTCCGAGCCCCGCTGTGATGTATGCGTAAAACGCGCCGGCGCGCACTACATGCCGGCTCATCGAGGCGAAGCCCACACTGAAAATTAGCAGGACCACGCCGGCAATCACAAACGCGCCCGGAATGCCCGCGCCATTGCCGAGACTGATCGCGGGGGGCACAGCGCCGAGCATGCCGGTCAGCGGCGCGGCTGCGGAAATCACGAGAAACACGATCTGCCATAGGCCCAGCGTATTGCCCTTCAGTTCCACGGCTTTCTCCGCGTCGACCAGACGGGTCGGAGAGTAGGGTTCATTCATCGCTGCCTCTGTTTTGTTGGCTAGTCTGGAACTCGCCTAAACCCTTAAACCCAGGTTCTGGCGCTCGATTGACCGACGTTCGATGTTTCGGTGTGAGCGCATGGTAGGTAGCTAAAAAATAAACCGACTTCGCGAACTGCGCCAAATTTTCGATAATTCGCGCCAATGAACGCGAGAGTGCCGGGCCCGGCAGTTCGCAGTGAATACTTAGGAAGCGAAAGTTTCTCCGCGCAGCCAGCATGCGGCCGACAGACCTTTCCAATTGAAAGCGATTGCCATGGTGGAGCGCTTTATGGTTTTTTCCAGTTGCGCGTGGCACGCCACAACACCGTTGCGTCGGCGTAGCCAACGGCACGCGCGATTGCCGCGTTGGTGAGATCTTCCCGTTCGATCAGGCCCTCAACGCTGCGTTGCCGCTCCTCGCGCACGATCTGTCGTACCGAGGTCCCCTCGTGCGCCAGGTGCCGCTGCAACGAGCGATGCGAGAGCCCAAGGTCTTTCGCAATGTCGGCGACGATGAGCTTTTCGTGCGCGAGCCGCCGCGTCACCAGATCGCGTACCTGTTCGGCAATGCTGTGCGGCAACGCATCGCGCGCGATCAGATCGGTGGCGTGGCGCTCCATCATGCGGGCCATTTGCGTATCGGCGCTTTTGAGCGATGCGTCGAGATCCTGCGGACGCAGAATCACACCATTGAAAGGCTGTTGAAAGCGCACCGGCACGCGGAAATTGCGGGCATACGGTTTGAGGTCCGCAGGCGCGGCGTGTTCGAAATGCACTTCAACCGGATTCCAGGCTGCGCCGCGCACCAGCCGGATCATGTGGCACATCGTTGAAAGACTGTATTCGGCGTCCTGCCGGCGGGGCCAGATTTGCGGGCTGGCGATCTGGTACGTCCAGATCGGCCATTCGTCGTCGCGCAGCAATTCACAGGTCGTGGTGGTTTGCCACGAACCCAGCGCGACCGAGAACTTGCGCATGGCCGCGTTCAGGGTCGGTGACGATAGAAACACCAGACCTGCGGGCCCGAGCTCCGTCAACTGCAATTCGCTGCCGAGGCGCAAGCCGAGCGAGGGCTCGCCGAGTACTTCCGCTGCGCGTTCGAAGGCCGCCACATAGCGCGTGAGCGGCAGGATTTCATAGGGATTGGACAGGAGCCGCCGGCTCATGCCGAACTCCCCGAGCAATGCATCGCAATTGGCGCCTGAAGCATCGAGTGCGCGCACAACTGGCCCCATTACCGCACCGCGGATCATTGGGAAATGGCCGTTGAGCGTGACTTTTTTCACCGTGAGTGTCTCCTCTCGAGTCTTCGCTAATGTGTTGCCAGGGTGATTCCTTCTGGCGCACTTTATCGTTCATTTGGCGCGATACGCAAGCGCGAAAATAATATTGGGTTCCTACGATTTGCCATCGACTCAGCGTTCCCGGCTCACACCGATCCGTTCGGTCCATGCGCCTGCGCTATCCGGTCAGCACACTCCTTACGGGAACCTTATGAACACGAATGCCACTCAAGCCGCTCACGCCCCCGTTCATCCGCTCGATCCGCTGAGTCCGGGCGAAATGCAGCTTGCCTGCGATCTCGTGAAGGCTGCCGAGAAGCTCGATGCACATGCGCGCTTCCCGATTGTGGAATTGCGCGAGCCGCCGAAGGCCGAAGTCGTCGCCTTCAGGAGCGGTGCATATTTTTCGCGCGCGGCCTCCGTGCTGGCCATCGATCGCACGAACGGTGCGACGATCGAATTCAATGTGGACCTGAGAGAAAAGAGAATTGCCTCGCGTAGCGTATTGCCGTTCGACGAGGCGCCTTACGGCCAGCCGCCGATCATGATCGACGATTTCATGAACGCGGAACAGATCGTCAAGAGCGACGAAGCATGGCGCGTCGCGGTCATGAAGCGCGGCCTCACGGAAAAAGATCTGGAGCGCGTGCAAGTCGATCCTTTTTCCGCGGGCTGCTTCGACCGCGAGAACGAGAATGGCCGACGCCTCGTGCGCTGCGTGAGTTACTACCGCGACGTCCTGACGGACAACGGCTACGCGCATCCGATTGAAGGCGTCATGGCGGTGGTCGATCTGCTGGAAAAGCGCGTGATCGAACTGGTGGACGATGGCCGCATCATTCCGATTCCGCGCGCGAAGCACAATTACGACACGCCGAGTCTCGGCGAACCGCGCAGCACGCTCAAGCCGCTGTCCATCAGCCAACCCGAGGGCCCGAGCTTCAGGATCGATGGCTGGCACGTGAGCTGGCAGAACTGGACCTTCCGCGTCGGCTTCACGCCGCGCGAGGGGCTCGTGCTGCATCAACTGTCGTGGGACGACGGCAAGAGCACACGACCGATCATCTACCGGGCGAGCGTGACGGAAATGTGCGTGCCCTACTCCGACCCGACCACGAATCACTACTGGAAGAGTGCTTTCGACGCGGGCGAATACGGCCTTGGCAAACTTGCGAATCAACTCGAACTGGGTTGCGATTGTCTCGGCACGATCCGCTATTTCGACATTCCATCCGCTGACGATTTCGGCAATGCGTTTGTGATGAAGAACGCCGTGTGCATGCACGAGGAAGATTACGGCACCTTGTGGAAGCACTATGAATTCCGCACAGGCGTGTTCGAAATGCGCCGCTCGCGACGCCTCGTGATTTCGTTCTTCGCCACGGTTGGCAACTACGATTACGGTTTTTACTGGTATCTGTATCAGGACGGCACGATCCAGCTCGAATGCAAGCTGACCGGCATTGTGCAAACGTCCGCTGTGGAGGACGGCGGCGCCTACCCGTGGGGCGGCATGATCACGGAGAACCTTGGTGGTCCGACTCACCAGCACTTCTTCAATGCACGGATGCACATGATGGTGGACGGTGAGCGCAACTCCGTAACCGAACACGAGTTCGTGCCGCGTCCGATGGGTGAGGACAATCCGTACGGCAATGTTTTCGACACGACCAAACGCGTCTTCAGAAACGAGGGTGAAGCCGCACGCCTTGCGAATGGCGGCACGGGGCGTTACTGGAAGGTGATCAACCCGAACGTGAAGAACGCCGTTGGCGCGCACCCTGGTTACAAGCTGATCGTGAACGATTCACCGCTGATGCTTGCTGACGAGCGCTCCAAGGTACGCCAGCGCGGCGGCTTTGCAACGCGTCACGTGTGGGTCACCCCGTTCGATCCGGCCGAGCGTTATGCGAGCGGCGAATATCCGAACCAGCATTCGGGCGGTGACGGCTTGCCGCGATATATCGAGGCGAACCGCAACATCGAGAACGAGGATCTGGTGTTGTGGCACAGCTTCGGCCACACGCACGTATGCAAGCCCGAAGATTTCCCGGTGATGCCGGTCGAGTATGCCGGCTTCATGTTGAAGCCGAACAACTTCTTCTCGGCCAATCCGACGATGGACTTGCCGTCCGAGCGTGACCAGAACAGCGTTGAAGACGGCAAGTCATCGAATCATGGCTGCTGCAAGGCCTGACCCGTCCACGCGTGGCGCGTGGCTTGCCGCCAGCGGCTGCGCCGCCTGCCTGCTGCTGACAGGCGGCGCAGCCGCGCTCATTACGCAAGCCGGCCTAGGCCCGCGCGCCAGCGCGACATGGATGAGCGCGCTGACGTTGGCAACGATGATTGGGGTGCCGGCCATGATGGTCCGTTCGAGTGGACGGCAGAGCGTACTCCCAACGGCAGCGGCGCTGATCCTCGCGATGAGCGCCATGAGCATCGTGCCGTCAATCATGAATACGTTCGTACACGGCGGTGCGTCTGCCTCGCTGTGCGTGATGGCGGGTGGCGTGCTACTGATTTACTGGCTGCGTTTTGCAAGCGGCGTGCAGAACCGCGTTGACCAATCGCGGCACAGTGCACACGTGTCGGAAGGGACTTTCCGAGCAGGCGCAACGACAGTGTCATTTGCGTTGCTGGCGGGACTATCGAGCGGCGCATTGGCCCGCTTCCAGTTTTTCTCGGTTTGCGGCGTGAATGGCGCACACCCGCTATGGCAAAGCGCGGTGTCATTACTCGCGGTATGCGTGCTGGCGACTGTCTTTGACAAACGCGAACGCAACATGTTGCTGAGCGCGTCATACGCTGCGAGAGCGATGCTCATTGCACTGCTCCCGGTTGTCGACACGCCGGCTGCGGCGCCACTGGTCGCGAACATGTTCCTGATTCTCGACTGCCTGACAATCCCTGCGCTTATGCGAGTGCACGGTAAATATGGCAGCACGTTAAGTGCAAGCTGTCCTGGCGGAGCACATCACATTGGCGTGGTGCTGGGTGCTGCGCTATCGACGACGCCCTACTTCTTCGGCAGCGGATTCGTTGCACTGTTTTTGATGAGCGCATTAGCGAACTTGCTGTGCGCAGTCGTACTGCTGCAAAAACCACAAAACAAGAATAGCGAACGACCGGCGACGCAAAGAACCCCGCCGGTTGTAGAAGCACCGTTCGGCGCGCGCAGCGCCGCCGGAAGAATGACGGCCTTGTCACTCAGGTGGACAGGTGCGCGAGTTCAATCTCTACGGGGCCACGAAACCCTCCAAGCCAGGGGACCCACTTAAGAGTTGGCGGTGTAAAGCCGCTTTCTTTTGCCTACTTTTCTTTGCGGCCGGCAAAGAAAAGTAGGTGCCCCCCCGCACAGGGGGAACACTAATAAACCAATAAGAAATGAAAAAACCAACACCGTAGGTAAACAAAGCAAAGCCAGCAACCGCAACTTCGGAACGGAACCCAAAATGCCAGAAAAAACCCTCCCCACCACGATGTTCATCAACGGCGAAAGAACCAGCAGCGCCGCAGGCAAAACCTTCCCAATCTACAACCCCGCCACAGGCGAAGAACTCACCCAAATCCCAGACGCGACAGAAACCGACATCGACCACGCGGTCAGAACATCCAAAGCGGCTTACGAAGCGGACACCTGGCGCAGAATGACGCCATCCAACCGTGAGCGCCTGCTTCTAAAACTAGCCGACCTGGTCGAACACCACACAGACGAACTAGCCACACTAGAAACTCTGAACCAGGGCAAGCTCCTCGGTTTCTCGAAGATGCTGGAAGTAGCTGGCAGTGTGCAATGGCTGCGCTACATGGCCGGCTGGGCCACCAAAATAGAGGGCACGACGCTGGACCTATCGATCGCCTTCCCGCCGGGCACCCGCTATAGCGCATCAACGAAGCGCGTGCCGGCGGGCGTGGTCGCCGCCATTGTCCCGTGGAATTTCCCGCTTCTGATGGCGGTATGGAAAATCGCGCCGGCGCTCGCATGCGGTTGCACGGTCGTGCTGAAACCCGCTGAAGAGACTCCATTGACGGCGATCCGTCTTGCGGAACTGGCGCATGAAGCCGGCTTCCCGCCGGGCGTATTCAACGTGGTGACCGGGCGCGGCGAAACGGCTGGTGCGGCGCTGGTCAAACATCCGTTAGTGAACAAGGTGACCTTCACAGGCTCGACGGAGGTGGGCCGTATCATCGGCCGTCAATGCGCGGACGATCTGAAGCGCGCATCGCTTGAACTGGGCGGCAAGAGCCCGGTCATCGTGCTTGACGATTGCGACCCGCGCAAAGCGATCGAGGGCGCAGCCGGCGCGATTTTCTTCAACCATGGGCAGGTTTGCACGGCGGGTTCGCGCTTGTACGTTGCGCGTTCGATCTATGACGAAGTAGTGCAAGGTATTGCGGCTGTGGCTGATGGAATTGTGCTGGGCTCGGGATTCGATGCAGCGACGCAAATGGGGCCGATGGTTTCGTCGCGGCATCGCGACAAGGTGGTGGGGATGATTGCGCAGGGCAAACAGGAAGGCGGGGAGATCGTGTCGCGGGACGTGACGGTTGACGGGAATGGGTTCTTTGTCCGACCAACTGTGATCGCGAATCGGGCGTGCAAGCCGCTGTCTGTCGTGAAGGAAGAGGTTTTTGGACCGGTGCTGGTGGCGATGCCTTACGATGATCTGGAGGAGGTGCTGGCGCAGGCCAATGCTTCTGAGTATGGGCTTGGGGCAAGTGTGTGGACCAATCAGCTTGATAAGGCACTCAGGTTGGTTGATGGAATCGAAGCAGGGACGGTTTGGGTCAATACCCATAATATGGTTGATCCGGCGATGCCATTTGGAGGGTTTAAGGCGTCCGGGATCGGACGCGAACATGGGAAGGCTATTGTTGATTCTTATACTGAAAGTAAGTCTGTTTGTATTGCATATTGATTTTTTGCCTTTAGCAGCGGCATTTTCTGGTTCTGGCTTCGTGGGTCTTTGCTTGTGCTCTGTGCCTGCGGCGTGGAACTTTACTTGTACTTTGTGCCTACGGCGTTGGTTGTTTCTTTTGCTATTGGTCTATTAGCGTTCCCCCTGTGCGGGGGCACCTACTTTTCTTTGCCGCCGCAAAGAAAAGTAGGCAAAAGAAAGCGGCTCAAACCGCCAACATCTAAGCGGGCCCCCTGGCTTGGAGGGGACTGTGGCTCCGTAGAGAATGAGCCTGCGCACCCTCCCGCCTGAGTGACCAGGCCGTCATGCTTCCGGCGGCGCTGCGCGCGCCGACGCGGTACTTCACAAAACAGTCGGTGTATTTGGGCGCCTCGCCGAGGCGAAGCCGATGGCCCCACCGAGAAATGAATCGCCACTGGTTTCCCTGGCAGACCCGTCCGCGACGCACGGAGTGCGGAGTGGGAGCGGATGACGGCTGTGTCACTGGCGCTCATGGACCACGGTGTGATCCGTTAATCGGACCACAGTCCCCTCCAAGCCAGGGGACCCGCTTAAGAATTGGCGGTGTGAGCCGCTTTCTTTTGCCTACTTTTCTTTGCGGCGGCAAAGAAAAGTAGGTGCCCCCCCGCACAGGGGGAACGCTAATAAACCAATAAGAATAGAAACACCAAACGCCGTAGGCAGAACCAAAAAATGCCGCCACCACAGGCAAAAAGCCAACTATTTCACTTGCCCCTGAAGCCATTCATACCACCCGCCCATTCCCTCCCCACTCAACGCAGACACCTGCAAAATCTCAATAGCAGGATTAACCCGACGAGCCAAAGCAATACACCGCGCAAGATCAAACTGCAAATACGGCAACAGATCAATCTTGTTCAGCAAGAGTAAAGAACACGCCCGAAACATGTGCGGATACTTAACCGGCTTATCCTCCCCTTCAGTCACAGAAAGAATCAAAACCTTGGCCCGTTCGCCAAGATCAAACAGCGCCGGGCACACCAGGTTCCCAACATTCTCGATCATGACAACAGACCCCACCGGCGGATCGAGTTGCGTCAACGCCCGCGACGCCATCTCCGCGTCGAGATGACACCCCGTTCCAGTATTGATCTGCACCACGCGAGCGCCAGTCGCGCGAATCCGCTCGGCATCGTTGAGCGTGGCCTGATCGCCTTCGATCACCGTCAACGGCATCGTCTCGCCAAGATCGCGAATCGTCCGCTCAAGCAATGTCGTCTTGCCCGCCCCCGGCGAACTCATCAGGTTCAACGCAAGAATCGACCGTCCCGCCAACCATCCGCGATTACGCTCCGCCAACAACTGATTCTTCGCCAGAATGTCCCGCTCCAGCGTAATTGTGGCCCCATGCTCCTGTGCATGCTCATCCCCGTGCTCGTGCGAATGGCCGTGCTCAAGTGAATGTCCATGCTCGTGTGAATGGCCATGCTCGTGCGAATGCTCATGCTCATGCAAATGACCACCCCCATGGCTATGCGTGTGCGCCGAAAGCGCATGGCCATGCGTATGCGGATACACCTGCCCGTACTGCTGCTCATGCATCTGCCGATAGACCGCCTCACGCGCGCCCCCCTCCTCCCACGCCTCGGGCTTCACTCGCGCCCTGGCCTCATCCTCTGCGTCCAGATCGGTCACCGCCGCGCCCTGCGTGTTCGAACATCCGCATGTCGTACACATCACACCACCTCCATCTGCCGGATCTTCAACTGCTGGCCGGAAATCAGTTCGAGATTGTCATTGCCGCAACCGCATTGTCCAAACGGCACATCGACTTCAAGCGTCGCGCCGCATGCGAGGCAGCGCGCCTGCCCCGGCATCTCGACAATCTCGAGCGTCGCGCCCTCCACGGCCGTATCTTTTGCGCAGACGTCGAAGCAGAACCGGATCGCGTCCGGCATCACCGCCGACAAGCGCCCAATCTCCAGCGTCACCCGCCTCACGCGCGCGCCGTGCGCCTGCTCGGCACAAATCTCGACCACGCTGCTGGCAATACTCAACTCGTGCATGTTGCGCTCTCCGTCAACACGGTCAGCAGATGCGCGGCAATTGCTCGCCCACCAGCATATCGACGATACGTTGCCCGCCAAACGACGTCTGCATGACGACGAGGCCGCCTTCGTCCAATCCACCCGGCTCGACCGCACCGATCGCCGCCGCCTCGCGTCCCGCCGGATGCGCCCGCATGACCGCCAGCACCCGCTCGGCCGCTGCGGCGGGCACGACCGCGACCAGTTTGCCTTCGTTGGCCAGATACAGCGGATCAAGGCCGAGGATCTCGCAGGCGCCCTGCACCTGCTCGCGTAACGGCAGGTCGGCCTCGCGAATCCGTATCGTCACATTCGAACTCTGCGCGAATTCGTTCAGCACGGTCGCGACCCCGCCGCGCGTCGCATCGCGCAAACAGTGGATCTGCGGACACGCATCGAGCATCGCGGCGATCAGTCCGTTGAGCGGACAACAATCGCTTTCTACGTCGGCTTCGAGTGCAAGCTGCTGACGCGCCACCAGAATCGCCGCGCCGTGGTCGCCGAGATAGCCGTTGACGATCACCACATCGCCAGCCCGCGCGTTGCGCGCCGAAATCGACACGTCGCGCCGAATCACGCCAATGCCGGCGGTGTTGATAAAGAGCTTATCAGCGCAGCCGCGCTCGACCACCTTGGTATCGCCCGTCACGATCGCGACGCCCGCTTCGCGCGCAACCCGCTGCATGCTCGCGGCAACCCGCCGCAAGACATCGACCGCGAGCCCCTCTTCGATCACCACCGCGCACGACAGATACAACGGGGTCGCGCCGCAGACAGCGAGATCGTTCACCGTGCCGCTCACCGCCAGCGTGCCGATATCGCCGCCCGGAAAGAACAGCGGATCGACCACGTAGCTATCGGTCGTGAACGCCAGACGATCGCCATGCGCGGCGAGATCGGCGAGCGCGAATACGGCCTGATCTTCGAGCGCCGCCAGGGTGGGATTGTCGAAGGTCGAAACAAATACGTCTTCGATCAGGTCGCGCATCGCGCGACCGCCGCTGCCATGCGCCAGATTGACGGAGGCATCGCGGACACGCGCGATACGGCGCGGCGCCGCCGGCTCGATTGGAGCGGACGTCCGGTCGTTCATGACTGTCCTCGCGTGGTCGCCGTGGAGACGGCATCGTCAGCGAAAGCCGGCCGAAGCGCCGACGCGCTCACCGCGTCATTCGCGCCTTTAGCCGGTGCCCCAGCATCGGCTAAAGGCGCCGGTTGCCGCGCGCCGCGCCGCTGTTCGAGTCGCGACGTATCGATACGTCCATAGTTGTAATACGCCGCGCACGCGCCCTCGCTCGATACCATCAGCGAACCGAGCGGTGACTCCGGCGTGCAGGCCGTGCCGAACACCTTGCATTGATGCGGCTTGATCACGCCCTTCAACACCTCGCCGCATTGACACGCTTTCGGGTCGGCAATCTTCAGGTTCGGCATGGAAAACTTGCGCTCCGCGTCGAAACCGGCGAACGCCTCCCGCACCCTCACACCGGAATGATCGATCGAACCGAGCCCGCGCCATTCGAAAAACTCGCGCGGTTCGAACACGCGCATGACCGCCGACAAGGCCTGCGCATTGCCGTCTTCCGGCACGATCCGGCCGTACTGGTTCTCCACCTCGCAACGGCCTTCGGCGATCTGCCGCAACACCATCCACATCGATTGCAGCACGTCGAGCGGTTCGAAACCGGCCACCGTGATCGGCTTGCGATAATGCCGCGCGATGAATTCATAGGGCCGCGTGCCGATCACCATGCTGACGTGCCCCGGACCGAGAAAACCGTCCAGATGCAGATCGGGTGAATCGAGAATCGCCTTGATGGTCGGGATGATGGTGATGTGATTGCAGAACAGAGAGAAATTCGTAATCTTCTTTGCCTGCGCCTGCAGGACCGTCATCGCCGTGCTCGGCATGGTTGTCTCGAAGCCGAGGCCGAAGAAGATCACCTCGCGCTCCGGATGCATCTGCGCGATCTTCAACGCATCCAGCGGCGAGTAGACCATCCGCACATCGGCGCCGTCGGCTTTCGCTTTCAGGAGACTTTTCCGGGAGCCCGGCACACGCATCGCATCGCCGAACGTGGTGAAAATCACCTCGGGGCGCTCGGCCAATGCGACGCAATCGTCCACGCGGCCCATCGGCAACACACAGACCGGGCAGCCCGGACCATGCACGAACTCCACCGCATCGGGCAGCAATTGCTGGATGCCATAGCGGAAAATCGTATGGGTATGGCCGCCGCACACTTCCATGATCTGCAGGGGCCGTTGCTTTGCGCGCTCGATGCGCGACACTAGCGCACGAATCTCCCTCTCGAGCGTTTTCGCTTTGTGCGGATCGCGAAACTCGTCGACGTATTTCATCGCGGGCCTCCTTGCGCGGTGCCGGCGAGGCCGCCACGATCGTCGGCGAGCAGCGTATGCACGAGGTCCCACAGAATGTGATAGATCGCGACGTGGGTTTCCTGCACGCGATGAATGCTGTCGCTTCTCACCACCAGGCAGTGGTCGACATCGGCGCTCGTGGCCATGCGTCCACCGTCGTGGCCTGACAGGCCAACCGTCAGCAAGCCCATTTCTCTGGCCTTCGCAAAAGCGGCGAGCAGGTTCTCCGAATTGCCGCTAGTCGATACACCGATCAGCGCGTCGCCGCGCCGCGCCTGCGCCACCAGTTGCCGGACGAAGATATGGCTGAAGCCGACATCGTTGCCGACGGCCGTCAGCATGGCCACGTCCGCAACCAGATTGACCGCGCTCAGCGCCGGGCGGCCGGTGGTCACCGGGTGCAGGAATTCGACGGCGATATGCGCCGCGTCGCAACTCGACCCGCCATTGCCCATCGCGAACAGCCGCCCGTCGCGTCGATACACGCCGGCGATCGCATGAGCGACCCGCACCACCTGCGCAGCGTATTCATCGAAGAAGCGCCGTTTGGTCTCGACGCTATCCTGCGCTTTGAGCCGCACCGATTCGAGCAGCGCGGCATCGAGCCTGTCCGCATCCTGACGGCCGCCGTGCAGGAACGGATAGAGCGTCTGGAGCGATTCATGTTCAGGCATGCCAGTCTCCCCGCCGTCTATCGTGCGCTCAGGGCGCGTCGCGCAGTTCGTCGCGCAGTTCGTCGAATTCCGCCTGCGCGACACCCAGTTCGTTTAGTAACGCGAGCGTGCGCGCCGCTTCCTGCTCGTCGAGCCGGCTCATCGCAAAGCCGACATGCACGAGCACCCATTCGCCGACGCACGCGCTCGCCGGCCGATTCTCATCGATCACGAAAGCGATGTTGATCACACGTCGCACGCCGCCCACGTTGACGAGCGCGAGGCTATTCTCCGCGTCGGTCACTTCGACGATCTGCCCCGGGATGCCCAGGCACATGGTGTTCTCCCTAACCCGCTTTGGCTCCGCCGCTTCCGTGTTACTCGTTCAAACGCCATTGCGCCGCTGGGCGGCGGCCACGACCGCCTGGCCGAGCGACAAGCCACCGTCGTTGGCCGGCACCTGGCGATGCGTCAGCACGCGAAAACCCGCCGCGCCGAGCCGCCCGGCCACCTGCTCAAACAGGATGTGATTCTGGAAAACACCGCCGGACAACGCCACACTGCGTGCGTCGACGGGCCCTGTCAGCAGGTCGGCGAGACACTCGACCATGCGCACGACTGCCATCGCCAGCCCCTTGTGAAAGCGCGCGGCGATGACCGGCACGGGTGTGCCGCGCAGCAGATCGTCGAGCAAGGCTTCCCACATCGGCCGCGGCTCGATGCAACGCAAACCGTCGGGCGCGGTGCTGGTGATTTCGAACGGATAGGCATGCGCATCGGCATCGTCGTGCAGTACGTACGGATCGACCAGCGCCTCCAGTTCGATTGCGGCTTGCCCTTCGTACAGCACGCGTTCGCGGCACAGACCCACGGTTGCCGCCACCGCATCGAACAGACGCCCCACGGAACTGGCGAGCGGGCTGTTCACGCCTTGCGCGATCATCGCGTCGAGCGCGGGGCGCGGACGGCTGCTGAGAAACCGCTGGATGTCGAGCGCGCCGTACTGCCGCGTCAAGCCGCGCCAATCGAATGCCGCCAGCAAGTGCGCGTAAGCATTGCGCCACGGTTCCTCGATCGCCCGCGTGCCGCCAGGCATCGCCACCGGTTTGAAGGTGCCGAGCCGCGTGAAGCCGCGGTAATCCGCGAGCATGAATTCGCCGCCCCATAACACGCCGTCATCGCCATAACCGAGACCGTCGAGCGCCACGCCGAGCATTGACCGCGCATCGAGCGCGACGCCGTTTTCGGCCATGCAGGCGGCCAGGTGCGCATGATGGTGCTGCACTTCAACCACGGGGACCTGCCACGCGCGCGCGAGGTCGTAACCGATCTTGCGCGACAGATACTCGGGGTGAGAGTCGAGCGCGACGATCTCCGGTTCATGTTCGAAGAGACGCAGATAATGCGTCACCGAACGACGATAGTCCGCATACGTCAACGCGTCTTCCAGATCGCCGATGTGATGCGAAACGATGGCCTGGGCATTACGCGCCAGACAGAAAGTGTTTTTGAGCTCGCCGCCCATCGCGAGCACGGCAGGCGTATCGGCAAAGCCTTCGGCCAGCAGCAGCGGCGCCGGCGCATAGCCGCGCGCGCGCCGCAGCATGCGCGGCTCACCGTGCACCACGCGCGCCACCGAATCGTCGACCCGCCGCGCGATGTCGCGGTCGTGCATCAGGAACACGTCGGCGATACGTCCAAGACGCGCCCGGGCGTCCGCATTGTCGATGCACGGCGGCTCGTCGCTCGTGTTCCCGCTCGTGACCACGAGCGCGGTGTCGATCGACTCCATCAACAGCCGATGCAACGGTGTGGACGGCAGCATGAAGCCGAGCGTGCCCACGCCCGGCGCCACACTCGCGGCAACACATTGCGCGCCGTCCGCGCGCAGAATCACGATCGGTCCGCCCGCGCTGCGCAGCAGCGACAGCTCCGTTTCGTCAGGTGTGCAGTAACGGCGCACGGTCTGCAGATCGCGCGCCATCAGCGCAAAGGGTTTGCGCTCGCGTCGCTTGAGCCGTCGCAGACGCGCTACCGCGGTTTCATCGCCCGCATCGCAGGCGAGTTGAAAACCGCCTAGTCCCTTGACCGCGATGATCGCGCCATGCCGCAACAGCAGGCTTGCCGAGCGGCATGGATCGTCGGCCGCCACGCGGGCGCCGTCCCGGCTCTCCAGCCAGGCACGCGGACCACATGCGGGGCACGCAACCGGTTGCGCGTGAAAGCGCCGGTCGGCTGGATCGTCGTATTCGGCTCGGCAGGCGTCGCACATGGCGAACTCCGCCATGGTCGTATTCTCGCGGTCGTAAGGAATTGCCTGAATGATCGACAGACGCGGGCCGCAGTGCGTGCAATTCGTAAACGGATAACGGTAGCGGCGGTTGGCCGGCTCGGCGATATCCGCGGCGCAATCCGCGCAGACCATGGCGTCGGGCGTGACACCGGTCTGCACCGGCCCCGCCACGCTCGGCACGATGCGGAAATCGCTGGCCGCGGCCGCCTCGGTCAATTCGTGCCGCTCGATCGCGTCGATGCGCGCGAGCGGTGGACACTCGGCGCTCAGGCTGTCGATAAAACGCTGCAGCGCCCACGCGTCCGCCCACGCGTGAATCAGCACGCCGTCGCTGTCGTTGCAGACGTCGCCAACCACGCCGCAGGCGTGGGCGAGACGCCAGACTGTCGGCCGGAAACCGACGCCCTGCACCAGTCCGCGTACACGGATTTCCTCACCCACCGGCTGGGAAACGCCCGCGAGCGGCGGCAAACCCTGGCCGCCTGGTTGTGCTTGAGTGCTCATCGCCACCTCGTTCGCCGATCTCGCGTTTACATGTTGCGAATGCGGATATACCGCTTGATGTCCTTCATATTCGCCAGCACGCCGAGAACCAGCGCCGGCAACAGCAGATATTTCAGAAAGCCTTTCATCACGCCTCCCACTTCAGACTCATTCACACCGTGCTTTACAGCGCTATCCGCGGGCGACCGTCACTCGCCGCTTCAGGCCGCCCGCGCGGACAACTGTTCCAGCCTCGCCGTCGCGAGCTTCATGGCCAGCTCGGCGGCCGCTTCGACCGCCGCCGCCACCGGTTCGCTCAAACTCATCCGGCCTTCTTCGCCGTGTTCGCAACCGAAGTCTTGCGGCTCGCAGCCGAGCACGACGATGTCTTCGCAACCGCCGCCGAGCATGCGCACCGTTTGCAGTACCCTGGCCGGGTCCATCTCGTGAGGCGACATCAGAATCGGCACCGCGTAGGGATCAACGGTTTCATCGCCCGCGGACGGTTCGGCGGACGGTTCGATCACATACAGCGTGCCTGGTGCGCCACCGCGTTGCATCGCGTCGACCAGAATCGCGCTATCCACACCGTCGAGCAGCGCGTAGCAAAGATCGATGCCGCGAATGCCGAAGTCCACCACGCTCACGCGCTCGGCCAGCGCGGGCCATTCGCCGGCCGCAAGTCGTTGCCGCAGACGACGCACCACTTCGACGCCGAAGCCGTCGTCACCGAGAAATACATTGCCGATGCCGGCGATCAGGATCGCGCTCACGCGTGGCTCCCCTTGCGGTTGCCGCGATGCCTGGGCGGAACCACGAGCGGCTCGATTTCATCCGGGCCGAAAAAGAAACGGTGCCCCGGCATGCGCTGCATGCCGAAGTCCTTGCCGGGGTCGTCGTCGATCGTCACGGCCACGTGCACGTGATCGTCGAAATCGCGTTCGATCGATTCGATCGTGGCCACCATGCCGCTCAGCGCAATATCGAAGATGTCGGCGCGCCCGCGTGGATGCAGCCGCACCTGATCGCCGATGCGAATCTCGACGCCCGCCACCCGCACGCATGCGAGATGCGGCCGCGCGTCGAGCTCCGCCCACGGCGATACCGGCATGGCCGGCGCTTCCTGCGGAATCGACGCGCCTACGCCCGCCGCACCGAGCGCGCGCACCTGGCGCAGCGTGCCGTGCAGTTTCTGCATCTGCTCGGCGCCGAGAACTTCGGTGCGCGCGAGCAGAGCACGCGCGCGTTCGTCGGTGGCGATCATTTCGCGCTTTTCGTCGTCCGTCATGGTGAGAATGCGCAACGTGAGGATCTCGTCGATCTCGGTTGCGTCGAACAGATCGCCTGCGCTTTCCGGCGCAATCTGGGGGAAGTCGTAAAGAATGATCGGCGACGCGAGCATGATGTCGGGCTGCCGTTCATCGCCCACCAGCACCGGCCACACGCCGATGTTGCGGCACCCGGCAGCCGCCGCCGCGAGTTCGGCAGGCGGATCGATGGAAGAGATCCACTCGCCGTTCGCCACGCTCAGTACCGTATGACAGGACACCAGCGCATAGAGCGACGCGGCATCGCGCTTCAGGGTGCGGGCGTGTTCAAGCGGCGTCTCGTTGACGATGCGCGTCTTCAGGCGGTAAACGCCGGCCGCCACGCGCGTCACGCTCACTTCGACGCGCCCTTGCAGTGACGCGCGGATGCGGCGCAGCGCGCCGCGCAGCGTGCCATGACGATCGGCGAGCGGTTCGAGATCGCTCGCGGCATCGAATGAAAAGGCCAGGTCCCGCGCCTTGTTCAGCAACTCGCCGAGACTCAGGACCGGGATCGCGATGTAGCGCTCGGCTGCTTCTTGCCAGGGCACGTAGCGCCGCTCATCGATATCGAGTGCGGCCACCGTGCGCCACACCGGTTCGCCGGACTCCGGGCGCACGGCAGATGGGTCCGGCGTGTCCAGCACCACGCGCTCGATCACCTGCAGAAATCCGGGCCGTATGGCCACGCGCGTGTGTTCATCGCCGCGTAGCAGACACTCGCTTTGCGTGACCCACGGATCGCTGCCGGACGCCTCCGCGTAAGCACGGGGATACACGCCGCCAAAGGTCCACCGTTGCCGGTTTTTTACCGAGGTCGGCCGGTACGGATACAGCATGTAGCCTTCGTACAGCACCGCCTGAACCACGCTCTCGACCGCGTTCACGATATGTCCTCCTCAGCGCCATCGAGCAGGCTCGCCACTGCCTGCTCCCAACTCGTGAGACCGCGCCGGCTCTTGTAACGTGAGAGACGATCGAATGCGTCCCGCTGCAGACACAGCCACGCGCCGTTCGGGTAATAGCGGTTCATCATCTCGCGCCAGAGCGCCACCGGCAGACGGTATGCCGCTTCCTTGTGCCACGGAATCGGTGCGGCCTGCAGCGCACCGTCGGCTTCGCGATAAAACACCGTACCGCTAAATTGCAGCATCAGGGGAATCTCGCCGTCTTCAAGGCCGTGGAAATATTTGGTCGCAGCGACGTTGAAGTCATAGCTGCATGGCACCGGCAAATTCAGCGTGCATTCCCCGGTGAACGGCGGGGCGATCACCGTGGCGTGCGTCCACAGCAGCGTGCGCAGCGTGTCGCCCCAGCGTGGCGGCGCACCGAACAGGTCTTCGAGTCCGTACTGCTCCGGCGGCGTGTAGCGCCGGCGCGTCGCTTCGATCTGAATCTGGCATTGCAGCGTGATGCTGGCGATCTCTTCGTTTGCGGGTGTGCTAGCCGGGTTGTTCACAACACGCAGCCTGAACGTCAACAGCGGCGCTGCGGCGTACGGCACGATTTCCGCCTGTTCGACAGTGAACGCGAGATCAGGCATGGAGCAGGCCCTCCGGCACGCGGCCGTGGGTTTTCAGCGCGGTAAAGAAGCGATGAATCGCGTTCCACGCCTCGACGCCACCCGAAATGCCGCGCCAGCGCGCGCGAATCACGCCGGTGAGCGCATAACATTGATCGATCGGTACGCGGTAATAATCGCGTGCGCCTTCGCTGCGATTCACGAGCAGCGCTTCCACGTCCGGTTCCAGTTGCGCGAGCAACGGGTTGTCGGCCACCAGTTCGTCCCACGCGTTCAACTCGAGCAGCGACTGCGTACCGCCGGCGGGCCCGGGGTAAAGCGCCACCACATGTTGCGCCTGACTGTCATGAAAGAAGAACGCGATGTCGATGGGAATCGCCAGTGCGTCCCACTGTGCATCGCTCATCCGGAAGCCGGCGAGATAATGGGCGTCGCGCGGCACCGGCCGGTAGCGCGCATTCTGCTGATTGCCGAATAACAGCGCGCACGCACGGCAACAGCAGTACAACTGCCGTCTGGCGATTTCGAACAGATGGGGATGGTCCGGCAAAAGCGGCGCGCCGCATAACTCGCACTGAAGGTCGTCCGCTTTGCGCACGAACTGGCGCAAGCGCGCGACCCAGCCGCGTTCCGTCGTGGTGGCGGGTGTCATTGCGCGCCGGCCTCGGTCCGGCTCGCTACCTCGCTACGATGCGGCACGAAGCGCAGTTCGTGCACATTGACGTCCGGCAAACCGGCAATGTCGATACGCATGGTTTCCGGAGCCGCCTCGAAGATTGCGCGTTCGATTTCCTGCTGCAACTCGCCCACCGAATTGTGTTTGCCTTGCAAGCGCCCGGCTACCCGCACCCGCACCGCTTCCTGCGCGGCATCCAGCAGCTCTATCTGGATGCCCTGTGCACCGAGCAGCGGCCGCATTTTCTCGACCGCGCGCGACACGCGGGTGAGCAGGTCGCGCGGATGCAGTCCATGCAGAAGCAGCAGCGCCGACACAGCGGCGTCGCGCTCCAGCGCTTCGAGCATCGCGTCGTCCATCGCGCCTGCCGCCGATACGATTTCCATCAGGCGCGCCAAACCGTTGGTATGCAAGTCGAGCACGACCTGCAGCAACTCTTTGGCGGGCTCGCGCGCCCGTGGATCGTCGAGCGCCTCCAGCGCCGCAATCAGTTCGTCGATGCGGCGCTGCTGCGCGAGAACGGCGCGCTCGTCGCTCACTTATGCGCTCCCTGCATCACGCCGAAGGTCGGCGAGTGCGACGTATCGATTGTCTTGCCGTTGCCCACATACATATGCACGCCGCACGGCAGACAAGGATCGAAGCTGCGCACCGCGCGCATGATGTCGATACCCTTGAACTTGTCCGGTCCGTTTTCTTCGAAGATCGGCGTGTTCTGCACCGCGTCTTCATACGGTCCAGGCGTGCCGTAGATATCGCGTGGATTGGCGTTCCATGGCGTAGGCGGATACGGGTGATAGTTGGCGATCTTGCCGTCGCGAATCACGAGGTGATGCGATAGCACGCCGCGCACCGCTTCGTGGAAACCGCAGCCTAGCCCTTCTTCCGGCACCGTAAAATCGCTGAAGGTGCGGGTACGTCCCGCATGCAATTCGGCAAGCGCCTGCTCCGCAAAATACAACGCAGCCGCCGCGGAATACGCCTGAAAATAGGTGCGCGCACGATCGCGTTCCAGCGCATTGCTCCACTTCGGAATCTTCCATTCAAATTCGACTTCGGGTTTGAGCGCGGTCTTCGGTAAATAGATCTTCACGCTGTGACCGGTCGCCTTGAGATAGCCGATATCCACCAGTCCCGCGAGAGCCGTCGCCCACAGGCGCGCAATCGGGCCACCGCCGGTATCGAGCGCGAGATGGTCGCCGGTGCGCTTGTCGAGCCAGCGCGGCGACATCACCCACGTGTAGTTGCCGTCGAATTTGCGCTTCTGCGGATGTGGCAGCGTGGTCTGGTTCCATGGATGCTTGCGGTCGACCGGATTGCCGAGCGGGTCGTACTTGACGAAGGTTTCCTCGTGATCCCAGTCGTCGTAATAGGAACTGCCGAGCAGAATGCGAATGTTCAGATTGATATCGACCAGATCAGTCGTCACCAGTTCGCCGTCCACCACCACGCCCGGCGTGACGAACATGCCGCGGCCCCATTGCGTCATCGTGTTGTAGTTGTAGTCGCACACGTTCGGGTCCTGGAACGAACCCCAGCAACCGAGCAGAATGCGGCGCCGCCCTACTTCCTCATAACCCGGTAAAGCCTCGTAGAAGAAGTCGAACAGATCGTCGTGCAAGGGCACGACTTTCTTCATGAACTCGACGTACTTCATCAAGCGCGTGATGTAGTCGGTGAACAGCTGAATGGTCGGCACCGTGCCCACGCCGCCGGGATACAGCGTTGACGGATGCACGTGACGTCCTTCCATCAGGCAGAACATTTCGCGCGTATAGCGGCTCACCATCAGCGTCTCACGGTAGAACTCGCCCGTGAACGGATTGAGCGCCGTCATGATATCGGCGATGGTTCGATAGCCGTGTTTGTCCGCATGCGGTGCGGGTGTTTTCTGCGCTTTGGCCCACACGCCCGGGTTGGTCTCCTTGACCATCGTCTCGCAGAAGTCCACGCCGACCAGGTTGTCCTGGAAGATGTTGTGGTCGAACATGTACTCGGCCGCTTCGCCGAGATTGACGATCCATTCGGCGATCGCCGGCGGTTTTACGCCATAGGCCATGTTCTGCGCATAGACCGAACAGGTCGCGTGATTGTCGCCGCAGATGCCGCAAATGCGGCTCGTGATGAAATGCGCGTCACGCGGGTCTTTGCCCTTCATGAAAATGCTGTAGCCCCGAAAGATCGACGACGTGCTGTAGCACTCCGCCACGCGGCGGTTCGCGAAATCGATCTTGGTGTAAATCCCCAGACTGCCGACGATCCGCGTGATCGGATCCCAGTTCATTTCGACCAGCTTGCCCGGCGTGGCCTGGGTGCTTGCGGTCGCTTCAGGTGCGGTACTAACGGCCATGACCTTCTCCCTGCTGACAAGTCGAATTGCGCCCAATACGCCGCTAGCTCAGCGGCGATAACCGGTGGTGAGTTCCGGACGGTTATGACGCCATTTCGGCTCGTCGTTAAGCGTGTTTCTGGTCAGCTTGCGCAAACTGCGAATCAGCGGCCCGTAGCTCCTGATCAGATTTGACGAGAGCACCGCGCCGGGTGGCTCGTCCATGAACGGCATGAACTTGTCCGGGAAGCCCGGCATCGTGCAACCGATGCAGATGCCGCCCACGTTCGGACAGCCGCCTATGCCGGCCATCCAGCCGCGCTTGGGCACATTGCATTGCACGACCGGTCCCCAGCAGCCGAGCTTGACGATGCAATTCGGGCTGCCGTACTCGCTGGCGAAAATTGCCTGTTCATAAGAGCCGGCGCGGTCGCAGCCGTCGTGGACGGTGCGGGAGAACAGCCATTTCGGCCGCAGCGCGTCGTCGAGTGGAATCATCGGCGCGAGACCGGCGAGCTGATACAGCAGATAGAGCAGCGTCTCCATGAAGTTATCCGGCTGCACCGGACACCCCGGCACGTTGACGATCGGCAGACCCGCCTTCGACTTCCAGTCCCAGCCGAGGTAATCGGCGAGTCCCATGCAGCCGGTCGGATTGCCCTGCATCGCGTGAATGCCGCCGTAGGTCGCGCAGGTGCCCGCGCCGACCACCGCCAACGCGCGTGGTGCGAGCCGGTCGAGCCATTGCGGAATCGTGATCGGCTCGTGCGTCTCGGGATCGGTGCCTAACGCGGCCCAATAACCTTCGCGATTAATACGCTCGTTGGGAATCGAGCCTTCCATCACCAGCACGAAGTTTTCCAGCTCGCCACGCGCGGCCTGATGAAACGGTTTGAGAAACTCATCGCCGTTTTCATACGCCAGCACTGGATTGTGTAAATGCACCTTCGGCAATCCGGGAATGGCGCCGAGAATCACATCTTCGATGCTCGGCTGAGTGGCCGCGGTAATCGATACCGAATCGCCGTCGCAGCCGAGGCCCGCGGTAATCCAGATGATGTGCACTTCCTTGAGAGCCGGGGCGTGCTGAGTCTTACGCCCATAGGGGACCGTGTCTGCTTCCGCCATGATGTGTCTCCACTGCGAACCACGTTCTTTTTGATCAGACAAAGATACGTGGCGAGTGCCGCACGGCAGTCACGTGTCCAGCAATCGATCTCTACTCGCTCCGCAGAATGCGGTTAAAAGGATCGGCTTTGCTGCATGTATTGTTTGGGATGGTGCCCACCGTGATGAGCCCGAAAAACTTTTTTGAGTATAGGTCAGCGCTACCAAATAACCCAGCTTCCGTCATGTATTCATCAGACGGCAGCACGACGGCCGATCCGCGTGCAGAACGTCAATTGGGCTGACGATAGCTCTCAAGGGTTGCAAGCGCGACCCGCAGCAACGCAGGCGCCGCGGCGAATCCGGTTCACTCCGGTTCATTTACCCATGTGCACGCATCAACACGATCAGGAGTGAATCTCCAGTTCTTCGAATCGCTTCCATTTGTAAACCGCTGCCGACAATAACCAGCTGGCCAGAAACACGCCGATGATCGCGTAGCCGATCATGCCGAAGTTTTCGTTCAGCGCGCCCACCGCCTGCCAGAATCCGCCACTCAGATGCAACTGGTCCGCGAGCAACCCCAGACCTTCGATGCAGCCGACCAGCAGCGCCACCAGCACCGAGATCGTGGTGATCGTGATGTTGTAATAGAGCTTGCGCACGGGCTTGACGAAGGCCCAGCCATACGCGCCCAGCATCAGGATGCTGTCGGTGGTGTCGATCAGCGTCATGCCCGCCATGAACAGTACGGGAAATACCAGAATCGACCAGATCGACATGCCTTGCGCCGCGCCGGCGGCCGAGATGCCGAGCAGCCCGACTTCGGTTGCGGTATCGAACCCCAACCCGAACAGGAAGCCGAGCGGGTACATGTGCCAGCTTCGCGTGATGAGGCCGAACAACGGCCGGAAGATGCGCGCCAGAAAACCGCGGTTGGCAAGCAAGATGTCGAGATCTTCATCGACGTATGGCTCGCCGTTGCGCACGCGCCGAAACGCGCCCAGCACCGAGCGCAATACGATCAGATTCAGCAGTGCAATGGCAAACAGGAAGAACGTCGACACCAGCGTGCCAATCACGCCACCGATTTCCCTGAAGCCGCTCATGCGGCTTTGTAACGCCATGGCGGTCGCGGCAATGCCGAGCGTGGCCAGTACGACGACAGTGGAATGTCCGAGCGAGAACATCAGCCCGACGCTAACGGGGCGCTGGCCGGACTGCATCAGCTTGCGCGTGACGTTGTCGATGGCCGCGATATGGTCCGCATCCACGGCGTGCCGCAAACCAAACGAATAGGCTAGCAGGCAGGAACCCATCAGCAGCGGGTAGCCGCGAAACGCCACGAAAGCCGCCAGCCATGCCGCGAGATTGAAACCGACGAGCAATGCGTAGAGCCCCGCGATGCGACGGCGCCGAGGGCCGCGTTCGTCTGCGAGGAGCGCCTTCACATACTCCGTCATGCCTGTTCTCCCCGGCTGTGAAGGACTGCTGCGGCATGCTGTTTAGCGCTTGCCAGTGCTGACGAACGCCAGATGCGTGTTACCGATAATAGACCCTTTCACACGCATCCTGCCCCGGGGAATCGGCTGCGCTGCACCATCGCGCGGCCGATGCCGCAGCGCACCACGCGCGGGCCCTACTTCACATTGAACCCATAATCGCCATGCGTACGGTGCCCATCGGATGCCACCGCCACCCAATGCACGCTGTAGTGACCGGCCGCGAGCGGCGGCAGCGGCACCGCCATCGCCGCCGGTTGCTGCGCGTCGACCGTCGACTTCTCCGTGCTGACCTGCTTGCCGCTTGCGTCGGCGACCGTCAGCGAACTGAATGCCGGCTCGAGCGGCCCGTCGAACAGGACCCTGACCTGCGCGGGCGAAGCGACCGTCGCGCCCGCGCCCGGCTCCTGCTTCTGCGGGAACACATGGGCAAAGGCAGCGCCGGCGAATGCGAGCCCCACGAATCCCGCGAGCAGCATCGGCAGTTTCGCCGCGGCGCCCGGCCGATCACGTCGGTGATTTTTCATCGTCTGCTCCTGCGTTACTGGAAGAGAGGTTTGCCGATGGTGGTCGGCGCAATGTCGTCGAAGAAGATGTGCGCCTGAACCAGAATACCCACGTGCGAACCGCTGGCGCGGTTGATCGGAATTTGCGCTTCGACGCCGAACTGCCCGTAGCGGTTGATCCAGATAAAGCCCGGATTGACCGTGCCGGTTGTCTGCCCCTGACTTCTCGACAGCGGAATTTCCACTAGCGGAATGAGGTTCGACAAGGGCTGTGGCAAGCCGAGGTCGTGCACGTGCTGCTGCAGATACGGCAGGCTGTATTGCACCGTAAAGCCATAGTTGAATGCGTTCGGCTGGCCCGCGCCGGTGGTTAGCGCAGGACCGGCTTCAGCCGTGACGGCGATCGGGCGCAGATAGGCGAGCGAATCGGGAAGATCGCCCATGCCCTTGCCCGCGTAGACCGTTGGCGAGATCGTCGAAAAATTATCGGCGATCGCACGGCTGCCTGTGCCGCCGAGTTCGGCATCCACGCCGATGGACGTCATGAACTCGTGAGCCTCGTTGACGTACAGCAGGTACTTCAGGCCCACGCCGAAATTGTCAAAGCCATTTGCGTGCGGATTGTTCTGCATCGCGTAGGTGCCGCCGACGGACAGCGCCAGCCTCGACGTGATCAGCTTGTCGTATTCGAAATCGAAGGTGTTGATGCTTTGATCGCCATCGTCGCCGGGCACGCGCTGATGCCCGTACTGGAGGTTGGCTTCGTCGCCGACACCGGGATCGTCGACAGACATCGTCGCAGGAAAGATACGGTTGCCGGCAATCGAGTGAGCATGGGCAACTGAAGAAACGAATAGCAATGCGCTGGCGGCTGCCGCGACAAGCGGCGCCGCGCGCAGCGGCAAGCCGCTGCGCGTCGAATGGGTCTGCATGGTCGATCCTGTTCATGGGTCGTGACAATGCCGGCGCGCGTCATGAGGACGCACGGCGACATCGCGATGCACGCGTGGCATCGCGCCGGTGTGACTCGAATCAGGAAACGAACGGAGGGGCGCGAGGTTGCGCGAAGGTGAGCGGCTCGACACGGCGAACGCTCTCGAACCGCGTGGCAACGGGATGCTGAAGCACCCGCACTGTGATGGCGAACAGCGCCTCCACACTCGGCACCGCGGGCATATGGGCGAGCAGGCTGCAATAGCCGCAGGCGTCGCCTTCAGACAAAGTTGAATGTGGCGCGTGCCGGCTGTCGTCCTGGTCCGAGGCGTTGCCCTGCATGGCGGGCATGTCGTCCATCGACGACATCGCAGCCATGGACGGCATGTCGCAATGCTCGCCGGAGGGACTGCTCCCGCTGCTGCGCGCGGCGAGCGAATGCGAGATGGTTGGCGCGAGCGTCGCCATCAGGATCGCAAATAATCCCAGCCAACTGCCTATTTTCCGATGGAAACGGCTCAAGGTGCGCCCGGCGACATGATGAAAAACTGGCGCTGATTATGCCACGGCGCATGGCGGGTTTTAGTGGCCTTGGCCACCATTCCTGCAAGACAGCTTCGCCGATGTGGCGCATGCGGAACACGACCGGACCGCCGGTACCCAGGTGTAACCCGAGGTCAATAGAGCAAACTGCCGACGGCAAACCGGCAGCGGACAGTGGAGAATGCGTCATTTCGGTGACCGGCACGGAGTGTCCATGAAAGCGCCTCGCCCGCGTACCCCGCACTTTCCAGGCGATCATTCACATGCTGAGTGGCGTGATCACACGCTGCCCTACGCCATCGTGGCCGCGCTGTTCGTGCTGGTGGTCACCCTGATCGTCTGGCTGGTCGATCCGGCGCCGCCGCGAACCATCACCATGAGCGCCGGCCCGCATGACAGTTCGTTCATGGTCGCCGCCGAGCAGTACAGGAAGATCCTCGCCCGCAACGGCATCAAGCTCAACGTGCTGGAATCCGACGGCTCGGTGCAGAACCTGCATCGTCTGCTGGACCCGAAACAGCACGTCGATGTCGCGTTCGTGCAAGGCGGCGTCGCGGACGGACTCGATACTTCCTCGCTGATGTCGCTCGGCAGCGTTTTCTATATTCCGGTGGTGGTGTTCTATCGCGGTACGGGCGTGACCCAGTTGTCGGAACTGGAGGGCAAACGGATTGCCGTTGGCCGCGAAGGCAGCGGCACGCGTCTGCTCGCACTCAAGTTGCTGGAGGCCAATGGCATCGAACCGGGTGGCGACACGACGCTGGTGCCGACCGACGGCCTGCAGGCCGCCACGCAACTGGTGGCGGGCGAAGTCGACGCGGCGATTCTGAACGGCGACTCGGCCACCCGTGCTCTGCTGCTCCGGCTGCTCAAAGTGCCCGGCATCTCCGTGATGAACTTTGATGAAGCGAGCGCCTATACGCGGCTCTTTCCCTATCTCGACGAGATCGATCTGCCTATCGGCGTACTGGATCTGAAGCACAGGATTCCACCCCAAACGGTGCAGCTCATCAGCCCGACGGTCGAGCTGGTGGCTCGTGCCAATCTGCATCCGGCCATCTCCGATCTGCTGATCGAGGCTGCCCAGGAAGTGCATGGCATGCCGGGGCTATTGCAGCGTGCCGGACAGTTTCCGAGTCCGGTCGCGCGTGAATATCAGATGAGTGAAGACGCGCAGCGCTACTACAAGACCGGCAAAAGTTTCCTGTACCGCACGCTGCCGTTCTGGCTGGCGAGCGTCGCTGACCGCACGCTGGTTCTGCTGCTGCCGCTGGCGGTGCTGCTGTTTCCGGCGATGCGGCTGATTCCCGCGCTGTATGGCTGGCGGGTACGTTCGCGCATTTATCGTTATTACGGTTCGTTGATCGCGATCGAACGCCGCGCGCTTGCCGATTCGACCGAAGACGAGCGCAAGGTGCTCTTCGCGGAACTCGACCACATCGAGGAATCGCTGAACCGGTTGCGTATGCCGCTCGCCTACGCGGACGCGTTCTATGTGCTGCGGGAGCATGTGGGCTTCGTGCGCAGCCGGCTGGCGGCTGCGCATTAGCGAGGCGGGGAAAAGCGGGGAACGGCCCCTTGGCGGGGCGGTGGGTTCTTAGGCCTGCGGGCCGGCTGGCTCGACGGTGGCCGGGGTGGCTGTGGTAGCCGCTTCGGCTGAAGTGTCTGCTGGCGCTTCTTGTGCCGGGCTGGCTTGCTCGCCGCCCTGAGTGCCGGCTGGCGGGGTGACTGCGGGGTCGGCTGCGGGTTGGGCTGCCTGATCTGCTGACGGGTTCACCGCCTTGGATGCCGCCTTGCCGGCGCGATGTGCCTGCAGACGTTGGGCGCCGGCCGCTTCCTGCGCCGTAACCTGGCCTGCTTCGGCGCCGCTCAGGTCGACGCGCGCCGCGCCTTCGACCAGGCATTTCCAGTAGCGGCTGCCGCGGCACCAGGTTTTGATTGCATCGCGCAGTTCCGCTTCGCTCAGCGACAGTTCCTTGGCATGGACCACGAGGTCCTCGAAAATACCGACCTTCAGCGGCAGCTTGGGGGCCGGATTCTTCGGGAATGCGTTCGGGAAGCGTTTTTGCAGTCGGCCGATCGACTTCACCACCGGGTCCACCGGCTTTGCGTCGACCGGTTTCGCAACGGCCGGTTTCGCGTCAGCCGACTTCGCGTCGGGCGTGTGGCGGCGTGGCGGCGCGGGCTTGCGGGCAGGCCTCGCACCCGGCTTGTTGGCCGGCTTGACGGCAGGCTTGGCGGGCGCTGCTTCGGCCCGTGCCGCGGCAAGTTGCTTCTTCAGTTCAGCGAGTTGTTCGAAACCCATGGCGCAAAGTCAATCGAGAAAGAAGTAGATTGTAACAGCGTGGGGAGGCGGACTTGTGATGCGGGTTTTTCTTGCCTCCGGCGGAGGGGTTTTGTTGGTCTGGGTTTTTGACGTTTGCTTGTGCTGGGCGCCTGCGGCGTGGGGGTTTTCTTGCATTTTCTTTGTGCCTGCGGCGGGGGCCTTTTCTTGCATTCTCTTTGTGCCTACGGCGGGGGCCTTTTCTTGCATTCTTATTGGTCTATTAGCGTTCCCCCTGTGCGGGGGGGCACTCACTTTCTTTGCCGCCGCAAAGAAAGTAAGCAAAGAAAGCGGGCTCAAACCGCCAACTCCTGAGAAACAATCAGGATAACGTCGGTTTTCAGGCCGTTGGCGCAGCCGGAGTGATCTGGAAACCGAGGGCGTTGGCGCGGCGCCTGAGGGCGTCAATGCTGCGCTGACGCTGCAGCTCTTCATAGTGCTGCTGGCCCTGGTCGACGAAGGCTTCGCCACGCGTGAGCATGAAGTACACCATGCGGGCGAGCTTATGGGCGACCGCGGTATTCGCACGCGGCTTGTCCATGCGTGAGCAGAGCCGGCGGTAGAACGCGCCGAGCGCCGAGTCATTACGCGAGAGGCTCATGGCCGCCAGCTTGAGCGCCTGGCGCACCCGGTTGGTGGAACGCCGGGTGCGGGCGCTGAGCACCTTGCCGCCACTGACCTTGGTGCCCGGACACAGTCCCAGCCACGAACAGAAGTGCTTGACGTTGGCAAAGCGGCTCAGGTCCGGGCCGATCTCCGAGAGTATCGTCATTACCGTGGTGACCGCCAGACCGTTGATGCGCGTCAGGTCGACGCCCGCCCAGCGCGCGAGCGCGGTACGCGCGTCAAACCGCGGGGTGTTCTTGTGGCGCTTCTTGTCCGGCCCGGCCAGTTCCACGTCGTGACGCCCTAACGGTACCAGCAGCGCCTCGGTCTTCGCGTCGCACTCGAGCACCCGCAGGGCCAGGCTGTCGACCATCGCCAGGGCCTGCCCGAGCACGAACAGGTGCTCCTCGCGCCAGTTGCCCGTCAGCGCCCGCTCGATGTCGCGCTCGCTGGCCTTGACGCGGCCGTTGCGGTGCCGGGCCAGCACCTTGGGGTCACGCTCGCCGGCCACAATCGCCCGCACGATCGCCTGCCCGGTCATGCCCATCACGTCGGTGAGCACCTCGGCAAGCTGGAGGTTCATCTGCACCAGCGCCTTCTGCATGCGCAGCACCCAGCTGGCCTGTTCGGCCAGCAGTACCTCGCGCTGACGTACCACCGCACGCACCACGCAGACCTCGTCGCCCGGGCGCCAGGCCGCGCGCAGCAGCCCCAGGCTCATCAGCTTCTGCAGCCACTGGCAATCCTGCACGTCGCTCTTGCGTCCCGGTACGTACTTCATCTGCCGCGCGTCGACCAGCCATACCGCGAGTCCGCGCCGCTCGAGCACCTCGTACACCGGGATCCAGTACACGCCCGTCGATTCGAGCGCCACCGTGTCGACCCCGCACGCCAGCAGCCAGTCGGCCATCGCGTTCAGGTCATCGGTCATCGCCCCGAATTCACGCACCGGCTCGTCATCCGCCTGTCGGGGCACCGCCACCCAGTGGCTGGAGCCGCCCACATCGATCCCCGCTGCGTTCGGGAACACCTCGTCTTCTTCTCGCTTGCGCATCGCCATCGCCTGCTCCAGAATCGTCCGTGAACGGCAGCGCCATGGGAATCGTCGAAATTGACTCGATCTCCTGAACGGGATGCGGCTCGCGCCGCTCACCACTGTCGCCGACGAATCCCGGACCATGCTCTTAAGCGGGCTCACTCCACGGCGGGCATGCCGCGAGCGCGCACCATTGGTCTGTCGGTCATCGCGGCGCTGCCGCTCACCGGTATACCTCATCTCCGTTTCTCCGCCAACGCCGGGCCCGGCACGGGGCTGGAATGCTCTTAAGCGGGTCCCCTGGCTTGGAGGGGATTGTGGTTCGATTAACGGATCACACCGTGGTCCATAAGCGCCAGTGACACAGCCGTCATCCGCTCCCACTCCGCACTACGTGCGTCGCGGACCGGTCCACCAGGGAAACCGGGCGCTTCGTTTGCGCGTAGCGCCGACCATCGGCTTCGCCTCGGCGCGGTACCCAAAGACGCTGAAAGTTTTGGAAGTGCCAGTGCCGGACGCGAAGTCAACAAACCAACATGTCAGCAAGTCAGCCAGTCAGCCAGTCAGCCAGTCAGCCAGTCAGCCAGTCACGCCAGTGTATGCAAGTGAGAGCCACCGCGCGGGCAGGCTGAACGCGCCTAACGCGGCGAGTGGTTTGATGAGGTACCGCCTCGGCGCGCGTAGCGCCGCCGGAAGCATGACGGCCTGGTCACTCAGGCCAGAAGGTGCGCAGGCTCGATCTCTACGGGGCCACTACACCCTCCAAGCCAGGGGAGCCGCTTAAGAGTTGGCGGTTTGAGCCCGCTTTCTTTGCTTACTTTCTTTGCGGCGGCAAAGAAAGTGAGTGCCGCCCCGCATAGGGGCGAAGCTAATAGACCAATAACAAATCAAGGAAAGGCCCAAGCACCAAGAACAGGAAAAGTCCAACGCCGTAGGCATACATTACAAGCCAAGGCCCATAACCCAGAACAAGCAAAACCCCAACGCCGTAGGCATAAAACCTAAAGAACCGCCCCGCCAAAGGCAAAAACCCCATCCCGGTACAGTGATCCAAATATAATATCGCCAATTCTGACAAGAGGTCCTTCATGATCATCAAACCACGCGTGCGAGGCTTCATCTGCGTATCGACCCACCCGGTTGGCTGCGAGGCCAACGTCAAGGAGCAGGTCGAATACGTCAAATCACAAGGCCCCATCGCCGGCGGACCTAAAAAAGTTCTCGTCATCGGCGCGTCCACGGGCTACGGCCTCGCCGCCCGCATCAGCGCGGCATTCAGCTCAGACGCCGATACCCTCGGCGTGTTTTTCGAACGCGCCGGCACCGACACCAAACCAGGCACCGCCGGCTGGTACAACACCGCCGCCTTCGAGAAACTGGCCACAGCCAAAGGCCTCTACGCCACCAGCATCAACGGCGACGCTTTCTCCGACGAAGTCAAACAACGCACTATCGAAGTCATCAAGCGCGATCTCGATCAGGTCGACCTGGTGGTCTACAGTCTCGCGGCGCCCAAACGCACCCACCCGAAAACCGGCGAAGTCTTCAGCTCGACCCTCAAGCCGATCGGCAAAGCCGTCAACCTGCGCGGACTCGATACCGATAAGGAAGTCGTCAAGGAATCCATCCTCGAGCCCGCCACGCAAAGCGAAATCGACAACACGGTCGCCGTGATGGGCGGCGAAGACTGGCAGATGTGGATCGACGCCCTCCTCGACGCCGGTGTCCTCGCCGACGGCGCGAAAACCACCGCGTTCACCTACCTCGGTGAAAAAATCACGCACGATATCTACTGGAACGGCTCCATCGGCGCGGCCAAGAAAGATCTCGACCGCACCGTACTCGGCATCCGCGAAAAACTGGCGGCAAAAGGCGGTGATGCCCGCGTCTCGGTGTTGAAAGCCGTCGTCACGCAGGCCAGTTCAGCCATCCCGATGATGCCGCTTTATCTGTCGTTGCTCTTCAAGGTCATGAAGGAAAAAGGCACGCACGAAGGCTGCATCGAACAGGTCTACGGCCTCTACAAAGACAGCATGTACGGCAACACGCCGCACGTGGACGACGAAGGCCGTCTGCGCGCGGACTACAAGGAACTCGACCCTGAAGTGCAAGGCCGCGTCCAGCAACTCTGGAACGAAGTGACCAACGAGAACATCTACGAACTCACGGACTTCAGCGGCTACAAGACCGACTTCCTGCGTCTCTTCGGGTTCGAGATCGCCGGCGTGGACTATGAAGCCGACGTGAACCCCGACGTGCAGATCCCACACCTCGTGCAGGTCTGAGTGCCGGCGGGGCTATCGCGGACTCGTGACAGCCCCGCCCGTCGTCCTGTTGCAGAATCACTGCCAGCTTATCCCGGGCCAACAGTACAAGAGCTTGCTTGCGATGACGTCCGAACCAGCCGACGCGGCAACGTGGCGGCTTGTCCGAGTCGCTCGCGCATACTCGGCCGCGCATCCTCGCCGGCGAAGTATCGGCGGTTGACGCGTTCCGGCTGAACTCATCGCCAGACTGATCAAAGGCGCCGGGTTCTGAATGCGCGCCGCTAACAAAGCGGCACGCGCTCCTCCATCGGCGCAGCCTCGCCGTCGAGGCGCCTCGACTGCGCCACATAGCCATCCACCGCGCGCATCACGCGCACTTCGAGCGCCTCGGCGTCACGTTCGTCGCGCTCGCCCGCGTCGTCGATCATGCCGCGCACGATGGCCAGCAGATCGTGGGCGACGAGGCTCGCGTTTTCCAGATCGGGTGCGCCTGGCTTGCTGGTCAACGCATCCAGGATCGCCGCATGCATCGTGTCGGCAACCCGCAGATTGCGCTCGCCGAGCGGCAGCCTGCGCTCCTCGAAATCGATGATCCGCGCCAGCACCGGCCGCCGCATCTGATGCGCGACGGCGGCACGCACCATCGCCAGCACGCAGCCGCGCGAATTCTCCTGCGCCGCTGCCGACGCGACATCCGCCATCAATTGCGCGGTTTCGCGCTCGATCAACGCAACGGTCAACGCATCACGATTCGGAAAGTATTGATACAGCGAACCGATGCTGACGCCGGCTCGTTCCGCGACCGCGTTCGTCGTGCATGCGGTGAGTCCGCGCGTCTCCAGAATGCGAGCCGCCGCTTCGAGCACGGCTTCGACCGTTTGCGCGGAACGCCGCTGAACCGGTGATTTACGGGGCTTCAGACGCTGTGCGGCTGTGGATTTTGGCATGACCGAAACGCGAGTTTTTAATGTGAGCGATCGCTCGTATTCTAGACCTGTTTCGCGAAACCCAATTAGTCCAACGTCACACAACTGGAATTGCACATCATGACTTCAACTGTGAAAGAACCCGTCCTGACCGTATTCATGCTCGTGAAGACGCTGCCCGAATGGCTCGGGTTTTCCGTCGACGAACGCTTTCGCCTGTTGCGCGAACACGTCGAGCCTATCCTCAAGCAGCACGCCGATGAAGTGAGCATGCGTTTCTACGACGTCGAGTTCTATTCGGCGCGCGTGACCGATATCTGGGTATGGGACGCCACGAGCCATCACGCGTACGAACTCGTCGTGGAAGCCTTGCGCGAGACGCCGTTCTGGGACCGTTTCTTTGAAGTAGTCGAGATTCTTCCGGGTGTGGAGAATGCGTACGCCAAAAACTACGACCGCGAAGCGCTCGGTGTGTCCTGACCCGCGCGGTATTGAATTCGGGCGCGCCGCGAGGCGCGTCCGGATCAACAGGGGAACGCCGCCTGCAGCGAGCGAAGAATGGCGAGGCCGACCGGGAAATCGTCCGAAATGCCCGGGTGATTTGTGAAGAACTCGTCGAGCAGCGGATAGACGTTCTGGTTGCCGATCGCCAGATCCTTGGGCGGACAGAAAAGCGGCGGACGTTTTTTCGACACCAGATCTCCGTTGGCCCATCCCAGCGCATTGATCGTGCCGGTGATGTAGGCCGCGTAGACCGAGTTGTTGTCGGCATGCGCCCATTGCCTGTATTGCGCGGCCGTCATCTCGGCGCTCGCATTGAGCGTGAAACAAGCTGTCAGCAGCGCCAGCGCAAATTTCGATACCCGCATCATTCAGCCTTCAATCTGTGTCGCAAAGGCGCTCATTGTAGGTGAGTCGGGGCGCGGCGCGCAGAAGCCTGCAATGCAGACGAATCCGTAAGGGCGGCGTGGGGGTATTTGTAAGTTGAATACGGTGTCTGCCGCGCCGTCCCTCGCTTCGCGGCGCGCGGCAGATGCCGCTGGCACACGGCGCGTGGTCGAGCGCGATCTGGGCCACGCGGCGCCCCGTTTGCGCGCGCAGGTCGTCGGGCGAGGATTACGCCTTGAGCGTGGCCTGCTCGAGAATCATGTCGTAAAGCGCCTGCGCCGCCGGCGACAGATGCGCCGTCTTGCGCGCGACGAGAACAAGCGTGCGCGAGACGACAGGCTGGGTCAGCTCGACGGTGCGAACCGTCGGATACGCGCCCTTCTGAAGCGCGAGCGCCGGCACGACCGCCGCGCCCACGCCCTGGGCAACCAGCCCCACCGCCGTCGAACTGCGCTGAACCTCATAGAACGAGCGCAAGGCGAGCTCGCTTTTTTCCAGCGCCTGGTCGAGCAACGCGCGGTTGCCGCTCACCTCGCCGGCAAAAATCAGCGGATAGGATTGCAACTGCCGCCACGCGATGCGCCGCCGCTTGGCCAGCGGATGATCCTGATGACAGATCAGCACGTAGCGGTCTTCCGTCAGCGGCAGACTGACCAGATCCGGATGACGATCCCCGGCGATATTGATGCCGAATTCGACTTCGCGGCGCAGTACCGCCGCTTCCACGGCGGACGAAGCGTGATCGAGAATCTTGATACGGTTGTGCGGATACCGCGCGGCATACGTCTGCAGAATACGCGGCAGATACTGCACGCCGACCGTCGGCACGCAGGCAATCGACACATCCCCACGGCGCGCGACGCCCGTTTCGCGGATTTCCACCAGCGCATCGGCCAGTTCGCCCAGCAACCTGCGCGCTTGCGGCAGGAACGTGCGGCCGGTTTCAGTGAGCGCCATGGAGCGCGTGGTGCGTTCGATCAGCGTGACGCCGAGATAGGTTTCGAGCTTGCGCAGACGCTGCGTGATGGCCGTTTGCGTGACGTGCAGCGCATCGGCCGCGCCCTGAAAGCTGCCGCGATCCGCGATGGCGACGAATGCCTGTACTCCGAGCGTGTCGATTTTCATTAGAAAAATGCAGGAATCGGAATGATAAATTCATTTTACTCCGCCCTTCATGGCGCACAGAATGAACGGACCGGTTTAACGACGGCAACGGCTCTCGAAGAGAAAGGAGTGTGAGATGGTTTCAGCGACGGATCAGTATGCGAAGCAATACGTGATGTTCGAAAGCGAGCGCACGCGCCCGGTCAAGGATTTGCTGGCGGCCGTCCCGCCGGGCGAGGTGCGGATCGCTGTCGACATTGGCTGTGGGCCTGGGAATTCCACTGAGGCGCTGGCGGCGCTTTTGCCGGGGGTTGCCGTAAGCGGCATCGACAGTTCCGCCGACATGATCGCCGCAGCACGCAAGCGCCTGCCGCATCTGCAGTTCGAGTTGGCCGATATTTCGAAGTGGGATGCCGCGGGTCCTTATGACCTGATTCTCGCCAACGCTGTGTTGCAATGGGTGCCTCACCACGAGCAGCTGTTTCCGTCGCTCGTGAAGAAACTTGCGCCGGGCGGCAACCTTGCCGTGCAGATGCCGGACAACCTGGACGAACCCGCGCACCGCCTGCTGCGCGAAATTGCGGCGGACGGCCCGTGGGCGAGCAAGCTCAAGGGCGTGGAGCGCACCATGCGCTACGGCGCCGACTGGTACTACACGTTGCTCAAGCCGCTGTGCGCGCGGGTCGACACGTGGCGGACCGTCTACTACCACCCGCTCGCCGGCGGTGCGGACGCGGTTGTCGAGTGGTTCAAAGGGAGCGCGCTGAGGCCCTTTCTGGCTGAACTCGCCGAGGGCGAGCGAGGCGCCTTCCTCGAGCGTTACCGGGACGAGATCGCGCGGGCTTACCCGGCACTCGACGACGGCACGGTGCTGTTGCCGTTTCCGCGGCTCTTCATGGTCGCCACGCGATAGGACCCGGCGGGCGTTGTTTTTCTCGTGACAAAACGGGCTGGAACGGCTATTGCGAGAGAGGAATTGCTGTTCCCGAATTCTGCGTGATATTGTGTAACTCAGGGAGGACGGCGGCCAGCCGTCCGCAGCGGAACGCAATTTACAGCAGCGAGCGTCGCCATGAGTGATGTACGCCATCATCTGAGTCCACGTGACCGTTTGGAGCTGTTGTGCTGGCTCACATGCGGGAGTCTTGGTGCTTATTACCTGAACGAGGACTGGCCTGACGCACAGTTCCACGTGCAGGCCGCGCATAAGTGGCTGGATCGCCGGATGCGGGAGGCGGACTGGCTGAGCATCGCGAAGTTGTCGGCGCTGGCGTTGGAGATCGCGCGGCGGCACGCGAAGTTTGTCGATACCGAGTGGGCCCGGGATGCTGTTGAGGAGATCCTCGATACTGAGGAGCTTGATTTTCAAGCTCGATTGGTGAAGCAGGTTTTGGGTGATTGCCAGCATGCGCTGGCTGATAAGCGAATAGCGGATTAGGTTTTTTTTGCCTTTGGCGGCGGCAAATCCTTGTGCCTACGGCGTTGGCCTTTCCTTGGTTTCTTATTGGTCTATTAGCGTCGCCCCTGTGCGGGGCGGCACTCACTTTCTTTGCCGCCGCAAAGAAAGTAAGCAAAGAAAGCGGGCTCACACCGCCAATTCTTAAACGGCTCCCCTGGCTTGGAGGGTCTAGTGGCCCCGTAGAGACTGAGCCTGCGCACCCTCCCTCCTGAGTGACCAGGCCGTCATGCTTCCGGCGGCGCTGCGCGCGCCGACGCGGTACTTCATTAAACTACCCGCCGTTTTGCGTGTGCGGCTTACCCGACGCGCGGCTCGCAGTTGCTTGCCTTGGCACGACTTGGCGGTTTCGATGCTCGCAAGCCGGCTCTCAGTCTCTCAGTTGAATAGCGCTCGAGTGACTGCCGCTCGGAGCCACCACCCCGACATTTCCAAACCACTCGACGATTTCGGCGCCTCGCCGAGGCGAAGCCGATGGCCCCCGCTGCGCACAACCGAAGCGCCCTTTTTCCCTGGCGGACCCGTCCGCAACGCACGCAGTGCGGAGTGGGAGCGGATGACGGCTGTGTCACGGGCGGTTACCGGCCGCGGTGTGATCCGTTAATCGGACCACAATCCCCTCCAAGCCAGGGGACCCGCTTAAGAATTGGCGGTTTGAGCCCGCTTTCTTTGCTTACTTTCTTTGCGGCGGCAAAGAAAGTAAGTGCCGCCCCGCACAGGGGCGAACGCTAATAGACCAGTAACAAAACAAGGAAAGGCCAACGCCACAGGCATACATTGCAAGCCAAAGCCCAAAAACCCAGAACAAGCAAAAACCCAACGCCGTAGGCAAAGTAAAATACCCCACCGCGCCAGCGCCCAAACCCCAGGCCCCAACCTTGAAACGCAAAATGCCCGCGCTCAACGCGCTAAAAGCCTTCGAAGTCGCTGGCCGAACGGGCAGCTTCACCCGCGCAGCGGAACTCCTCAATGTCACGCAAAGTGCGGTCAGCCGGCAAGTCCGGCAACTCGAAGCACAACTCGGCGAAACGCTCCTGCTCCGTCATCACCATCACCTGGAGCTCTCGGCCGCCGGCCGCATCCTGCTCCAGGCCCTGCAGCAATCCTTCGACCGGATCGAACTCACCGTCCGCAGCCTGCAGGAAAAAACCCACCGCAATCGTCTGCGTATCAACGCGCCCCCCACCTTCACAAGCCGCTGGCTCATGCCGCGCCTCGGCCGGCTGCGCGAAACCCATCCGCATCTCGAACTGAGCCTGTCGACCCGAACCGACGACAACCTCGCCGAATCCGGCGTGCTCGATTGCGCCATCCGTTTCGGCAATGGCGAGTGGGAAGGTGTCGATCATCGTCTGCTGATGCACGAACGCCATATCGCCGTCTGCGCACCCGCGCTGCTCGCGCGCCAGACCGGCCGCGCGGCCATCGATCTGAATCAGTTCACACTGCTGCACGTGCTGGCAAGCGCCGACCAGCGCTATCTGACCTGGCAACACTGGCTGAAAGCCGCCGGCATCGAAAATGTCGATACCCGCGGCGGCTATGAATTCGATCTGCTCGATCACGCGATTCGCGCGGCGATCGACGGCCTCGGCGTCACCATTGCGGACCGTCACATGATCGGCCGCGAACTGGCGGAAGGCCAACTCGTGCAAGTGCTGAACGTGCACGTGGACGGGCATCAATCCTACTGGCTCGTCACCCGCGCGGAGCAGGACGAGCCGCCGCACGTCGCGCTGTTTCGCGATTGGCTTCAGCAGGAAATCTGGCTGACGGAGCGCGCGCTCGATTCGTCGGAGTCGGCGCAATTGGATGAACCAGGTTGATTTCAACCCGTCATGCGGTATTGCGCATGGCATAAAAAAAACCGTGCCGATGACATTGCATCGGCACGGTCTTCTGAACCGCTAAAGCTAAAGCCAAAACTAAAGCCAACGCGCGAGGCGTCAGGCAACATCAGGCAGCGGCGGCCAGCTCCGCCGCCTGCGGCCTGAATGCGGCTTCGGAGGCCGCATCCTCGAGAATCATCTCGGCGCCCTTCTCCGCCACCATCATGGTCGGCGCATTGATGTTGCCGGACGTAATGTTCGGGAAAATCGACGCATCGACCACGCGCAGGCCAGTCATGCCGTGCACCCGCAAGCGCGCATCCACCACCGATGTCTCCGGGTCATCGCCCATCGCGCACGAACCGCACAGGTGATAGATCGAGCCCGACTGCTCGCGGAAATACTGCAGGAAGCCTTCACGCGTATTCACCTGCGGCCCCGGCGAGATTTCCTCGACCGTGATCCCCTTGAGCGCCGGCGCCGCCATCACCTTGCGCACCAGCTCACAACCCTGGATCACCTCGTCGATGTCCTTCTCTGTGGTCAGCGCGTTGATGCGGATCTTCGCGGCGTCCTCTACGCGATTCGAAGCGATCTCGATCGAGCCGCGGCTCGTCGGCCGGCACGGATTGAACGCCAGCAGAAAACCCGAATACGGCTCAGGTTCGAGATTCGCCTTGTTGCTCTTCGGAATCCGGTACGACAGCGGATTGAAGTACAGCTGCAGATTCGGCTGCGCCTCGCGCTCGCTACCCTTGAAGAAGCCGCCTGCCTGATTCACGCTCATCGCGAGCGGCCCCTTGCGCGTCAGCAGATACTGCAGGCCGAGCTTGAGCTTGCCGAGCAGCGGACGCATTTCGTCGTTCAGCGTCTTGATGTTCGCGCGATAGTAGAAACTCACGCACAGATGGTCCTGCAGATTCTGGCCGACCGCGGGCAGTTCCTTCACCAGCGCGATGCGATGCTTCGCCAGCAACGCCCTATCGCCCACGCCGGAAAGTTGCAGCAGTTTCGGCGTATCCACCGCGCCCGCCGACAGGATCACTTCGCGCGTCGCCATGAATTGCCGCGTGGCGCCGTTCTGCGTCACGCTCACGCCGATCGCGCGCTGCTTGCCGTCGAACAGCACGCGGCTCGCCAGCACCTCGCGCTCGACCGTCAGGTTCGTGCGCGTCAGCACCGGATGCAGATACTCGAAGCTGCTCGACGAGCGCTGCCCATTGCGCGTGTTCACGTCGTAGATGCCGGCGCCTTCGAACTGCGCGCCGTTGAAGTCGTCGCTGCGCTTGTAGCCGGCCTGGTCGCAGCCCTTCAGGAACACGTGGCAGATCGGATGCACCGCGTCTTTCATCGGCGAGATGCCGATCGGGCCGTCGGCGCCGTGATAGTCGGTGTTGCCGAGCGGATGCGATTCGAGCTTGCGGAAATACGGCAACACGTCGCGAAACGCCCAGCCCTTGTTGCCGGCGGCGGCCCAGTCGTCGAAATCGTGCGGCTGGCCGCGCACGTAGATCATCGCGTTGATCGAACCCGAGCCGCCCTGCACCTTGCCGCGCGGGCAATAGATCGGCCGGTTGTCGAGTTCCTTCTCGGGCTCGCTGTAGTACATCCAGTTGTAGGTTTCGTTGTAGTACGTCTTGGTGAAACCGACCGGGATCTTGAACCAGAACGAACTGTCCTTGCCGCCCGCTTCGAGCAGCAGCACCGAATATTGGCCCGACGCCGACAGCCGGTTAGCGAGGATGCAGCCCGCCGAACCCGCGCCGACGATGATGTAATCGTAGTTCATGCTTTATGTCGCCAGACGGCGCTCAATCCATTGAATGCATATAACCGGTTAAACCCGAGCTCGATCCCGGTTCAACCCTTGGCCGGCGCGAGGTCTTTCACGTCGGCGGGACTGCGCGGCCATTTGCAGATGCAGACGCTCGCCGGTGTACGGCGTGTGCTGCCTGACCACGTCCATGTTCAACTCGACACCCAGACCCGGTTCCTGCGACGGAATGATGTAGCCGTCTTCCCACTGAATCGGCTTCTTCAGCACCGCTGCGTGAAAGCCGTCCCATGTGCCGATGCTTTCCTGAATCAGGAAGTTCGGCGTGCAGGCGGCCAGCTGGATACTGGCAGCCGCGCCGATCGGACCGTTGTACAGATGCGGTGCGATCTGCGCGTAATACACCTCGGCGATCGCGGCGACCTTCTTCGCTTCGAGCAGGCCACCCACGCGCGCGACATTCAGTTGCAGGATCGACGCGGCACCCGCTTCGAGCAGCTTGAAAAACTCGTACTTGGTGGTCAGGCGCTCGCCGGCGGCAATCGGAATGCTGGTGTGCTGCGCGACCTGCGCCATCGCGCCTTCCTGGCCCGGCGGCACCGGTTCTTCGAACCACAGCGGATCGTATTCTTCGAGCCGTTTGGCGAGCCGGATTGCAGAAGACGGCACCATCTGTCCATGCGTGCCGAACAGCAGATCGGCCTTGCTGCCCACCGCTTCGCGCACTTTGCGGCAGAAGGTCTCGCAACGGTCGAGCACTTCCATCGACAGCTGATGACCCGAGTAAGCCGTGTACGGCCCCGCCGGATCGAACTTCACGGCCGTGAAGCCACGCTTCACGTTTTCCGCGGCGCACTCGGCGGCAAGATCGGGATCGTCGTAATCGTATTCACCACGACTGTTCTTCGGATACAGGTAGGTGTAGGAGCGCAGACGCTGGTTCACCATGCCGCCCAGCAGCTCATACACCGGCTTGTTCGCCGCTTTGCCGATGATGTCCCAGCACGCCATTTCCAGACCGCTCACCACGCCCATCATGGTCAGATCGGGACGTTGCGTGAAACCGCTCGAATACGCTTCGCGCCAGAGCCGCTCGATATGATGCGGGTCGTGATCGAGCAGATAGCGGCCGAATACATCGTCGATGATGTGAGTCATCGCCTTCGGATGGAAAGTCGCCGAATAGATTTCGCCGACGCCCTCGATACCGCAGTCGGTCTTCAGCTTGACGAAAATCCAGTACATGCCGCCCACATGCGGCGGCGGCACGGCAACGATATGCGTTTCGAGCGAGACAACTTTCATTTACGCAACCTCTTTCCTGTTAAGCATGTTTCTCAGCGCGAGACCGGCGAAGCCGCCGAGCGCCGCCATTGCGGCCACATAGCCGAAGTAAAGCTGGTAACCGAAGACACCCGGATAATTCTGCGTCAGATAACCGTTGATGAGCGGCAGAAACACGTCCGGCGAATAGCCGAGCACGGAGATCAGGCCGATGGCGAGCCCCATCGTTTCGAACCGGGATGTTGCAGCGATCCAGCAGCGACCAGTACAGCCCGCGAATCGCGTAAGTCAGAATGCCGATGAACAGCACGAGGAACACCAGCAGCACGTGGCTGGAAATACGCGGCGCCGCCATCAGGCCGAGCAGCGACAGCGCGGCGAGAAAGAGCGCGATCACCAGCACCGACACCTTCGAATAACGGTCGCCGAGAAAGCCGCCGCCGATGCCGCCGATCGGCCGCATCCACAACTTGAGCGTCGTGATCGTGCCGGCCATCACCACGGTCAAGCCGATTTCGCCTTCATGCAGATACGCGGAGAAACTGTAGGTGGCCCAGAACACCTGATAACCGCAGAACACGATCGCCGCGACCAGCCACAACTCGGGAATTGCCGCGAGCGTTTTCAGATCGACCAGCACATTGCTGCGCTTCTTTGCGGCACGATTGGCGGCTGCGTCTTTCGTGCCTTGCGGGTCCTTGACGAGCGCAAGTACGACGCCGAGCGCAATGCACAGAAATGCGTACATGTAGACCACAATCTTGAAACCGGCCGCCACCGGCTCGCCCTTGGTCTGCGTGAACCACGCGAACAGCGTGATCGCGATCGTCGCGAGCATCGCCTCGATCAGGCCACGCCCGCCGTCGAGCAAGCCGAAGAAGCGGCCCTGTTCGTGCGAGCCGGCGATCATCGTCACGCGCTTGATGACGGCGGCCCAGAACGTCAAGCCGGTCGACAGGCCCCAGCCACCGAAAATCAGCATCAGCACCTGGAACGACGGCGCGGTCGAATACCACAAACCGAGCACGCCGGTCGCGATCAGCGAAAAGCAGATCAACAGACGCGGTGCGATGCGGTCGGCCAGCCAGCCGCTCGGCAGATAACTCAGCAGAAAGATCGTGCCCAGCGACGAATACAGATAGCCAAGCTGACTATCGGTGATGTGGAACACTTCGAGCATGGTCGGCTGATAGACCTGCCGCAGATACAGGATCGGGTAGATCGCGCCGGCCGCCACGACCAGCAGGATCAGCTGGATATAGCGTTGCGTCTTGTTGTTTTGCAGCGCGGCTTCGGCATCGTTTGAAACGAGCGAAGCGTTGGTTTGAACAGGTTGAGATGACACTTGAGTGCTCCTGGGAGACACAGCACCGGTCCACCGGTCAGCCGGGTCTCTAATATGGTTTTGTTATGGGGCAGCGTATTGGCTGCGTTTCTGCGGATTTCAAGAAAGGCACGTGCCGTGGCAACGAACTTGCGCGGCACGCGCCGGTTCGGCTTCAGTACTTCATCACCACGAGACGGGTCTGCGTGAATTCGAGCATGCCGTGCTTGCCGTCGTCGCCGCCGAGGCCCGAGCGCTTCCAGCCTGCGTGGAAACCTTGATACGGATCGGCCGGCGTGCGGTTCACGTAGAGCTCGCCCGCCTCGATGCCGTTGGCGATCTTCATCGCGGCGCGATAGTTCTCGGTGTAGAGCACCGACGACAAACCAAACTGGTGGTCGTTGGCCATCTCCAGCGCTTCGTCCAGCGTGCTGTATTTGACGACCGGCATGATCGGGCCGAAGGTTTCTTCCTGGATGATTTCCATGTGCTGCGCGCAGTTCGTCAGCAACGTGGCCGGATAGAAAAAGCCCTTGCCTTGCGGCAGCTTGCCGCCGGTTTCGAGCGTGGCGCCCGCGGCAACCGCGCGTTCGACCATCGCGTGAATCGACTGACGCGACGCTTCGTTCACGAGCGGGCCCATCAATGCCGGCTGCTCGCTGCGATCGCCGAATTCCACGGCGCTCATGTGTTTCTTCAGCAGCGCGACAAAGCGGTCATGCACGCTTTCGTGTACGTAGACCCGTTCGATCGCCGTGCAAAGCTGGCCGCAATGCGTGGTCTTGGATGCGACCAGATCGCGTGCCGCTTTCTCCAGGTCGGCGTCCGCCTCGATGATCGCGGGCGTCTTGCCGCCGAGTTCCAGCGACGGCTTGGCGATATTCGCCTTGCAATATTCGAGTACCTTGCGACCCGCGCCGACGCTGCCGGTCAGCGTGATCATGCCGACCTTCGGATGCGTGCAGAGGGCTTCGGCGGTGGCATGATTCATCGCCAGAATGTTCACGACGCCGGCCGGCAAACCCGCTTTTTCGACCGCTCGCGCGATTTCGAACGCGGATGTAGGCGTGTTGTTGCTCGGGCGCACCACCACCGTGTTGCCGGCGATCAGCGCGGGCGCCACCTTGCGCATGAACGTATAAACCGGGTAGTTGAACGGAATCAGGCAAGCCACCACGCCAATCGGCTCGCGATGCAGCACGAGATTTTCGTCAGGGGTGTCGCTCGGAATCACTTCGCCCTCGATACGGCGGGCCCATTCGGCGTGATAGCGGGTGATCTGGCCCGCGTAGATGGCTTCGTTGGTGGCATCGGCGACGCTCTTGCCCGATTCCAGCGCCAGTGCCGCGCCAATGGCGGGCGCGCATTCGGTCAGGGCATCGGCGAGCTTGTGCAGATGGGCTGCGCGCTCGGCGGAGGGCAGCTTGCGCCAGCCCTTTTGCGCGGCCGCTGCAGCGTCGACTGCGGCGATCGCTTCAGCCTGCGTGGCGCCCGTGACGTGCGCGATCACGGCCTCGGTGACCGGGTTATAGACGGCAATCAGCTCGTCGCTCGCGGGTTCGATGAACCGGCCGTTGGCAAAATTGCGCTCGAGTCGCATGGTCGTCTCCTGAAAAGCGTGGTGCAGAACCGCATGGCCCTCGGCTATGGAATTCATGCCGAAGGTGCATGGACGGAATTTTTCTCCTCGACACACCGCGCCACAAGCGAATAATTCGCGGGACAAACATTCAAAAAAGTCACGTTTATCCAGGGATGTGCCTCATACGCGTTTTCCATGCCGAATAGCAGAATCCGGGCTTTGCAAAAAGCAGTGGTCTTCGGAAGCCGTAGGCCGCTCGTTACCAACGTCTGGATCTCTCAATGAAAAGAAATGTCATCGCCACCGCCGCTTTTACTGCGCTCGCGTCGCTCGCCGCGCCGTCCGCCTTCGCTCAAAGCAGCGTCACGCTGTACGGCGTGCTTGACGAGGGCATCGACTACACCAACAACACCGGGCACGGCGCGGTCTGGGAGATGGCGAGCGGCTATGCGCAGGGCAGCCGCTGGGGCCTGAAAGGCTCGGAAGACCTGGGTGGCGGCATGAAGGCCGTGTTCCAGCTGGAAAACGGCTTCGATGTGAGCTCGGGGCGGCTTAACCAGGGGGGCCGCATGTTCGGCCGGCAGGCCTACGTGGGGTTGAGCGACAGCCGGTTCGGCACTGTCACACTCGGCCGCCAGTACGATTCAGTGGTCGATTACCTCGCGCAGACCACCGCCAACGGCAACTGGGCCGGCTACCTGTTCGCCCACCCGTACGATAACGACAACACCGACAACTCGTTTCGTCTAGGCAACAGCGTGAAATACGCGAGCCCGGACTTCGCGGGCTTCCAGTTCGGCGGCGTGTACAGCTTCAGCAATGACACGAACTTCGCCAACAATCGCGCCTACAGCTTCGGCGGTCAGTATGCGAACGGCGGCCTGCTGGTCGCGGCCGCCTACATGCAGGCCGACAACCCGGGCGTGGGTTCGACCGGCGCGATCACCGCGAACGACGCCAGCTTCATCGCCGGGCGCATGCGGGTGTTCGGCGGCGGCATCAACTACACATTCGGCTCGGCCACCGCCGGTTTCGCGTACACCAACTCGAACTACAAGAACCCGACCGGCAACGGCTATATCGGCATTCCGCTGGCGGCACCGGGCGTCACGCTGAATACGCTGAAATATCAGAACTTCGAAGTGAACGGCAAATACCAGTTCACACCGGCGTTCTATGTCGGCGCGCAGTATGTGTACACGATGGAGAACTACGACGCGTCGACAGGCGGCGTGAAGCCGAAGATTCACTCGTTCGGTTTGATGGCCGACTACAACCTGTCGAATCGCACCGACGTCTACGTGCAAGGCGAATATCAGAAGGTCGCCGGCGACTCGACGAACTCGATTCTCGACAAAGCGTTCATTCCGGGTGTGCAGGCGCCGTCGTCGACGGGCAATCAGGTAGCCGTGCGGGTGGCGTTGCGCCACAAGTTCTAAGGCATGGGAATCGGCGGGAGCGGCTCTGGAAGGCCGCGCCCGCTCCGGCCGTTCAATTTTTTCCGATGTTCACGTTACGTATACGGCGGGGTTTTCTGAACGACGCCGCGCCGCGCACGCTCCGCATCACTCCTCCACCGCCGCCTTCAACCGCAACAACGCGTGATCCCACTGCTGCGAGATCGCTTCGAGCGCACGGCGCGCTTCCTCGAGGTGCGCCGGCTCGAACGCCCATAACCGCTCACGGCCCACCTTCACGTCGCGCACGAGGCCCGCATTCGCCAGCACCTGCAAATGCTGCGTGACCGACTGCCGCGTCATCGCAGTGCCCGCTGTCAGTTGCGCGATCGACATCGCACTGCCCGCGCACAACACGGCGATCAGACGCAGGCGTGTCTCGTCGCCAAGCGCCGCGAAAATCTGCGCGGCGCTTTGCAGCACCGCCGTTTTCAGACGCCCGGCGCCGGCTGCGGTCTTACTCCTTGGCGACATGTTTCTCGATGTTGACCAGTTGTTGCTCCCAGCCGCCGCTGTTCATGCGGAAGGCCTCTTCGCGGCGCGCGGCGGGAATCTGATCGAAGCCGGATTCGACTACGCGCAGCAAGGTGCCAGAATCGATTTCTGTGAGTTCGAACACGACCAGGGTTGTCGGCTCCGGCGAATAGTCGACCGTGATATCGACCGCGGCCGGATGCCAGCGCCACGATAGATGATGTTCCGGCTCGACCCGCTCCACCACCACGTCCATGACGAGATGCTCGTAACCGGGATAAGTAATGTGGCCTTGCACCGACTCCCCGGCAACAAACTGCTTGCCGCTGAAGTTCACGCCGAACCACGTGCCGAATTCCTCGGCATTGGATAACGCGCGCCAGACCCGCGAGCGCGGCGCTTTCAGCAGAATCCGTTTTTCGATGCGATCAGTGGATGAGTTCATATGCAGCCTCCCGACTGCATATTAGGCAAGCGGCTGCGAACATGCAAGTATCTGGCTGCGTTATTCCGACGTGGGTTTTCAGATGCCGCGCCCGCTAAAGCCACCGCGCGTCAGCCGCCGACCTCGACCACCACCTTACCGAAGGCACCGCGTTCGAGATGAGCGAGAGCCGCGGGCAACTCATCGAACGGATAGACCGTATCGACAACGGGCTTGAGCGCGAGTGCGTCGACTGCGCGCACGAGGTCTTCGAGCGCGCGCCGATGTCCAACGCCGATGCCCTGGATGGTCGGCCGGCCGATGAACGACGGGATGCTCGGCAGCGCCATGCTGTAGCCGCCAAGTGTGCCGATCAGCGAAATGCGACCGCCCTGGCGCAGTGCGCGCAACGAGGCGCCGAGATTGTCGCCGCCCGCCAGTTCGAACACATGATCGACGCCGCGTCCGCCGGTCCTCTCACGCGCCACGCGGTCCCAGTCGGTTGTGGCCGAGCGATCGACGCCATGCGTCGCGCCGAGTTCGCGCACACGCCGCAGTTTGGCCGCGCCGCTCGACGTGACGATGACCTGTGCGCCATGCGCGCGGGCCAGTTGCAGACCGAACAGGGCAACGCCGCCAGTGCCCTGCATCACGACTGTCTGTCCCGCATGCACGGCGCCCTTCTCGACCAGCGCGAACCACGCGGTGAGCCCCGCGCATGGCAGTGTGCTGGCTTCGGCCGGGGTCAGCGTACGCGGCGCGCGCACGGCCCACGCCTCGTTCAGCACGACGTACTGCGCCAGCACACCGGGCAGCGACCCGCCGAGCACGCCGGCCTCCGGTGGGCATTCGCCGTCGATCCAGCCGGCCCAGAAGGTGCCGAGCACCGCGTCGCCTTCGCTAAAGCGCGTCACGCCCGCGCCGGCGGCGACCACGGTGCCCGCCAGATCCGAACCCGGTGTGACCGGCAGTACGGCCTGTGCGCCGGACTCGCCGCCGGCAATGAACCCCAGGTCGCGGTAGTTCAACGAAACTGCCGCGACGCGCACCACGATTTCGCCGACGCCCGGCGTCGGCATAAGCGTCTCTTCCAGCCTCAGATGCTGCACGCCGTGGTCCCGTAAAACCCATTTGCTCATCGTTCGCATCTCGGCTCCCGCCTGCTCGTTATCGATGGCAAAAGTCTACGACCCATGAAATCGCTACAGTGGCGGATAATATTCGCTACTTTGTAGAGTTTTTGGCACCAATTGGGCAGTATGGCGCCCACGTGGAGAGTCTTCGATGAGAGATCGCCTGAGCGGCATCGCCGCCTTCGTCAACGCCGCAGAAGCCGGCAGCTTCGCGCTCGCCGCCGAGCGGATGCATCTCACGCGCTCCGCGGTGGGCAAAACCATTGCGCGACTCGAAGATCAGCTCGGCACGCGGCTGTTTCACCGCACCACCCGCAGCCAAAGCCTTACCGAAGACGGTCACGCGTTTTACGAGCGCTGCGTGCGCGCACTGGCTGAACTGGATGCCGGCGCTGCGACCCTGCATGCGGGCCGCCGCGATCCGCAGGGCCGTTTACATGTCAGCGTGCCGGTCCTGTTCGGACGCCGCTGCGTCGCACCCATACTGCTCGAACTCGCGCAGCGCTATCCGCAACTCGAATTGCAGATCAGTTTCACCGACCGGGTGGCCGATCTGGTCGAGGAAGGAATCGATCTGGTGGTACGCAGCGGGCACCTGCGCAACCCGCCAGCGGGACTGGTCGCGCGCAGGCTCGGCGAACAGACCATGACGCTATGCGCGGCGCCCGCCTATCTGGCCAGGCACGGCACGCCGAGCACGGTCGCCGAACTCGCCGGGCACGAAGGTATTTTCTACGCGCACGGCCGTGAGGAGGCGGCGTGGCCGCTGCCGGATGAAAACGGCGTGTGGCACGGCGTGGTGGTACCGCATCGGCTGCGGCTGGATGACCTCGAGACCATTCTCGCGGCCACGGCGGCCGGCGCGGGCATCGCGCGTCTGCCGTGCTGGCTGCTCGCCGACGCATTGGACAACGGCACCTTGGTGAAGGTGCTACCCGAGTTGCCCGGGCCGCGCATCGAACTTCATCTGGCATGGCAGCAGACCCGGCATCTGCCCTCCAGAATGCGTGTGGCGATCGATGAACTCGCGGCGAGACTGCCCACGATTCTCGCCGTGGATGCCGCCGCGGCAAAGTGACGGCGGCGGCGCCCGTCCGGCTTATTCGGTCGCGTGCGCGTGCATCACGCCGGTCTGCATCGACCACGCCATCCACGGCCGGCGCAGCGCGACGATCGAGAGGAACGCGCAAGCCGCCAACGCGCCGAACGTCGCAAAGCCCATCTGATAGCTGCCCGTGCTTTCTTTCGCCATACCCATGACGACCGGCAGATAGAAGCCGCCGATCCCGCCCGCGGCGCCCACGATGCCCGACATCAGCCCGGTGCGGCCCGCCCAGCGATGCGGCACCAACTGGAACGTCGCGCCGTTGCCCAGACCGAAAGCCACATACAGCAATAGCAGCAGCGTAATTCCGCCGGCAAGCGACGGCATCGCCGCGGCGAACACGAAGTCACCCAGCGAAATCGCGGCAAGCAGGAAAGTCAGCGCGCGAACGCCGGACACCTTATCGGCGATCAGGCCGCCGAGCGGCCGCACCATCGCGCCGGTCGCGGCAAGCAGCGCCATGAACAGACCCGCATCGATCTTCGAGAGTTGATACAGGTTGGTGAGCAGCAGCGTCACGTAGGACGACATACCGACAAAACCGCCGAACGTGATGCTGTACACCAGCATGATGACCCACGTATCGCGCTCCGCCAGCACCGCGCGATAGCGCTTGGGCAACACCGCGATGGCGAGCAGCGCGCCGATCACCGGCAACAGCAGCACGCCGGTTTTACCCGAACCGAACAGGCCTGCTTCAACAAGCAGCACCAGCACGATCAGACCGGCCAGTGTGATCACGAAGCTGCCGAATGCGCGCAGCACGCTACCCGTCTTCACACCCGAATCGTTGGCCCAGAAGTACAGCGTGATCGCTGCAATGGCGAGCAGCGGCAGCGCGCCACCGGCCGCCATCTGCCAACCGTAATGCGTCGCCAGTTGCGGAAACAGAAAGCCGTCGAGCACCGCGCCGATATTGCCGGCCGCGGCCAGACCCAGCACCAGTCCCTGCACTTTCGGCGGATAGTTGCTGCCGGCCATCGGCAGCGCCACCGCGAAGCTCGCCCCACCCACGCCAAGGAACACGCCGAGCACCAGCAACAAGGTGTACGACGGCACGAACGACAGGAGCGGCAGCACGATGGTCGGCACCGCCGACAGCAGCACGCCCATCAACGCAATGCGTTTGCCGTGCGCCGATTGATAGAGATTGCCGAGCGTCACGCGCAGAATCGCGGCCGAGAGCACCGGCACGGCGACCAGCAAGCCTTGCTGCGCTGGCGTCATCGAAATGCTCTTGCTGATGAACGGCGCGAGCGGTCCATACAACACCCAGACAGTGAAGCCAGTGTCGAAATAGAGGAAACACGCCACCAGCGCACGCCAGTCCCCGCTTCTCAGGGAGCTCATCACGTTTTTCATTTAGACATCCTCAAATAGACTGATTGTTCGCTTACCTGATACACGGTGCTCATGCACGACGCACCACGCACCGGAATGGCCACGATGATGAAATCCGGTTTAAACATGCAACCTCCATGCCATCCGGACCTGTCTCCTGAAACTTTCGCTACCTGTTTTTTAGAATCCTGAATCCGCGTTCTCGCACTCGCGTCGAAGCTCAATAAACATCGCGTACGTAGCGCTTTTCCTGCGCCAGCCGGCTGACATATTCAGCGGCCTTTTCTTCGCTCATGCCACCGTGTTGCGCGACCACTTCCTTGAGCGCCGCATCGACATCCCGCGCCATACGACTCGCGTCGCCGCATACGTAGAAATGCGCACCGTCTTCGAGCCACGTCCACAACTGCGCGCCTTGCTCGCGCATGCGGTCCTGTACATAGATCTTTTCGACCTGGTCGCGTGAAAACGCGAGATCGAGTCGGGTCAACACACCGCTCTCACGCAGCGCCTGAAGTTCGTCGCGATAGTAGAAATCGCTGTCGGCATGTTGTTCGCCGAAGAAGAGCCAGTTGCGCCCCTTGTCGCCACGTGCACGACGCTCGTGCAGAAAGCCGCGAAACGGTGCGACGCCGGTACCCGGACCGACCATGATGATCGGCGTATCGGCACTGTGAGGAGGCCGGAAGTGTGCCGACTTCTGCACGAACACCGGCACGTTCACGTCACCGGCACGGTCGGCGAGAAACGTCGACGACACGCCCTTGCGAAGGCGACGGCCATTGCTGTAGCGAACCGCGGAAACCGTCAGATGCACTTCGCCCGGGTGCGCCTTCGGGCTCGATGCAATCGAATACAGGCGCGGTTGCAGACGCTTGAGCAAGCCGGTCAATTCGGCTGCGCTCAGATCCACGGGAAACTCGTGCAGCACGTCGGCGAGTTGTTGCCCCCACAACCATTTCTTCAGATCCGCCTTGCGCTCCGGCGTGAGCAGATCGCGCAGCGCGCCGTTGCGGCTGCGCGCGGCGATGAAGGCGAGCGCTTCCGGATTCGGACGTGCGATCTCGTAGTGCTTGCCCAGCGCATCGGCGAGACGCATGTCGCCCGCTCCGGATACATGCACGGGCGCATCCGCCTTCAACCCGCTCAGGCCGATCAATTCGTCGACCAGTTCCGGGCAATTGCTCGGCCACACGCCGAGCGCATCGCCGGCTTCGTATTCGAGGCCCGAGTCGCCCGTGTTCAGCGAGAAGTAGCGCGTATCTTTCGCGGCGCCGTGCTTGTTCAATTGCAGATTCTTCACCAGCCGCGATGCGGCGGGACGCGTCCTGGTGGGCACCGTGCCCGGCACCACGGCGTTGATCATGCCGTCCGGCGGCACCGCGTGCAGCGCCGCGTCTTCTTCCTTGATGCGTACGATGATCCGTTCAAGCCACGCGTTGGCGCTCTGCTGATATTCGCTGTCGCAGTCGGTGCGATCGAGCAGACGCAATGCTCCTTGCGCGGCGAGACGTTCGTCGAGCCGGCGGCCATGGCCGCAGAACTGGTCGTAATTGCGATCGCCGAGCGCAAGCACGGCATAGCGCACGCTTTCGAGACGTGGCGCTCCATCGCTCGCGAGGTGCGTCCAGAAACTTTGCGCGTTGTCGGGCGCATCGCCGTCGCCGAACGTGCTTGTCATCAACAGCACGTATTGCGCTTTGGCAAGCGCTGTGAATTGATAATCCGCCATACAGGTCGTGCGGATTTCAAAACCCGACTCCATCAGGCGCGTGGCGTAAAGCTCGGTGAGCGATTCGGTGTTGCCGGTTTGCGAGGCCCACAGCAGCGTGACCTTGGGCCGCGCACGCACGATGCGCACGCCGGACGCCTGCGGCGCATCCGTCTGCGGCGCCGCAAGCGAGCCGGCCGGTGTGGCGGCGTGCGTTGCGCCGCGGCTGTAAAGCCCGGCCAGCAAACCGTCCACGTAGAGGCGGCTGGTCGAATCGAACGGTGCGCTGGACGGCAGAACCGGCACGCTATCGATTCCCTGTGCTTCCGCCGAGCGCAGGCCGCCGACGAAACCGGACAGGTACGCGCGCTCGCTGTCGGTGAACGATGGCGCGGAAGTTTGCGCAAGCTGCAGCAGACTGGTGAGTGCGGTGATACGGGGCATATCCAGATCCTCGGCACGCGCCGGTGCAGCGTTTGCTGCGACAGCAGGTGTATCGGTGAGCGTCTCGTCGCCGCCATTCAGAACCGGTTCGGCGACTTCGAGCGCGACCGGGCTCAACGCAACCGCGCAAAACTTCAGTTCGGGCTGCTGCGAGACCGGATCGATCGCATCGCTCGTGACGGCGTTGATGCACAGGTCGTCGCCGAATACGTCGTTCCAGTGCATCGGCGCAAAGCAGTTGCCTGCCTGCACGCGCTCGGTGACCACGGCGGGCAATACCGCGCGGCCGCGGCGCGAACGAATCTCCACGGCGTCTTTCGGCTTGATGCCGAGCGTGGCGGCATCTTCGGGATGAATCTCGACGAACGGGCCCGGGTTCAGCTTGTTCAGCATCGCGACCTTGCCGGTCTTGGTCATGGTGTGCCACTGATGCTGCAGGCGCCCCGTGTTCAACACGATCGGAAATTCACGGTCGGGCAGTTCGGCGGGCGCTGCGTAAGCACGCCCAAAGAACATCGCCTTGCCGCTCGCGGTCGGAAACACCAAACGCGGGCGGCTGCCGTCGGCCCGTTCCTTCAATGTCTGACTGACGCCGTTGTTGAGGTAGCGAACCGGATTGCGATCCGCTGCGTCATTCGAAGCAAGCGGCCATTGCAGCGGCGTGTCCTTCAAACGCCGATGGCTCGCGCCACGCAGGTCGTAGCCTGTTTTCCGATTGGACGTGCGGGTGATTTCCGCGAATACTTCTTCGGCGCTCGTGTAACTGAATGCCTCGGCAAAACCCATTTCACACGCGACCCGCGCAATGATCTGCCAGTCCGGCAGCGCGGCGCCGGGCGGCTCGATGCCCTTTTGCATCAGCGTGAGGTTGCGCTCGGAATTGATCATCACGCCTTCGGCTTCCGCCCATAGCGCGCCGGGCAGCAGCACGTCGGCGTAGCGATTGGTCTCGGTGTCGAGAAAGGCGTCCTGCGAAATCACGAGTTCCGCGGCCTGCAAACCGGCGATCGCGTTCTGGCGGTTTGCCACGCTCGCCACCGGATTGGTGCAGATGATCCAGCATGCCTTGATCTCGCCCGCCGCCATGCGCGTGAACATGTCGATCGTGCCGTTGCCGACCTCGGTCCTGAGCGTGCCTTCGGGAATGCCCCACAAGTCTTCGATAAATGCGCGGTCTGCTTCGACCAGCACCGAGCGCTGCCCCGGCAACCCCGGGCCCATATAGCCCATTTCGCGGCCACCCATCGCGTTGGGCTGGCCGGTCAGCGAGAACGGCCCGCTGCCGCGGCGGCAGATCTTGCCGGTGGCCAGATGCAGATTGCACAGCGCGTTGGTGTGCCAGGTGCCGTGCGTGCTCTGATTCAGGCCCATGGTCCAGCAGCTGATCCACTCGGGTGCCGCGCCGATCATGTGCGCGGCTTGCCGAATGTCCTCGACGGCGAGGCCGGTGATTTCCGCGACTTTCTCCGGCGTGTAGTCGGCGAGAAACGCGGGCATGCCGTCCCAGCCTTCCGTGAAGGCGGCGATAAATTCCGCATCCGTGTGACCGTTCTGATGCAGCAGATACAGCAGCCCGTTGAGCAACGCGAGATCGGTGCCGGGTTTGATCTGCAGGAACAGGTCGGCCTTCTCCGCCGTGGTATTGCGGCGCGGATCGACTACGATCAGCTTCGCGCCCGCCTTCACGCGATCCATCATGCGCAGGAACAGAATCGGATGACAGTCGGCCATATTCGCGCCGATCACGAAGAACAGATCGGCGTGATCGATGTCTTCATACGATCCCGGCGGACCATCCGCGCCGAGCGAGAGCTTGTAGCCGCTGCCCGCGCTCGCCATACACAGCCGCGAATTCGATTCGATGTTGTTAGTGCCGACGAATCCCTTGGCGAGCTTGTTGACGAGGTACTGCGCCTCGATCGACATCTGCCCCGACACATAGAACGACAGCGCGTCGGGTCCGTGTTGGTCGAGCAAGCCGCGCAGGCGCGCTGCCGTGCTGCTGATCGCCTGCGCCATCGGCAGCGGCGCCGGGTCTTCGTTGCGAGCGTGGCGCACGAACGCGCCTTCCAGACGGCCCGACTTGCGCAAAGCCACATGCGCCGACTGCCCCTTCGTGCAGAGCCGGCCAAAGTTGGCCGGATGCTCCTTGTCGCCGGAAATCTTGACGACCTGGCCGTCCTCGACGTGCAGCACCATGCCGCAGCCAACGCCGCAGTAGGGGCACACAGTTTTTACGCTAGAGGAGGACATGGCGGGCGAAATCGTTCGAAGAGGTTGTGGAAGAATCAGCGGCTCAAACGGCGACCCACACCTGGCCGTTTTCCACGCGCGTGGCAAACGCGCTCACGGAATACGCCGGCGTTTCCAGGCATTCGCCGGTGCGCAGGTCGAAGTGATGCTTGTAAATCGGCGAGGCGACCACGACGCGCTCGCCGAGGCTGCCGATCAGCCCGCGCGAGAGCACCGCCGCGTGCGAGCCCGGATCGAAGTTTTCGATCGCGTAGACAGCGCCGTCCGGCTCACCGCTATCCACATGAAAAACCGCTACCTGTTCGCCATTGACGAGCGCGCACACGCCCGTGTTGGGAACGATATCGTCGAGCGGGCAAATCGGCGTCCAGGCGAGCGGCAAGCGGTCGTTGTTCATGATCGAAGTCCTCAGTGAATTGGATAAAAAATCAGACAGTCTCGACAACCACGGGAATCGCGGCGAGCCTCGACTGACGCTCGGCCGGCGTCGCGGGCCGGATCTGGCCGCGCTCTTCGACGAAGCGCACGGTGCTGTCGGCTTCGTCGCTGTTGACGAAGTGACGGAAGCGCTTGCGCGTTTCGGGATCGGTCACGGCCTTCTTCCACTCGCACTCGTAGGTGTCGACCACAAGCTGCATTTCGGCTTCGAGTTCGACGGCGACGTCGAGCTTGTCGTTGACGACCACGTCGATCAGATACGGAAGGCCGCCTTCGAGGTTGTCGCGCCATACACTGGTGCGTTGCAGGCGGTCGGCGGTGCGCACGTAGAACATCAGGAAGCGGTCGATGTAGCGCACGAGCGTGTCTTTATCGAGGTCGGACGCAAGCAGTTCGGCATGACGCGGCTTCATGCCGCCGTTGCCGCACACGTACAGATTCCAGCCCTTCTCGGTGGCGATGATGCCGACGTCCTTGCCTTGCGCTTCCGCGCATTCGCGGGTGCAGCCGGACACGCCGAACTTGATCTTGTGCGGCGTGCGCAGGCCCTTGTAGCGGTTCTCGAGTTCGACCGCGAGGCCCACCGAATCGCCGTACGCCGTAACGGCACCACGTCGAGCCGACGCACGACTTCACCGTGCGCAGCGACTTGCCGTACGCATGGCCCGACTCGAAACCGGCCGCGATCAGCTCTTCCCAGATGAACGGCAGTTGCTCGACACGCGCGCCGAACAGATCGACCCGCTGGCCGCCGGTGATCTTCGTGTAGAGCCCGTATTTCTTCGCGACCTGGCCGACTGCGATCAGACCGTCGGGCGTCACTTCGCCGCCCGGCATGCGCGGCACCACCGAATAGGTGCCGTCGCGCTGGATGTTGGCGAGGTAGTAGTCGTTGGTGTCCTGCAGACGACGCGTGTTCCTTCTTCAGCACGAACTCGTTCCAGCACGACGCGAGAATGCTGGCCACCACCGGTTTGCAGATATCGCAGCCCAGGCCGTGGCCATGCTTCGCGAGCAGTTCGCCAAAGCTGCGCACGCCTTCCGACGCGCACGATGTGATACAGCTCCTGGCGCGAATACGGGAAGTGCTCGCACACGTGGTTGTTGACGGCGAGGCCCTGCTTCTTCATCTCGGCCTTCATCACCTGCGTGACGAGCGGCACGCAGCCGCCGCACGAGGTTGCCGGCGCCAGTCGCGCTCTTGAGGGCGCCGATGGTCGGTCGCGCCCGCGCAGACGGCGGCGCACAACTCGCCCTTCGAGACGTTGTTGCACGAGCAGATCTGCGCGGCGGCCGGCAAGGCCTCGACGCCGAGCGCGGGCTTCGCCTGACCGTCGGACTGCGGCAGAATCAGGAACTCGGGCGCTTCGGGCAACTCGATCTGATTGAGCATCATCTGCAGCAACGTGCCGTATTCGCTTGCGTCGCCCACCATCACGCCGCCCAGCAGATACTTGCCGCACTCGGACACCACGAGTTTCTTGTAGACCTGCTTGCGTTCATCGCTGAACTGAGTAGGCGCGGCTGCCGGGCGTCATGCCATGCGCGTCGCCGATGCTCGCGACGTCCACGCCCATCAGCTTGAGCTTGGTGCTCATGTCGGCACCCGCGAATTGCGCCGGCTCGCCCAGCAGTTGCTTCGCCACCGTACGCGCCATGTCGTAACCCGGCGCGACGAGGCCGAACAGTTGACCGTTCCACAGCGCGCATTCGCCAATCGCATAGATGTGCTCGTCGCAGGTGCGGCACGCGTCGTCGATCTCGATGCCGCCGCGTGCGCCGAGCGTCAGGCCGCATTCACGGGCCAGGTCGTCGCGCGGACGAATGCCGGCCGAGAACACGATCATGTCGGTATCGAGATGGCTGCCGTCGGCGAACTGCATGCGGTGCGTGCCGTCCTCGCCATCGACGATCGCCGTGGTGTTCTTGTGCGTGTGCACCGTTACGCCCAGTTCTTCGATTCTGCGTGCGCAGCACGCGGCCGCCGCCATCGTCGACCTGCACCGCCATCAGGCGCGGCGCGAATTCGACCACGTGAGTTTCGAGGCCCATGTCCCGCAACGCCTTCGCGCATTCGAGACCCAGCAGACCGCCGCCGACCACCGTGCCGGTCTTCGAGCGGGCGCCGCATTCCTGCATGGCTTCGAGGTCGTCGATGGTGCGGTAGACGAAGCAGTCGGCGCGCTCGCGGCCCGGCACGGGCGGCACGAACGGAAAGGAGCCGGTGGCGAACACCAGCTTGTCGTACGCCAGCGTTGCGCCGTTCGATACCGTCACGGTGCGCGCGGCGCGGTCGATGCCCAGCGCCTTCGCGTTCAGCAGGAGCCGCACGTTCTGACGCTCGAAGAAGCCCGGCTCGACCAGCGACAGATCGTCCGCCGTTTTGCCCGCGAAAAATTCGGATAGGTGCACGCGATCGTAGGCCGGCCGCGATTCTTCGCACAGCACGGTGATATCGAGGCCGTGCGCGGGGTCCTGTGCCAGGCACTCGACGAGTTTGTGGCCGACCATCCCGTGACCGATAACGATGATTTTCATGAGCGCGGTTTCCTCTTGCTGTTCTGGGCTTCGCTCGCCGCCGTGTGGCACGTTGGCGAAAGCAATTCCGCAAATAAAAACGGCGTCCCGCGAACCCAGTCGATGACTGAATCCAGGGGACGCCGTTGTCCTGATCTGTCCTGCAGCGGGCGCTTTGTTGTTGCACTCGCAACGGATCCACGTTGATCCGATGGCAAGCCTTAATGCAAAGGCCGTGCCAACGTGCGGAAAAGTCAGCCGGATGGCGCTGCGGCGGGGCTTTACGTGGAAATCGACTGGCCGCTGCAAGCGCGGCGCGCGAGACCTTTTGATGCAGGCAGGCACATTCATGGTGCGACGCAGCACTGTGCACGTGCGAAAACGCAAGGGCCAAACAGGTGCGGATTGTCGCGGCTAGCCGCGATTGATAAGGGCTGGAGAGGTTCGCGCCGGCATTGGCGCGGGACTTGCATAACGGTGTGACCAAGCCGGCAACGTGGCCGGCTTCGAGCCATGCATTCACATTTGCGTTCGCGCGTGCTGCGGCTCAGGAACAACGCATTGCCCGGACAACGGCGTCCCCCACAAGAAAGCCAAAGGACACCGCGATGAACACCATCACAGGCAAGGTCACCTTATTGAGCGCCGGCCCAGGCGACCTCGACCTGCTCACGCTGAAGGCGGCCAAAGCGCTCGCCGCCGCCGACGTCGTGCTGCTCGATGACCTCGCCAACCCCGAAATCGCAACGCTGGCGCCGCAGGCGCGCGTGATTCGCGTCGGCAAGCGCGGCGGCTGCCGCTCCACGCCGCAAGCATTTATCGAACGGCTCATGCAGCGCTATGCGCTCAAGGGCTTGCATGTGGTGCGCGTCAAAGGCGGCGAAGCGCTGCTGTTTGGCCGCGCCGGCGAGGAACTCGCGACACTGCGCGCCGCCGGTATTCCGGTGGAGATCGTCAACGGCATCTCATCGGGATTCGCGGCCGCCGCCGGTCTCGGCATTTCGCTGACGCATCGGCGTCATTGCCACGGCGTCACCTTCATCACGGCGCACACCGAAGATCATGGCGAGCCGGACTGGGCCGCGCTCGCGGCGACTCACACTACCTTGGCGATCTATATGGGGATGCGGCGCATCGCGAGCATTGCCACCGCGTTGCTGGCGAGCCTGCCCGCTGATACGCCGGCAGCCGTCGTGCAGTGGGCCGGTGGCGCGAACGAGCGGCGCCTCGTGACGCGCCTCGATCGGCTCGCCGCCGATGCCGCAAACGCGGACTTCGGCAGTCCGGCGGTGATTCTGGTGGGCAGCGCGATCGGCGAAAGTGTCGAACGCGAAGTGCCGCGGCACGAACCGTCAACGCACGCGCAAGATGAAGATCGGGACACGGACCCAACGGTCGCCCAAGCCGCCTGATCCCGCTGCGTCGTGAACGCCGTGGAGCACAACCGCGTTCACACGCCGAACGGCAGCCTCGCGACGAAGCACGTCCCATCCTGCTCGGACGAACTGACGTCCAGCGTGCCGCCGTGCGCGGCGACAATCTGTTTGCAGATATAGAGACCCAGCCCGAGGCCGCCGCCCGGCTTGCTGGTGGGCGGCCTCCAGTACGGCTCGAACACGCGGCCGAGAGCGTCGGGCGCAATCGCATTGCCGCCGTTCGAGACGGTCAGCACCACCTCGCCGTTGTCCACGCGCCCTTGCACCGTCACGGGAAAGCCGGCGGCGCCATGCGTCACGGCATTGCCCAGCAGGTTCGACAGCAACTGCTGCACCCGCGCGCGATCGCAGCGCACGCGGATCGGAATCGCGAGATCGTCGACCACCACGCGCTCCGGATTGGCCTCGCGCAATTCGGCCACCACCGCCCGCAGCGCCGCGGAAAGATCGTCGACGTCGTCGATCGACACGCCGATTCCCGAGCCGAGCCGGCCGCGCGCGAAATCCATCACGTCGTCGATCAGACGCGCCATGCGTAATGTCGTGCTTTTCAGGCGCTGGCCGATCTTGACGATATCGGGCTCGTTCTTGCGCAGCGTCAGCAGTTCCGCCGTCGCGCTGACCGCCGAAAGCGGATTGCGCAGGTCGTGCCCCAGCACGGCGATGAACTGTTCGCGCAGACTGGAAATCTCGCGCTCACGCAACAACGCCGCCTCCGCCTCCTGATGACGGCCCTCGGTAACGAGCTGGATCGCGATCAGATCGGCGAACACCTCGAACATGCCGACCGTGCGCGCATCGGAAAGCGCTGCCGGCTTCGGGTCGATGGCGCAAAGATTACCGAAGTAACTGCCGTCGGGCAAAACGATCGGTACGGAGATATAACTGCCGAGGTTGTAGATTCGCGCAGTGTGATGGCCGTGATAAACCGGGTCTTCGCCGAAGTTGTCGATGACGATCGACGCGCGCGCGGCACGCGACTCGAAACACAGCGTGGTATGCAGATCGAGCTGGCCGCCGGGCGCGAGGCCGAAATTGACCTCGTCGCGCACCGCGCATGCCGTCCAGCTGCGATCCGTGACACGCGCGACGGCGGCAAAGCCCATCCCGGTGTTCTTGCAGATCATCCGCAGGATCGCGGGCACGGCGCCAATCCGGCTGACCGCTGCAATATCCCGCGCAATCAATGCGCTCTCGTCGTCCCCGACCGGTAATTTATTCATATGAAAGTGATGCCCGATAGCGTGTTGCAGAGGCCGAAAAGCGAGATTTCATCCCTGATTCTAGCGGGACTTCAAATTGCTCACTACAAGGGTAAGCAACCTGGGGAAGCCGGATGTCCATGCACGACACCACGCGCCTGCTGATCGCGGATGACGATCCGAATCTGCTGGCCGCTTACGTACTCTTTTTCAGTGCGCACGGTTTCGAAATCCGAACCGCCGGCAATGGGCTCGAGGCGTTGGCGCATTACTGCGCATGGCGCCCGCTGGCTGCGTTGCTCGACGTCGAAATGCCCCACCTCGATGGCCGCGCCGTGGCGAGACGAATCCGTTCCGCGGCTCACAAGCCCGCGCCGTTGCTGATCGCGATCACGGGCCTCACGCGCGACGAGGAGAAAATCGAATCGCTGCGCTGCGGGTTCGATCATCACTTCGTCAAACCGGTGTCGATGCCGGCGGTACTCGCCGCGTTGACCTCGCGCGGTTCGCCATAGCCGCCGGCACCGACTGCTCGCAGCCTGGAGCCGATGCCGGATCGATCTAGTCGCCGAAACCCAGTTCAGCGACGACCGCCTGCCCGACGCGCAGCCACGCCCCGCCGCCACGCGCAACGATCGCATTGTTGCCGAAGGTCAGCGCGCCGCCGCGCTGCGCATTCGCCCGGTACGTGCTCATCGTGTCGGTGGGCTCGTTCGGCCATGCCGGGTCCGGTGCGCCCTTCGCCTGGTCGATGGTCGGCATGGGACAGCGCGTGCATAGCTTGACCAATTGCAGCTGCACGCCCTGCGGTTCGCCCCGCAGTTCGCTGTGCTCATCGCCGCCGTCCACGCTCAAGCTCTCCAGATAGTCTTCCTCGTACGCGTCGAGCCCCGTCAACACGACATTGGGACGAAACCGGTCGATCGGAATCGACGGCGCACCCTTCTGATTCAGCCGCACGTTCAGATCGTCGAGCGAGGCCTGACCGATCACGAGGAGCGGAAAGCCGTCGGCGAAATGCGTGGTGGCGCCGATGCTGCCGGTGTAATCCGGATCGACGATGCGTTCGCGCTCGGGATCGAAGCGCAACAGCCGCGCCGGCACGCCGAGAAATGTGGAGAACCACGCGGCGCATGCCGCGCCGGCGTCGAGCCCATAAGCCGCGTCGCGCCAGACCGTGGTTTGCACGCGCTGCGGCGCGCTCAGGTCGATCAGTTCAGCTGGGTCGAGCGGTGTGCGCAGCTCGCTCATGCCCGGCGCGCGAATCACCAGATCGCGCTCGCCCAGTTCGACCTCGATCAGCGCCATGCGCGGATACGCGCGCTGTGTGAGCATTGCGCCGCCCGGGTCGGTGACCATCCAGCATCGGTCGTATTCGAGGCCGGTGGCGAGCAGGCGTGCTTCATTCAGCGCGATGCCGGCGCACGATTTGATCGGGTAAACAAAGAGTTCGCTGATGGAAGGCATGGTGGGGAAACCGCGATATTTTTGGTCGTAGGCTCGATTGTACGGGCTCGACGCGCGTCGCGCGGCCCGCGTCGGAATGCCTGCTGCGCGAGGGTTTGCGCCACGCAATCCCGCATCCGTCGGGGTTTGAGGCGCCCGTGAAAACCGGCCGGGCGATGCGGCCGTTTCTTCCGGCGGCGCTTGGACGTAAAATCCCCAGGCATGGCGCCAGCTCGAAGCCTCGACCGGCGCCGCCGCATCCGCGCAAAATGCGGATGCAGGAAGGCTGCGTGCAACCCGCGCCGTCAACGAATAGCCATGCGGCCGCCGCCCGCGTGATCGACCGGCGCGGTATCAGTACCCTGAACGCCGCGCGAGCCAGTGTTGCGGGGCGACCGGTTATCGAGGCGATCCTGCAACGGCTTGGATTCGATCCCGCCGCCGTGCCCGGCGCCCATTTGTGCCGCGGATCGGCGGCCACGCGTTCGATCACCCAGCCCGAGCTTGCGCAACGGCGACGCAATACCAGGCTCGATGTGCTGGAAAGCGGCAAGCCGGAACCGATCGTCACGGCCAACATCGGTTGCCAGCCGCCTCTGGACGGCGCCGCGCGCATCACGCTGCGCCACTGGATTGAATTTGTAGAAGCATCCCTACCATAAACGAAACAGGAATTTCACCATGCTGAGCAAACCCGTGTTGACCGTTGCCGAAACGACCCGAATCCTCGAAACCGCCCGCGCGGAAGCCGAGAAGAACCAGTGGGCCGTCGCGATCGTGGTGGTCGACGACGGCGGGCATCCGCTCGGAATGCTGCGTCTGGACGGCAGCGCGCCGGCCAGCGCCTACATCGCGACGGAAAAAGCCCGCACTTCGGCGATCGGCCGCCGTGAAACCAAGGTATACGAAGACATGATCAACAACGGCCGCACCGCCTTCCTGAGCGCGCCGCTGCAAGGCACGCTGGAAGGCGGCGTGCCGGTGATCGTCGACGGCCAGGTGGTCGGCGCGGTCGGCGTATCGGGCGTCAAGTCGGACCAGGACGCTCAGATCGCGCGCGCGGGTATTCAAAGCATCGTCGCTTAAGCGTCGCCGAAGCTTCACGCAAGCGGCATCAAATAACGAATCACCCCCGGGCCGATGCCCCCTCATCGGCCCCATTCAGATGGAGCAGTCGATGACTCAGATGAACCCGCGCGGCGGACTGCAAGTCGCCGCCAACCTCGACCAGTTCGTCGAAACCGAAGCCCTGCCCGGCACTGGAATCGACAGCGCCGCTTTCTGGTCAGGTTTCGACGCCCTCGTGCACGAGCTGGCGCCCAAAAACCGTGCGCTGCTTGCCGAGCGCGACCGCCTGCAAACCGAACTCGACAGCTGGCATCGCGCCCATCCCGGTCCGGTGCGCGATCTGCGCGCGTATCGCGCATTTCTCGAAGGCATCGGCTATATCGTGCCGGCGCCTGCCAGTGTCAAAGCCACGACCGACCACGTGGACACCGAAATTGCCGAACAGGCCGGCCCGCAACTCGTGGTGCCGCTGTCGAACGAGCGCTATGCGTTGAATGCGGCGAACGCGCGTTGGGGCAGCCTGTACGACGCGCTGTACGGCACCGACGCGATTCCCGAGACTAACGGCGCGGAAAAGCAGAAGGCCTTCAACCCGGTGCGCGGCGCCGCGGTGATCGCTTATGCGCGCAAGTTCCTCGATCAGGCGGCCCCGCTCGCCAACGGCTCGCATGCCGACGCAACCCGCTATAGCGTGGAAGGCGGCAAGCTCGTCATCACGCTCAAAAGCGGCACGACCGCACTGAAAACGCCGGCGCAATTCATCGGCTATCAGGCTGAAGCGAGTGCACCGTCGGGCGTGCTGCTGAAGCACAACGGCCTGCACTTCGAAATCCAGATCGACGCCAACGATTCGATCGGCAAGACCGATTCGGCCCACGTGAAAGACGTGCTGGTCGAAGCGGCGGTGAGCACGATCATCGATTGCGAAGACTCGGTCGCCGCGGTCGACGCCGACGACAAGGTGCAGCTCTATCGCAACTGGCTCGGCCTGATGAACGGCGATCTGACCGAAGAGGTCACGAAGAACGGCAAGACCTTCACGCGCCGCCTGAACCCCGATCGTGAGTACACCGGCGCGGACGGCTCGTCCAAAGTCAAACTGCATGGCCGCTCGCTGCTGTTCATCCGCAATGTCGGTCATTTGATGACGAATCCGGCCGTGCTCACCCAGGACGGCCACGAGATTCCGGAAGGCATTCTCGATGCGGTAATCACCTCGCTGTGCGCGTTGCACGACCGCCGCACCAAGCTGAACTCGCGCACCGGCTCGATCTATATCGTGAAGCCGAAAATGCACGGCCCGGCGGAAGTCGCGTTCGCGAGCGAGCTGTTCGCGCGCGTCGAAGACCTGCTGAAGCTGCCGCGCAACACGATCAAGATGGGCATCATGGACGAGGAGCGCCGCACCAGCGTCAACCTGCTCGCGTGTATCGGCGAAGCGTCCGAACGTGTCGCGTTTATCAACACCGGTTTCCTCGACCGCACCGGCGACGAAATGCACTCGGCGATGGAAGCCGGCCCGATGATGCGCAAGGGCGACATGAAATCGAGCGCATGGATTGCCGCGTACGAGCGCAGCAACGTGCTGGTGGGTCTGAACGCGGGCCTGCGCGGCCGCTCGCAGATCGGCAAGGGCATGTGGGCCATGCCCGATCTGATGCACGCGATGCTCGAACAGAAGATCGCCCATCCGAAAGCCGGCGCGAACACCGCCTGGGTGCCCTCGCCGACCGCCGCGACGCTGCACGCGCTGCACTACCACCAGGTCGACGTGCAGGCGGTTCAGCAGGAACTGGAGCGCACAGACTTCGCGAAGGTGCGCGACGAGTTGCTCGACGGCCTGCTGACGATTCCGGTGGTCGAATCGGCGCAATGGAACGCGGATGAAATCCGCAGCGAAGTCGAGAACAACGCGCAAGGCATTCTCGGCTACGTGGTGCGCTGGGTCGATCAGGGCGTGGGTTGCTCGAAGGTGCCAGACATTCACAACGTCGGTCTGATGGAAGACCGCGCGACGCTGCGCATTTCCAGCCAGCATATCGCCAACTGGCTGTATCACGGCGTGTTGACGCGCGAACTGGTCGAAGAAACCTTCCGGCGCATGGCGAAGGTCGTCGACGAACAGAACGCGGGCGATCCGCACTATCAGCCAATGGCGCCGGGCTTTGACACGCTCGCGTTCAAGGCGGCGCAAGCGCTGGTGTTCGAAGGCCGCGCGCAGCCGAGCGGCTATACGGAGCCGTTGCTGCACAAGTTCCGCCTGGAAGTGAAGCAGCACTGAGGCTGTTGTAACCGCCGCTCGAGTCGCAGGCTCGGGCGCGGCTCAAAGAAAGACGGGCGCCGCGTGGTTTGCGGCGCCCGTTTTAATGTGCGCGATCGTGCTGCGCGTTGCTTCTGCGTGATGCGTGGACTACGGCGCGGTTGCCGCGCCGCCAGGTTTTCTGACGCCTTTGCACGGCGCTCGCTTACGACGCTTGCGTGCGTCGCTCGCTTATGTCGCTTACTTATGTCGCTTACGCCGCTTCCGCGGTGAATTGCGCGGGCATGTTCGCCTGCATATACGATTGCAGATACGCCTCGAACTCCGCCTTTACTTCCGGATGGCGCAGCGCGAATTCCACCGTCGCCTTCAGGTAGCCGAGCTTGCTGCCGCAATCGAAGCGCGTGCCGAAATAGCGATACGCGAGCACCTGCTCTTCCGTCAGCAGCGACTGCACCGCATCGGTCAATTGCAATTCGCCGCCCGCACCCGGCTTGAGCGCGCGAATATGCTTGAAGATGGTCGGCATCAGCACGTAGCGGCCCACCACGCCGAGGTTCGACGGCGCTTTGTCGGGTGCCGGCTTCTCGACGATGCCCGACAGCTTGATCACATTGTCTTCCCACTCGCGGCCATCCACCACGCCATAGGAACGGCTGTCTTCGCGCGCGATGGTTTCGACGCCGATCACCGAGCTGTGATAGTGGTTGAAGGTGTCCACGAGCTGGCTCATCACCGGCTTCGTGCTGTGCAGCAGGTCGTCCGCAAGGATCACGGCGAACGGGCTGTCGCCCACCAGTTTTTCGGCGCACAGCACCGCGTGCCCGAGCCCGAGCGCTTCGGCCTGACGCACATAGAAACAGTCGACATTGGCCGGCTTGATGCTGCGCACGAGGTCGAGCAGCTTCTGCTTGTTGCGTGCCTCGAGTTCGGCTTCGATCTCGTAGGACTTGTCGAAATGATCTTCGATCGCGCGCTTGCTGCGGCCGGTCACGAAGATCATCTCGGTGATGCCGGCCGCGATCGCTTCTTCAACCGCGTACTGGATCAGCGGCTTGTCGACGATAGGCAGCATTTCCTTCGGGCTTGCCTTGGTGGCCGGCAGGAATCGTGTCCCGAGGCCCGCTACGGGAAACACGGCTTTGGTGACTTTCAGCATGGTAGGCATTCCCACATCGGTTAGAAATTAGTGTGTTCGCGGACCTGACGGCCAATCGATGTCGCCTGGAAGGCTAGCAAAAAAATTGCTCTATTTCACGCGGGAATTTTTTTCGATTCGAATAAATAAATCAATTCGCTTTCGATATCCCAAATCGTGATAAAAAAACAGGCAATAATGACGCATCTAAATAGAATAATTTTCGGTAAATCCGAAAATTTTACGTGCCGGCGCGTGTATTCCGCGCCGGCATGCGCGCTGGCCTGTGGCCAATTTTCGCGTGTGAGCGTTGCTTGCAAACCGCCTGCTTCATTCCTTCTCGTCGAACTGCGGCAGCTTGCCCGGATTGATGCGAAAACGGCGGATCGGTTCGTTGCGCAAGGCCTCCCGGTAGGCGGAGGCGGCGACAAGGATCAGCAGCACGGCGATGCCGGCGAGTAAATGCAGGTTCATGACTACACCCCTGGTCAAGAGAATCCATGCCTTAAATTAGCACGACAAAAGCGGCAAATAATTCCTCGTCGCATCCGCTTATGCTCAATTACAATTCGTCACAAAATCGCTATTCAATTCGATTCCATACACAATTTTTTATCGATTTTTTGCCCGTGCAGTGCACTAGGATGTGATGCACCGCGGGGGCGCATGGCGTGTCCGCGAATAAGCTTTCTTCTCCTCAGAATAAGGACCGCGCATGAGCGACCCCGCACTGGATGCCGCCGGCTCATCCCTGCCCCTTTCCACGCCGCGTCAGGCCGCCGCGCCGCGCGCCCGCAACGAAGCGCGCGCCGATAGCGCCGGCAAGGAACATGTGATCGACGCAATGCGAGGTTTCGCCGCGTTGCTGGTGGCGTATTTCCATTGCCGCCAGGTGGAATGGGTCGGCATACAAGCCTTTCATCAAAGCGTCGGCCATTCACTCAGTCTGAGCACGATCGCCGCATATCTGACTTTCCCGATTGCATGGGGCTCGGCCGGCGTGCCGATTTTCTTCGTGATCAGCGGTTATTGCATTCATCGCGGCGGCGCGCTGCGGCTGGCAAAAAATCCCGCGTACACCCTCGACGCCGGCAACTTCTGGGTGCGCCGTTTTGCGCGTATTTATCCGGTGCTGCTGGCCGCGCTACTGCTCACCTTTGCGCTCGATTCGGTCAGCTTGCAGTTGCCGCCGGTCAATCACAAGATCCTCGGGATTGGCTGGCAGCCATTTCTGGTCAATCTGTTTTCGCTGCAAGGCGTGGCCGGCAAGACGTTTGGATCGAATGGCGCACTCTGGACGCTCTCGCTCGAAGTACAGTTTTACGCGATCTATCCTCTGCTGTTCGCGCTGCGCCGGCGCCTTGGCATGACCGCCGTGCTGGCGATGGTTGCGGTGATCAACGTGGCGTCGGCCTACGTACTGGAGCGCCACGATATCCAGTTCTTCACCTCGTACTGGTTTTCGTGGATGCTCGGCGCGTGGATCGCCGATACCAGGGCCCATCGCGCTCCCGGTGACGCTCATCGGCCTGGCTCTATGTGCTCGCCGCGGGGTTCATCGCGCTGGGCTGCGCGGCGTTCCATTTCGGCCAGTACGGTGCGTTCCAGTTGTGGGCGGTTGGTTTTGCGTTCTATCTGTATAAGGCGCTGGAGCGGCCTGATGCCCGTAGAGGCGATACGCTGGGGCTGGGCATGCGTCTTTTGTCGCGCTTCGGTGATTTCAGCTTCTCGTTGTACCTGATTCACTTACCGATCTTTGTGCTGCTGTCCTCGCTGTTGTTCCGCTCGTCGCTGCAAATGTCGATCTGGCCGTCGTTCGGCTACATGTTGGTGGCAGTGCCGGTGGCGTATGTGTTTTACCGGCTGGTTGAATTGCCCGCGATGAAGTGGTCGGCGAGTTTCAAATCGCGATAGGAGCGGGGGCTGTGTCTCCCTATGTGCGGATGAAGCTCTCCGGGTGGCGGACCGAGACCGCGGGCTTTGAACCCGGACAGCGCGTGCGTATCACCGTCGAACTCCAGAAGCTCATCATTACGCCACTTTAAATACAGAAGGGCCGCAAATGCGGCCCTTCTGTGATGCATCAGGCAATTTCAAGGATTCGACCCGCCAGACAATGGCACAAAGTAATTCCATCTCTCCGGCAGTTTCCTTATAGGCCCGGGAGTGTCCTTATAAATTTCGATCTCCTGGGCTATCCCGTCGATCACATGCAGCAGAACATGCACGTCGAAACCATCTGAATCCGGCGCGTATAGTTCAACCGGCACCCTGGCAATAACCGACGCCGTTACATCCGATCGGTCCAGGTCGCGAGTTGACCCGCGCTGGTCCACGTATAGGTCTCGCTATGGCCCAGCGGATCGGTTCTGCTCACCGGCCGGCCAATCGCGTTGTACGCGTAGCGCGTCGTCACGTCCTTCGGATCCGCCTGGCTGAGCAGGTGGCCATTGCGGTCCCATGTGAAGCGGGTCACACCGTTCAGTGCATCGGTGACATCCGTCGTACGGTCCAGCGCGTCGAGCGTGCGTTTCGTCCTGTTGCCCAGCGGGTCCTGCACTGCTGTCACGCGCCCGGCGGCGTCCGTGGTGTACTGGGTGGTGCGGTTCAGCGGATCCGTGACGCCCGTCAGGTCGGCGCCGGTCCAGGTGAACTTCGTTACACCCTTGAGCGCATCGGTCACCGTGAGCGGTCGGCCCTGGCTGTCATGCGTGAACGTCGTGCGGTTGCCCAGCCGGTCGGTGAGCGTGAGCAGGTTGCCCTTCGGGTCGTATGTGTAGACGGTCGCCACGCCGCGCTGCCAGTCGCCCGCCTGCGCTTCGGTCAGCACCTGGCTGTAACTGTCGAACGTACGCGTGCGCAGCGTGCCGGACTGGTCGGCCTCGTCCGTGCGGTTGCCGTTCGTGTCGTAGGCGTAGGTGTACTGGCGGTCGCCAGCGGAGAGATTCGTCACGCGGCCGTTGGCGTCGTAGGAAAAGGTCTGCACCTGCTGGACCGACTGGCCGGCGGGATACGTATTGCGCACCACCCGCCCGTTCGCGTCGAACTCGAGGCGGCGGATGCTGCCGCGCCGGTCCGTCACGTCGGTCTGCATGACCTTGCCGCCGGCCAGCGTGTACGCGAAGCCGAAGGTACTGCCGTCGGCGAGCTTCTGGGCAATGACGCGGTCGCTGTCGTCGTAGGTATGGGTGACCTGGACGTGGCCTTCGGGGTCGGTCACGCTCACGAGCCGTGATTTGCTGTCCCAGCCGTATTTCCAGATGCCGCCACCCGCATCGGTCACCTGGATGAGGTGGTCCTGGCTGTCGTACGTATAGCTGACCTGCCGGTTCAGCGGATCGGTCACGCGCGAGACGAGCGGCGTGCCGCGTGCGCCCACGATCGACGTGAACGCCAGCGCCCGGCCATTCGGACCGGTGACGCGGGTGACCGCGCCGGTGGTGCTGTCGCGCGCGATCGCCACCGTGTTGCCGTTGCGGTCCTGCACGCTGCTGAGCCGGTAGATTCCGCCCACCATCGTGAAGCGCTGCACGCGTCCGTCGCGCAGCGTGAGAATCCTCGTCGCACCGTTGCGGTCCGCATTGCTGATGGTGGCGCGGTAATAGTCGCCCGGGCTTGTCAGGTCGTCCCAGATCGCACTGGTGCCGGCGCGCAGCGTGAACGGCACGCGGATGCCGCTCGGCAGGTACAACTCGATCCGTTGCCGCACGCCATTGCTGTCGGCTGCACTGATCGTGAGGTAGCTGTCGTAGCTGAAGGTCGCGCCGATACCGAAGGCGCCGGCCATCGGCCTGCCCGAGGTGTCATAGGCGCTGCTGCGATACACCCGGGCAAGATCCAGCGCGATCGTGTCGGCGACATGCAGATCGTGCGCGACCAGGTGGAACTGGCCCGTGTACAGTCTGACCGGATCGCCACCTGAGGTGCTGCTGCCACAGCCGGCGCCCGCATCCGCCGCATCGGTTGCACAGCCGCCCGCGCTGCCGGGTTGACCGTCCGGCGTGTCGCCATCGAGGGTGATGGTCTCGTCCGGCGAGAAGGGTTCGACCGTGGTGCCGCCGGACGAACCGCCACAGTAGCCGGCGATCGTATCCGGTTCGCCGCACGCATAACCACCGGTTTTAAAAGCGGCGCTTGCCGCCAGCAGACCGCAGGCCGGATTGGTCGGATACGCGCCGTTCGAGGCGTAGTCGTCGGAACAGCCGGCGCGCGCGTTTGGCGCCACAAACCACGATAGCAGCACGAAGAAGAACAGCACGAACGGGCGCAACAGAACCCGACGCGCCGCGAGGGCATCGATGGCGTGCATGGAGGATTTGTGAATGACTGAAGAAGGAATCGGGTGCGGTGAGCCTACTGCGCACTGACCTGGGTCGAGGTAGCCGACAAGGCAGACTTGCCGGCATCTGCTGCCGGCGAAGAACTCACGCCGCCCACCGGGAGCGCCGCAGACAACGCCACCTTCCTTCTGATCGCCGTACTATTGCCAGCCGCGTCGTAGTCGTAATACGCCGTAGCGCCCGCGACGGTTACCGACACCAGTCGACCCAATGCGTCGTAGCCATAAGAGATGTCATCGGCGTAGCAGAAGGAGGACGACAGCATTGCACCGACAACCAGCGCTCTGATAGCTGCATCCCGCACGACTGCTGACGACGCTTCCACACAACCTTCAACAGGAATTCTCACCGTATCTCCTCGCAATCGTTACGTTTTACAAACTGGTTGCGAACAATACGGCACCGACCTTTAATGAAGAATCAGTCGCTCCAGTTCGATGCGTAGGACGACCCTGCCCCCGCGTCAGAAACACCCCTCACCAACCTGCACCACGAATCTAAAGCTGCTCTGAAACACGCATGACCGCCGCTTGCATCGCGGCGCACAGCTCAATAAAAAACGGAGCGAAGCCCGTAGGACATTCGCTCCGCTGCGCCAAACGCGAGGGCTATCCCAGCCCCCGCCTACCCCGCCAAAACCGCCTCAGCGCCCCGCCACGCGCTTCAGAATCCGCTCGACACCTGCCACATAGGTTGCGGTGCCGAACCGGCTCAGCGCCGTCTGATAACCATTTCTGACCAGCCTGTTACGCAAGTCGTCATTCGAGCGCAGCTCGGCCAGCGTATCGGCCAGACCGTGCGCGTCGCCCGGTGTGCACAGCACGCCGTTCTCGTAGTCGTCGATAATCTCCAGCACGCCACCCGCGCGGGCAGCCACCACCGGCCGCTGCGCGAGCATTCCTTCGACGATCACGCGACCGAACGGCTCCGGCGTGATCGAGGTATGGACCACGGCGTCGACCGCGCACATGCAGGCCGCAATATCGTGCTGGAACCCGAGAAAATGCACCCGCTCGCCCAGCCCGTGCGCGGCGACGAACGCATGCAGTTCGATCTCGTACGCGTCCTCGCCGAACAGCGGCGCCCCCACCAGCACCGCATGCATCTGCGGATTGAGCACGAGCGCCTGAAGCAGCACGTGCTGCCCCTTCCAGCGCGCGAGGCGACTGAACGAGCCGACCAGAAACGCATCCTGCGGCAGATTCAGGCGTTGGCGCAGCGTCGCCTGCGGAACATCGCGCAGCGCGTCGAAAGGCGCAGCGGAGATGCCGTTGAACACGACGTCGATGCGCTTTTCATCGAAGCGCGTCAGCTCGGCAAAGGCGCGCGCCGATGCCGCCGAATTGGCGATCACGTGCGTCAGGCCAAAGCGCGCGCACCACTTGATGATCGCCAGTTGCTTGCCGCCGAAATGCTCGCGGCTGACGATGTCACGCAGATGCCACACCACCGGCCGGCGCGCGAGCTTGCCGGCAAACGCGCCAATCACCATCGCGCGCTGCGTGTTCGCATAGATCACGTCGACGTTGCGCGCGCGTTTAGCAGTAGCGCGCACCAGCGACAGCAAACCCTTGAGCGCCTGACCCTTCGGCAACGAACCGCCCTGCTTGCGAACATGGCGCAACGCGCCCGCGTCGAGCACGTCGACGCTCACGCCGGCCTTCGCGAGCGCAGTGCGGAACGGACCGTCGTCGAACAACACGACTTCGATGCGCTCGCGCAGCGCCTTCACGATTTCCAGCAGCGACAACTCGGCGCCGCCGAGCACACCGCTTTGATCGACGGCGAGCACGCGCGGTGCATTGACTGTGGCCGCATCCGCTTGATACGGCACGTACGGCGGCAACGTTGCAGTACGCAATGCCGGCACCGAAGCGCGTACGTGCGCGAAGAAACGCTCGCGGAAATGCGCGGCGGAAAACTGCTCGGCGTTGGCACGGCAATCGGCCGGCAAGAAGCGCTTGCCATGCTCATCGAAACGCTCGACAGCAGCGATGATCGACTCGGCGTTCTGCTCGTCGAAGAACATGCCGGTGGGCCGCGCTTCCGACAGATCGCGCACCGTTTCGAGCGCCCCGCCCTTGCCGTACGCGATCACCGGCGTGCCGCAAGCCTGCGCCTCAACCACTGAAATACCGAAGTCTTCTTCCGCGGCGAACACGAAGGCCTTCGCGCGGCTCATGCGATCCTTGAGCACCGCGAACGGCTGATAGCCCATGATCTCGACATTCGGCCCCGCCTTCGCACGGATCTTCTGCATGTCGGGGCCGTCGCCGATCACCACCAGCTTGCGCTCGGGCATCCGCGCGAAGGCTTCGACGATCAGGTCGATCTTCTTGTACGGCACCATCCGCGATGCGGTCAGATAGAAATCGTCCTTCTCCGTGCATAGCGCAAATGCTTCGACATCCACCGGCGGAAAGATCACCCGCGCCTCGCGCTGATACACCTTCCTGATACGCCGCGCAATGAAATCGGAGTTCGCTACAAAACCGTCCACTGAGTTCGACGTGCGGATATCCCAGTTGCGGATGTAATGCAGGATCAACCGCGCGAGCGCGGACTTCGGACCGCTGGTCAGCTTCGACTGCTTCAGATACTGGTGCTGCAGATCCCACGCGTAGCGGATCGGCGAATGCACGTAGCTGATATGCACCTGGTCGGGGCCGGTCAGAATCCCCTTGGCCACCGCGTGGCTGCTCGAGATCACCACGTCGTACGCGGACACGTCGAGCTGTTCGATCGCCAGCGGCATCAACGGCAGATACGACCGGTATTTGGTGCGCGCGAGCGGCAGCTTCTGGATGAACGAGGTCGTCACCGGCTTGCCGCGCAGGAAGCTGCGGTCGTCGAGAAAATCGACCAGGCTGAACAGATCCGCATCCGGAAAACACGCGACGATCTGTTCCAGCACCTTCTCCGCACCCGCATAGGTGACGAGCCAGTCGTGCACGATGGCAACGCGCACCGCTTTGTCGGCGCGGTACACCGGGCGCGGCGGCGCCTGCCTGCCGGGCACCGTGGTGAGTTCGGCGAGGGCGCTGCGCGTCGTGGGTTGCAGCACGGCTTCTTCAAGGACTTCGTGGTTCATGCGCTTTTCCTCGGATTCAGTCGCAACAGCAGTAAACGCGCAAGATCGCGCAAGGCGGGCGTCATCGTGATCGACCAGGCGACGTTCGCGCCCACCATCAATGCACCGGCGACGATCGCCACGGCGAGACTCGGCAGGAAGCTGGCGAGCCACAGGCTGGCCAGCAGGAAGGCAAGGTGCGCGAGCATGTCGAGCGCGATCTGCCGGGCGTGAATCGCCGACAGGCGCAACAGCACCGCGTAATCGAAGAGCGCGCGGCCGGCCACCGCAATCGCCGCGCCGGTCAAACCGAAATGCGTGATGCCGAACCACAACGCCGCTGCATAGAGCGGCAATTCGAACAGGCCGACGCGCGCGGCGGTGGCCGGATTGACCTGCGACTGGATCAGAATGCGCGTGACGTTCGCCTGCCCGACGAGCCACACGGCCACGATCATGATCCGGCCCACAGGCGCCGCCACAGTGGCGATTTCGTTACCGACCCACAGATGCAGAAACGGCTCGAGCACCAGCATCGCGACCAGCGCGACGGGCGTGAAAACACCATTGAGAAATTCGAGCGACTGTTGCGTGATGGTGTCCGCGTCCGCGCGACCCACCGCGGACAGGCGCGGAAACAGCGTGCGCACCAACGCGGTCGGCACGATGTTCAGACGCGTCACGAGATTCTGCGGCACCGTGTAGTACGTGACGAAGCGCGCGCCGAGGCGCGTGCCGAGCATCACGCGGTCGAGCGAATCGGCGACCATCGTGGTGACGCTCGCGATCAGCATCCAGCCGCCAAAATTGAACAGGCCTTTGGCGACGCCCAGTTGCGGCGCGCGCACGCTGCGGATCTCCAGCACCTGCAGTGCCGAGCGGCCCAGCAGCACGGCCGCGATGATCCGCGCAAGCACCGCCGCGGCCAGCACGTTCTGCAAGGTTGCGCCCAGCCACCATGCCGCGCCGAGCGGCAGCAACTGGAACAGGAACGTGCCGATGGTCTGGTTAGTGTTGTAGACGCCGAAGCGTTCCGCGCCGTTGATCGCGCCGGCGAATACCCACGACACGTTGGCAATCGGAATCGCCACCGCGAGCCACGGCAGCGCCATATACACCTCGTGCTGAAGCTCGGGCGAGACCTTGGTGAAGTACGCGGTGTACAGAAACGCGCCGAAATAGATGATCAGACCGCCGATCACGCCGGTCGCGAGATTGAGCCACGTCGCGCTCCAGAACACGCGCGCGCTCTCGTCCTTGTCGCCCGAGGCGCGCGCCTTGGAGATGTGATTCTGCGCGGCCATGCTCATGCCGAGATCGAGAATCCCGAAGTAGCCGATCAGCGTCCACACGAGACTGATCACGCCGTAGCGCTCGACGCCGAGCAGCTTGATATACGACGGCACGGTCACGAGCGAGACGAAGGTTGGCAGCACCAGCCCAAAAAAATTGATCGCTACGTTCTTGAGAATGCCTTTGTCCATCGGATGCCTTGGGTTTGACTGCGTTTGCCTGGTATGACGTGGCATGGCCTGGTCTGGCGAAGAAAAAACACTCGCGGCGCCAGCCGCATCACGGTTTCCAGCGGTACATCATCACTTTGCCGCGCGCGTCTTCCTCGACGAACACGAGGTACTCGCCGTTGCTGCGCTTCGCGGCGCTGATGCCGTTGGGCACGTCGACCCAGCCCGAGGCGCGCCCCACTTCCGGGCCCGGGCGGATTACGCCGAGTTCCTTGCCGCTGTCCTTGTCCCAGACGTGCACGGCGCCGACCGGTTCCACGCCGAACAGGTATTGCCCTTCGACAGTGAGGCCGATGATCGTGGCGATGGGTTTGCCCTGCGTCTGCCACGGCAGCGTGATGGCGTAGCGCTGCACCGGATTGCCGCTCGACCATTTGTCGTAGCGCACCAGCACGCGGCCCACCTCCTTCCAGAAGCCGCGATCGACCGGCGTATCCGCCGTATAGCCGGTCACGTACATCGTGTCGGTGTCCGGCTCGTAGATCGCGCGGTGCAGTTCGGTGAACGGTGGCGGCACCGGGTACTGCGTCAGATTCGAATACGAGTAGACGGGGTTGCCCTTCGCGTCGAGTCCGCCGAAACGGAAACGGTAAATCCCCTTCGAATCGCGTGTGCGCCAGATGTCGCCCGCGCTATCGACCCACCAGCCCCAGCCGCCCGCGAGTTTCGTGCCGCTCGTATTGAGCGTGAATTCGTCGCTGTTGAACTTGCCGTCGCCGTTCGCATCGCGCCAGATCCAGTCGCCGCCGGGCGGCGCATTCGGCACTTTGGCTACGGCGCGCTCGCGCCCGGCAATGAAGCCCGAAGGAATCGCGGTCTCGCCGTCGCGCTGCGCGTCGAAGCGATAGATCTTCAGATGGTCCGCGTACATGTCCGTCAGATACAGGAAGGTGCGGCCCTTGAGCTTGCGGGCGATCGGCAGACCTGGATATTGATCGGTGTGAAAGACCGGGTCGTCCGGATATTTGAAGCGGTTCGACAGAAAGCCCGCGTATTTCCAGTCCTGCCCGGCGGGCTTCGTGAGATCGAGTTCGAAGCGCTTGTTGCCGGTGTAGACGCTATCCGGCCGCGACGGATCGATCCATGCGCCGTCCACGAACAGCAGACCTTGCACCTGCCAGTTCTGCTTGCCGTCCGGCGCGTAGCTTTCGAGCGTCGCACCGAGACCGGCGCCGATCGGATCGTAGCGCGGGCCGATGCCGTTGGTCGACACATAGACGTTGCCGCGCGCATCCACGCCCACCCCCGTCAGACCGTTGAAACGCTGCGGACCCGGTTTGCCGGGAACGCCACTGAAAATCCCGCCACGCTCGCCGAGCGCGCCCGACTCCGCATAGCGGCCATTGCTTTTGCTGTAGAACAGCACCTGCTGACGCGGGCCGTTGTCGGCGATCAATACGCGCCCTTGTGCATCGACGGCGATATCGACAGCCTCCGTATCGGCGGGCAGCGTGAAGGTTTCGTCGATACGTTTGCCGGTGTTCGTGTAATGCTCGACGTGCGGCGCCTTGTCATTGCGCGTGCCGCTCAGCACCCACAAAGTGCCGTCTGGCGCCAATGCGACGCGGCCCGGCTCGTGCACGGTCCATGTGGTTTTCTGCTGCATCGATTCCGCGTCGTAGACCTCGATGCGATCACGCGCGGTGTTGGCCGCGTAAAGCGTCGTGTCGTTCGCCGCGAGACCGCCGATCTCGGCGCTGGTGCCGGTCGGCACTTCATTCATCATCAGGAAACCGGCCGCGAGTTGCGCGTGCGGATCGGCGCTTTTCGCGGCCGGCTGGAACGGCGCGGCACGTTTCGGATCGGCGATCTGCCGACGCGAAATGCCGAACCATTGCTTGCCCTTCTCCGGCCACACGCCCGCTTCGACGAGCCGCCCCTTTTCATTGCCGACCGCAATCGCCACGAATGCGTACTTGCGGCTCACCGCGATCGCACTGCCGCCGCTATTGCCCCAGCCGTGCGTGCCGCCTGCAAAGCCGAGCATCTTGCCGTTTTGATACACGCTCGCTTCCGCGCCGCTTTCGTCCCACGGCGCGTTGGTGTAGACCTTGCCGTCGGGCGCCACGGCAATCGCGGTGATATTGATCTGTGCCCAGGTGCCGTCACCGAAACCGAAGCTGTTGCCAATCCACGATGTCTTCGCGTTCAACGCGGTTTGCGCATGCGCCGTGAGGCCGGCCGATCCCGCAGCCAATCCGGCCATGCAGGCAAGCGCCGCGAACCAGCTCTTGAACGTAAAACGCGCCAAAGTATTCCTCCAATCAGGGCCGTGCCGCGCTCAGGCAACGGCCCGCGCGGGTTGAACAGATCCAACCAATCCGCACAGCTCACATTACGCGGAAAAAACACCGCAACGAAAATCGAAAATAATTCAAAAATATTCAATGTTTCAATCGGCACGAAAGAAATTGATTTAAAAATCGATTCACGCGAAATTGACATGGACGAACGGCCCCGACAGCGCTGCGAGATGCATCTTTACCGACGATTCGTGTTGCGTGGCGCACTTCTTACGGATTGCGCAAGCGTCTTCATACAAGCATAAAAATGCATTGCGAATGGATAACGAAACACCCTGTTGCAATCTGATTCACTTATCCATTTCATTCCCGTTTTTTCATCAATTTATTTTCCCTAGAATCGATTGCACTTCCGTTGCGACGCGAAGCGACCACGCGTGTTCGTGTTTTCCTTGGTTTCGAATGTTTCGAGATCCGCGCCCGGTGCTTCGCCCGGCCTACCCGCTTCACACCATGGACGGTTCATGACTGCTAGTGCACTGCCCTTAGCGCCTTCCCATTCACGCCGTATCGTGCAGCTCGACGGCTTGCGCGCCATCGCGGTACTCGCGGTATTCGCCCAGCACGCATTGAAAGCGCCGCTGTGGATGGGCGTCGATCTGTTTTTCGTGCTGAGCGGGTTTCTGATTACCGGCATCCTGCTCGAACGCAAGGCGCGTCAGCAGTCGTACTTCGGCTATTTCTACGCGCGCCGGGCGCGCCGCATCCTGCCGCCGTATCTGCTGCTGATGGCGGTGTCATCGGTTCTGTTCGGCCTGGGCTGGGCGCAGCACTGGCAGTGGTATGCGTTCTTTGCGACCAATATCGGCGACGCGCTCAATCAGAGCGGCCACGACAGCCTGAATGTGCTGTGGTCGCTGGCGGTCGAGGAGCAGTTTTATATCGTCTGGCCGTTCGTGATTCTGCTGCTGCCGGAGCGCGTGCTCGGCTATGTGGCCGCCGCGCTGATCCTGCTGGTGCCGGTGCTGCGCGCCATCGCCACGCCGTGGTTCGATTCCTTCTGGCCGATCTACTATCTGACGCCGTTCCGTATGGACCTGCTCGCGGCCGGCGCGCTGCTGGCAGTCGCGGTGCGGCGCGACCGCAATGCGCTGGAGCCGTTCAAGGGGATCGCTGTATTCGGCCTGTTTGCTGCGCTCGCCGTGCTTGCGTGGCTGCATCTGCACTACCCGCGTTTTCGCGCGGCGAATACACCACTGTCGAATGCAGGGCTCTACAGCGTTTCGTTGGTGCTTTGCACTTCAGTCGTGGTCATCGCCCTGCAAAGCAAGGGCATCGTCAAACGGCTGTTGTGCAATCCCGTGCTGGTCTATATCGGCACCATCAGCTACACGATCTACCTGATTCACCTGAGCGTGCTCTACATGCTGTGGCCGCTGGATCTGAACCGCTATCTGTCCGCGGCGTTGGCGCTCGCGATCACGCTCGCCTACGCCAGCATCACGTGGTTCGGTTTCGAGCGGCGTCTGATCTTGGGTTCGGCGAACCAAGCCCATGTGCCGGCCGCTGTGACGAGGGCCGCGTCGCAAGCGCCGCGCAGCCGCGCATGAGGCGCCGCACATGGCTTGCCGCGCGCATGCTGGCCGCCGCGTCGGCACTGGCGGCGCTCGCGCCGAACGCGTATGCCGGCGGTTCAGGCGCAACGCAGGTGATGATCGAAGCCTATGGCGATTCGACCACGCTCGGCATTTCGTGCAACGACGGCCACTGCGCGCCGCAAGCGCAAAACGCCGTGACGTGGCTGCAAAACGCATTGCAAGCCGCTCACGGCGAACGGGTGCAGGTCGTCAACGAAGGCGTGGGCGGCACGATGGCCAGCCAGTTGCGCGACGGCACCGGCCCGCGCCGCCGCGGTGACGCAAGCGCCGGTCTGCCGTGGCAGAAGCGGCTCGCGGCGTCGCCCGCGCGGATCGTGTTGATCAACTACGGCATCAACGAAGTGATGCAGAACCAGACGCCCGACCAGTTCTACGAGGCCGAATCGACGCTGGTGAAAACCGCCCGCGCGCTCGGCAAGGAGCCGGTTCTGCAGACCTCGAATCCGCTGCCCGACAACCGGCTGAATGCGCGGCTCGCCGCGATGGTCGCGATGACACGGCGCGTGGCCATCGAACAGCAGGTGCCGCTGGTCGATCAGTTCGCGTACGTCGGCAATCTGCCGGACTGGAAAACCAGGATGTCCGACGGCGCGCATCCGAAGCCGGCGTTGTACCGGCTCAAGGCCGAACAGGATTTTCGTGTCGTCGATCCATTAGTACGACAGCTGCTGGACGGCACGTCCTGAAGCACTTTTTCTCTTTTACCCATATCGAAGGCAAGCTATGAGCCAACCACGCAAAGCGATCATCACCGGCGTATCCGGACAGGACGGCGCCTACCTGACCAAGCTGCTGCTCGACAAGGGCTATCTCGTGACGGGCACGTACCGCCGCACCAGCTCGGTCAATTTCTGGCGCATTCGCGAGCTCGGCGTGCTCGATCATCCGAATCTGCGTCTGGTCGAACACGACCTGACCGACCTGGGTTCGACGCTGCGTCTGCTCGAAGGCGCGCAGGCCGACGAACTGTACAACCTGGCCGCGCAGAGCTTTGTGGGCGTCTCCTTCGACCAGCCCGTGACGACTGCGGAAGTGACCGGTATCGGCGCGCTGAATCTGCTCGAAGGCATCCGCATTCTGAACCCGAAAACCCGCTTCTATCAGGCGTCGACCTCGGAAATGTTCGGCCTCGTGCAGGCAGTGCCGCAGCGCGAAGACACACCCTTCTACCCGCGCAGCCCGTATGGCGTGGCCAAGCTGTTCGCGCACTGGTCGACCATCAACTATCGCGAGTCGTATGGCCTGTTCGCGAGCAGCGGGATTCTCTTCAATCACGAATCGCCGCTGCGTGGGCGCGAGTTCGTCACCCGCAAGATCACCGACACCGTCGCGAAGATCAAGCTCGGCAAGCAGGACGTGCTGGAACTCGGCAATCTGAGCGCGAAGCGCGACTGGGGCTTTGCGCTCGAATACGTGGAAGGCATGTGGCGCATGCTGCAAGCCGATGAGCCCGACACTTTCGTGCTCGCGACCGGCCGCACCGAAACGGTCCGCGATTTTGTGCGCATGGCGTTCGCCGCGGCGGGCTATCAGCTCGAATGGTCGGGCAAGGAAGAACGCGAAACCGGCATCGACGTCGCCACCGGCAAGACGCTCGTGCGCGTGAATCCGAAGTTCTACCGGCCGGCTGAGGTGGACCTGCTGATCGGCTGCGCGGACAAGGCGCATGAAAAGCTCGGCTGGAAGCCGGAGACCACGCTCGAACAGTTGTGCCACATGATGGTTCATGCGGATCTCGGGCGTAATGAGCATCACGAGACGTTCTGAACGGCCTTCTGTGCCGCGCCACGGCTTCTGGCTTCTGGTAGCGGCAAAAGCCTTTGCGCCCGTGGCCGGTGACTCGTCAGCGACTCGTCTTTATTGCATCGAGCCCGCTGGGAATTGCCGGTCCGGGTCGTAAGCTGAAAAACGACAAAGGACCCGCTTACTTAGCTGAATTGCGACAAATATAAAATTTGTGGCCGCGAACTTAGCGCGTTCGCGACAACGGCTCGCCAACGCTCCAAAGCCAGATTCGACTACGCCGATGCCGGGCCACCTGAACGCGGCCCGGCATGGGCCATTCAATGCACCCCGCCCGCCGCAATCGCCTCGCCATACACCGACGCCACCCGCTTCGCGATTACCGCGTTGTCGAAGTTCTCACGCGCATAGCGGCGGCACGCATCGGCGTCCGGCAGCTTCAGCGAGCCGTTCAACGCGCGCGTCAAGCCATCGGCGATCGCCTGCGCGCCCGTCTCCGGCAGCACCAGATCCGGCGACAAACCCGCCACCGCCTCCGGCAAGCCGCCCACCGGCGTCACCAGCACCGGTGTGCCCGAGGCCAGCGATTCGACCGTGATCAGCCCGAAGCCTTCGAGCGCGACCGTCGGCACCACGCTGATATTCGCCGCCCGATACAGCGCCGCCAGATGCTGATCCGGCACGAAGCCCAGCAGCTTGACGTTGTCGTCCAGACCCGCTTCGGTAATGCGCGCCTGCAGTTCGCCTTCCAGACGTCCCTTCCCCGCGATCAGCAGCAGCACGTCGGGCTGGCTGCGCTTCACCAGCTTCACCGCATCGATCAGATCTTCGAGTCCCATGCGGCGCACCAGACGCCGCACCGCCAGCACGATCGGCCGATCCTGCGGCAATTGCAGCTTCAGGCGCGCCTCGGCGGGCGTAATCGGCAGATTGAACTGCTCGACATCGACGCAACCCGGCACCACGCGCACGCGTTCCGGCGAGATGCGATAGCGCGAGGTCAGAATCTTGCCGAACGCCTCCGACAACACGATCAGCCGCGACGAGCGCGCATACACCGATTGCTCCAGATAACGCTTGGCGCGCTGACCGAGCGAATCGGCGCCTTCCACGTGGCTTTCGTCGGCCCACGGTCCCTGAAAATGCGAGACCTGCGGAATGCCGCGCGTCACATCGAGCCCAGGAAACGTGTACAGCGCGAAGTGCGACGAAATCACGTCGGGACGCGACGTGCCGATCTCCTGGCGCAGCGCGCGGCGCGCCGCCATCAACCGTAACGGCAGCGATTGGGCGGCCGAACCGAAGCCGTTGATTGCGCCGCCTGTGTCCGCGGCGACTTTGGGCGAGCCTGCCACCACGCCGCGCACCGCGACGCCCGCGCCCGGCAAGGCGCCTACCAGCGAGTAGTACATGCGGTCGAGGCCGCCCGCGCGTTCGGGAAACCAGTGCATCCCGATTTGCAGCGATTTGATTGAGCTCGTCGTCATGGTTGTGACCCCTGTGGGTTCTGAGAATAGTGATGGGTTGCCGGGCATCGGGCCGGACCGATAGCTGGCTGACAGAACATCATTCCGCCGTCTTGTGCCCGGCCAGCGTGTTCAGCGTCAGCGCATCGGTTTTGGCGACCCCGGCGGCTTCCGCTTCGCTGCGCCGGCGGTTCTTCTGCTGTCCCGCCAGATGCCGGTACAGCGCGATGTACTGCGCAGCCATGCGCGCCCAGCCAAAGCCGGTCGCGAGTTCGTTGGCGGCGACGCCCATGGCGCGGCGCGCGTCGTCGTTGTCCGCGAGGCGTGCGACCGCGCCGGCCAGTGCCTTGGGATCGTCCGGGTCGTCGAGCACGATGCCGCAATCCGGCGTGATGATTTCCGCACCGCCCGCCGTACGCGCCGTCACCACCGGCAAGCCGGCCGCCATCGCTTCGAGCAGCGACAGGCTCATCGCCTCATAGCGCGACGGAAACACGAAGGCGTCAACCGAATGCATCAGCACCGGCATCTCCTTGACCAGCCCGAGAAAATGCACGCGATGCGCGATGCCGAGCGCCTTCGCCTGTTCCGGATACGGGCTGCCGGGCAAATATCCGGCCACGGCGATGTGCACGTGCTCGGGCAGATGCTTGAGCGCCGCCAGCACCGTGCCGAGGTTCTTGCGCGGCGTGCGCAGATCGCCGACGAACAGCAGCAGGAACGCCTCGGCGGGCAAGCCGAATTTCGCGCGGTCGCCCGTGGCGGCGGCAAAGCCCGCCGTGTCCACGCCGTTGTAAATCACCTCGACCCGGTTGTCCGGCGTGAGCCCGATCGCGCGAATCTCGTCGGCGACCTTTTGCGACACCGCCGTGATCACTTTCGAGCGCCGATAAGCCCAGCGTTCGAGCAGCGCATTGCAGCGCGTATAGACCGACTGATACGCGGACCACACGCCCTTGGTGAGACCGAACGGGTAGTACTTGCTGCCGAACCAGCCGCTATGCACGAAGTGCGAGGTATTGACGTCGGCGCGCATCCACGTGATGAAGCCGTTCACGTGCAGCACATCGTATTCGCGGCGATGCCCACGCAGCCACATCGCGCTCCTGAAGGCGAACACCTGCTGACGCAGCAGATTGGTGGGCCACCAGCGGCCGATTCTGATCGGCACCCAGCGGACATTCGGATGCGCGAGCAGATCGGGCGCGACGTGCGACGCGACCAGCGTCACCGCGATATTTTCGTCGAGGGCCGCGCGCGCGATCTCGTGGTTGACGCGGCCCTGGCCGTCGTTATGGCGCACGACGTGCGTGACAATGGCGACTCTCAATCAGTGCCTCCGTGTGGAAATGGCGTGCGAAATGACTTGTTTGCGCGGTTCAGTTTTTCGTAATGCACCGCGGAAAGAATCGAAAAAACACTCATGAAAAGCAGCAGCCCGCCGGTGCCGACCAGCGAATTGGTGAACACCAGCATCGCGAAAGTCGCGAGACTGAGGCTCAGGCAGGCGGACACGAATTTGTCGTTGGCCAGCCTGAACGACGCGAGCACCGCGCGCACCAGCAGCCAGACGATGCCGGACATGTACAGCAGCGTGCCGGGCCAGCCGAGCACGAACGGAATGTTCATCACGCCGCTATCGAAGTTGCCGTACTGGCCGAGTTGGCCGCCGTCGTTCGAGAGCTTGGTGGAGGTGCCGGTCGCGCCCATGCCTTCGCCGGAGACGTCCGTGAAGGCGGTCTTCGCGAAGGTTGCGTAGAACTCGTTGCGCGCGGCGTAGCTCTGGTCGTCGTTCAGGTTGACGATGGTGGAAAGGCGCGCCTGCATCCGCTCGGCCACCGGGCCGACCGCCAGCAGCGGCACGCACAGGCCCGCCAGCACCAGCGCGCTGGCGACAATGCGCACCCGCACCTTGTTATTCGACTTGACCAGCTGGATCAGCAGGGCGATCACCCAGCCGCCCCATGTGGAGCGCACGAGGCTCAGCGCGAACGAGAAGAAGCCCAACGCCGCGGCGATCCAGCGCACACGGTGCGTCGCGGCCATCACGAAGACCATCGCGCCCATCATCGCGAAGGCGAACGGTCCCGACGAATTCATCGTGCTGAACACGCGCACCCCCATCGGCACCGGATCGCCCTGCGAGTTCATCTGCGAGCCGAGCATCCACAGCGCGTCCCACTGCGGCATGATGAAAAACTGGATCAGCCCGTAGCCGCCCATCACCAGCATGCCCCAGATGAAGGTGTTGACGATCGTGTCGCGATACTGCGGATACTGGCGCGTGTGCGCCATGATGTGAAAGCCGATCAGGATCGGATAGAGCCAGTTCGCAAGATCGTAGGTCGCGGCGAGCGGCCCGCTCGACATCACGCCGACCATGAACGCGTAGGCGAGACCAAGCAGAATCAGCAGCACCGGCAAGCCGCGCCGCTGCGCGAGCAGCCGGTAATAGCGCAGCAGCGAGAGCGCGCTGATCATCGTGACCGCGAGCGGCGCGACCTGAATCAGGCTGGTGGGCGTGAACGCCCCTTTGGACCAGTCGGCCAGACGCCGCACTTCCGGACTCAGGAACCACAGCCACCACATGAAGCCGATGTAGCGCGCCGGGCTCTTGAAGTAGAGCCACAGGCCGGTCAGGATCGCGAGCACCGGGAACGCGAGCGTGAGCACCGTGCCCTGATGCGCGACGATCAGCACCGCCGTGATCAGCCACAACAAGACCGGCGGCAGCCATTCCTGCGCGCCGCCGGAGAACATCCCGCCAGCGCCTTTCTCAGGTTGGGTACTGGCTCGCGTGATCGTCGACATCGTTCAGAGACCTCTGCGCGATTCACGCGCCGGCCGCTCGGTTTCTGACACACCCGCGCCGATCGCCACGCCAGCCGCTGCCCGTGCGCGCGACGCGGCTCGCGCCCGCAGCATCTCCTGCGTGATGCGCACGTGCTGCATGGCGTAGTGCTCCGTGGTCAGGTCACGCGCGCGCAAACCGGCCGCGGCCGCCTGCGCCTGGTGCAAGCCCTGCAGCGGCGCTGCAGCGAGCCGGTCCACCGCGTCACGCAAGGCCTGCGGGTCGAACGGCGGTACGTAAGCCGCTTCGCCCGCCGGAAAATAATCCCGCAAGGCGCCGACGTCGGTGGCCACCATCGGCTTGCCGACCGCCGCCGCTTCGAGCATCACGGTAATGCCCGACGCGTGCGAATTCGGCCGCAGCGGCACGACGATCAGGTCGGCCCAATCGTAGAGTTCGCGCTGTTTTTTGATGCCAGAAAACAGCGCGATTTCGACGTTCGACGCGCGCAGCGAAGCGGGAATCCGGCGCCGTGTCGCGAGCTTCACGGTGTAGCGCGCATCGTTGCCGAACGCCTTGATGAGAGTCTCCCAGTCACGGTCGCGGTCGTTGCCGATCGCGGCGATGCGGATCGGCGTGTGCGGCGTCCATGCGCTCGGCGTCTCCACGGGAAAGTCGCGCGTGTTCAGGCCGTAGTAGAGAGGCTTCGCGTCGCGCCTGAAGTAGCGCTGGCACAGTTCGGCGTTTTCGCTGGCGAGCGTGGTCAGCTGATCGGCGCGGCTCATCAGCTTGCGGTACAGCCAGCTGCGCAGAATCCCGTAAGAAGGCCATTTATCGAGCAGCCACACGCTTTGCGCGAGCAGCAAGGGCGAGGCGTCGGCGCCTGCCTTGTGGCCGCTCAGGAGCAGCATGAGCGCGGCTGAGAGCCATTCCTGCTCGGTATGCGTCCAGATCACATCCGAGCGCAGCATCTCGGCGCGGTTGCGCCACGTGTGAATGAAGTCGAAACCGAACGCCGCCTTCAGTGCGCGGCGCAGCAGTCGGACCGGTTTGCTTTCTTGCGCGTCCTGCGAATAGCTCAGCTTGAACGCGTCCGATTCCGCGTGGTGATAGCCATACAGACAACCGATGTTGTCGCCTGGTCGGTAAAAGCGCGGGTCGGCGCCGTAAAACAGATGAACGTGAACTTTCGTACTCATGCAGACACTCCGCTCTGCCGGTGGAAAGGCGCAGCGGCGCGCGCGGTCTGCGGCGCGCACCGGTGCGGGAACGGGCTGGGCGTTGGGCTCACGCGAGCCGCGAAAGCGCGCGCCGCGCTTCGTGCGCGCCGCCGCGCACCGCGCGCCAGCGCGTGAGCCTCAGACGCGCCTGGCTGGAGAGCAGCGCGAGTGCGGCGTGCGTGAGTCCCGGATAGGCTCGCGTGCCCACCAGCGTCCACCACCACCAGGCGGTTTCACGGCGCAGCGGCGGCAACTGGTCGCCCAGGATCAGATGGAAGTTGAAAGCGGCGTTGCGCAATGCCGCCATGGTTTGCGCGTCGCGGCGGTCGTCGTCGAAACGCTCGGCGGGGAAATGGTCGACCGCCACGCGCGGGTCGTACATCAGCTTCCAGCCGGCGTTCTTCACGCTCAGGCTGAACGCCATGTCGTTATGAACCTGCGCGCCCGCGCCGCGCAGGCGCTGATCGAAACGGATCGTGCGCACCGCGTCGCGCCGGTAGCTCATGTTGGCGCCTTTCAGGATGTCGACTTCGCGCGCGCCGCCCACGCCAAGGTGATGATTGCCGATAATCTTGCCGTGCGCGGTCACCTTGCCGACCAGCGCCCGCTGACCGTCCAGCACCCGGCCTTTCTCGTGCACCCAGTCGCGCCCGCCGAGCGCGCCCAGGCGCGCATCGCCCTCGAACGCGGCCGCGATGCGCTCGACCCAGTCGACGTGCGGCGCAGCGTCGTCGTCGGTGATCGCGATGACGTCGCCGCTGGCGGCGTCGAGTCCACGATTCAGCGCCGCGACCTGGCCGGGCACCTCGACCCGCGCCACCGAAAGCGGCAACGAACCCGGCACCGCCGGATCGCGCAGACAGGCGTGGGTCGCTTCGTCGTCGGCACGCGCGACCACCACCACTTCGTCCGGCGCGCGCGACTGCCGTTGCAGCGCCGCGAGGCAGCGTGCGAGGTCGGCCGGGCGGCGGTATGTTGGAACCAGTACCGTCACTTTCATCGTGATGTCCTTGTTGTATCGTTGCGCGGGAATCGTTTCATGACGCGCGGGGCCTCAGGTGCTCAGATATTCCTGGACCGCTGCGTAGCTGCGGTCGTAACCGCCGCGCGCGCGCGCCGGCATGCCGTTGAAGATGCCGCCCTGCACGTGCACGCCCGCGGCCCGCAGACGCTTCAGCGCGTCGGCAATTTCGCCTTCGCTATGCACGCCCGAGCGCATCACGAAGAAGGTCGAGCCGGCATAGGCGCCGATGATCGACGCATCGGTCACGGCCAGCACCGGCGGCGTGTCGATCAGGATCACGTCGTAGCGTTTTGCCAGTCCTTCGAGGTATTGCGGCAGACGCGGCGACATCAGCAGTTCGGACGGATTGGGTGGCCGGCGGCCGCACGAAATGAAGCTCAGGCCGTCGATTGCTGACGCCCGAATCGCCTCTTCCAGCGAGATCTGTCCGCTCAGCAATTCCGACAGGCCGTTGTCCTGCACGCCGCCCAGGTAGCGCTCGAGCACGCCACGGCGCATATCGCCGTCGATCATCAGCACGCGCTTGCCCGAATGCGCGAGCAGCACGGCCAGATTGACCGTCAGAAAGCTTTTGCCGACGCCGGCCATCGGGCCGGTCAGCATGACGATGCGGTTCTTCGCGTCCATCATCGTGAACTGCATCGAAGTGCGCAGGCTGCGCAGGCTCTCGATCGTCACGTCCTTGGGCCGCGCAGTGGCCAGCACCGAGCGCAGGCGTTCGCCGCCGCGCTGGAAGCTGCTTTCGAGCAAGGCCTGTTCGGCGCTCAGCGGCACGAGGCCGAACACCGGCAGATGGAACGCGCGCTCGATATGGTCGGGGTCGTCGATGCCCTTGAACATATTGCGGCGCAGGAACACGAAACCGGTCCCGGCGATCAGGCCGAGAATCACGGCCGCTGACAGGATCAGCGCCTTCTTCGGCTTGACCGGCGCACCCGGGCGCAGCGCGGCGTCGACGATATGCACGTTGCCGCCGGTGCCGGCCTTCTGCACCGACAACTCCTGCACGCGGTTGAGCAGCAGCACGTAGATGTCTTCCGCCACCTTGGCGTCGCGCTGCAACTGCACGGCCTTCACTTCGGTGGCCGGCAGATCGCGGAAGCGATCGGCGTATTTGGCGCGTTGCGCTTCCAGTTCGGCCATCTGCTGACGCGCGGCGACCAGCATCGGGTGGTCGTCGCCGTAACGCTCGGTCAACTGCGCCATCTGCAGACGCAGGCCGGCGATCTGCTGCTCGTACTGCACGCTGCCTTCGAGGTACACCTTGGCCTCGTCGCTCGCGTTGATCGAACCGGACTGGCGCTGATATGCGGTCAACGCGGCTTCCGCGCGTTCGAGATCGGCCTTCAGGCGCGGCTCCTCGCTCTTCAGGAAGTCGAGCATCCGGCTCGCGTCGGCCTGCTTGTTCGACACGTGCTGACGCACATACGACTGCGCGAGCGCATTCGCGACCTCCGCGGCATGCTCGGGGCTCTTGTCTTCCAGCGAAATCTGGATCACGCCGGTCTGCTTGCCCTGCTCCTGCACCGTGATCGCCGACTGAAACGCGCTGATCGCGTCAAGGTCGTTGGAACGCGTCACCGTGAACTGCTCGCCCGGCCGGGCCACCAGCTTGTTGACCAGGATCGTCACGCCGCCGCCCTGCTCCTGCTGGCCCACGAGACCGCGCAGCAGCAACGCGCCGTTCTCCGCATAGAGTTCGTAGTGCTGGTCGTCCACCACTTTCATGGTCAGCTTCTGACCTTCCAGCGCGGGCACCACGTCGATCGAATCGACGTCGGCGATTTCACCGCCCCATGCATAGGACGACAGACCCAGCCACGCACGCGCCGGCTGCCCCGGTGTGGCCATGCGCGCGGCGATGCTGCCCAGCAGCGGAATGGTCTTCGGCACGACGCTGAAGTTCAGCTTGAGCTGCTGCACGACCGGTGCGACCACGCCGCGGCTCTTGATGATTTCGATTTCGGCATCGGTCGGCAGCGAGGTCGAACCGGTGGTGATCGCCGCGCCGGTTTGCGTCTGCGTGAGCGCCTGCGAGGTGTTGTCGGACTGCTCGACCCGCACGTGCGCATCGGCCGAATAGATCGGCTTGGCGAGGAAACAATACGCGGCGGCGATCGCGACGATCACCGCCGCGATCGCGATCAGCCACCAGATGTCGTCGAGGATCACCTGCACCAGTTGGCCGAGGACGATGTCCTCTTCTTCGGTCCTGGCCGGTGCGGCCATGTGTGGAGAGATTTGATTGCTCACAATTCGATCCCGTAACGGTTGCGTCAGGCTTGGCTTCGGCTTGTTGCTTCGGCGTTTTTGCTTCGGTCCCGCACCCTGTGAGAGCGGCGCGGGCCTGTCGACGGTTCAGACGTTCAGCGCGTCAGCTGCTTCAGGTAAAACAGCGTCTGCACGCTCGGCAGGACCTGCTGCAGCACACGGTTGAACGTGGTCGAGGCGGCAGTGCCGACATACACGACGTCCATCGGTTGCAACTGGAACTGGGACGACAGCATGATCGCGTCGGGCTGCGTCATGTCGAGGCGGTACACGTCCGGCGTGGTGGGATGCTCGCGCATGCCGCGCATCACGAAGATCTGGCGCGGATTGGCGTCGGTGTCGAGAATGCCGCCCGCCTGGGTGAGCGCATCCGCGATGGTCAGACGGCCCTTGAGCATCGGCATCTGGATCGGCGTCTTGACCTCGCCCATGATGAACACGCGGCTGTCGCTGCGGTCCGGCACGTTGATCACGTCGCCGTTCTGCAGCATCACGTTCTGCGTGGTGTCGCCCTGATCGAGCATGCGGTTGGCGTCGAGCACGTACAGCTTGTTGTTGCGCGTGAGGCGCACGCGCTGGATGTCGGCGTCGGTATTGGTGCCGCCCGAGCGCGTGATCGCGTCGACCAGCGTGAGCGGCACGTCGCTGACGGCGAGCGGGCCGGGCGTCTTCACGTCGCCGGTCACCTGCACCTTCTGGCCGCGATAGGACAGCACGCGCACGTCGACCTGCGGATTGCGGATATAGCGCACGAGGCCCGAGGAAAGCTGCTCGCGCAATTCGCCGACGGTCTTGCCCGCGGCCCGGATGCGGCCGACGAACGGGAAAAAGATCGTGCCGTCGGCCGCGATGGTCTGGCCGTACGGATCGGCCTGGCCCGGCAGCGCGGCCGTGTATGGCTGCTGCAAGGCGCCGCCGATGGACTGCGTGGTGTTGCCGCCGGCGGACAGCGTGCTGCCCTGCGGCGTGGTCAATTCAGGGTGATCCCACACGGTGATGCCGAGAATGTCCTGCGGCGAGAGCCGGTACACGTACTGCGACGGGTCGGCGCCATGCGAGGGCGGCAGCGCCTGCAGCGTGGCGGCCTGGGCCTGCGCTTGCGCCTGAGCCTGGGCGGCCACCAGCGGGCCGTCGATCAGATGGACCGGATAGGTTTCGCTGGCGGTCTGGCTTTGATGCTGGCCGTCGTCTTTCAGACGCGACGTGTCGAGGTAATTTCCAGGCGCGGTGGCGCAGGCCGACAGAAAGGACGTCAGCAAAAGCGTGGCGGCAAATTTCGTTCTGAAATTCGCGAGTGAGTGTGCAGTGGGTTTTTTCATCAGCATATTTTTTCAAGCCATCCCATGACCAGATGTTCGATGAGCACGAGACTCTCGCGGTAGCCGGCTTCCTCGCCGCCGTGCGGATCGGCGACATCGGAATCGGCTTCCCACTTGCCGAGCGGATAGACCTTGCCGCGCGCGGCCGGATCGAGCGCTTCGACCGCGCTCACCTGCGCGCGCTCGGACACCAGCACGAGATCGGCTTCGCGCACGAGGTGCCGGTCGAGGCGCCGCGAATAGTGAATGCCGGAGGCGACGCCCTGCTCGGCGAGCAGGCGCCGCATCACCGGGTCCATGCCGTGGCCGTTCGCGGCACGGATGCCCGCCGAATGAAACGCGATCGGCGCCGACGACGGCCGCGCGGCCGTGCGCTGGCGTGCCTTGAACAGCATTTCGGCGGCAGGCGAACGGCACACGTTGGCGTGGCAGACGATCAGTACGTTGGCGAACATGGGCGGACTCCCTAACGTGGCGTAGTAGTGCGGTGATCCGGCGGCTTACAGGCTGGCCGCGGCGGCCTGCTGCTCGAACGGCTCGCCGAGCGCGCCGACCCGTGCCGGCGCATTGCGCAGCGCGTGCTGTCGGCCGATCGCGTGATACTCGATACCGAGTTCGAGCAGCGCGTCCGGTTCGTACAGGTTGCGGCCGTCGAAAATCAGCGGAGCCTTGAGGATCTCCTTGAGCGAGTCGAAATCAGGGCTCTTGAAGACTTTCCATTCGGTCAGGATCACCAGCGCGTCGGCGCCTTCGGCCGCTTCCATCTCTTCCTTCACGAAGCTCAGGCGCGCATGGTGCTGCGGCACGTCCTGCAGATCGAGCGCGAACACGCGCTTCGATTCGTCGATCGCGACCGGGTCGTAGGCCTTCACCCGCGCGCCGCGCCGCAGCAGCTCGGCGATCAGCGGACGGCTCGGCGCTTCGCGCATGTCGTCGGTATTGGGCTTGAACGCGAGGCCCCATACGCCGAAGGTGCGGTCCGACAGGTCTTCGCCCAGACGCGCGACGATCTTGTGCGCGAGGATCTTCTTCTGCGTGTCGTTGACGGCTTCCACCGCTTCCAGAATGCGCAGATTCGCCTTGTGCTCTGCCGCGGTGCGGATCAGCGCCTGCACGTCTTTCGGGAAACACGAGCCGCCGTAGCCGCAACCGGCGTACAGGAAGTCGTAGCCGATGCGCGGATCGGAACCGATGCCGCGACGCACCGCTTCGATATCCGCGCCGACACGGTCGGCCAGATTCGCGAGCTCGTTCATGTACGAGATGCGCGTGGCGAGCATCGCATTGGCGGCGTACTTGGTGAACTCGGCGGAGCGCACGTCCATGTACAGCGTGCGTTCGCGATTGCGGTTAAACGGTGCGTAGAGGCGTTTCATGAGTTCGCGCGCTTTTTCGCCCGGCACGTCTTCATCGCAACCGAGCACGATGCGGTCGGGACGCGTGCAGTCTTCGACAGCCGCGCCTTCTTTCAGGAACTCCGGGTTCGACACCACCGAGAACATGTGCTGCACGTTGCGCGCGGCCAGTTCCGCGGCGATCACCTCGCGCACGCGCGAAGCCGTGCCGACCGGCACCGTCGATTTGTCGACGATCACCTTGAAGCCCGTCATATGGCGGCCGATGTTGCGCGCGGCGGCCAGCACGTATTGCAGGTCGGCGGAACCGTCCTCATCCGAGGGCGTGCCCACGGCGATGAACTGGATGTCGCCGTGCGCGACGGCCGCTTCGATGTCGGTCGAGAACTTCAGGCGGCCGGCCTTGCGGTTGCGCGCGATGATTTCCTGCAGACCCGGTTCATGGATCGGCACGCCGCCGTTGTTGAGCACGTCGATCTTGCGCTGATCGACGTCGAGACAGAACACGTCGTGGCCGATGTCAGCCAGACACGCGCCCGTCACGAGGCCTACGTAGCCACTACCGATGATCGTCAGGTTCATGTATTACACCTCGGAAAATGGAATTGATTCAGGAGTGCAGTCACGCGATGCGTCGCGTCACTGAAACTCAATAAGCGTTGCTGCCCGCGAAGCCCTTCCACAGCGTCAGCACGACGATCTTGATGTCGAGCCAGAAGGTCCAGTGCTGCATGTAGTACAGATCGAGTTTCACGCGGCCCATCATCTTTTCGATGCGGTCGGTTTCGCCGCGATAGCCGTTGATCTGCGCCCACCCGGTGATGCCCGGTTTGATCCGGTAACGGTGCATGTAGCCCTTCACCAGATCCTTGTAGATGTCGTCGTGTTCGAGCGCATGCGGGCGCGGCCCGACCACCGACATCTCGCCGCGCAACACGTTGATGAACTGCGGCAGTTCATCGAGGCTGGTGCGCCGCAGGAACGCGCCAACCGCGGTGATGCGCGGATCGCGGCGCGTGGCCTGGGTGATCCTGCCGCGCTCTTCCTTGTGCAGCTTCATCGAGCGAAACTTGAAGATCTCGAACTGATGGCCGTCGATGCCCTTTCTCTTCTGGCGGAAGAACACCGGGCCCGGCGAGCTCACTTTCACCAGCACCGCGATCACCAGCATCACCGGCGCGAGTGCCGTCAACGCGGCGAGCGCGAACATGCGGTCGAAGATCCGCTTGGGCAGCACGCGCAGATCGGTGATCGGCGAGGCGGCCAGATTGATCGCCGGCACGCCGAGCAGATCGACCATCGGCTGATTGAACAGCGTCAGGCTGCGCACATCCGGAATGAAGCGGATGTTCACGAAGTCGTTGCGCAGGTCCATCACGAAGCGATGGATCGCCTTCTCTTTCGAGATCGGCAACGCGAGCCACAGTTCCCGGATCGCGCGTTGACGCACCAGTTGCAGCATCCGCGCGTAATCGCGCTCGACCGGCACGCCCTCGATCGCGTCGCTCGCATCCGGGTCTTCGTACGGATTGATCGTGCCTTCTTCATCGAACACGACCACCGGGCTGAAGCCTGCTTCAGGACGGCTGCGCATCTGCTCGATCAGGAAGCGCCCATATGGCGCGCCGCCGACGATCGCCACGGCGCGCTGATTGAAACCCTCGCGGCGCAATCCCTTGAGGATCGAGTAGACGATCACCTTGGTGACGATCAGCAGCACGATCGTGGCGATTGCCCAATACACCAGCCACAAGCGCGACAGGCTGTCCGAGCGGTGCAGGCTGAAGCTGATCAGAATGCCGGTGATTTCCACCATCAGCCAGCCACCCGCGACACGGCACAGCAGGTCATAGAGCGGCTTGCCGCGCCATGACTGATAGATGCCCAGCGCGGGGAAAAACACCACCACCAGCAGGCAGTCGAAAGCGAGCGAGACGCTTTGCATATCGTCCAGCCACACCAGTTTCCCGTTATGCACGGCCGTCGCGATCGCCGCGCCGAGCGCGACCATGGCGATGTCGATGATTCTCGATAGAACGCTCAGCATGCGCTGCACCTCAGTTCGTCAGTCAAGTGCCATCCATCAGTTGGTTGAAATTCCGTCATGCATGTCAGCCTGTCCACCGGCCGCACAACGCCGCTATTCGCGCTCGGCAACTGAATGCACGACGCGAAACAGATTGGCCCGGTGCTAATTGCCGTGGCATCGTCCGCTCAAAAAAATCCTGAACGGCCGATTTGGGAAATGCGTATCGGAATGAGTGAATACCCGCGTACAGGTATAGATAAAGCGGTATTAAAATTCGGACGGCAAGTGAGCAAAATATCTCAAATTGTATCGGTCAAAATTTCGGCATTTTTTCTGGATTTTATTCGGCAATTGTTACCGGATTGCTCACCCGAAAGGCTGTTTTCGCCCCTTCCATACGCGCCTTTCCGCCCTTGACCCGCCCTAACCTACGAAGCTTACGTCCCGCCTTTCGTCTCTATTCTGCAGCACGGCGCCGCATAAAAAAATTAGCAACGATTTTTTTCGGGTAATTTTTCTTTTTTAAAAATTATCCGGACATTTTTTCTTCACGAATTGGCGAATTTTATTATTCGTTTTAACTGGATTCTATTTAACTCGCTTTTATTGATTCATTACTTCGTGATAAAACTTGAGGCATTCACCCAGCCTCGAGGAGTCCACCATGACAGCTCCGGTTACGGCCACACCCGCCGACACCCGGTCCACGCAAGCTATGCCCCTGAACGTCAAACTCAAGGTTCATCCCGTGATTCTTGCGGGCGGCTCCGGCACACGGCTGTGGCCGATGTCGCGCGAGCAGTATCCGAAACAGCTGATCGGTCTGCTGGGAGCAGATTCGCTGCTGCAATCGACCACTCGCCGACTCGACGCGCTGGAAGCCGGCCATCCGCTTGCCGAGCAACTCGTGGTGGTGGCCAACGAAGAACATCGCTTCACGACGGCCGAGCAATTGCGCACGAGCGGCAAGCCGAGCCGGCTGATTCTCGAACCCATCGGGCGCGATACGGCGCCGGCGCTGACGGTGGCGGCGCTGTCGATCGCCGCGGAGAACGAAGACGGCATCATGGTTGTGATGCCGGCCGACCACGCGGTGACCGATATCGACGGCTTCCATGCGGCCGTCGCAGCGGGCGTGCAACACGCCGCAGCGGGCCATATCGTGACGATGGGGATCGTACCGACCCGTGCGGAAACCGGCTACGGGTATATTCGTATCGGGGCGGCGCTTGGTACACCGCCTGGGATACCTGAAGATATCGCCGGCGCGATCGGCGCGCACAAGCTCGATCGTTTCGTCGAGAAGCCGCATCTGGAGCTTGCGCAACGCTACATCGAATCGAAGGAATACTGGTGGAATAGCGGCATCTTCATCATGCGCGCGTCGACGTGGTTGAAGGCGATCCGCCATTTCCAGCCGGCTATTGTCGACGCCTGCGAAGCGGCATTCGCGGGCGGCCAGGCGGACGGCGATTTCTTCCGTCTGCAGCGCGAGGCGTTTAGCGCTTCGCCGTCGAATTCGATCGACTACGCGGTGATGGAGCAACTGGGCAACGATCAGCGCGCTGCCTCCGGCGTGGTCGTGCCGTTGCAGGCGGGCTGGTCGGATGTGGGTTCGTGGGACGCGATCTGGGACATCTCGGAGAAAGACGCCGATCAGAACGTGGGCCGCGGCCGGGTGATGTTCGAAGGCTCCGACTCGACCTTCGCTCATTCGGAAGGGCGGCTGATTGCCTGTGTGGGCACGCACGATCTGGTGGTGGTCGAAACGGCGGACGCGATTCTGGTCGCCGATAAATCGCGCGTGCAGGATGTGAAGAAGATCGTCGGTCGAATTCGCAGCGGCGGCGGGCTGGAAGCGGCCAACCATCGCAAGGTGCACCGCCCATGGGGTGACTACGATTCCGTCGACACCGGCGAGCGCTTCCAGGTCAAACGCATTGTCGTGAAACCGGGTGCGCGGCTCTCGCTGCAAATGCATCATCATCGCGCGGAACACTGGATCGTCGTGCGCGGCACGGCGCTCGTCACGCGCGGCGAAGAGCGCTTCATCGTCTCCGAGAACGAGTCGGCCTATATTCCGCTAGGCGTCACGCATCGCCTCGAAAACCCGGGCAAGATGCCGCTCGAAATGATCGAGGTGCAGTCGGGCTCGTATCTCGGCGAGGACGATATCGTGCGTTTCGACGACACGTATGGACGGCAGTGAGGGTCGTCAGTGAGGGTCGTCAGTGAGAAATGTCGATGAGACGACGCCGGTGATGCATAACGGATCGCCGGCGACTCATAACGGATGAAGCAGGAAACCTGCGGCGGTTGCTCCTACCGGCCGCAGGGTACTGCAGCGCGGGCGGCAGTGCTGGCAACCGCGCTAGCCACCGCGCGGACAGCCACGCTCACCCCGCGTGTGAGATGAGTTCCGGATACACCGGATAACGATCCGATGCACTGCTCTCCGTCGCGGCTGCCGGTTCGCTGGGATAACGGCGCAGTGGTCCGCGAAACGCATTGATAGGACCGTGCAAAGGCGCGCCGTGATTTACCGTGACCGGCTCAGGCACCTGGCGCACGACCGGCAACGGGCGCGCGACCGGCACAGGCGCGCTAACCGCGGGCGCCGTACTTGCCGCCGCTACCGTGCGGCATTCACGATCGATCCACTGGCGCGCCCAATCGAGCGCGTACTGTTGCGCCGACTCCCCATCCGCAAAGCGCGGGCCGACCAGGCCCGAACGCTCGACGCGCCGCCCGTCTTTCACGATCTCCGCCCACGCGCGAAACATGGCGTTGGGCACCCGCTCCGCTGCGACGTAAATCAGAAAGCCGCGCCGGTCTGCGATCTGCGTGCCGCGTGGCGCAAGGCTCATCGACAGCGGGCTGCGACGCTCGTCCGACGGCTGCGCGCGACGCGCCGCCGTAATAGCGGAATTCAGACCGGCCATTGCCGAGCCCACCGCACCCGCCTCGTCCATAGCCGGCAATTCGGTGCGCGTGACGGCTCGCGCCGCGGGTGCGCGTGACACCGGTGGCAGATGGCTCGCTCCCGACAACTGGCGAGTGATGTCGGCGATCGGATCGGCCGAGCGCCATTGACTCAGACTGCTCGACACGCCGGGCGCCTGCCACGACTCGGGACTCTTCCAGGACACGCCACGCAGATTCTCGTCGCGTACGCTGGGTGTTTCGGCAGCCGGCGCCGCGGGTTTGGCCGCGACGGGCGGCGCCGGTTGCGGGACGTACGCGAAGGTGCGCCCGGTTTGCGACAGCAGCCGAACCATCTCGAGCAGTGTGCCGTTCAACTGCCATTCCTCGAAACGGCGCCGGCAGGTAGGACCCGACGGATAACGGCCTGGCAGCTTCGACCAGGGTTCGCCGGTAGTCAGAATCCATAGCACGGCATTCGCCACGATACGCGGTTCGGCGCGGGGCCGGCCGCGTCGGTTCAGACGGACGGCCGGCTCATCAGAGACAAGCGCTGCCAGCAGCGCCCATTCGTCATTGCTTAGCTCATCGAAAAACATTGGGTTCTCCACGCGGCCTGGCCTGGCCGCGGCTTTGGACTTGCCACGGATTCAACTTTCACGATCCGTGTGCAGCCCCCGGTTGCACAAATATGTTTTGTACGTTCTGTTTGTTGGTCACTGTCGCACTGCGTTAGTGCGGTTTGTCCCTATTGCGAAGCACAAAACGTGGTCTCACTCGTGCATGGGAGAATTTGTGCACGAAGCATACCACCACCAGGGTTTGCGTGAATATGACTGAGACAAGTGTTACGGATAGAAACAATCTTGTCCTTTTTGCTGCGTCATTTGTCTAATTGCCGTCACAGAAGTCATGTCGGTTTCGACAGCGAAAATTGCTATTGAGCGGCGAAGCAGGAGAAGATCATTTGTGATATGCCGTTTGAAACAGGCCTGAAGCGTGGATATGAATTTTCATGCATTTTGCACGGCGTTTCGAACAGGCAGGCACGCGCGGGGACCTATGCGTCCCACATCTTGAAGGCGACGTGCGCGGTGACTTTCACGCATGCACCAGGTCGACCGGCACGTCGCGCCTCGATACGCAAAGATTACCGCTCAGCGCAACGGCTTCGCGGCGCGTTCGCCGACTACCGTGGCCCATTCGCGCACGCGCCAATTTGTTACGAGCCCCGCGATCACGTACGGATCGGCCTCGGCAAAGGCTTTGGCTGCAGCAGGCGAATCGCCCTCGAACAGCAACAGCGCGCAATCGACGGGCTCGGTCAACGCCCCGGCGAGTTGCAGCTCGCCCCGTTCGACGGCTGCCCACGCCAGTTTGAGGTGCGCGTCGCGATAGGCGCCGCGGCGTTCGACGTAGTCAGGCACAAGGTCGTACATCAACAGATAGTGCATCGCGAGCCTCCTTGACTTGCTCGTTGGACAGGAATGAGTTCAAACACGCTGGTCAATATTACCCGCATGATTCCAGGCGGAATTTCATGCCGATTTTTTATTCATTTGCATTACAGATCAGCATGAATTTTCGTGCTGAATATTTAAGCATATCGGGCAACTCACGGCATGATTCCGGGGCGAATTCCGCCGGGCAATTAATCCGGAATGCATAACATAGTTATGCACTGTTCCGATTCATCGATTCCATTCGCCCGCGCACCGCATTCTCCGCCTGCTAAGGGAATACCAGCGTGAGCGCCTGTCAACCGGAATGCCCTTTTATCCGTTCTGGCAGACAGCATTCGCCATAATGGGTATGCCGAGGGGCCCTGGATGCCGTTGACGCCCGCGTGCAGGAAAGACCAAAAACGTTTTCACCACCGATGGAGTGTCACATGAAAATCCAATCTGCTATCGCTACGCTGGTGCTGGGTGCAGTCCTCGTTTCGCCGGTGTTCGCGGAGAACAGCCAGCAAACCAAAATGGCCGACTGCAACAAGCAGGCGGGCGACAAGAAAGGCACAGACCGCCAGGCATTCATGAAGACCTGCCTGTCGGCAAAGCCGGTCGCCGCCTCCGCGCCGATGAGCCAGCAGGACAAGATGAAGGTGTGCAACACGCAGGCCGCCGACAAGAAAGGCGCCGATCGCCAGGCCTTCATGAAAACGTGTCTGTCGTCCAAACCCGCAAATTGAACGCTTCTCGCGCGAACAAGGCCGCGCCACAACCGGGCGCGGCTGCTTCATTTTTGATGCCGTTGCGCCGCCGTTTTTTACAAGCCCCTCCCGCTTTTCCCTTCCCGCACCCTTCCAGTTTCACCTCTGGCGCAGGCCATCCGCACAAACGCGTCGTTTTTCTTCTATGATGGCTGCGGAGACGGCCCACCCCATACAACATTAGACGGGCCGCCATCTTGTCGTTGGTGCCGCAGAGCACCGATCGGAGGCAAGGATGGTATCGAAGCATAAAAACCGCTGGTTGAGGCGGTGGCTGGTCGTCATCGTATTCTGGGCAGTACCGGTGGCGATCGTCGCGGTCAGCGAGATCCGGGAGGAAATGGCGTACAACGCCGTCGATCTCGACCGCGCACTGACCAGCTGGGATTTCACCGACGTGCAGCGCGCTGCCGGGGCGCCCGCTCGCTGCCGCGGCACGCCCGACGACGCGCAGGCCGCCGGTTGTCCGGCGGACGTGCTGGCCGCCAACGCGCCGCGTCAGCAGGACGCGCGCAATGAATACAGCGTGCGCCGCTCCACTCTCATGGCGTACCTCTGGCACGCCTTCGTCGGCTACTGGATCGTGCCGGCTGTCACACTTTTCCTGATCGGCATGTTGATCGGCATGGTGCGGCGCGTGCTGCGGCGACCGCCTATCAAGAGTCCGGCGAACCACGGCTGAATTCGCCGACGCACATCGCCTTCGGCACATAGAATGCGGTATTCTTACAACGCTTTCAGTCTGGTCGCGGCATGAATCGTGCGACGTGAAATCGGCAAAACAGGCATTTCGGACGATAGGCATGCGGCTTGCGTCGAACGATCCGAGACCTGGCACGATTTAGCGGAAAAACCGCGCGATTGCGCCCCAAACGGTCTTTCACAGTATTTTGCGGTCGGTCAAAATTACAGCGCCGAGCTTTCGCAATTGGCTCAAAGCCCCGCCACACAAGGCTTTTCGCCAAAGGAGGAAGTGCGCCATTTTGGCTTGCGTGTGATATAACTCAAAGGCAACCCGGCATTCTTATTGGCGTTGCGCCCAGGAACCACGACGGAGAAAAACGATGCAAAGACGAAACTTCATGCTGAAGACTACCGCTGCGCTCGCTCTCGGAGGCCTTGCACTCGCTGGTTGTACGACCAATTCCGGCAATCCCAACACCCCCGCCACTGATTCCTCCAAACGCCAGTCGATCGACGCCAGCGTCGACGGCACCATGTCGCGCCTGTTCACCACGGTGCAGGGTTCGCGCGAACTGGTATCGAAGGCGCGCGGCGTACTCGTGTTCCCGTCGGTACTGCAAGTCGGCTTCGTGGTCGGCGGCCAGTATGGCGAGGGTTCACTGCGTGTAGGCGGCGGCACGGTCGGCTATTACAGCACGATCTCCGGTTCGTTCGGTCTGCAGGCCGGCGCGCAGTCGAAGGCCATCATCTTCCTGTTCATGACGCAGGACTCGCTCGACAAATTCCGCAGTGCCGACGGCTGGTCGGCAGGCGGCGACGCTTCCGTGGCGCTGGTGAAGATGGGCGCAAATGGCGCGATCGACACAACTACGGCAACGGCTCCAGTCGAAGTATTTGTATTGACCAATGCCGGCCTGATGGCCGATGTGTCGCTGCAGGGCACCAAGGTATCGCGTCTGAAGATCTAGACGTTTTGCCGGTCTGCGTTTGACCCGTCGGTTCCGTGAGCGACGGTGGCCGGGTCAGACGCAGTCATCTGTTCTATCGGCGAGGCTGCGGCCCCGCAGGTCTCATGCGGCTGTCCGGTGGCGAATACCCGATATGCAGCGACAATAAGAAAGGCGATGTGCACCGCACATCGCCTTTCTTTTTCAAGCGCCTACCCGAAGCCGGTTCAACTCCCCGAAGTATCGATCACCTTGAAACGTGAGCGTTTCTGCGCGCGGATCACCGACTGATACGCATCCACATACTGCTGCGCCATCCGGTGCGACGTGAAGCGCTCTTCGAAACGTTGCCGCACACCCGCGCGCGACATCTTATGCAAGCGATTCACCGCTGCCACAGCGCCAATCTCGTCTTCAACAATAAAGCCTGTCAGGCCGTCTTCCAGCACTTCCGGCACCGAGCCGCGATTGAACGCGATCACCGGTGTACCGCACGCCATCGCCTCGATCATGACGAGGCCAAACGGCTCCGGCCAGTCGATCGGGAACAGTAACGCATGGGCACCGGACAGAAATTCGGCCTTCTGGTCATCCGCGATTTCGCCGATGAACTCGACGTACGGCAAATCCAGCAACGGCCGGATATCGCGCTCGAAGTATTCGCGGTCGGCGGCGTCCACCTTCGCCGCGATGCGAATCGGCATGCCGCAACGCCCGGCAATCCGGATCGCGGTATCCACGCGCTTTTCCGGCGAAATACGGCCAAGAAACGCGAGGTACTTCTGCTGCACGGGCTGCGGCGTGTAGAGCTGCTCCGGCAGCCCGTGGTACACGGTGGTCAGCCATTTGGCCTGCGGCAACGGGTGACGCTGCGCGTTCGAAATCGAGATCACCGGTGCCGTGTTGAAGGTGTCGAACACCGGCTGCTGCTCGGGCAAGTCGAGCCGGCCGTGCATCGTCGTGACGAACGGGGTGTCCTGGCGCTTGAAGACCGAAAACGAGTAGTAGTCGAGGTGGAAATGCAGGACGTCGAAGTCTTCGGCCTGGCGGCGTACCAGTTCCATCAACAGCATGTGCGGCGCAATGCGGTCGCGGATGCCCGGATCCAGACGCAACGCGCGCGGCCATACGGCTTCGAGCTTCGCGCTGGTAACGGAGTCGCCGCTTGCGAACAACGTCACATCATGGCCGAGGTCGACGAGCGCCTCGGTGATGTACGACACGACGCGCTCCGTGCCGCCATACAGCTTGGGCGGCACCGATTCCGTCAAGGGGGCGATCTGCGCAATCTTCATATTTGTCTCCGTAAACTGACGGCGTACGCCCGTGGCGGTGCGCGTCAGCGGCGCTGAGTATGACAGCGCCGATTCCTCCGATCAATGCAGCCAACGCAAAGCGCCCGCCTGCACTACTCGCATTGGACCATTATTCGTCAGGGCGCAACAAAAAGCCCTAAGCTTTGCAATTCCTGCCCGTTGTTACATTCAGCTTACATCCGATGCCGCTTTCACCGCGCCGGCCACTTCCAGGCTGGCAGATCGCGGTCGTCCGCGTCAGCGATGCGGGTGGCGCCAAAATGCTTTTCGAGCACGATCGACTGACTCTCGTCCTCGCGTTCGAGCGCCGCGATCAAACGCGCCGCGTGCGACACCACCACAACCTGCGACTGCGCGGCGGCCCGCGCGATCAGGCGTGCGAGCGCCGGCAGGAGGTCGGGATGGAGGCTCGTCTCCGGTTCGTTGAGCACCAGCAACGCGGGCGGCCGCGGCGTCAGGAGCGCCGCCACCAGCAGCAGATAGCGCAAGGTGCCGTCGGACAACTCGGCGCCCTTGAGCGGGCGCAGCAAGCCGTGTTGCTGCATCGTCACTTCGAAGCGGCCGTCCTGCGTCGCGACATCGACGTGCGAGCCGGGAAAGGCGTCGTCGATGGCGGCGTCGAGCGCGGCCGGGTCGCCGATTTCACGGATCGTCTGCAGCGCGGCGGCCAGGTCTGCGCCGTCGTCGGACAGCACCGGCGTGTGGGTGCCGATCTGCGGCAAGCGCACGGCCGCCTCCGCGTCGGTACGGAAATGGTCGTAGAAGCGCCACGAGCGGATCTGCTCGCGCACCGTGATCATCTCCGGCGCGGTACGCGGGTCGGAGAACTCCGTCATCATGCTGTCGAAGCTGGCGATCGGCTGCGGGATGGTTTGCCAGTCGCCTTGCTGGTCGCGCGTCTGCAAGGCCGCGCCGCGGCGGTCGACCAGCAAGGCGGAAGGCCGCAACACCGGCCCGCTCCAGATGCATTCGCGTTTGATCGTGGGGTCGAGCGGAAAACGCGTGGTCCGGTCGGGCAGCGGCAGGCCGAGATCGATCGCGTAGCCGAATTCGTCGCCTGAAAACCCAAGGCGCAGACTCACCGGTTCCTTGCGACGCAGCGGCTCAACCGCGTATTCGCCCGCCAGCACCGCACGCGAGAAACGCTCGGGCCCGGCCCACAGCGTGGACGGCAAACCGCCCTCGCGCGCGAGCGACGTAATCACTCCGCCGCGCGCCGTCTCCGCCAACAGCCGCAGCGCCCGATACACGCTCGACTTGCCGCTGCCGTTGGCGCCCGTGATCACGTTCAGCCGCCCGAGCGGCACGATCAACTCGCGCAACGACCGATACCCCGCGATAGCCAAAGTGGTCAGCATGCGGCCACCTCAAGCGCAAACGCGCGACGCGCTGTTTCGCGTCGCGCAACCCCGTTCACATGCACCATCACGTATGCCCGCCTCCTTTACCTGGCTTTTGCATCGGCACGCTGCGCAGATCGTCCAGGAACGTATCGCGCCACACGCCGAGATCGTTCTTGCGCAGCGCCGCCATATTGATCTCGTGACGCCGCTGACGCGCATCGAGCGGCATCTGCAAGGCACGCTGCAAGGCCTCGCACATGCCGATCGCGTCGTGCGGATTGACCAGCAGCGCACCGCTCAGCTCCGCCGCCGCACCCGCGAAAATCGACAACACCAGCACGCCCGGATCGTCGGGATTTTGCGCGGCGACATACTCCTTCGCGACCAGATTCATGCCGTCGTGCAATGGCGTGACAAAACCGATCTGCGATTCGCGAAACAGCGACATCAGCTTCCAGCGGTCGTACTGCTGGTTCAGATAGCGAATCGGCGTGTAGTCGAGACCCGAGTATCGGCCGTTGATGCGCCCTGCTTCATATTCCAGATCCTGACGGATTTTCTGATAGGTGGCGACATCCGAGCGTGTGGGCGGCGCGATCTGCACCAGCGTGACATTGCCGCGCCATTCGGGCGAGCGCTCGAGCAACTGCTCGAAGGCACGGAACCGCTCGACCAGTCCTTTCGAATAATCGAGCCGGTCGACGCTCATGATCAGCTTGCGGCCTTCCAGGCTCTGCTTCAGGTCGAGCACATGCTGACGGCTTTCGTAGCGCTTGGCCTGCTCGGCGATTTCGTCCGGGAAGACGCCGATCCGATAAACGCCTGTGCGCAGTTTGCGGCCGAATGCCTCGACATGGCCGTCCGCGCTCACGGTGCCGCGCGCGTGGCGCGTCGCGTAATCGTGGAACGCGAGTTCGTCGGTGGCGGTCTGGAAGCCCAGCAGGTCGTAGCACGAGAGCGACTTCACCAGCTCTTCGTGCGGCGGGATGTTGAGCAGAATCTGCGGCGCGGGAAACGGAATATGCAGGAAGAAGCCGATGCGGTTCGTGATGCCTTCGGAGCGCAGCGCTTCGGCGAACGGGATCAGATGGTAGTCGTGAACCCAGATCACGTCGTCGGGTTCGAGGAGTTTGATCAGCTTGTGCGCAAGCCAGGCGTTCACGCGCCGGTAGCCCGCATACTCTTCGCGCTCATAGCGCGCGAGGTCGTTGCGGTAGTGGAACACCGGCCACAAGGTCGCGTTCGAAAAGCCGCGGTAGTACTGGTCGTAATCCTTGCGCGTGAGGCCGACGGTCGCGAAGGTCACCGCGCCGTCCTGCTCCAGGGTCGGGCCGGCATTGGCGACGGTCTCGCTCACTACGTCACCGCTCCAGCCGAACCACACGCCTCCGGCGTCTTTCAGCGCGCCAAACACGCCGACTGCCAGGCCGCCCGCTGACCCTTTGGTTTCCGTCGGCGTTGCGACGCGATTCGACACGACGATCAGTCGGCCCATGTTGCATGTCCTCCTTGGTTCGCACGGCGCGGCGACGGTACTTCAGCTACTTTGGACGTCCCGACTCTTGCAACATATCGATGACACGAGGCGTTTGAAGCATGCGAAGCCGCAGCGGGTTCGTGAGTCAGATGGACAGTTCGACCGCCTCGGCGGCCGATCAGTTGCACTCGCGCGACCGTGAGCGGGCAAACAGGCGGCAAAGCGCCCTTGGAGCAGGCGCAAGCTCGAAGGCTCCGCCTCGTTGTTGATGCTGGCGCGACCGCGATCGCGGCGTGCCGTCCATGCATGGATGCATGCGCCGCGTCTGAACGGCATGCCTGAAATCGTTTTGAACGTTCGCCTGCGCGAGCAGGAAAAACTACCCGTGGGCGTTGATGCGCCGCACATGCCCGGTCGTGCCGTGCGGGACCTACGCGCGTCAGCCGCGCTTCAGCCGCCAGTCACATCAACTGCCGCTTCTGCAAGGAAATGCCTTGCCGAGGCCCAGCGAGATTGCCGTGCTGGCGTTATAGCCCGCGACGATCGGATTTTCCGCGATGTACTTGCGCACCGCGTCGGTGAGTTGCGCCGAGCGCGCGTCTTGCGGCAAACAGAAATATTGGCCGACGCGCGGCCCGGTGGTGCCGCCGATCGCATCGATCGTGTTGAAGATGCCGTCCGCGGCGCCTTCGATGTAGGCGGCGCATGCGCTACGCGACGCCACATCGGTTTTCGTGCACAGCTTGTTGAGGTCGCCTCCCGTAAACGCGGCTGCCGATAATGGGACGGCAAACGCGCTGGCGAAAATCAAAGCCCGCAGCATGGTGTTCCTTTCCAGGGTCGTTTATCAGGCGGTCTTGCGCCGCATCGAACCGGCGCGCCACAGCGCGCGCCACAGTCGTCATTCTGCACTGTTTTGCGAAGCGGCACGCGTGCCAACACCCGTCATTTTCAGGCAAATTTGTGGCGGCCGGCCATCCGGGGGCCGGCCATCCGGGGCCAGCCATCCTGCGAACTGACAGACCAGCGGCCAGACCCCTCGCTTGCCGCCTGCGTCACTTCTGCTGCATCTGCTGCAAACGCGCGGTCAGGCCTTCAACCACATCCGGTTCCTTATAGGTCTTGGCGAAATCGAGCGCGGTCAGGCCGATCTGGTTCTTCACCGTCAGGTCCGCGCCGTTGTCGAGCAACAGCTTGACGGTCGACACGTGACCGCCGCGTGCGGCCATCATCAGCGGCGTGGTGCCATTCGGCGAACCGGCGTCGACGTAGGCCGAGTGGTCGAGCAGCAGCTTGACGATGTCGTCGTTGCCGTTGGCCGCCGCGTAGTGCAGCGGCGCCCAGCCCTTCTTGTTCACTTCGGCGTCCTTGGCGATGAGCAGCTTGACGAAGTCGATATCGCCGTTCAGCGACGCCATCATCATCGCGTTTTCGCCGGCCTTGTCCTGGATCTCGATGTCGGTTTTCGGATTGGCGATCAGCGCGGCGCCGACCTTGTCCGATTTTTCGCGCGCGGCCAGCACCAGCAGCGGAATGCCCTGGTTGTCGACACTGTTCGGGTCCATGCCCTTGGCGAGCAGTTTGTTCACGCCGTCGACATCGTCGAACTTGACAGACTTGATCAGCGAGTCGATCGGCGCGGCGTGCGCCGGTACGGCCACCAGCGAAGTCAGCGCGGCGCAGGCGAGCGTGGCGGCGAACGCGAACCTGGAAGCGGCACGGCGCGCGGCGCCCAGGACGGTTTGCGCGGCTGATACCGGTTCAAACGCTGCGATCGACAACAGATTATTTCTCATATTTAACTTTAGGAAACGTCCCTATCCTATTGATATTTTGCGGCTTTATGAATCACACGCCAGCCGGCGCGGGGATCTTGAAGAGCCGGAAAAAGTTTTCGGTGGTGGCGGCGGCCAGCGCCGTCTCCGGCATCTCGCGTTGCAGCGCGATGAACCGTCCGACATAACTGACGTACGCAGGTTCATTAGGCTTGCCGCGGTATGGCACCGGCGCCAGGTACGGCGAGTCGGTTTCGATCAGCAGACGCTCGAGCGGCACGCGGCGCGCGACGTCCTGGACATCGGTCGCGCTTTTGAACGTGACGATGCCCGACAGCGAAATGTAAAAGTTTTGCGCGAGCGCCTGTTCGGCGATCGCCCACGGTTCGGTAAAGCAATGCATGACGCCGCCCGGCTCGCTCGCGCGCTCCTCGGCCATGATGCGCAGCGTGTCTTCCGCCGACGAACGCGTGTGGATGATCAAGGGCTTGCCGGTGGCATGCGCGGCGCGGATATGGGTGCGAAAGCGCTCGCGCTGCCACTCCATATCCGCAATCGTGCGACCTTCCAGGCGGTAGTAGTCGAGACCGGTTTCGCCGATCGCCACCACTTTGGGATGCTCGGCCAGTTCGATCAGTTCGGCGAGGCTCGGCTCGCGCATGTCCTCATGATCCGGATGCACGCCGACCGACGCGTAGATGTTCTCGTGCCGGCTGGCAATGTCCAGCACGGACGGCAGCGTTTCGAGGTCCACCGACACGCACAGCGCGTGACTGACCGAATGGCTGCGCATGTTCTCGAGCACCTGCGGCAGGCGGTCGGCGAGTCCTTCGAAGTTGATATGACAGTGCGAGTCGACAAACATGATGATGTCCTGCTGATGGATAACCCGGCGAGCCCGGCGTGAGCGTGAATCAGGCGGCGGCCGTGTCGAGGCGCTTGCCGAGGATCACCAGATCGCGCTCCACGCCATCCAGCACCGCCACGCGCGGCAGCGAGCCCCACGTGTCGAAACCGAAGCTGCGGAACAGGCGCAGGCTCGCATCATTGTGGCCGAAGATGAAACCCAGCACCGTGTCGATGCCGAGCGCCGGCGCGACGTCCAGCGAGGCCGCCAGCAACTGCTTGCCGAGCCCCTTGCCGCGCGCGCTTTCGTCCAGATAGATGCTGATTTCGGCGGTGCGCTGATAGGCCGGGCGGCCATAGAAATCCGAAAAGCTCAGCCACGCGATGACGCGACCGGGCTGCTGGGCATCGTCCACCACCCACAGCGGGCGCTTTTGCGGGCCGTGCGCGTGAAACCATCCGAGCCGGCTTTCGACGCTCACCGGCTCCAGATCCGCGGTGACCTGGCGCGACTCCACGGTCGAATTGTAGATGGCGACGATTGCGGGCAGATCGTCGAGCGTGGCATCGCGGTACGAAAGATTCATGGTGCCTGGAACTTGAAATGGAAGACGAAACGGCCGCCGCTCGAACCACGCGCAAACTGCCGCGCGCGCCGAAGGCAGGCCTGCGAAATCAATGACTTACGCGAACAATTCGCGGTAGCCGATAAACAGCTCTTCGAACACCAGCCGCGCGTTCAACGGATGGTTTTCGACGGCGCGCTGGCGCGTCACGGTGCGCATGAAGCGGGCAAACGCGCTGGCGTCGGCCTGGGACGCGCAGCGCTGCAACGCCGTTGAAGCCTGCGGAAAATAGCGCGGCGCGCCGGCCGTGCGCTGCGCCAGCAAATCGTACATCCAGCGTTGCAGCCAGCCGAGCACCAGCGGCACGGGCAGTTTCTGCAGCGCCTCGCCGCATGCAAAGGCGTCGCACTCAGGCCCGGCGGCCAGTTGCTTCAAGGTCCAGTCGCGCAGCGCGCGGTTATCGTCGCTGGCGAGCGCGAGTGCGGTCAAAGGCGCGCCGCCGGCTTCGGCGAGCAGCGCGGGCGCCTCGGCCACGCCTTGCGCGGCGAGCCACCTGGTCGCCACCTCCGGCGCGGGCGTGGTCATCGGCCACTGGCGGCAACGGCTGATGATGGTCGGCAACAGACGGTCGATGCGCGCCGACACCATCAGGAACACGACGCCCGCAGGCGGCTCCTCGAGCGTTTTCAGCAACGCGTTGGCGGCCGCGACGTTCAACCCTTCAGCGGGATACAGCACGACCACGCGCGCGCCGCCGCGATGCGACCCGACACCGACGAAATCGAGCAGGCCACGGACCTGCTCGATCTTGATTTCCTTGCTGGGCGCGCGGGTCTTCTTGCCTTCATCGGCGTCGCCCTTGTCGGCTTTTTCGTCGGCGCCGCCGGCGAGGCCGGCTTCGGCCGCCAGCGCTTCGGGCACGACGATCCGGTAGTCCGGGTGGTTGCCTTGCGTGAACCAGTTGCACGCCACGCAGGCGCCGCACGGCTCGCCGTTGGCCTGCTGGGCCTCGCACAACAGGCCTTGCGCGAGATGCTGCGCGAAGCGCAGCTTGCCGATGCCCGCCTGTCCGTGCAGCAACAACGCATGAGGCCAATGCCCGCGCAACTGCTGCAGGCGATTCCAGTCATCGGCTTGCCACGGATAAATCATCGTTTCTCTTTTTAATTCAATCGGTTGACGCGACTTGATGAGACATCAAGCGAACTTCGCGAATCATCATAAAACAGAATTATATTTTTTTAAAATCAAAGCACTGCGATCAATTCTTCAAGTTTTTTCTGAATTCGCACGATGCTCTGTGAGGAATCAATGATAGCGAACCGGTACGGCGCCTCTTCCGCGCGACGCAGATATTCGGTGCGGGTCCGGTTGAAAAACGCTTCCGATTCGCTCTCGAAACGGTCCGGATCGCGCGCGGCGCTGCGCCGTTCGCTAGCGATTTCGGGCGCGAGGTCGAACAGCACCGTCAGCTCCGGCTGAAATCCGCCCTGCACCCAGCGCTCCAGCGTTTCGAGCTTGTCGCGCGGCAGGCCGCGGCCGCCGCCCTGGTAGGCAAAGGTCGCGTCGGTGAAACGGTCCGACAGCACCCAGTCGCCACGCTCGAGCGCCGGTTCGATCACTTCGGCCAGATGCTGGCGGCGCAGTGCGAACATCAGCAACGCCTCGGTTTCGAGGTCCATTTTCTGATGCAGCACGATCTCGCGAATCTGCTCGCCAAGCGGCGTGCCGCCCGGTTCACGGGTCATGACGACCGCGCGCCCGGTACTCGCGACCTTTTCTTTGAGCCGCTCACGGAACCAGGCGAGATGGGTGGTCTTGCCGGCACCGTCGATGCCCTCGAACGTAATGAATTTGCCCCGCGCCATCATTGCCCTCGAATATATTTGTCCACGGCCTTGTTGTGATCGCCGAGGGTGTCAGAAAAGATGCTGCTGCCGTCGCCGCGCGATACGAAGTACAGCGCGGTGCTTTGCGCCGGATTCAGCGCCGCTTGCAGCGACGCGACACCGGGCAGCGAGATGGGCGTTGGCGGCAGACCCATCCGGGTGTAGGTATTGTAGGGAGTGTCGGTCTGCAGGTCTTTTTTCCTGATGCGGCCGGTGTAGCTCTCGCCCATCCCGTAGATCACCGTCGGGTCGGTCTGCAACGGCATGCCGACCCGCAGACGGTTGGCGAACACCGCCGCCACCATCGGCCGGTCGGACTTCTTGCCGGTTTCCTTTTCGATGATCGACGCCATCGTCAACGCGTCGTACGGCGTCTTGTACGGCAGGTTCGGCGCGCGCGCAAGCCACGCTTCGTCCAGCCGCACGCGCATCAACCGGTACGCGCGCCGGTACACGTCGAGGTCGCTGGTGTTCTTGTCGAACAGATACGTGTCTGGGAAGAACAGCCCTTCGCCATTGCCGATCGACGCTTCCGGCGCCCCGATCGCGGTCATCAGATCGGCGTCGCTCATGCCGGCGCTGTCGTGCTTGAGCGCCGGATTGGCGTCCAGCTCGGCACGCATGCGCTTGAAGGTCCAGCCTTCGATGATCGTGGCCACGTATTCGTTGACGTCGCCGCGCGCGATTTTTTGCAGCACTTCGTAGGGCGTCACGCCCGTCTTGAACTCGTAGTTGCCCGACTTCAGCTCGCCTTGCAGCCCGAGCAGCCGCGTCATGATGACGAACAGTTCCGGTTCGACCGGCACGCCGCCGCGGTTCAGTTGCAGCGTCACGCTGCGCAGGCTGCTGTGCGGTTTGACGGTGACATCGAGTTGCGCAGGGGTCAAATCGAGCGGGCTATTGGCCCAGTGATACCCGCCGGCAATGGCGGCCGCGGCCAGCACAACGACAATCGAGCCGGCGACGAGGCATTTCTTCAGAAGGGGCATGCGGAACATGGCTGGGTTGGACCTCATATAATACTTGTTTGCCTTAGCCAAAGTCAGAATTGACTGTTCCCGGAATCCATGAACACACCGCTCGCTACCGCTTCAGGCGCTCCTTCAGCCGCTCCCTCCAGCACCGCTGCCGCGACACCGGCCTCCGCTTCTGTGGGACTTCCTGTCCTGCCACGCCCGGCCGCGGATGAATTCGACGCCGTGGTCGCACACGGCGCCTACATGCCGCTCACGCAGTTCGGTTTGATCGACGTATCCGGCGACGACGCAGCGAGCTTCCTGCACGGCCAGTTGACCAACGACACCCAGCATCTGGATGCCGCCAACGCGCGCCTCGCGGGCTACTGCTCGGCCAAGGGCCGCCTGCTCGCATCGTTCCTGACGTGGCGCTGCGGCGAGACGATCCATCTGCTGGTATCGAAAGACGTGCAGGCCGCTGTGCAGAAACGGCTGTCGATGTTCGTCCTGCGCGCCAAGGCCAAACTCGTGGACGCCACCGGCGAACTGGCCGTGGTGGGCCTGGCCGGCGACGTGCGCAAGGCGCTCTCGGGTGTGTTCGACGCGCTGCCCGACGGCGTGCATGTGAAGGTGGACGGCGCCGCGGGTTCGCTGATTCGCGTGCCGGACGCGCTGGATCGCCTGCGTTATCTGTGGATTGGACCGAAGGCCGAGGTCGAGGCACGCCTGCCCTTGCTCGACGGGAAGCTCAAGCGCGTCTCGCCGGCCGTGTGGGACTGGCTCGACATTCGCGCGGGCGAACCGCGCATCACGCAACCGGCGGTCGAGCAGTTCGTCCCGCAGATGGTCAATTTCGACGTGCTCGGTGCAGTCAACTTCCGCAAGGGCTGCTACCCGGGCCAGGAAGTGGTGGCGCGCAGCCAGTATCGCGGCACGATCAAGCGGCGCACGTCGCTCGCGAACGTGGCGGGCGAACTGGACACCGTCAAGGCCGGCGCCGAGCTGTTCCACTCGGCCGATCCGGGTCAGCCGTGCGGGATGGTGGTGAACGCGGCGTCGGCGCCGCAAGGCGGCGTCGATCTGCTGGTCGAAATCAAGCTCGCGGCGCTCGAGAACGGCTCGGTGCATCTGGGTGCAGCCGAAGGGCCGGCGCTCAAGTTCCTCGCGTTGCCCTACGGCTTGCCGTCCGAGGTCTGATCGACTGAACCTGAGCGGCGCGTGTTAGCGCCGCTTTCCTTTGCGTTCACGCGCGCTCTCCATCTCCACCGGGAGACCTCACCCGATGTGTCTGATCGTCTTCGACTGGCGCCCCGACGCGGCCGATGGTCCGCTCTTCACACTCGCCGCGAATCGCGACGAATTTTTTCGCCGCACGGCCGAGCCGATCAGCTGGTGGCACGACGCGCCCACCGTGCTGGCGGGCCGCGATCTGGTGGGCGGCGGCACGTGGCTGGGCATGTCGCGCGACGGCCGTTTCGCCGCCCTGACCAATTACCGCGCGCCGCATGAAATGCGTGCCGATGCGCCGACGCGTGGCACCCTGGTGAGCGACTGGCTCAGCGGGTCGCTGAACGGCTCGGGCGACCCAACGCATGCAACGCCGCTTGGCTACCTTCAGCACGTCGCGCAAAACGGCGACATTTACAACGGCTTCAATCTGCTGGTCGGCGACTGGACGCGGCGCGAGCTCGGCTGGTATTGCAACCGGTCGAACGCTGCGCCCACGCTGCTCGCGCCCGGCACGCACGGCATTTCCAATGCGGTGCTCGACACCGCGTGGCCGAAGCTGGTTAAAAAACGCGCCGAACTGGGCGCCCTGCTCGCGCGCAATACGATGCCGCCGCTCGAACGCCTGATCGATCTGATGCGCGATCCGCGCCTCGCCCGCGACGACGAATTGCCGGCCACCGGCATTCCGCTCGAACGCGAACGCGCGTTGTCGGCGGCCTTTATCGAAACACCGGAATACGGCACCCGCGGCACGACCGCGGTGCGCGTGGTCGCGCAAGGCGACGTGATCAGCGTGGCCGCCGCCGAGCGCAGCGACGATAACGGCTCGCACCGGATCGCGCGGCCCGGCGACTTCGAACGCAGCTTCGCGTTCAACGTCGAGCGCGAGATCGCCTGAACGGCCAGCCCAACCAGGACAATTATTCGACGCCGAATGCGGCGCGCAACGCCGCCGCGGCTTGCGCATGGGCCTCGCCGACATCGGGCACGAAGCCGCCCATCTTGAAAAATTCGTGGATCATGCCCGGGTAGCGTTCGAGCGTGACCTCGTTGCCCGCCGCGCGCAGTTTCTCGGCATATGCATCGCCCTCATCGCTCAGCGGATCGTACCCGGCGGTCGCGATCCATGCCGGCGCGAGGCCGCTGAAATCGGGCGCGCCGCGTTTGCCGTCGAGCGGCGCGAAACGCCAGTCGTCGCGATCGCCGGTATCGCGAACGTATTGCTCGAAGAACCATTGAATCGTCTCGCCAGACAACAAAAAGCCGTCGGCGAGGCGCTTGTGCGAATCGGTTTGCTGGTAACCGCTCGTGCCGGGATAGATCAGCAACTGCAACACGAGCCTGATGCCCGCGTCGCGCGCCATCTTCATGAGGGCGGGGGCGGGGGGGTGCAGGCGCAGGCGTGTCGGCGGTCGCGGCGCCATCAGCGCAGCATTGTGCGCGGGCAGAGTGAACGAGCGAGGGGGAACAGACGAGAACAAACGAGAGCGACTCCGCTGCGCCCGGGCGCATGCGACACTGATCCGGAGCAGGTGATTTGGCGGAGCGGCGAGGCGCGAAGGGGTGAGTGCAGGTGTGCAACCGCTTGACCAGCGCGCATCGGCCCTCGGGCGCAACCGGTCCGCCGCGTCGCCAAATCCGCGCGCGACGCTCGCGCAATCGCGTCGGATGGGGGGGCATCGCTGCCTGCTGCACGCGCTTGCGCTTTCGCTCGCAGTGAGTACTGCGACCGCGGCACTCAATACACCGGGTCGAAGCGTCGTGCGCCGCCACTTTGGCGCACCCTCCCAACGCGACGCGCACCTCGCCGACGCTGCCGTGGTGGCGACCGCTGGTGCTGCGGTGGTGGCGACCGCTGGTGCTGCGGTGGTGGCGACCGCTGGTGCTGCGGTGGTGGCGACCGCCACGCGCATGCGCGTGGAGTACCTGGCCCACCCGCTCACCATCGACGTGGCCGCGCCCAAGTTCTCGTGGGCGCTGCTGCACCCGGCACGCGGCGAGGTGCAGACGGCGTACCAGCTCGTCGTCACCGCCGCGGCCTCTGGTGCCGTCGCGTGGGACACGGGCAAGCGCGCCTCCAACGACACGCTCAACGTCGTGTACGGCGGGGCGCCGCTCGCGTCGGACGCGGACTACTCGTGGACGGTGACGTGGTGGGACTCGCACGATGCGGCGTCCGTGCCGCCACCGCGCGCTTCTCCACGGGCCTGTTCGCCGCCGAGGCGTGGCAGGGCGCCTGTGGGTCGCGGCGGGCGGAAACGGCGCCAACAACACGTTTCGCGCGCAGTTCACCGTGCCGGCCTCCCCTGTAGTGCGCGCTCGGCTGTACATCTCCGGCTTGGGCTACGCCAAGACGTGGCTCAACGGCCAGCTGACGGACGACCACGAGCTGGGCCAGTTCACCACGTTTGAACGCCGCGTGCTTTACGACGTCGTGGACGTGACGCCGCTGGTCGTCAGCGGGTGCAATGCGCTGGGCGTCATGGTGGGCCACGGCTGGTGGGCGGAGCCGTCGGTCAACTCGGGCGTGCGCCAGTTCCGCGCGCTGCTGTCCGTGACCACGGCGGACGGCGCCACGACGGCCTTCCCGTCCGCGGTGGCGGCGGGCGCGCCGCTCTCTTTCGTTACCACGACTGGGCCCGTCACAGCGGACAATATCTACGACGGCGAGATATTCGACGGCCGCATCGCGGCGGCGCTGGGGCGGTGGCTCTACTGCGGCTACACCCCCGGCGGCGGCGTTACGTGGACGCCCGCGGTGCTGCCCTCCAAGACGCCCACGACGCTGGGCTCAATCATCTCCGCGCACAACGTGTGGATCCGCACCGACCGCGAGTACACGGGCACCATATCACAACCGGGTCCCGGCGTCTACGTTTTCAATTTCGTGCAGAACATGGCGGCTCAGATTACACTGCGCGTCGACGACTGCCCCGCGGGCACCAACATTA
>CAVTXZ010000024.1:0-375926 GCA_963738755.1 uncultured beta proteobacterium
CCACGCATTGCTCGTACGAGGCGCGCGCCTGCTGCGGCGTCAGTTCGTGATATGACGGGCGCTTCGCGCGCGCGATCATGTCGAGCACCTGTTCGAGCTTCGGATTCAGCGGCATGGTGCGTCAGGTGGCGCGTGGGCGCCGAAGGTTAGCGGGAAGAACAGCAGATCAGGCGCCGCATGATGCCATGAGCGCCTAGTTCGCGCTCTTCACCTCGGGCTTGAGCGAGAGCGGATCCGTGGGATTGCGCAACTGCTCGATGTCCTCGTTGCGCAGCTTCACCGTCGCCATGATGCCGGGATGCGTGACGATATAGAAACGCCGCGCGGCAATCGCTTCGAAGGTGATCCCGGCGACGTCGTCGGCGCTCAGCTTGCCTGACTGCACCGCGCGTTGCAGTTGCTTACCGGCGGCAATCTGCGAGCGGGTGGGCGTCGTCTCGTTACGCAATTCGTCCGGGCGTGCGCGTTCCGCGTCCGCGATACCGGTCGGCACGAATGCCGGGCACAGCAGCGAACAGCCAACTTCGCCGCCCCCTGCTCGCGCCGCCTGCGCCAGTTTCAGGTCGTGATACAGCGTCTCCGTGAGCGACACCACCGCGTGCTTCGACGCGTTGTAGATGCCCATTGCCGGCGGCGACAGCAAACCCGCCACCGACGCCGTGTTGACGATATGCGCCGGCTCGTTCTGCCGCAGCATGATCGGCGTGAAGACGCGCACGCCGTGCGCGACACCCATCACATTGACGCCGAACACCCAGGACCAGTCGTTTTCCGAACTCTCCCACACGAAGCCGCCCGAGCCCACGCCCGCGTTGTTGAACAGCAGATGCACTTTGCCGAAGGCGTCGAGCGCCGCTTGCGCGAGCGCTTCGACCTGGGTGGCGTGGGACACGTCGGTAGGCACGCCGATCACCTCGGCGCCGTCCGCACGCAACGCGTCGACAGTCTGCGCGAGCGCGGCGGGATTGACGTCGGCCAACACGAGCTTTATGCCGAGCGACGCGCCCTTGGCCGCGAACGCACGGCCAAAACCGCTTGCCGCGCCGGTGATGACCGCCACCTTGCCTTCGAACTCGAACATCGTGTGTGTCTCCTGGGATTAACGGTTGCCTGACCCGCGCGGTCAGATCAGCTTGACGAGCTGCTTGCCGAAGTTCTGGCCCTTCAGCAGGCCGATGAATGCTGCCGGCGCCGCATCGAGCCCTTGCGCGATGGTTTCGCGGTACTGCAGTTTCTTCTGCGCGACCAGCGTGCCGAGCTCCTGCAGTGCCTGCGGCCACACTTCCATATGTTCGCTGACGATAAAGCCCTGCACCAGCAGCCGCTGCGTAAGCATCAGCGACGGATTCTTAAGCGGCAGCGGCTGGCCGTCGTAGCCCGCAATGAAACCGCACAACGCGATACGGCCGAACGCATTCATGCGCGCCAGCGTCACGTCGAGCACTTCGCCACCGACGTTCTCGAAGTAACCGTCGACGCCGTCCGGCGTCACGGCTTTCAGGTCCTGATACAGATTGCCGGCCTTGTAGTCCACGCACGCATCGAAACCGAGCGTCTCGACCACATAGCGGCATTTGTCCGCACCGCCGGCGATACCGACCGCGCGCGCGCCGGCCTGCTTCGCCAGTTGCCCGACCACGCTGCCCACCGCGCCGCTCGCCGCGCTTACGACCACGGTCTCGCCCGCTTTCGGCGCAATGATCCGGTTCAGGCCGTACCAGCCGGTCACGCCCGGCATGCCGACCGGGCCGAGATACGCCGACAGCGGCACATGGGTAGCGTCGACTTTCTGCACACCCGCGCCGTTCGAGACGCCGTACTCCTGCCAGCCGAACATCGCGACGACCTTGTCGCCCAGCGCGAACTTCGGGTTCTTCGTTTCGACCACTTCACCGACCGTGCCGCCGATCATCACTTCGTCCAGCGGCTGCGGCGCGGCGTACGACTTGCTGTCGTTCATGCGGCCGCGCATATACGGATCGAGCGACAAAAAATGATTGCGCACGCGGAATTCGCCGTCGGCGAGCGGAGCTAACGGCGTTTCGACGAGCCTGAAATTATCGGGCGTCACCGCGCCTTGCGGACGCGAAGCCAGTACGAGTTGACGGTTGATCTGGGGCATGACGATCGTCTCCATGGGTTGCCGATGTACTCGGCGAATAGTGCGAGGGTCTGCGCGACAGCATGGGCGGTGCGCGCGGCTCTCGGCACGCGCGCCGCCCATCCGGCGCTTAGCCGTCGCTGGGTCCAGGTTTGGCGGAAGGGTCGCTGCGCAGACGCTGTTGCGTCACCTCGCGGCCCACGGCAAGGCGCCGCATGTATTTGAAGGTGCCAAGCGCCTTGGCGACGAAATGGCCTTCGCTATCGCGGATCTCGCCTTCGCAATAGGCCATGGTGGTCGAGCGGTGCAGCACGCGGCCGATGGCGCGCAATTCGCCGCGGCCCGGCTGCATGAAGTTGACCTTCATCTCGACGGTGACCACGCCAATGCCGTCGCCCGCGAGACTGCGCGCGGCCATCGCGAGCGCGACGTCGGCGAGCGTCATGGTGACGCCGCCGTGCGCCACGTCCCACGTGTTCATGTGATCCGGCCGCAGCGGCAGCACGACTTCGCTGACGCCGTCGCTAGCCGACACGAGCTGCGCGCCGAGCCGGTCGACGAACGGACTTTCGGGCAACGACGCGCTGCTCGAGCTGGATGAGGGCGTATCGGTCATTGCGTTGCGTCAGACTTCGTAATCGACCGCTTGACGCGCTTCACGCACCGCGCCGACGAAGCCCTTGAGGGCTTCATGCTGCGGATGAACCTGGTATGCGTCGAGCGCGGCCTTGTCGGCGAAGTCGGAAACCAGCACGACGTCATAGCTCGATTCGAAGCCCGGCGCCGCAATGCCGACTTCCAGCTTGAGGATGCCCGGGACGATGTCGCGGCAGCCTTCCAGCTTTTCCTTCAGCTTCAGGCTGTTTTCAGCGCGCGTGGCGCCCTCGGCGGTTTCTTTGAGCTTCCACATCACAATATGACGGATCACGGGATCACCTTCTTCATTTCGATTCGTTGGGCTGGGACTGTGCGTTCAACGTGCTCGCTGCATTCGCGCGATCGTCTGATCCGCCCGAAAGTCCGCAGGCTTCGGTCTGCCCGGCGTGCGCTCGATGCCGCACGCGAACAGTCGGAAATGATACCCGCTATGGCGCTGCGGCATCCGCGGACGCCGCGCTTGCCGGTCGTCCCGATCACGCCGCATGGGTTGCCATCCGTCTCGCCGGACGCCCCCGCCCGCGTGCCGCGTGAAACACCGCCGTTGCCGCAAATCCGCCCGTACAATGCATGAACCAACCCGTTCCTGCGAGGTGCCGGTCATGTCCCTGTTTCGCGCACGGCTTTCCGGCCGTACCACCCGCCTGGCAGCCAGCCTCGCCTTCACCGCACTGATCCTCAACGGCTGCGCCAGCATGTTCGGCAGCGACCCCGTGCGCGTGAACGTGGCCGGGATCGAACCGATCGACAGCCAGAGTCTGGAAGTACGCTTCAACGTCAAACTGCGAGTCCAGAATCCCAACGACTCCGACCTCAATTTCGACGGCGTGTCGCTCGATCTGGAACTGAACGGCAAACCGTTCGCCAGCGGCGTGACCAATCAGAGCGGCATCGTGCCCCGCTACAGTGAAATCATTGTCAACGTACCCGTTACGGTGCCGGCCTTCGCCGCGGTTCGCCAGGCCTTCGCCTTCGCCGACTCCGCCCAGACCGGGCAGATCCCGTACGTTCTGCGCGGCAGGCTCGCCGGCGGCTTTACGGGTGGCATGACGAGCGGCCTGGTGGGCGGCACGCGCTTTGTCAATCAGGGTACGTTGAGCATGCCCGCGCTCGGTATGGCTTTGCCTTGACGCTGGCTTAGACCACTTCGAACAGACCCGCCGCGCCCTGACCGCCGCCGATACACATCGTCACGACGACGAGCTTCGCGCCGCGCCGCTTGCCTTCGATCAGCGCATGGCCGGTCAGGCGCGCGCCCGAAACGCCGTACGGGTGACCGACCGCAATCGCGCCGCCGTTCACATTCAGGCGATCCTGCGGAATGCCGAGCTTGTCGGCGCAATACAGCACCTGCACCGCGAATGCTTCGTTCAGTTCCCACAGATCGATGTCCTCGACCTTCAGGCCGGCTTGCTTGAGCAGCTTCGGCACCGCGAACACTGGGCCGATGCCCATCTCGTCCGGCTCGCAGCCTGCTACCGCAAAGCCGCGGAAAATGCCCAGCGGCTGAAGTCCTTCGCGCTCGGCCACCTTTGCGTTCATCACCACGCACGCCGACGCGCCGTCCGAAAACTGGCTTGCGTTACCTGCCGTGATCACGCCGCCCGGCATCGCCGTGCGGATCTTCGAGACGCCTTCGAGCGTGGTGTCGGCGCGAATGCCCTCATCGGCGCTGACCGTGACTTCCTTTGTGAAGAGGCGGCCGCTGGCTTTGTCGGCGACGCCGGCGAGCACCGTCAGCGGAACGATTTCGTCCTTGAACTTACCGGCTTCGAGCGCAGCCGCGGCGCGCTGTTGCGAGCGCACGCCGTATTCGTCCTGGCGCTCCTTCGAGATCGAGTAACGCTTGGCGACGTTTTCGGCTGTCTGCAACATCGACCAGTAGATTTCCGGCTTGTTCTTGCTCAGCCAGCCTTCGGTCATCATGTGATGGTTCATCTCGTTCTGCACGCACGAGATCGACTCCACGCCGCCCGCGACGAACACGTCGCCTTCACCGGCGATCACGCGTTGCGCCGCCAGCGCGATGGTTTGCAAACCCGATGAACAGAAGCGGTTCACCGTCATGCCCGGCACGCTAACCGGCAAGCCGGCGCGCAGCGCGATCTGCCGGGCGATGTTCATACCGGTCGCGCCTTCCGGGTTCGCGCAGCCCATGATCACGTCTTCGACGCGAGCCGGGTCGAGCTTCGCGCGCTCGACGGCTGCCTGCGTCACATGACCGCCGAGCGTTGCGCCGTGCGTCATGTTGAAACCGCCGCGCCATGATTTGGCGAGACCTGTTCGGGCGGTCGATACGATTACGGCATCAGTCATGCGTCTCTCCTTTGTCGGCCAGAGTTGGCGCTTTAGCGTCTACTCTGGTCCCATACATAGTTGTCGGCCAGAGTTGGCGCTTTAGCGTCTACTCTGGTCCCATACATAGTTGTCGGCCAGAGTTGGCGTTAGCGCCTACTCTGGTCCCACAGCGCTTACTCGGGTCCCATACAAGTCGGTTGGTACTTCCAGATGGTGATAGTGGGTGCGCTGGCGGATCGCTCAGTCGCCCCACTTCATTCATTTCAATCATTTCGCCTGAGCGGCAGCGCTTCAGCCGTTAAACCCACGACCCTTCGCAGCAAGCTCCGCGATGCTCGGCGCCAATTGCCATGCATCGCCGTTTGCCCGCGCCGCGTAGCGGCGAATCGCGCGCTCGACGTTATAGAGGCCGACCGTATCCGCGTACAGCATCGGCCCACCGCGATAAAGCGGGAAGCCATAACCGGTCAGATACACCATGTCGATATCCGAAGCCTTCGACGCGATGCCTTCCTCGAGAATCTTCGCGCCTTCGTTCACCAGCGCGAACACGAGGCGCTCGACGATTTCCTCGTCGCTGATCTTGCGGCGCTCGGCTTTCGTTTCTTTGGAAAATTCGCTGATCATCTCGTCGACCACTTTCGACGGATACGCGGTGCGGTCGCCCGCCTTGTAGTCGTACCAGCCGCCGCCGGTTTTCTGGCCGAAGCGCCCCGTCTCGCACAGACGGTCGGCGATCTTCGAGTAGTGCATTTCGGGATGTTCCTGATAGCGGCGCTTGCGGATCGCCCAGCCGATGTCGTTGCCGGCCAGATCGCTCATGCGGAACGGGCCCATCGCGAAGCCGAACTTCTCGATGGCCTTGTCCACCTGGGCGGGCAACGCGCCTTCTTCGAGCATGAACAGCGCCTGACGAATGTACTGCTCGATCATGCGGTTGCCGATGAAGCCGTCGCATACGCCGGAGACCACCGCGGTCTTTTTGATCTTCTTCGCGAGCTTCATGACGGTAGCGAGCACGTCTTTCGCCGTCTCCTTGCCGCGCACCACTTCAAGCAGCTTCATCACGTTGGCCGGGCTGAAGAAGTGCATGCCGACCACGTCTTGCGGACGCTTCGTGAACGCGGCGATCTTGTCGACGTCGAGTGTCGACGTGTTCGATGCGAGGATCGCGCCGGACTTCGCCACTTCATCGAGACGCTTGAACACCTGCTCTTTCACGCCGAGTTCCTCGAACACGGCTTCGACGATCAGGTCGGCGTTCTTGAGGTCGTCGTAGGACAGCGTGGGCGTGATCAGCGCCATGCGCTGTTCGAGTACTTCCGGCTTGAGCTTGCCCTTCTTGACGGTGGCCTCGTAGTTCTTGCGAATCGTCGCGACGCCGCGATCGAGTGCGTCCTGCTTCGTTTCCAGCAACGTAACCGGGATGCCCGCGTTGATGAAGTTCATCGCGATGCCGCCGCCCATCGTACCGGCGCCGATCACGGCCACCCGTGCGATCTCACGTGTAACGGTATCCGCAGGCACGTCGGGAATCTTGCTGGCCGCGCGCTCGCCAAAAAACGCATGGCGCAGCGCGTGGCTTTCCGGCGTTTGCACGAGCGCCATAAAGCATTCGCGCTCAAACGCGAGGCCCTTGTCGAAGCCGTTCTGCACGCCCGCTTCCACCGCGTCGATGCACTTGTGCGGCGCCGGAAAATTCCTGGCAACGCCCGCCACGCTATTGCGTGCGAACTGGATGAAACCGGCCGCGTTCGGATGTTCGATCTTGCGGTCGCGCACTTTCGGATGCGGGCCTTCTTTCGCGCCGACCTTGCGGGCAAACACGAGTGCCGCTTCGGCCAGATCGCCTTCCACGACTTCGTCGAACAGGCCCGAATCGGCCAGTTTCTCCGACATCACGGGCGCGCCGGAAACGATCATGTTCAGCGCGGCCTCGAGGCCGATCGCGCGTGGCAGACGCTGCGTGCCGCCCGCGCCCGGCAGAATGCCGAGCTTCACTTCCGGCAAGGCGATCTGCGCGCCGGGCGCGGCGATGCGGTAATGCGCGCCGAGCGCCAGCTCCAGGCCACCGCCCATTGCCACGCTGTGAATGGCCGCGACCACCGGTTTCGCGCTACCCTCGACGGCCTTGATGACCGTTGCGAGCGTGGGTTCCTGGGTGGCTTTGGCCGTGTTGAATTCGGTGATGTCCGCGCCGCCCGAAAAGGCCTTGCCGGCGCCTGTCAGCACGATCGCCTTGATGGCCGGATCGTTTTGCGCGCGCTCGATGCCTTCGACGATACCGGCTCGCGTCGAGAGGCCGAGGCCGTTTACGGGGGGATTGTTCAGCGTGATGACGGCCACGCCGCCATGAGTTGTGTAGTCCACTGCCATCTGCCTGCCTCCGTGCGATGAGGCGGCGCATCGCGCGCCGCCCTTCCGGTTCATCGGATCGACTCATTGTCCGACTTTTCGTCCGACTTTCCCGGGTCAGCAGGCAGAATACACAAAAAAGCACGCTCGTTCAATTTATCCTTAAGCGGGGTTTCCCCTGGCAAGCGGAGTCAAGGGGCAATCTTTCTCGTCCTCGAGCGCGGACGGCAGGACGTGATTGCGGAACCTGTCGCGCAGCTTGAGCTTTTGCAGCTTGCCCGTGGCCGTATGCGGAAGTTCGTCGACGAAGGCGACGTCGTCGGGGATCCACCATTTGGCTACCTTGCCGTCATAAAACGCGAGCAGTTCCTCGCGCGTCACGTCGAACCCTGCACGCTTGACGATCACCAGCAGCGGCCGCTCGGTCCATCTCGGATGCGCGCAGGCAATGCACGCCGCCTCCGCCACCGCCGGATGCGCGATCGCGACGTTCTCGAGGTCGATCGAACTGATCCACTCGCCGCCCGACTTGATCACGTCCTTGGAGCGGTCTGTGATGTGCAGGAAGCTGTCGCGGTCGATCGTGGCGACGTCGCCGGTTGGAAACCAGCCGTCCACCAGCGGCGAGTCGTCCTTGCGAAAATACCGGTCGATCACCCACGGCCCGCGCACGTGCAGATCGCCGAACGCGACGCCATCCCACGGCAGCTCGCGCCCATCGTCGCCGACGATCTTCATGTCGACGCCATAGAGCACATGGCCCTGCTTCTCCAGCAGCTTGCGTTGCTCTTCGAGCGGGCGCTGGCTTTGCTCCCACGTCAGCTTCGACAGCGTGCCGAGCGGCGACATTTCTGTCATGCCCCATGCGTGGATCACCTGCACGCCGTAGTCGTCCTCGAAGGTGCGCAACATCGCCGGCGGGCAGGCCGAGCCGCCGATCACCGTGCGATTGAGCGATGAGAAACGCACCTTCGCCTCGCGCAGGTAGTTGAGCAAGCCGAGCCACACGGTCGGCACGCCGGCCGAATACGTGACGCGTTCGCTTTCCATCAGTTCGTAGAGCGATTTGCCGTCGAGATCCTTGCCGGGAAAGACCAGCTTCGCGCCGGTCAGCGGCGCGGCATGCGGAATGCCCCAGGCGTTCACATGGAACATCGGCACGACCGGCAGCACGCAGTCGCGTGCGGACAGGCTCATGGCGTCGGGCAGCGACGCGCCGAACGCGTGCAGCACCGTCGAGCGATGCGAATAGAGCGCGCCTTTCGGATTGCCGGTGGTGCCGGACGTATAGCAAAGGTAAGACGCCTGTCGCTCGTCGATGTCCGGCCAGTCGTAGTGTCCGTCCTGCGCGTTCACCAGCGTTTCGTAGCTCAACGCGGGCGTTTGCATCGCGGGCAGATGGGCTTCGTCGGCCAGCGCGATCCAGCCACGCACTTTCGGGCATTGCGGCGCGAGCATGTCGACCAGCGGCGCGAACGTGGTGTCGAACAGCACGTAGGCGTCGTCGGCGTGATTGACGATATAGGCGATCTGATCGCAAAAGAGCCGCGGATTGATGGTGTGGCACACCGCGCCGAAGCCGGTGGTGCCGTAATACGCTTCCAGATGACGGTAGCCGTTCCAGGCAAGGGTCGCGACCCGTTCGCCGGGCTCGACGCCGAGGGCGATCAACGCCTGCGCGAGCTGCTTCGCGCGCTTTTCACAATCGCGATAGGCATAACGATGCAGGTCGCCTTCGATGCGCCGCGACACGATCTCGGTATCGCCGAAATGTCGCGCGGCATGCGCGAGCAACGAAGACACAGTGAGCGGCACGTCCATCATCTGGCCAAGCAGCGGCGTCGTCATAAAGAGAGGTCTCCTCGCCTTGTTTTTCGTGAATGAAGTTGTTGTTCGGATGCCGCGCGAGGCTTGCCTGCAAGCGCCACAGGGGAAAGGTAGAGAGCTAGCCAGCAGCTCCGCGGGCGCGGATTTACAATATCGGTTAATCCAGAGGCGCTCAACATGTCGTTTTCCCCAAGCATTGCAGGGTTATCCGGGCCTTTGACGGCTCTTTCCAACGCACTGACCGCACCGCCCGAAAGCGCCTTTGCGCGGCTAGGCAGCACATTTCTGACACGTCTGCCGGCCGCGCCGCTCAATGCGCCTTACATGGTCGGCTTCTCGGCGGAAACGGCCGCCATGCTCGGTTTAGACGCCGCGCTCCAGAACGATCCAGGTTTCGCCGAACTCTTCTCGGGCAACGCCACGCGCGAATGGCCTTCGCAGGCGCTGCCGTATGCGTCGGTCTATTCGGGACATCAGTTCGGTGTGTGGGCCGGTCAGCTTGGCGACGGCCGCGCGCTTGGACTCGGTGAAGTCGAACACGCTGGCCGGCGCTTCGAACTGCAGCTCAAGGGCGCGGGCCGCACGCCCTACTCGCGCATGGGCGACGGCCGCGCGGTGCTGCGCTCGTCGATCCGCGAATTCCTCTGTTCGGAAGCGATGCATCATCTCGGCATTCCGACCACGCGCGCACTGTGCGTGATCGGCTCCGACCAGCCGGTGCGGCGCGAGGAAATCGAAACCGCCGCGGTGGTCACACGGGTGGCGCCGAGCTTCGTGCGTTTCGGGCACTTCGAACATTTCTATTCGAACGATCGCGTCGATGCACTCCGGGCGCTTGCCGATCACGTGATCGAGCGTTTCTATCCGCATTGCCGCGAGGCCGACGATCCGTATCTTGCGCTGCTCGATGAAGCCGTGATGTCCACCGCCGACCTGATGGTGGAATGGCAGGCGGTCGGCTTCTGCCACGGCGTGATGAACACCGACAACATGTCGATCCTCGGTCTCACGATCGACTACGGCCCGTTCGGTTTCATGGACGGCTTCGACGCCGGCTACATCTGCAATCACTCCGATTCGCAAGGCCGCTACGCGTACAAAATGCAGCCGCAGATTGCGTACTGGAACCTCTTTTGCCTCGCGCAGGGCCTGCTGCCGCTGCTTGGAGAAAAGCACGAGGAAGGCGTGCGAGGCGAGAAGGCGATCGAAGATGCGCAACGCGTGCTCGGCGGTTTCAAGGAGCGTTTCGCACCGGCGCTGGAGCGCCGTATGTGCGCCAAACTCGGCCTCGAGATCGAGCGCGACGGCGACGAGGTTCTTATCAATCGTTTATTCGAAGTGATGCACGCCAATCGTGCGGATTTCACGCTGACGTTCCGCAATCTGGCGCGTATTTCGAAATATGACGCGAGCGGCGACGCGCCGGCGCGCGACCTGTTCCTCGACCGTGCCGCCTTCGATGTGTGGGTGAACGACTACCGCACGCGCCTGTCGGAAGAAACACGCGACGACGCCGCGCGCGCTATTGCAATGAACCGTGTGAACCCCAAGTTCGTTCTTCGCAATCACCTGGCGGAAACAGCGATCCAACTCGCGAAAGAGAAGGACTTTTCCGAAGTGGAGCGCCTCGCGGCCGTGCTGCGCCGTCCGTTCGACGAGCAACCGGAATACGAGGCGTATGCCGGACTGCCGCCCGATTGGGCAAGCTCGCTGGAAGTCAGCTGCTCGTCGTGACACCGTGTAGCGCGCGCAAACTGGCTGAATCCGCCTGAATCCGCCTGAATCTGCGCCGAAGCCCGAAGCCCATTAGCACGCCCCAAAACAAGCCTGAGACAGGAACCCCGACCATGAACAACCCCGACGACCTCAAGACCGACGCCCCCGCCGTGCAGAAAGACGACGCCGAGTGGCGCAAGCAGCTCTCCGAGATGGAATATCAGGTGACGCGCCACGCGGCCACCGAGCGGCCCTTCACCGGCCGTTACAACGACCACTGGGATCGCGGCATTTACGACTGTGTATGTTGCGGCACACCGCTGTTCGAATCGGACACCAAATTCGACGCCGGTTGCGGCTGGCCGAGCTATTTCAAGCCGATCGACGGCGAAGTCATCGCCGAGAAAACCGACCGCGCGCACGGCATGCTGCGCATCGAAGTGCAGTGCAAGAACTGCGGCGCGCATCTGGGCCACGTGTTCGAAGACGGCCCCGCGCCGACCGGCCTGCGTTACTGCATCAATTCGGCTGCGTTACAATTCGAGCCCAAGTAACGCCGCGCGGAGTCTGGCGCGTTGCCGGCCGGCGGGCATCCCAGTGCGCCCGTTCCCCCGCCCGCCGGCCACGACACCCTTCATCCGGCTTGCGAACCGGACAACCCGGCTGTGGCAGTCACGGCGCGAATGGCTCGCGCCGCGCACCGCCTGCCGCGGCGGGTTCAGCCAGCCGCGCACCGCGTCCCTCATTCTCCGACCCACTCTTGCCGAATTCCCGACCAGATAATGAAATTCCTGTTCGATCTGTTCCCGATCATCCTGTTCTTCGTCGCCTTCAAGATATGGGGCATTTTCACGGCGACGGCAGTGGCGATCGTTGCCACGCTGGTGCAGATCGCGTGGGTGGCGTTCCGCCACCGCAAGGTCGATCCGATGTTGTGGGTGAGCCTGGGTGTAGTCACCGTGTTCGGCGGCGCGACGCTCGTGCTGCACAACGACACCTTCATCAAATGGAAGCCGACGGTCCTGTACTGGGCGTTTTCGGTCGCCCTGATCGTCTCGCAACTGGCCTTCAACAAGAACCTGATCGAAGCCATGATGGGCAAGCAGATCACGCTGCCGCACGCGATCTGGGGCAAGCTGAACATCGTCTGGGCGGTGTTCTTCGTGCTGCTCGGACTCGTCAATCTGTTCGTCGCGTATAACTACACGACCGACCAGTGGGTCAATTTCAAGCTGTTCGGCGCGACCGGGTGCCTCGTGGTGTTCATCGTCGGACAGAGTTTGTGGCTCTCGAAGTACATGAAGGAAGAATGACATGACGAGCGATGTATTCATGCACGCCACCACTGCCGAACGTGCCGCGCTGATCGAAGCGCGCCTCACCGCGGCGCTCGCGCCGGTCGCCTCGATCCGCATCACCGATGACAGCGCGCAGCACGCGGGCCACGCCGGCGCCTCCGCCGGCGGTCATTTCAGTGTCACGATCGTGGCCGCCGCATTCGCCGGCAAGGCCCGCGTGGCGCGGCATCGCATGGTGTATGATGCGCTGGCCGATGCCATGCAGCGCGGCATTCACGCCCTTGCAATCACGGCGTATACGCCCGAAGAATTCGCTTTGTTGCCCCGCTAGGAAACCTTTCGATGACCTTGAAGAAAACCCGCCTTTGGGTATTGCTGGCTGCATTTGCGGCCGCACCTGCATTCGCTCAGAACATCGCCGTGGTGAACGGCACGCCGATTCCGAAAGCGCGCGCCGATGCGCTGATCGACCAACTGGTGCATCAAGGCCAGCAAGACACGCCGCAACTGCAAATGGCCGTGCGCGAAGAGCTGGTGAACCGCGAAATCCTGATGCAGGAAGCGCTGCGCCGTGGCCTGCCGAATCACCCGGACGTCAAGGCGCAAATCGCCGTCGCGCAGCAAACCGTCGTGCTGCGCGCGCTGATCGAAGACTTCGTCAAGAACAATGCGCCGACCGACGCCGAAATCACCGCGCGCTACAACGCATTGATCAAGGACGCGGGCGGCAAGGAATATCACCTGCACCACATTCTCGTCGACAACGAACAGCAGGCCAAAGACCTGATCGCCAAGATCAAGGCCGGCGCGAGCTTCGAAGACCTCGCCAAGCAATATTCGAAAGACCCGGGATCGGGCAAGAACGGCGGCGATCTGGACTGGTCGGACCCGAAGGCATACGTGCCTGAATTCGCAGATGCCGCCACGCATCTGCAGAAAGGCCAGATGACCGACGCGCCGGTGCACACGCAATTCGGCTGGCACATCATCCGTGTCGACGACGTCCGCAATATCACGCCGCCGCCGCTCGAACAGGTGCGTCCGCAGATCGTGCAGCAGATCCAGCAGGAAAAGCTGCAAGCGTTCGAAGAAGGCCTGCGCAAGAATGCGAAGATTCAGTAAGCGGTTTTTGCTAGCCGTCTGAAAACAACAAAGCCGCCCGAGGGCGGCTTTGTTGTTGCTGCGTCTGCAGCTTCACTTTGCATAGAAGGCCGCTTTGCAGCGGCCTTCATCGCATCAGCCCAGCCAGCGCCGCGCGTTCTGGAACACGCGCATCCACGGGCTTGCGTCCGTGCTGCCCTCGCCCCAGCCTTCCGGATGCCAGCTCATCTGCACCGCGCGATGCACGCGCTCGGTGTGCGGCATCAGCACCGTGAAGCGGCCGTCCGGCGTGGTGACCGAGGTGATGCCGTCCGGCGAACCGTTCGGGTTGAATGGATACTGCGCGGTCGCCTGACCGTGGTGGTCAACGAAGCGCATCGCCACGGCCACCTTCGACGCATCGCCTTGCTGCGAGAAGTCGGCGAAACCCTCGCCGTGCGCGATCGCGACCGGAATACGCGAGCCTTCCATGCCGGCGAAGAAGATCGACGGCGAAGCCTCCACTTCGACCAGCGAGAACCGCGCTTCGAATTTCTCCGACTTGTTACGCGTGAACTTCGGCCATGCTTCGGCGCCCGGAATCATTGACGCGAGACTGCTCATCATCTGGCAGCCGTTGCAGATACCCAGCGCAAAGGTGTCTTCGCGGCCGAAGAAGGCGGCGAACATGTCCGCGAGTTGGGAGTTGAAGCGGATCGCTTTCGCCCAGCCTTCGCCGGCACCCAGCGTATCGCCGTACGAGAAGCCGCCGCACGCCACCGCACCGGCGAAATCCGCCAGCGTGGCGCGACCCGACAGCAGATCGCTCATGTGCACGTCGTGCGCGTCGAAACCGGCACGGTCGAACGCGTAAGCCGTTTCGAGGTGCGAGTTCACGCCCTGCTCACGCAGGATCGCGACACGCGGACGCGCGCCTTTGCCAACGAAGGGCGCGGCGACGTCTTCCGAGGGATCGAAGCTCAGCACCGGCGTGATGCCCGGATCGGCCGCGTCGGAGAGCGCCTCGTATTCAGCGTCGGCGCAAGCGGGGTTGTCGCGCAGACGCGAGATGCGCCAGCTCACTTCGCTCCACGCGCGATGCAACTCGGTGCGCGGCGCGTCATAAATCTTCTTCGCGTCACGGTAGATTTCGATCGTGTCGCGCTCGTTGGTCTTGCCGATCACGTGCGAGCACGCCGACAAACCGTGTTCGCGCAACGCGATCAGCACCGCGTCGCGGTCCGCGGCGCGCACCTGAATCACGCCGCCGAGTTCTTCGTTGAAGAGCGCGCGGATCGTGCGGTCTTCGCGGCGGCCGCTGGTCTGCTTGGCCCAGTCTTTCGCGTCGCCGTAATCGGATTCGTGATGCGGATCGAGCACCAGCATGTCGACGTTCAGCGACACCCCGACGTGACCCGCAAACGCCATTTCGCACACCGTCGCCCACAGCCCGCCGTCCGAGCGGTCGTGATAAGCGAGCAGTTTGCCGTCGTTATTGAGCGCCTGGATCGCGTTGAAGAAACGCTTGAGATCTTCCGCGTCGTCGACGTCCGGCACCGTGTCGCCGATCTGCTGCGTGACCTGCGCGAGGATACTGCCGCCGAGACGATGCTTGCCGCGGCCGAGATCGATCGCGATCAGCACGGACTCGCCCACGCCATCTGTTCCGCTTGCGCGGCGCAGTTGCGGCGTGAGGTGGCGCCGCACGTCTTCCACCGGAGCGAATGCCGAGATGATCAACGAAACCGGCGCGACCACTTCTTTCGCGACGCCCTGGTCTTCCCACTTGGTGCGCATCGACAGCGAATCCTTGCCAACCGGAATACTGATGCCGAGCGCCGGACACAGTTCCATGCCGATCGCCTTAACCGTGTCGAACAGGGCGGCGTCTTCGCCCGGTGCGCCGCACGCGGCCATCCAGTTCGCCGACAGCTTCAGCTTGTCCAGCGACGCAATCGGCGCCGCCGCGATATTGGTGACCGCCTCGCCGACTGCCATGCGGCCCGAGGCCGGCGCGTCGATCACGGCGAGCGGCGTGCGCTCGGCCATGGTCATGGCTTCGCCGCGGAAGCCGGCGTAGTCCATGGTCGTGATCGCGACGTCGGCCACCGGCACCTGCCACGGGCCGACCATCTGGTCGCGCGCGGTCGTACCGCCCACCGAGCGGTCGCCGATGGTGATCAGGAACGACTTGCTGGCCACCGTGGGGTGACGCAGCACGCTCACGGCGACGTCCGACAAGGCGAGACCGGTGACATCGACCGGCTCGAGCTTCGTTTCGACACGCGTGACATCGCGATGCATGCGCGGCGCCTTGCCGAGCAGCACTTCCATCGGCATGTCGACCGGCTGATGGGCCGCGTCGCCGTGCTGTTCCGTGTCAATCAGCTTGAGTTGACGCGCGGCGGTAGCCGTGCCGATCACCGCGAACGGGCAGCGCTCGCGCGCGCACATCGCTTCAAATGCCGGCAGATCGGCCGGGGCGATCGCCAGGACGTAACGTTCCTGCGCTTCGTTCGACCAGATTTCACGCGGCGACAAACCGCTTTCTTCCAGCTGGATCTTGCGCAATTCGAAAACCGCACCCTTGCTCGCGCCGTCCACGACTTCCGGGAACGCGTTCGACAAACCGCCCGCGCCGACGTCGTGAATGCTCAGAATCGGGTTCTTCTCGCCCAGTTGCCAGCAGGCGTTGATGACTTCCTGCGCGCGCCGTTCGATTTCCGGGTTGCCGCGCTGCACCGAGTCGAAATCGAGCTCGGCCGTGTTGGTGCCGGTAGCCATCGAGCTGGCCGCGCCGCCGCCCATGCCGATGCGCATGCCCGGGCCGCCGATCTGGATCAGCAGCGAGCCTTCCGGCAGATCGTGCTTGTGCGTGTGCTGGTCGGAGATATTGCCGATGCCGCCCGCGATCATGATGGGCTTGTGATAGCCGCGCACCAGACCCGCGACGTTCTGTTCGTACGTACGGAAATAGCCGCCCAGATTGGGCCGGCCGAATTCGTTGTTGAACGCGGCGCCGCCGAGCGGGCCGTCGATCATGATCTGCAGCGGCGAGGCGATGCGGTCGGGCCGGCCGTAGGCTTCCTGCCTGTCGTCCGGGTTGCGGTGCGCGAGCGGCTGCACCACGTCGCGGGCGTTTTCCCATGCTTCGACGCCGTCCGGCAACTGCAGGTTCGACACCGTGAAGCCCGCCAGACCCGCCTTCGGACGCGCGCCGCGGCCGGTCGCGCCTTCGTCGCGGATTTCGCCACCGGCGCCGGTCGAGGCGCCCGGAAACGGCGAGATCGCGGTGGGGTGGTTGTGCGTTTCCACCTTCATCAGCGTGTGCGTCAGTTCGACGTTGCGGCGGTAGTGCTCCGGCAACTCGTTCGCGCCCAGTTCAGCCGGCGTGCGCGGGAACCAGCGCTCAGCCACGCCGCCCGCCATGATCGCCGAGTTGTCCGAATACGCGACGATCGTGCCTTGCGGGTTCAGCTTCTCGGTGTTGCGGATCATGTTGAACAGCGAGATATCCTGCTTCTCGCCGTCGATCGTCCAATCGGCGTTGAAAATCTTGTGACGGCAGTGTTCGCTGTTGGCCTGCGCGAACATCATCAGTTCGACGTCTGTCGGGTTGCGGCCCAGTTTGGTGAACGCGTCGACGAGATATTCGATTTCGTCTTCGGCGAGCGCGAGGCCCAGTTCCGTGTTGGCGGCTTCCAGCGCGCGGCGGCCGTTGCCGAGCACGTCGACGGTTTGCAGCGGCCTGGCCGGCAGTTCGTCGAACAGATGCAGCGCGTGCTCACGCGAGGGCGACATGCTTTCGGTCATGCGGTCGTGCAGCGCGGTGGCGACAGCGGCGCGCGCTTCGTCCGAGAGCGCCTTCTTGCCGCCCAGCAGGCCGCTTTTCAGCGTCACCGTATACTCGACGCCACGCTCGATGCGGCGTACCTGCGTGAGACCGCACAGATGCGCGATGTCGGTTGCCTTGCTGGCCCACGGCGACACCGTGCCGAAGCGCGGCACCACCAGAAAGGTTTCGGCCGTGCCGCGCTCGCGGGTTTCTTCGAACGGATCGCCGTAGTGCATCAACGCTTCGATCTTCGCGTTGTCTTCAGCGGACAGCGGCGTCTGGGCGTTGACGAAGTGCAGATATTGGCCGCGCACGCCGGTGATGTTGGCGTCGATGCGCGTGAGCGTTTCGAAGAGGCGGGTTTGACGGAAATCGGAAAGGGCCGAAGCGCCGGGGAAACACGAGAAGTGGGCCATGGACTTGACGTTGCGTCTATGAGTCGCGCGTGCTGGCGACGTGAGGCGGAAGGGAAGTCCGAGATTATAACCCGGGAACGCGCTTCCAGCGGGCTTGCAATGGGCCGTGACGGGCGCCGGCCCGTCGTGCCGGCGATGCGGCCCGAGATCGCGTCCGGCGTGGCGCGCGCATGGCCGGACGACCGGTTTGACTGCTATCATTCGCCCTTTCAACGGATCGGCGCGAACGGCCTGAGCATTGCCGGGCCTCGCGCCGCATGTCACGCTCAACGGGAACGCCCAGGTTCGGCGCCCCGCCGGCAAATCGAATCAGAACATGGATGTCATCGTCATTGGCGGCGGGATTGTCGGCGTCGCCACCGCTTATCAACTGCGCGCGGCCGGCCATCGGGTATGCGTCGTCGAACGCCACGCAACGGTTGCGCAAGGCGCGACCTACGGACACGGCGGCACGGTGCTGCCCACGCCACTGGACGTCTGGTTCGGCCCGACGTTCATGGCGAGCCGCCAGGGCGCCAAAAACGGCGTGATCAGCAAAACCGGCTTTAACGGGCCGGCCCGCCAGTTCGTCAAGCAGCTTGCCGCTCTGCAGGAGCCGGAGGCATTCAGCCGCCAGTTCGGGCGACTGCGTCCGCTCATCGAGACCTCGCGTGACGCGATGGCCGACATGGAAGCACGTTTCGGGCTGGAATTCGAACAGACGAGCGGCCTGCTGTATCTGGTGCGTTCCGCGCACGAATGGCAGCAGACGCAAACCGCGCTCGAACTGCTGCGCCAATACGAAGTGCCGCACCATGTGCTGAGCCCGGCCGAATGCGCCGCGTTCGAGCATTCCGTGCCGACCGACCCCGAATTCTCCGGCGGCGTGCTATTCGATCAGGAGCGCACGGCCAACTGTGCGTTGTTCACGAAGCTGATCAAGCAGACACTCGATGCACAGGGCGGCGTGCAGTTCATGCTCGGCAGTGAAGTCTCGGCGATCCGCCTGGACGGCCAGCGCCCCGCGGTGGAACTGGCGCCGCGTCCGGGCGCCGGGTCGCGTTCACGCGAAGTCGACGTGATCGGCGCCGACGCGATTGTCGTGGCCGCGGGTCACGGCAGCCTGGCACTGCTCGAGCGACTCGGCTTGCGGTTGCCGTTGCATCCGCTGCGCTTGCATAACCTGGTCGCGCCGATTGCGCATGAGGAATGCGCGCCGCATGTCGCGATTGTGGACGCGGTCAAGCGCATTGCGATTAGCAGGATGAATCATCGTTTGCGGATTGCGGGTGGCGCGGTGCTGCAGAGCGCCGCGCAGATCGATAAGCCGCTGGGCGAAGCGCTAACCAGGGAGGCTCTGGCGCTGCTGGGCCAGGCGACGCACGACTGGATTCCCGGCGCGGCGCGGATTTCGGCGGCGTTGCCGTGGGAAGGGGTCAAGCTGCTGTCGCCGGATGGGATGCCGGTGATTGGGAATGCGCTGCATCCGCGGCTTTTCCTGAATATCGGGCATGGGCCCGCCGGGTGGGGCCTCGCATGTGGCGCCGGGAAGGTCGTGGCCGACATGGTTACCGGCGTAGCGGCCGGTGTGCCTGAGGATACGCTGGCTGCTGTTCGGGCCGACCGGTTTTAAGGTTCCCCATCAAGTCCGCAGCGGGCGCTACCATAGTGGCTCCAAAAGCTTACTTCGCCTGGCCAAAGGCGACCCTCAAGCCGCTGCCATGACGACACGCACTGCAGGCCTCCCTACTCTCATTAGCCCCCACAACCGTCCGTTGCCGCTGCTATCCCTGATCGAACTGCGGATCCTCGAATCCCAGGCTTCAGCGGCACTGCCGAAACACACGCTGATGGACCGGGCCGGCAAAGCAGCCGCAAGCTTCCTGCACGAGCAGATAACCCGCGACACATCGCTGGAAAAAGCCAGGCACAAGGTATGGCTGATAGCGGGACCGGGCAACAATGGCGGCGATGCCCTGATCCTCGCGGCGGAGTTGCACAAGGCAGGCATCGCGGTGGAACTGTGCATGCCCGTTGAAGTAAAACCCGAAGACGCCCGCTGGGCACTCGACACCGCCCGCGCCGCGGGCGTAGCGATCACCGCGACACCGCCAGCCTCGCTGGACAGCTACAGCTGGCTGGTCGACGGCATGTTCGGCATCGGACTGACACGCCCCCTGGAAGGCATCTTCGCGACCATCACCCGTCAGCTCTCGCAACGCACCAAAACAAAAACAAAGGCGACAGGCGGCGTTCTGGCACTGGACATCCCGAGCGGCCTCGACAGCGACACGGGCACGATAGTCGGCCAGGACCCGGGTGAAGGCATCGCCGTGCACGCCACCCACACCCTTACCTTCATCGGCGCCAAACCTGGTCTCTTCACAGCACATGGCCGCGATCTCAGCGGCGCGGTCACCGTCGCGCCAATCGGCGTCGACAGCACTGCCCGCACGGCCGTGCAACTCAACGCGCCGGATCTGTTCGCCGCATTCCTGCCGTCGCGCGACTTCGCGACCCACAAAGGCAGCTTCGGCAGTCTCGCGGTAGTCGGCGGCGACACCGGCATGTGCGGCGCGCCGATCCTCGCGTCGCGCGCGGCGCTGTACACCGGCGCGGGCAAAGTGCATGTCGCGCTACTGGGCGAGGGCGCCCCGCCCTACGATCCGCCCCATCCCGAACTGATGCTCCACGCCATCGACGCTCTGCCGCTCGACACGATGGACGCGCTCGCCATCGGCTGCGGCATGGGTCATAGCGAGCGCGCCATACAAGTCATGCACGACGTCCTGGCGCTCGACGTCCCCAAGCTATTCGACGCCGACGCGCTGAACCTGATATCGAAAGACCCGTCGCTCGCAGCTGAAGTCACCGCGCGCGGCGTGCAAGGCGATCCGTGCGTGCTGACGCCGCATCCGCTCGAAGCGGCACGCCTGCTCGGCAGCGACGCGCCGGGCGTGCAACGCGACCGGCTCGGCGCGGCGCGCGCGCTGGCAGCGCGCTTTGCCAGCGTCGTCGTGCTCAAAGGCACCGGCACGGTCATCGCGGCGCCGGACGGGCGTCTCGCGATCAATCCGACCGGCAATGCCGGGCTCGCGACCGGTGGCACCGGCGACGTGCTCGGTGGCATGATCGGCGCGCTGCTCGCGCAACGCCTGCCGCGTTACGAAGCGGCCCTCGCAGGCGTCTATCTGCACGGTCTCGCTGCCGACACGCTGAGCGCGCAAGGCCACGGCCCGGCCGGCCTGACTGCCGGCGAACTGGCGCCGATGGTGCGGACCTTGCTCAACCGGATGTTCTATCCGACACTTGATTGAGCAGCCCGGTTGATCAGACGGTATGTCCCACACTGTGCACCGCGCGCTCAAACCGCTGCCGCCTGTCACGCAACGCCGCTATACTGATTGATCAGCCGCGCGTTGTATTGAGGTATCGAGCGCGGTTCGCGGCCAGGCTTCACTGCGAGGCGTCACCGCGAACCGGGCCGCGCGGCCACGCTCTAACAGCATCGTTGCTTCATCCTCGGCGGCGCTTCACGCGCGCGCCTTTCATTCGTGCCCCTTCGTTAGACGGACGCTATGACGCAGAACTCGCTCCCCTCCTGGTCCTCGCTGCAAACGCATTACGAGAAGATTCGCGATGCGCACATGCGCGACTGGTTCGCCCCCGAGAACGATCCCGCCCCTACCCGCGCCGAGCGCTTTGCGTTCGCGGGCGGCGGCCTCGCGGCCGATTTTTCGAAGAACCGCGTAAGCGACGAAACGCTGAAGCTGCTGGTGCAACTCGCCCGTGAAGCCGGCGTCGAAAAGCGCCGCGACGCCATGTTCGCAGGCGAAGTCGTCAATCCCACTGAAGGCCGCGCCGCATTGCACACTGCACTGCGCGCCACCGATCCCAAAGCGCCGTTTCACGCACAGGTGCAAGCCGAGCGCGCCAAAATGGGCGCGTTTGCGGACCAGGTGCGCAGCGGCGCGTGGACCGGCTATACCGGCAAGCGGATTCGCTATGTGGTGAATATCGGCATCGGCGGCTCGGATCTTGGGCCGAAGATGGTTGTGCACGCGCTGCATCATCTGGCGAGCCCCGAGATCACGACGCACTTCGTGTCGAATGTCGACGGCGCCGATCTGTACAACGTGATGCAGCAGATCGATCCCGAGGAAACGCTCGCGATCATCGTCTCGAAGACCTTCACGACGCTCGAAACCATGACCAATGCGCGCTCGCTGCGCGACTGGTTTGTCGAAAAAGGCTGCCCGGAAAGCGCGCTCGCGAAGCACTTCGTCGGGGTGTCGGCGAATCCGTCCGAGGTGGTCAAGTTCGGCATCGCGAAAGAGAACGTGTTCGAGATGTGGGACTGGGTGGGCGGCCGTTATTCGCTGTGGTCGGCGGTGGGTTTGTCGATCATGATCGCGGTCGGTCCGCAACAGTTCGGTGAACTGCTGGCCGGCGCCAACGAGATGGATCAGCATTTCCGCGATGCGCCGCTCGAGAAGAATCTGCCAGTGCTGCTCGGCATGATCGGCGTCTGGTATCGCAACTTCTTCGGCTCGCAAAGCTATCTGGTCGCGCCGTATTCGGAAGCGCTGCATTTCCTGCCCTCGTATCTGCAACAGCTCGAGATGGAGAGCAACGGCAAGTCGGCGCGTCTGGATGGCGCAATGGTCGACTATCCGACCGCCGCGGTCACGTGGGGCGAACCGGGCACGAACGGTCAGCATGCGTTCTTCCAGATGCTGCACCAGGGCCCGACCATCGTGCCGATCGACTTCATCGCCGTGCTGACGCCGGAGCATCCGCTCGTCAGCCATCATCCGAAGTTGCTGGCCAACTGCTTCGCCCAAAGCGAAGCGCTGATGCTCGGCCGCACGCTGGAAGAAGCGAAGAAAGTAGCTGGCGCGGACAAACCGGAACTGGCGCCGCATCTGGTGTTTCCGGGCAACCGTCCAACCAGCACGCTACTGGTCGACGCACTGACAGCGCGTTCGCTCGGCGCATTGATCGCGCTGTACGAGCACAAGGTGCTGGTGCAGGCGTCCGTGTGGGACATCAATCCGTTCGATCAGTGGGGCGTCGAGCTGGGCAAGATTCTCGGCAAGGTGGTCGAGGCCGATCTGACCGCAGCGACTGCGGATGAGAAGAAACATGACTCGTCGACCTCCGCGTTGATCGCGCGGGCTCGTGCCGCACTGAAACGGTAAAGCGTGAGCGGCGTGGCGGTTTGCGCCGCTTAGCCGCGCTTCACATGCTGGTCGTGATCGAGCGCGTTTTATGACGCTTCTTCTCCGGGCTGTCGGCGCGCATCAGCCAAAATGAAAAGCGGGCCCTTGCGGCCCGCTTTGTTCTTGCATCGTCAGGAATGAGGGCAGCGCGTTCAGGCAAGCCGCCCTGCTTCGATCGTCACGGTCGTATCGCAGCGGCGCGCAAGCTCGATGTCGTGCGTCACCAGAATCAGCGTGGCTCCGTTCGCGCGGTTCATCTGGAACATCAGGTCGATCACCGCATGGCCGGTTGCCGCATCGAGACTGCCAGTCGGTTCGTCGGCGAACAGGATGGCCGGATGTGTGACGAACGCACGCGCGAGCGCCACCCGCTGCTGTTCACCACCCGAGAGCAGCTTCGGATAGTGCCCGGTGCGCTGCCCGAGTCCGACCTGTTCCAGCAGCCCCCGCGCACGCGTCGCCGCCTCCCGCGTGCCGATGCCGCCTTGCAGTTCAAGCGGCAACGTCACGTTTTCGAGCGCCGTCAGATGCGGCATCAGTTGAAACGACTGGAACACGAAGCCCACCGACCCGCTGCGCAACGCAGCACGTTCGTCTTCGCCCAGTTCGGTAAGTTCGCGGCCGAGCAGCCGAACCGAGCCTGAGCTCGCGCTGTCCAATCCTGCGAGCAAGCCGAGCAGCGTAGACTTGCCCGAACCGGAGGCACCGACGATCGCCACACTGCTGCCGGCATCGATGGCAAGATCGATATCGTCAAGAATCGTCAGCTCGCCTGTTGCATCCTTAACCTTCTTGCACAAACCCCGCACTTCAATGACTGGATCAGTTTTGTTTAGCATGGTGAAGCGTAGGTTGAAAGTGCGCGCCATAGCGCCACGCGCCGCGGCGCTGACTACGGCATTCGGCTCGGCCGTGCTGGCCGCAACCCTGTTTTCGACGCCGTTCACGGCGCGTGCCGCCAACACGCCCGAACAGGCCAAGCCGGTGATCGTCGTGCTCGGCGACAGCATTTCCGCCGAGTACGGCCTGCCCCGTGACACCGGCTGGGTTGCATTGATGCGCCAGCGCCTCACCAGCGAGCGAATCGATTATAGCGTCGCCAATGCGAGCATCAGCGGCGATACGACGAGCGGCGGGCGGGCTCGCTTGCCGGCGCTCATGCAACGTCTCAAGCCGAGCATCGTGATCGTTGAACTCGGCGCCAACGATGCCTTGCGCGGCGTGCCGCTCGCCACCACCGAAGACAACCTGCGCACGATCATCGAGCAGGCTCAGCAGGGACACGCGAAAGTCGTGCTGGTGGGCATGTATGTCCCGCCTAATTACGGCCCGGACTACACGCAAAAGTTCCACGGCTTGTACGGAGAACTGTCGAAGCAATTGCGCGTGCCATTGGTGCCCTTCCTGCTCGCCGGTATCGCCGATAAACCGGACATGTTTCAGGCCGACCAGATCCACCCCACGCAGCAGGCACAACCCGTGCTACTGAACAACGTGTGGCCGGCTGTCAAGCCACTCCTTCGCACAAGTTCGCCGCACTGAAAAGCTCGCTAACAACTTGTTTCCGATCATTGGGGAACACAAATCGGTGAGGGCTATCTGACACCGTTGTAATCCCGTGTGACCCCAGCTCGATTCCGAGCGACTTCTGAGGAGATAACGTGAAATATTTACCGCTAATCGCTTTGACCGTAGCAATTTCTGCCTGCGCGGCTCAACCGCCTGCCGGCGTTCAATCGGTGGGTCAAAGCCAGCAACCGCCTAAGGCCGTCGCGAAATGCATCGCGCAGAAGTGGGCCGATAGCTCCCAACAGCAAGTCGTGTCGCAAAGTACGTTGGCCAATGATCAGGCCATGGACGTTTATGTCCCGGGTCAGCAGCCGCCGAGTGGCGCAGCCGCTGTGGTGCGTCCGTCGTACACGGGTCCCGGTTCGTGGGTCGGCTTCCGCGCGAATGGCGCGGCGGGTAGCGACGCCACCAGTTCGATCAGCGCTTGTCTTTAAGCCATGGCAGGCAGCTCACGCTGCACCATCAGGCAAGCCGTTTGACACACTAGTACACGTCACATGGAAAAAGCCCCGCTTCATGCGGGGCTTTTTCAATTCCTGCGCGTTGTACTGACTTACGCGCCGAGGCCGTTACTCAATCGCCGCTAGCTTGCGCATTGCTGCTGTCGAGCGCGCCGTAAAACTTCACTTTCGAGCGGGCACGGACTGCTTCGACGTAAGCCTCTGCTTCGGACTGCGCATCGACCTGCGCGATCTGCTGCTGCGCGGCCGCGAGGCGCTGCGGATCGACCGGTGCGCTCGCCACCACCGAGTTCACGCGATAGATCGCATAACCGTCGTCGCCAAGATCCACGCCGACGTAAGCCGGCAGCTTTTGCGCATCTGCCTTGTAGATGGCGCTCAGCGCAGCCGGCGGCACGCCTTGCGCGTCATTGCGGGACACCTTCAGCGGCGACGAGAAACCCGTGGTCGACTTCGACTTCTCGAACTCGGCCAGCTTCGCAATACCGTCCTTGTGCGCAGCTTCGTTCGACTGCGCGGCGATCACCTTCTGACGCACCGCGTCCTTGACCGCGTCGAGCGCCGGCACGGCCGCAGCCTTGTAGTCGGTCACGCGCGCTGCAATCAGCGTGTTGTTGCCGACGTCGATTGCCTGGGTGTTGTTGCGCGCGGTGACCGCGTCGCTCGCAAACACTGCGGCGAGGAACTTGGCGTTGTTCAACGGGCTGTCAGGCGGAAGCTTCGGGTCCGGCTGCGGCGTAACCGTGGCCGTTTGCAAGGTCAGCTTGTACTTGTCAGCGGCCGGCTGCAGGCTCTTCGCCTTTTCATAAACGATCGACGTGAAGCCTTCCGAGTCGTCGGTGAACACCTTGGCGGCCTGCTGCGTTTTCACCTCTTTCGCGATGGCGTCCTTCACTTCGTCGAACGGCCGGGTGACCGCCGGTTTGACGTCCGTCACCTTGACGATGTGATAACCGAAATCGGTTTGCACGATACCGCTGACTTCGTCTTTCTTGAGGCCGAATACGGCGTCGTCGAACGCCTGACCGCCTGCGATCATGCCGCGGCCGAAGTACCCCAGGTCGCCGCCCTTCGAAGCCGAGCCCGGATCCTGCGAATTCTGCTGCGCGATCTGTGCGAACTGGTCAGGATGCGCCTTGATTTGCGCGAGCAGTTCTTCCGCCTTCTGTTTTGCCTTGGCCTTGTCGGCCGCGCTCGCGTCTTTCGGCGCGGCAATCAGGATGTGGCTCGCCCGCACCTGACCGTCCGTGCGGTACTTCGCGATATTGTCGTCGTAGTACTTTTTCAGATCGGCGTCGCTCGGCTGCACAGCGGCCGCGAGCATGGCCGGCGACAGCACGAGGTACTGGATCGTCGCGGTAGCGGGCGTAGCGAAGTCGTTGCGATGCGCGTCGTAATACGCTTGCAGTTGCGCGTCGGTCGGCTGCACCTTCGCCGCGTAGTCACGCGGATGGAATGCGATGCCCTGCACTTCACGCTGCTGCTCGGCGAGTTCGGTCAGATGTTGCGCCAGGGTCTTCGACGTGAAAGAGCTACCTTGAATGCTGGCCGGCAACTGCTGCGTGGCGATGCTGTAGCGCACGCGCTCGTCGTATTGATCGGGCGTCATGCCCTGCATGGCGAGCAATTGCTTGTAGCGATCGACATCGATCGAGCCGTCGGGATTCTTCAGCGACGAGATCACCGGATCGTTCATCAGCACGCGCCGTACGGCGTCGTCCGAAGCGGTGAGGTGCAGGCGCTGGGTTTCGTCGGCCAGTACGCGCTGCTCGATCAGGCCGTCGAGCATCTCGCGACGACGCTCGGGCGTGTCGAACGACTTCATGTCGAACTGCGCGCCGAGCATCTGACGCGCGCGGTCGAGTTGCTGACGCATCGTGTCGTCATACTCCGCGCGAGTGATCTTGTGGCCGTTGACGCTGGCCACGTTTGCACTTTCGTCAAAGAAGCCGCGGAAACCTTGGATACCCACAAATCCCAACCCCGGCACGATGACGAGGATGAGCATGAACATCATCAGGCGTTTGTGATTGCGGAAAAAATCGAGCATGCGTGAGGGGTGCCAAAAACGGAACGCCCGATATTACAACAGCGGGCAATAAAAAAGGCGAACCGGAGTTCGCCTTTCGAAGATACTGGCGGAGTGGACGGGACTCGAACCCGCGACCCCCGGCGTGACAGGCCGGTATTCTAACCGACTGAACTACCACTCCTGATACTGCGCTTATATTGCGGCCACCAAACTGAATCACTCTTGCGGATCTGGTGGTGCCGAGGGGTTCGAAAACACCCAGCAAAGCCTTATGGAATAAGGCGCCCACGCAATTTCGATCCAGCGGATACGACTGAAAATACAGCGATCCGGGATTCTGCCGCAAATGTCGCGCGTTGGCAACGGAAATCTGACCACGGCAACTCAGCCTAAGCGCCGCCCCAGACGAGATTCCGGTGCGGCCGCGGCGCCGCATGCTGAATACGAACTAAGCCGATGGTCAGGTTGCCCGTGCCAAAGACACAGGCCGATATTCCGTGCCGCAGGTCGGCTGAAGACTTCAAACCTGGCCGCAAACTCCTATAGTATGGTTTATGATACCTGTCACCTGAACGGGCCTCGGCTCCAGCCGTCGAGATGTCGAGCCGCGCCACGCACAAAGTCTGGCCTCACTTTTTTTCACTCCCACCATGCGCCTGGCCGCTTCGAACCCCATTCCGCTCTACCTTCAGATCACCGAAGCTTTACGCGAGCGCATTGCGCGCGGCGTATGGCGCAACGGTGAACTGATACCGACACTCGAGCAAATTGCCGCCGAGTTTGGTGTGGCGCGGGTCACCGCCCGACAAGCTGTGCAGTTGCTGACCAACGAAGGCAAATTGACGCCCATGCGTGGACGCGGCACGTTCGTCAGTGCGCCTGCTGCCATGCATGAACCGGTGCGTGTGGTAACCAGCCTCGATGCACTGGCCGATACATACCGCCTGTCAACGCCGGAACTGCTGTCCATCGAGGAACACAGTCGCGTGCCTCCTATTGGCGACGATGACGGCAAGCTGGCCCGCGCTTACACCTATATGAAGCGCTTGCACTCGGCGGGCGGGGAACCTTACTGCGTCATCTCGCTTTATCTGGAAGAGCGCATCTTCTCGCGGGCAAGCGAACGGTTTCGCACCGAGACGGTAATTCCGATCCTGATGGAAATGAATCCGCGACCGATGGTAAAGGCTCACCAAACGCTAACCATCAGCACAGCCGGCGCCGACACGGCACATCTCCTACGCGTCCCTGCTGGCTCGCCGGTCGCGCGCGTACAGCGCGTGTTCATCGACAAGCGAGGCGTCGTGGTGTATTTCGCCGACGTCGTATATCGCGGCGACGTCATCAACCTTCACATGGACATGAAGGTATAGCCTAGCGATGTTCGGACACCAGCTTGGTGTTCAGATACGCCTCGAGTGCCTCGGTCCCGCCTTCCGAGCCATAGCCGGAATCCTTGATGCCGCCGAACGGTGCTTCGGGCAAGCCGAGCCCGTGGTGGTTGATGGATACCATGCCGCTTTCGATCGCCTCGCCCACCGCCGCGAAGGTCGTGGCCGATCCCGTGTAGGCGTAGGCTGCAAGCCCGAACGGCAAGCGGTTCGCCTCGGCCACGGCTTCGTCGAAGGATCCAAAACCGATGATGGGCGCAACCGGCCCGAACGGCTCCTCATGCATGATGCGAGCCGACAGGGGGACGTCCACCAGCACGGTCGGCGCAAAGAAGTAACCTTCGCGACCGATGCGGGAGCCGCCAGCCAGTACCTTCGCGCCATGCCCGACAGCGTCCGCGACAAGTTCTGACATGCCATGCAAGCGTCGTTCGTTGGCGAGCGGCCCCATCTGCACACCCTCGCCAAGCCCGTTGCCAACCTTGATCTGACGGGTTGCCGTAACGAAGCATTCGACGAACTCGCTGAGCGCGCGCTCCTCGACGAGAATGCGCGTGGGCGAAATGCAGACCTGCCCGGCGTTGCGAAATTTCGCGGCAGCAAGCAGTTGCGCCGCGCGTGGCACGTTGGCGTCGGCGAAAACGAGCGCGGGCGCATGGCCGCCAAGTTCCATTGTCATGCGCTTCATATGCGCGCCCGCCTTGGCGGCGAGGAGCTTGCCGACCGCCGTCGATCCCGTGAACGAAATCTTGCGGATCGCAGGATGTTCGATCAGGAACGTGGATACATCGCCCGGCACGCCGAACACGAGGTTCAACACGCCCGCGGGCAGGCCTGCATCGACAAACGCACGCACGAGTGCCGCGCAACTGGCGGGCGTCTCCTCCGGCCCCTTCAGCACGACGGAGCATCCCGCAGCAAGCGCGGCGGAGATCTTGCGCACGGCCTGATTGATCGGAAAATTCCAGGGCGTGAACGCCGCGACCGGACCAACTGGCTCGCGAGTCACGATTTGCCGGACGTTCGCGGAGCGCGCAGGGATCACACGGCCATAGGTTCGTCGCGCTTCCTCCGCGAACCATTCGATGACCTCTGCCGCAGCCAGCGTTTCGACTCGCGCTTCCGTGAGCGGCTTGCCTTGCTCCATCGTCATGATCGGCGCGATCGCTTCGGCGCGCTCGCGCAACAACTGGGCCGCGCGGCGCATCAGATTGCTGCGCTCGATCGCGGGCACCTTGCGCCAGATCCTGAAACCGCGTGTGGCCGCCTGCACGGCTTCGGCGAGGTCGGCTTCGCCGGCGAGCGAGACCGCGCCGATCTCGGCCTCGGTTGCCGGATCGACAACGGGTAACGTTCGTGCAGTCGTGCGCCAGGTGTTGTCGATGAAGAGGAGCGTGTCAGGATAGGACGGCAGAGTTGAGTTCATCGCTGGAGGATCGTGGTCGAGAAAAATGGGGGGCCGTGGCCAGGCCCGGTGTAGTCAATGCCGAGGCGTGGCGAATTGACGGATCAGCGCGCTGGTGTCGGGTGTGATGCCGATGCCGGGTGCGTTGCCGAGTCGAACCCTGCCGTTCACGGGTCTTTCTATCGGCCCGCAGAGCAGCGAGCGCAGCGCGTTCGGATTGGCGTCCACTTCGAGCAGCCCACGACCGTTGCTGTCGCCCGCAGCGGCCAGCAAATGCGCGGACGCGAGCAGGCCGACGCCGGCACCGAGGTAATGCGGGCAGTAAGTGAGACCCGCGTCCTGGACCGCGCGGGCGATCGGCAACGTACCTGAAATGCCGCCCCACTTCGCGGCATCCGGCTGGATCACGCCAAACGCGCCGCTCAGAATCGCCTCCGCGAACGCGCCCTGGTTCGACATGTTCTCGCCGGCGGCGAGAAGCACTGTGCTGCGTGCGCTCAACGTCTGCCACTCTGACAAGGGCCGGTCGCAACGCAGCGGCTCCTCGAGCCAGCGCGGCTGAAAGGGTTCGAGTACCTCGAGCATCGAGAGCGCGGTGTCGAGATCCCATGCCTGATTGGCATCGACCATCAGGCAGCGTTGCGGGCCGATGATTTCACGCAGCATCGCGAGATTGGCTGCGTCGCGAGCGCGCCCGAAGCCGACCTTCTGCTTGAAGGCGACGAAGCCGCGCGCGAGCCGGTCGGCGACGATATTTTCGGCACCCGTTGGATTCAGGCCGCTCGCATAGACGCCGATCTCGTCGCTCGCTCCGTCGAGCAACTGCCACAACGGCAGGTTAGCGCGTCGCGCCTGCAGGTCCCACAGCGCGAGGTCAATCCCTGCGATAGTCTGCGCGATCGGGCCGTGCTCGCCCGATTGCAGTGCGAGCACGGCCGTGTATTGCGTCAGGTGTTTGAAGATTGCCGCGGGATCAGTGAAGTGTTGGCCATGCAGAAGCGGTGCGAACACGGTCTCGACCAGCGCCGCACGATGCGTGGCGCCGCATGACGGAAAGTTGCACCACACCTCGCCCCACCCTGCCGCGCCGTCGCGGTCGATCACTTTGATCAGGAGAGCCGGCCTGTCATGCATCACGCCGAACGAAGTTCTAACCGGGGTATCGATTGGGCACCTCAGCACATAGGCTTCGATGCGATCGATGGTCGTGCGGGTCAGATTTGGATGCTCGGCTTCGAGGTCGGTCATAGGGTGTCTCACTGTACGGCCGCGGGGAAGCGGAGCGTCGGGTTTGATAAAAGCCTTAAAGTATGGGTTATAGTACTATAGGACTTTAGCAACGTCCAATGAGTTTCCGGCCCAGGAATCAGACGCGGGTGTCCCGTCACATGTGAACGTGTTCGAACTCGCGGGGATTGCGGCTCAGTTAGATCACTCTTCGCTTGACCAATGCTGCATTTTTAATCACAATCTTTCCCCTGGAAACATAAGGCTAGCCAACCTGAGCGGCACCCCCTACACCATGACCCCGAACATACCCGCACGCACCACTGCGCCTACTGATGAACGTCTGAACACGTTGAGTGAGATCGCCAACGACTGTTTCGGCATCGACGCATTTCCTTCTTGCACCGGTCGAACAGACGCACGGTATGTTGTCTGCTCCGACAGCGTCGTGCGCGCGCTGGAAAGTGCGTACGATATTGGGCTGATCACCGGCTACCGCATGAGCCAGGCCAGCCGGACACGATCATGAGACACACGCCAAGCCCGAGTGGGAGCTTCACAACTTGAACCACCTGCTCATCGCATCCGGCATCTTTGCATGCGTGTGCGGCAGTGCGCTGTCCGGCATGTATTTGCGCATCCTGTTGCCAGAACATCACTTGAACGATGAATCCCGCAACGCGATCAAACTCGCGATCGGTCTGATCGCACGCGCATTGCGCGTTGCCGACGACGTCTTCGCCGCGAGGTCGCTGGCGTTGCTGCAGCGCGCCGGCTCGCTACCGCTGCCCTTGCTGATCGTGCTCGTGTGCTGGCTGTCAATCATATTCGGCACGTTCGGCCTGCTCGCACCGCGCAATGGAACGATCGTCGTGGCGTATCTGCTGTGCGCATTCTGCGCGGCCGGCGCGATCTTCCTGATCCTCGAGATGGACACGCCGCTCGACGGCATCGTCAAGGTGCCGATTGGTCCCATGCGCGACGCGCTCGCGCAACTCGACAAGTAAGCGCAATCACGCGAAGGGTCTTTTGACTTTCCTGTCCCCCTTGGTCAAGATGGCTTGATGATTAAAATTCACCAGATCGAATTTCTGCCATGAAAAACGGACCGCCTACAGACCGCAAGGCTCCTGTGCCACTAAAGACAAAAACCAGAAAACGCATTGCCGAGCCCGTGCAAGAGAAGCCCTATCACCATGGGTCGCTTCCGCACGCGCTGCTGGAGGCGGCCGAAGCCGTCTTGCGCCGCGACGGCATAGGCAGCTTGACGTTGCGCGCCATTGCCCGTGAGGCGGGCGTCTCGCATACGGCGCCCCAGCACCATTTCGGCGACACCGCAGGCGTGCTCAGCGAACTTGCCGCCAGCGGCCACCGGCGGATGGCGGCGTCCATGGCAGCCAAAGCGGAGGGCATTCCACCAGGACCGGCCAGCCGAAAGGCCATTGCACGCGGCTACGTCAGCTTCGCGGTAAATAACCCCGACCTGCTTCGCCTGATGTTTCGCAGCGAGATGCTCGACGCCACGCGGGCGTCGCTCGCCGATGCCAGACAGCAATCCGCGCGCGCGCTACTGGGTGCCTTCGACGACTCGCCCAAGCCCACACCGGGCGGGTCCGCGACGTTCGGCCGGCTGGATGCCGCGCATGCAATCGCGATGACCGCGGCTTGGGCCTACGTTCACGGCCTTGCATCGCTGCTCATCGATGGTCGCCTGAAAGCCTTGGCCACGTCCACCGAAGGCATACGTAATGCTGAAGAACTCGTGGACGCCGCGATTGAGCACGTGCAACTTGTTCAGGAGGCCGGTTCCAAGCTTAAGGCCGGACAGGCCGCGACGAATCGACGGGGAAAGAAACCTGGAGCGGAAATGAGCGATCCGCTCTGAAAGAGCCGCTAATCGACGTACGCTAATCTTCACCTCATTTCCTTCGGCGACCATAGGTTATGCGAATCAACGATTCGCATAACCCAACCGAATGGAAGTCCATCATGTTCTTGCACCTCGATCAACCCGCAATTTCAACCGTCCACGCTACTGGCCCGGTTTCCGCCAGTGAAATGGCGACGCAATCCGCGATGCCCGGCGCTGGCGATGAAAGGGAGGCTGCCGACCCGCCGGCAACTTATGAAGAAATGTTCCCCTACCTGATGCTTGCGATGGTGACAGCCATCTAAGATCGGGCGCGCGGCAGTAAGCGGCCTTGCGTACTGCCGCACTGTTGCAGTCTCGCAGCGAGCCGGCTCAGTACCGTGCCGGTTGCTTGTCGCCCTCAATCATTTTCAACTCATTCTCCGCAGCTACGATGCAGTTCATCGGCGGGCGGCACTTCGATTCGACACAACTCGTTGCGCTCGCCGCACTAACGGACGGAGTACATCATGTTTGAAAAATTGGCAAAAACACTGAACTCACTGCTCACTGATCGGCAAGAGTGTCAACGCGGCGCGGGCCATGGAGTACCGGTCGATTTCGGCGAGCTTGAGAACGGTATGCGGATGCTCGAAATGAACCATCAACCTTTCACTTTTTACGCGAGCTCCACGCGGCGCCAGCGGACTTATTGAACGGCACAGCACACATCTCCGCCTGGCGGGGCACAGCCGGTGAGACCGGACTGAATCTCCATCCATTGCTGGGTGCCCTGCCCTCAATCGTCTTTTGCGGCACATTCGCCATGACATCCATTGCTTCAACCAAAATACTTTTGCAGGACATGTTCAGCGAAATGGTCATTAAGAAGGACGCTTCGCTGATTCCGCATTACTACCATACGGACTTTCTGCTCGAAACCAATGGCTTGACGCAGAACTATGAATCGTTCGCCAGGGGCCACGAAAAAGTCTACGCAACTCCGATTACCTACGAGGTCCGATACGATGAATCGGCATGGGTTGAAAGCGCAACGAGCGTCGCTGCGCGCGTATGGATCAGGACGCAACGGCCCGGCGAAGATGCGGTGGAATACGAGGTCGTGCTGATCGCCGCATATGTCGATGAAAAGATCCATCGACTATGGGAATTGACCTGGCCCGATTGGACCACAGCCAAGGCTTTCAGGGACTATTCCTGATCAGAGGATCACCCTGAGGCATACCGGCCGCGTCCCAAGGTAAGCGAGCCGAATGGCACGGCACCGCTTGACTCGGCGATTGAACACATAAAGTAAACCGGATGGCCGCAAGCATCCGGCCTCCGAAGGCTATACGCCGTCTTTCAACAAGTCGTTCAGGTCGATACCGTTCTTGGCTTCGGTCATCAAGTGATCCGGAGTCGGGCCCTCGCGAGTCAGATCGACGAGAGCCTGATTGAGATCGACATACGGCCGCATGCGGTGCTCATATGCAGCAAATGCCTGCGCGGGATCATCCCAGTGCCGCACCAGTTCGCAAGCCAGCACGAAAGCACCAACGAGCCCGAGGCTCGTGCCTTGACCCGAGAAAGGGGAAGCGCAGTGTGCCGCATCACCGGCAAGCACGACTCGGCCTTTCGACCACGACGGCATGCGGATCTGCGCGAGCTCGTTGTAATAGAACTGATCGGTCGTTTTCATTGCATCGATGAAGCGCGGAAATTCGCCCTTCAGGTGAGCGCACTGCCCGGCGACAAGCTGCTTCTGCGCTCCCATATCGCTGCGGGACACCGCGGATGCCGGGGCCGCGAAGCCAACGCCAATCCGGAGTTCGCTCCTGTCATGGCTCGGATAGATCACGTAGCCCACGCCCGCCTCCCTATGGCCGAGCTGCCAATCGGTCAGATTGATCAGATTGGGCGTCGAAAAAAGGGCGAGAATTACGCCCAGCGGGTGAACACACGTGGATTCGTCGTTGAAACACTGCTTGCGGACGTTCGAGTAGATGCCGTCGGCGCCGATCAGCAGATCGAATTTTCGCTTCACGCCGCTCGTCAATGTCGCCACTACACCGTCGCCCTGATCGTCGATCGCACGGATGCTGTCGTTGTAAATGAATTCGACGCGTTCGCTCATCGCGCCCATCAGAAGCTCGCACAGGTCATCGCGGAAAATTTCGATGTCGTCGCTGTCGAGCCTTCCAGCACTAAAGGTACGTTCTTCGGTGCGTTCTGTTTCGTTGCCGTTGGCATCAAGCATCGACATGCCATTCAGGCGCGTTCGCAACGCACGTACGTCGTCGAGCAATCCCATCGCCCCGACGACTTCGAGCGCGACGCCCCGAATGTCGACGGCCTGTCCGCCCCGGCGAAATGCCGGAGCCTGCTCGATCAGCGTCGTGGCAAACCCCGCGCGATCGAGCCAATATGCCAGCGCCAGGCCAGTCACGCCTGCACCGGAGATCAATACGTTTCGATTCATCATAAGCACCGTCGTTATCTTTAATGCAGGAACAATACGAGCCTGGCAGATAGGGGCTGAATTGCGATTGCCCGTCCTCGCGGCGGATAGACGCAATTCAGCCGCTTCACGATGCGCTGCCATCAGGCAGCATCGTGCCTCACCTTACAGAAGAATTAATTTTACCACTGGAAAGATATTGACGCAACGACAAATCCCGCCTAATATTTCCACTGTCAAGATTTCTGACCACCCCGACTCCTGTTCACCCCACTTGGCCCTTGAACGGGAATGCCAAGTCGTGCTTCTTCTATCTGGTGGAACACGGCGACCCCAGATAGCCATCACAAGCAGACATCGGCGCGAAGTATCCCGGCAGCGATGTGACCCATGTACCTGGCTTGCCAAGCACGATATTTGTCTGTGTGAATATCGTGCCGCCCCACTGCCGTCGCATGAGTCAGTTGGGGCGATAACATCGAGAGAAAGATGCGACTACTATTGGCTGAAAATGACCTGCATATGGGTCAAAGTCTTTTTTACGCTTTGAGAGATGCGGACTATAGCGTCGACTGGGTACGGGACGGCCGTGCTGCCAGCCTTGCAATGGCAGCAAGCCATTACACCGTTGCGCTCCTCAACCTGAGTCTTCCGAGCATTGGCGGCATGGCATTGTTGAAGGCATCACGTGCTGCGGGCAACAAGGTCCCCGTCGTGCTCCTTAGCGCACATGATGATCCGGAAACGCATGCGCGCGGTCTTGACATCGGCGCCGACGATTGTGTACCCAAGCCGATCGTTATGCGTGAGTTACTGGCGCGCATTCGCGCAGTTCTGCGGCGAACGACTGGCTATGCGACCTCGAGAATCGGCGACGAATTCGTGGCTCTCGATCTCGAAAGGCGCACCCTTCTCGTCGATGGTCTCGAGTCGCCGCTCTCGGCGCGTGAATTCGCGCTAATGCATGCCTTGCTTGAACGTCGTGGCGCGGTGCTCTCTCGTAGCCAGCTTGAAGAACGACTTTACGGCTGGGGCAAAGAGGTTGAAAGCAACTCGGTCGACGTGTTAATCCATGCAATCCGAAAGAAATACGGACAATCCTTGATCCGGAATGTGCGAGGTCTTGGCTGGTCGGTGAGGTCGGAGAATCGGCTATCAGCATACCCGACACCTGTCCGTTAGCCTGCCTGTCAGCCAGCGCCTTGCGTCGAGGAAAATCTGCAGTTGCGCTAGCGATTCATGAAGAATCAGGGTAGCGGTCCCAGCGTCTGGGCGAACCGGTGCGCGGCCTCCAGGCCGAAGCGGGTCGGCTGTATTTTCGCGTCACGATCATGCTCGACGTCAAAAGCCATACGCCAGGCCGCGATGCGCTTGCCGTAGCAGATCAGCGTGTCCAGCGATTGCATGACAAATACGATGGCAGGCAGGACCTGTTGGTACAGTGCTTCGGCCTCGTCCGTGTCCCCGCTGTGGAACGCACGATAGATGCGCTGCTGCCAGTCAAAGCAATCGGGCGCGACGATCATGCCGGCGCAGCCGGCGCGAAGATTGTCGAGCAGTTCCATTCCGCCGCGACCGTTAAGCACCGGCATGAGATCGCCAACCATGGCTATCGTATCGGCAAGCGTGACCGACGGTCCCTCGCCCTTGAGCACACGGAAGTTCGGACACTGTGTCGCGAGCGCGCGCAGGCTCGCCGGTGAGAGGCCCACCCCCAGATACTCGGGCGCGTTCTGGATACCGACCGGCACTTCGATGCCCTGCATGACACTCGCGAAAAAATCGAAATAGAACGCCTCGGGCTGCGGGGCCTCGCCTGGCGACAGCGGTGGCGGCTGCAGAATCAGCCACGCCGCGCCTTGCCCGATGGCGAAATGAGCGAGATCTCTTTGCGCATCCACCGAGGCTCCCGTGATCGTTACGGTCAGCGGTAGCTCCCCCTTACAGTCCTCCGCCGCCCAGCGGATCACCTGCTCACGCTCGGCACGCGTGAGTTTGTTGACCTCGGTTGCCAGACCCAGGACCGCGACGCCGGGCGCCTGAGCGCGTATCGCAGCCTGAACCTGCCGCTGCATGGCGGCACGGTCAAGGCGGTTGTCGCGATCAAAGAATGCATAGAGGATGGGGTAGATCCCGGCAATGCCAGGATCGTGACGTGTTGAACTATTCATGGCGTTGAAGTCCGGATCAGTGCGAGTCACGCGGTACCGCAGCGCCGCTGGCGCCCACCAGGAAGTCGAGGTCCGCGCCCTGATCGGCCTGCAGCACGTGCTTGACGTAGAGCCGGTAATACCCGCGCTCGGGCAGCTCGGGTGCTTGCCATTCCGCCCGGCGGCGGGCCAGTTCCTCCTCGGCTACGTCAAGATGCAACCGCCGCGCTTCGACATCGAGTTCGATCATGTCGCCCGTACGCACCAGTGCGAGTGGACCGCCCGCCGCCGCTTCGGGCGATACATGCAGCACCACCGCGCCGTATGCGGTCCCGCTCATGCGACCATCGGAAATCCGCACCATGTCGGTAATGCCTTTTTGCAGTACCTTTTTCGGCAGCGGCATGTTGCCCACTTCGGCAAATCCCGGATAACCTTTCGGTCCAGCTCCCTTGAGTACCATGACGCAATGCTCGTCGATATCGAGCGACTCGTCGTCGATCTTCGCGTGCAGTTCCTCGACGTTCTCGAACACCACTGCCCGGCCACGATGTTTGAGCAACCCAGGCGTCGCCGCCGACGGCTTGATCACTGCGCCATTGGGAGCAAGATTGCCTTTCAGCACAGCAATACCGGCTTTCGGCTTGAACGGCTGCGCAAAGGTAGTGATGACCCTCGTATCGTAGTTCGCTGCGCCGGCGACGTTTTCCCAGATCGTCCGGCCATTCACTGTCAATGCATCGCGATGCAGCAACCCCTGCTCGCCGAGTTGCCGCAGCACGGCAGGCAAGCCGCCTGCATAGTAGAAATCCTCCATCAGGAACTCGCCGGACGGCTGCAGGTTCACGAGGCACGGCACGTTCGAGCCGAGCTCCCAATCCTCGAGTGAGAGCGGCACGCCGATGCGGCGGGCAATTGCCAGCAGATGCACGACCGCATTGGTGGAGCCGCCGATTGCCGCATTGGTGCGGATCGCGTTCTCGAAGGCCTTGCGCGTGAGGATCCGGTCCATGGTCAGGTCTTCGCGAACCATTTCAACGATCTGCCGACCGGCGAGATGGGCCAGTACCTGGCGGCGGGCATCCACCGCAGGGATTGCCGCGTTTTGCGGCAGCCCCATGCCGAGCGATTCCACCATCGAGGCCATCGTCGATGCAGTACCCATCGTCATGCAATGGCCGCGCGAGCGGTTCATGCATGACTCGGCGTTGATGAACTCTTCCTGCGACATCGTGCCGGCACGTACTTCCTCAGACATCTGCCATACGCCAGTACCCGAGCCGATGCTTCTGCCACGGAACCGCCCGTTGAGCATCGGCCCACCGGAAACGGCGAGCGTGGGCAGGTTGCACGACGCGGCCCCCATCAGCAACGCCGGAGTGGTCTTGTCGCAACCCACCAGAAGGATCACACCGTCAATAGGATTTCCTCGGATCGACTCCTCGACATCCATCGAGGCCAGGTTGCGGAACAGCATTGCGGTGGGACGCAGGTTTGATTCGCCAAGAGACATCACCGGGAACTCAAGCGGCAGCCCACCCGCTTCGTGGACCCCTTTCTTCACGTACTCGGCCAGTTCCCTGAAGTGTGCATTGCACGGCGTCAGCTCGGACCACGTGTTGCAAATGCCGATCACGGGGCGGCCGTCGAATTCGTCATGAGGAATGCCCTGGTTCTTCATCCAGGACCGATGGATAAAGCCGTCCTTGTCGGGCTTGCCGAACCAGGCCTGGCTTCGCAACTGCTTTTTCGTGACTTTGCTCATGGTCGTTGAATTCCTCTTGCTGAGATCAGCGTGATGGCTCCAGGTCCCGACTTCTTCAATCAGGGTACGACCTTACGCGCGGTGCCGCAAGATCGCCGGCAGGAACATTGCCCTCACGCCTAGAAGTTCGTGGCGAACTGCGCGAGACGCGAATTCCATCCGGCGCATCGTGCACGCGGAAAATGAGCGGTGAATTAGCGCACCCGCAGCAGGAATGAGCTCCGGTTAACACTGGCCTAATTCTGCAGTTTTACTATACATCGGACGACTGGTTAAGCTGCGCATCGCCGGTCTTTCACCTGCCAGGTCGCGAGCTTCGCGACGGACCCAATCTATTCGCTTCATGGAGTTTTTTATGAAATCCGCCAAAATTCTCATAGTTCTGATTTGCATCGCCGCTGCTCAGGCAGCTAGCGCACAGGAGAAAAAAGTAACCCCCGCGAAAATGAGCTGTTCCGAGTATGTTGCAGTCGACGAAGCGTATCGGCCAGCCCTGGTTTATTGGGTTGCCGGCGTCGACAAGCTCGGTGTCAAGGAAACAGACACGCTGGTCGTCGATACAGCTCATCCTGTGGGAGAGATCGTAACGGAAGCATGCACCCAGGACCCGCACGCTTCGTTCGTGTCGAAAGTCAGATCCATGATCAAAGCAAAGAAACTCTCGCTGTTCGCGCATTCATAATGCACTCTGGCGGCGATCGCTATCGACGAGATGCTTGCGAGCACGGCGATCACTTCCTTTCTGACTGATCGGCTCCGCGCGTACGGAGCTTGATCTGCATCGATGGGCTGTCACCGTCGGACTCTTCGAAATGAAACGCGAGTCGAGCACGATCGAGCGAACCAACGTCGCCGTTAGCACGATGCCCGCTTGTTCGATAGTTTCCGCCTGACCCAAAGAGGATAGTCATGAGACTCAGATGGACCACTGTGGTAATCGCATTCAGCACGAGCATGGTGATTGCCGGATGCTCCACGCCTGTCGAACGAGCCAACGAGAAGAATGACCTCCTGGCGGCGGCGGGCTTTCATATCGTCCCCGTGACGACCGATCAGCAACGCTTGCAGTTGGAAACGTTGCCGGCGAATCGCGTCGTCCAGAAGGTGAAGAACGGCAAGGTTGTCTTTCTCTACGCAGACCCGTATGCATGCGGCTGCCTGTATATTGGCGACGAAAATGCGTGGGATAACTACAAGCGGGAACAGTTCCAGCAAAACCTCATTAACCAGGAACGCATGAACGCGCAGATGAATGAAAATGCGGCGTGGAACTGGAGCATGTGGGGCCCCGGCTGGTGGGCGTACTGACGAGCGACGATTCGAACGTTGGGATTGCCTCGCCTACATTACGCAATGCTTCCGAGCTCCAGGGTTCGGCGCGACCGGATCGAAATCGCGTGCGCTCGCGCTTTACAGCTTTGAGCTGCGATTGGGCCGTGCTTATGAGGGAAGCCTGCTTCCCTCTAGCAAACTGTTCCCGACAGACAACTAGAACAGATGCATGATGCTCAGCCCGACCAACGTCTGGGCGTCGGAACTCGATGGGCTTGTCTGTGTCGAGTTGATGCGGGCGAGCGCCCCGTTGCCTGATGCTCTCTGCCAGACATATGTGCCGTAAACCGACGTGCGCCTGGATAGCCGGTACGTCAGCGTCGTGCCGAGCTGGTTTGCGTGCGCACTCTCGAGTACCTTGTTGCCGGCCATATAGGTGTAGGTGGTGGCGAGATTCCAGATCGGCGTGAAGTCGTAGCTCACGGTTGCGTCGACGGAATCTATCTGCGCACCCGTCCCCGTGTTGCGAGAAATCGTTCCCAGTACGGAAAACTGCACCGGCAAAGCCAGATACTTGGCGCCTACGGCGATGTTGCGAATTCCAGCGTTGCCTTTGTCGATAGTCGGATACTTCGCCATCGTGTACGCAGCGCCTACCCCGCCTGAGCCGAACTCGTAGTTGGCGGTGAAGCTCGACGAACTGCTGTTCCCGAACTGTCCGGCCACGCCGCCAAATCCGTACATCGCGCCAAAGGTCAAGCCGCTGAAGTTTGCGCTTCTGAACTTGACCGCGTTATTCAGGGCCTCTCCGTTAAGCCGGTCGAAGTCGTACGATCCACCAACCACGTAAGGTACGCCGAAGGTCGGAAACGGCCCCTGGTGAGCGCCGTAGAGTCCTTGGTAGTAGGAACCCGAATACCGCTGAAACGTCATGTCGAACATAAAATCGCGCTGCTGGCCAAACGTCAGCGTGCCGTATTGGTTCGATAGCCCAACGTACGATTCTCGAGAAAAAAGACTCCCGGGAGCGCCGAGGGTCGCCCCGTTTGTCAACGAAAACAGGCTACCCAGATAGAAGAGCGCCTGCATACCGCCGCCCAGATCCTCCTTACCCTGGAATATGAGCTGGTTGGGACGCAACACACCATTGGTTTCATATACGTTTGAGCGTCCGCCAACGTTGCTCGTATAACCGATCCCCGAACCCAGAAAACCCGAGATAGAAACACTGCTTTGTGCGAAAGCACTGGACGAGCATCCCAGCAGAAGTACACCCACACCACCGAACAACCTCACGTCTTTTCCGATTCCCACGCCGATCTCCTTCCCCTTCCAGTCGTTTATGTTCAATGCCCTTTGTCTTGAGTTCCATCTACTTCGGGTTCGATCTTCCTCCGTATCCTGGCGAAACAATACGGAAAAAAACGAACGCACCCTTGAAGAAAACTCCACCCCTTCGAATCAATGACGTCCCGGCGCCCCGCCGAAATCGGTGAATTTTTTGTTGGCATTCCACATTGAAATGCACGAGTCGGATTTTCTTATTACCGGAGGAATTGGGTCGATGCATAGCAGCGAAGACATCCGCGATATCCTGCGTACGGAAGGCGCGAACCCGTCCAATGTCGTCGAAGCGACGACATTCCTCGTGAGCATGAACGACTTCGGTGGCTACAACGAAGTCTATGGCCAGTAGTATCGCTGCGCGTTCACCGGGAACTTGTATATGACCGTTGTGCATGACCGCGATGCTCGACTCTTCCAGCATCGCGTGCTATCAATCGGTTTAGCTCACTGCACCATTCGCGGTTGCCTCAATAAGGTCCGCGAAATGCATAACTTTGTGCCCCTGCAAGCGTTCATACTCAGGCCAATGCGGAAGGTGTGCGGCGTTTGGATTACCTGATTCCACAAAGTTCAGCACATACTCCTGGATGCAAGCCGACAGCGAGCGCGCCGCCGCAAGATCGATTCCGTCCAACATTGGCGCATCGACCCAATTGTCGAAATTGCCGAATACGAACGGCAATTCGAAACAATGGCCAGCGCCCACATTTGCTTGAGGCGACTGAAAATCGAACTGATAGACGTGGACGCTGCTGCCTGCGGATTCCATTTCCGCCGCGAATTTGATCGCCGGAAGTCTGAAGAGTTTATCCGAGCCTAAATCGATGAGCGTTGTATAGGGTTGCCCATTGGCTCGCCGCGTAAGCGCCCGTTTGTAGAACGCCTCACCTTGCTCACCGAACTCTTCGCCATACTTTTTTAAAGCCTGCTCTGCCGTCGCATCGACTATGGCAGCATTGCTCGCGAAGAAACTGCCCATTTCTTCCCGAGTCCAACCGATCATCAACGGTTTGCCGGCAAAATTCTCGCAAGCCTGTGCGCCAGGATTCACCGGAACATTCTCGTCAGAAACAGTGCGGAAGAGTACCGGGACCTCCGCAAATTGGCTTCGCGCGCGCAGCGTGGCGGTCTGGAGTTCGAGTATGCGTTCCACTGGCATGGTCCGCAACGCGTCGCCAGACGGCTCGATCCCCGTTGCCGCACAAAATTGTTCGGCCATGGCTTGCGCGGCTTCCGGCTCCATCGGTGGCAAACCGGGAAAGCTGAGCATGATCGCGCCTTTGGCCAACGCACTCGTGGACTTCATGGCAGCAAGCAACTGCGTGAACCAAGCTCCCGCGGATTGCCCTGCCAGCACGATCGCTTCCGGATCGCCCCCAAACCCAGCGATATTCGACTTGACCCAGTTCAAGGCCATCTCGAGATCGCGAACGGCAAGGTTGCCCGGAGAGACGCCTTTCATGAAAAGATTGCCGAGCAACCCAAGCCGATAATTCATGGTCACCACGACCGCGCGACCACTCTTCGCAAGGTGATGACCGGAGTAGCACTCCAGCGATCCACCACCCGTTAGAAAGCCACCTCCGTGAATCCAGAAGATAACGGGCAGCTTTCCGGAAAGCGCAGGAGTAAAGACGTTAAGGCGAAATGCGTCCTCTGACATTTCAGCGCCTCTGGCCGTCGGTCCCATGACAAAGTCGAGGCGGCTCGGCAACTGCGGAAATATAGGTCCTGGCCGGGTACAGTCGCGCTCGCCCGACCATGTCGATGGGGCGAGTGGCGGGAGAAATCGCCCCGCGTCGTCGGCATACGGGATATCGAAGAAGGTATGGAGGCCGTCGTCCAGCAAGCCCTTGACAACACCTTGCGCGCAATTTGTGATGGTTGTCTTCGTCATTGATCTGTCTCGCTCGTGTTCATATCGCTGCGCGAGCACGTCAAAAGAAACCGTTCAGCCCTCTCCGACATCTGAAACCTTCGGCTGTCGCCCGGTTTCTCCTGATATCCTAGGGACTCGCGGTCAGGGTTGCGCTCGTGCATCGGCACCCATGTTCACGTAGTTCGCGCGGAAACAAAACGGAAAAAATCGCGCCTCCCCTTGAAGAAAATTCATACGCCATCGACTATGAACTCCTTGCAACAGCGTCTTAAGCTCCGGCATATCTCGGTGGTGCTCGAGATTGCTCGATGTGGGAGTCTTCAGAAGGCGGCGGAAGCACTCATGCTCAGCCACTCGGCAATCTCGAAGGCATTGGCCGAGGTCGAGTCGCTCGCCGGCGCGCAGCTCTTTGAGCGCACGTCATCAGGAGTGCGCCCAACGATTCTCGGAGAAGCCCTCGTGCGCCATGGCTACCTGATCGCGAGCGACGTGCAACGGGCCGAAGCCGAGCTCGACGCGCTGCGACACGGCGACATGGGCACCTTGTCGATCGGCATATTCTTTCCGCTCAATTGGTGGACGGTTCTCGCCGACTGCGTCGGGGATTTTCGAACGAAAATGCCCAAGATACGCCTGAACCTACGTGAAGACTCGATGGAAACACTTCTCCAGCGTCTGGACCAGGATCTTGTCGACATCGTCATCGGGCGGCTGGCCAGTGGATTTGGCGGTGATCAATACTCGCAAGAGGCTCTCTGCGATGACCATCCTTTATTTCTCGCCAGACAAGGGCACCCGCTCACGCAGAAAAAAGTCTCGCTCGAGGACCTGCTGGGCTTTCCATGGGTCTTGCCGGAGCAGCCCAACATCATTCGGCAACAACTTGAATTCGCCGTGCGAGACATGGGACTGCGTTTTGGAGCAGACGTCATGTCCTCCCAGGTCTCGCCGTTGACGTTTCGCCTCGCGAGCAACAGCAACACGCTGGTGCTCGCGTCTCAATGCATCGCGAAAGAGCTTGAAACGCTATATAAACTGCAACCCGTGATTTGTCAGTTGCCGCTTCATCTTGGGTCGCTCACGGCGATCACGCGTAGCGACAAGCCGCTCAGCAAGCCAGCGTCCACGTTCCTGCAGCAATTGAAAGATGCGTTAAGTGTGCCCCGGCGCAGACAGGATTAGTCCGGTTGGTGCTGGGTCGCCGCTTGCTGATGGCACTGGGCGCAAGTACTGCGACGAGACGCTAGACATCCCTTCGCGATCGGAAATGTGGCCAGGCCACATCTCTCTGTTCGAGAAATAAGCCCGGCGACGGATTCCGGTTTGGTACTCGTGACATGGCTCACCTGATCGCCGTTTGGCGATCAGGTGAGCCCGAAAATATCAATGCAGCGTGTGAATGGTGCTGATGACCTCATCATCGTTATCACTAGACGAGGCTTGATCAAGTATGCTGCACCGGAAGTCCGACTTCGCGCGAAGGATGGCCGACTCGATGCGTGCATCGCCGCGATGGCCGCTCAGGCGAGTGTTGATCGCCTCTTCGACGGCGAGTATCGCCTGTTCGATACTTTCCGGATCGTCGCTATCGAACCCGACCTCAACCTCAATGTCCTCAAGCAAATTCAACGCCGTTGCAATGTCGTCCGAGGCAACGAATAGCGTCTTGGCATCTTCTTTCATCTACCCTCCGCGTTGAGGTTGTCCAGAGTGTACACACAGGTGCGAGTACACGACTATCGTTGCACATCCGGAACAAACCTGTTGGGCCATGAAAGCGGGTGTTGGGTTCAAAACAACAGATGGGTTGCCGTCCGGGGTGAAGCGAATAGAATGGACCGTTCCACCTTGATGCATGTTCATTGCGTCCGAGAATTATCCTGCGGGCCTGAAACGGTCGCGGAACGCTCAGCGACACATGTATCGTCCCTGTAGCAGTTCACGGCCGAAGCGCGTTCTTGCGCCGATTTCAATCAGAGACAGCAAACACCGTTCGCAGATCGCGCGTCAGATTCCGCAAAGGCGGTGTGCGAGCGTCGCTCACGGTGTCGCCACGTGTGAGCCGCATTCGGGGTTTCAGGACAGGGTGTTGGTGAAACCGTCGGCTGGTGACTCATATCTGTATTCCGGCGGCGATGATGATGGAGATGGCCAGGACCCACAACTCGATGCCGGTGAAGCGAGGGTATCTAATGTTCATTATCTTCCTCATGCGCCACGACTGTAACTTGATCATGAACTTATCCTCTTTATCCCCTACGTCACGGCTTTTATGTGTAACTCAGTTTCCTAAGGGGGCGAGGCGCGGGACTGCTGCATCAGCTGAAACGGCTGACAGAATGGAACACCCCATATCGGCAGGTTGCAATCGCTTCAGCCTCGGACTGTGAAGCAGCCTGTGCGAACGCAACCGACCAACGGCTGCAGACATCGCGATAACGGATTGAATATATGAACATGGCAACCTCTCTAACAGTTAGTAGCATGCGCATTTGCCAATAAACCCACGTATGCAGAACATTGACATGGCTGATACTCAAATAAAATCGCCAGGTCTGTGGAACCAGAATAGACGCGCAACGCCAGGAAAACCATTCTACGAACGGTTGCTGCAGTTCTACATGGACATAGTGCGCTCATACGTTTGGATACCTCGAGGCATCCCGGAAGCAAATGTTCGAGTCCTGGTGTTGCGTGATTGCTTTGGCGTGTAGCCAATTCACGCTGGCATGCTGCGATTTTCGGCGCCGCCGGGGAATCTCACGCATGCGTTGACGTTCGGCGCGCCGTGGGAACAAAGGAGTACCGTCGCGACGCCCCCGTTGCTGCACCGTGCCTCCGTTCAGTGTCCGCCGCCACGCCGGCTGCGTTGGCGCTGCATGTGCTGGCTCCATGCGGTCGAACGATCGCGGATGAAGTTCGTCAATTCGGCGGTCGAACCCGGCAGCGGGTCCGTCTCGACATCGTAGTGCCCTTTCTCGTTGCGCACCGGCAGCGCGGCAATACGGGCTGCCTGCAGACGGTCCAGCCGCGACGGTGTCGAAGCGTTCTGGTGATGCGTGCTCGACACCGGCACCGTGACTTTCGAAAGTGGATCATCATCACGGTCTTTATCCAGGGTGAGCACATCGCCGAGCGATGGCGCGGCCGCATCACGTTTCGTGAGCGGTTTTGTGCCCCCAGCGCTCATGAATCGTCTTCAGCACCGACGTGTGGTCGATCGTTTGTCCTTCCGGCGCACGGAACACGGTGCCAGCCTCGATTAGCGGCGAGACGATGACGGCCGCATGCAGGCCAGAGCCGATGCTGTCACCTCGATACAACAGCCGTCCATGCCGCAAGGATGCAAGCCCGGCAGCACCGTGCCTTTAGTGGCGGTTCGGCCAAGGAATTGTTGCACCTTTGTGACAAATTATTCCAATAAACACAAAAGTGTAATCGGCCCGGAAATGGAGTTGCGCAGCTACCGGCCTCTTATACTCGCGCCGCTGTTTTCCAGGTGACTCCCTACTTGTTCGACTCAATCCATGAAAAAAATCCCCGTTGCCCTCGCCGTATCCGCAGCACTTGCTGCATCGGCCGCCCATGCACAGAGTTCGGTCACGCTGTACGGCCTCATCGACGCCGGTCTCATGTACACCAACAACGTCAACAAGGGCGGTACGCACGGTGCGCTTATCCAGGCCACCAGCGGCAACATCAACGGCAGCCGTTTCGGCCTTCGCGGTGCCGAAGACCTCGGTGGCGGTCTCAAGGCCATCTTTGTGCTTGAGAACGGCTTCAACGTTCAGAACGGCAAGCTCGGCCAGGACAGCCGTCTATTCGGCCGCCAGGCCTATGTCGGCCTGAGCAGCACCCAGTTCGGCACGCTCACCCTGGGTCGCCAGTACGACTCGCTGGTCGACTTCGTCGCGCCGCTATCGGGCACCGCCGGCACCTTCGGCGACACGGGTTTTGCCCACCCGTTTGATAACGACAACCTGAACCACTCGGTCCGCATGAGCAACGCGGTCAAGTACACGAGCAACAACTACGCAGGTTTGAAGTTCGGCGGCATGTATGCGTTCTCGAACAACACCGACTTCGCTGTCAACCGTGCCTACAGTGCGGGCGCAAGCTACAACTTCGGCTCATTGAACCTGGCTGCCGGCTACCTGCAGATCAACGGTTCGAACAGCACGACGAATACGGGCGGCGCAGTGGACCTCGCCGAATCGACAGCGAACGGTACGGGCGGCTTCCTGCTCGGTGCGAACGTGCAACGCGTGTTCGGTGCGGCTGCCAACTATGGCTTCGGGCCGGCAGTGGTCGGCTTCGTGTACACGAATAGCCACTTCCAGGGTACGAACTCGTTTGGCCTGAACAACGGTTCGATGCATTTCGATAACTACGAAGTGAACTTCAAATATGCTTTGACGCCGGCTGTCAGTCTCGGTGTCACGGATACCTATACCGACGCTCACCTGAGTGGCACGACCACGTATGGCGCTGATCCGAAGTGGAATCAGGTCAACGCGCAGGCCGTGTACTCGCTATCCAAACGCACCGACGTCTACGCTGAAGCCATGTACCAGCACGCGACGGGCAGCAAGTACGTGGCGTTCATCAACACGGCGGGTGGCGCTTCTTCGACGGCCAACCAGGTGGTGGGTACGGTCGGGATGCGTACGCGCTTCTAAGGAAACCTGCAGCGGGGCGAATTCGCACGCTAACTGCGTACGAGGGCAGTGTGCGAAGTTTCCCGTCAGCGCAAGCTCATCTGGACGCGACCAGATCCAACCTGATTGAAATGGTCGTGTTCAGATGCGTCCGACTCTCGTCGCGGGTCCCGACGCAACGCCAGCGAAGTATCGAAACCATTGCAATCCAGCATGGAGATATCCATGCAAAATGACGTGCGGATGCCAGTCCGCGGCAGTGGTTATTGCCTGCGCTCCGCAAGAAACGACGCACGGAGGTCGATCCGCAGTTCTAGCCAGAGCCGTGACAAAAAAGCAACGTCGACGTGCGACTTGGCGATCGCGATGTGTCGGGCAGTCTCGACCCAATTCGGCGCACGGCGCTGACTTGCTCCGTCGATCTCGAATCCCCACTCGATTGACGACCACCTGCTGCAAACTTACCGCTGACACTCGCTCGAGTCCCATTGCTCCCGCCAATCGCGGCCGCCGACCGGCTCAAAGCAGCCTGCGACCGTAACACGATGAACTCAACTCTCCGCGAACGCCAGCAGCGGTTTGGCGTCGTGTGCGGCGCGCTCCGCGGCCGTGAAGGCTTCGCGTGCGCGATCGATGTGATAGCGGCGCGCTGCCGGCGGCTTCAGGCTGCCCGCGGCCATGCGATCGAGCAGAATACGCAGCGTCTGGCTGCCTTCGCTCACCCCCTTGCGTGCGAGCCACGAGAAGATGAACCAGCCGCGCACTTCGGCACTCGAGTAGACAAGCGCAAATCACGCAAGTGGACTACCTCTGACGGCTCGCCGTTGTGTTCGATGACCAGGGCCTTCATGTGGTTTCTCCTTCGAGTTGCGGTGTTACAGTGCCGTTGCGAGCGCGACGCGATGCCAAGGCTTCGGGACCCACGCATAGGTGCGCTCGGAATCCGGGCAGCACTGCCGGCGGCGACCAACGTCGAGGGGCATTCCGTGCATGTGGCACTGGCGTCCACGCTGTCGCCGCGCGGACGCCCGCTTCGATGCGGGCCGCTACCCGTGCTTCGGCCCGACGACCTGCAACACGTCCGCCGACGACGCGGGTGCGCGGTCGGTGAAACTGGCGACGCGTTTTCAGATGAAACTGACCCATTCAACCTTCGCTCGGCTCATAGGGCGACGCCCGGTTTTCAAGCTTCCATTTCTTCTCAGCGCCTGAGCGCTCGATCCATCCGCCGCCGAGCGCACGATACAAATGCATCGTTTACGCAGCAGAACTATGCTTGACCTGAATCGCTGACATCCGCATTTTGGGACATCCATGAAGACCGTTGCCTTATTGATTTTCCCGGGGTTCGAGATCCTCGACCTCGCCGTCATAGCTGTATTCGAACTGGCAAACAAGGATCTGGGGTACGAGTCGTATCGACAAGTCCGGCTGTCAGAAACCGGGGGGCCGATAGCAAGCTACTCGGGCGCGACGGTGGATTCGTGCAAGTTCCGGAATGCGGCGTTCGATACGCTACTCGTCTTCGGCTCCATCACGGCCCCAACTTCCACACCGAAGATGAGGTCATTTCTGAAGCGCGCCGAGCAGTCTTGCAGACGAGTGGGCAGCATCTGCACCGGCGCGTTCATTCTCGCGGAAGCCGGCATCCTCGACGGCCGTCGTGCAACGACTCACTGGTCGGCGGCCCAGGAGCTTCAGCGGCGACACCCGGACGTCAAGGTTCTGTCTGACCGAATCTTCACAAACGACGGCGGCGTGTGGACATCGGCTGGCATGACAGCGTGCATCGACCTGGCTCTCGCCATGGTTGAGGAAGACCATGGCGAGGCGGTGGCGAGATCTGTGGCGAAGAAGCTGGTGGTGTACCACCGGCGTACCAGCGGCCAGTCCCAGTTCTCGGCGCTGCTGGAGCTTCAACCTAAATCAGACCGCATCCAGAAGGTGCTTTCTTTCGCGAGAGCTAACCTTCACCAGGATCTTTCCGTGGAAGCTATCGCTGACGTTGCGCATGTGAGCCCGAGACAACTGAGCCGAATCTTCAAGATTGAGACGGGGCAGTCTCCTGCGCAGGCAGTGGAGAAGCTGCGCGTCGATGCCGCTCGCAGTCTGGTCGACGCGGGCGAGCTCTCGCTTACAGTGATCGCGAGGGAGACGGGTTTCGGCGACACCGAGAGAATGCGCAGAGCATTCGTCAGGACGTTGGGCCAACCTCCCCAAACCATCCGCCGGGTTGCAAGGCAGCAAGCTGCCTAGTCGGCGAGCGCCGTGCCAGCCCAAATGCAACGCCACGCCTGGCACGTAGAAAAAAACGCCGCAATTCCGGGAATGCCCAATTTGAAGGGCCCGATCTGCGCAGCCGTCTTTCCTTAGAGGAATGGCGAAATGTTCGCCACTGCGCGCGTCACGTAGGTTTCCTTCTCCCCCACCGGAGCGACATGGTTAAGCGCGTTGCGTGCAGCCTCGACACCCTCCAGCCGCGCGATGACCCAAGCCGCCAGATATTGCGATGCCAGACACCCGCCTGCGGTCGCGACGTTCTGCTTCGCCACGAACGGCTGGTTGAGCACCGCCACGCCGGCTTCTTCGACCCACGGTTTGGTGATCTCGTCCGTACAGCCCGGAACGCCGTCCAGCAAGCCTAGCTTCGCGAGTATCAACGTGCCGGAGCACTGCGCGCCGAGCAACTGGCGCGTCGGGTCGAGACTCAGCTGCGACATCAACGCGGCATCGGCGACAACCTCCCGGGTCTTTATCCCACTGCCGACCAGCACCGCGTCGGCCTCGCAAGCGTCCTTCAGCGACGCTTGCGCCTCCAGCACCACGCCGTTCATCGAACGCACCTTCGCTGCCGGGCTGGCAATCGACACCCGCCAGCCGGGCTTTTTGACCCGGTTGAGGATATTTAGCGCAATCAGCGAATCGAGTTCATTGAAACCTTCAAAGGTCAGGATGGCGATGTGCATGGCGTGCTCGTATGGGTGGAGACGTTGTGTGATGCCATCGTAGGCCCGACAATCGATACAATCAAATAATTGTCATGGATACATTCAGACATGGCTCAGCCGCGCTACAAGCAACTGGTCGACCGCCTCGCGGCCGACATCCGCGCAGGCAACCTGCGTCCTGGTACGCGCTTGCCAACGCACCGCGAGCTGGCGGCTCGCGAAGGCCTGGCGCTGGTCACGGCCACGCGCGTTTATGCGGAGCTGCATGCGATGGGTCTGGTCAGTGGCGAAACTGGCCGCGGCACATTCGTCAAGGAGGCGCTCCCTCGAGGTCAAGGCGTCGACCTGCATGCGTGGAGCGCGGACACAGTAGACCTCAGCTTCAACTATCCGTCATCGCCCGGGCAGACTGACCTTCTCAGAGCGGCGTTGCGCCAACTCGCCGTTGCAGGCGACCTGGAGTCACTGCTTCGGTACCAGCCCCACGGCGGGCGCGAGCATGAGCGCGCGACGGCGGCACACCACCTGGCCAGCCGGGGGCTCGTAGCAACGGTCGAAACGACCTTGCTCGTGAGCGGCGCACAGCACGGTCTGACGACGACCGCCATGGCGTTACTCGAGCCCGGCGACGTGGTAGCGGTAGACGCGCTGACTTACCCGGGATTCAAGCTGGCGGCCGAGGCGAATCGGCTGGAACTCGCGCCGATCCCAGCCGCTGGTCGTGGCCCCGACCTGGACGCTTTGGCGGCTCTGTGCACACAACGACGGGTACGCGCCGTCTACGTCATGCCGACGCTGCACAACCCGCTCGGCTGGGTAATGAGTGGCACGCGACGCCGGGAGCTTGTTGCCATTGCCCGGCAACATGGACTAATCCTCATTGAAGACGCGGCCTACGCATTCCTGGCTGAAGGTGCGCCGCCTCCGCTGGCATCGCTTGCGCCCGAGACGACGGTCTATGTATCGAGCTTGTCGAAGAGTGTCGCGACAGGGTTGCGCGTCGGTTTCGTCTGTGCGCCGCGCGAATGGGTTCCCCGGCTCGAACGGGCGATCCGGGCGACCACCTGGAACACCCCGGCCATCATGACTGCCATCGCCTGCGGCTGGATGGAAGACGGCACGGTGGCCCGTCTTGAAGACGAGAAGCGGCGGGACGCTACGGTGCGCCAGGACCTTGCCTACGAGGTCCTGGGCAGGCTCAAGAGGATCAGCCATCCCGCGTCGTACTTCGTCTGGCTTCCTCTGCCACAGGAGGTTCGCGCGGACGAGATTGCGATGGCGTTGCTGCGCGAGCGGGTTTCAGTGTCGACAGCCCTGCCGTTCTCGACATCGGCTCATGTGCCTCACGCCATCCGATTGGCAATTGGGTCCGTCGATCTGTCCACGCTCAGGCAATCGCTAGAGACGGTCGCGAGAGTAATCGCCGAACGGACCTATTGACCGGCAGTCGTCGCTGAACAGATATCCGACCTGACGCACCTTCGTTCTCCCTCCAGCGATGTCCTGAATTGGCCTGAATATGTCATTTGCCTCACGCCAGAACAAAGCCAGAATCTGTTCACATCGTCTTTCACATCCGCGAAGCGCTGACTATGCGCTTCGCCGGCTACGCTGCCATTCAGTCCAGCATGGGCCGTTGACGCGATGTGAACGGCTGGCAAAGGTCCCAACGAAGCAAATCATCATGTCGACGACCCACTTTCACTACACGACCATTTCGACGCCCGAGCAGTTTGTCGCCGGGCTCACCGACTTCGGGCCGGCGCGCTCGAAGCTCTTTCGCAACAGCGCCCGCGAATACCTGAAGGTACATCACCGCGGCCCCTCCGAGGCCGACGTCACGGAGGGCTCGGGCGGCATCTGGGAACGCTTGCACTACGACTGGTCCGATTCCGATCGTGTCGTCATGACGACAACCGACTCCAATGTATGGGGAGGTCGGTCGAGCCATACCTACACCTTCACCCGTTTGTCCGATGGGACGACGGGCCTCGACGCCGTCGTGGTACGTGAAGGCAAGAATCTGAGGGGACGGGTGCTCGGATTCGTGCTCGGACCATTGGCAAGCACATTCTGGACAAGGCGTTTGCAGAAAGCATCAAGGCCATCGAAGCCCGCAATCGCCCGGCGTGCGTTGGCTCGTGTTGAATGCGCTAATTGCGTTAGTAGTGTCCCTAGAGGCGCCAACGGATGTGCCCCATTTCCGCTAGCGCGCCTGTCGACGTTCGACGCGCTCACTGTTCCGCACGGACGCTAAAGCGCAGTGCGACAGTATGGTTGCGAACATCCGCCTGCGGAATGTACAAGACCGCCGAGCCGCGTTCAGACCGTTCCGCCAAAAGCAATCACGATCCGCAGGCCGCCGTGCCGGAATGCGCGGCAACTGGCCTCGCAAGGCGCACATGCCAATGCGCTCCCTTCGAAGTGTCACTGAGGTAGAAGATGGACCAGCTCTACGCGTTGCGGGCGTTTGTTGCCGTCGTGCAGCATGGAAGCTTTAGCAAGGCGGCCGCATCGTTGAATGTCACCCCGGGCGCAATCTCGAAAGCCATTTCCACCCTCGAAGCAAGCATCCAGACGCGGGTTCTGCACAGAACAACCCGCAGTGTCTCGTTAACAGAAGATGCAAAGCCCTACTACCTGACCTGCCGCCGTCTGCTGGAAGAACTCGACGAAGCAAATCGGCGCATTGGCAAGCAGCGCGAAATCGACAGCGGAAGCCTCCGACTGGTCGTGCACCCGATGTTGATAAGCGAGACCTTGACCCGACTGGTGCGGAGCTATCACGCCATTGCTCCGGACGTGAATCTCAAAGTTTCCGTTCAGGAAGACGCGGTGAATCCGTATGATGGCCGCTTCGACATGGCGATCCTTCCGTCTCATCTTGTGGAGCATTCGATCGTAATCCGTCGGATGCTGAGCAGGTCCCCACGCGTCCTTGTCGCTTCACCTGGCTATCTTGAGTATCACGGCACACCCAAGGCCGCATCGGATCTGGCAAATCACTTCATGCTGCTATCTGCCGAATCGAGGAAACGGGACACCGATTTCATCGATCTGCTCGAGCACGGAAAAAGAGTCAGCGTATCCCCAAGGTCGTCGGTGGTCGGTAACGAAACACTGCTTCGCGCGACGGCGCTTAACGGGACCGGCATCGCGTCCCTACCCGAAGCGATGGTTCGCGAAGACATCGCCGCGGGAAATCTCACGCACATTCTGTCGCACTGCACGACAGCGGATAGCGACGTCGAGATTTGCCTTTTTTATCCGCATCGCGAACTATTGCCGGCGAGGTTCAGGATCTTCGTGGATTTGTGCACTGAGTTTTTCCGCTCGACGAACCGGAATATCGCCGGAAACACCGAACCCGGACCGCAGCATCCGGGCGGCCGCGAAAATGACATGCTGGAAAACATCTGAGACTGGCATCATCTCGATCGATATCGCCCGGCTCAAGACATAATCTACAAGTCCGCCGACGTTGCGGGATCAATCAGAAATTTTCGGGCTAATTTTGGTGATCCCCTGAACGGGGATAGCGGCCACGGGCGGGGGTACTTAAACGTTGCCTTCTGACGAAGCGGCCCCGCGATGTGCGATGAATGCTTCGACGTGCCGGATCGCCTGTTCGCACTGGTCGAGTGACAAGTTGTGGATGGATGCGGGCACCGGATCGAAGCCGAGTTCGGATGCGACCCAGCGGATCGCTTTCGCGCGGGCTTCGAACGCACTGACGTGATCACGCCGGACCTTGCTTGAGACCAGTGGCTCGAGCGCGTCGTGCAGACGACTCTTCGCGTTGCGCAACGCACCGTCGGCGAGACGTCCCAGCGGCACGTTCCGTGTGCTGCGCGAGTGGATGCCGATCCACGCCTGACATGCTGTGCAGACCCAGAGCGCGCCGTGGTCGTCGCGGTAGGGATACGATGCCTCACCGCATTTCACGAGCGCGGCGTGAGCCCCGCAGTAATCGCACAAGGGTTGGGGTAATGCCTTGATCGGGCGACCTACACGCACCGGACACTCCTTCTCTCTGAAGTCAGATCACATTATCGGCGATCGTCAGGAAGTGAAAGCTGTACGACTGTCGCGATCATTTGCAACTGAGCCTGTGGATCCCTCGCCCAGCGAGAGCATAGTGAATGGCGGCGGCCGAGCAGGGAGGACCGCCTCTTGTCGACCCGCTTCAGCCAGTCGCCCCGCGAGAGCGCCAACGGTAGCTTCCGGAGTATAACGGCCGTTCGTCAATAAAATTGGCGAAGAATGGACTAACAGATTATTTAGGCGATCGAATGGCCGATTGCTGCGTGGAGTAGCCGGCTGAATGTCCTGTCGACCTGGTTAGCGAATGACGCTTCATGGCCGACTTCTGCCCGACGCGTCCGGCGAAATACGACTTTGATCAGCCTTTCGGACCGCGCTTGCGGCTCACCGCTTCAGACGGAGACGAGACCGCCCCTCGCATCGGCCTTTTACCTGTCGTCCGCACAAAATGATTCGATCGTCGTCGAAGTATTACCTTAGCTTGCAGACCGCGACGCCCATTCGCTGAAGCTGGGCCCACCATGAATGGTTTTATGTTTTGCCCATTCCACCTCGGCAGCGGTGGCATACGTCACCCCGGGCTCCCACCAAAGTGCGGGTTCCTGTTGGAGAGAGGGTCGCCTTTCCATCCGAGCAACCAACGACGCGAGCTTGGGTCGGCCAGGAGCGCGCCAGGACAATCGCAATGGGCGCGTTTCAATGAACTGACAGATGCAGGTGAGCAAGATGTCCTGAGCCGAAATGACGCCGGGGACGAAAGCGTCGCCAGCGTCGGTAAGCTGAGCCTCGAACCAATCGAGAAGATGCTGGTTGCGCAAGACGCATCGCGCGGCATGGCCATTTTCTTCATGTCTGATCCCGGACCATTGAAGTTGCGACACCGTCGTCGTCGACACGCCGAACGTCTGTAACGTGGCGAGAACGAGCTTGTCGTGCCAGCTTTCCGTCGCGCGCACATAGTCGGTTGCCAGGGGATCCATGCCTTCCGGCGCGGACGCGCCTGGATAGCTGGACATGAGGTAGTCGATGATCACAGCGGAATCCCAAAGCGTCAGGCTACCGTCAACCAGGGTAGGAACCTGAAGGGTCGGCGCGACCTTCGCACGCTCTTCGACGCTGGGTGTCGTAAACGTCTCCTCACGCTCAAATTCGAGTCCCTTCTCGACAAGCACGATACGGACGGCACGAGCGAAAGGTGAACCTGTCGTGAAGAACAGCTTGCGCATCTTGGCCTCCTTGATTGACGGACCGCGTTGATACATATGGACAGATATCTTGCTCGTCCAAACTTGCAGCGCCGACCGATGGTCCGCTCACACTCATAAGTCTGGACCTCGCGACAACTGCGCACCAGCGGCAATTGATGCAAGTTGAACAGGAAGCGAACGAAAGGTTAAAGAACCCGAACCACGGGTTCGAACCGCACCGAATCCGCGCCCACGGATCGCTCAGATGAATGCCCAGAACGCAACCTTTCGCAAGGACCGCGCTCGACCAGTCATATCAACCCGTCAGCGCTGTACGCAAATTTGGTTCGAGGGAGTAACAGCGCTCAGATATTGCATGGCACGACGGTCAGCGACCCCCACCCGTCATTCGCCTCGCGGCACATCAACGGCGGCTTCCAAGCTGCTTCCGACATCGGCTGCCTTACGTTCTCGCGCGCGAGGTGCTTCTATACGGCAGGCGTGACCTTACCCGGCCAGGCCTCTGAAATACCAACGGCGTGAATTGCAAGGCAGCTCGAACGATCGGCGTGCCCTTGTAAGCGCGTATTGACCGAATCAATTGACCTAACCCTTCCGGCTCCACAATTGCCGCGCAATGTTTGACAGCCGGTGTTCTGATTCCGCCAACCTCAGGATCAATCGCGGGGTTTCCCGACGATTTAATAAGCCCGTTCTCGACAGCGTGCCGGAAAACGCAGTTACATGTCTCACGGCCTCTACGCGCCGTGTCGGCGACACCCCTATCCCGTGCCCGGTGAATGACTGCTACGTACGACGGTCGCGCAGCAGCAGGGGCATCAAACGCCGGTTGGCTGTCTGCGCCGCCCACTCGCAATACTCGGCACTGCCGAGCACCCAGCCCTTGAGCGTCGACTGCATCAGGTCATTGACCTCGCGTTCGTCAAGAGGCTGTACGCCCAAATCGCGGTAAGCCTGGTGGCGCTCGAACGGCGTATTGCCGAGCGCCCGGTAGAGTGGATGGTCCTTGATGAAGTTATCGACGCGCAGCCCGATGTGGTGCGTGTAGCTAGACCACTGGTAGTTTCCCGGCTCGGCTACAAGGCGGTTGCGCACCGGCGCATGATCGATAACCTGGCTCGCGAGCAGGAAATACCGATCGGGCTCAATCACTGTTGCCCGGTACCCGCCACGCCACACCGTACCGCGGCGTCCATGGCGGCGGTTGAAGGCCTCGACATAGCGACGGCCGACCGCCTGCATCGCCACGGCCACGCTCGACTCGTATGAAGGCGTGACGAGGAACTGTATCGCGTCAGGCATGAGTACCCATGCGTGGACTGCCAGATCGGCGACGCGCGCTGCGTCTGCCAGGCAGGCGAGGAAGTACAGGTAGTCTCCTTCGTCCAGGAATGCGGGCCCCATGAGCTCCTGCAAGATAACGTGCTGCGGTTGTTCTGGGACGTAGTGCCGTGCAAGCCGTGTCATGCTGAATTAACCGGAAATCCGATGAGAGAAAGCGATCCGACAGATATCGAATACGCGACTGTGCGTCACGTGTGTACAGGAGGAAATTCTATCGGTCATATGCGTGCGTTTGCGTCGCGAATAGGCCTTTTTTCTGGCCTCTTTTCGCTGATTTGCCGATCGCAGCAAACATCTGTTTTATGCAGTCTCTGAATAGTAACGCCGCGCTATACACCTCCAGATGCTCTGCCTGCGCGCCATCCGGCACCAATACATCAGGCAGCAAGACGGTACAACGGTCGAAGCGCCCCTCGTCGCCATTCGTATCCCGCCTGAACCGGTCAAAGCCCAGCGTAATGTGGTTCACGAATTTCATCGGTAGGTATCCGAACGATAGCGATCGCCTCCAATCTGACCCCTTGGGCTGCGGCCAACGTCAGGACGGACTCGGCTGCCGTTGTGAGGGGCAATCTACAGACAAATTACCGAGACCCGGAAACTGGCGCCACAGACGCTCGACAGGTGATCGCATAAAATGAACTAGTCCGTTGCAATACGCCCAAACGCAATCCCCAAGCATACAAATCCAGATGACTCGGGGCTTTGCAATCTGTGCCATCTGATTTCGTTCGCCATCGTTTCTCTCCAGTCGGGGCACCATGTCCTTATGTCGGGAATGACCACAAATGCGATAAGCCGCCGGCACCTGCTGACGCTGATCGGCAAGAACCTCGGCGCGGCCGCCATGATGCAAGGCATGGGCACGTTGGGGTTCGCCGCTCACTCGAGCTACGCCGGACCGATCAAACTCGATGGCGCGCCCAAAGGAACGCGAGTTCTCGTGCTCGGCGCGGGCATGGCTGGCCTTGTCGCGGCCTTTGAGTTGAGGAACGCGGGCTACCACGTGCAGGTGATCGAGTACAACGACCGCGCGGGTGGTCGGAGCTGGACTGTCAGGGGCGGTGATCGTTATACAGAACTCGGCGGCGCCAGCCAGTACTGCGATTTCGCTGACGGGCTATATCTGAACCCAGGGCCGTGGCGCATTCCGTACCACCATCAGGGCGTACTCGACTATGCAAAACGCCTGAAGGTGCCGCTCGAGCCGTTCATCCAGGTCAATTACAACGCATACCTGCATTCGACGGAGGCTTTCGATGGCAAGCCGCAACGATTCCGGGCGGTGCAGACCGACTATCAAGGCTATATCGCCGAGCTGCTTTCCAAAGCAATCCGCAAGGACGCGCTCGATGATGCGTTGTCAGCCGAAGATGCGCATCTGCTACTCGAATCCCTGCGCCAATGGGGTGCGCTCGGTCGGGATGGGAGCTACCAGGCGGGCCGGCGAAGCAGTGAACGTCGCGGATTCGCGACCGCGCATGGCGGTGGGCTGATGCCCAAGGCCGTGCCGTCGAATCTGCTTCCGCGCGACCCATTGCTTGCATCGCGTTTGTGGCAATGGCTCTCGTCTGGAAACGAGCAGGACTTCCAGAGCACCATTTTCCAGCCCGTCGGCGGCATGGACAGGATTGCCCATGCGCTTTATTCGCAGGTCGCGAGCGCGGTAGTGTTCAACGCCAGAGTCACAGCCATCTTGCAGGACGAGCAAGGCGTCACGGTGCGCTACACCGATACGACCAACCGAACCGCGCGGAACGCGCAGGCGGATTGGCTGGTGTGCACGATTCCGCTCTCGATTCTGAGTCAGATCGACATTGCGGTCGGGCCGGCCATGCGCGCCGCGATCGATGCGGTGCCCTATGAGACATCGGTGAAAATCGGGTTGCAATTCGGCCGGCGATTCTGGGAAGAAGACGAGCAGATCTACGGCGGCATCACGCATACTGACCTGCCGATCTCGACGATCGGCTATCCGGCAACAGGTTATGGATCGACCGGTCCTGCGGTGCTGCTCGGCGCCTACATGTGGGGGCCCGCCAGCTATGAGATGGGTGCACTGCCCCCTGCGGAACGCATCGCGGTGGCATTGAGCCAGGGCAGCCAGATTCATCCGCAGTACGCGCGCGAGTACCAGAACGGCTTCGCGATGAGCTGGAGCCGATCGCCGTTCACAAATGGCTGCTTCGCCGCATGGACGGATGCGTTGAGAGAAGCGCATTACGCGAATCTCTGTCAGATCGACGGACGGATCGTCCTTGCCGGAGAGCACGCTTCCCATATCCCGGCATGGCAGGAAGGCGCCGTGCTGTCGTCGCTGGATGCGATCACCCGGTTGCATCGGAGAATCGTCAATGGATAGGCCGACGCTGATCCTCGTCGTGATGCTGATGGCCTTGCTGATGGGAGCGGCGACGGTGTCGGCTCGAGCCGTGGCGCAGGACGCACCACGCACTTTCACGATTTCGCCGGGCTACCGCTTCACCGAAAAAAGCGGCGAAGCGCTGTACAACGCTACCTGCGCCGGATGCCATATGCCGGATGGAAAAGGCGCACAGGGTGCGGGTCACTACCCGGCGCTCGCTGACAACCCGGCAGTCGACGCAGCACCCTACGTCATCGTCAACGTACTGCACGGCCGAAAGGCGATGCCGTCGTTTGGCGACGCGATGAATGACGATCAGGTCGCTGCTGTCGTCAACTACACGAGAACCCATTTCGGCAATCGATTTGCCGGAAGTGTCACGCCGAGCCAGGTGAGAAGTTTGCGCTGAGTTCACGTGGCATGGCTATTGATGCGCGGCCTCTATGCCGCCCCCTCCTCCATCGCTTCACGAGACTTATGGCGCGATGTATTCGGGGCTGTTTCGGCGCGGCGACCTGAAGTTCGCGCCTCGATAGCAGCGAACGTCAGGTTTCGCTACAAGTGGATGCGTACTTTCGCCCCCTATGCGGTCTATTCGACTCATCGAAGCAGACGTTCAAAATCAATCGAAAACCGCTACGACAAGCACACATTCGCTTCACTGTTGCACTCATGCTATCTGGCGTCGTGCTGCAGGTATTTGTGGGCGAACGCGATCGCCATGCTGCCCTCGCCGACCGCTGAAGCGACGCGCTTGACCGGGCTCAATCTCACATCCCCACAGGCAAACACGCCAGGAATACTCGATTCGAGGAGGTAGGGATCCCGGCTATGGGACCAGTGTCCCGCCTTTACGACGTCGTCCCCGGTGAGAACATATCCGCGCACATCGCGCGCGATTTCCGTCGGCAACCACTCGGTCTCTGCGTCGGCGCCAATGAACACGAACAATCCACCACAGTCGTGCCGACTCACCTCTGTGCCCGACCCATCGCGTATGTCGATCGCTGTCAGATGGGTATCGCCGTGTGCGCCGACAACTTCCGATCGCAGTTGCACCGCTACGTTTGACTTCCCGCGAAGCTGCTCGACCAGATAGCGAGACATGCTCTTCTCAAGCGAATCGCCTCGCAGCACAAGCGTAACCATGCGCGCGTGATTGGCAAAGTACAAAGCGGCCTGGCCGGCCGAGTTCCCACCACCGATCAGATAGACGTCGAGTCCGTGAGTAGCGTTCGCTTCGCTGCGTGACGCGCCGTAGTAAATTCCTTTACCGATAAACCGGTCGAAGCCGTCGATCGCGAGGCGGCGCCACGTAACGCCAGTCGCAAGAATGATCGTTCGCGCACGGATGACGTCGCCTCCGTCGAGGTGAACGTTACGCCCATCGACATCGATTCGAGTGACAGACCGTGTCACCAGAATCTCTGCACCCAGCCGCCTTGCCTGCTGCAGTGCACGGCTCGCGAGTTCGTCGCCCGACACACCGTTGGGAAAGCCGAGGTAATTCTCGATGCGCGAGGAAGTCCCGGCTTGCCCGCCTGGAGCTTCGCGCTCCACCACCACAGTGCGCAAGCCTTCCGACGCACCATACACTGCCGCAGCGAGACCGGCCGGGCCGCCACCGATGATCATCGTGTCGTATTCGGCAAGGCGGGGCTGCGTCTGCAGACCCAGCAACCCGGCGAGTTCGCGTGTCGCAGGCCGGCAAAGCACCGTCCCGTCGACCAGCCGCAACGCCGGGAAATCCTCCTCTGACGGACAGGTTCCAGGCCAGCGTGCCGGCAGTTCGGACGCATCGGGCGTCATCCAGTCGCAACTGATCTGGTTGCGGGCCAGGAACTGGCGCAACGCTGTACAAGCGGTATCCCAGCGATTGCCGACCATGGTCACGCGAGGCTTGGGCGGCTCGGCGGAGAGGCCCTGCAGTCCGCCGATGCGCTCCCGCGCGAGGGTGCCCATCTTCACCGCAATTTCCGGCGATGCGGCGGCGAGTGTGTAGTAATGTTGAGCGTCCACGCGCATTACACGCGACGGCTCTGCGGCCCGATAGGCTCCCGGAAACGGGGAACTCAGTGCGAGCGGCACTTCGCCAAAGATGGTTCCGGGCAGACGCCATCCCAGCGTGCGCTCGATACCGTCGAACGTCTTGATGACTTCCATCTTGCCGGCCAGAACGGCGTACAGCGCGCGCTCTCCACCTTCATGGACCGCGAATTCACCCACGCACAGATGGAGGTCTGCGGACGTGTGCGCGAGATGCTCCAGTTCGTTGTCGGGGAGTGTTGAGAACAGTGGAATCGCCCGGATGTCGTCGTTTGTCAACATGGCTTTGTCCAAACAGGCAAGTGAGGTGAAGCTCAGTCCAGGAGCTTTCGGGCCGTCTGTCCGACAAAAAGGACATGCGCAAGCACACCGCTCAGCCACCTAAGGTTCGATGCGAGGCGGGCACAACGCCGTTAGTCTTCCCTCGTCGAGCGCAGTGATACTGCTAGAACGGTTAAGCGAACGAATACCACAACCGCATTACAGACAGCAGGCAGACGCAACCAGTATATGACCTCCGGATGCGCGGGGCGTCGTTGCCAACTGCCTGTTGCCCTGGAGCCGTCCCGCCCGGCGCCGTCAGCGCGAGGCTCGCGAGGACACGCATGGACATAAGCGGCGGCGAATGCACGCTACACTGGCTGCGCTACGGAAACGATCGGTGGATCGGGCTCACGGCGATGAAATTCACCGGGTTGATGTTGCGTCTCACCGTTGCGTGCCTGATTGTGTTCGCAGGAGTCGCCATCTTGCAGGATCGTTTTATCTATTTGCCTGAGAAGGCTGCAACCGAGGACGTCGTTTCCAGCGAACTTCGCGCCTGGCCGACACCTGATGCGTTCCGGGGCCTCGTGGCCGAGCCCGCCGGATGCGCGCGCGCCACCGTCATCGTCTTCCATGGCAATGCGGGGCATGCCGGACATCGTTCGTTCTACGCCGCAGCGCTCACGCGGCTTGGGCTGCGCGTGATCCTCTCCGAATATCCAGGCTACGGGCCGCGCGACGGCACGCCGGGTGAAGGGAGTCTCGTCGCAGCTGCGGCTGAGGTTGTGAAAGCCGAATGCCATGCGTTCATCTCGGTCCGATCCGGTCGCAGTCGAGGCTCACCAGCGTTCAGCTTTTGTGCACGCGCCAGATGGAAAACTATCCGGACAGTTTTGTCATAGTTCCTGCGATCCTTCATGACCCGTCGCAATTTGCGTCGGTGCGCGCATCGCCATGAGCAGTCGAAACCGCCTGCAGGTGCCGCAAAAAGACGCAAAGCCACGCTCGAGGTATGTCCCTTCAGCGTAAGGCTCCTGCGCTGGACGTTGTCCCGCCGAGGGTTTGTTTACACGATGCCGCTATCAGCAGCAATTGCGCAAAGCGCCCGAGCTCGTATCTGTGCCGACAGCAATGTCCGCTCGCTAGACGAGCCGATGCGAATGGGCGGATCTGTCCATGCGCAGACCGATAGTTGAGGCTCGCTGGCCACAACAGGGCTACACTCAAAATGGCATGAACTCCGGAGCAATACCATGATCGACGCTACCCCCAAAAGCACATTTCGCGGTCTTCCCCTGACGCCGGAGCAGGACGCAGAAGTCCGGCATTACATAAAGAAGAAAGACCAGCATGGCGCGCCGTGGGACACGCCGGAGTTGGAGGCCATGCTTCGAGACATGCTACAGCCGCCGAGCGACGACGACGGAGAACTCGGTTCCACCGTCGACGAAACGAAGGCGGCCACAGAACGCGCGACAGCTTCCATCGACGAGACTATGGAACCGATTGAGGCCTGCGAAGAGCGGAATGCTGCGATGGAAATCGAGGGTATGAGGGGACAGAAGCGTTGAATCCCAGACAGCGCTCGCGACTGGTATTGAAATTCACCCAACGCGTTCGGACCGTGCATGAGCCTGTTTATGAATCTGGCACTCGCAATATTGAAGACTCTCGAGGAAAACAAATCCCCGCACCTCAGCGAATTTGACATTGAAAGCGCGCTCAAGGATGCGTTCGATGTTTCGAACCGAGGTGTGTGGTATCAGTTGAACCTGCTGGCCGACGCAAATCTCGTCCGCTCGATGGGTAGCGACTGGCGGCTAACCTGGGATGGCCACGAGTTTTTGAAGTCGGCGGTCCCGAATACCTTCGAAGACACCTGAAGGGTGACCTAAGCGCTGGAAACATCCCCCGGCTTTCGTGAAGACAACCCGATTGCCGGGGCATCGCACAGGAGGCGCCGAACGCAATAGCAGTTTGCCGAAGCGCGTTCGATTCCACGACTTGATGACGACCGCGCCCCAACGTCCAGCCAGCCGGTTTTGTACGGTCGGATGTGCGGATATTCCTGGTCTGAGGAGAACATGGACCGGTTAAAGCATGCGATGCTTGAATATCACGAGCGCAGCAAGCATCGCGTCAACGGTTACGCCCCTGGCCCCGGAAAACTCGACTGGGCAACCCAACCAGATCCGTTCCGGGTGTTTCACGGCGCACCGCGCATTGGTCTGCCGCTAGCCGCGGATAGCCTGACTACACGCTACAACGAACTGCGCTGCGGCGCTTTACCGCCCGCGCGCAGATTCGATCTTTCCAGTCTGGCAATCCTGTTCGAACTTTCGCTCGGCCTGTCGGCGTGGAAATCCTACGGCACCCAGCGGTGGGCACTGCGCTGCAACCCTTCGAGTGGAAATCTGCATCCGACCGAGGGCTATCTTCTGTGTCCGACTCTGCCCGGCTTGTCCGGCGGGGTCTACCATTACCTGAGCCGGGACCATTCCCTTGAATGTCGCGCTGCAGTGGATGACGAACGATGGAGCGATGCGTTCCCGCCAAGCGGTGTCCTGGTCGGCATAAGCTCGATCCCCTGGCGCGAGGCGTGGAAATACGGCATGCGCGCCTGGCGCTACTGCCAGCACGATTGCGGCCATGTCATCGCCGCGGTGAGTTACGCAGCGGCAGCGCTTGGCTGGCAGACGCGGCTGGTGGAGGCGGCTGCGGACGACGCAGTGGCTAACCTGCTTGGGTTGAACCGCGGAGAAGATTTCGGGAACGCAGAAGCAGAGGCGCCGGATGCCTTGCTCTGGATCGGCAACCCTGAATTGCGGCCTGATCTTGAGCGCATGCTGATCGCCCTGGATAGCGCGCAGTGGCACGGACGCGCGAATCAGCTGAGTCCGGGACATGTGGAGTGGCCGGATATCGATTCGATCCATCGCGCCACGTATAAGGACCGTACTCGCGAACCGACCTTGCCGAATCCGGAAGAGCACCCGTCGCCCGCGTCGCCCGCCCTTGATCTCAGCTTTGCCCGGATCGCGCGGCAGCGCCGCAGCGCGGTGAATTTCGACGGTACGACGTGCATCGCCAAGGCGGCGTTTTTCAGCATGCTGGCGTGCCTGTTGCCACGTCATGACACGCCGCCGTGGAATGCGCTGATGTCTCCTGCAGCAGTGCATGCAGCGCTAATGGTGCACCGCGTGGACGACCTGGAGCCGGGCCTGTATATGTTCGTGAGGAATCCGGGCGCGCTGCCGGATCTCAAGCGGTCTCTACGGCCAGAATGGCTGTGGCAAAAGGCCGGCCCCGATCATCTGCCGCTCTATCTTCTGCTGCCTTACGATTTGCGCGCCACGGCAAAGTTGATCTGCTGCCACCAGGATATCGGCGCCGATTCCTGCTTTGCGCTGGGGATGATCGCGGGATTCGGAATCGCATTGAAGCAGCCATGGCGTTATCGCCATCTGTTCTGGGAATGCGGCATTCTTGGCCAGGCGCTCTATCTCGAAGCCGAAGCCGCCGGCGTGCGCGCGACAGGGATTGGCTGCTTTTTCGATGATGACATGCACGCACTGCTCGGCGTGGAAGATCACACCTGGCAAAGCCTGTATCACTTCAGCGTCGGCCGTGCGGTAGACGATCAGCGCCTGTCCACATGTCCACCGTATGAGGTTCAGCCATGAAGCGAGAGCCTCACGTCCGATCGTGGTGAGGCGGTATCGTCCACGAGCGCCCGGCGATTGAACGTCACACATTGTCCTCGTCGCGCCCTCAGCGTTGACCGATCGCCATACGAAGATTAGATCTTCGTGTGGAATTCCGCTTTCGATCCGGGTCACTTATTCCACTTCCAGACTGGACCAGGCGGGCATCCGCGTCCTGCCGCCCGGGAACTACAATCATTCATGTGATCCCCATCAAGTTCTGACGGTGGGCTGGCTTTTCGGCGGGCCCGTTGATAGAACGCTCTACCACGCTCCCGGCAGATCAGCGGTTTAAAAGGCCAGATCGCAGCGAGCCATGAGTGGCATCCCGGCAAAGGAGGGTCGATGCGTTCGCAGGCAAGCTCCCGCGTGCGCTTCAAACGCACTGCAATCACGGTTGCGATCATCGTCGTCGGCCTGATCGCCGTCGGGCGCATCACGGGCGTCGTGGTCGACTGGCTGTGGTTTTCTTCAATCGGCTATGCCGAGGTTTTCTGGACGGTCATCTCCGCCCGGGCACTCCTGTTTGCTGCGGTGTTCGCCGCCTCGGCGGGCGCGATAAGCGCATCAGGATTCCTCGCGCATCATTACGCGCGGCGTCCCGGTAGCTGGCAAGTGGAACCCGCTCATCCGTCAGCTACACCGGAAATCATCAGCGGACTGGCGGACCAGTTCGCGCCGTACATTCCCTGGCGCGCCGGCATCGCCGGCATCGCCATGATCCTCGGGCTGATCATCGCCGCTGGCGAAATCGCCAACTGGGACCTGGTGCTGCGCTACGTTTATCAGGTGCCCTTTGGCGAGCGCGATCCTGTCTTCGGCCAGGACATCAGCTTCTATCTGTTCTCGCTGCCTGCCTATATCGCGTTCAGGAACTGGCTGCTGCAATTGCTTTTTTGCAGTGTGATCGTGGCAGGCGTGGTCTATGGCATGCATGGCGATATCACGTTCGAGCGGCCACCGCGCGGGCTCTCGGCTGCCGCCGTTGCTCATGGTTCAACGCTTCTCGGTGCGTTCTTCGCCCTGAAGGCCTGGTCCTACACACTCGACCGTTTCTTGCTGCTCTACGGCGATAACGGCGTCGTGGTCGGCGCCGGCTATACCGACATCCACGTCGAACTGCCGGTCTTGTGGGTACTCGTCGGCCTTGCCACCTCCGCGGCCCTCGCATCATGGTTCAATCTGCGCCGGCCGGACTACCGGATTCCAGCCGCCTCGGTGGTGCTGGTGTTCGGCACCTCGTTCGTGTTCGCCCTCATCTACCCGGCGCTATTTCAGCGCCTCTATGTCAAACCCAGTGAACTGCGACTGGAGATGCCCTATATCGAACACAATATCGCCCTGACGCGCATGGCCTACAGCCTCACGCAGGTCGCGGTCAAGCCGTTTCCAGCCGGGCAGGGATTGAATCTCGCCTCGCTCGAGGCCAATCGAGCGACCATCGACAACATCCGCCTGTGGGATGTGCAGCCGCTGATGGATACGTACGCGCAGTTACAGGAGATCAGGACTTACTACAAATTCCTTTCCGTCGACATCGACCGCTACCGGCTCGACACCGGTTACCGGCAGGTGATGCTGTCTGCGCGTGAACTGGAGCAGTCGATGCTTCCCGCGAACGCCCAGACCTGGGTGAACCTGCACCTCCTGTTCACGCACGGCAACGGGGTCGTGATGTCGCCGGTCACCGAGAAATCGACGGAAGGCTTGCCGTCCTTCTATCTGCAGGATATTCCACCGGTCGCCCAGGGTGGGCCGGCCATTCGCGAGCCGCGTATCTATTTTGGTGAAGGCAGTGAAGGCTACGTCATATTAAAAGGCAGCGTCCCCGAATTCGACTATCCCAAGGGCAAGGACAACGTCTACACCACTTACACCGGGCGCGATGGTGTTGCTATCGGCAGCACGGCGCGCCGCAGCCTCTTTGCCTGGCAGTTCAACGACCCCAACATCCTGCTAACCGACTACATCACGAACGGGAGCAGGATCCTTCTGCACCGTAACATTCGGGACCGGGTGCGCACGATCGCCCCGTTCCTGGAACTCGACCACGACCCGTATCTCGTCGCGAGCAATGGGCGCCTTTTCTGGATGCAGGATGCCTATACGACGAGCCACTGGTTCCCCTACGCCCAGCCGGGTTTTGGCGATGGCGCCAACTACATCCGCAACGCAGTCAAGGTGGTGATCGGCGCGTATGACGGCACGGTCGATTTCTATGTCAGCGATCCTGCCGATCCGATCCTGCGGACTTACCAACGCATTTTCCCGGGCCTGTTCAAGCCTCTCGCAGCGATGCCCCGAGACCTGCAGCAGCATATCCGCTACCCCGAAGACCTGTTCCAGATCCAGGCGCAACTTTACCGGGCTTACCACATGGATGCGCCGGAGGTCTTCTATAACCGCGAGGATCTCTGGCAGTTTCCCCGCGAATTGATCGGCATTGATGGTGGCAATGGTCCTGGCACACCAATGACGCCCTACTACATGATCATGCGCCTGCCCGAGGAGCCGCGCGAGGAGTTCGTCCTGATGCTGCCGTTGGTGCCCAGTCAGCGCGACAATATGATCGCGTGGCTCGCTGCGCGTTGCGACCCGCCCAACTACGGCAAGCTTATCGTGTACTCGTTCCCGAAGGATAAGCTCGTCTATGGGCCCTTCCAGATCGAGGCGCGCATCCAGCAGAGTACCGAGATTTCGCAACAGATCTCGCTGTGGAACCAGATGGGCTCACGCGTCATCCGCGGCCATCTACTGGTCGTACCGATTGAGAACTCCATCCTCTACATTTCCCCGCTCTACCTGCGCGCGGAGTCGGGTCAGTTACCCGAGTTGAAGCGTGTCATCGCAGCGTACGGTGACCGGGTGGTGATGGAAGAGACCTTGGGCGAAGCGCTCGCCGCGCTCTTCAAGGAGAGCGGCACTCTCACGCCACCGTCCCTCGGCACGGCAGACGCGCGTGCCCGCGAGGCGCTTGCTCATTATGACCGTGCGATCGCGCGGTTAAAGACCGGAGACTGGAGTGGTTTCGGCGCGGAACTGGACGCCTTGGGCCCGCTGCTCGAGGCGCTCGGCGGCAGCGGCTCGCAGGGTAAAAGGTAACGCGCGTGAGAACAGATTGCCCGCTGGTCGCTTGTCGGGCAAAAGGGCCGGTCATGAAGAAAGAGCAAGCATCAGAGTGGAGAGCTTCCCGTCGTTTTCGATTTCGACAAACCCGATTCTCCTGTACCAATCATAGGCACCCCGGTTGCATACGATGACATTCAGATACAGAGGTTTTTCCAGGAATCTGGACAATGCTATGACCTTGGCGATCGCTTCACTGCCGATCGTCCTGCTTTGCATCTCCGGTACGATACATAGCATCCTCAACCAGATGAGATCTGGTTCGACTTCCCAGTGCACAAACCCGCATCGGTTGCAATTGCACGTAATTATTTGACAGGAGCCCTGGCGAATACTTTTTGCAAACCCTGCTTGTTGCTCATCCTCGCTCCATCCAAACGCGGAGGTAACGAAATCCCTCATCGTTCGCCGATACGTTTGAAATAGCCACTCCAGGTCTCCGGATGCAGCTTGCCGAAAATCCAGATTCATCACAACAGCCGATCGCGATAAGCATGTCTTCGTTAGCGCACCGGATACGAGGGATTGAAATCAACCCGCCGGCTTGCAGGGTCGAGCGCACGCGGGACCACACCGGGACTCCGTCAAACCGGCGGAAGATCGTCCATGGACTTTTCGACACTCGCACCTGGGGGCTCGGTGTCGATCCCATCCGGGCTGTTGGTGTGCGCAACGATCTTTATTTTCGGACCGAGAAATCTCACACCGCCGAGGGTAAAAAGGGACCAACAAACGTCTCCCGCACGGATCGCCTTAACAACTTCCGCCACCTCGACAACCGCGTTGGAAGACAGCCAGTCGTGTGTCTTCGGGTCGATGAGAGCCCAGCGCACATGCGTGACACGGTCGGTTGCAGGGTTAATCCGTACGCCGTCGATAGCAAACGTAGCCATATGTACCTCCATCATCCTGACAAAGGGATCTCAGCATTATGCGCCGCTTCTTTTCCGGCTCTCCTCGACGGCCCTTTTCGTAATGCTCAATCCGAGCACTGCCGACGCACAGCTCGATGATCCGTCAATCCGTAGCTGCTGCGGCTTTGGGAAACCGACGCGTTCCAACCGCCTGGCGGCCGCGCACTTAATAAGCTGCCCAGCCGTCCTCGCCGATTAGCGGCAGGAAGCTCACTGCGCCGAGCGAACGCTCGTGATAGTCGTGCTCGCCGTGGCGGACCAGTTTGATCAATCGCTGATGGTAAGGCTCGCGCCCCACCGGCATGATGATCCGGCCACCGACCGAAAGTTGCGAACGCCACGCCCGCGGGATACACGGCCCGCCGGCTCCTGCGATAATCGCATCGTATGGCGCATGGGCGGTCAAACCGACAGTGCCGTCGCCGAGATGAACAGTCACGTTTGAAATGCCCAAGCGCGCCAACGTCTCGCGAGCGGTGTCGGCGAGCACCGGATCGCGTTCAACGGAATCAACGTGCGCCGCGATCGCGGCCGCAATTGCAGCGGCATACCCCGAGCCCGTGCCGATGTCGAGAACCCGGTCATACGGACCCAATTCGGCCGCCTCGATCATCTGCGCGACAACGGCGGGTTGCGAGATCGTTTGCTGACTCGCGATGGGCAACGGACCATCGTCGTACGCGCATTCACGGAACTGCTCCGCTACGAATTCCTCGCGCGGCACATGACGCATCGCGGATAGCACGTTGGAATCACGGATGCCGCGGGCCGCGATTTGCCGTACAACCATCCGTTCCCGGGCAGCTATGAAATCGATCATTGCGGCCTCCCTCTGGTGGGTCGCACAGGCATAGGCGGGGCCGACTCACAGGTGCCCCCCGGATGGCAGCCGTAACCAGATGGCGGCTACGACTCTCCAGCCGCCCTTCGTCCCACCGAGCGTCGAATGTATGCGTAAGGCTGGCGCAACCCACACATAGCGGCGGTGTATTCCGCACGCGCATGGTGAGATAACGCACGTGTGACTGGACTCTTCCCCTGCTAGACTTCAGATATACACAGAGGGGACGGCCATGCACGCACAACCCGCTCACTATAAGGGGGCGACAATAATCCCCGTCGCCTCGCTGTCGTCACGCGGATATGCCGCAATGGCTATCATCACTAGTGCGGTCGGCAAACAAAGGGCCTTTGGGCCGATGGGCTATTTCTCTACCGAGAAGGCCGCGTGCGAATTCGCAGTGTCGTACGCGAAAACGTGCCTTGACGGGCGCAGGGCGCGAAGGCTTACGTCCAGGGGCTGACAAGGCGTGTCGCTATCCTCCAGCCTCTCCCGAGCCCCGGCAACCCCCCGCGTCTGCGCCCGCGTTATCGATTGGCAACTCCGCGCATCGATCAGTATTCAGCAGATCAAAGGCCGCGAGTGCGTCCTCTGGTGTCATGGCCTCCCGTTGATCAATTCAATCTGGAGGCCCGCCCGGACGAGCGAGGTGTTTAATTCTGACGGCACAATCAATGCCTATGGTGCATCCAGCCCATGTGATGGGTATCGAGCCACTGAGCCACCCTCTCGCCAGGGTGGTCCCGCATGTAACGTCGCGCCAGCATGACTGCCACGGCCAGCACGACCGCGAGGCCCACTACAAAGCTGATCATTGACTGAGTCATGGCAACCTCCCTGCCCGATTGCGACCATGCTTACATTGTAGTGTCGTGGCCCGTATATCGGATGACAAGTTTCACCTGAAGCACACTGCTGCGCACTGGGGGCGGGCTGAACATTTTCGCAGCACACGCTTAAAGAAGCGTTTGGCGGCGGCCTTGTCGCGCCGCTTTTGCACCAGGATGTCGAGTTCCGCTCCCTGCTCGTCAATCGCCCGCCGTAGCAGATACGGTTCGCCACGAAGCGAACGTCTCGTCGAGGTGCCACGTACTGCGCGGCTTGCGGCGCATTGCTTTTACTCGATGAGCACAGCCCTCGCGTCTGTCGAAAAGGGGGTCTTCAGCGGTGCAGCCGACGCACTGCGTGCCCGCGGTGAAACAGGTGCGGCCCGGGCCGATCAGCTCGAACAGGCATCGGCGCATTGGCTGCGGCATAGCGCCGGATCTCATATGGCAGACCAGCAGGTTGACTTGCGGCTCGTGCGCGCCAATCTTGGGCATGCGTCGCTCACCACGACGAGTCAGTACCTTTATGCCGGCGATGATCGATGTCATCGGGAAACCGATGAGAAGCATCACATAAGCGGGTGATCCAAACCGCGAGGACAAGCAAACAAGCCGCGTTTCCGTGGCTCGATATCTGCTGCGAAGTACCTGCAGTTTACGTTTTACTTCGCCTCGGTCGGGCGGTTGCGATCCGGCCGTAGCAGAAGTCCGTCGGAACGTGCCAAAGGTAATGAGAGTGGCCGGTCGACATCTTTGCTTACGTAAAATATATAGGATTACGACATTTATGTTTATCTGACGGCCACAAGACTGACGAGGCTGCTTGTGGCCTTCTCCACGACCGATCGCCGTCGACCCACGCCTGCTCTTTCAGGAGGGTACGCAGCGAACGGCAACACTTGGGGAATGAAGAACATGGAGCGGCGTCGAGATTGTCGCGTACTGACTTACTGTCGCACCCCGACGAACCAAAGTCCCTGCTTTCCCTGATGCACTTTGCATTTTAGCGGCAGGTCGCAGAACGCCTCACTCGCGCTAGACTGGCTTGAACAACCGGAAGGAGACTTGGATGATACGCAGGACGCTCAATGGCTCGCAGCTTCAGCAGGAGGTCAGTCGGCGAATCCATCGACTGCAGGAAATCGTCGAGGATGGCGTGAAGATTCGTGTGCCACGGCCGCAGTTTCAGGAGGCTGACAAGACAGGCTGCAACTGGAACATGACCCACTTCGGCAACGCAGTCGGCTTCGAGCGCGACATCGAGGGCGTGCTCAAGGCCGTGCGAGCGGAGTACAACCTGGATACCGAAGTGAGAGACACCGGCAACCCGTTTGGGGACTAACCGCGAAAGACATCGATTCGTTGCTCGTTTTTGATGGCGTGGGCACTAACGGTGCTATGACCTCAAACGGCTTACTTTGCGACGCCCCGTCGCAGATGCTCCTGGCTTTGAAGCGTATGCTTTCTACGAACACCGACTGGCCGCATCTCGCTCGAAATTTCAGACAACTGACGAACGGACCTTTGGGTTCAACTTTGCGCGCGGTGCGCTGACCTCTTCGGAATGCCGGCGGCCGAGCCTCCGCATCAAGGTCTCACGCTTAATGGCTGGGGCGCAGTTAAGGACGAGCGAATCGGAGAACACTACACCTGTGTTCGGTGTCGGGGCGTGTTCGCGCGACGACTGCTGAGAACCCTCGGCTGCGTGAGTTTCGTCACGCCAGGCGACACAATGCGTAACGACAGGACTGGAGTTCACTGCATGGTTACGACACGCTTCACATAAGCGTCAACTTGCATGTCAACTAACGGTGTCACGGTCACTGCGACGGCTACGTGACCCGATGCGGGCAATAAGCCAGCAAACGCGGCGATGCCAGTCCCGCAGACCACCGCAACAAAGATAACGGCGATGCTGACAGCTAATGAAGCACGCGTTGGATTGAATCTGGCGAAACCGTGCAAGACGCTCATGATCGCAACCTCCCGTTGGCGCAGCCATCAGTTGCAACAACCATGCCGACGGAGATAGTGTTTCCGGGCTGCCATGTGAGCTGGGCCGTCTGGCTTGCGGATGCCGGCCTGAGCGGACGAAAGGACGACTCGATGTTGGGTTCGGACAAACGTTTCGACTTATATGTTGCCGCCATAGCCGACACTTACAGTCCATGCATTCCGAAGCGCCGGGCAGTGACCCCGATGAGTTTGATTGGAAACAGAGAAAACGCGGCCCCTACGGTCTTTGATGAGTGGGCGTGCACGTTATGTAAATCGGAGCACATATCTTGGGCTGCCCAGTCGTTGCCACTGTGCTGGCCGACAGATTAGCTTTGGTCTACGGCGGTCGGAAGGTTGCGTCGTCGGAAATACGGGCACGGATACATGGCTCCGGCTATTTCGGCTTGTCGGAGTCTGGAAGACTCGCTTTCATCCATCGCGTTGCACCACGATCTCAACGCGCATCTATTGGAATGTGAGGTGGAACAAGCAGAAGGCAACGAGCGGGTGCCCGGTGCCGGTCGCCGGTAGCGATACGGCAATGCAGTCGCCAACCGTGCCGGCATTCGCGCCGGCCTACTCGACGTGAAGATCAGTCGATAGATGTCTTTCGCTCTACGTTCTGTTCCCGCCGGCTTCGAGCCGAGGCATCGCAGGCAGCTGTCACGTTTATCGTCTTGCAGCTTACCCACAGACGCCCCACCTCTCCGTGTCGAAAAGCGGGAAAACCCTGATATGGACAGTTAGGTGTATCGATTTAGTATATCGATACACCAAACAGCCAAACCCGCGCCCGCAGGCGCCACTGGAGACACAGCATGGCTTCGATTTCCCGGCGGAAGTTCTTACAGGTCACCTCTGCAGCGTCGCTTGCGGCGGCCGCGTCGCTTCCCGCGGTGTCCCGCGCGTCCGCGTCACCGGTCACACTGCGCTTCTCGGCGTCGATGCCGGCCGATCCGAACGCGTCGCACTACGTGTGGTACCAGAACTTTGCCGCCAACCTGAAAGCCAGCGTGGGCGACAGGATTCGCATCGACTTCTTTCCCAATAGCCAGCTCGGCAAGGAAAGCGACGTCGTGCAGCAGGTGAAGATCGGCTCGACCGACATGATGGTTGCGGGCGCCTCCATCTGGGCGACGATCGCGCCGGAAATCGGCATGCTCGATCTCGGCTATCTGTTCGACAGCTTCGCGCACGCAGGGAAGGTACTGGACGGCCGCGTCGGCACGAGCCTGAACACGATGCTGGAGAGCCGCTCCGGCTGCCGCATCATGACGTGGGCGTCGCAGTTTGGCGCACGCAATGTGTTCACGAAGAAGCCGGTGCAATCGCTCGCGCAGTTAAAGGGCGTCAAGCTCAGAGTGCTGCCGACACCCGCATTCATCGAAACCTTCAAGGCAATGGGTGCCGTTCCCACGCCGATCCCGTTCGGCGAGCTCTACATGGCCGTGCAGACCGGCGTCGTCGAAGGGCTGGAGCACGATCCCGCGACGGTGCTGTCGAGCCAAGCTCGATGAGGTGGTCAAGTCGTGCTGGCAGACCCAGCACGTCTTCAGCCCGCTCGCGATCGTGATGGGCAAGCGCGCAATGGCAAAGATCCCCGCCGATCTGCGGCCCGCGTTTCTGAAGGCGATCAACGACGCGACCGCGCAGCAGCGCACGATCGCCGAGGCGAAAGTCGCACAGTCGGAACAGCAGCTCAAGCAGCACGGCGTGGCGTTCTATCCGATGGCGCCCGCGGAGCGCGCCACGGTGCGCAGCGAACTGCAGGCGAGCCTCTATCAGAGCTTCGCGAAACAATATCCGGCAACCGCACCGCTGTTCGCCGACATCGCCGCTGCGAGGGCCTGACCGATGAGCGCGTTCTCCGCTACGCCGGCGCCGCGCGCGGGCGCGGCCCCGACGATCGGCCGTAATACGCCGTGGGGGCGCGCACTCGATCGGCTCGTGCAATGGACTGAATACCTGTCCGCCGCCGTACTGGCCGCCGACGTGGCCGTGGTGTTCATCTCGGTGATCTATCGCTACTTCCTGCACGATCCGGTTGACTGGGCCGAGGAAGTCGCGAGTGCGCTGATGGTCGTGCTGGTGTTCTTCGGCGCGGCGACGGTACTCGCACGCAGTCAGCACGTCGGCATCGATCTGTTTCGCAGCATGCTGCCCGCGCGCTGGCAAGCCTCGATGATTCATGCGGGACACTGGATCATCGCTGGGGTGTCGCTGAGCCTGTGCGTGTCGTCGTGTCTGCTGCTCGTCGACTCATACGGCCAGACTACGCCAAGCGGCCTGCCGGGCTGGATCAATGTGTACCCGCTCGTGATCGGCAGTCTGTTCATGACGCTGTTCGCGGTCGTGAATGCGGTCAACGGTTCGTTGCGCGTGGTGTTGGGAAGCTTTGCCGGATGCACGCTCATTGCGCTTGCCGTCGTTGGATGGAATGCATGTGTGCCTGATCATCCGGTCAGCCCGGGCCTTCTGCTCGGCGTCGGATTCTTCGGCGGACTCGTGCTCGGCATCCCGATCGGCTTCGTGCTCGCGTTTTCAGCGTTGCTGTTTTTTCTCGCCGAGCCGAGCCTGCCAATGCTCGTCTATTCGCAGCAGGTGATGGCGGGCACCGATCATTTTGTGTTGCTCGCGGTGCCGTTCTTCGTGCTGGCCGGTTTGCTGATGGAATCGAACGGCATGTCGTCGCGATTGATCGAACTGTTGCTGCGCGTATTCGGACGCGTGCGCGGGGGACTTGGCCTGATTACCATTACCGCGACCGCGTTCTTTTCGGGCGTATCCGGCTCGAAGCTGGCCGACATCGCGGCCGTGGGCGGTGTCGTGATGCCCGCCGTGCGCCAGAGCGGCGAAGATCCGAACGAGGCGGCGGCGCTGCTCGCAGCGAGCGCAGTGATGGCGGAGACCATCCCGCCCTGCGTGAATATGATCATCATGGGCTTCGTCGCGAACATCTCGATTGCCGGGCTGTTCCTCGCCGGGATCGTGCCGGCGGCGGTGCTTGCCTTGTCGCTCGGCGTCGTGGCGGTGGCGTTTGGCCGCCGCATCGATCCGAGCCGCGCGTTCAGCAATCGCCGGCGGCTGCTGCCGCTGCTCGGCGGCGCACTGGTTGCGTTGATCATGATCGGCATGATCGGGAAAGGCGTGACCTCCGGCGTCGCGACCTCCACCGAGGTCTCCGCGTTTGCCGTGGTCTATGCACTGGTCGCCGGCTGGCTCGCGTTCCGCGAATTGACGCTGCGCTCGGTCGGGCGTCTGTTCGTGCGCGCGGCGTCGATGGCGGGCGGCATTCTGTTCATCGTGGCGGCGGCGTCGAGCGTCTCGTTTGCGTTGACCATCGAGCAGATTCCTAATCTGTTGTCCGGCGTGATGATTTCGTTCGGCAGCCACTATGGCGCGACAATGTTCCTGTTGTTGTCGGTACTGGTCATGATCGTGTTCGGCGCCGTGCTCGAAGGCGCGCCGGCTTTGATCATCTTCGGCCCGCTGCTGACGCCGATCGCGCAGCAACTCGGCATCAACCCGCTACACTTTGGAACGGTGACCGTGGTGGCGATGGGCCTTGGCCTGTTCGCGCCACCGGTCGGGCTGGGGCTCTTCGCCACTTGCGCGATCACCGGTACGCAGGTCGCGCAGGTCGCACGGCCAATGCTGAAGTATCTGCTGGTGCTCGGCATCACGCTGGTCCTGCTGGTGCTGGTCCCTGGCTTCTCAATGTGGTTGCCGTCCCGGCTAGGCATGTAGCCGCTTGACCAAGGATCTCGTGAGTACGATACAGGACGTCGCCCGGCACGCCGCCGTCTCGGTGAGCACGGTGTCGAATGTGCTCAATGGCCGCACCGACAAGATGCGTCAGGAAACGCTCGCGCGCGTCGAGGCCGCCATCGAGGCGCTGCAGTTCCGGCCCAATACGCTCGCACGCCAGCTCAAGACCGGCCAGACGCCGCTGCTCGGCCTGCTGGTGCCGTCCATCGCCAACCCGATGTACGGCTACATCGCGCGCGAAGTGGAAACCTTCGCGCAGGAGCAGTACGGCTACCGGGTTCTGATCGGCAACACCTATCGCGACCGGGAGAAGGAAGCCTCGTTTTTCGACGACCTGCTCGCGCACGGCGTGCGGCGCGTGATCGTCATTTCGTCGCTGGCCGACGAGCGGCACCTCGAACGGGCGGTGCAGCGCGGCATGGTCGTCGTCAGCTACGACCGACGCGCCACGCCTGGCGAAATGTTCGGAAGTCGATCACGTCGCGCCGGACAACTTCGAAGCTGCGCGCATCGCCACGCGTCATCTGATCGCGCACGGCCACACGCGTCTCGCGTTTGCGACGGTGGCCGGCATGACGATGAGCCGCAGCGACAAGATCCGCGGCTTCCACGCCGCGGCTAGCGAAGCCGGGTTGCGCGAACACGCGTGCGTCGTCGAGGGAGGCCCGCTCAACGAATACGGCGATTCGGTTATTGGCGAAGTGGGCCGTGATCTTGCGCAGCAAATGGTCGAGGCCGAAGCGCGGCCCACCGGCATTGTCGCCGTCAACGATCTGATGGCGCTGGGGTTGATGGCCGGCTTGCGCGAAATGGGGCTGAGCGTGCCGCGTGACATGTCGCTGGTCGGAATGGATGGTCTGTTTCTGTCGGCGATCTCCAATCCGGCGCTCACCACCGTGCAATTGCCGGTCACTGAAATGGCGCGCGCGATGGTAGACCGCGCGATGACCCGTCAGTGCGAGCCCGCGAAGGATGCGGCAGAACTCGTCTTTACACCCTCCGTGCTCGTCGAGCGCGAATCCGTCGGCCCGCCGCCCGCTGTTGCTCAGCTGGCTGGAACAAGGTCACGTAAGGCAAAAAAATGAATACGGTTTTCCTCAGCCATCCTCAGAACATGTTGGGACGCTACTTCGGCGACAAGGCGCTCGCTGCGCTGCGCGTGTTTGCCGACGTCAGGTTCAACCCAGAGCATCGCGAACTCGAGACCGGTGAACTGATCGCCGCGGCCGACGGTTGCGACGCCATCATCGCTTACCGGCAAACTCCCGCGCCCGGAGCGCTATTCAACGCGCTGCCCCGCCTCACCGCATTCGTTCGCTGCGCGGTCGACATCAGCACGATCGATGTGGACGCAGCGAGCGCACACGGCGTGCTGGTGACGCGCGCGAGCGCTGGCTTCGTGCCGGCGGTGTCGGAATGGGTGATCGCGGTGATGCTCGATCTCGCACGCGGAACGAGCGCCTACGTGGCCGCCTATCGTCGTGGCGAGCCGCGTGCTCCCGCGATGGGCCGCGAACTGCGCGGCGCCACGCTCGGTGTGATCGGCTACGGTCAGATCTCGCGCTATCTGTGCGAGCTGGCGCGTGCATTCAGCATGCGAGTGCTGGTTGCCGATCCCCATGCGAGTATCGATCACAAAGCCGTGCAGCACGTTTCCCTCGAGACGCTGCTGGGCGAATCCGACTACGTCGTCTGTCTTGCGCCGTCTACGCCCGAGACCGCAAACCTGATGAATGCGCAAACCTTCGCGTCGATGAAAGCGGGGGCGTGTTTCATCAATGCGGCGCGCGGCGAGCTGGTAGACGAAGCCGCGTTGCTCGCCGCGCTTGAATCGGGACATCTTGCGGGTTGCGCGCTGGATGTCGGCCGTGAAGCCGATCAGATGCCGTCGCGGATTCTCGCGTGTCATCCGAAAGTCGTGGCGACGCCGCATGTTGGCGGTCTTACGCCCGACGCCACACAACACCAGGCCATGGAGACGGTCGCGCAGGTTGAAGCGTTATTTCGCGGACACATGCCTGTCGGCGCGGTGAATGCGAGCCATGCCACGCGGCTGCGGAAGTTCGGGCACGGCGCTGCGTCGTTTATGCCGCTGAAGGACTAACCGATGCTGGAGTCCACCTCGGCGCCGCTCTATGCCGGCGCATGCGACTGTCACATCCACATCTACGAACACAGTTACCCGCTTGCGCCGAGCGCGACGTTCAAGCCGCTACCAGCGCCCGTGTCGGCGTACCGCGAGGTGCAGCGGGCATTGGGTCTGACGCGCGTCGTTGTCGTGCAACCCACAGGCTATGGATTCGACAACCGCTGCACGTTGTCTGCGCTGGAGCAGTTCGGCGGTGCGGCACGCGGAGTCGCGATGTTGCCGCCCGACTGTGCCGATGCCGAACTTGCCCGCCTTCACAATGCCGGTATGCGTGGCGTGCGTCACATGATGCTGGCCGGTGGATTGTCGACATGGAGCGACCTCGAAGCTGATGCCGCGCGTATCGCGCCGCTCGGCTGGAACATCGATCTGCAACTCGACGGGCGCGACCTTCCGCGTCACGAGTCTACGTTGATGGGATTGCCGGGCAAGCTCGTGATCGACCATACCGGCAAGTTTCTGGAGCCGGTGCAGCCTGACAGTGAGGCATTCCAGTCGTTATGCCGCGTGCTCGATCGCGGGCAGTGCTGGGTGAAACTGTCGGCACCCTACGAAACTTCGCGCGCCGACGCGCCCGACTACGCCGACGTCGCGGTGCTTGCGCGGACGCTCGCCGAGCGATATCCGGAACGCTGCCTGTGGGGCAGTAACTGGCCGCATCCGAATGCACAGCCGCGCCCCGTCGATGCACTGTTGCTGGACTGGCTCGGACACTGCGCGGGCAGTGAGGCTACGAGGCGAAAAATCCTCGTCGACAATCCGTGCGATTTCTATGGCTTTCCCTCCAGGGAAGATGTTGAAGTTCGTTAATTCCGCTGACCATGTCCACAGAGGCGCTAATGGATTTCCGCTATTTCCGCTAACGCACCTGCCGACGATTGGCGCGTACTCACTGTTCGGCGTGGACGATAAAGTGCAGTGCGACAGTGCACTTTCGGACATCCACCTGCGAAACGGAGAAACCCGTCGAGCAACACCGAAAGTGCCCTCCAGTATGTTGCGTTCCTTCAGCGCCCGAAGGCCAGCGGCGTCGTATGATCGCAGGACCGACGTTGATACTTTCCCCCATAGCGGGCCTTACCCCTGTTAACCTGTTCTGACGATGACGAGGTCGATCTGCCACCCTGGCTGGTGGTGTTGGGGTGTGGAGTGGCCGGGTGGCTGTTGAGTCTCATTTTCTGAGACGCGGATCTATGACCGACAACGACCTATATGGCGGGTTGATCCGCTTGCATGTCTTTCATCATGCGGGCGCCGAGTCGGACCAGGACGACGACCATTGTGCCTGCGCATTCTTCCACTAGCCCCATCATCGCTGCGCGCGCACATCCGCCGCCGCCCACTCTGTCCGCTTTCCGAGGCTGCCGAACAGTTCTAGTAGGGTCGCCTTGACCTTCTGCACGGCGTTACTCAACAATGCCGTATCGTGCCAACAGAGCGACAGGTCGCGCGAGAATAGCCGGTGATCGACCCTGGCAAGCTTGAGCTTGTGCTCATCGAGTTCGACGTGCGCGGCTGTCCACGGCAAGATCGTTACGCCGAGCTTCGCCATCACTGCGGCGAACAGTAGCGCGGTAGAACTGGCCTCGAACAGAATCTCGCACGGCTGTCCGACCTCTCGCAGTGCCCACTCGACGCGGCTGCGAATCGTATTTGGTGCGCTTGGCAGGATCAGCGGCATGCGTGCCAGTTCAGCGATCGGCACGGGCTCCTGTGGCATTGGAAATTCCGGCCATGCAATCAGATAGAGCGCTTCCGTCAGCAGCTTTTGCGAAGCAACGCCGCGTGTCTCCACGGCGTCCACCACGACGGCCAATTCCACACGCCCGCCGCCGATCAGCTGCGCGAGGTCCGCGCTGGGCGCTTCGATCAACTCCAGCGCGATTCCCGGATAGCGATCGCGAATCGTGCGAGCGAGCGGGATGGCGACCATGCGCGCAGTGCTCGACGGCATCGCGACCGACACTTTCCCTTGCGGCAACTCCGCGTCCTGAAGCAGCAGTTCACGCGTGGCGTCGGCTTGCCGCAGCAATTCGAGGGCGTGCCGGTACAGAGTCTGCCCAGCGGCCGTGGGCGCGACGCCGTGCACGCTGCGCTCAAGCAGTTGCAAGCCCAAACCGGTTTCCAGATTGCGCATCTGCTGGCTAATCGCGGGCTGCGCGATATGCAGCGCCTCGCCCGCGCGCGTGACGTTGCCGCACTCCACCACCTTCACGAAATACCGCAATTGCCGCAGGTCCATGCGCGTCGCTCGCTCCCTCATGCCATAACGAAATCCGATTGAACTAGAGAAATATCATATTTTCCGATTATCGCGCAGATTCTTATACTCAAGCCACAAAAGACCGAAGCGTGCCCGGACTGATCGGTGCGGCGCCGCTTCAAAACAGCCGGCACATGTCGGCCAGGAGACAGGCATGTCCAAAGTGGTCGCTGCATCGACGCCGGCGCTCAAGCCCCAGCGCACACCCCTGACTCGCGAGCACATCGGCGGTTTCTGGGCGGTTTACTCGGGATGGGTGATGGACGGCGTGGATTCGGTCATTTACGCGCTGGTACTGGTGCCGGCGTTGGCCGAATTGCTGCCGGTCTCGGGCATCCCCGCCACCCCCGGCAACCTCGGCATGTACGGATCGATCCTGTTCGCGCTGTTTCTGATCGGCTGGGGACTGTCGTTCATCTGGGGACCGCTCGCCGACCGCTTCGGGCGGGTGAAGACGCTGGCCGCGAGCATTCTTATCTACTCGGTATTCACCGGTGCGGCCGCGTTTGCGCACAACGTCTGGGAACTGGCCGCGTTCCGGCTGATTGCCGGCATCGGCGTGGGCGGCGAATGGGCGCTGGCCGGCACCTATGTGGCCGAGAGTTGGCCGGAGGATCGACGCAAGATGGGCGCCGGTTATCTGCAGACGGGTTACTACGTGGGATTCTTCCTCGCAGCGTTGCTGAACTACACGGTCGGCGCGACATATGGCTGGCGCGCGATGTTTCTATGCGGCCTCGCGCCGGCACTGCTTGCGATTCTCACGGTATTGAAAGTGAAGGAACCGGGCCAGTACCGCAAAGCTACGCACGACGTCGGCCAGACGACTGCGGCGCCCGTATCGGCCCGCCGGCCGTTGCTGGAGATCTTCGCGCCAGCCTATCGGCGTCGCACGCTGACCAGTGCGAGTCTCGTCGGCGTCGCGATCATCGGTCTGTGGGCGGGTTCGGTTTATGAGGCAAGCGCCGTCGTGACGCTGGCGACACGCGCCGGCATCGATCGCGTCGGTGCGGTGCACCTTGCCTCTGTCGGAGCTGCAGTGCTGTCGGTCGGGACGATCCTTGGTTGCCTCGCCGCACCGTGGCTGGCTGAACGGCTCGGACGTCGCGGCGCACTTGGCGCGTATTTTGCGGGCATGGCGGTGTCGATCGTGTTCGCGTTCGGATGGGTTTTCTACCTGCCGAACGGGCTCAATCTCTTCATGGTGTCGCTGCTGTTTCTCGGATTTTTTGGCGGCAACTTCGCGATCTTCTCACTGTGGCTGCCCGAGCAATACCCGACGCGAATTCGCGCTACCGCATTTGCCTTCAATGCGTCGGTGGGGCGCCTGCTCGGTGCCGGCGTCAACTTTCTGCTGGCCGCCGCGATTCATTGGCAAGGCTCACTCGGATTGCCAGTCGCGTGGACCGCGGTCGCCTTCGTGATCGGCCTGCTGATTCTGCCGTTCGCTGTCGAGACACGGCATCAGACGTTGCCGGAATAGTGCCGCGTCAAGCGCATCACGCCGGCTAGTTGCGGCAGCCTTATCAATTCGTTGGAGAACTGAATGCAAGCGTTAAAAGGAATCAAGGTCGTCGAACTGAGCCGTGCGCTGTCCGGGCCGTTCTGCGCGATGGTGCTGGCCGATCTCGGCGCCGACGTCATCAAGGTTGAACCGGGCCCGGGTGGCGACATGAGCCGGACCTGGGGGCCATTCGACCGCGGCGTGAGCACCTATTATCTTTCCTGCAACCGCAACAAGCGCGGCGTGTGCATCGACTTTCGCAACCCGGAAGGACTGGCCGCAATCCATCGGCTGATCGACGATGCCGACGTGGTGATCGAAAACTTCAAACCCGGCACCATCGACAGCATGGGACTTGGCTATGACGTGCTCAGTGCGCGCAATCCGCGGTTGGTGATGGGCAGCATCAATGCGTTTGGCGCCGATGGCCCGATGAGTGACTGGCCGGGTTTCGACCAGATCGCGCAAGGCTATTCCGGGCTCATGAGCCTGACCGGCTTCGCCGATGGCGACCCCACGCGCACCGGAACTGCGATCGGCGACCTGAGTTCCGGCATGTGGCTCGCGATGGCGATATTGTCCGCGTTACTGGAGCGTGAGCGAACTGGGCGCGGCCAGCATGTGAGCACGTCGTTACTTGCGAGTCTCGTGGCGCTGCTGAGCGTGCATGGCCAGCGCTATCTGAGCCTTGGCGACATTCCGCGTCGTACCGGGAACGCGCACGCGGTGATTGCACCTTATGGCGTGTTCGAAACCGCTGACGGTCCGCTCAACATTGCGCCCATCACTTCGGACATGTGGTTGCGCCTGTGCCAATTGCTCGAATTGCCGGCGCTGCCGAACGATCCGCGCTTCGAGACCAATGAAGCCCGAGTTGCGCATCGTGATGCGTTGAAGGCCGAGTTGGAAACGCGTCTGAAAACGCGCAGCAAGCGGGAGTGGACAGAACTTTTCATCGGCGTCGGGTTGCCCGCAGGACCGATTAATACGTTGGACGAGGTGTTCTCGGATCCCCAGGTGCAGCATTGCCGATTGGTCGAAACGCTTGAGCATCCGACGCTCGGTGCGCTGCACCAGATCACGACGCCAATCTCGACTTCAACTATAGCGGGCGGTTCTTCGCGTCACCTCAGTCGGCATGCGCCGCCGGGGCTTGGCGAACATACTGTCGATATATTGCGCGAGACGGGTTTCGACGAGGTCCTTATTGAGTCACTGATCGCCGCTAAAGCGGTACATCAACAGGGCAAGTATTTGCCGTCGGATGGGGACGTGGAGCGCGTGGCCGGTGTTACGCAATGAACAGATCGAAAACCACGGAATCTGCGGGCGCCGCGTTATGAGCCCGCCGCAAAACTTTGCGGCAACGCTGCCGGCGTCGGGCAATTAGCATGCCGCACAATCTGGAACCTGCTGCAGGAATCGCACAATGAACACGCCAAACGAATCACCGATCGCGGTCACGGTCGATATTGTGGATGAACGGATCGCGCGTCTGACATTCAGCCATCCCACGCGCAGAAATGCGCTTAGCTCGGAGTTGTTGCTCGCGTTCGACTCGCAACTCACCGATCTTGCGACCCGTCGCATACCCGTCGTCATACTCGGCAGCGGGGTCGGGCAAGACGTTTGGAGCGCGGGCCACGACCTCGGAGAGGTGATGCGAGACCGCGACCCGATCGCCTACGGCAAGCCGTTGGAACAGGTGTTGCGCCGCGTACGCGCTTACCCAGGCGTGGTGATCGCGATGGTGTCGGGCTCCGCCTGGGGCGGCGCCGTCGATCTTGCGATGAGTTGCGACCTCGTGGTGGCTGATGGTAGCGCGCGCTTCTCGATGACGCCGGCGAACATTGGCCTGCCCTATACGACGAGCGGCCTGTTGCGCTTCTTCAACAATGTGCCGATTCACGTATTGAAGGAGATGTTCTTCAGCGCACAGCCACTCGATGCAGCGCGCGCCGAGCGTTTCGGCGTGGTCAATCGTCTGGTCGAGAGTGACAAACTGGAATCAACTGCCCTTGAAATGGCGCGCGAAATTGCAGGGAAAGCGCCGCTGGCGGTCCAGGCTGTGAAGGAACAACTGAGGATCCTCGAAGACCTTCAACCGATACCCGTTCAGGCGATGGAACAGATTGCCGAACTGCGCCGGCTGGCATGCGAAAGCGCTGACTTCAGCGAAGGATTGGCAGCGTTTTCGGAGAGGCGGCCAGCAGTGTTTTGTGGGAAGTAGATAGTCGGAAACGTAGATGCTCCTTACTGGCAGTGGTTGCACACGGCCGGTAGCATGACGGGACTGGACATATCCGGAGCGACGAACCGCGTGAGCCCATAATGATTGATCCGGGCAATATCCCGGAGCATCCATCAGTTCGCTATCCTTGAGCACAACCTCGACCGCACGAGCGAACGATTCCATCTGATGGTGGCGGTCCGGCAGGCTTGCCTTGTGATGCGCACCCTCAAAAGCATCCCACAACAAGTCCGCATCGCTCACGAGTCGACACCTGCATGAGGGATGAAGGCGTCAAGAAGGCAATGCACGTCGAATCTCACTGAAGACATGTCGGGGCATCTCCCACGCTCCGGATGTTTCCCCAATAAAGTTAAGCCAGCTCACCGCGTTCTGCGCGGTGTGACTGCGCACGTTCAAACATCTGAGGCAGACAAAGATGTGTGATTGCATTGGTAAAGCCCTCGAATTGGGTATGTCGCGGCGCGGCTTTCTGGGCGCAGGCTGGAAACTGGCGGGAGCCGGCTTGCCGCTTCTCATAGGGCGTGCCGTGGGTCGAGGTGTTCGTCGGCGGCATCGCGACGATCGGCGCAGCCGCGCAAGCGGTCCTCGCGGTCGCGGCGCTCGCGTTGCGCTTGGCGCCGCCAGGCACGTTCGACGCCGGGCGCCACGCTTCCAGATGCGTTGCACGAGCCAAATACCAAACGCTCATAACCTTCGATGAATCGCTTATTGGAGCGACACGCGGCATATTTCTATACTCGATTCCGGTCAGCACTCACCAACGACGAGTGCCAGAATTCAAACCGCGGAAATCGAACCATGAGCCTACGCCCTTTGCATGACCGCCTGATCGTCAAGCGTCTCGACCAGGAAACCAAAACCGCTTCGGGCATCGTGATTCCCGAAAGCGCCGCCGAAAAACCCGATCAGGGCGAAGTGATCGCCATCGGTCCGGGCAAGCGCGATAGCGACGGCAAACGCATCGAGCCTGATCTGAAAGTCGGCGAACGGGTGTTGTTCGGCAAATATGCGGGACAGTCGGTCAAAGTCGACGGCAACGAGCTACTCGTGTTGCGCGAGGAAGATGTCGTCGCAGTCGTCACCCAATAACGAACGGAGCGTCAAAACATGGCAGCAAAAGAAATTATTTTCAGCGACGTCGCCCGCTCGAAACTGGTCGAAGGCGTCAACATTCTCGCCAACGCGGTCAAGGTCACGCTGGGTCCGAAGGGCCGTAATGTCGTGCTGGAGCGCAGCTTCGGTTCACCGGTCGTCACGAAAGACGGCGTCTCAGTCGCCAAGGAAATAGAATTGCCGGACCGCGTGCAGAACATCGGCGCGCAGCTCGTGAAGGAAGTCGCGTCGCGCACCAGCGACGCCGCCGGCGACGGCACCACCACCGCGACCGTGCTCGCGCAAGCCATCGTCCGAGAAGGACAGAAGTATGTGGCGGCGGGCCTCAATCCGTTGGACCTGAAACGCGGCATCGACAGGGCCGTAATTGCCGCAATCGCCGAGCTGAAGAAGATCAGTAAGCTGACCACGACCAGCAAGGAAATCGCCCAGGTCGCGACGATTTCGGCCAACGGCGAAGAGTCGATCGGGCAGCGCATTGCCGAAGCGATCGACCGCGTCGGCAAGGAAGGCGTGATCACCGTGGAAGACGGTAAGTCGCTCGACGATGAACTCGACGTCGTAGAAGGTCTGCAATTCGATCGTGGCTACCTGTCGCCGTATTTCATCAACGATCAGGACAAACAGGCAGCCGTGCTCGACAACCCGTTCGTGCTGCTGCACGACAAGAAGGTGTCGAACATTCGTGATCTGCTGCCGATCCTGGAACAGGTCGCCAAAGCCGGCCGCCCGCTTCTGATCATCGCGGAAGACGTGGAAGGCGAAGCGCTCGCCACGCTGGTGGTCAACAACATTCGCGGCATCCTCAAGACCGTCGCGGTCAAGGCGCCGGGCTTCGGCGATCGCCGCAAGGCGCTGCTCGAAGACATTGCGATTCTGACCGGCGGCCAGGTGATCGCCGAAGAAACGGGACTGTCGCTCGAAAAAGCGACGCTCGCGGAACTTGGTCAGGCCAAGCGGATCGAGGTCGGCAAGGAGAACACCACCGTGATCGACGGCGCGGGCGACAGCAAGAACATTGAAGCGCGCGTGAAGCAGATCCGCACGCAGATCGAGGAAGCGACCTCGGACTACGACCGAGAGAAACTACAAGAACGGGTCGCGAAACTAGCCGGCGGCGTGGCGGTCATCAAGGTGGGCGGCGCGACCGAAATCGAGGTCAAGGAAAAGAAAGACCGTGTCGACGACGCGCTGCATGCGACGCGTGCCGCTGTCGAGGAAGGCATCGTGCCGGGCGGCGGCGTCGCGCTGATTCGCGTGAAGCAGGCCATCAGCGGACTCAAGGGTGTGAATGCCGATCAGGACGCGGGCATCAAGATCGTGCTGCGCGCGCTCGAAGAACCGCTGCGTCAGATCGTGACGAATGCCGGCGAAGAAGCCAGCGTGGTGGTCGCGAAGGTGGCTGAAGGCACGGGCAATTTCGGCTACAACGCGCAGACCGGCGAATACGGCGATCTGGTGGAATCGGGCGTGCTCGATCCGACCAAGGTGACGCGCACGGCGCTGCAAAACGCGGCATCGGTGGCGGGTCTGCTGCTGACCACCGACGCCACCGTGCACGAAGCACCGAAGGATAGGCCAGCGGCGGGCCAGCCCGGCGGTCCGAGCGCGGGTGGGCCGGGACTCGATTTCTAAGTACCCGTATCGTCTGCCGCAAGACATCGCGCGGTTGCATTCCGCGCGGTCAGGCGCAAGGAACGCGGCCGGTATTCGCTTTATCGCGAGCCGGCCCACGCCTGTTCCACTCTCCCCCGCTATCGTTGCAACACCGCGCCGCGCCGTCATCACGACGTCACCGCAGCCATAGCGCGCGACGTACTTTGGTTGTGAGCTTTTATTGGTTCGTTTGCCACCGCGACCTGGGTACATTCAACGCTCATAAGGGAACAACGCAAAGGACCAGCCATGCCATTTCTTCGGGGCGCAGCACGACTGTCGATTATCCAGGCGCCGCGGCGCGCGCTGGCTGCCGTGCGCAGTCTTCTGCTGGCCGCGGCCGTTGCCGCTTCCGCACTGACAAACCTCGCGCCGGGCGTAGCGCAAGCCGCTGCGCCAGCCGAACTGAAGCTCGACTACGCGTACTATTCGCCGGAAAGTCTGGTCATCAAGCGTAATGGCTGGCTTGAACAGGAACTGGCGCCGGATCACACGCAAGTGAAATGGGTGTTGAGTCTCGGCAGCAACCGTGCGCTCGAATACCTGAATAGCGGCGCGATCGACATCGGCTCGACGGCCGGTCTCGCCGCCGTGCTCGGCAAGGCCAACGGCAATCCGATTCGCGCCATCTATGTTTTCTCGCGTCCCGAATGGACCGCGCTCGTCGTCCGTAAGGATTCGCCGATCCGGACACTCGCCGATCTGAAGGGCAAAAAGATCGCCGCCACCAAAGGCACCGATCCCTTTCTGTTCACACTGCGCGCGTTGCACAGCGCCGGACTATCGCGGGACGACGTCGAGACTCGTGAATCTGCAGCATCCCGATGGCCGCACCGCGCTCGCCAACGCTCAGGTGGATGCGTGGGCCGGTCTCGATCCGCACATGGCCGCCGCGCAGATCGACGACGGCGCGCGGCTGCTGTACCGCAACGTCGACTTCAATACTTGGGGCCTGCTCGACGCGCGCGAGGAGTTCATCAGCGACGCATCCCGATACGCTCGCGCACGTCCTGAAGGTTTACGAAAAGGCGCGCGTGTGGATCGCCGCCCATCCCGAACGAGACCGCGAAGATCGTCGCCGAGGAATCGAAAGCTGTCGCTGCCGGTGGCGAAGCTGCAGTTGAGCCGCAACGACTTCAGCCAGCCGCAGCCGGGCGCGCAAACAACTCGCCGCGCTCAAGGCCGCCGCACCGATTCTCGCGCAGGAGCAACTGGTCAAACCGGACACGGACCTGAATCAGGTCATCGACGCGTTGATCGATGCCAAGCCCGCGCAGCCCATCATCGCGGCCGACGCAAGCAAGTAAGCCCTTCTCACACCATGGCTACCGACGATTCACTGTCGCTCGACGATTCCGCATCAATCGCGCGACGGCATCGCGAAGCGCCGCCAAGACGCGATCCGTTGAAGGGCTGGCGCGTGGCGGGACTTGCGCTGCCCCTGGTTTTTCTGCTGCTTGTCGAAGGCCTGGTCCGTCTGTCGGTATTGCCCGCGCATCTCGTGCCGGCGCCCAGTGCGATTGCGCAAACCCTCTGGGACATGGGCGGCGCACGCCTTGGCCGGCATATCGGCGCGAGTTGCCTGCGCGTGTTCGCGGGCTTCGGGATCGGCTCCGCGCTTGCGCTGTTGATCGGCGCGGCGATGGGACTGAGCCGCCGCATCGATGCGCTGCTCGATCCGGCCTGTCAGGCGTTGCGCGCGATTCCGTCGCTTGCGTGGGTGCCGATCCTGTTGTTGTGGATGGGCATCGACGAAGCGCCAAAAATCACCCTCATCGCGATCGGTGCTTTTTTTCCAGTGCAATTGAGTGTCGTTGCGGGGATTCGCGATGTCGACCGAAAGCTGATCGAACTCGGCGAGGTCAATCGGCTCAATCAGCGCGCGCTCTTCACTCGCATTCTGCTGCCCGCATCGCTGCCGCAAATCTTCACCGGCTTGCGCACCGGACTTAGTCTTGCATGGATGTTCATGGTGGCGGCCGAACTGATCGCGGCGACTCGCGGCCTCGGCTATCTGCTTAGTGACGGACGCGAAACGGGACGCCCCGACATCGTGTTCGGCGCGATCCTGTTGCTCGCATTGCTCGGCAAGTTAAGCGACAGCGTTCTCAAGTCAATCGAGACGCGTACGCTGTCGTGGCGCGACTCCGCTGCCGAACGCCAACCCTCCCGCAGAATCGTGTAGCACCGCCCCATGTCGACCGTTTCCCTTTCCCGCCCTCTTCTCGACGTCCGCGCCGTCAGCAAACACTACGACGGACGCGCGGTGCTCGACCGCGTGCGCTTCGAAATCGGGCGCGGCGAGATCGTCAGCCTCGTCGGACCGAGCGGCTGTGGAAAGAGCACACTGCTGCGCGCGATCGCAGGTCTCGACCGGGACTTCGACGGCGAGATACGGCTGGACGGCGTGCCACAACATGGCCCGTCGGCGCGATTGGGTGTGATCTTCCAGGAGCCGCGTCTTCTGCCCTGGCTTTCAGTCGCCGACAATGTCGCGTTCGCAGCAGGACCGCGACGCGGCAGCGATCCGCGCGTCACCGAACTGCTTGGCGAAGTCGGCCTCGCCAACGTGCGAGACGCGCTGCCCAAGCAGCTATCCGGAGGCATGGCACAGCGCGTCGCCCTGGCGCGCGGGCTTTTCTCCAGACCCGACCTGTTGCTGCTAGACGAGCCGTTCAGCGCCGTCGATGCGGTGACCCGCATGCGTTTGCAGGACCTGTTGCTGACGCTCACACGTTCACACGGCACCGCAGCGCTGCTCGTCACGCACGACCTCGACGAGGCGCTCTATCTGTCGGACCGCGTTCTGCTGCTTGCGCCGCTCCATGGCACAGGCGCGGGGCGCGTCGTGCGCGACATCGCCATCGACGCGCCGAGGCCGCGCGACCGGCGTGACCTGTCGCTGGCAGAAATGCGAGCGGAGTTGCTGGACGGATTGAACGGGACCGTCGGGCAGCACTAAAAGCTGCGTGCGGGCTTTGATGAGCGACACCACTGATCGACGAACGACGGCATCATCACGCGTACCGCCTGCGGCAGCACCACATAACGCAGCGCTTGCCAGCGCGTGAGCCCGAGCGAAAGCGCCGCGTTTTGCTGGCCTGCTCCGATCGAGACGATGCCTGCATGCACCGAATGCGACAGATACGCACCACCGATCAACGACAGCGCGCACACCACCGCCGCCAGACCCGGCACATTGATGTGCAGCAGAATCGGCATCAGAAAGACGGTCCAGAAAATCAGCATCAGCACCGGAATCGCTCAGAAAAACGCGACGATTCCGAGCAGGAGCAGATGCGTGGCGCCGCGCGGGCGACACGGCTTCGCTACCGGAAGCATTGCAGGCGCGCGAAGTACAGAGTCAGCGCACGCCGCTGTCCGCCATTGCGTCGGAAGGGCGACTGGCACTCTGACGGGAAGATTCGAGCCGGCGCGCGTCGATGCGCGCCTGGTACGCTCCCTCAATGCGCCCGGACCAGCAACTCGTAGCTCGCGTCCTGGTTCGCGGTCGACTGCCGTGCGCGGCCCCAGCCGACCGCGCGCCGGTAATGCCCGAACCCCGTCTCGCCGAGCTTGCCGGCCTCGCCAGCCGGCATCGGCGCGATCTGCGGCGCTACGAATAGTGCGTCCTCGGGACAATACAGTTCGCACATGAAGCAGGTCTGGCAATCGTCCTGACGGGCGATACGCGGCACGCCGTCCGGCATGGCGTCGAACACATTGGTGGGACACGCACGCACGCAGATGTTGCATCCCGTGCAGCGCGCGCTGTCGACGATTTCGATCATGCAGCGACTCCTTCGGTTTGGGCAATGGGCCGCGGCACGGCCACTCTGTCGATCCATACCTCGTCCAGTCCACCGCTCAAAAGACGCTGCCTCTGCGACGGATCGGACGCGGCATGCTCGCGACGCCGATGCATCCCGCGGGTCTCGGTGCGTTGCTGCGCGCTGCGATACATCCAGCGCGAGGTGGCCAGCATCGCCGCCGCCTCGCGAGCGCGCACCGCATCGAGCGCGTTTCGAGGCGGCGCCGCGCCGCGCACGCGATGCCACAGCGCATCGAGACGCGAGAGCGAGTCATCGAGCAGATCGCCCTGGCGAGTCCAGTTGCGCTGTGTCGGAAACACCTCGTGTTGCACGCTGCGAATCACCTCGTTGCTGTCATAAGGCGCGGCGCCGCCGCCGTCGCGCAGTCCCGCGCCGCCTGCACGCAACACCCTGCTCTCGTGCCCGGCACGCCCTCGTGAGCGGTTGTAGTCCGCCGCGCCCGCGCCGGCCCAGAACCCGGACGACATCGCCCACGCCGCGTTATGGCTGCCGCCGCCTGTGAACCCGCCGCAGATCAACTCGCGCGTGGCTGCATCGCCGGCCGCATACAGCCCCTCGACCGAGGTCGCGCACGTCTCATCGATCAGATTGAGGCCGCCTGTTCCACGCACGGTCCCTTCCAGACGAAGCGTGACCGGGAAGTGCTGCGTAAATGGGTCGATGCCGAGCCGGTCGAACGGCAGGAAGAAGTTCGGCTGCGCCGTGCGCATCCATGCGCGAATCTGTTCGTCGGCGCGATCGAGGCAGGCGAACACCGGCTCGCTCTGCAGCGTTTGGGCGATCACCCCACGCCCGTGCGACGAACCCGCGCCCGGGATCACGGAGCCGTCGCGGTAATAGAACGTCGCCCAGTTATAGAACAGCGATTTCGTCATCGATGAAAACGCCGGTCCAAGGCCGTAGGCATTCGAAAACTCCATGCCCGACAGCGCGGCCCCGACTTCGGCGGCCATCAACTGACCGTCGCCGGTAAGCACGTTGCAACCCAGCGCGTTGCTGAGAAACGCACAGCCGCCCGTCGCGATCACGACAGCGCCCGAGCGCACGATCCACGCCTCGCCGGCCTGACGGTCGACGCCCGCCGCACCGGCTACCGCGCCGCATTCGTCGACCAGCAGTTCCAGCGCCGGGCTGTGATCGAGTATGCGCACGTTCGCTTCCTTGACGCGCTTGCGCATCAGGCGCATGTATTCAGGCCCTTGCAACGACGTGCGTCGTTGTTCGCCGGATTCATCGACCGGAAAAGGATAGCCCCACTCGGCCAGTTGCTGCGCGTTGCTCCAGGTCTGCGCGAGCACGCGATCCATCCACGGCTGTTCGGCAAGTTCTCCGCCCAGCTTGAAACGGCTCGCCTTCGCGTGGCCGCGCGCGTCCCCGTCGGGCGGCACGTACCAGACGCCCGTGCCGGCCGGTGCGGTCGCGCCCGAGGTGCCGCAAAACCCTTTGTCCGCCAGCACCACGCGCGCGCCGCGCGCGGCCGCGCTGATCGCCGCCCATGTACCGGCCGGACCGCCGCCTATCACGAGCACGTCGGCGTCGTGCCGCACCGCGCTGTCTGCGGCCGTCACCGGAGGCCGTCCCTGTTTTCCCGCGTTGTCCGTCATGTAGGCGTTTTCCTGAGTTGATGTGCCGACGGCCTGACGAAGCTGAACGCTCAGCGCTCGCCCTGCCAGGCCGTCAGCCGCCGTTCCGCCAGCAGGACGGCGTGATTGAACACGAGGCCGAGTAACGCGAGCGTGACAATGCCGGCGTACATCTTCGGGATCTCAAACGTGAATTGGGAGTAGTTGACGAGGTAGCCGAGTCCCGCTTTCGCGCCCACCATTTCGGCCGCGATCAGCACGAGAATGGAATAGGCGCCCGCGACACGAATGCCTGTGAAAACAGTCGGCACCGACGCGGGCAGCACGACCTTGCGGAACAACTGCAACGGGGTCAGCCCCATCGAGAGCGCCGAGCGGATCAGCAATGGATCGACATTGCGCACGCCGCTCACAGTATTGAGCACGACAGGCCAGATGCATGAGTAAACGACCATCGAGACTTTCGAGGTCTCGCCCATGCCCAACACCAGCACGAAGACGGGAAGCAATGCGAGCGGCGCCGTATTGCGAAACAACTCGAGCAGCGGATTGAGCAACTCCGCAAGCGTGCGATACCAGCCGATCACCAGACCCAGCGGCACGCCGACAGCCACCGCAATCGCAAAGCCGCCCATGGCCCGCGTCGCGCTGGCAAACAGGTGTTCAGCAAGCTCGCCTGAACGCACCATGTCGAACAGCGCACCGAGCACGGTCGAAAACGGCGGCAGAAACGTCGCGTCGACCCACCCTCCGCGCGGCAGAATCTCCCACAGTGCGCAGAAGGCAACAATGGCCACGCTGCCACGCAGGATTCGCGGCAATACCGCTACGACACCAGAGGCGAGCGTGCTCGCCGACGGAAATCGGGTCGCTAAGGTACTCATGACTCAGACTCCCATATCAGGCCGCATGCGCGACCGTAAGGCGCGGCGCCGCCCGGCGCTGATGCGTCAATTGCCAGATCTCGTGTCTGAGCCGCACGAACTCCGGGGTCGAGCGCAGGTCTTCGGACAGGTCGCCGCGCTCCAGATGCACATCGAGCGCATGCGCGATGCGACCGGGTGCGGCCGCCATGACGAGCACCCGTTGGCCGAGATAGATCGCTTCATCGATTGAATGCGTGATAAAGACGACGGTCGTGCCGGTGCGTTGCCAGATGCGCAGTAATTCGTCCTGCAGGGTCTCGCGCGTCTGCGCGTCGAGCGCGGCAAACGGTTCGTCCATCAGCAGCACGGCGGGCTCGAAAGACAGCGCGCGAGCAATCGCGACGCGCTGCTTCATGCCGCCGGACAACTCGTGCGGATAGCGGTCGCCGAACCCGCCAAGGCCGACCAGTTCGAGGAACGAACGCGCACGTGCGGTGCGCTCAGCCTTGGCCACACCCTTTGCTTCCAGACCGAACTCGATATTGCCGAGCGCTGTTTTCCACGGAAAGAGCGCGTATTGCTGAAACACGATGCCACGATCGAGCGCCGGTCCTTCGATCGCTTTGCCGTCGATCAGTATCTGCCCACGATCGGGCTTCGCGAGCCCGGCGACCAGATCGAGCAAGGTCGTCTTGCCGCAGCCGCTTGGACCGACCAGCGTCACGAACTCGCCGGCCTTCACATTGAAGGACACGTCCTCCAGCACGCTGAAGTGTCCGCGCCGTTTGAGATGAAACCCTTTCGTGACGTTGCGCACGCCGATTGCAGCACCCATATTCGCCGGCCTCGTGATTCGACGCAGTGGCCGCCTAATGGGCCGCCACCGACTGGTTGAACGGATTGAACTGGTTCGAGTAGATGTTTTCGGGTTTCACCTGGTCGGGCTTCAACACGGCGTTTTTCACGTACCAGTCGATATACGTCGTGAAGTCGTTGGCGTCGATCAGGCCGCCCTTGCCGCCCACGCCGGCCGATTTCCAGTAGTTGACGATTGACGTGTCTTCATTGCGATGCCGCGTCTCCACGATCTTCTTCAACCGTGCGACCACTTCCGCACGCGGCGTGGTCTTCGCCCATTCGATCGCGCGAGCCGTACCGTCGACGAATTTGCGCACCGTGTGTGGGTTTTGCGCGATGAAGCGGTCCGTGAAGAGATAGCTTGCGTAGCCGAACGAGCCGAACAGCTGATAGTCGGTGGTGAGCAGCGTCGCACCGCCATCGGCTAGCAGCTTGTCTTTGATGATGTCTTCGAGGAACACAGCGTCCAGTTGCTTCTGCCTGAGCAACTGCGCGAGATTGACCGGCGGTGCCGCGACGAACACCACCTTCTGGATCTCTTCCTTGGACAGGCCTGCCTTCTCGAGATATGCGGTCACCAGATACTGTTCGTATGCGCCCGGCGTGTTCACACCGACCTTGCGGCCGATCAGATCACGCGCGCCGTGGATCGGACTGCCTTGCAGCACAAACAGTCCGCCATTGGTCTCCTTGTCGGCGCCGACGTAGGAAATCACCGCCTTAACGGGCGCATGCGCCGCCACCAGTTTGACGATCGAACCGTTGAACGCACCGCCGAAATCGACGTCGCCCGTGACTGCCGCCTGGATATCCTGCGGTCCGCTGATCGTATTGCCCACCCATTTGAGTTTGATCGGCGCCAGATACCCGAGGTCTTCGGCGAGCTCCGGATACAACACCTTGCTGGCCCATCCCTGATAGCGCAGTTCGAGCTTCTCAGGGGTTTGCGCGAGCGCGGAGTCGCCGAAAGACACGGCACCCGCGACGAGCGTCGACAGATAAAACAGGCGAGCAACTCGATGCCGCAAGTGACGCGCGGTTTGCTTCATGCTTCGATCTCCGTGGTCCCACATGGAAGGCGCGCGTGCGCCGCTCAGAACACGCCGTCGTGTTCCAGCGTGACGCGGTGAATACGCCGGCGGGCCGAACCGTAATCTCGCGCCGCGTAATGCTGGACCTGACGGTTGTCCCAGATCGCGACATCGCCGGCACGCCATTCGAAACGGGCCTGCACCTCCGGCGTCTTGATCAGGTCGTAGAGGTAGTTCAGCAAACTCTGGCTTGCGGTCTTCGATACGCCGAGCAAATGGCTGGTATGCCCTTCATTGACGAACACCAGCTTGCGGCCGTTTTCAGGGTGTGTCTTGATGACCGGCACTTCGATGGGCGGATACTTATGCGAGGCATCGCGTACCCGTGCCAGGCCGGCCTCCACACTCTGCTCGCTCGTGCCTTCGGGAATGTCGTAGCCGCTCAACAGATCGGACAGCGCGTTCTTTTTGGGCGACGCGATGAACGTGTTGACGGCTTTCAGCTTCTCGAAGTAGCGGGCCAGATCGGGATCCAGCAAGTCGTAGACTGCCGTCGACGAGGTCCAGATCGTGTCGCCGCCACCCCCTTCAGGAATCTCCTGCGCGTGGAGGACGGTGGCCTTGGGCGGCTGCGGCTGCCATGAAACGTCGACGTGCCAGTTGTCGGTGCCGCCCGATTGGGTCTTGTCGCTGTGGGCAATGACCTCGATTTCCGGAAAGCCCGCGACGGCCGGCAGATAGATATTCTTGCGGATTGGTGTGCCGAAGATCCGCGCCAGCGCGACATGCTGCTCTGGCGTAAGCGTCTGCTCGCGAAAAAAGATCACCCCGTGATCGACCAGTGCCTGCCTCACCGTTTGCTGGTTCTCGTCACTGAGCGGCTTGGACAGATCGACGTTCTCGATCACCGCACCGATTAGCGGCTTGTATCGTCGTACGCGAAGCGCCTGGTGAGCGGCGGATTGCTGATGCTGATGGTCGAGCACTGTACTCATGGTGTCCTCCTTGGGGTCGATGGCGTGATCCATGAAAGCAGGATCGATACGGCATCGGCAACCAACGATTCAGCGCATGCATATGCGTTGTCGAGCGATTCGATTAGTCGTTACCACGGCGAAAAAAGTCCATCAGCGAAGTGCTTTGGTTCGAACAAAAACATATTTCGAAGCGCCTTGCCGCTTGCCTATAGTCAAAGGTCCGGGAATCGCCGCGCGACACTCGCATCACGTGGTGTATCGCGTGGTGCATCAGCTGCTATCACAGAGGCATCCACGCGGTTGCGGGCGTCGCCGACGCCCGCGTCTATCTCAACGGCCCACGCTCACCCGCTACATCCGGCATTGGAAGCCTCACGCTGCCCTCCGTCGTCTCCGAAAAAACCGCCTCGTCCAACAGCGGAGGAAGCGCTCCCGTTTCCCGAACCGACGAGCCCGGGCGCCATTCCCTACCCATATCGAGCAGGTTGCGGAAGAAGTCGTTGATTCGATAACATGCAAATTCGATATCTTTATCTAAATATACTATTTAGTTTTTGCATAACGTAGTGTTAGCCTGCGTTCGGCATGCAGACATGCAAATGAGCGTCGTGTCTGCTTCTATATGCACTCCTCCATCGAGACCGATTTCCGAAAGGGGCAAACGTGAGCGTCGAATTCATCGGCATGATCCAGCAGCGCAAGGTATCGGAAACCCATCTTCCGCAAGGCCCTGCAATCGACACCGAATACGTACGCGCATTTGCACAGGCGCATGAAAACGCCGGTTTCAATCGCATTCTGGTGCCACACAGTTCGACCAGTCCGGACGCAACCATTACAATTTCGTATGCAGCGAGCGTCACGTCACGAGTGCATTTCATGCTCGCGCATCGCCCTGGATTTGTCGCACCGACTCTCGCTGCAAGGCAGATCGCGACACTGGACCATTTTTCAGGCGGCCGTCTGGCGGTACACTTCATCTCGGGCGGCAGCGACGAAGACCAGCGGCGCGACGGCGATTTTCTGAGCCATGACGAACGTTACGCACGCACAGACGAGTATCTGCAGATTCTGCGGCGAGTATGGGCCGAAGATCAGCCGTTCGATCACGCAGGTCGTTTCTATCGCCTCGAAAACGCCTTCTCCGAGGTCAAGCCGAAACAGACACCGCATGTGCCGGTCTATTTCGGCGGAGCTTCCGAGACTGCGCTTGCTGTCGCAGGCAAGCACGCGGACGTCTATGCGCTGTGGGGTGAATCGAAACAGCAAGTGCATGAACAGATAACCCGCGTGCGCGCCGAGGCCGCGAAGCACGGCCGGAGCGTACGCTTCTCTGTGTCGTTCCGACCTATTCTCGCGTCGACGGAAAAGACCGCGTGGGAGCGCGCCGAACACATTCTCGAAGAGACCCGCCGCCTGCGCGTCGAACAGGGTTTCTCGCGTGGCGGCCCTCAGCAAAGCGAAGGCGCGCGGCGTTTGCTCGCCGCTGCGGGCGACGGCGTACGCACGGACGACCGCCTATGGACGGCGGTGGCAAAAGAGATCGGCGGACGCTCGAATTCGACAGCGCTCGTTGGCACGCCCGCACAGGTCGCACAGACGCTCGCTGAATACTACGAACTCGGCGTCACGACTTTTCTGATTCGTGGCTTCGATCCGCTCGAAGACGCGATCGACTACGGGCGCGAACTGATCCCTGCAACCCGTGAGCTCACTGCTCACGCGCGCGATGCCGCTTGATAAGGATCGCGATCGCACCATGTGCACCCTACCTGCTGAAAATTTCACGCTCGCCTTTTGCGACACGCCAATCCGACACTCTGGTTTGACGACGACGAGGCGCGGCATGCGTTCGAGACGCCTGTTCGAAGCGCTTGTCGAAGTGGAACCGGAGTTGCTTCACTGATGACCCTTCATAAACTGCGGCGCTTTGTCGGGGACATTGCAGGACTGGTCGACTCGAAGGCAAGCGAAACTGAGTTGCTCGAACAGGGCGCGCACGCATTGTGCGAACTGATCCGCGTCGACGACTGGCTGCCCGAGGACTATGCACAGCCTTCCGTCGACCGCTATCAGCAATTCCTTCTCTACGCCGACGCGCGTCAGCGCTTCAGTGTGGTCAGTTTTGTCTGGGGGCCGGGGCAGCAAACGCCGATCCACGACCACACGGTGTGGGGTCTTATCGGCGTGCTGCGCGGCGCGGAACTTGCCGTGCCCTATGCGCGAAACGATGACGGCACGTTGCGTCAAAGCGGCGCTGAAGTGCGCCTTGGCGCGGGCGATGTCGAAGCGGTGTCGCCCAACATCGGCGATATCCATCGTGTGCGTAACGCGTATGAAGACCGGACTTCGATCAGCATCCACGTGTATGGTGCGAACATCGGCGCCGTGCGCCGTTCGACCTACCCGTCAGGCAGCCTGCCGAAGCCTTTTATCTCCGGCTACTCGAATCAAACGCTCCCTAACCTGTGGGATCTCAGCAAGGAACAGCATCATTCATGAAGTCACACCCCGTTCGAACGTATGAAGACGTGCGCAAAGCGCTGTTGGCACGGCACGAAATCGCTCTGCTCGACGTGCGCGAAGAAGACCCGCACGCACAATCTCATCCGCTCTTTGCCGCCAATTTCCCGCTATCGAAGCTCGAACTGGACGCCGCCACACGTCTGCCGCGCCGCGACGTGCCCATCGTTCTGCTCGACGCGGGCGAGGGCCTGGCGCAACGCACGGCCGACCGGCTCGCTTCGCTCGGCTACACGCAGGTGGCGTTGCTCGCGGGCGGTCTCGACGGCTGGATTCGTGCGGGTGGCGAAGTATTCCGCGATGTGAACGTACCGAGCAAGGCGTTCGGCGAATTCGTCGAAGCTCAGCGGCATACGCCGTCGCTGTCTGCCGAGGCTGTCGAGACACTGCTGAAAAACGGCGACGACGTGGTCGTGTTCGATGCCCGACGCTTCGACGAATATCAGACGATGAACATTCCCGGCAGCGTCAGCCTGCCAGGCGCGGAACTCGTGTTGCGTGTGCGGGCGCTTGCGCCGGATCCGAAGACGCGCGTCATCGTCAACTGCGCGGGCCGCACCCGCAGCATCATCGGCACGCAATCGCTCGTCAACGCAGGCTTGCCGAATCCCGTCGCGGCACTACGCAATGGCACAATCGGCTGGACGCTCGCGGGGAAAACGCTGCAACATGGCAGTCAACGCCAGTTCGATCCTCAAGCCGGTCTGGACGGCGCCAGCCTCGATGCTTCGCGCAGCGCGGCGCGCGCGCTTGCGGACCTTGCGTGGGTGGGCCGTACCACACTCGGCGAAGCGGCACGCTGGGTTACGGAATCGTTGCGCACCACCTATCGATTCGACGTGCGCACGCCGTCCGAATATGAGCACGCGCATGCGCCGGGTTTTCAGGGCGCGCCGGGCGGCCAGCTCGTACAGGAGACCGACATGTTCGCGCCCGTGCGCGGCGCGCGCGTCGTGCTATTCGACGACGACGGCGTGCGAGCGAACATGACGGCTTCGTGGCTCGCGCAGATGAACGTCGAGGTCTATGTCGCCGACGGTACATCGGCTAAGGACCTAACCGATAGCGGCCCGTGGCGCGCGGCCAGGCCTCAGCCCGCGCCGACATCCGCCATATCCGCCGACGAACTGGCTGCGTTGCTCGCGGACCCGGCGCACGGCACGGTCGTGATCGATGTCACGTCCAGCGCGAATCATGTGAAGGCGCATATACCGGGCGCGTACTGGATCGTGCGTTCCCGCCTGTCGCACGCCAGTGACGATCTCCGCGCACTGCCCGACGCGCAGCGCTATGTGGTCACATGCGCAACCAACGCCCTTGCGCCGTTTGCCGCGCCGGAAATTGCCGCGCTGACGGGCAAGCCCGTGCAGGTGCTCGAAGGCGGGACGTCGGCCTGGATTCGCGCGGACCACCCCACTGAAACAGGCGACGAGCGCCTCGCTTCACCGCGCATCGATCGCTATCGGCGTCCGTATGAAGGCACCGACAATGCACGGGAAGCAATGAACGCCTATCTGGAATGGGAATACGGCCTCGTCACGCAACTCGAGCGTGACGGCACACATGGCTTCTTCGTGATCTGAGAACGGGATGCAGCGCGGCGGCCCGCGAGGGCCTTCCGCTGCTTCGGCATTCAGGCAGCGCGGGACAGAGCCACCGCCTTAAAGCTATTTTCGACACTCCTGGCAAGCACCGCGAGCGCCGACTGCAGCTTTCCAAGTGCGCGCGATCGCACCATCCATACCGCAATTTCAGGCTTGAAATCGGTGACCTGGATCACGTCCAGTTGCGCGGCATGCGCGCTGCCGCGCAATATCGGAAGCGGAACGAGTCCCAAGCCGACTCCATCGGCCACGAGGCCCAGTTGCAGTTCCGTGCCGAGCGTTTCGAGGTTCAATTTCAGTGAATATCCTTGCGCCGCGAGCGCCTGCTGCAGGCCCGCACGAAAGCCACAGCCGTCCGGGTTCAGCACCCAGCCATACGACTGGCATTCGGCAAGTGTCTGTGCGCGCTTCTTCAGACTGCCCTTTTGCGCGACGACAGCCAGTTTCAGTGCCCCCAGCGCTTCGCCCGCGAGTGCTTCCGGCAGCATCCGATTGGCGGGCAGCAGCACGATAGCCGCATCCAGTTCGCCGTCTTCCACCTTCTGCAACAGCGGATTGCCCCATCCCGTGGACACACGCGCCTGCAGTTCGGAATGGGCGCCACGCAGCGCGTGCAACGCCTTCAGCATCGCAACATCAGCGACCGTCTGCGCGACGCCCAAACGCAGCACGCCGGCGAGTGGCGCATCGTCGGTCACAAGGTTCCTGAGCGCATCGACTTCGCGCACGATGGCGCGGCATTGCTCATACACGACGCGGCCCATCGGCGTCGACTTCAGCGGCTTGGTGTTGCGGTCGAGCAGTTCGACGCCAAGTGCTTCCTCGAAGTTCTGGATACGGCGCGTGACGGCGGGCTGCGTCAGTTCAAGCGAATCGGCCGCCTGACTCAGCGACAGACTGCGCACCACGGCGACGAAGGCCTCGATTTCATCGAGTTTCATTGATTTCTTTCCATTTGATGAAATATTGAAGTGACCGCGACGGTATGGCTGTTGCACGAGCTTAACGCGTTGCCGCGACCCCGTTCAAGCACTCACGCGCTTTTCTCTCTCGCATATTAACAAAGAAGAACAATGCGTTTGCGTTATAAAAGGTGCGACCGTATCGTGTGCCTTCCAGCTACTTCGCCTTCGCGTCCCTTATGCCCTACTCCGTTCATCGCTTCCTGCATAGTTTGCTTGCTCGCCTTCTGCTCAGCGCCGTATCTGTCGCCGCGCCGCATCTCGTACTTGCCGATACGACCCTGAAGGTGGGTGACCAGCAGTTGCAGACCCGCGGCGTTCTTGAAGCGTCGGGACAACTGAAAGACGTCCCGTACAGGATCGAATGGTTCAACTTCCCGGCCGCGCAGCCCTTGGGCGAAGCGCTCAATGCAGGGGCCATCGACGTCGGCGGACTAGGCGACGCCCCACTGATCTTCGCCTACGCGGCGGGCGCCAGAGTGCGCGCCGTGGCGGCCACACGCTCGACGCCGACCGATCTCGCGATCATCGTGCCCGATGCATCGCCGATCAAAACGGCCGCCGACCTGAAGGGCAAGCGCATCGCGACGACGCGCGGCTCGATCGGCCATTACCTTGCGATTGCCACTCTGGAACGCGCGGGCATCAAGCTCTCAGAAGTGTCGCTGCGCTTCATGCAGCCGGCGGACGCCAAGGCTGCGCTCGCGTCGGGCAACGTCGATGCGTGGTCCACCTGGGACCCCTATGTCGCGCTCGCCGAACAGCGCGACCACGACCGCAGTATCGCGAACGGCGTGAACCTTTCTTCGGGCCTCAGCTTCCAGGCTGCGACGGAAACGTCGATTCAGGCAAAGCATGCCGAAATCGCGGACTTCCTGAGGCGCGTCGCAGCGGGACAACGCTGGGCCTTATCGCACCCTGATGAAGTCGCCGCGATGCAATCGAAGGTCACGGGTTTGCCACCCGACGTGCTAAAGACGGTCTATCAGCGCGCCCAACTGCACCCCGTCTCAATCGACGACGGTCTGATCGGGGAGCAGCAAAAGACGGCCGATCTCTATCACCGCGCCGATGTCATCAAGGCGCACCTCGATGTGACACCAAGTTTCGACCGGCAATTCCCGCTAGCCGCACCCTAACGTTCGCCCGCGCCGGTATGCCTATATACAGATTTTTCTCATGGCCAGTCTTCACCCGAACAGTGCACTCGTGGAAGTGGAACGCGCGGCTTTCCAGTCTCGGTAGTTTTTCGGCAGACGGCCGGCCGTATCGATGCGTTGCTATTCAACAATCGCGCTTTGCTCGATGCCGGGGCGAAGGGCTACATCAACGCGTCGGATGCCCCGACGATCAACGATCTCGTCAGCAACCACGCGCTCGAGGCGAGCAGCAATCCCGGCACTGGAACGCCATTGTCGCGACGTACTGTGCGCACGTATTCACACGCAGCAGAACGTTACCGTGCTCGGCAATCTCAGTCGCGCAGCCTTTTCGCGCGCTCTGACCGACCATCGTTAGACCGTATTTCCACGAGGAGTGAACGCATATGAGCGTCGAATTTATCGGTTACGTGAGCCATCAGGAATCGAGCGAAATCCATCTACCGCAGGGCCCGGCTGTCAACCCGCCCTACATCGCCGCCGTCGCGCAGGCGCATGAATACGGCGGTTTCGACCGCGTGCTGATCGCGCATTCGAGTGCTTCGCCGGATGGTTTTCAGATTGCATCGTTCGTCGCGCAACAGACCAGGCGTCTCGGCATCCTGCTTGCGCATCGCCCCGGTTTCGTCGCGCCGACACTCGCCGCGCGGCAGCTCGCAACACTCGATCACTTCAGCGCGGGACGCGCCGCGGTGCACATCATCTCGGGCGGCGACGACGTCGAACAGCAGCGCGACGGCGACTACCTGTCGCACGACGAACGTTATCTGCGCACCGACGAATATCTCGACATCGTCAAACGCTCATGGACAAGCGACGCGCCGTTTGATCATGCAGGCACGTACTACCGTGTGACAGGCCACAAATCGCAGATCCGTCCGTTGCAGCAACCACACTTGCCGGTGTACTTCGGCGGTTCGTCGGATGCGGCGATCGAGGTTGCCGGCAAACACGCCGACGTGTACGCGTTATGGGGGGAATCGCTGGCAGCCGTCGAAGAGACGATTGCGAAAGTGCGCAAGGCGGCGGCACGCCACGGACGCGAACATCATCTGCGCTTCAGCCTGTCGCTGCGCCCGATCATCGCACCGACGGAAGGCGCAGCGTGGGCGCGCGCCGAATCGATCCTGGAGCGCGCGAAGGACGTCGTCTCAGCGTCGCCCAATTTCACGCGCCGGCCAAAGGACCCCAGGAACGTCGGCTCGCAACGTCTGCTGGCCGAAGCCGACAAAGGCAGCGTCGTCGACACGCGTCTGTGGACGGGCATCACCGCGCTCACGCGCGCCGCAGGCAATTCGACGTCCCTCGTCGGCACCCCGCAACAGGTCGCCGACGCGCTGCTCGAATATCACAGGCTCGGCGTGTCGACGTTTCTGATTCGCGGCTTCGATCCGCTCGAAGACGCGCTTGCGTATGGCCGCGACCTGCTGCCGATCGTGCGCGCCGCCGTCGCGCGGAAGGTGCCGGCGCACGAGGCATCAAGCGCTACAGCCGATTGCGGCCTGGCGACGCTTCCCTGAAACAACGCGCCGAGACTGAAAAGCTAAGCATAAAAAACTGTTTGTCATTGCCACATCAAGCGGCCTTTAATACAAGGCTCGCTTTCGCGATGCGCCGACCTTGAGCATTTTTTTCATGGCTGATATGGAACCGACATGGCTGACGTAACTTCTTCTCGCAACAGCTATGTCTCTTCGAAATGGCTGCGTTCGGGTGTTTCGAAAGGCGCGTGCTACGGTTGGCTTTCGTGGCTCGTTCCCGTTGTGGTTCTGGCGCTTTGGGAGACTGCGGTGCGTCTTGGCCTGATTGCGCCTCAGGTGCTCCCAGCACCGAGCAGTGTCGCCGAAACCGCGTTGGATCTGGCCAGAAATGGGGATCTGTTCGTTCACCTCGGCGTGTCGCTTCTGCGTGCCGTGGCGGGTTTCATAGTCGGCGGAGTGATCGGCCTCGCGCTTGGCATCACTGTCGGCTTCTCGCCGCTGGCGCAGGCGCTTTTCGACCGTTCGATCCAGATGGTGCGCGCCATCCCTTTTCTTGCGATGCTGCCGCTCGTCATCGTCTGGTTCGGCGTGGGCGAAATGGCGAAAATTTTTCTGGTCGCGCTCGCGGTGCTCTTCCCCATCTATATCAACACCATGCTGGGCATCCGCCAGATCGATCCGAAGCTGATGGAACTCGCCAAGGTCATCGGGCTCGACTGGGCCGCGATCGTGCGGCGGATCATTCTGCCAGGAGCAATGCCCTCGATCCTCACGGGCGTACGTTATGCGCTCGCTCATGCCTGGCTCGCACTCGTGATCGCCGAAACGCTCGCGACGACAAAGGGCATAGGCTTCCTCGCCATGGATGCCCGCGAATTCCTGCAAACCAATGTCATTCTGCTCACCATGATCATCTACGCGGTCATCGGCGTCGTGGCCGACGCACTGGTGCGGTTGCTTGAAACCCGGTTCCTCGCATGGCACGCGAATTACGCCAAAGGAGCGCAAAAGTGAACGGAAGCATCGCCCTGCCCCGTGACCCCGAAGTTTCGGCACTCGTCATCAAGGAGCGAGCCGGTCAGTCCCCGCTGGGCGTATCCATACGCGGCCTGCGGCGCTGCTACGGCACGCGTGTTGTCATCGATGCGCTGGATCTCGATATACACAAAGGCGAATTCGTCGCGCTGCTAGGTGAAAGCGGCTGCGGCAAGACCACTCTGCTGCGCGCGCTGGCTGGGCTCGATATGCCTGACGCCGGGCAGATTCGCGCGCCTGAACGCCCTTCTGTCGTGTTCCAGGAGCCTCGTCTGCTGCCGTGGGCAACATTGTGGGAAAACGTCGCGCTCGGTCATGAAACAACGGTCGGCCGGGCTGGCGCAGCGCGCGCCCTGGCCGAAGTCGGGCTTGCCGGCCGCGAGAGCGACTGGCCCCGCAATCTCTCGGGTGGTCAGGCGCAACGCGTCGCGTTAGCGCGAGCGCTCGTTCGCGATCCTGCCCTTCTGCTGCTGGACGAACCGTTTGCAGCGCTCGACGCGCTCACGCGGATCAAGATGCACGGACTCGTCAAGGAACTCGTCGCGAGACATCACCCGGGCGTGCTGCTCGTGACGCATGACGTCGACGAAGCGCTCACTCTCGCCGACAGGATTCTCGTCATGCGCTCGGGGCGCATCGCGGCGTCCTTCCGACCTAAAAACGGCACGCCACAAGAACTGCGCTCCACGCTGCTCGAAGAACTGGGCGTTCTGTCTCACTGATCGATTTCCTGTATTACTCCAAGGACCTGAAAAAGAATGAATGATTCTTCGCTGAGTCGCCGCCAGCTGTTGCGCGCGGCGGGTGGTTTGCTGGCGGGCGCCGCCGCCGGTGGCCTGTTCCCAGCCCGCGCAGCTGAGCCGCGCAAACTGACACGCAACACAGATACGGTGCGCATCGGCTGGGGCTACGGCAGCCTGCCGGACATCGCGAGGCAACGCGGCGTGTTCGAAAAGACGCTCGCCGCAAAAGGCATCAAGGTCGAATGGATCGGTCCGTTCCCGAACCACGCGCCATCGATTCAGGCCGTGGTCGGCGGCAGTGCGGATTTCGGCTTCTGGGGATCGACCACGCCTGCATTGGCCGCCATGCTGGCCGGCTCACCCATCGTCTTCAATGCATTCGACGTCTATTCACCACGCTCGACCGCCATCATCGTCAAGAAATCCAGTGGCATCAACTCGGTCGCCGATCTGGCGGGCCGCAAGGTCGCCATCAATCGCTCGGGGCTCGGTGAATTCCTGCTGATCGCAGCGCTGGAAAAGCACCATGTCGACCGCGAGAAGGTCGAGTTCGTCTATCTGAATCCGCCCGATGCCGCACCGGCGTTTGCTCAAGGCAGAGTCGACGCCTGGTCGATGTGGTCGCCGGCGGTGGACATCGCGCGTAATTCGAACGATGCCAAGGACATCTTCAACGAGGGGCGCGACCTCGATTTCCTGATCGATTACAGCTCGCTGGTGACGCGCCGAAAATTCACCGAAGAGAACTCCGAGCTGATTCGCGCGGTGATCGACGCGTACTACGTCGAAGGCGCGTGGCAGTCGACGCATTCCACCGAATCCGAGCAACTCGCACAGGGAGAAGCGAAATACCCGAATCAGGTACGCGACTATCTGGCCGGCCTGAAGCGGGTGAACCAATTCAACGAACCCGACGACGCCGCGTTCATCACGCAGCTTCAACGGGCAGCCGACTGGCTAGCGGAACGCAAGATCATCCGCTCGCGAATCAAAGTCGCGGATTACAGCATCAAGGTTTGATGAGCACATTTGATGATCGCACGATACATTTATCCGGGCTTCGATGTGAAGACCCGCGGCCGCAACGAAGCTATCTGTAATCGGCGTAAGCATGTCTGACGCCACGATCATCAGTAGCGGCCGGCCTCAGCTTGTCTCGCCACAGTCCGCCACCCTCGGATTCTCGGAGGCCATCGCCGACATCGCGTCGACCGCCGCCGAGCGGGAAGTGACGCATCGCCTGCCATACGATGAGATCGCGAGGCTCAAGGCGCTGGGCTTCGGTGCGCTGCGCCTCGCGACCGAGGCAGGAGGACGAGGTGTATCACTCACCGAACTCTTCGTCGTAGCCCGCGATGTTGCTGCCGCCGATTCCAATATCGCCCATGCTTTTCGCAACCATCTGTGGCAAGTCGAAGCCTCGCTTAGACAGCGAGACCATCCTTTCCATGCGCATGTTCTCGAGCTGACCAGACAGAACAAGACGGTCGGTCTCAGCTTCACCGAGAGCGACGTCGTGGCGGCCGGCGCCCGTCCCAGCCGCGTGCTGAGCAAGCTCGAATGGGACGAGATACGGCATGCCTACGTCGGCTCCGGCGATAAGGTCTATGCCACGGGCAATCTCTACAACGATGCATTTATCGGCCTCGCTGTGGAGAGTCGTGCGGGCCGGACGGTGCAGTACGTGCTCGACCGGGGCGAAGGAGTGAGCGACCACGACGACTGGCAGGGCTTCGGCCAGCGCCTGACAGGCTCAGGCACGGCGACGTTTCGTGCGGTCATCGTGCCCGCCGACCTGGTTTATTCGCCGGACCCGCCGAAGGCTGAAGAAGCTGCGCCGTGGGGATACACGTTTCATCAGGTCTATCTGTCCAACTGCATCGCCGGCGTCGTGCGGCGGATCGTACTGGACGCTATGGAGGTTCTGCGCACACGGGGACGCAACTTCTATCACGGCGAAGCCTCGCATCCTGCCGATGAGCCTGTTCTGCAGACTTTGCTCGGTCGTATTCGCGCGTATGCGGCCAGCGTCGAGGCGACTGTCGACCGCGCTGTCGGCGCGCTGCAACGAGCATGGGACAGTTATGGCACCAGCGACGAATATGAGAGCACTCTTGCCGCTACGCTTTCGGCGGCAGAAGCCAAAGTGGTGATCGACGATCTCGCGCCGCAGATCGCCAGTTGGCTGATCGACCTCGGGTCCGGCTCGGTCGTCTCGCGTGTGGGCGCGCTGGACCGGCACTGGCGCAACATCAAGGTCATCGCGTCGCACAATCCAAGACTTTACAAGGAGCGCCTGCTAGGCCAGAACTTGCTCACTGGGCGCCTTCCGCCCACAGGCGCGTTTTTCTGAGCGCGAACGCCGTCGTCCCTCGTGCCAGGGACGAGCCTTGATTGCCGCCAGCGAGATACTCCGCGCTCAGGCGGAAAGCAGACGGCGAACGCGCGGCGCGACCTCTTCTGCAAAGCCCTGCATATCGGCCTCGAACGGCTGGAATTGCAGCATGAAGAGTTCGATCCCCGCGCGGTGAAATTCGGCAATGCGCCGCGCGACCGTGTCGTAATCGCCAACGAGCTTTGCAGCAGTACCGCCGTTCGAACCGACACGGGGCGACTGCGCGAATGTCTGGATCATCACGACATTCGGATCGATATTGGCTTTCTGCCGCTCGCGCAGCGGCTTGTCCAGTTCGGCCAGCGCGAACAGATGTTCAAGGTGAGCCTCCGCCTGCGCCTGTGTTTCGCGTGCGATCACGAAAGCCGACAGGCCGAAACGCAAAGCTTCCTGCCCGGCGGGCCGAGCGCGAGCGGAGACGTCAGCGATCAGACGCGCGACGTCGTCGTGCGGTTGACCGTTGATGAACCACACGTCGCCGTGCGCCGCCACCAGCGAGCGCGCGGGCTCCGATTCACCGCCTACATAGATTCGCGGACGCGCGCGAAACGGATCGGCGGGACGCAACTGATACCCGTCGATACGGAAGTTGTCGCCGTGATGTTTCACCACTTCGCCGCGCAACAGCGCATCGACGACCGCGATCCATTCGCGGCCGTACACGTAGCGTTCATCGTGTTCCGGAAAACCGATGCCGGCGCGTTCCAGCTCCGGACGATTCCACGCGTTCACCAGGTTGATCGCAAAGCGGCCGCCACTAATGTGCTCGATCTGCTGAGCCATCTTGGCGAGTACGACCGGGTGATAGAGATAGGGCTTGATGGCCGCGATGATCTCGATGCGCGACGTGAGCGCCGCCAATGCAGCCGATGCCGTCCATGCCTCGAGCTGGTCGAGCGAGGCGTCATGCGGATTGACCGTGTGCTGGGCGACGAGCACCGAGTCGTACCCGAGGCGCTCGGCCTCGAGCACGAGCGCCTTGTTGCGCGCCCATGAGGCGTCATACGGTTCCGCGGGATCCTGCAGCGCCGCACGGCTGCCATGCACGAGCGCCCAGATACCGAAGCGTGGAGATTTGGCTGACATCGATTTGATACGCGGGAAGAGACACATGAAGGGACACCCATGCTACCGCTACCCTTGTGCCTCGCCTTCCAATTTCTATCGATATGCAATTGCCCGAATGGCATTAAGGCCCTCGGACCGGCGCGTCGACGATGGCACACGCACCTCCTATCCTCGAAGGACGGGCCTGACTCGACACGCGCGCAGCCGATGAAGCGGTCTAACAGGCTGTTCTTTGTATTTGTCGAATACAGGCAACCTTCGAGGACCAGAGCGTACTCGTCGTCATGATCCCCAGCCGGGCAATAAAAAACCCGCGGAGCCAATAGCCACGCGGGTTTCAGAGTACTGCAGCAGATCGCTTCGGACCTACTCGGACGCTAATCGTGAAACGGAAATGGTGGGTGCTGAGAGGCTCGAACTCCCGACCTACGCCTTGTAAGGGCGCCGCTCTACCAACTGAGCTAAGCACCCGTTTCGCGATTCTGTATGCTCCAATTTTTGCTGCTCTGTGCGAACGAAAATCACAGCGGATGCGATATCACGCCACACAGACCCGTCGCACTTCTCTTCGACAAATCTGCAGTTACGCAACTCAGCCTGCAATTCATTCATCAAGCAGCAAGCCCGTTAGTTTAGCGCATCCTTCAGAGCTTTGCCAGGCCTAAATTTAGGAACCTTTGCCGCCTTAATTTTGATCGCAGCACCGGTGCGCGGATTGCGCCCTGTGCGTGCCGTGCGTTTGCCGACCGCGAACGTGCCGAAGCCGACCAGTGTCACCGAACCGCCTTTCTTCAACGTCCCTTTGACGCCGCCAATCACGGCATCGAGCGCACGACCTGCTGCTGCCTTCGAAATGTCGGCTTCTTGTGCGATGTGATCGATCAATTCCGTTTTATTCATTCCAACCCCCGAGAATATTATGGCAATCGTGACGGCGCTCTATAGCACCTGGCATCACGCGGCCGGCGGGCTACGCCGAGCCGAGTAATTAGAATTGGCCGAAAGCCTTGTGTCAAGCGGGGTTGAGCCTGATTTAAACGGTTTTAGAGCACGCTTCTCATGACCAAATCTTGCAGCTATCCACCACGGATATAAGCGATGGCTATTGCAGATGCCAATTACTCAAAGGTTGGGATAACGCCTCTTACAGGGGGACGCTTTGACGCAATCTTACGGATAATAAAAAACCCGCGGACGAGGCCGCGGGTTTCTCTCCAGCATACTGCTTTCAGTGCGAATGGCTTCAGTGCTTCACAACTTCTGTAGCAGCGGCGTCTTTAGCCGGCTCAGCTGCAACCGGCGCCGCAGGTTTCGGCTCTTCTTCCGGCAAGGCCGCGGGCACCCGTTCGAGCGCCAGTTCGAGCACCTTGTCGATCCAGCGGACCGGCACGATTTCGATTGCGTTCTTCACGTTGTCCGGAATCTCCGTCAAGTCCTTGACGTTTTCTTCCGGAATCAGCACCAGCTTGATACCGCCGCGATGTGCCGCCAGCAGTTTTTCCTTCAGGCCGCCGATCGGTAGGACTTCGCCACGCAGCGTGATTTCGCCCGTCATCGCGACATTGGCGCGCACCGGAATACCGGTCAACACCGACACCAGCGCGGTCGTCATCGCGATACCGGCCGAAGGACCATCTTTCGGCGTCGCACCTTCCGGCACGTGGATGTGAATGTCCTGCTTCTCGAACGCTTCGTCCTTGACACCCAGACGACGCGAACGCGAACGGACCACCGAGCGTGCTGCTTCGACGGATTCCTTCATCACATCGCCCAGCGAACCCGTGCGGATCACGTTGCCCTTACCCGGCATCACCGCGGCTTCGATCGTCAGCAGATCGCCGCCGACTTCCGTCCACGCGAGGCCCGTGACCTGGCCAACCTGATTTTCCTTCGCGGCCAGACCGAAGTCGTACTTGCGCACGCCGAGGAAGGTGTCAAGATTGCTGCCGTCGACCTTCACCGCACCTTCCGCCTTCTTCAGCAGAAGCATCTTCACGACCTTGCGGCAAATCTTCGAAATTTCACGCTCGAGTGAACGCACGCCCGCTTCACGCGTGTAGTAACGAATGATGTCGCGGATCGCAGTTTCCGTCACATCGACCTCGCCATCCTTGAGGCCGTTGTTCTTCTTCTGCTTCGGCAACAGATAGCGCTGCGCGATGCTGACCTTCTCGTCTTCCGTGTAACCCGACAGACGGATCACTTCCATCCGGTCCAGCAACGGCGGCGGAATGTTCAACGAGTTCGAGGTCGCGACGAACATCACGTCCGACAGATCGAAGTCAACTTCGACGTAGTGATCGGCGAACGTATGGTTCTGCTCCGGATCGAGCACTTCCAGCAAGGCCGACGACGGATCGCCGCGGAAATCCTGACCCATCTTGTCGACTTCGTCGAGCAGGAAGAGCGGATTACGCACGCCGACCTTGGTCAGGCTTTGCAGAATCTTGCCGGGCATCGAACCGATATACGTACGGCGGTGACCGCGAATCTCGGCTTCGTCGCGCACGCCGCCGAGCGCCATACGCACGAACTTGCGGTTCGTGGCGCGAGCGATCGACTGGCCCAGCGACGTCTTACCGACACCCGGAGGCCCAACGAGGCACAGGATCGGCGCCTTCACCTTGTCGACACGTTGCTGCACCGCGAGATACTCGAGAATGCGCTCCTTCACTTTTTCGAGACCGAAGTGGTCTTCGTCAAGCACGCGTTCCGCATTCGAGAGGTCGTTGTTGACCTTGCTCTTCTTGCGCCACGGCAAGCCGATCAGCGTGTCGATGTAGTTGCGCACAACCGTTGCTTCAGCCGACATCGGCGACATCAGCTTGAGCTTCTTCAGCTCGGCGTCGGCCTTCTTCTTGGCTTCCTTCGGCATGCGGGCGGCCGTGATGCGTTTCTCGAGTTCTTCGAGGTCCGCACCTTCTTCGCCTTCGCCGAGTTCCTTCTGGATCGCCTTAACCTGTTCGTTCAGGTAGTACTCGCGCTGACTCTTTTCCATCTGGCGTTTGACACGCCCACGGATGCGCTTCTCAACCTGCAGGATGTCGATCTCCGCTTCGAGTTGCGCGAGCAGATGCTCGAGCCGCTCGATCACCGGGAACATCTCGAGGATGTGCTGCTTCTGGTCGAGCTTGAGCGGCAGGTGTGCCGCGATCGTGTCGGCCAGACGCCCGGCTTCGTCTATACCCGACAGCGACGTCAGGATTTCCGGCGGGATCTTCTTGTTCAGCTTCACATACTGGTCGAACTGCGACACGATCGCGCGGCGCAACGCTTCAGTTTCAGCGCTGTCCGCGTGGTCGGGTTCGAGCGGCATGACTTCGCACGAGAACTGCGTTTCCTGTTCTTCGATGGAAAGCGTCTTGGCGCGCTGCAAGCCTTCGACGAGCACCTTCACAGTACCGTCGGGCAGCTTCAGCATTTGCAGGATGTTGGCGATACACCCTACTTCGTACATGTCCTTTTCGGTCGGCTCATCTTTCGCAGCCGTTTTCTGGGCGACCAGCATGATGTGCTTGCCGCCTTCCATCGCTGCTTCGAGAGCCTTGATCGACTTCGGGCGGCCTACGAAGAGCGGAATCACCATGTGCGGGAAGACGACTACGTCACGCAGCGGGAGCAGCGGGAGCGTAATGCGTTCCGGCGGAAGGAGTTGGGTTCCTGACATTTCATTTCCCCATGAGTGGAATCAGTTCGTTCGATAGGTGAGGCCAGCAAAAAAGATTGCAAGCCTCCGCGTGTGGGAAAAGTTCAGTGACTCCGAAAGTTCAGTGACTCCATAGTGAAAACAACCATCCTTGACCACACGATAAACGAAAAAAGCCGTTCACGTCGCCATGAACGGCTTTTTTTGCAGAACCCGAAAGCCGATCAGTTCGAACCCGCGACTTTGGGCGCGTCTTCGTAGATCAGTAGCGGTTTGCCGTCGCCGTCAATCACGTTATCGTCGATGATGACTTTACTAACGCCTTTCATTTGCGGTAGGTCGTACATCACATCAAGCAACGCCTGTTCCAGGATCGAACGCAGACCCCGGGCGCCCGTCTTGCGACGAATCGCTTTACGTGCAACAGCCTGCAACGCAGCCGGGCGGATTTCCAGCTCGACGCGCTCCATGTTGAACAGCTTGTGGTACTGCTTCACTAAAGCATTCTTCGGCTCGACGAGGATCTTCATCAACGCCACTTCGTCGAGCTTGCCAAGCGTAGCCACCACCGGCAGACGACCGATCAGTTCGGGAATCAGACCGAACTTGATCAGATCTTCCGGCTCCACTTCGCGCAGCACTTCGCCCGCGTCGCGGTCCTGCTTGCTCTTCACGCTCGCACCGAAGCCGATACCGGTTTTCTCGGTACGGTCGACGATGACTTTCTCGAGACCGTCGAACGCGCCGCCGCAAATGAACAGAATATTGGTGGTGTCGACCTGGATGAAGTCCTGGTTCGGATGCTTGCGGCCACCCTGCGGCGGCACCGACGCCATCGTGCCTTCAACCAGCTTCAGCAAGGCCTGCTGCACGCCTTCGCCCGACACGTCACGGGTGATCGACGGGTTGTCGGACTTGCGGCTGATCTTGTCGATTTCGTCGATGTAGACAATGCCGCGCTGGGCCTTGTCGACTTCGTAGTTGCAGTTCTGCAGCAGCTTCTGAATGATGTTCTCGACGTCTTCGCCGACATAGCCGGCTTCCGTCAGCGTGGTTGCATCGGCAATCACGAACGGGACGTTCAGAAGGCGCGCGAGCGTTTGCGCGAGCAAGGTCTTGCCGGAACCGGTCGGGCCGATCAGCAGGATGTTGCTCTTGGACAGCTCGATTTCGTCCTTCTTGTCGAGGTGCTTGAGGCGCTTGTAGTGGTTGTATACCGCTACCGCGAGAATCTTCTTCGCGCGTTCCTGACCGATCACGTACTGATCGAGGATTTCACGGATTTCCTGCGGACTCGGCAGATCGGACTTGGACAAGCCCGCTTCGATACCCGCACCTGCAGCTTCATCACGGATGATTTCGTTGCATAGGTCGATACATTCATCGCAGATGAACACCGACGGGCCGGCAATCAGTTTTTTGACTTCATGCTGGCTCTTGCCGCAGAACGAGCAATACAACAGCTTTTCGCTGTTAGAACCTTTCTTGTCCGCCATAGATGTGTGAGCCTCCGGACACTCGATTACATGATACGCCGTTTGCCCCTGCCTCGCAGTTTGGGCGTGGCAGGGCTTGAGCCAGGGTAACGGCGTTTGCCGCAGGCGCTCGGACGGGACTTGATTATTTCACAACCGATCCGATGACGGTTTTGCCCCAATTCGGGGCAAAACCGCACCAGATCAAGGACGCTTGTGCGCGACCTGGTCAACCAGACCGTAAGCCTGCGCGTCATCGCCGGACATGAAATTGTCGCGGTCGGTGTCGCGCGCGATACGCTCGACCGGTTGACCCGTGTGGTGCGCAAGCAGATGATTCAGTCGTTCCTTCAGGTACAGGATTTCGCGTGCCTGAATTTCGATGTCCGATGCCTGACCGCGCGCGCCGCCCAGCGGCTGGTGAATCATCACGCGCGAATTCGGCAGCGCAAAACGCTTGCCTTTCGCGCCGGCTGCCAGCAGGAACGCGCCCATGCTGGCCGCGAGACCCATGCACAGCGTGGACACGTCTGGCTTGATGAACTGCATCGTATCGTAGATCGCCATCCCGGCAGACACCGAGCCGCCCGGGCTGTTGATGTAGAAGCTGATGTCCTTGTCCGGATTCTCGCTTTCGAGGAACAGCATCTGGGCGACGACGAGATTGGCCGTCTGGTCGTTCACTTCGCCAACCAGGAACACAATGCGCTCTTTCAGCAGACGCGAATAGATGTCATACGAGCGCTCGCCCCGGCCGCTCGTTTCCACGACGATCGGCACCAGTCCGAGCGCCTGAGCTTCGAGATCCCGCGACGACTGGGAAGTCAACGTGTCCAGCATTTGGGCGCGAAAAGTCATGCAATGGATCCTTGTCTGGAAATATTCTAAATATTAGATGCTAGACAGGTGTGTACGACGAGCCCGTATTCAAGTGCGCAATCATGGCGAACGCGCTGCAGACCACCGTGCAAACGCGACGCACCTTCACAGCACAAAAAAACGGCGTGCGAGCCGTCACTCCGACAGCCGGCACGCCGTTGCAGCGACGCTTACGCTTGCGCCGTTGCGCTTGCCAGTTCTTCGAAGCTCACTTCCTTGTCCGTCACCTTGGCCTTGCTGAGGACGAAATCGACGACGTTGGCTTCAACGACGTACGCTTCCATTTCTGCAAGACGTTGCTGATTGGAATAATACCAGCGGACGACTTCCTTCGGGTCTTCATAGCTTTTCGCGAATTCGTCGACTTCAGCACGAATCTGCTCCGGCTTGGCTTGCAGCTCGTTAGCCTTGACCAACTCGGCCAGCACGAGGCCCAGCTTCACGCGGCGCTCAGCCTGTTCCTTGAACATTTCAGCCGGGATCGGCGCATCAGCGGCGTTCGGTACGCCACGTTGCTGCAGATCCTGACGGGCCATTTCGACGAGGCGTTGCTGATCCTGTACGATCAGCGCGTTCGGCACGTCCAGTTCGGAAATTTTCAGCAGCGCGTCCATCACCTGGTTCTTGACGATGGCTTGCGTGCGGCGCTTGGCTTCGCGCTCGAGATTGTCTTTGATCTCAGCGCGCATCTTGACCAGATCGCCGTCTTCGATACCGAGCGACTTGGCGAACTCGCCGTCGATTTCCGGCAGGTGCGGCCATTCGATCTTCTTCATCGTGATCGTGAATTGTGCCGTTTTGCCTGCCACGTCTTTACCGTGGTAGTCCTCAGGGAAGGCCAGATCGAATTCCTTCGACGCGCCGACCGCGAGACCCAGCGCTGCCTTTTCGAATTCCGGCAGCATGCGGCCTTCGCCCAATACGAACGCGAAGTCTTCTGCGCTGCCGCCCTGGAACACTTCACCGGCGATCTTCCCGACGAAGTCGACCGTCACGCGGTCGCCGTCTTTAGCTGCCGTGTCCGCGCCGCCGTCGCCATGCTCGCCGGCTTCGCCGCGCGCGTGGAAATGCACGCGCTGCTTGCGCAGGATCTCCAGCGTGCGGTCGATTTCCGCTTCGCTGATGGTGGTCGTGGTGCGCTCGATTTCAGCCGTGGCGACGTCGCCCAGCTTCACTTCCGGATACACCTCGAAGGTCGCGTCGAACGCGTAATCGCCTTCTGCGACATCGGCCTTCGGCGCGAAGCTCGGCTGGCCTGCAACGCGCAGGTTTTCAGTGCGGCTGATGTCGAAAAACTCCTTGCCGACCTTGTCGCTCAGCACTTCGGCTTCCACCTGACCCGAATACTGTTGCGTCACCATCTTGAGCGGCACCTTGCCCGGGCGGAAACCCGGCATGCGCACGTTCTTCGCGAGTTGACGGATACGCGAGTCCACTTCCTTCTGCACGGCATCCTTCGGCAGGGAAATCGTTACGCGGCGTTCGAGCTTGCCGAGGTTTTCAACAACGTTAGCCATGGCTTCAATCGTCCTAAAATTATTCGAGCGAATCAGTTATCTTCTCCGTGCCGCTGTTCGATGTCGCGTTGACGTTGTCAGCATCGATTTGCGCCTGCGCCGCGGGCTTGCAGGCCGCCGGCAGCACGGTTGGGTCCAAAGAGCCGAATATTTTAGCAAACTATTTGCGCGCCTAGCCGGGATTCGGTGATTGCGCACGTTTTTATCGGCATTCGAGACGATTTCCGGCCTGTTTTGCGGCTGTTCGACGCTTGTTTCGCGCACTTGTTTCGCGCCTGATTTCCGCCTGATTCCCGCCCGCTCCAGTGAGGCCCGCACTGATTTTCCGCCGGCTTCACACGCGTCCGGATCGCGCCGCCGCAGGCCCTTGCCGCATACATGCCGCGTCGTCCGGCCGACGATTCCGGCTATGCCGTTCGACATATTCAGTCCGCGCCGCCATGCTGATAAGCTAATGGACGCGCTCGGGGCTGCGCCGCATTCTCTGCTCCATTAGCGCCCTCGCAACGACTCCAACCATTCAGAGACACCATGCCGAATTCGCCGTCCTCGCCTGTCGTCGTCATTGCTCCCGATTCCTTCAAAGGTTCGCTCAGCGCGGAACAGGTCGCGCAGGCGATTGCGTCCGGCATCCAGCGCGCCCGGCCTGACGCCGCCGTGCGCATCTGTCCGATGGCCGACGGCGGCGAAGGCACGCTCGACGCCATGCTCACAAGCGGCGGCGAACGCCGCAAGCTGAGCGTGCGCGGCGCGGCAGGTCCGGTGCGCGAAGGCCTCACGGGCTTGCTCGCGGACGGCAGCGCAATCATCGAAACGGCTGAAATCGTCGGCATTACCGATCCGGTCGGCATGGGCGTGCCGGTCGAGGCGCGCAGCACACGCGGTATGGGCGAAGCGATTCGCGCACTGCTCGACGCGGGCGTGCGGCGCTTTTTTGTCGCGCTCGGCGGCAGCAGCACGAACGACGCCGGCGCCGGCCTGCTCGCCGGGCTCGGCCTGAAACTGTTCGACGCGCAAGACAATGAACTGGACGCCACGCCCGAGCAGCTCGCGCGGGTGGCGCGCCTCGACGTGTCGCAACTCGACGCGCGGCTGGCGGATACCTCGTTCGTTGGCATGTCCGATGTGGACAATCCGCTCACCGGCGAGCACGGCGCCACCGCCGTATTCGGTCCGCAAAAAGGCGTGAAGCCGGAGCAGATCGCCACGATCGACGCCGCGCTGGCCCGCTTTGCCGACCTGCTCGAGGCTGCGCTCGGCCGCAGCGCGCGGGATCAACCGGGCGCAGGCGCGGCCGGCGGCCTCGGCTTCGCGCTGCACATGCTGGGGGCGCAGTTCGAGCCGGGCGCGGAAACCGTCGCAAGGCAGATCGGTCTCGACGCGGCGCTCGAAGGCGCGAACTGGCTGATCACGGGCGAGGGCCGCTCGGACGTGCAAACCTTGCATGGCAAGGCGCCGTTCATCGCCTGCCGCCATGCGCAGGCGGCCGGCGTGCCGGCCACGCTGCTGTCCGGCGCGGTGGATTCCGCGGCCCTGCCGCGCCTTGCCGAATACTTCAGCGGCTGCTTCTCGCCGGCGCCCGGCCCGATCACCCTCGAGGTCGCGATTCGCGATGCGGCGCGTCTGCTGGCCGACACGGCGGAACAATTAACGCGTCTGAAATACGGCGTGCGTTGACCGGCGAAACGGTTGCGGCAACAATCACAGCGCCACGACCGCTCCACTCAATACGGGAAGACCATGAAGGCCTCCGCAAAAGCCGGACTCGAACAGTTCCTCACCTACCGTCTGCATGTCCTGAACAAGCTTGCGGAGCGTGGCATCAGCGAGCGCTATCAGGACAAGCTCGGCGTGACACTGCCAGAGGCGCGGGTGATTGCATCGGTGGGCTCGTTCGGACCATTTTCGATCATGGAACTGGCGCGCCATGCCAACCTCGACAAAAGCCAGGCAAGCCGCGCAGCGGAGGCCTTGATCAAGCAAGGGTTGGTGCAGCGCGAGGCCAGCGCGGAAGATGGCCGGGTCGTGCTGGTGTCGCTGACCACGGAAGGCCGCGCGTTATATCGCAAGGTGATGCCGATCGCACGCAAGTGGAACGGCGATCTGTTCGACTGTCTCGACGAACAGGAAAAGCTCGCGTTCGGCCATGCACTCGACAAGATCATCAATACGATGACGGAGCGCGAGGAGTAAGCAACGCAGCGCGGGCAACAGGTCGCGCTTGCCGTGACTCGGCCGCGCTCAAGTCAGGCTTTGGTGTTGCCATCACCATTGGGCGGGCGGTCAGCACCGGCCGTACGTGTAGCGTCAGCCGCTGTCGTGGCCGCCGCGCTCGCCGCGCCGGATTCACCGGCCACACCCGCCGCTCTCTTGCCAGATTGAGTCTGACCACCACGCGCCAGCCGCCAGGCGATCGCGCCGAGCGAACCGACCGCGAGCAGCAGCGCTGCCCACAATAGATATCTGCGCCTCGCATCCCGATCTCTGCTCGCCGCCCGCGCGTCGGCATCTTGCGCCGAATCGGAAAGCGCTTCGCCGAGTCGCGCGGTCGCCACCACAGCCGAGGCGCCCATCAGCAAATCGGCGCGACTCACCGCCGACGATACCGTCTGCCCATCGCCCACTGCCAGCGTGAACGGCGCCGTACCGCGCGCGACAAAGGTCAACGTCGCCGGCCGCCAGCCCGCGGCGACGGTCAGCGTGCCGCTGCCCAACCCACCGCTGCGCGTGTCGACCACCACGCGCCATTGGCGGTCCGTGTTCGCTCGCAGCTCGAGCGACGGATTGCTTTGCTCCACCGCGCCATTGTGCAAGCGGAACAATGTCGCGCTCGCCACTTCGCGCCACGGCAAGTCCAGACCCGCGCGCGAATAAACGACCGCGGCGGCCACGGTGTTCGGCTGTGGCAGGTTCAGCCGCAGACGGTCGATGGGATACGGGCCGCCGGTCGCGAAGAAGTACTCGCCGGTTTTCAGCCCCGCATGCGCGACGATGCCCTCGCGCCATTGCCGCTCGAGGTCCGCGCGTTGCGCGTGGTCCGCGCTGACGGCCAGCACTTCCATATCGATCGACTCGATGTATGGCGCGCCGTCGAGCCAGTGCAAACGCACGTAACGCGCACGCCGTCCATCGAGTGAGATGCGGTCCTGCGTGAGCGTGCTGCCGTTGTAGGTGACCTTGAGTAGTTGCGCGTCGCCGGCGGGTTGCCAGTTGCGCAGATCGTCGCTCGATTCGACAGTGACGCGCCCCTGGTAATTGTCATCGCGCACATGCACGAGCAACGCATCCACCCGCGCCGCTCCACCCGCTGCGTGGCCGACGTCGATGAGGTCTGCGTCGTGTTGCGCGCGGTCCGGCGGCGCAGCGGTTGCGCGCAGTGAGCCGTCTGCCCCGATCGTCACGCCGAGCGGCGCACCGACGCTGCCATGCGCTGCCGGCGGCAAGGGAAACCATTGCACCGGACGCAGCGTGGGACGCATGCGCGCCGGATCGCGTGGCGTGTCGAGCGAATACGGCACGGGTTCGTCGGCGCCGTTGAACACTCGAACATCGCCGAGATCGTCGCGCTGGCTGGCGGCGTAGACGGCCGCCGGCAGCGTCACGCTGTAATACGCGGCGCCACTCTCGAGTTCGAGTGCAAAGCGCTCTGCAAACTGATCGGCCGCGGCAGCCGGTGGCGCCCACGTCGATGCGATCGCAAGACACCAGCCCGTCACGATCAACAAACGCTTCATGACCCAGATTCCTGAACGACAATTTTGGGTGGCAACGGCGAGAAGTAGCCGATTAGCAGCAACATCACACCGATACCGATAAACGACACGATCCGCTCGATACCGCTGACGTGCGACAGATCGAACAGGAACAGCTTGACCACGGTCGCCGCCAGCAGCGTGGCGCCGATGAACCAGAACACCCGGCTCGCCCGGCGCGTCGCCCAGATCATCACCGCCAGTGCGCAGACCGTCCAGAATACCGAGACCGACGCCTGCACGAGCATGGAGTGTGACATCTCGTCGAGCTGATACGGCACGTCGGCCCAATGGTGCAGCGTACGCAGCAACATCGCATTGAGCCAGATGAAGCCCGTCACGCCGCCCGCCACCTGCAACGGCAGACGATATTCGCCGATCGGCACGCCAAGACGGCCGATGCGCACGAGCCACAATGCCGCCAAAGCAAAGACCACCGCCTGAACCAAATCAAGCGGATTGAGCAAGGGCAGACGCGCCCACGCGCCGCCGTCCTGCGTCAGGTTCGCATAGAAGGTCCACATCCACATCACCAGCACGAGCGGCGTCGAGGCGATTGCACACAGTCGCACAATGCTGTCGCGGCGCGCCAGCCACAATCCGGCGAAAGCAAACGCGCTCCAGCCGACCAGAAACACCTGCTGAAACGCGAACGACGACAGTACTGCATCAACATCGTACGCCGCATGAAAGTGTTGATGCAGCGTGCGCAGCAGCAAGGCGTTGAACCACAGGAACAGCGTGGCGAGCACCGCGTAGTCGAAAGCGCGAGGATGCCAGTGCACGCCCAATGCGCGCAGCCGCCGCAGCCACACCGCGCCGGCGATGAACACGAGTATTTGCGCGACATCGAGCGGATTGAGGATCGGCAGCCAGACCAGCGGCGCAGCGCTGCCGTCGCTCATCACGCTTGCGATACTCCATGCCCACAACAATACCGCCAGCGGCGCGGCAGCCCAGACCTGGTACGCCTCGATGAAACGCGCGACCGGCCAGCGCAGCCGGTGCCCGGCGCCCGCCACCGACAACAGCAGGATACCGAAGCCATAGGCCCACGCGCTCCAGCTCCAGGCGCCTTCGGGCACATAGGCGCGCAAGCTCCAATAGCCTTCGAGCGCAAGGAGGCCGCCGGCCGTCCAGAACATCAGCGTGTGCAGCGGCGCAAGCACACGATCGCTGACGTCGCGCTGCTGACGCCACAGCAGCCCGTAAGCCGAGACCGCGACCACGGCGCATAGCGGCCAGCCGTAGCCGCTTATCGGTGCCATGCGCAAGATGAAAAGGCTTGTCGTGAGCAGCGCGAGAATCGGCGCCAGCGCCAGTGCCGCCAGTTCGGCGAGCGGCCAACGCAGCTTGTGGTGCGCGCCGTGTGCGAGCCATGCGCTCAGAACCGTAAACAGCGCGACGGCCGCGATTTCGAAACGGTCGCGGTCATACGCAAAGTGAGCGTGCGCGTAGGCGTAGATTTCGTGCAGCCCACCCAGAGCCCACCACAGCAGTCCCCAGCATGCGGCGACCAGACCGATCCGCGGCATCCATGCGTGCCACGCGCCCGCCTCGCTGCGGCCATGCAGACGCCATCCCGTGAAAATGCCGGCAAGCGCGATCAGCGCGGAAGCTATGTATGGGCCGTTCAGAACCGGCAACGCATGCGCGTAGTCGATCTGCTCCAACGTTCCGACACCGAACGAGCAGGCTGCGGCCAGTTGCATCAGCAAGCCGAACCCGAGCGCGCTGAGGCGCCGCTGACGCATACCGAGCCAGCTGATCGCGGCGCCTTCGATGGCCCAGGTCGCGCTCGTGGTCGGCCCCGTGAAAGCGAGCGGCACGGCGAGCGTCGCGAAGATCACCGCCAGCGCCAGCATGGCCTCGAACAGCATGCCGAGGCGTTCACGCCGCTGCGCGAGCCACCCCGCGATCGCGAGGTAAAACGCCGCCAGCGCCACCGCGCTCCAGGCGAGGCCGAATGGGGTGCCCTTCATCAAGGCGGCCTGCAGACCGATCGTCACCAGCGGCGTACCGAACACCAGCGTGCCGTCGACGTAATGCTTGAGCGCCAGTTCGCGGCGCACTGCATAAAGCAGCGCGATGCCGACATAGATCAGGAAGAACAGGATCAGGAATGGCTCAGTGCTGGCAAACAGCTCGGGGCGATACGCGGTCACACCCCATACGGCGCCGATCGAAAACGTGAACACGAAGCCGAGCAGATTCAGCGGACGCCACGCCTTGAACCACGCAATCGCGAGGATGCCGGCGTTGAGCAACGCGTAATAACTGAACAGCATCACGTGACTGCCGCCGCCGGTCGACAACAGCAAGGGCGCGAGAAAGCCGCCCGCGCTGCCCATGAAGGCCAGCGACGACGCATTCTGCCGCACCGCGAGAAACGCGCTCAACGCGCAGATCGCGACCATCAGCGGCAACGCTGCACCGGTCGGCAGCAGATGGTAGAGCCGGGTGGCGGCGAACACCGTGAGATAAAGCGCGCCGACGCCACCGCCCTGCAAGATCAGGCCATAGGCGCCGCGGCGCTCGCCGATGCGCCAGCCGAGCGCGAGCAGGACGGTCGACGCAAGCGCGACACCGGCGAGGCGGTATTCGATCGGCAGCAGGCTGTTGTCCGCCGCATATTTGAGCAGGAACGCGATGCCGAAGAACAGCACGACGATGCCGACCCGCACGACCGTGTTCCCGCCCAGCAGCCAGGCATGCGCGGCTTTGAAAAGGCGCTCGGCGAGACCCGGAGCGCTCGGCGGCGAAGGCGCGACGTATGACGGCAGCGAGGCTGAGTCTGACAGCGACGGAAACGAGTCTAGTGGCGCGGATTCGAGCGGGCTGTCCGCGGCCGGCGGCGTCACGCCGCCAATGCTCGCCGGGGTGCGTGCTGCGCCTGGCTGCGTCGGCGTCAGCGCCATCGCCATCGCCGGCATGTGCTGTGACGGTTCGGCGACCGCAGACGGGATCGCGGATGGATGGGGTTCGGCGGCGGGTGACTGTGGCGTCGGCGCGTAAGACTCGTTGTCCGCGCTAGCTGTTTCGTCATGAGATGCGTCGGCTGTGCCGCCACGCAATTGCCTGATTTCCCCGCGCAATAGCGCGATCTCACGCTCGAGCCGTTCGACGCGCATAGACAATTCGCCGCGTGGATCCGTGCTTTCAAGTTTGGTGGCGGCTGATTCGGATGCCGTTTGGTCGGCTGCGCCGTGGGATCTCTTCTTCAGCACGCATGCCAGTGCAAAACCGGCGAATCCGCCCAGCACCGCGCCGGACCCGATCGAGACGTCGTTCGACAACGCGGCGACCATGCCGATCACCGCACCGAGCATCACCCAGATCACGCTCATCGCATCCCTCTTATTGTCTTGTGCATCGAGATCCGCCTGGTCGCGCGGATTGTCACGCCTTTAGCGCGGGGCAATAAGGTGAAAATCGGCGGGCAGAATACCATGTTATTCACGCCGGCCGAATCCGCGCCCCCTTCGGGCAACGGCTCCCACCGCCCCCCCCCCCGCGCGGCGACACGCCAGACATGTCAAAATTCGGATTGGCCACCGAGCCTTCAATCCCCCACATTTCACCCAAGGAAGTTTCAGTGGACATCAACAAACAGGTTGCAGCCCTCACCGCCTCGGAACTCCAGACTGCCGGCGCAAGCCAGGCAACGGCGATCGCCGTCAGCGTGCTGCTACGGCATCTGCGCTCGCCGGAGCTGGCGAAACTGCTGTCGTCGGCATTTGAAAACCATCAGGCGGTCATGCTGCAAACCCCGTGGCCGGAACCGATGTTGCAGGCCTTCGACTCGACCCGCCGCTTCCTCGAAGGCGCGGCGCAAGCCGAACTGCCGGGTGCCGAAGCGCAAACGCCGGGCGTCTGAATATTGGCGGGGCGGGCGCAAAACACGACACGATGCCCGACCCAACGCCAGAAACAAAAAACCCCGTTAGTCCAGAAGACTTAACGGGGCTCTCTGCTACAGATAAATGGTGCGAGGGAGGGGACTCGAACCCCTACACCCTTGCGGGCGTCAGGACCTAAACCTGGTGCGTCTACCAATTTCGCCACCCTCGCAGCCGGACACAGCGCGATGCGTCATGCCCGATGTCCTGCATGCTCAAGAACGCGCCACAAGTGCGCGCCCGAAAGCGTAAGCGCGAGATTCTAACCGATTGATTCGCAATTGTCTGCACCCGCCCGGCATCTGCGAACGGGGCGTCGATGCTACAATTTTTGGTTAGTCGCAGGTATGCCCTGCCCCTCGTTGCCTGCCCTTCCCCACATTCCAAGCCCGTGAATTTCGACGAATATTGCCAGCAGAAAGCGGCACCGCCCGGATCGAGCACTTACTATGCGCTTCGCCAGGCGCGTGCGGCAAGCCGGCCGCTCCTGACCGCGCTATTCGCACTGCGCCGCGAGTTCGAGGAAACCGTGAAGGAAACCAGCGATCCGGCAATCGGCCGCACCAAGCTCGCGTGGTGGCAAAACGAGATCGCGTCGCTGGCTTCGGGCGCCCCGTCGCATCCGGTATCAAAGGCGCTGGCCGCCTATCTGCCCGACGTGCAGGCCGAGTACCCGGCGTTGCAGGCGTTGCTCGCAGGCTTCGAGATGGACCTCGACCAGGCGCGCTACCTCGATTACCCGAATCTGCGACGCTATGTGCAAAGCGTCGGCGGCACGTTCGCGTCGCTCGTGGCGCGCGCATCGGCGAAGGATTCCGCGCAGGCGTCGAACTGGTCCGCCGCGCTTGGGGAAGCGCTGCTGCTCGCTCAGTTTGTCGTCGAAACCGGTAACGATGCGCGCCACGGCCGCATCTATATTCCGATCGACGAGATGCAGCGCTTTCACGTCACCGCGGCCGATCTGATCAACCGGAAATATTCCGAGGCCTTCACCGAGCTGATGCGCTTCGAGACGAAGCGCGCCCGCGACGCGTTGCACGCGGCGCTCGCCGCAGTGCCCGCCAATGAGCACCGCTCACAGCGCACCCTTGTGGCGCAGGCGGCACTCGCGTTGGCGCTGCTGGATGAAATCGAACGCGACGGCTATCACGTGCTGCATCAACGCATCGCCTTGACGCCGATTCGCAAGCTGTGGATCGCGTGGCGCGCCAGGTAGGCGGGCGAAGCAACGGCTGCCGCGCCGACCGGATCGGCCGCCGCCTGTTGTCAAACGCGTAACAGCGGCAACGGCTCGAAGCGTTGTTGCAGAACCGTGGACGCGTCGAGCCCCCACCACGACCCAAGCACGGTCGCGTACAACTGGCGGAAATCGACGCCGGCCGGCAGGTTGCCATTGCCATCCAGGCGCGCGAGCACCGGCGGCATGCCATGCAGACCGCCTCGCACGCGCCCGCCCATCACGAAATGCGGTGCGGCGGTGCCATGCTCGGTGCCATTGCTCTGATTCTCGCGCGGGCGCCGTCCGAATTCCGCATACGTCATCACCAGCGTATCGTCCCAGCGGCCTAGCTCGATTAGCGCGGACTTCATCGACGCGAATCCTTCCGCCAACTGCCCGAGTAACGCCACCTGCCGGCCAGGCTGATTCTGATGCGTGTCGAAACCGTTCAGCGTCAGACGGATGACCGCGACACCAGGTCCACCGCGCGGCTGCCGTTTCGGCGTGCCGACCAAAGGGACTTCCTTCGGGGCGTCGCCTGCGGCCAGTAGCTGCATGGCCGTCCTGATCGAACTGCCGAACGCGCCGCCCGGAAACATGGTTTTCAACTGCGCCTGACTTTGCGTGCGATGCAGACGCTCGCTGGCCGTCACGATGTCGTTCTCGACGCCGAGGCTATGCGCGAGTTCCGGATTACGCTCCTGACGCGACGCCGGCGTGGCCAGGCGCGCAGCTTTGTTGAACTGCCCGGGATTGACGAGCGCGATCGCGCGCGCGCCGTTGGCGAGCGGGCCCATCTCCGCGCTGCCGATCACTACGCCATCGGCGGCAAATCCTGACGGCACCGGTGCTTGCGCAAACACGCGCGTGAGCCAGCCTTCGCGCAAATATTGGTTGGAGCGCGACGCCGTGTCCCAGATCTCGAGCGAGCGAAAATGCGACAGGTTCGGCTGCGCGTAGCCGACGCCCTGCACGATCGCCAGTTGCCTTGCCTGCCACAGTGGCATCAGCGGCTGCAGCGACGGATGCAGCGCGGTGCGTTCATCAAGCTGAATCGACTGCTCGCGTTTGATGCCGATGTTCCTACGCAACTGATAGTAAGTGGGATCGGCAAACGGAATCACAGTGTTCAAACCGTCGTTGCCGCCCTTCAGTTCGACGAGGATCAGCAGATTCCCGTAGCCGCGGCTGATTGGCGCGCCAGGCACGGCTATCTGTGAGCCGAATGCGCGCGGCAGCCACAGCGTCGCGCCGGTGGCTGCGCTCATCGAGAGAAAGCTGCGTCGCTTCATCCTGCACCTCGTTCGATTGTCTGAGCGCATGTCATTGCATCGCCGTCGATGGCCATTGACGTGCGATGCCAAAGCGTACGCCACCTTGACCGACTCGCGCCATGGCGCGCTACACGCAGGCGTGGGCCAACGCCTGAACGCTGCGACGACGGTCGCACTTTCGCCATTCATCGTGCGGCTTGCGGCGCGCGGACCGGCGACTCGGCCGCTGCGGGGAACTCACAAGCCAGCGTCGCAGCGGCGACTACAATCCGTCGCCCGCGATTACCGACTGCCAGCCATTTCATTATCGATCGTCCAGGTTCGCGGGACGTCACGGAACGACGTCCTGCGCAAGCAATGCACGCGACTTGCTGGCGACCCAACGCAGATTGAACGGGAATATGGACTCGGGAAATGCAACGAAATCTTGCAAGCCCAGCGAACGCGCGAAAGATGTGCCACGAGCGGGCACGAAAATAGCTACCGCTTATAGAGCTCGCGGACAGCGTCTTCGATGTGCTGACGCAGCAGGCGCCGCTCGTCGGGCGTCATGTGGCCGTCGCGGCGGCGTTGATCAAGATCGGGGGGAACTGCGGTACGCAACATGGTGGCATCTGACGCTGGGCGGTCGGCATCCGGGTTGTGGCGATTCGTCCTGGCGTTATTTGAGTGGGGCGCGCGCTCGCTCGCAGCTCTGTCGGCGGAAGGCTGGGCGTGGGCGAGCGTGGATCCCAGTGTGCCTGCAAGCGTACCGGCTACCGCCAGTGCAATCACGCTCAGGCGCACATTCGGCCAAACCCCTCCCTTCATGTTGTTCCCTTCGTGGCGCGGCAACCGGCTACCTTAAATGCGTATGCAAACCCCGAAAATGAGCCGGGTGCGAGAGTTTAGTCGAGTGAAGTATCCACCGAACAGCCGCATTCAGTAAAGGAGTCTACCTGCCCCCGCTTTACGTCGTGCCACACTGCGGGTAAATTTTGTAACTGACTGTAACCCGATAAATGATGCAACCGCGCACCACTTTCTAATCGCGCTAAGATGCCGACCATGGAAACCAAAAACCCTTCGAAAATCCTCGTCGTCGATGACGATCCGCGACTGCGCGATCTGCTGCGCCGCTACCTCGGTGAACAGGGCTTCAATGTCTATGTTGCCGAGAACGCGCCGTCCATGAACAAGCTCTGGGTGCGTGAGCGTTTCGACCTGCTGGTGCTCGACCTGATGCTGCCAGGCGAAGACGGGCTGTCGATCTGCCGCCGTCTGCGCGGCAGCAACGACCGCACGCCGATCATCATGCTGACGGCCAAGGGTGAAGACGTCGACCGTATCGTCGGGCTCGAAATGGGCGCTGACGACTACCTGCCCAAGCCGTTCAACCCGCGCGAGCTGGTCGCGCGAATCCATGCGGTGCTGCGCCGCCAGTCGCCGTCAGAATTGCCGGGCGCGCCGTCGGAAACGACCGAAGTGTTCGAGTTCGGCGAGTTCGCGCTGAATCTGGCCACCCGCACGCTGACCAAGGCCGGCCAGGAAATTCCGCTCACCACCGGCGAGTTCTCCGTGCTGAAGGTGTTTGCCCGTCATCCGCGGCAGCCGCTGTCGCGTGAAAAGCTGATGGAGCTTGCGCGTGGCCGTGAGTACGAAGTCTTCGACCGCAGTCTGGACGTGCAGATTTCGCGTCTGCGCAAGCTGATCGAACCCGATCCAGGCAGCCCGCGGTTCATTCAGACCGTCTGGGGACTTGGCTACGTGTTCATTCCCGACGGTGCCGCCTGAGTTTGCTCGCGCATCTGTCGACCGGAGTTCGCGCTTCAGCGCGATTACTCCGGTCCCATGCACAGCTGTCGACCAAAGTTGGCGCTTTAGCTGTCGACAGAAGTCCGCGCTCCGGCGCGACTACTCTGATCCCACACAAGATAGTTCCAGATAAGAAGGGCCCATGCGGATCGACCGGCGCCTCCTGACGCTCGCGTTCGGCGGCCTTTTCTGGCGGACCTTTCTGTTGATCGCGCTGTTGATCGCAGTCAGTCTCGCCGCGTGGTTCCAGAGCTTCCGGGTGATCGAACGCGAGCCGCGCGCGCAGCGCGTGGCCTTGCAACTGGTCGCCATCGTCAAGCTCACGCGCACTGCACTCCTCTATTCCGATCCCGACCTGCGGCGCGCGCTGCTGCAGGACCTGGAGAGCAATGAAGGGGTGCGCGTGTACCCGCGCGAAACCTCCGACAAGTACAAGCTGCAACCCGACGAGTCGCTGAACCGGCTGATCGAACACGATATCCGTGGCCGCCTCGGCGACGATACGGTGATCGCGCAGACGGTCAACGACATCCCCGGCGTGTGGATCAGCTTCAAGATCGACGACGACGATTACTGGGTCGCGCTCGACCGCGATCAGCTTGACAACGCCACCGGCCTGCAGTGGGCCGGCTGGGGGGTGTTCGCGCTTGCGCTGTCGCTGTTCGGCGCGGCCTTCATCACGAGCCTGGTGAACCGTCCGTTTGCCCGGCTCGCCATGGCCGCGCGCAAGGTCGGCTCGGGGCAATCGCCCGAGCCGCTGCCTGAACGCGGCATGGGCGTGGCCGCCGAAACCAATCGCAGTTTCAACCAGATGGTGCAGGACCTCGAACAGCTCGAGGCCGATCGTGCGCTGATGCTCGCCGGCATTTCGCACGATCTGCGCACGCCGCTTGCGCGCTTGCGGCTCGAAACCGAAATGAGCCCGTCCGACCAGGCCACCAAGGACGCGATGGTCGACGACATCGAGCAGATGGACATGATCATCGGCCGATTCCTCGATTACGCCCGTCCGGTGCAGCGGGTACCGGAACCTGTCGATCTCTCGGTGATCGCAGGAGAACTGGCCGCGCGTATGGCGAGCGAGGACAGCATGCGGCTGATTACGCGGCTCGCGCCGTCAGCGGTGATCGAGGCTGACGAGACGGACATGCGGCGCGTCGTCGGCAACTTGCTGGAGAACGCGCGCAAGTATGGCCTGAGCGACGGCGACGGCATTCCGCATGTGATTCTGGAAACGCGGGTGTCGCACTCGCGAGTCGAGTTGTCCGTGGTCGACGAAGGGCCGGGCATTCCGGAAGACCAACTGGCGCTTGTCACACGGCCGTTCTATCGTGTGAATTCGGCGCGCACGCAGGCGAACGGTACCGGCCTTGGCATGGCAATTGTGCAGCGTCTGGTGGGCCGTTATCGCGGCGCCCTGCGTTTGCGCAATCGCACGCCAGGACCGGGTCTTGAGGTTACGATCGAGTTTCCGCTGGCCAAAGGCGCGTGAACCTCGAGCGCCTGATAAGCCTCTCACCGCGGCTGCGGCCAACCGACGCGTTGAATAATAACTATCCGGGTTGTTAGTTAAAAACTATTGAACGGATAGTTCAATAGAGCTATAGTCAATCGCGTGTAACGTGCTCGTTACGACGAGCTGGTAGCCTCAACATGCTGTTTTTCCATCACACGAAGGAGCACTCGCATGAAAACCGTTGGCGATAAAGTCGAAGCGTTCACTGTCACTGCTGCCAAGCCGGGCTTCAACAATCACGAAGAAAACGGCGTGTCGGCATTCGAAGAGATCACCGAGCAGTCGTTCCCGGGCAAGTGGAAGATCATCTATTTCTACCCGAAGGATTTCACCTTTGTGTGTCCGACGGAAATCGTCGAATTCGGCAAGCTGGCCAAGGATTTCGAAGAGCGCGATGCGGTGCTGCTGGGCGGCAGCGTGGACAACGAATTCGTGAAGCTCGCATGGCGCCGCGAGCACAAGGACCTGAGCAAGCTGAACCATTACGCGTTCGGCGACGTGAAGGGCGAGCTGATCGACCAGCTCGGCGTGCGCGACAAGGAAGCGGGCGTGGCGCTGCGCGCCACGTTCATCGTCGACCCGGACAACACGATCCAGCACGTTTCGGTGAACAACCTGAACGTCGGGCGCAACCCGGAAGAAGTGCTGCGCATCCTGGACGGTTTGCAAACCGACGAACTATGCCCTTGCAACCGCGCGGTTGGCGGCGCAACGCTGTAAGCATCGCAGATGAAAAGCCCGCTAAGCTTGAAAGAGCCAGCGGGCTTTTTTATCGGCAACCTGATAGGAGCTATCAATGGAATTCTTGTCTTCGATTAAGGCACTCGTACCGGACTATGCCAAGGACATCCGGCTAAATCTGGACGGGACCATCGCTCGGTCCTCGCTGGAGGGGAATGACGCGGTTGGGGTTGCGTTGGCGGCTGCTTTTGCTGCCAAAAGCACGGTGATTGTTGATGCGATTCGCAATGCCGGGGTTTTGTCTCCCGAGGAGACGAATGGCGCGCTGACGGCCGCTGCGCTGATGGGGATGAATAATGTCTGGTATCCCTATGTAGAGATGGCGGAGAACGCGGATCTTAAATCGCAGCCGGCGCAATTGAGGATGAATGCTTATGCGTCCCATGGTGGGGTTGATAAGCGACGATTCGAGATGTATGCGTTGGCGGCTTCCATTATTGGTAAATGCCATTTTTGTGTGAAATCGCATTTTGATACGCTCATTGCCGAGGGGATGAGTTCTACTCAATTAAGAGATGTTGGCCGCATCGCGGCTGTTGTTAACGCTGCTGCGCAGTGTATTGCTGCTGAAGGGAAGTAATTGGGGGTTTTTGCCGTTGGCGGGGTTTTTTGCCGTTGGCGGGGTTTTTTGCCGTTGGCGGGGTTTTTTGCCGTTGGCGGGGTTTTTGCCGTTAGCCGGTTGTTTTTGTTTGCCTGTGGCGGTTGCTTTTTCATTTCTTATTGGTCTATTAGCGTTGCCCCTATGCGGGGCGGCACTCACTTTCTTTGCCGCCGCAAAGAAAGTAAGCAAAGAAAGCGGGCTCAAACCACTAATTCTTAAGCGGCTACCCTGGCTTGGAGGGGCCAGTGGCCCGATTAACGAATCACACCTCGGTTAATAACCGCCAGTGACACAGCCGTCATCCGCTCCCACTCCGCACTACGTGCGTCGCGGACGGGTCCACCACAGAAACCAGGCGCTTCGTTTATGCGTGGCGGGGGCCATCGGCTTCGCCTCGGCGAGGCGCCGGAACACGCCCGTGGATTCGAAAGCGGTGACACCAAGACCAAAGACCACGAGTTACGCCAGGCCGTGCAGGTGCAGGTGCAGGTGCAGTGCAGGTGCGAGTCGCCGCGTCGGGCAAATCGCATGCATAAAGCCTGGCGGGTGGTTTGTCGAAGTGCCGCCTCGGCGCGCGCAGCGCCGCCGGAAGAATGACGGCCTGGTCACTCACCTGAGGAGGTGCGCAGGCTCAATCTCTACGGAGCCACGATCCCCTCCAAGCCAGGGGACCCACTTAAAAATTAGCGGTTTGAGCCCGCTTTCTTTGCTTACTTTCTTTGCGGCGGCAAAGAAAGTGAGTGCCGCCCCGCATAGGGGCAACGCTAATAAACCGATAAGAAATGAAACACCAAAAAAAGCAAAAACAACAAAACCCAAACGCCGTAGGCAAAAAACCCTCACACCTTAATCAATAAAACAACCGCTTGAGCTTCAATCCCCTCTCCTCTCCCGAGATACCCAAGCTTCTCATTAGTCTTAGCCTTGACATTAACCCGTTCGACCGGCAGGTCAAGATCCATAGCGATATTGCCCCGCATTCCTTCAATATGCGGCGCAAGCTTCGGCGCCTGAGCCACCACACTGCTATCCACATTGGCAATCGAAAACCCAGCCGCCTTAACCCGGGCAAAACACTCCCGCAATAAAACCCGACTATCCGCTCCAGCAAACTTCGCATCAGTATCCGAGAAATGCCGCCCAATATCCCCCATCGCGGCAGCGCCAAAAATAGCATCGGTAATAGCATGCAACAGCACATCTGCATCTGAATGCCCAAGCAGACCACGCTCGTAAGGAATCGTCACGCCGCCAATAATCAGAGGACGCCCCGGCACCAGCGCATGCACGTCATACCCTTGCCCAATTCTGAAATCCATATGCGTCTAGCCCGTTAAATAAAATGAAATACTGAATCAGGAAGCCGCCGGCCGGCACAAAATCGCCTCGGCCAGATCGAAGTCTTCTGGATAAGTAACCTTGAAGTTGCGCAAACTGCCCTGCACCAGCTTCGGCGCATGCCCAAGCCACTCGATCGCGCTGGCTTCGTCCGTCAGATCGTGACCGTCCGCCTGCGCACGCAGAATCGCCTCGCGCAGCATGCCAATGCGGAACATCTGCGGCGTCTGCGCCTGCCACAAACCATCGCGCGCCTCCGTGCGGGCAATCCGGCCGTCGGATGAAGCGGCGTCGATACGCTTTAACGTATCCGCCACCGGCAAAGCCATAATGCCGCCCACCGGGTCGTCCTTCAACGCGCCAATCAAGGTGCGGATCATCGCCGGCGTAATGCCGGGCCGTGCGGCGTCGTGCACCAACGCCCAGTCGTCGTCGCGTGCGCCGAACTCGGCCAGCGCGTGCAGCCCGTTCAGGACCGACGCCTGGCGCGACGCGCCGCCCGAGCGGCGTACCGCAAAACGCAAGCCGCTAAAGCGGCGAGCGTCGAAATGCTGGTCGTCAGGGGCAATCACGACCAGCGTTTGCGCAAACTCGCTGCACGCGTCGAACGCGGCCAGCGAGTAATGCAACATGTCGCGGCCGGCAACAGTGCGATATTGTTTGGGCATCGCGGCGCCGGAACGGCTGCCGGTGCCAGCGCACGGAATCAGGGCAAATAGACGGGAAGTCACGAGTGCGAATGCCGCGAAGTCAAAGTAAAGGACGGATTTTATAATAGGTCCTTCGCATCCACGCCCCGACACGCGTAAACTTGCCGATCACGTGTGAGCCCGAGGCCGCCTTTTCTCTTCTATGCCAGACATCGCCGCATCATCGCAGTACTCCCCGCCCGTCGCGCTCGTCAAGGCCGGCCAGCGTTTCGCCTTCGACGGCACGCAGGGCTCCTCAGACGCGCTGCTGATCGCCCGCTATCACCTCGCCTATCGCGAGAAGGTACCGCTATTGGCGGTGGTATGCGAAAGCGCCGTCGACGCGCAGCGTCTGTCGCAGGAAATCGGCTTCTTCGCGCCCGAAGCACGCGTGCGTTTGCTGCCGGACTGGGAAACGCTGCCCTACGATACCTTCTCGCCGCACCAGGACCTGGTCTCCGAGCGCCTTGCCACGCTGCACGATCTCGGCGAAGGCCGCTGCGACATCCTGCTGGTGCCCGCCACCACCGCGCTGTACCGGATGCCGCCCGCCTCGTTCATGGCCGGCTACACGTTTGCCTTCTCGCAAGGCCAGCGGCTCGACGAAGCCCGGCTCAAGGCCCAACTCACACTCGCCGGCTACGAACACGTCAGCCAGGTAGTGCGTCCGGGCGAGTACTGCGTGCGCGGCTCGCTGCTCGACCTGTTTCCGATGGGCTCGCCGCTGCCGTACCGGATCGACCTGTTCGACGATCAGGTCGACTCGATCCGCGCCTTCGATCCGGACACGCAGCGCAGCCTCTACCCGGTGAAGGACGTGCGTCTGCTGCCAGGCCGCGAGTTTCCGTTCGACGAAGCCGCGCGCACCGCGTTCCGCAGCCGCTGGCGCGAGACCTTCGAGGGCGATCCGAGCCGCGCGTCGATCTATAAGGACATCGGCAACGGCGTGCCGTCAGCGGGTATCGAATATTATTTGCCGCTGTTTTTCGACGACACCGCCACGCTGTTCCATTACCTACCCGAAGGCGCGCAGCTGGCGTTTGTGGGCGATCTGGACGCCGCCATCCGGCGCTTCACGAACGATACGAAGCAGCGCCACAATTTTCTCTCGCATGACCGCGACCGTCCGATTCTGGAGCCGCAGCGCCTGTTCCTGTCGGATGAGGATTTCTTCACGCTAGCCAAGCCCTTCGCGCGCCTCGTGTTGCCCGCCAATGCGGGCGGCGGCTGGTCGATCCCTTTGCCGAACCTCGCGATCGATCGCCATGCGGACGACCCGGTCTCGGCATTGCGCACCTATCTCGACACCACGCCGAACCGTGTGCTGTTCGCGACCGAATCCGCAGGCCGTCGCGAAACGCTGCTGCAACTGCTCGCCGACAATCACCTGCGACCCACGTCGAGCGACAGCTTCCATGAATGGCTGAGCGGCGACGCACGCTTTTCGCTAGGCGTCGCGCCGCTCGCCAACGGCTTCGCCGTGCCGGCGGACGGCATCGCGATCATCACCGAAACCGAGCTTTACGGTCCGCTCGCGCGCCGCGCCGGACGCCGCCGCCAGGAACAGGCGAGCAACGTCGATTCGATGGTGCGCGACCTGTCCGAGCTGAAAGTCGGCGACCCGGTCGTGCATTCGCAGCACGGCATCGGCCGCTATATGGGTCTCGTGACGATGGACCTCGGTGAAGGCGAAACCGAGTTCCTGCACCTCGAATACTCGGGCGAGAGCAAGCTCTACGTGCCGGTTGCGCAACTGCATGTGATCTCGCGCTACAGCGGCGCCGATCCGGAAAGCGCACCGTTGCACTCGCTCGGCTCGGGTCAGTGGGAAAAAGCCAAGCGCAAAGCCGCGCAGCAGATCCGCGACACCGCCGCCGAACTGCTGAACCTGTACGCCCGTCGCGCCGCGCGCGAGGGCCACGCGTTCTCCCTCGAACCGAAAGACTACGTGAAGTTCGCCGAGAGCTTCGGCTTCGAAGAAACACCCGACCAGGCCGCCGCGATTGCCGCGGTGATCGGCGACATGACAAGCGGCAAGCCGATGGACCGCCTCGTGTGCGGCGACGTCGGCTTCGGCAAGACGGAAGTCGCGTTACGCGCGGCCTTTATCGCGGTCATGGGCGGCAAGCAGGTGGCGCTGCTCTCGCCCACTACGCTGCTCGCCGAACAGCACACGCAAACGTTCACCGACCGCTTCTCCGATTGGCCGGTGCGGATCGCCGAACTGTCGCGCTTCAAGTCCACCAAGGAAGTGAGCGCGGCGATTCAGCAGATCAACGAAGGCACAGTCGATATCGTGATCGGCACGCACAAGCTGTTGTCGTCCGATGTGCAGTTCAAGCGGCTGGGGCTCGTGGTCATCGACGAAGAACACCGTTTCGGCGTGCGCCAGAAAGAAGCGCTCAAAGCGCTGCGCGCCGAAGTCGACGTGCTCACGCTGACCGCCACGCCGATCCCGCGTACGCTCGGCATGGCGCTCGAAGGCCTGCGCGATTTCTCGGTGATCGCCACCGCGCCGCAAAAGCGTCTTGCCATCAAGACTTTCGTGCGCCGCGAAGAAGACAGCGTGATCCGCGAAGCGATGTTGCGCGAGTTGAAGCGCGGCGGCCAGGTCTACTTCCTGCACAACGAGGTCGAGACGATCGAAAACCGCCGTCAAATGCTCGAAGCGCTGGTGCCCGAAGCGCGTATCGCGGTCGCGCACGGTCAGATGCATGAGCGCGAGCTCGAGCGCGTGATGCGTGACTTCGTCGCGCAACGCGCCAATGTGCTGCTGTGCACGACGATTATCGAAACCGGCATCGACGTGCCGAGCGCCAACACGATCCTGATTCACCGCTCCGACAAATTCGGTCTCGCGCAACTGCACCAGTTGCGTGGCCGCGTGGGCCGCTCGCATCACCAGGCGTACTCGTATCTGCTGGTGCACGATCCGCAAGGTTTGACCAAGCAGGCGCAGCGCCGGCTGGAAGCGATCCAGCAGATGGAAGAGCTCGGTTCGGGCTTCTATCTGGCCATGCACGACCTCGAGATTCGCGGCACGGGCGAAGTACTCGGCGACAAGCAATCGGGCGAGATTCACGAAATCGGCTTCCAGCTCTACACCGACATGCTGAACGATGCGGTGAGGGCGCTCAAGGAAGGCAAGGAACCCGATCTCACCGCGCCGCTCGCCGCGACCACCGAGATCAATCTGCACGCGCCGGCGATCCTGCCAGCGGATTATTGCGGTGACGTGCAGGAGCGTCTGTCGCTCTACAAGCGGCTGGCTAATTGCGAACACAACGATTCGATCGACAACATTCAGGAAGAATTGATCGACCGTTTCGGCAAGTTGCCGCCGCAGGCGCACGCGCTGGTCGAGACGCACCGTTTGCGGCTCGCCGCCAAACCGCTGGGCATTTCGAAGATCGATGCCGGTGAAGCGGTGATCGGCTTGCAGTTCATTCCGAACCCGCCCATCGACGCGATGCGGATCATCGAAATGGTGCAGAAGCACAAGCACATCAGGCTCGCGGGCCAGGACAAGCTGCGGATCGAAATCCGCAGCCCGGACCTGGCGGTGCGTGTCGCGACGGTGAAAGAAACCTTGCGCGCGCTCGGCACGCCCAGCCGCGGCACGGCACCTGCCGCCGCGGCGCGCTAGCACGCCAATCAAAAAACGCGCTACGTCAGGCGGTTTTTCGCTCATGCTGCGGTGCGCAAACGCGTGCCGCAGCATACGGGCGGTCTTTTTTTGGGTATGATCGAAAGACTTAAATGCTGGAGTCTCGTCATGTCTCACGTCGCTGAATCAGCGCAGCCCTCACATACGTCCGCTTCCACATCGACTCCCGCCTCGCCTGTTTCGCTTCCCTGGGTCACCCGCCTCGTGTCCATGGACACCGTCAGCCGCAATCCGAATCTCGGCCTGATCGAAACCGTGCGCGACGAACTGCGCGCGGTCGGTGTGCAAGCCACGCTCACTCATGACGCAAGCGGCAAATGGGCCAACCTGTTCGCGACAATTCCCGCGCATGACGGCGAGACCAATGGCGGCGTGGTGCTATCGGGCCATACCGATGTCGTCCCCGTCGATGGTCAGCAATGGGACAGCGACCCGTTCAAGCCGGAAATTCGCGGCGACAAACTGTACGGCCGTGGCACCTGCGACATGAAAGGCTTTATCGGCGCGGCGCTGGCGCTGGTGCCCGAGATGCAGCGCACGAAGCTCGCAAGGCCGATTCACTTCGCGCTCTCATTCGACGAAGAAGTGGGTTGCGCGGGCGCGCCGCTGATGATCCAGGATCTGATGAAACGCGGCGTCAAGCCGGACGGTTGCATTGTCGGCGAACCCACCAGCATGCGCCCGATCGTGGCGCACAAAGGCATCAACGCGTATCAGTGCTGCGTGCGCGGCCACGCTGCGCATTCGTCGCTCACGCCCAAGGGGTTGAACGCCATCGAGTACGCCGCGCGCCTGATCTGCTACATCCGCGATATGGCCGATCAGTTCCGTCAGCAAGGCCCGTTCGACGAACTGTACGACGTGCCCTTCACTACCGCGCAAACCAGCACGATTATCGGCGGCAACGCAATCAACACGGTCCCGGCCGAATGCAAGTTTCAGTTCGAATTCCGCAATCTGCCGACGCTCGACCCGGAACCGATCTTCGCACGTGTGGATCAATACGCCCGTGAAACGCTGCTGCCGAAAATGTTGCGCGAGCATCCGTCGGCTGCGATCGAGATCACCAGAATTGCCGCGGCGCCCGGACTCGATTCGTCTGAACAAGCGGCCATCACGCAACTCGTGCGGGCCTTGACCGCCGATCAGGACAAGCGCAAGGTCGCCTACGGCACCGAGGCAGGGCTATTCTCGCTGGCGGGCATTCCGAGCATCGTGTGCGGCCCCGGCGATATCGAGCAGGCGCACAAGCCCAACGAGTTTGTCGCGCTCGATCAGCTCGTGGCGTGCGAACGCTTCCTGCAAAAATTCATTCATAGCATGTCGGTTGAGGCACACACGCACTGAAACTGAGAGCAAAAAAAATAGTCTTAGGCATATAGACGGAACACCCCACGCCATGTCAACCGCCACGCCCCAGCACACCGACCACACGATCGACGGCGAGCCGATTCCCACGCTCGACGACATCGCCTCACAGCATTTTGCGTTGGCGCCGTGGGTTGCTCGAACGCCGGTGTTCGACCGGCTCGACTTTCCGTCGCTGGAAGGCACGGTGCTCAACTTCAAGTTCGAGCTGCTGCAGGCGGGTGGCAGTTTCAAGGCGCGTGGCGCATTCACCAACCTGCTGGCGCTCGACGAGGCGCAACGCAGCGCGGGCGTCACCTGCGTCTCGGGCGGCAATCACGCGGTTGCGGTCGCCTATGCGGCGATGCGCCTCGGTATCAGCGCGAAGGTCGTGTTGTTCCGCGCGGCCAATCCGGCGCGGGTCGCGCTATGCCGGCAATATCGCGCCGAAATCGTGTTCGCGGAAAACATTGCTGAAGCCTTTGAACTGGTGCGCCGTATCGAGGCCGAGGAAGGCCGCTATTTTGTGCATCCTTTCAACGGCTATCGCACCGTGCTGGGTTCGGCCACGCTCGGCTACGAATGGGCCACGCAAACGCCCGATCTCGAAGCGGTGATCGTGCCGATCGGCGGCGGCGGGCTCGCCGCCGGTGTTGCCACCGCCATGCGGCTCGCGAATCCGCGCGTGCATGTGTACGGGGTCGAACCGGAAGGCGCGGACGTCATGGGCAAGAGCTTTGCGGCCAACCACACGATCAAGATGCACCACATGCACGGCATTGCCGATTCGCTGATGTCGCCGCATACCGAGGAATACAGCTACGAATTGTGCCGCCGTCATATCGACCAGCTTGTCACCGTATCCGACGACCAGTTGCGCGCCGCCATGCTGACCTTGTTCGGACAACTGAAGCTCGCCGTCGAACCCGCCTGTGCCGCGGCCACCGCGGGGCTGCTTGGACCGCTGCGCGAAACCCTGCAAGGCAAGCGCGTGGGCGTTCTGCTATGCGGCACCAACACCGATCCGGTCAGTTTTGCCGCGCATATTGAACGGGCTCGTTCAATGACGTCAGAGTTTCACGAATAAATATCAATCACCGCTTCCCGTGCCAAAAGACTAGCCTATCCTTATGAGGTTGGTATCATTGCCATAATGACTTCAAGGAGAAACCTTTATGAGCATGGTCAAGGAATTCAAGGAATTCGCCCTTAAGGGCAACGTGATGGATCTGGCGGTCGGGGTGATTATCGGCGGCGCATTTTCCACCATCGTCAATTCAATTGTTAAAGACCTGATCATGCCGGTTGTCGGCGTTGCCACTGGCGGCCTCGATTTCTCCAATAAATTCGTTCGTCTCGGCCACATTCCACCCAGCTTCAAAGGCAGTCCGGAGTCGTATAAAGATTTGCAGACAGCAGGTGTTGCCGTGTTCGGTTATGGGTCGTTCATTACCGTCCTGATCAACTTCCTGATCCTCGCTTTCATCATTTTCCTGATGGTCAAGTTCATCAATAATCTGCGCAAGCCGGCTGAAGCCGCCGCTGCCGCCGCGCCGGAGCCGGCAGAAGAGGTATTGCTACTGCGTGAAATCCGCGATTCGCTGAGGAGTTCGCCGCGTTAAATATTCAGGCACGGCACACTGGCCGGGCTCGATAAAAAGGCCTGCTGCGTTTTTATTCGCAGCAGGCCTTTTTTATCGTGCGCTCGAAACAGAGGCCGCATCCAGCGCACTACGCTTCTTTTTGTGCTTTCAGATTAACCGCGTTCTCAATCATCGTTTCAAGCTGTCCGAAATTGACAGGCTTGGTGAGGTGCGAGGTAAAACCGGCGCTCAGACAACGACGCACGTCTTCGTCGGTGCCAAAGCCGGTCAATGCGACCGCGGGCACATCCGAATGTTCGCGGAACGTCTTCACGAAATCGAGTCCGGTGCCGTCGGGCAGGCCCACGTCGCTGATCACCAGATCGAAGGTTTGCAATTGGGTCGCCGCCAGCGCGTCGTCCACGCGGCCGACCACCGTCACGTCATGGCCGAGGCCGCGAATCAGTTGCGCCATCACGTCAGCGGTATCGATGTGGTCTTCGATCAGCAGAATGCTCAGCAGGCCGGCCGGGTGCACCTCGGCCGGCGCGTTCACAATGGGCGCCTGCTCCGGCTTGGCCGCGGTAGGCAGCGTAATCGTGAAGGTCGCGCCGCAATGCGCGCCCGGGCTGCGGGCCGTCACCGTGCCGCCGTGCACGTCGGTCAGCGCCTTGGTGATCGCGAGGCCGAGGCCGAGGCCGCCGAACTGGCGCGTCATATTCTGGTTACCCTGCTCGAACGCGTTGAACAGCTTGCCGATCTGTTCCGGTTCGATACCGATCCCGGTGTCCTCCACGGAAATCTGCACATGCATGCGTTCGTCACGCGTGCGCACGTAGATATGGCCGCCGTCCGGCGTGAACTTGGCCGCATTGCGGACCAGGTTCCATAGCATCTGCTGAAGCCGCGCGCGGTCGGCCAGCACGTAGTGATGCTGAGCGTCCTTGTGCACGTGCACGTCCTGCTGCTTGACCTGAATCTCGCTGCGAAAGAGTTCGAGCACGCTGTCGATCACATCGTGCACGTCGACCGTTTCCAGCGACAGACGCAGCTTGCCGTTCGCCACGCGCGTGAGATCGAGCAGATCGTCGATCAGCCGCGCTTCGAGCTCGACATTGCGACGGATCATGCGCACGCTTGCGCGCGCCTGGTCGGGCAAGCCCGGAATCAGTTCGAGCACGCTGGCGCCGGCCAGCACCGGCGTGAGCGGCGTGCGCAATTCGTGCGACAGCATGGCCAGAAAGCGATCTTTGGCGCGGTTGGCTTCTTCGGCGATCTGGCGGGCGGCCTGTTCCGATGCGAGCAGATGTTCGCGTTCCTCGATCGCTTCGCGCTGCGGATGAATGTCCGTGCAACTGCCGAACCATTTGCTGACATTGCCGTCGGCGTCGCGCATCGCCACCATGCGCGCGTCGAACCAGCGATAGGCGCCATCGTGACGGCGAATCCGCAGTTCGTGCCGATAGTCGCCGGCGCCGCTCGAAACCGCCTTCAGCCACGTACGGCGGACTTCCTCGCGATCGTCGGGATGCACGGCATCCAGCCACGCGAGCCCGTATGAAGCGCTTTCTGGCAGCCCCGTATAGTCGAACCACTGTTTCGACAGAAAATCGCAATCGCCCGCCGCATTGGAGGTCAGCACGAGATGCGGCAACGCTTCCGACAGCGTTCGGTAATGCTGCTCGCGATCGCGCAGCAGCAAAGCTTCGTCGGAGGCTTTCTGCAGGCGCACCTGCGATAGCACGCGTTCGACGGCTTCCGGCAGGTAGCCGAGGTAATCGCCGGATTTCGGCACCACGTCGGACACGCCCGCGCGCAATGCTTCGATCACGCGCGATTCGTCGGTGAATCCGGTCACGAGAATGGCGGGTACGCGCACGCCTTCCGCGCGCAAGCGGCGAAAGAAATCGAGCCCGGTTTCCGGCCCATTCAGCTGATAGTCGAGAACCAGCAGATCGGGCATGCCGACAGCGAGCCGCTCGCGGGCGGCTTCGACACCGGCGCAGATCGCCACGCGGCAGCCGGCGCGCTCGAGCGACTTGCGCGCAAGCCGCAGGATGCCTTCGTCGTCATCGACGACCAGCACATACGCGGGCGGCTGCGTGGACACTTCTTCGGTCATGCGGAGTCTTCTCTGGCTAGGTCTGGTGCGGTCATATTGTCATGAGCGGCTTTCGGCGCGCCTGCTTCGAACCTTTCGTCACTGTGCGGCGAGGCGCTGGCCGGGCGGCAGCTTGACCACCTGAAGGAAGAAGCCGAGACGGCGCACCGCTTCGATGAACGCATCGTATTCGACCGGCTTGGTGATGTAGACGTTGCAGCCGAGTTCATAGCAACGCGCGATCTCGCGTGGATCGTCGGTGGTGGTCAGAACGATCACCGGCACCGCGGCGGTCTGCGGCGACGCCTTCAGGCGCCGCAACACCTCGAAGCCGTCTACCCGCGGCATCTTCAGGTCCAGCAGCACGACGAAATTCGTCAGATCTTCGCGTGATGGAAGAGGACTGGCGGCGGTGTCCGCCGGAACCGGTCCGAAGAAATAGTCGAGGGCCTGCTGGCCGTCGCGAAAGCGCACGAAACCGTTTGAAATGCCGGCACGACGCAGATTGCGCTCAACGAGCGTTGCGTGGCCGTCGTCATCTTCGATCAGCACGATGCTGACCGTTTCCCCGTGACTCATATGCCCTCCGTGTTGAAGGATCGGTGATGCATGCCGCTTCCGGGTGTCCTCAATGCAACCCGATTGTCGACGCAAATTTAAATGCGCGCAGGCTGTTCCGGCAACACGACAAAGAAGGTCGATCCTGCGCCCTCGGCCGACTCCACCCAGACGCGGCCGCCGTGCCGCTCCACCATACGCCGCACCACGGCGAGGCCGATGCCCTCGCCCGTCGCGACATCGCCATGCAGGCGCTGAAACGCCCGGAACACCTTCGACATATACGCGGCCGGAATCCCGAGGCCGTTGTCACGCACATAGTACGTGCGGGTGTGCAACGCACGCGGCTCCTTCTCGTCGATCGGTTCGGGCGCGAGCGAGCCAATCTCGATGCGCCCGTTACGCGCCGGATCGAGATAGTTAAGCGCGTTGCCTATCAGGTTGCTGAAAATCTGCTCGATCGCGCCCGGGTCACCCCAGGCAGGCGGCAAGTCGCGCACCGTGACGACCGCCGCGCGCTGGCTTATTGCGCCTTGCAGCGCGTCGACCACCCGGCCCACCACGCGTCCGACGCTCACCCGCTGCCACTGATATTCGAGCCGGCCGGCGCGCGAAATCCGCAACAGCGCGTCGATGATGGCCGCAGCCCGCGTGACCGCCGTGCGCAGATACTGCAAGGACTCGCGCAGGTCGCCATCGAGGATGTGCAGCATGCGCCGATGCTCCGCCTCCGGCAGTCTGGCTGCTTCGACGATGGTGTCCAGTTCGTCGCACGACACCTGCAATTCTTTCGAAAAACCCTGCAGATTCACCAGCGGCGAGCGCAGATCGTGCGACACGCTGTAGATGAACATTTCATTGTCCTGGGTCTCCTGGCGCAGCGCTTCATTGACGCCCGCCAGCTCCCGCGCGCGCGCTTCGAGCCGCGTTTTCAGCAAGGCCTGCCCGGCTTCAGCTTCGCGCAGACGCGCAGCCGTCTGATGCAGCACCGCATCGAGCGCGGCGATTTCATCGTTGCCCGACAGCGGCGCTGCGAGCGCACGCCCGTTGCCCAGGCGCTCCGCATTGTTGGTCAATACTTCCAGACGCCGCCCGATGCTGCGCGCAAAGACAACTGCGGTGGCCGCCCAGATCAGCATCGAACCGAGCACCGCGGCGATCAGCGCGTACTGCTGGCGTTCGCGCCGCCGCGCCAACGCCGCGCCGCGTTCGGCGTCGAGCCGCGACGCCTCGTTGCCGAACGCGGCGAGCTCATCGCGAAACAGCGCGATCTGCTGCGGCAACGCGCCGGTTTCCAGCGCGGCGAATGCATTCAGATTGCGCCCCGCATGCAGCGCCTGCGAGATCGCGGTGGTCTGCACGCGATACGCATCGATCGCCTGCTCCATCCTGCGCACGCGCTCGACCTGCTGCGGCGTATCGCCGACGAGCGCTTCGAGATGCGACAGACGATCGCCGAGTTCGACCCACACGGTATGGCGATCGATAAACGCCGGATCGCCGACGACCATGCCGGTGCGAACCCGCGCGGCCTGGCGCAGCAGCGGATCGACGATAGCCGACGACTGATAGAGGATCTGCTTGCTATTGGTGACCCACTGCGCGGCCTGCGCCGTTTGCTGCTGGGTATCGAAGACGACGCCCAGAAGCGCCAGTTCGACCACGCTCGGCACTGCAATCAGCAGCAGACCCTTGGTGAAAAGTTTCATGTTCGCCCGAAGGGTGGCTCAAGCGACAGCCGCACACACGACTGCCCGGAGCGCCCGGCACGTGCGGCACGGGACACGTGTGGCGGCTGCTGTAGCGGCCCCATGATGCGCCCTATGTAGCGTCGGCAAGGCGAGCCTGACGTCGGTCCAGCCGACGGGCCATTATCGACGCGAATTCGAGATATTTCAACGTAGCGGCAAGATGCGTTCGCTCACATAAAAATGACTTTTTTATTGAAATGGGATGTTTTTTCGGTGGCACGTGCGTCTATGATGGAGACAGATGTGCTGGGAAGCGAAAGCGCGCGGCGAGGCGGTTCGGCATGATTCGTGCGGGAGGCGGTGGGGCGTTGCAGACGTCGAATCACCGTGAATCCGGCCTTGTCGTATGCTATAAAAGATCGACGTGCGGCGCGCGAAGCCGGGAGTGGTCGCATGAGGACGCTGCGTTTCTTGCAATTCTTTTTCAGGCGAATTTTTATGTCCTTCCCGAAAAAGCGCAGGCGCGCGAAGGTGGACGGCGATGAGTCGTTCCTCGCGGTGCTGCGGCATTTCAAACCCTTCGGTCAACTCGACACCAAGATCGCACGCGCTCGCGCGCAGGACGAGCCGGTGTTGTATGCGCATGTGCTGCCGGGCCTCGATGTGCTTCTGTGCAGTGTGCGGGGGGCGCAGCCGCCCTATCCGGCGCCGGCTGAATTACGGCGACGGTGTATCGAGTCCATTACCAATGCATTGGAACAGCCGCTCGACGGGCTCGAGAATGGCGGGTATTGGTATGAGGCTGATGGGTTCGGGTTTCTGGTTTTTGCCAGCCGGGCGCGAGGGAAGATTTTGCCCGAGTTTGGAGCCACGCGGGTTGGGGTCCGCCGCGGGGTGCGGAGGCAGGATGCTGCAGGGGATGCGGCGCCTCGGTCACTTCGGTAGGGGTTTTGCCTTTGGCGGTGTTGTTTTGTCTGTTTGCCTACGGCGTTGGTCTGTTTGCCTACGGCGTTGGTTTTTTCATTTCTTATTGGTCTATTAGCGTTCCCCCTGTGCGGGGGGGCACTCACTTTCTTTGCCGCCGCAAAGAAAGTAAGCAAAGAAAGCGGGCTCACACCGCCAACTCCTGAGAAACAATCAGGATAACGTCGGTTTTCAGGCCGTTGGCGCAGCCGGAGTGATCTGGAAACCGAGGGCGTTGGCGCGGCGCCTGAGGGCGTCAATGCTGCGCTGACGCTGCAGCTCTTCATAGTGCTGCTGGCCCTGGTCGACGAAGGCTTCGCCACGCGTGAGCATGAAGTACACCATGCGGGCGAGCTTATGGGCGACCGCGGTATTCGCACGCGGCTTGTCCATGCGTGAGCAGAGCCGGCGGTAGAACGCGCCGAGCGCCGAGTCATTACGCGAGAGGCTCATGGCCGCCAGCTTGAGCGCCTGGCGCACCCGGTTGGTGGAACGCCGGGTGCGGGCGCTGAGCACCTTGCCGCCACTGACCTTGGTGCCCGGACACAGTCCCAGCCACGAACAGAAGTGCTTGACGTTGGCAAAGCGGCTCAGGTCCGGGCCGATCTCCGAGAGTATCGTCATTACCGTGGTGACCGCCAGACCGTTGATGCGCGTCAGGTCGACGCCCGCCCAGCGCGCGAGCGCGGTACGCGCGTCAAACCGCGGGGTGTTCTTGTGGCGCTTCTTGTCCGGCCCGGCCAGTTCCACGTCGTGACGCCCTAACGGTACCAGCAGCGCCTCGGTCTTCGCGTCGCACTCGAGCACCCGCAGGGCTAGGCTGTCGACCATCGCCAGGGCCTGCCCGAGCACGAACAGGTGCTCCTCGCGCCAGTTGCCCGTCAGCGCCCGCTCGATGTCGCGCTCGCTGGCCTTGACGCGGCCGTTGCGGTGCCGGGCCAGCACCTTGGGGTCACGCTCGCCGGCCACAATCGCCCGCACGATCGCCTGCCCGGTCATGCCCATCACGTCGGTGAGCACCTCGGCAAGCTGGAGGTTCATCTGCACCAGCGCCTTCTGCATGCGCAGCACCCAGCTGGCCTGTTCGGCCAGCAGTACCTCGCGCTGACGTACCACCGCACGCACCACGCAGACCTCGTCGCCCGGGCGCCAGGCCGCGCGCAGCAGCCCCAGGCTCATCAGCTTCTGCAGCCACTGGCAATCCTGCACGTCGCTCTTGCGTCCCGGTACGTACTTCATCTGCCGCGCGTCGACCAGCCATACCGCGAGTCCGCGCCGCTCGAGCACCTCGTACACCGGGATCCAGTACACGCCCGTCGATTCGAGCGCCACCGTGTCGACCCCGCACGCCAGCAGCCAGTCGGCCATCGCGTTCAGGTCATCGGTCATCGCCCCGAATTCACGCACCGGCTCGTCATCCGCCTGTCGGGGCACCGCCACCCAGTGGCTGGAGCCGCCCACATCGATCCCCGCTGCGTTCGGGAACACCTCGTCTTCTTCTCGCTTGCGCATCGCCATCGCCTGCTCCAGAATCGTCCGTGAACGGCAGCGCCATGGGAATCGTCGAAATTGACTCGATCTCCTGAACGGGATGCGGCTCGCGCCGCTCACCACTGTCGCCGACGAATCCCGGACCATGCTCTTAAGCGGGCTCACTCCACGGCGGGCATGCCGCGAGCGCGCACCATTGGTCTGTCGGTCATCGCGGCGCTGCCGCTCACCGGTATACCTCATCTCCGTTTCTCCGCCAACGCCGGGCCCGGCACGGGGCTGGAATGCTCTTAAGCGGCTCCCTTGGCTTGGAGGGCGTAGTGGCTCCGTAGAGATTGGACCTGCGCACCTTCCCACCTGAGTGACCAGGCCGTCATGCTTCCGGCGGCGCTGCGCGCGCCGACGCGGTACTTCACAAAACCATTAGTGTTTTCGGCGCCTCGCCGAGGCGAAGCCGATGGCCCCCACTGAGAAACGAATCGCCACTGGTTTCCTTGGTGGACCCATCCGCGACGCACGCAGTGCGGAGTGGGAGCGGATGACGGCTGTGTCACGGGCGCTTATGGACCACGGTGTGATCCGTTAATCGCACCACTATCCCCTCCAAGCCAGGAGACCCGCTTAAGAATTAGCGGTTTGAGCCCGCTTTCTTTGCTTACTTTCTTTGCGGCGGCAAAGAAAGTAAGTGCCGCCCCGCATAGGGGCGACGCTAATAAACCAATAAGAAATGAAAAAGCCCACGCCGTAGGCATACCCCCCAAAAACCCAACACCAATGCGAAAGAAAACATCAACGCCCGTTATATTCACCCGCACTAGCCGGCGCAACACCCAATGCCTTTTTACCAGCCACCGCAGGCAACGAAGCCCCTTTGGATTCCTTATTCACCGGCGCCCCATCCAAAGAAATAGCCGCCTTGGGCTGCTGCCGAACGCCAGGAGGCGGCGCACTCGGTGCCTGCCTGACTTGCGCCAGCAACTCCCCACACGGTAGTGGCTTATTATTACTAGGCGCCAGCAATGGAATCAAAGCCGCAAACGGATTAATCAACCCAAGCGCAACAGCAGCACCACCACGTAGTGCCAACGCGGCAGCATTCACCCCAACATGGGGATCCTTGAAAGTCCCTTTCACATACAACGGCGAGCGCAGCGAAAATACCCGGAAACCCTTGGTATGCGGATGGACGCCAAGATCCATCGACTCATCACGCAGATTCACATTGCCATCGATATTAATCACTGCATCATCCGTATCGAGCGCGAATACGCGCGAATCCAGCACGCCATTAGTCGCGACAAAATCGGCTGCGGCGCAATTAATCTTCACGTCGCGATTGCCGAACAACTTCTCATACACGACATTCGCCACATTCAGCCCCGCCGCTTCCATCAGCAGACGGCTCACCGTGCCATCGGTAATCAACGCCTTCACCTCGCCGTTCGACGTGGCAGCCAGCGCGGCCGGCGAATTGCCCGTCGCGGTCAATGCAGCGTCACCGTTAACTTCGCCCAGCGCGTTCTGCATCGTCTTGAAGTTCGGGAACAGCTGTTTGAGCTTGAGATGCCGCGCCGACGTCGCGAAGCGTCCCTTCAATGGCGTCGTGCTGCCGTCCAGGTGAATGTTGGATTCGAGCGACCCGCCCGCCACGCCAAATTTCAATGGCTCGAGCGACAACACGCCGTCCGTCAGCACGACGTGCGTGTACAGATCCGTAATCGGCAAATTGACGTCTTTGACAATACGTCGGCCAGTGAACTTTACGTCGGCGTCTATCGCTTTCCAACGATCCGTGCGGAATTCTTCAACAGGCAGCACCTTGCCGGCCGGTTGCGCCGCCGCATCGCCGCGCTTGGCCTTGCTGGCGTTCGAGTCCGCCCCAATGACCGGCGCCAGATCGGAGAATTGCAGCAGATGCGACACCAGTTCCCCCTGCAGCAACGGACGCGGTTCGCGCGCCGTATAAGTCAGCGAGCCGTTCACATCGCTGCCGCCCACCCGGCCTGTAAAATTTTCATACTTGAAAACATTGCCGCTGCGCTTGAACTGCCCCACCAGACGTCCCTCCGTGGCGTACGGAGGCGTGTCGGGCAAGGTCACACCGGTCAGCGAATAGAGCCGCGCCATGCTGTTGCCTTGCAGCCAGAGACGCAAATCCACTGCGGCCAGATGCGCGGGGTCGGTAATCGTGCCCACCAGTCCGACATGGAGATCGCCGGCCCGCACGTCGGCCTGCACCGGGAACGGCCGGTTCGCGTCCTGCAATGCCAGCACGCCGCCCACCTTGCCTGTGCCGGACACCGGCGTCTTGTTATACGTCCCCTTGACCGTCCAGCCGATCGCGTACGGCGGGATCTCCTGCTTCGCGCTCTGGGCCGTAGCGGTTCCACTGGCCGTTGACCCCGAACTCGCCGCCGCGGCGCTCGCCGCCTCGCTTGCACCGGTCGATCCGCCGGCAGCTAGTGCGCCCGAGGCGTCCGTGCTCGCCGTTGCGCCGGATGCGGTGATATCGGTCGACGACGCACCGGACGCGGCCGCCGCGGAAGCCGCAGCAGCCTCCGACGCCGCGGCCGCGTTGGCCTGCGCAGTCAGCTTGCTCGCCCCCGCTTTGCCAACCACCTCGGCCGATGCATTGCGTGAAGCCGTTTCCTGCTGCTTCATGGCCTCGCCGATCGGAATCGGCTGACCGAGCGTATCGATCACAACCTGCGCCTCGACCTTCTTCTGCTGATCGGACAGCGCGATATTGCCCTTCGCAAACGCAATGTCATGCAGATCGAGCTTCCATTCCGAAGGCCCGTTCGAAGCCGGCAGTTTGAAGGTCCAGTTATCGCGCCCATCGAGCAGGCGCTCCAGATCGACGGAAGGATTCACGAGGTTGATCGCGGGAATCACGATGTCGTGAGCGAGCAGCGGCAGCACCTTGACCTCGAAGTCGATCTCGTCGAGCGTCGCGAAGTGCGGTTGCCGGGTCCAGTCAGGATTGCCCACCGTGATGTTGGCGGCCGAAAAACGCGGCCAGGGCACCCAGCCGCGCCAGCCCGTCTCGCCAACCGGATGGCGCCATCCTACTTTCAGATCGCCGGTAATCGCGAAAGGCCGGCCGATCGCCTGCGTGACTTTGTCGTTGACCCAGGGCCGCGCGCGGTTCCAGTCGAAAGTCAGAACAAAAATCGCCAGCGCAGCAATCAGAACGACGACGATCGCCAGCAGCCATGCGATGATTTTGCCAATTCGTCTTCCGATAGTGCCCGACCCTGCCATTAAGAAGCTCCGCGATTATTCTTCGTTGTGCACCAGGCAGCACGTATCGTGCCCAAGCGTTCCCGTTTTATCATGCCGCACAGTTCGCGCCCACCGCGCCTGCACTTTGCATGCAATGACAACGTCGGCGCCATGTCCCGGCAGCCTTGCGAACATCGCCACCATTTCACCCGATCCTGCCCATGACAGATGTTCCCCTTGTCCTTGCCGACAGCATCTCCCGGCGCGATGCGTTGCGCGGACAGACGTTGTTGCAGCCGACCACCTTCGCCCTGCAGGCAGGCGATCGGGTCGCGGTCACCGGGCCGTCGGGCTCGGGCAAGAGCGTATTTCTGCGCGCACTCGCCCTACTCGATCCACTCGATGCAGGACGCATCATGTGGCACGGCGCACCGGTCGGACGCACCGCGATTCCGCGTTATCGGCGCAATGTCGCGTATATCCGGCAGCGCCCCGCCCTGCTCGACGGCAGCGTCGAAGACAATCTGCGCTATCCGTTCGAATTGCGCACCTATCGCGACGTGCGTTTCGATCGCGCCCGTGCGGCGAGCCTTGCCGCTCAGGCGGGGCGCGGCGACGACTTTCTCGACAAGCGGGCAAGCGAACTGTCGGGCGGCGAAGCGCAGATCACCGCGCTAATTCGCGTGTTGCAACTCGCGCCTGAAGTCCTGCTGCTCGACGAACCGACCGCCTCGCTCGATCCCGAATCCTCGCATGCCATCGAAGCGCTCGTGCACGCCTGGTTCGATGCCGATCCAGGCCGGCATGCGTCGATCTGGGTGTCGCACGATCCCGCACAAGCCGCGCGCATGAGCGAGCGGCGTCTGACGATGCGCGCCGGCACGCTCGACGAATCCGCGATCACGCCCGCTCACCAGGAATCCGGCCAATGACACTGCAAAACCTGAGCCTTTGGGACGTCGCCATCGCCGCGCTGCTGATCGTCGTGAACGGCGTGGTGTCGGTGGCGCTCAAGCTCGATCTGGAACGCCAACTCGCATGGGCGGCGCTGCGCACCGTCGTGCAGTTGCTGGCAGTCGGCTACGTGCTCGGCTGGGTGTTCCACTATGACCGCTGGTTCGTGGTGCTGCCGTTGATGATCGTGATGACGCTGATTGCGGGTTTCGCGGGCGCGCAACGCGGCAGCCGTACTTATGCCGGGCAACGTGCCGACAGTGTGCTGTCGATCTGGGTCAGCTCCTGGCTGGTGGCCGCGGTGGGACTCTTCGTCGTGATCCGCATTCATCCGTGGTACGCGCCGCAATATGCGATTCCGATTCTCGGCATGATTCTCGGCAATACCTTGACCGGCGTGTCGCTCGGCATCGAACGGATGACCGAGGAACTGACCGCACGGCGAGACCGCGTCGATATGGCGCTCGCGCTCGGCGCGACACGCTGGGAAGCGGCGCAAGCGCCCGCACGGCAAGCGGTGCGCGCGGGCATGATGCCGACGCTCAACCAGATGGCCGTGGTCGGCGTGGTGAGCCTGCCCGGCATGATGACCGGGCAGGTGCTCGCCGGTCAGTCGCCTTTGCAGGCGGTGCGCTACCAGATCGTGATCATGTTCCTGATCGCGGCGTCATCGGCATTGGGAACCGTGGGCGCGGTGTTGCTGACGTATCGGCGGCTCTTCTCGGCGGAGCATCGGTTTCTGTCGGCGCGGCTCGTGGAGCGCGCCGCGAGCCGGCGCTAGGCGACAAGCAGAACGAAAACGGCAGAACGAAACCGGCGCTCGCGAGCGAACGCTGTCTTTCATCCTGCCATGACGCGACCCTCAACGCCTAACGCTTGGCGGAGACCGCGACCTCGGTACCATCGCTGAGCGTCAGCGTCTTCGTGCTGCCGTTGGTCGGCATCGTAAATCGCAGAATCTGGCTGATGCTCACGTCGTTCGGACACTTGAGCGTTTTGCCGCCGCTCGTCACCGTCTTGACGCCATGCGGCGTCTGCGCCTGGAAGCTCAGTTGCACCGTCGCGGTGCCGTCGCCGCCAACGACTGGCGCGAAGCGGATCTGCGTCTGACGAATCATGGCGCCGTTGGTGTCGACCGGGAGCGACGCATAGTTCGGACACGCGTCCGTCGCCGGGATCGGGCCGCCCGGCGGCACGGTCTTCCACGTGAAGTCGTCCGATTCGCCGGAGCGGATCGTGCGGGTTTCCTGTGAATTGCCGAACTGTTTCGACGTGACGCGCACCGTATAGCGGATCGGGCCGTCGAGCGCGGACTGTGACGTGACGGTGATCGGCGTGGCCGCGTGGGCGGCCGGCACGAAGAGGCCAGGCGCCATCGCACAGGCGAGAGAAGCAACAACCGAAACGGCGGAGAGTTTGAAGCTAAAGCCCATACTGTCACCTCGTTGTTGTGCCGCTGCGCGCCCGCTTAAGCGCGATTGCCTGAGCACCGCCCGGCCGATGCCGCTCGCCAGCCGAGTCGCGGGACACGCAACTGTTTTAGCATGCTGCCCCACCAGTCTAACGCCAAGCGGCGACGCGCGGGCTTCATACGAATCGGGTGTTAACCCGCTTGCGGCGACGCGTTTTCTGGGCCTGCGATTCGCCGCCGCGCAGCACCGGAAACGCGCGTTTGAGCACCTGGCCGCGCTTCAGAACGCACAAGGCCGGCGTCGCTTCGCTGCGAGGCCGGCCTCGTATCAAGTGGTGCCGCGTGATGCCGAGTGATGCCGTGTGGTGCCGTGTGCCGCTTAGAAGCCCGTCAACACCAGCTTGCCGATCGCGCGCCCTTGTTCGAGCAGCCGATGCGCCTCGCGCACATTTTCCGCATTGATCTTGCCGAGGTCCTGACCGACCGTCGTACGCAACGTGCCCGCGTCAACCAGCCGCGCGACCTCCGTGAGCAGCTTGTGCTGTTCGATCATGTCCGGCGTGCCAAACATCGAGCGCGTGAACATGAATTCCCAGTGGAACGCCGCGCTCTTCGCCTTCAGCAATTCGACCGCCACGGGCTTGCTGTTTTCGACGATCGTGCAGATGCCGCCCTGCGGTTTGATCATGTCAGCCGCCGCCGGGAAGTGCTTGTCGGTGTCGTTGAACATCAGCACGTAATCGACCTGACCGATGCCGAGTTTTTTCAGCTGCGCGGGCATATCGCCGAAGTGATCGACGATGTGATCCGCGCCCAGTTCCGTCGCCCACTTCGCCGATTCAGGACGCGAAGCGGTCGCGATCACGGTCAGCTTCGCAAGTTGTTTGGCGAGCTGAATGCCGATCGAGCCGACCCCGCCCGCGCCGCCAATGATCAACACGGTGCGGCCTTCGTGCGCACCTTGCGGCGATACGCCGAGACGGTCGAACAGCGCTTCCCACGCGGTGATCGCGGTCAGCGGTAACGCCGCCGCGTGACTGAAATCGAGCGAGGCCGGCTTGCGCCCGACAATGCGCTCGTCGACCAGATGGAACTCGCTATTGGCGCCTGGCCGCGTGATGCTGCCCGCGTAATACACCGGATCGCCGACCTTGAAGAGCGTAACGTCCGGTCCGACCGCCGCCACCGTGCCGGCGGCATCCCAGCCGAGCACGCGCGGTGCTTTTTCGACGGTATCTTTCGGGGCCCGCACTTTGGTGTCGACCGGATTGACCGAAATAGCTTCGACCTTCACGAGCAGATCACGGCCGGTGGCTTGTGGTTGGCTGATCTCGACATCGAGCAGCGCTTCGGCTTGATCGATCGGCAAATAACGATAGAGACCTACGGCTTTCATCACAGCTCCTGTTGGTTCCGTTGGGATTGCGTCATCGTAAGCCGATTCTTATTCTTATAAAACCGTCATAATGACTGAAACATCTTTTTGATTTTCAGAAGAATGGATATCGCCAGCCACCGTGCCACACCCGCTTCCAGCGAGCGGGAACGACTCGACCTGCTCGACGTCGCCTTGTTCGTGAGGGCGGCGCTGCTCGCCAACGTGTCGGCGGCCGGCCGCGAATTCGGTTTGTCGGCGGCGGTGGCGAGTTCACGAATCGCCCAGCTGGAAAAACTTCTCGGCGCGCGTCTGCTGCACCGAACCACCCGCCGCATCAGTCTGACGCAAGACGGCGAAGTGTTCATGACGCGCGCCGCGGCACTGCTCGACGCGGCGGCGGCCGCGCGCGCTTCGGTGGGCCACGCGCAGGCCGAGCCGCAGGGTCGCTTGCGGGTGTCGATGCCCTCCTCTTTCGGACGCCAGCACGTGTCGCCCGTGATCGGCGAATTTCTGCGCCGCTATCCCGGCGTGAGCGTCGATCTGCGTCTGACCGACCAACTGGTCGATCTGGTCGACGCGGGTATCGACGTGGCGATCCGCGTGGGCGTGCTGAAGGATTCGTCGCTGGTAGCGAGGCGCCTCGCGGTGAACCGCCGGGTGATCTGCGCCGCGCCCGCTTACCTCGCCGCGCGGGGCACGCCGCACCATCCTTCCGAGCTCGCGCAGCACGAATGCATGATACTGTCCGACCAGCGCGACTGGGCATTCGTGACGCCCGCCGGACCTCTCGACGTGCGCGTGAGCGGACGTCTCGTCACCGACAACGGCGAAGTGATCCGCGACGCGTTGCTCGACGGTTTCGGCATTGCGCTCAAATCGACGTGGGACGTGGCGCCGTACCTGCGCAGCGGCGCATTGGTCAGCGTACTCGACACGTATCCGCTCGCGGAGAAGGTCGCGATCTGGGCGGTCTATCCAAGCCGCGACTTCCTACCGCCGCGCACACTCGCGTTCATCGAGTTCCTTGCCGCCCATTTCGGCGATCCACCCTATTGGGACGGAAGGGACACAATCGCGGATTGATGCGCGCGCTCAATGCTTGCCGGGTTCGCGCGCACTGCCGGCGCCCTTGACGTCGGAATTGACGTCCGTATGCGTGTCGTTCTGGGTCTGTTGCTGATACTCGTCGCCGCCACGGCGGTCGGTATCCTTCAGGCCGCGTTCGATATCGCGGTGCGCCTGCTTACCAACGTGGCGCGGATGGTCCTCATGCTGCGATTCGGGATCCTGATCGGCTTCGTGGGGCAATGGCGGCGCCGCCGCATCCTGCAGCGAACGCGGCTGCTTCTTTGCGTGCGGATCGGCTTGATGGTCGCCGTCGGATGATTGCGGTGCGGTCTTCATGCTGTACTCCTTCGTCATGTTGATAAACGGTGACCTGAGCGGCGATCACGTCGCCTCGTCCAGACGTTTTTTCATCGCCGCGGTAATACGCTGCCGCGTCTTCGCGTAGTCCGCCCATGGGTCGCGTTTCAGCCCCGCGAGGCGCTCGTGTAGGTTCTCGATGGTCCATTGGTCGCCGCTCGTCGTCTGGGCGACTTCGTCCCATGCAAGCGGCACTGACACCCCGAGACCCGGCCGCGCGCGCGCGGAAAAAGCGGCCACCGTACTCGACCCGCGGTTGTTGCGCAGGTAGTCGACGAAAATTTTCTGCTTGCGGTTCTGCGCGCCCATCTTCGCGCTGAAATACTTCGGGAGCGTCGTCGCCATATGCTGCGCGACGGCTTGCGAAAAAGCCTTCACGTCGTCCCAGCCAGCCTGTTTGGCAAGCGGCACGACCACGTGCAGTCCCTTGCCGCCACTCGTCTTGCAGAATGACGTGAGGCCGAGTTCTTCGAGCAGTGAACGCGTCAGTTGCGCGGCCTCAATCATGCGCTCCCATCCGAGCGACGCATCAGGATCGAGATCGAACACGACGCGATCGGGCTTTTCGATGTTCGACACCACGCCGTTCCACGTGTGAAACTCGACCGTGCCCATCTGCGCCGCGCCGACCAGGGCCTTGAGCGTATCGACGGTAATCAGCGGCGGATGGCCGGGGTCGAGGCCGGGATGCTGCGTGACATTCGGAATCGACAGCTTCTGGCTGTGCTTCTGAAAGAACAGTTCACCGCCGATGTCTTCCGGCGCGCGCACCAGCGAAACCGGGCGGTCCTTCAGGTGGGGCAACATCCAGTCGGCAACCGATTCGTAGTACCGCACAAGATCGATCTTGCGGGTGCCGGTGCTTTTATCGATCACACGGTCGGGATGGGATACGCGTACGCCGGCGACTTCGGCCGCCGCAGCAGCTTTCGATTTCGTCGCCGTGGCTTTGGCGGTGCTGGTTTTGCTTGCAGCCGAGGGCTTGCTGCTTTTTTTGGCGGCCCCGGTTGCGGCACTATCGGCGGTCTTTTTCGCCGCGCGTTTTTTCGGCGCGGCGTCGGCGGCGATATCGGTTTGCTGTTGCACGTCGGCTCCTTGACGGGGTGCTTCCATGACGATCTGTCGCGCCGGCTTGTCGTCACGCAGACTCACGAACGACGCCTGCCGCACGATGCGCTCGCTGGTCCATTCGGCGAAATTGCATTCGCAGACAAGTTTCGGCTCGACCCAGTGCACCGGCGTGCGGCTGCGCTCGCTCGGCGCGCTGGCAAACGGCATGCGTTTCGTTTCGTGCGCGTCGAGCGCTGTTTTAATTGAGCGCAGCAATGCGGCGTCGAAGCCGGTGCCGACCCGCCCTGCGTACTGCAAGCGGCCTTCATCGTCGTGGACACCGAGCAGGAGCGCGCCGAAAGCGGCACGGCTGCCGGTCGGCTCCGAATAGCCGCCAATCACGAACTCCTGTCGCCGCCGGCACTTCAATTTGATCCACGCAGCCGAGCGACCTGATGTATAGCCACTGTCGCGCCGCTTGCCGATGATGCCTTCGAGCGCCATGTCGCAGGCGCTCTTCAGCAGATCTTCGGCACTGAATGCGAAATCGTTCGAGAAGCGCAGCACGCTGTCGTCAACCTCATCCAGCAACGCGCGCAGAATCGCGCGGCGCTGTTCGAGCGGCACGCCGCGCAGGTCGTAGCCGTTCAGGAACGGCATGTCGAACAGATAAATGACGATATCTTGCGGACGGTTCGCGTCGAACGCGTTTTGCAGCGCCTGAAAATTCGGCACCCCGTTTTTGTCGAGCACGACCGCTTCGCCGTCGAGCCACGCGCGTTCGATGTCGAGTTTGTCGAACGCCTTGACCTGTTTGCTGAATTTCGCGGTCCAGTCATTGCCTGCTCGCGTGAATATCTTGATGCCGCTGCCACGCGCCTGACGATCGATACGAGCGAGCACGCGGTAGCCGTCGAACTTGATTTCATACGACCAGTTCTCGCCTGACGGTGCGGCATCGACGAGTGTCGCCAGTTGCGGCTTGAACGAGCTGTGCAATGCGGCTTTCACCGCGCCTTTGATCGCGGGTGACGCGGCCAGTTCGCGCAGTGACGGCGCGTTTCGGGTCGCTACGATATCGGTTTGTTTGGGATCGACGCGGTGCGATGAGGTGGTCTGTTTGCTCGTTGCGGTCTTTGTGCGCGTGGCGGCTTTTTCGCTCATCCCGCTCAACCCGCTCTTTGCACTCCTTGCGCTCCTTGCGCTTGCCGGCGCTGCCTTCGCGGCTTTCTTCGGCGCTGCTCCGGTGAACTTCGCGCCTCTGCCCGCCGACTTCTCACCATCCAGCACGCTGCCCGGACGCTCCTTCAGGATGTCAAATTCGCTTTCGTCGCGAGCTTCGTCGTCGCGTTCCTTGATCAGCAGCCACTGCTCCTTGTCGCCGCTGCCGCGCATATGGCTTCGCACGAGCGTCCAGCCGCCGTGCAACTTTTCGCCGAAGAGCCTGAATTTGAGCTTGCCGGCCTGATAGGTTCTGCTTGCCTGGGCCGCGCCGTCGACCGGCTCCCACGTACCGCGATCCCACACGATGACCCTACCCGCACCGTAGTTGCCCGGCGGGATCTCGCCTTCGAACGAGCCGTATTCGAGCGGATGATCTTCGACATGTACCGCGAGCCGTTTCACCGACGGATCGAGGCTCGGCCCCTTGGGTACCGCCCACGACAGCAACGTGCCGTTCAGTTCGAGCCTGAAGTCGTAATGAAGCCGCCGCGCATCGTGCTCCTGGATGACATAGGAGAGTGCCTGGCCCGCGACACGCCCCGCCGTCTTGCGCGCGGCTTTTTTACCCGCGGGCGTGCCGGAGGGTTCCGGCGTTTCGTCGAAGCGGCGCTTGCGGTTGTAGAGGTCGAGTCTGTCTGTCATGGCGGTGAACTTGTCACGGTTCAGATGCCGTTATCAATCAGGCAGCCGCGCGGCGCTTGCGGGCCGCCGGCGCTGCCTTGGCACCGCCACTGCGGGTGGCGCTACGCGTCGCGCGCGGTTTTTTGCGGGCCGGCGCGGGCGCTTCGTCATCCGCTTCGTCCTCCACTTCATCTGCCGCTTTCCTGCGCGTGCCGGCTGCCGCCTTTTCTTTGCCGCGTCCGAGGCTGCGCTTGAGCAGATCGGACAGATCCAGAATATCGGCGGACTGCCGCGCTTCATGGGGCGCTTCGATCTCCGTGATTTCTTCGGTCTTGCCTGCGCGAATCTTGCGATCGACCAGCGCCATGATGTCGTCGCGGAACGTGTCGTGATATTTCGACGGATCCCAGGTGTCGCTCATGTCCTCGATCAACTTTTTCGCCATGTCGAGTTCGCGAGTCGTGATGCCGGCTTTCTTCGCGCCTTCGGCGGGCAACTTGAACTCGTCGAAGTCGCGCACCTCCGCGGCCCAGCGCAGCGTATTCAACGCCAGCACCGGCCCGACCGGAATCAGCGCCGCGAGATGCTGCTTGTTATGCAGCACGACACTCGCTACACCGATCTTGCCCGATGCCTTCATGGCTTCGCGCAGCAGCGCGTAGACCTTCTCACCTTTGCGATCCGGCGTGAGAAAGTATGGCGTGTCGAGATAGAGGAACGAGATGTCGGGCGCATCGACAAACGCGAGAATGTCGACCGTTTGCGTCGACTCCGGGTTCGCTGAGCGGATCTCTTCGTCCGAGAGTACGACGTACTTGGCCTTCTCGTATTCGAAGCCGCGCACGATGTTATCGCGCGTCACCTCCTTGCCCGTGCGCTTGTTGATCTGCTTGTAGCCGATCGGGTCGATCGAGCGCTTGTCCAGCAGATTGAAGCCGACTTTCTCCGACTGCGTCGCCGGATACAACTGCACCGGTACGTGGACGAGGCCGAAGCTGATTGCGCCTTTCCAGATCATGTGTGCCATCGTGCGCTCCCTAGGGCCTGGACTTCAGGTCAAGCAGCAAGCGTGCCACGGGTTGCGGCTATGGCCAGGCCTCCCGCAAACGGATTCGCTGCCTGCGGGAGCGGCTGTAAGTCTTGCGTCAGATCGGCAATAAATACGGGGTTTGGGCCGCGGGAGGCTTTGGCATCATTGCCGTCGGCGAGAGAGTCGCCGTTTCAACCGTGAGCCGCCGGCTCCAGTTCCACGGGCACCGCAGCGAAGCCGCGAAAGCGCACACGGCCGCCGCGGGTCGGCTCGCCGTCGAGCCGGTACGACGGAAAGCGCTGCACGAAGCGGCCGATGGCAATACGCGCCTCGAGCCGCGCGAGGGACAACCCCGCGCATTGATGAATGCCGAAGCCGAACGCCAGATGCCGGTTTGGCTCACGACGGATGTCGAAGCGATCCGGCTCGGCGAACTGCTCCGGATCGCGATTGGCAGCGCCGATGCACAGCGTCACAGGCGTGCCGCGCGCCACCGCAATACCGCCGATCTCGGTATCGGCGACCGCCATGCGATTGCCGAGCTGATTCGAACTCTCGAAGCGCAAACATTCTTCGACCGCTGGTTCGATCAGCGATGGCTCGCTCAACAACGCCGCGCGCTGCTGCGGCCAGTCCGTTAACGTGACAAGACCGTTGCCGATCAGATTAGTGGTGGTCTCATGGCCTGCATTCAGAATGAAAATGCAGTTTTGCAGCAGTTCTGCTTCCGACAACTGCTCGCCGCCCTCTTCACCCTGGATCAGACGCGTCAGTACGTCGTGTTGCGGGTCGCCGGGCGCGCGCCGGCGTCGCGCCACCAGATCCCGCAGATAGTCGACGAATTCGCCGACTGCGCGGTTGCCCCGTTCGAGTTGCGCATCGGTCAGCGAGGGCTCGAGCGCGCCGAGTATTGCCAACGACCAGTCGCGCAATGGCTCGCGCTCCGCGTGCGGCACGTCCAGCAGATTGCCGATGATCTCGACGGGAATCGCAGACGCGAACTCGCCGATCAGATCGATCCGGCCACGCGCGGCCGCGGCATCGAGCAGTCCGTCGACGAGCCGGACGAGACCGGGCTCCATCGCCGCGATCGCGCGCGCTGTCAGCGCGCCGGCAATCAGCTTGCGTACCCGCGTATGCCGCGGCGGATCGTTGAACACCAGACTGGTTGTGTGATGCGTGTAGAGCAGCGAGTCGCCGTACTTCGGCTTGAACTCGACGGTCTTGTCCGAGCTGAAGGTCTTCGGGTCGCGATAGACCGCCTGGACGTCGCGAAACCGCGTCAGAAAGAGTGACCCGTCGGGCATGCGTTTGATCGGCGCATGGGTGCGCAGCGCGTGGTAGACCGGATACGGGTCATTGTAGAAGGCCGGGCTCAGGTGGCGCAGGTCGAAATCACGCGCGAGAGTGGACGCGTCGCTGGCGGTCGCCGGGGTCATCGATTGTCTCCGTGGTGGTGTGCCCTGGCGCTTGTGCCGCTGCGTGCCGCTTACCATGCCGCGCCGTGCTGACGCGGAGTGGCTCGATGAACGCAAAGGCTGCGGGGCGTCGTTTGATGCGCCAGTATGAACCGGGCGCCGGACGAATGCACGGCGACGTCCGGCGTCGGGTTGCATGGCGCCAAACCGTTACAATAGCGGGATTTTCCGCGCGCGCCGCGCGCCCGCCCATTTTCGCCCCAATGCGTCGTCCATGAACCTCGTCATTCAAAGTCCTGCGCCCCTTTCCGCCGATCACCACAAAACGCTCGTCGCGCTCGCACGCGGCTCGCTTGCCACCGTCATCGACGCAAACGCCATTCGCATCGCCGACGCGAACATTGCGCAGCGCGCCGATCTCGAGGTCTACTGCAGCACGCATCAACTGGACTACGCATTCGTCGAAACGGGCCGTCAACTGCGCGACTTCGGACTGCTCGCGATGGATATGGATTCGACGCTGATCACGATCGAATGCATCGACGAAATCGCCGACTTTTGCGGGCTCAAAGCGCAAGTGGCCACGATCACCGAAGCATCCATGCGCGGCGAGATCAAGGACTTCAATGAAAGCCTGACGCGCCGCGTCGCACTGCTCAAGGGACTCGACGCCAGCGCGCTCGAACGGGTTTACGAAGAGCGGCTGCAACTCTCTCCCGGCGCGGAACAGATGCTGGCGGTGGCGAAGGCTGCGGGTCTGAAAACACTGCTGGTATCAGGCGGATTCACATTCTTCACTAAGAAATTGAAGACGCGGCTTGGCCTCGATTTCACGCGCGCAAACACGCTCGAAATCGTGGATGGCAAGCTGACTGGCCAGGTTACCGGCGAGATTGTCAACGCTGACGTGAAGGCGCGCACGCTGCGCGAGACCTGCGTCCAACTGGGCATCGAACCGACCCGCGCGATTGCCATGGGCGATGGTTCGAACGATCTGAAGATGATGGCTGCAGCCGGGTTATCCGTAGCGTTCCGCGCCAAGCCGGTGGTGCGCGAAGCGGCCAGCGTCGCGTTTAATTTTGTTGGGCTGGATGGCTTGCTGCGATTGTTCTGATGTACTGACGATACGCCGGCCTGACGAACGCAGGCCGGCGAGAATGGCGGCGTTATTTCATGAAAAAGGGCATCGCGACTATCACCACCACCAGGTAGACCAGGGTGACGCCTAACGTTACGGTCGCCCACTTAAAAGAACGATCCAGATTTTCGGCAGACGCCAGAAACGTAACTAGTTTTTGCATGATGACCTCCGTGAGGTTTTGAGTATAGTCGCTGCACTATCCCGAATAACGCTAGTTGAGATATACATGTAGCACTGAAAAGCAGATTGCTACGACCAGCGTGGCTGCGATCGAAACGCCCATCGTCCTGCGCGATCGTGCCTCTGCCGTGAACACCGCATGCTTTGGGAGGATCGCCCGAGTTTCGCGCTCTTGATGTGCTTTGATCGAGACCAGCATGACAACGACGGAACAGGTAAAGGCCGCAAAGCAGAAACCTGCAATGCCGAGTTCCAGCATCGGCACTCCGGCGCTTCCCCGCTCCAACGCCGTTACTGCCTCATAAATCGCCGCCGCGCACAAGCCGATCGCACACCAGAACAGTTGGCCGTCTTTCACCGATGCGGCGATCAACGCCCGCGCGACGCGTAAGCCGTGGGTGGGCGCGACGAGCGCCAGCGTAAAGATCGGGCCGATAATCGGCACGCCAAGATTCAGCAACGTCCAGAAGAGAAGATTCATCGAAGCTCACCATGATGCGACAACCGTTAGTCAGGATGTGCACCATCGTAGCTTTGAAAAACCACGCCGGACACTCGTCCGAATGGTTAGGCTAACTGGCTAAATTGACAAAAGAAAAAGCCCACCAGAAACGCCTTCGGGTGGGCTGACATGACCTTCATCAAACGACGCTCAGGCGCTTAACCCAAAGCTGCCAGGCACTGTTCGATATCCGCGCGCAAATCGGCCTCGTCCTCCAGGCCGATATAGAACCGCACCAGCGTACCGCGATGCGGCCACTGCCCTTCGGTACGCATCGACGCCACGTCGTAAGGCATCGCGAGACTATGTGCCCCGCCCCAGCTCCAGCCCAGCGAAAAGAGTTCCAGCGACTCGCAGAACGTGTCGATTTGCGCCGCACTATAACGGCCGTCGAACACGACTGAGAACAGGCCACCTGCCCCCGTGAAGTCGCGCTTGTAAAACTCATGCCCCGGACAATCCGGCAGCGCCGGATGCAGCACGGCGGCAATTTCGGGCCGCGTCTTCAGCCAGTTGGCAAGGCCGAGTGCCGCGCGGTCATGCTGCTCGAAACGCAACTTCATGCTCGGCAGGCTGCGCAGGATCAGCGAACAGTCGTCCGAAGACACGCCGATGCCCATGCGCATGCGCGCCGCCTTCAGCTTCAGATGCATTTCGCGATCGACGGTAATCGTCGCGCCCATCAGCACGTCGCCACCGCCCGACTGGTACTTGGTCAGCGCCTGTACCGAGATGTCGACACCGTGATCGAAGGGCCGAAAGCCCAGTCCTGCAGACCATGTGTTGTCGATCGCCGTGACGACGTTGCGCGCGCGCGCCACCGCGGTAATGGCGGGTACGTCGGCCACTTCCATCGTCACCGAGCCGGGCGCTTCGAGCCAGATCAAGCGCGTATTCGGCTGGATCAGATCGGCGATGCCCGCGCCGATCAGCGGATCGTAGTAGCGCACGGTGATGCCGAAATCGCGCGCCAGCCAGTCGCCGTGATCGCGGTTCGGCGAGTAGACGTTATCGGGAACCAGCACGTCGTCGCCGGCCTTGACGAGGCCGAAGTACACATTCGAAATCGACGACAAGCCCGACGGCTGCAGCAACGCGTGCTGACCGCCTTCGATGGTGGCAAGCCGCTGCGCGAGCGCAAGCGAAGTCGGCGTGGCGTGCAGGCCGTAGCGCCACTGTGCGTCGTTTTTCCAGTCGAGCGCGCGCATCGCCGCGAGATCGGGGAACACGACCGTCGACGCCCGCGTAACCGGCATCGAGAACGACTCGAAGCCCGGAGTGAGTTGGTCCTCGGCACGCACGATACGGGTTTGCAGATCGCGTTTGAGTTTGGATTGGGTCATGGTGAAGTTCGATGAGAAGCAGACAGAAACGGAGGGCGTGCTGTCAGGCAGCGCGCCGCACACGCAAGAGTAGACGAGCTCGCGGGATTTCGCTTGACGAGCGCCGCCCCCACGCACGGCATGAGCCGTTACTCGCCGGTTTGCAGGTTGCTGACCCCGCCGACCGCATGAGCGCCGCCCGTAGCCGAAGCAGGCGCACCCACGGTAGCGGCTGCGGACGGTTGCGGCTTGACCGCGGCACTCTCGGATGCAGCCGGCACGGCCTGTCCCGCCGCGAGCGGCTTCAGATCGAACGGCTGCGGGTCGGAATCGTCGACATTCATCCGGTCGCCCGCCACCGAACCGTCGGCGGCAAACTTGCCGACCCAGTTGCCGGTGATATGGGTGCCGTCGTTCGACTCCTCGACCTCGAGCGTATCGCCGTCGCGGTCGCCTGCGATCAGAATGACCTCACCGGTATCGGTGTACTGATACTCGCCGTGCACGCCGGCCGGATCGTCAGTTTTCGCGCCGAGCCGCAGCACGATCTGACGCGAGCCCAGCATCCCGGCGTAGCGCGGGAACTTCGCGAATTCGGCACTCGGCTTGAGCGGCAACTGGATCGGCGGGGGCGCCGCCAGTTCCTTGACCGCGTCGCTTTCCGCCCAGGCCGGCGTGGCCACCAACGTGCTCGCGCCAGCGCCCAGCCATGCCGCCACGCCCAGCGCGATCCAACCGCGCCGGCGAGCCGCGCCCTTCTTCGCTTTCAATACCTGCATCCGTTCCTTCCTCGTTACCTGATACGGCTCGATAGCTGTTCGCCGCGATCCTCAGATCCGCTCGAAGATCGCCGCGATGCCCTGCCCGCCGCCGATGCACATCGTCACCAGGGCATAGCGGCCGCCGATGCGCTGCAATTCGTACAACGCCTTGACAGTAATCAGCGCGCCGGTCGCGCCGATCGGGTGGCCGAGCGAAATGCCCGAACCGTTCGGATTGACCTTGGCCGGATCGAAACCCAGTTCCTTGCTGACCGCGCACGCCTGGGCGGCAAATGCCTCGTTCGCCTCGATCACATCGAGATCCGCCACCGTCAGGCCCGCGCGTTCGAGCGCGCGGCGCGACGCCGGCACCGGGCCGATGCCCATGTAAGCCGGATCGACGCCAGCATGTGCGTACGACACGAGACGCGCCAGCGGCTTGATGCCGCGTTGTTCGGCGACGCTGCGCTCCATCAGCACCACCGCCGCCGCCGCGTCGTTGATACCCGACGCATTGCCCGCCGTCACCGTGCCGTTTTCCTTCACGAACACGGGCTTGAGTTTCGAAAAGTCTTCGGACGTCGCGTTCATGCGCGTGTGTTCGTCCGTGTCGAATACCACGTCGCCCTTCTTCGACGGAATCGTGATCGGCAGGATCTGTTCCTTGAAGTAGCCGCTCGTGATGGCCTTCGCGGCACGGCGATGCGACTCGAGCGCGAGCGCATCCTGCGCTTCGCGCGAAATGTCGTACTTGCGCGCGACGTTCTCGGCGGTCACACCCATATGGATCGTCTGGAACGGGTCGCTCAGCGCGCCAACCATCATGTCGACGAGGCGGGCATCGCCCATGCGCTGACCGAAGCGCGCGGCGGGCATCGAGTACGGCGCGCGGCTCATGTTTTCCGCGCCGCCGCCAATCGCGATGTCGGCGTCGCCGAGCAGCACGCTTTGCGCGGCCGAAATGATCGCCTGCAAGCCCGAGCCGCACAGGCGGTTGACGGTCAATGCCGGCGTGTGTTGCGCCACGCCGCCGTTGATTGCCGCCACGCGCGCCAGGTACATGTCTTTCGGCTCGGTATGCACGACGTTGCCGAACACCACGTGACCGACTTCGTCGCCCGATACGCTCGCGCGCGTCAGCGCTTCACGCACCACGCGTGCGCCCAATTCGGTCGGCGGAAGATCTTTCAGGCTGCCGCCAAAGCCGCCGATTGCCGTACGCACAGCGCTTACCACCACTACGTCCCGTTGCATCGCTCGCTCCTCTTCAGTCTCTTGAGATGATCTTGCTCTCGCGCGCCGCGGCCGTGCAGCGCCGCGCGTTGGGGTCAGCCCGCAAGTATATGTTCGACCGTCGCCCGCGAAGGAATGGGCGCGACCGCGCCATAACCTTGCGTGGACAGTGCCGCGGCGACATTCGCGTAACGTGCCGCTTCGAAAGGATCGTCACCCGCCACGATGCGCGCGATGAAGGCTCCGCCGAAACAGTCGCCCGCGCCGGTTGCGTCGATGGCATTGACGACGTGGCCCGGCACGACGCGCCGCTCGTCGGGCGTTGCGATATATGAGCCTTCCTTGCCGAGCTTGAGCGCGACCACGCGCGGACCGTGCGACAGCAGAAAATCGACGATCTCGTCGCGGCCGGTCAAGCCGGTCAACTCGGTCACGTCATCCCAGCTCGGCAGGCAGATATCGGTCTGGCGAATCGCTTCGAGCATCACCGCGCGCGCCCGGGCGAGCGGCCACAGCTTCAGACGCAGGTTGGTGTCGAAGCTCACGCGCACGCCGTTCGCGCGCGCGTGGTCGATCGCGGCCAGCGCCGCGTCGCAAGCGCTCAGACTGATTGCGAGACTGATGCCGGACAGATGAATGACCTTGGCCGCGGCGATCGCCTCGAGCGGCAAGTCGTGCGGCGTATAACGGCTCGCGGCCGAGCCGGCGCGCAAATAGTCGAACGCGTGGCCCTGCGGCCCGTGCGAGACGAAATACACGCCGGTGGATGCGTGCGCGTCGATGCGTACGAGCGATGTGTCGACCTGCTCGCGTTCCCACAGATCGATCAGCAGATGACCGAAATGATCGCTGCCGACCGCGGACACGAAACCGGTGGTCGCGCCCTGACGCGCGGCCGCGACGCAGAAGTTCGACGTATCGCCGCCGAAGCCCTGCAGATAGTTCGGCTGGTCTTTCGCCGACTGATTGAATTCGATCATCGCCTCGCCGAGCGCGAGAATCTCCGGGGACGCGGCTACCGGCGTGCTCGTCGACATGGCTTAAACCTCGCCCCACAGGTCGTGGCCATCGGCGCCGGTGATCTTCACCGACACGAAATCGCCCACCTTGTAGCGCTTCGACGCTTTGGTTGCCGGCGCGATATACACAACACCGTCGATCTCGGGCGCATCCGCCGCCGTGCGGCCGATCCCGCCGTCGGCGTTGATCTCGTCGACCAGCACCTTCAGCGTCTTGCCGACCTTCTTCGCGATCCGTTTGGCGGACACTTCTTCGGCGACTTGCATGAAACGCGCGCGGCGTTCTTCACGCACTTCGTCGGGCAACGCGCCGTCGAGTTCGTTGGCCGTTGCGCCTTCCACCGGCGAGTACGCAAAGCACCCGACCCGATCCAGTTCCGCCTCGCGGATGAAATCGAGCAAGGTCTGGAACTGCTCCTCGGTCTCGCCCGGAAAGCCCGCGATAAAAGTGCTGCGGATCGTCAGATCCGGACACATTTCGCGCCATGCTTTCACGCGCTCCAAGACCTTCTCGGCGTTGGCCGGGCGCTTCATGCGTTTGAGCACTTCCGGATGCGCGTGCTGGAACGGCACGTCGAGATACGGCAGTACATGGCCCTTGAACGGACCCTCGGCCATCATCGGAATGACTTCATCGACGCTCGGATACGGATACACGTAGTGCAGGCGCACCCAGGCGCCGTATTGCGCGGCCAGTTCGCCGAGCGCGCCGACCAGATCGGTCATGCGCGTCTTGATCGGCTTGCCGTTCCAGAAACCCGTGCGGTACTTGACGTCGACACCGTACGCGCTCGTGTCCTGCGAAATCACCAGCAGTTCCTTCACGCCGGACTTGAACAGGTTCTCCGCTTCGAGCATCACTTCGGCGACCGGGCGCGACACGAGGTCGCCGCGCATCGACGGGATGATGCAGAACGTGCAGCGGTGGTTGCAGCCTTCGGAAATTTTCAGGTACGCGTAGTGGCGCGGCGTGAGCTTCACGCCGGCAGCCGGCACCAGATCGGTGAACGGATCGTGTGGCTTGGGCAGATGATTGTGCACGGCCTGCATCACTTCACCGAGCGCGTGGGGGCCGGTCACGGCCAGCACCTTCGGGTGCACTTCTTCGATCAGGTTCGAGCCGCTCGCACTCTGCTTGGCGCCGAGGCAACCCGTGACGATCACCTTGCCGTTTTCGCTGAGTGCTTCGCCGATCGCGTCGAGGCTTTCCTGCACCGCTTCGTCGATGAAACCGCAGGTGTTGACGACGACGAGGTCCGCACCGTCGTATGTGCCGGAGATCTCATAGCCCTCGGCGCGCAGTTGCGTGATGATCTGTTCGGAATCGACGAGCGCTTTAGGACAGCCGAGGCTGACGAAACCGACCTTCGGAATCGAAGGGGTCGGCACGGTGGGGGAAATGGTCTGCGACATAGGTGGGTCCGGCGTATAGCGGTGATGATGGCGACAAATGGGGACGGTGCGCCAAGGCCAAGGGGCCTATGGCCATGAAGACCATGGCCCGGACAGCATCCCGCGCACGCAACCCTTTATTGTACCGCGCTGACGGCCGTGCAGCCGGTCGAGTGGCGAGGCGTTGGCGGATGGGACAAGCGCTGACGTGCCGGTATCAAGTCACTGGCGGCGAGAGCGCACTCGATCACCGCGAGAATTTCGCGCGAATCGTGCAGGCGCCGGATGGCTGCGTGCAGTTCGGCGGCCTGCGGCCAGGTCCGCTTCAGGTAGCCGAGCCACATTTTGACGCGTCCGTGCTCATGGCGGGCCGCGACACGCGCTTGCAATTTTTTCAGGTACTCGGCGAGCTGACCCAGCACGGCCGGCCACTCCGCGCTGGAAGGCGTGCGGTCCATGAGTCCGCGCAAGCGCAGGGCCAGGAAAGGATCCGAAACGGCGCCCCGTCCGATCATCACGTCCGCACAGCCGCTGACCGCCCGGCACCGCTCCCAGTCGGCCACGGTCCAGACTTCTCCATTGGCAATGACCGGCACGTCGACGGCGGCGTCGATATGCGCGATCCACTCCCAGTGCGCCGGCGGCCGGTAGCCATGGTCACGCGTTCTGGCATGTACGACGAGCGAGGCCGCGCCGCCTTCGGCCAGCGCTGTGGCGCAGTCGATCGCGAGTGAAGTATCGGACACGCCGAGCCGCATCTTAGCGGTCACGGCGATGCCGGCAGGCACCGCAGCGCGAACGGACGATACGATCCGGCTAAGCTGCTCTGGGTGCGCCAGCAGCGTTGCGCCGCCGCCGTGCCGGTTGACGACTTTCGCGGGACAGCCGAAGTTCAGGTCGATTCCATGCGGCGACAAACGGGCCGCGAGGCCCGCATTCAGCGCCATCCATTCAGGCTCGCTGCCAAGCAGCTGGATCACCATCGGCGTGCCGCTGCGTGTACGGCCTCCGTGGAGAATCTCGGGCGTATCCCTCTCGTAGACACGCTCGGGAAGCAGCGAGCCCGTCACCCTGACGAACTCGGACACACAGCCGTCGAATCCGCCGGTGCTGGTCAGCACGTCACGCAGGACGTAGTCCGCGAGGCCTTCCATGGGCGCAAGAAACAGACGGCTCACGCGAAAGCGGGCGCAAAAGGCAAGCGCTTGTCCTGACGACAGGCTGGAAAACCAGCAAGGGAGAAATCGACTGCCGGCACGAGCCTGGCCTCGGCGGCGGCCGCCTGGCGTGTCTCGTGAAGTTCGAAGGACATAAGGATTAGCGCTGCAGATGACGACAAAGGGGACTGTGCAGCAAGGGCGACGGGTTCGAAGGATCTCGGAAACCACCGGACCACGGGGACCACGGAGATCCCACCCCGGAACAACGCCCTGCGCACGCAACCCCGGATTGTAACGCGCCGACGGCCGCCACCCGCCGCGCAGCCGCTATGTCAGGGCCTGCACACCCTGAGCCATCGCGTCTTACACCGTTACTTCTTCTCCGGCTCCGGATTGCCTTGCGGATTAGTTTGCGGATTGGCCGGCGCAACCGGCGCTCCAGCCGCATTCACCGGCCCGCCTGGTGTGAACGGGAAGGTGGCGAACATCGATTTCGCCTGGTTCTGCATCTGCTCCTGCATCTGCACGAACATATTTTTGGACTGCTCGATATAGCTGGTCATCATGCCCTGCATCATCGGCGCCTGCATGTTCATGAACTGCGACCAGACTTCGGGGTTCATCGCCTTGCCTTCATACAGGTTCTTCGACTGGTCGGCGAGTTTCGCCTGAATGTCGATGAACGCCTGAATGTTCTTTTCCAGGTACGTGCCCATCATGCCCTGCATCGCATGACCGTAGAAACGGATGATCTGAGACAGCATCGACGACGAGAACATCGGCAGGCCGCCGCTCTCCTCCTCGAGAATGATCTGCAACAGGATGGCGCGCGTCAGATCCTCGTTGCTCTTCGCATCGATGACCTTGAAATCCTCCTGATCCAGCACGAGTTGCTTGACGTCCGTCAGCGTGATGTACGTGCTTGTCTCGGTATCGTAAAGCCGACGATTCGGATATTTCTTGATCAGTCGTTCGGCTGTTTTCTTTGTAGTAGTAGTCATGTAACGCCTTTGAGCGCGAGTTGAGCGCGAAAACGGCGTCCTGTCGACTGCGCAATCGGGCTATCGCACAGTCGAGACGCCGCCGGAACCATCTGAGCATGGGCGCGCCGCCTTGTGAGTGGCGCGTTCATGACTCAGCCCATATGCAAACCGCCGTTCAGCGAAAAATCAGCGCCCGTGGAGAAGCCCGATTCGTCCGATGCAAGCCAGGCCACGATCGAACCAATTTCATCCGGCTGACCGAGACGGCGCACCGGAATCGTTGCAACGATCTTTTCCAGCACGTCCGGCCGGATCGACTTGACCATGTCGGTGCCGATGTAGCCCGGTGACACGGTATTGACCGTCACGCCTTTGGTGGCCACTTCCTGCGCCAGCGACATCGTGAAACCGTGAATGCCGGCTTTCGCGGTGGAGTAGTTGGTCTGGCCGAACTGGCCCTTCTGCCCGTTCACCGACGAAATATTGATCACTCGCCCAAAGCCGCGCTCGACCATCCCGTCGATCACCTGCTTGGTCACGTTGAACAGGCTGGTCAGGTTGGTGTCGATCACCGCCGTCCAGTCCTCGTGGGTCATCTTGCGGAACACGACGTCACGCGTGATGCCGGCGTTGTTCACCAGCACGTCGACTTCGCCGACTTCGGCCTTGACCTTGTCGAACGCAAGCTTGGTCGATTCCCAATCGCCCACGTTACCCTCGGACGCGACGAAATCGTAGCCAAGCGCCTTCTGCTCTTCGAGCCATTTCACGCGACGCGGCGAGTTCGGGCCGCAGCCCGCGACCACCCTGAAGCCTTCTTTGTGCAGCCGTTGGCAAATGCTCGTGCCGATGCCACCCATCCCGCCCGTTACGTACGCAATTCGCTGTGTCATAAACCACACTCCGTTTTCGTTTTCGAAGCGCCGAACGGCGCCTCATCCCTCGCCTGGTGCTTCATCTACACTGCCGCCGGGCGACCGGCCGGCGAGGCGATTACCCGCCGCGCGACACCCTGCTGCACTGTCCCGCGCGGCAACCCTGCTTGCGCCTGCTTACCGCCTGCTTATGCGCGCTCGAGCGCCAGCGCCACACCCATGCCGCCGCCGATACACAGCGACGCCAGACCCTTCTTCGCATCGCGCTTCTGCATTTCGTGCAGCAGCGTGACGAGAACCCGGCAACCGGACGCACCGATCGGATGGCCGATCGCGATTGCGCCGCCGTTCACGTTGATCTTCGACGCGTCCCACCCCATCTGCTGATTCACCGCCAGCGCCTGCGCGGCAAACGCTTCATTGATTTCCATCAGATCGAGATCGGCCGGCGTCCAGCCGGCGCGCTCGAGACAGCGGCGCGACGCCGGCACCGGGCCCATGCCCATCACCTTCGGATCCAGACCCGAGGTGGCGTAAGCCTTGATGCGCGCGAGCGGCGTGAGTCCGAGCGCTTCGGCCTTCTTCGCCGACATCACCAGCACCGCCGCCGCGCCGTCGTTCAGGCCCGACGCATTGGCCGCCGTGACCGTGCCTTCCTTCGAGAAAGCCGGCTTCAGACCCGCCAGCGATTCCGCCGTCACGCCGTGACGTACGAACTCGTCCGTTGCGAAACGCAGCGGCTCGCCCTTGCGTTGCGGAATTTCGATCGGCACGATTTCGTCGTTGAAACGGCCCGACTTCTGCGCGGCTTCCGCCTTGTTCTGCGACAGCGCCGCAAACGCGTCCTGCTGTTCGCGCGTGATGCCGTATTCCTTGGCGACGTTTTCCGCCGTCACGCCCATGTGGTACTGGTTGTACACGTCCCACAGGCCGTCGACGATCATCGAGTCGATCAGCTTCGCGTCGCCCATGCGGAAACCGTCACGCGCGCCCGGCAGCACGTGCGGCGCGGCGCTCATGTTTTCCTGGCCGCCGGCGATCACGATGTCCGCATCGCCCGCGATGATCGCGTTGGCCGCCAGCATCACGGCCTTCAGGCCCGAACCGCACACCACGTTGATCGTCATGGCGGGCACGGCCGTGGGCAGCCCCGCCTTGATCATCGACTGACGCGCCGGATTCTGACCGGAGCCCGCGGCCAGCACCTGGCCCAGAATCACTTCGCTGACCTGCTCGGGTTTCATGCCGGCGCGTTCGAGCACGGCGCGGATCACCGCGGCGCCGAGATCGGGCGCGGCGATTTTCGCCAGCGACCCACCGAATTTGCCTACTGCCGTACGGGCGGCCGATACGATCACAACATCAGTCATTTCCATATCCTCCGGGCATGTCGGCCGATTGCGCCGCTGCCCGTCAAGTTAAAAATCTCTTCGCTCTTCCGCTCTCGATCCACCTGGCGTTCATCGAGCCAAGGCTCGACTTACGCCATGCGTCAGCGCTACACGCTACTCGCGCTGGCGCACATAACGCCCCGGCGCCGGTTCGATCACCGGGAATTCGGCGGAACCGGCTTCGGCACGCGGCTTCACCTTCTTGCCGCCATACTGGTCGAGCCACGTGGTCCATTCGGGCCACCAGCTGCCAGGCACATCCGTGGCTTCGTCAAGCCATTCGCCTGGGGTTTCCGGCAGCGCTTTGCGCTCGCCTTCGAGCACCCAGTAATTGCGCTTTTTCTTCGCCGGCGGATTGATCACGCCTGCAATGTGGCCTGAAGCGCCGAGCACGAATTTCAACGGCCCGTTGAGCAGCGGCACCGACGCATACGCCGTTTCCCACGGCACGATATGGTCTTCGCGTGAACCGTAAATGAAAGTTGGCACGTCGATCTTCGAGAGGTCGACCGGCTCGCCGCAGGTGGTCAGCGCACCCGGCTCACGCAGACGATTCTCGAGATACGTGTTGCGCAGATACCAGACGTACATCGGGCCCGGCAGGCTGGTCGAATCACTGTTCCAGTACAGCAGGTCGAACGGCACCGGCGTGCGCCCTTTGAGGTAATTGTCGACCACGTAGTTCCACACCAGATCGTTCGGGCGCAGGAACGAGAACGTGTTGGCGAATTCGATGCCGCGCATCAGCCCTGGCGTGCCGTTCTTGCCGCCAATGGTCTGCTCGCGCATCTGCACATGCGCTTCGTCGACGAAAATATCGAGCACGCCCGTGTCGGAGAAATCGAGCATCGCGGTGAGCAAGGTCATCGACGCGGCCGGATGTTCGCCGCGCGCGGCCGCTACCGCCAGCGCCGTGGCCAGCATCGTGCCGCCCACGCAGAAGCCGAGCGTGTTGATCTGCTCGCGCCCGCTAATCTTCGACACCGTCTCGATCGCGGTGAGCACACCCTCGCCGATGTAGTCGTCCCATGTTTTATGCGCGACGCTTGCGTCTGCGTTGCGCCACGAAATCAGGAACACCTGATGCCCCGACTCGAGCCCATGAGCGACCAGCGAATTCTCCGGCTGCAGGTCGAGAATGTAGAACTTGTTGATGCAAGGCGGCACGATCAGGAGCGGCCGCTCGCGCACGGTGGCCGTGCGCGGCTTGTATTGAATCAGTTGGATCAGGTCGTTTTCGAACACCACCGAGCCTTCGGTGTTCGCGAGATTCTCGCCGACCACAAAACGCGATTCGTCGGTCTGCGAAATCTTGCCGCGCTGCAAGTCGCTGAGCAGGTTCATCACGCCCTGCCGCAAGCTCTCACCCTGGCTGTCCAGCAAGGTCTTTTGCGCTTCCGGATTCAGCGCGAAGAAGTTGCTCGGCGATGCCGCGGCCGTCCATTGCTGGACCGCGAAGCGGATGCGTTCGCGCACCTTCGGCTCGGTATCGAGCGCGTCGACCATTTCCTGCAGATAGCGCGCGTTCAACAGATACCACGCCGCCGTGAATGCGAAGGCCGGCGCCGCGCTCCATGCATCGGAACTGAAGCGGCGGTCCTTGAGTTCGGGCGCCTTGGGGGACGTCGCGGCGGACTGCTGGATCAACTCCATCGCCTCGCGCGAATAATCGGCTTGCAGCTTTTGCAGACGTTCGGAGGGAATCTTGGCAGCGGGCACGTTCAGACCAGCGAATGACGGCATGGACGTTAGCGAGGCCATCTTGCTGAAATCCGGCATGCCGGGAAACGACGGCATGTTCGGCAAGCCCATCTGCGGCATCTGCGGTATCGAAAAAGGCATACTGCCGCTGCCGGATGGCATGCCAAGCGAACGCCACGCGTTCATCCAGGCGTCGAGCAACGGCTGCATGCCGGCGGCTGACGTGGCGTCGCCCGAACCGGCCTGCTGCGTATGCTCCTTGGTGGAGTCCGTGCTGGGAGAAGCTGAGGAATGTGATGCTGCCATACCTGCTTTTGACCGGTAAGTCCTTGCGGACAGGTTAAGAGGCAGGTTATTGCGCACGTGGGCGATTGCTCGCAACCTCGTCACGCCCTGTCCCGTGGTGAGGAACATTCTTGCTCCCCATCGCAAGGCATGTCAATGCTTGTTCCCGATTTTGCCGCAGTGCGATATTTTTTTAATTATCGTTTTCCCTGTGTAGCAGATCGCGCTTTTCGCAGTGGGACGAGGCTGAGGCTCGACGAAGAAAAAGTGCCCACATTGCATGGATTTATGTGTGCTTATCTGTGCGCACGCAGACGTTGTTTGTGACGGATCCATGCTCACCGCATGAATTTCGGCAGCGCAGCAAAAAAACCGTCTCGCCCCCGAATAAACCCTCATACGCGCCCGCGCAGGAAGACATGAGGCAGCCCCAGCGACAACTGCGCGCAGCGCAATCGCATGCTGGGACGGACTGCGCGAAGGGTGTTTCGATGCTGCCCTTCGCACACCGCTAGTCCGCGATCGTCTGTGCCCGGTCGTCCAGCCAGATAAGGGCAGCCATCCGGCCGGTCTCGCGGTCGCGGCGGTAAGAATAGAAACGCTCGCGTTGCGTGACGGTGCAAAGATCCCCGCCGACAACTTGAGTGATGCCCAGCCGTTGCAAGCGCAGGCGCGCCAGCGCCGCGAGATCCGCGAGGTATTTGCCCGCGTTTTGAGGATGCTCGACGAACGCATTCGCAGTCGCATCGCGTTGCATGCCGTCCACGCCATTCATGAAGGCGTCACGCACGTCTGCACCGACCTCGAAAGCATCGGGCCCGATCGCCGGGCCAAGATAGGCATGCAGCGAAGCCGCCGCCACGCCGGCCAGCTCCGCCACGCGCTGCGCGGTCTGCTCGACGATGCCCGCTGCCAGGCCCCGCCACCCGGCATGCGCCGCACCGACCGCGCGGCCCGCCGCGTCGCACAGCAGCACCGGCATGCAATCGGCGACCATCACGACGCAGACGGTGCCGGGCCGAGCGGTGACGCTGGCATCAGCGCGCGTCGGCATGCTGTTCGTCTGAGCTTGCGCGAGCACATCTTCAGCGCGCACGATGCCGGCGCCGTGAATCTGTTCGAGCCATGCGACCTCGCTTACGCCCGCCAACGCCAGCAGACGCGCGCGGTTGGTCGTGACCGCCGCGGGATCGTCACCGGCTTTCATACCCAGATTCAGGCCGCCGGGCTGATCGGCGCCGGCCTGCCAGCGGCCGAACGGCGGCTGACTCACGCCGCCGTTGCGCGTGGTGACGAGCGCGCGCACACGCGGCGATACGTTCCATGCGGGCTGCACCACATCGGCAAAGCTCAGCTCGGGCAAGCTCATGCGTGATCGTCCTCGTCGTCGTGTTCATCGTGTTCATCGTGTTCATCGCCTTCATCGTGTTCATCACCTTCGTCGTGACCGGCGGCGGCGTCGCTGTCATCGTCCTCGTCGAGCGACGCGTCGTAGTCTTCGTCCTCGTAGTAGGTCTCGTCGAATTCGCCGGCATCGTCACGCCCGAGGCCAAGCGCCGCCGACAGCACCTGCATGTCTTCCGGCGCATCGGCGCGCCATTGCATCGTGCGGCCGGTCTGCGGATGGATCAGACCGAGGCGCCACGCATGCAGCGCCTGGCGGGCGAAGCCGTCCGGCAGCGGTGTAACCGAGCGCTTGCCGCGCGCGCGCCCGTACACAGGATCGCCAAGCAGCGGATGGCCGATATGCGCGCAATGCACGCGAATCTGGTGAGTACGGCCGGTTTCCAGATCGCAATGAATCGCGGTGACCGGCTGACGCTGCCAGATCGCCGTATCGACGCGCCGGAAATGCGTGCGCGCGGGCTTGCCCGATGCGCTTGTCACCACCGCCATGCGGGTGCGTTCACGCGGATCGCGGCCGATTGGTGCGTCGATCGTGCCTTCCTCGGGCATATTGCCCCACACCAGCGCCAGATAACGCCGCTTCACCGTGCGCGCCTGCAACTGGCGCACGAGATCGGTCTGTGCCTCGAGCGTGCGCGCCACCACCATCAGACCGGAGGTTTCCTTGTCGAGCCGGTGCACGATGCCCGCGCGCGGCAAGCCCGCGGCGGCGTCGCCATACCGGTACAGCAGGCCGTTCAGGAGGGTGCCGCTCCAGTTGCCGGCCGCCGGATGCACGACCATGCCGGCCGGCTTGTTGATGACCACCAGGGTCTCGTCTTCGTAGACGATCTCGAGCGGCACCGGCTCAGGCGTAAAGGCAAGCTGCTCGGGCAGCAGATCCGGCACCAGTTCGATGGTCGCGCCGAGCGGCACCGGCTGACGGATCTTCGCCGGCTTGCCGTCGATGCGCACCCGCTCGGCCTCGATCCAGCTTTGCAGGCGGTTGCGCGAGAACTCGGGGAACAAGCGGGCGAGCACCTTGTCGAGGCGCTCGCCGGCCAGTTCGTCGGGCACGAGGATACTGCGCGGCGTCTCGTCCGCCACCCGGCCGGCCACGGTGGGCACGACGCTTTCTGCGCCGGCGGTGCCGAGCGCCTCGGCGCCGAGATCGTCGTCGAGCGAATCGACGCCCAACGCGTCGGAGGGGTCAGCGCTTACGCTATAATCTTTGTTGCTATTCCCGGTACCGGTAGCGGCGCCTGGAGTATTTGAGCGGGTCATTGAGTCTGGGTCACCTGGACGTAAAGCTAGACTGGAAAATGCGAGCCTTGAACACCATCACTAAAGCGGCGATCAATTTGGCGGCCATCAAGAAGGCGGCCCGGAAAGTGGCCGGATACATTGCGTGTGCTGCAGCCGTCGCCATTGTTGCGGCTTGCCACGGCCTGCCGGAAAAGACCGACGAGACGGCTACGTGGAACAACAACAAATTATATACGGAGGCGAACGACGCCTTGAGCGGCGGCGATTTCGGCAAGTGCGCCAAGTATTTCGAAATGCTCGAGGGCCGCGACCCGTTCGGCCACTTCGCACAGCAGGCGCAGATCAACGTCGCGTACTGTAACTGGAAAGACAACGAAAACGCAGCCGCCGACCAGGCGATCGACCGCTTCATCCAGTTGCACCCGGATCACCCGGACATCGCCTACGCGTATTACCTGAAGGGCATGATCCACTTCAACGACGACCTCGGTCTGTTCGGCCGCTTCTCCGGTCAGGACATGAGCGAGCGCGATCCGAAGTCGCTGCGCGAGTCGTATGACGCGTTCAAGATCGTGGTCGACAAGTACCCGAACAGCAAATACGCGCCGGACGCCGCGCAACGCATGCGCTACATCGTGAACGCACTGGCGTCGCATGAAGTTCACGCGGCGGATTACTACTACCGCCGTGGCGCCTATGTCGCCGCGATCAACCGCGCTCAGCTGGCGCTCTCGCAATACAAGAACGCACCGGCTATCGAAGACGCACTGCACATCATGATGCTGTCGTACGAGAAGCTGAACCAGCCGCAACTGGCCGACGACACCAAGCGCGTGCTGGCCGGCACCTTCCCGGACAGCCCGTACATTACGGGTCATGCAAGGCCGGGTACGGAAAAGTCGTGGTGGCAGTTCTAAGCTCGAACGCCCTGCATTAAGACAAAACGCCACGACCTCGGTCGTGGCGTTTCTGTTTGTGCGTGCAGCAGGCCGGCCGCTATGCTGGCGAGCCCCTATCCCGCGCCTCAGTCAGTCGTCCCGCTCAAACAACGCAATCGACTCCACGTGCGACGTATGCGGGAACATGTTGATCACGCCCGCACCCACCAGCCGATAGCCGGCCTCATGCACCAGCAGATCGGCATCGCGCGCAAGCGTCGCCGGATTGCAGGACACGTAGACAATCCGCTTGGGCAGCGGCCCGTCGCCGCTCTGCGCAATCTCTACCAGAGCCCTGGCGACAGCCAGCGCACCTTCGCGCGGCGGATCGACGAGAAATTTATCGAAGTGGCCAAGCGCGCGCATGTCGTCAGCGGTGACTTCGAACAGGTTGCGGCAGGCGAACGACGTATGGGCCGCCACGCCATTCAGCTCGGCATTCGCCAGCGCGCGCGATGTCAGCGCTTCGCTGCCTTCAATGCCCACCACTTCCCTGGAAATGCGCGCGAGCGGCAAGGTGAAGTTACCGATCCCGCAGAACAGATCGAGCACGCGATCTGTGCGCGCCGGCGCCAGCAGCCTCAGCGCACGGCTCACCAGCACGCGATTGATCGCGTGATTCACCTGGGTGAAGTCGGTCGGCTTGAACGGCATCCGGATATTGAACTCCGGCAGCGTGTAGTCGAGTTGCACGTCGAGTGGATGGAACGGCTTGGCCGTGTCGGGCCCGCCTGGCTGCAGCCAGAACTGCACCTTGTGCTCGTCGGCGAAGTCGCGCAGCACCTGTTCGTCGGCTGGCGTGATCGGCTCGAGGTTACGCACCACCAGCGCGGTCACCGAGGAGCCGACCGCCAGTTCGAACTGCGGCATGCGGTCGTAGATCGACAGCTTGCGGACCATGAAGCGCAGCGGCATCAGCATGGCCGACACGTGCGGCGGCAGCACCTCGCAGGTCTTCATGTCGGCGATATTGCTGCTTTTCTTTTCGTGGAAGCCGATGCGCATACCGCCCTTTTCCGGCAGATAGCGCACGGCCAGCCGCGCGCGATACCGGTAGCCCCACGCCGGCCCGTGAATCGGACGGAACACCGTCTCAGGGCGCAGCTTCGCCAGATGCTGGAGATTGTCTTCCAGCACGCGCTGCTTGACGGCCACCTGGGCGCGGATGTCCAGATGCTGCATCGAACAGCCGCCGCAGATATCGAAATGGGTGCATTTCGGCGTGGTGCGAATCACACTTTCGCGCAGCACCTCGACGACCTCGGCCAGCTCGAATTTCGGCTTGCTGCGGTGAGTCGAATAGCTGACGCGCTCGCCGGGCAACGCACCTTCGACAAAAATCACCTTGCCGGGCGTGCCGTCTTCGCTTTCGACGCGGCCTACGCCGCGCGCTTCCATATCGAGCGAAACGATTTCGATGATCGGCTCATTGCCGGTGATGACGTGCGCCTTGACCGGAGCGGGCGCCTTCTGGCGCTTGGGCGAGCGACGATGGGGGGCAGTTCGGGACACCTGCGACTTCCTGACAAACTTGGGGAAAGGCGAGATTGTAGACGAAGCGGTGCGTTTGCCAACGAATGGGCGCGGCCATCGCGACCGGCGCGCGCAACCGCCTGGCCAGGCGCCGAACCGGTTCGTTACAGAACCGGTGTCGTTCTATTTGTCGAACGCGGCCAGATATTCGGCCCATTGCGGCGCCGTTTCGAGCGCCAATGCATTTTTAACGAGGTTGATTTCGTCAGCATACTCCTCGGCCGAAAAGGCGCCGCGGATCAACTGGAAACGGCAATACAGCAGGTACGTGTTGACGACGTCGGTCTCGCAATAATTGCGGATTTCCTCGATGCGGCCTTGCTGGTAGGCGTGCCACACCTGGCTGCCGTCCATCCCCATCTTGCCAGGAAAGCCGCACATCTTGGCGAGCGCGTCGAGCGGCGCGTTGGCGCGCGCCTGATACATCGCCAGCACGTCCATCAGATCGGTATGGCGCGCGTGATAACGGCTGATGTAGTTGTTCCACTTGAATTCGCGGTCGTCCTCGCCGAGATCCCAGAAACGCGAGGCCGGAATGCCATTGACCAGCGCGCGGTAGTTCAGCACCGGCAGGTCAAAACCGCCACCGTTCCACGACACGAGTTGCGGCGTGTACTTCTCGATCACCCGGTAAAACGACTGCACCAGCGCGGCTTCGCCGTCCTCCAGCGTGCCGAGCGAGCGTACCCGGAAGCCGTTGTTGTCGCGAAAGACGCAGGAAATCGCCGCGATCCGTTGCAGATGGTGCGGCAGAAAATCGCCGCCGGTTTTTTCCCGGCGTGCCGCGAACGCGTGTTCGGCGACTTCGGCGTCGCTCAGCGTGGCGGGCAAATCTTCGAGGCGGCGAATGCCGGCGACATCGGGAATCGTCTCGATGTCGAATACAAGAATCGGTGTCATCAGGTTATAGAACGGCGTCCTTGCGAACACCGTTGGAGGCAAAGAAACGCTTGAGCCGCACCAGCGCTTCCTGTTGGATCTGGCGCACACGCTCGCGCGTGAGGCCCATTTCGTCGGCCAGTTCTTCAAGCGTGGCCGGTTCGATGTGGTTCAGCCCGAAGCGGCGCTCGATCACATGACGATGCTTGTCCGACAAACGCGCGAGCCACGCGCGTGTAAGCGTTTCCAGTTCGCGATGCTGCACTTCGGCATCTGGCGACTGGCTTTGATCGTCGGACAGCAGATCGAGCAGGCTGCTCGCCGGGTCCAGATCGAGCGGCGCGTCGAGCGACGCGGTGTGCTCGTTCAGCGCGAGAATGTCGGTGACTTCGTCGGTGGTCTTGCCGGTCAGATAAGCGATGTCGTCGATGCTGGCGTCGCGGCGCTCGGCGGCTTCGCCGGAATTCATCGAATTTTTTTCCAGATGGCGCTTGGCGCGCAGCACCTGATTGAGCTCGCGGATCACGTGCACCGGCAAACGCACGGTACGCGCCTGATTCATGATTGCGCGCTCGATGCTCTGGCGAATCCACCAGGTGGCATAAGTCGAAAAACGGAAGCCGCGCGTCGGATCGAATTTTTCGATCGCGTGCATCAGGCCGAGGTTGCCTTCTTCGATCAGATCGAGCAGTGGCACGCCGCGATTCAGATAACCCTTAGCGATGCTGACCACGAGCCGCAAATTCCGCTCGATCATGACCTGACGGGCTTCGAATTCGCCCGCCTTGGCAAGACGCGAATATTTCTGTTCTTCTTCGACGGTGAGAAGCGGCTTGACGCTGATACGGTTCAGGTAGTGCTGGATCGTGTCGGCCGTCAGCTCGGCTTGCAGCAACGCGCGAAAATCGTCGGCGTCGGGTGCGGCTTCGGCAACGCTCTCGCGCGCGTCGCCCTCTTCCGCGCCGCCCTGGCGTTCGTCGAGATCGCGCTCTTCTGCGACCTCCTCTTCCACTTCCGAAGCGCCGCTTTCCTCCACCGAAGTGGACGTGGCTTGGCTGATCGTCTCAGACTCGGCTTGCAGCGGGCGGCGCTTCGATTTCGGCATGGTCGTATCGCTTATTGCGGCGGCAAATACTTCAGTGGGTCGACAGGTTTACCCTGCCGGCGAACTTCGAAATGCAACATCACGCGGTCGGAATCGCTATTGCCCATCTCAGCGATCTTCTGCCCTTTGGTCACCGCGTCCCCTTCTTTTACCATCAAAGCGCGGTTGTGTGCATACGCGGTGAGATAAGTTGCATCATGCTTGATGATAATGAGATTACCGTAACCACGCAGCCCATTTCCGGCATAAACCACGCGACCGTCCGCCGAAGCCTTGACCGGATCGCCGGCGGCACCGCCGATATTGATGCCCTTGTTGGTCGAGTCGTTGAAAGTGCCGAGCATCGGGCCGCGCACCGGCCATGCGAACGCGACGTTGCCGGACGCGCCGGCATTCGAGTCGCTCGCCGCGCCCGGATTCGCCGGCGGCGTGAGCGATGCGCTGTTCGAAGCGGAACCGTAGATCGGCGGCGCCGCGGCGACGCCCGCCGCTGCACCCGCGGACGGCGCCGTGCCGCCCAGCGGTGCGCTTTGCACCGCGCCACCGCCGCCGATCGGCGCGGTCGCCACGCCCGGCGTCAGCCCGGCGGTGTTCGCGCCCGGCGGTACCACGCGCAACAACTGATCGACTTCAATCTGGTTCGGGTTCGTGAGATTGTTCCACGTCGAAATGTCGCGGTAATTCTGGCCGTTCTCCAACGCGATCCGGTACAGCGTATCGCCCGGCTTCACACGGTAGTAGCCCGGCGGCGGCGGCCCGAGCGGCACGGCCGGTTGCTGCGCGGCTTGCGTGCTGAGCGGCGTGCCGCCGGAGCGATCGACGACGGGCGCCTGATCGAGCCGCGACGCGCAGGCCGTCATCAACAGGGACAAGGCGAGCACGCACACGCTACGCTGGGTGACGGTCATGGGGACATTCAGGCTGGTTCTTTGCATCGCGCGCAACATACTCATCGGTGTCAAATCACTCCGGATTTTAAGGGTACAAAGAAAACGCGATCAAGCCGCGACTCGCGCCATTGCGCGGGACCGAGGCGCTCAACCAGAGTCAGCACCTGGTTCTGGCCATCCTGCGAGCCGACCGGCGCGACCAGACGGCCGCCGATCGCGAGTTGTTCAAGTAATGCTTGCGGTACGTCAAGGCCGGCCGCCGCGATCACAATCGCATCGAACGGTGCCGCCGACGGCAGCCCCAGGCGACCGTCGCCATAGTGCAGCCGGATGTTTGGAATGCGCAGCGGACGCAAGTTTGTCTTCGCGCGTTCGGATAGCGGCCTGATGCGTTCGATCGAATAGACATCGCGCGCGACCTGGCTCAGCACCGCTGCCTGATAGCCGCAGCCCGTGCCGATTTCGAGCACGGTGTTCAGCACGCGGCCGGCCGCCGCCAGCTCGATCATCCGCGCGACCACCGAGGGTTTGGAGATCGTCTGGTGATGGCCGATCGGCAGCGCGGCATCTTCATAGGCCTGAGCCGCAAGGCCCGGGTCGACGAACATGTGGCGCGGCACGACTGACATCGCGTTCAATACACGCTGATCGGTCACGCCGTTCGCACGCAGGCGTTCGACCATCCGTTCGCGAACCCGTTCCGAAGTCAGCGCCAATGCGCCGTTCAAAGCGACGTTCGGCGCAGCCGCGCGCTCGTTGGACTTGGCGGCCGGCTTGGCCGCGGCGTTGCCGGAAGAGACGGGTTTGGACGCGGCGCGCACGGTCGGGATCGGCGCGGCGGCTTTTGCCTGTGCTTTGGCTGATGGCTGCACCTGGGACTTCACCTGGGTCGCCGATTGGATCGCCGACTGTGCCTTCGATTGCGTCTTCGCCGCAGATACCGCTTGCGGTTGAGTCTGCAACTTTGCCGGCGACTTCGCTTGAGGTTTGCCTGCGGAACCGGACGGCGAATGCTTCGCCGGTTGCTGGCGCGCGTTCAGTGCCGCAGTCGCCGCGATCACGGCCGCACGCACCTCGCCCGGACGCCCTTCGGGCCGGCGCGGTTCACGCACCAAGTCCTCGAGGCCAAGCGGGAAGCGCTTTGCGCGCTCGCCGCTCATGAAGCGCCGTTGCCCGCGCGTGCCCAGTCGCGCGCTGCAGGCAGCATTTGCGTATGGGTCAGGTCCAGCTGCAGGGGCGTGATCGACACGTGGCCATTGGCGACGGCGTGGAAATCGGTGCCTTCGCTCGCATCGCGCGCGCTGCCCGACGGGCCGATCCAGTAGATCGGTTCGCCGCGCGGATTGGTCTGGCGGATCACGGGTTGCGACGGATGCCGCTTGCCCAGACGCGTGACGCGCCACTCGCCGAGTTGCGCGTACGGCAGATTCGGAATATTGACGTTCAGCAACGGATGTCCCGGCAACGGCTGCTCGAGATAATGGGCGACGATTTCAGCGGCGACACGCACCGCATCTTCGAGATGCACCCAGTCCTTGTCGACCAGTGAAAACGCGATGGCCGGCACGCCGAACATGATGCCCTCGGTGGCGGCGGCGACCGTGCCGGAATAAAGCGTGTCCTCGCCCATGTTCTGGCCATTGTTGATGCCCGAGACGACGAGGTCCGGCGTATGGTCCAGCATGCCGGTCAGCGCGATGTGCACTGAATCGGTAGGCGTGCCGTTCACGTAGTAGAAGCCGTTCGCCGAGCGCAGCACCGAGAGTGGCCGCGACAGCGTCAATGAATTGGACGCGCCGCTGCAGTTCTGTTCGGGGGCCATCACGGTCACGTCGGCGATGGGCTTGAGCGCTTCGTAAAGCGCGGCCAGACCAGGCGCCAGATAACCGTCGTCATTGCTGAGTAGGATTCGCATCCGGCGATTGTAACCGAGGAAAGAAGACGCGCGAACGACACGGCCGACGACACGCATGCCATGCGTGAAGCGCACGCATCGCGTATCCGGCGGACGCGCCGCGGACGAATTCCGGAGTGTGGCAAAACAATAAAAACGCACGGTCGTGCAGATTGTTTTACACTCAGAATGATGACGTTACTCCGAAGGAAGTCCACTTCGGGAACCCTGATCGATATGGAGACACGATGCGCGCGATTCGCTGTAATCAATATGGGCCGCCGGAGAGCCTGGTCGTCGAAAACCTGCCGGACCTCGAGGCGCCGCCCGGCCACGTCGTGATCGACGTCAAAGCCGCAGCTGTCAATTTTCCCGACGTGCTGATCATCGAAAACAAATACCAGTTCAAGCCACCGCTGCCCTTTACGCCCGGCTCGGAAGTCGCGGGCATCGTGCGCGCGGTCGGTGCCGATGTCACGCAGTTCAAACCGGGTTCGCGCGTGGTGGCGTTCACCGGTTCGGGTGGCTTCGCCGAGCAGGCAATCGCGCCGGCGGCGGCATGCGTGCCGCTCGCTGACTACGTCGAGTTCGAACTGGCCGCTGCGTTCACGCTGGCGTACGGCACCTCGCATCACGCGGTGGTCGATCGTGGCGAGCTGAAGGCCGGCGAGACGATGCTGGTGCTGGGCGCGGCTGGCGGCGTCGGGTTGGCGGCGGTCGAGATCGGCAAGGCGCTCGGTGCGCGCGTGATCGCGGCGGCGTCCAGCGACGAGAAGCTCGCGACCTGCGTGAAGCACGGCGCGGACGCCACCATCAACTACAGCACCGAAGACCTGCGCGAGCGCATCAAGGCGCTCACCGACGGCAAAGGCCCGGACGTGATCTACGATCCGGTCGGCGGCATCTATGCGGAACCGGCGTTTCGCAGCATTGGCTGGCGCGGGCGCTATCTGGTGGTCGGCTTTGCCAACGGCGAAATTCCGAAGCTGCCGCTCAACCTGACGCTGCTCAAAGGCGCAAGTGTGGTGGGCGTATTCTGGGGCGACTTCGCGAAGCGCGAGCCACAGCGCAATCACGCCGCGTTCGAGCAGATGACCGGCTGGATCGGCGCAGGCAAGCTCAAGCCGTACGTGTCGGCGCGCTATGCGCTTGAGGATACCGGCCGCGCGTTGCGCGACATGGCGGAGCGCCGCGTCATCGGCAAGGTGGTGATCACGCCTTAGCCGTTGCGCGCCCAAGTTGCGTCGACTCGGCTTTCCAGTCAAACCAAAAAAAATGGCGCGCGGTTCGAAAACCGCGCGCCATTTTTTTGACTCGTTCGTATGTGCGCTACAGCTTTTCAGTCTCGCCGGATTTGGGCTGCCACTTCATCAGACGGCGTTCGCCAATGCCAACAATGCCGTCGAGAATCAGTGCGAATGCGGTCAGCACCAGGATCCCGGCGAACACCGTGTTGATATCGAAGGTGCCCTCGGCCTGCAGAATCAGATAGCCGACGCCGCGCGCCGAGCCGAGATACTCCCCCACCACCGAGCCGACGAACGCCAGCCCCACCGACGTATGCAAGCTCGAAAACACCCAGCTCATCGCGCTCGGCAAATACACGAAGCGCAACAACTGCTTGCGATTCGCGCCGAGCATGCGCGCGTTGGCGAGCACGACCGGGCTGACTTCCTTCACGCCCTGGTAGACGTTGAAGAACACGATAAAAAACACCAGCGTGACGCCCAGCGCGACCTTCGACCAGATGCCGAGACCGAACCACACGCCGAAGATCGGCGCGAGAATCACGCGCGGCATCGAGTTGGCGGCCTTGATGTAAGGGTCGAACAGCGCGCTCGCCAGCGGCGACAGCGCGAGCCACAGGCCGACGCCAAGCCCGAGCCCCGTGCCGACCACGAACGCGAGCACAGTCTCGACCAGCGTGATCCACAGGTGCAGATAGATCTCGCCGCCGGTGAACCACTCCCAGATCCGCTCCAGCACCTTCTGTGGTTCGCCGAAGAAAAACGCGGCCTTGTTCGGGTCGTCGAAATAGAACGCGGGCAGCAGCGTCGGACTGGTCAGCACGTACCAGAGCACAAAGCACAGCACGAGCAGCAGCCACTGCCAGATCACCAGGTTCGCCCGGTTTGGGCGCAACGTCTTCCACATGACTCGGTTTGCCTTAGACGATTGATCTAATCCAGATGCGCGACGCAAAACACGCCCCGCTTATACGGCCGTGAGTTGCTGCTGATAGCCTTTGAGCACCTCATCGCGCAGCACGCTCCAGATCTGCGCATGCAATTCGACGAAGCGCGGATGCGCACGAATTTCGGCGACGTCGCGCGGACGCGGCAAGTCGATCGTGAATTCGCCGATCGGATGCGTGCCCGGCCCGGCTGAGAGCACCACGACGCGGTCGGACATCGCGATCGCTTCGTCGAGATCGTGGGTGATGAACAGCACCGCTTTGCGTTTGGCGGCCCACAGATCGAGCAATTCGTTTTCCATCAGCTGACGCGTCTGGATATCGAGCGCCGAAAACGGCTCGTCCATCAGGATGATGTCGGGGTCGAGGATCAACGTCTGTGCCATCGCGACGCGCTTGCGCATGCCGCCCGACAGTTGATGCGGATAGCGGTCGCCAAAACCGCCGAGGCCCACGCGCTTGAGCCACTCCTCGGCTTTGCTGCGGGCTTCGGCGGGCGGCACGCCGTGAAACGCGAGGCCGGCCATCACGTTGTCGATCGCGGAGCGCCACGGCATCAGCGCGTCGGCCTGAAACATGTAGCCGGCACGCCGGTTGATGCCCTTGAGCGGCTCGCCAAACACGCTGACCGCGCCCGACGACGGACCGAGCAAACCCGCGCCGACATTCAGCAAGGTGGACTTGCCACAGCCGGTCGGACCGACCACCGAAACGAACTCGCCCGGCGCGATGCGCAGGGTGGTGTCCTTGACGGCTGTGTAGCGTTGCGCGCGATTGTCGCGCGCGGCGAAGGTACAGGTGATGTTCTCGAGTGCCAGGGCGGCAACGGTCATCGTTCGACTCGCTTCGAAGATCGGTTTCGTGTGGTATCGACTTGACTGCGGCGCTTACACCTTCACGGTCGTCAGCGCTTTCTTGACGAAGTCGTTGGTCCACGTCTTCGACAGATCGATCGGCTTGCCCTGCATGTTCGGGTCGAACGCCTGCAAGGTCTTCAGCGAAGTCGCCGGACCGTCGGCGGGCATCAGGCCGTCGGGCGACATGGCTTCCTTCACGTGCTGCCATGCGTCCAGATAGACCGCGCGGTCGCCGAGCAGATAGCCCTCCGGCACCGTGTTGATCAACTCGCTGCCGGTCGCCGTTTGCAGCCACTTGAGCGCGCGCACCATCGCGTTGGTCAGCGCCTGCGTGGTGTTCGGATTCTTCGTGATGAAGCTCTGCGACGCGTACAGGCAACCTGCCGGCATGTCGCCGCCGAATACGCTGCGCGTGTCGGCGAGCGTGCGCGTGTCCGACACGATGCGGATATCGCCCGTGCGTTCGAGCTTGGTCATCACCGGGTCGAGATTGGCGATCGCATCGATCTGCCCCGACTGCAGCGCGGCAATCGCGCCGGCGCCCGCGCCGACACCGATGAACGCGACGTCTTTCGCGCTCAGGCCGGCTTTCGCCAGCACGAAGCTCGCCATGATCGAGGTCGACGACCCCGGCGCGGTCACGCCGATTTTCTTGCCCTTCAGATCGGCGATCGACTTGTAGTTCGGCATCGCCTTCTTCGACACCGCCAGCACGATCTGCGGCGCCCGTCCCTGCAGCACGAATTCGCGGAACATCTGCTTTTGCGCCTGCAGCAGCAAGGTGTGCTCGAACGCGCCGGAGACCACGTCCGCGCTGCCGCCGACTGCCGCCTTCAACGCCTGCGAGCCGCCGGCGAAATCGGAGATCTCGACGTCGAGCCCTTCGTCCTTGAAGTAATTGCGGCGTTCGGCGATGGTGAGCGGCAGGTAATAGAACAGGTTCTTGCCGCCGACGGCGATCGCCACCTTGGTGGTTTCAGGTTTGCCCTGCGCGAAAGCGAGCGGTGTGGCAGCGAAGGTGGCGCCCGCGAGCGCGGCGCTGCCGGCGAGGAAGGTTCTGCGTTGCATGGTCTGGAGTCTCCGACTTTTGTTGTCTTTTGCCGCGAGCGTTTACACGATCTGTTGCGCGTGCAACCTTGCGATGTGGTCTGCATCATAACCTAGCGATTGCAGGACTTCATCGGTATGTTCACCCAGTTCCGGACCCAGCCAGCGCGTTTCGCCGGGCGTTTCCGAGAGCTTCGGCGTGACCGACGGCAGTGTGATTTCCTGACCGTCCTGCCACTTGAAACGCTGGATCATCTGGCGCGCCATGAATTGCGGATCGGTGAACATGTCCGCGACGCTGAAGATGCGGCCGACCGGCACGTCGGCCGCGTTCAGCACCGCGAGCGCTTCGTCGATGGTGCGGGTGGCGAGCCACGCGGCGATCGCGCCGTCGATTTCCTGGGTGCGCGGCACGCGGCCGTCGTTATGCGCGAGCGCTGGATCGTTGGCGAGATCTTCGCGCTCGATCGCCACCATCAGGCGCTTGAAAATCGGATCGCTATTGCCGCCGATGACGATGCTGCCGTCGCGGCACGGATACGTATTCGACGGCACGATGCCCGGCAGCGACGCGCCGGTGCGCTCGCGCACCATGCCGTACACGCCGTACTCGGGCACCACGCTTTCCATCATATTGAAGACGGCCTCGTACAGCGCCACGTCGACGACCTGCCCCTTGCCGCCGTTCACCTGTTTGTGATGCAGGGCCATCAATGCGCCGATCACGCCGTGCAGCGCGGCAATCGAATCGCCTATCGAAATGCCGATGCGCGGCGGCGGCAAATCCGGATAGCCGGTGATATGGCGCAGACCGCCCATCGATTCGGCAATCGCGCCGAAGCCGGGCCGGTCACGATACGGTCCGGTCTGACCGTAGCCGGAAAGGCGCACCATCACGAGCCCGGGATTTTCCGCGGACAGCACGTCATAGCCGAGCCCGAGTTTCTCCAGCAAGCCCGGCCTGAAGTTCTCGACGACGATGTCCGCGTCTTTCGCGAGACGCCGCACGATCTCCTTGCCCTCTTCCGCTTTCAGATTGATCGTGACGGATTTCTTGTTGCGCGCCTGCACGGCCCACCAGAGCGACGTTCCGCCGACCTCCGGATAGAGCTTGCGCCATTTGCGCAGCGGATCGCCGCCTCTAGGGTCTTCGATCTTGATGACGTCGGCGCCGAACTCGCCGAGAAAGCGCGCGGCAAATGGGCCGGCGATCAGCGTGCCGAGTTCGAGCACCTTGACGCCGGCGAGCGGGCCGGGTTGGCTGGATTGGCCGGCTTGATCGTCAGGCGCGGCGCGCGGGCCTGAATCAGGGGTGGCGCTCATATCTCTCCTTTATTCCGTTCCTGACCGGCGCGGTGCGGCGCGAGATCTTGTCGACCGCCGCGGATTCGACAGGGTTCGCCGCCGCGGCGCATGCCTCGCGCTACATCGAGCGCCGGTCGAGCATCGCGCGGGCGATCGTGCCGGCGTCGACGTATTCGAGCTCGCCCCCTACCGGCACACCGCGCGCGAGACGCGTCACGGCAAGCCCGCGCGCCTTGAGCGTTTGCCCGAGGTAATGCGCGGTGGCTTCGCCTTCATTGGTGAAATTGGTCGCGAGCACGACTTCCTTGACGATGCCATCCGACGCGCGCTTCACGAGCCGGTCGAAATGGATCTCTTTCGGGCCGATGCCGTCGAGCGGACTGAGCCGCCCCATCAGCACGAAATAGAGGCCGCGATAGGTCATCGTCTGTTCAAGCATGATCTGGTCGGCGGGCGTCTCGACGACGCACAGTAACGCCGGATCGCGCTCGCTATCGAGGCAGACCTCGCAGATCTGCGCTTCGGTAAAGGTGTTGCACTTCTCGCAGTGCTGCAGATTTTCAGTCGCGAACAGCAGCGAGCGGCCGAGTTTTTCGGCGCCCTCGCGATCGTGCTGCATCAGGTGATACGCCATGCGTTGCGCGGACTTTGGCCCGACACCGGGCAGCACGCGCAGTGCTTCGACGAGCGCCGACAGGGCGGATGGTTGTTTCATGCGGATCGGCGACGTCGAAGTGGGTGGCGCCCGGCGTGCGGGCTGGCGATGCAATCGGGTTCGGACAGCGCGGATGCGGCTCGGGCAGGCGCACTGAATGACGAGCATGACTCAGCCATTCAGTCGCCGATCCGGCCAGACAGTCAGCCGCACATCCGGCACGCGCTGTGGCGATGACAGCCGCAAGGCGCTTCGTGCTTTGCTTTGCGGCTGCGATCAGAACTGCGCCTCAGAACGGCAGCTTGAAGCCCGGCGGCAGCGGCAGACCCGAGGTCATCCCGCCCATCTTTTCCTGGGCGGTCGCTTCGGCCTTGCGCACCGCGTCGTTGAACGCGGCGGCGACGAGGTCTTCCAGCATGTCCTTGTCGTCGGCGAGCAGGCTCGGATCGATCGACACGCGGCGCACGTCGTTCTTGCAAGTCATCGTCACCTTGACGAGACCGGCGCCCGACTGCCCTTCGACTTCGATCAATGCAAGCTGCTCCTGCATCTTCTTCATGTTTTCCTGCATCTGCTGGGCTTGTTTCATCAACCCGGCGAGTTGGCCTTTCATCATGGACATGCTCCTTCTTGATAGCTTGAAATCCGGTGCGCAACGAGGCGCGGCGAATCAGTGGACGGACGGCGCGCCGTTCGGGCCGGCGTCCGGTGTAATGGGGCGAATCGAGCCGGGCACGATGCTCGCGCCGAACTCGCGGATCAGCGACTGCACGAACGGGTCGGCGCCGATTTCGCGCTCCGCTTCCTGCTGACGCTGCGCGCGCATCGCGGCGTCGTGCGCGGCGGCGGTACGGCGCGCCGGGCCGACTTCGACCAGCACCTCGACAGTCTGGCCGAGCTTTTCGGCGAGCGCGGCTTTCAGTTTAGCGACCTGCGAGGCTTCCGCGTACTGCGGCACGGGCACATTCAATTTGAGCGTGGCGCCTTCGAGCGCCATCAATTCGCTGTTGAAAGCGAGCTGATACGAGATGCCCTTGAGCGGCAGATCGACGGCGAGCGCCGGCCAATCGCCCGCGAAGCCCAACGGATCGAGCGGCACGGCCGGCGGCAACGGGCGCTTGTCGACCACCGGCGCCGGCGCGGACGGCGCGGCGACGTTCACGCGCACATCATCGGGACCGCTGTCGAACACCGGCACGTAGTTGTCGTCCGGCAGGCCGTAGTAGCCTTCGTCCGCTGCCGTGAGCGGCGTGTATTCGTCGGGCGGCACGTCGTCCCACGGAGGAATCGACGAACCATTCTGCTCGCTGTCGTTGCGCTGCGCGGGTGACGACGGCGCGCGCGCGGCTGGCGCCGCATCCTGTTGCGGCGTACGGCGCGGGGCGCCCGGGGTCGGCACGGGGACGACGATGCGCGGCGCGGCGGGTTTCGGCGTCGCCGGTGCCGCCGCCTTCACGGCGGCCGCGCCGGTGGCCCGGCCACGGTCCGATGAAACCTTCAGGCCCGCGCTGCGCAATACGTCGAGCGCAGCGCTCGCACCGCCTGCACGGCGTGACGGCATCTCCGCGGCGGACGGCTGGCTCTGTGGCGTGGTGGCCGCCACGGCTTCCATGCGCTCGATCGCGGCAGCGGCCGGCGCAGTGAGCGCGGGAGCCGGAGCGCGGGAATCGGCCGCGTTGTTCGCATTCACGGCCGGCTCGGCGGACGTGTCGTCCATCCATGGCGGTACGGGTGCGCTCGCTTTGGCTTCGGGCGCCGCGCTGACTTCGTGATGTGTCGCTACGGATTCAGCGGCCGTGGCCTGTTCGACAACGTTCGGGGTCGGCGCGCCGGTATCGTCGGCAGAACTTGCGGGCATTGCCTCAAGCGGATCCGGCGTTGCGGAACGCGCTTCAGCCGCTGGTTCTGCGGCCGCCGCTTCCGATTCCGACGCGGCAACGGCGCTTGCGGCCTGATCTTGCACGTCGGTTTCGGCCCAGGCAGATTGCGCTTCAGCGGCGGTCGCGGGTTGCGCATGAGAGGCGCCGATGGCTTGCATTGCGGGTGTTGCGGGTGTTGCGGGTGTTGCAGGTGTCGCCGGCGTCGCGGGCCGAGACGGCGCGCCGGCCGCCTCCACACGCGCCGTCTGCGGTTCGCGCACGGGCGCGGCAGCCGCTGCATTCATTGCGCGGGCGGGCGCAGCCGCCCGCTGTGCCGTTACAGCCGGCGCACCAGCGCGCCGCGCGCCACCGGCAACCGTTTGCACGGCTGCGTTCGGCGAGGCTGCTCCGTTGCCTCCGCCACCCGTAGGCGCCGGTTCGAACGCGAGCATGCGCAACAGGGTCATGGTGAAGCCCGCATATTCATCAGGCGCGAGACCCAGTTCACTTCGGCCAATGGTGGCGATCTGATAGAACAACTGCACCTGTTCGGCACTCAGCGCCTCGGCAAAGCGCCGCAAATCGCCCGCTTCCGGCCACTCGTCCAATACCGACGAAGGCGCGAACTGCGCCCACGCGACTCGGTGCAGCAGACTCGCCAGATCCTGCAACGCAGTCGAAAACGACAGACTGCGCAACGCCATCTCATCTGCAACCGACAGCACCGCAGAGCCGTCGCCGTCGGCGAGCGCGTCGAGCAAGCGGATCAGATAGCTTTGATCCAGCGCGCCGAGCATGCCGCGCACCGCTTCTTCATTGACCTGGTTGGCCGAATAGGCAATCGCCTGATCGGTCAGCGAGAGCGCGTCGCGCATCGAACCGTCGGCTGCGCGCGCCAGCAGGCGCAATGCCTGGGCGTCGAACGGCACCTGCTCTTCGCCGAGAATATGCTCGAGATGCGACACGATATGCCCGGCCGGCATCTGCTTCAGATTGAACTGCAGGCAGCGCGAGAGCACCGTGACCGGAATCTTCTGCGGGTCGGTGGTGGCAAGAATGAACTTGACGTGCGAAGGCGGTTCTTCCAGCGTCTTCAACATCGCGTTGAACGCGTGGTTGGTGAGCATGTGCACTTCGTCGATCATGTAGACCTTGAAGCGCGCATCGACCGGCGCATAGACCGCGCGCTCGAGGAGTGCCGCCATTTCGTCGACGCCGCGGTTACTTGCCGCGTCCATCTCGACATAATCGACAAAGCGCCCTTCGTCGATCTCGCGGCAAGCACGGCACACGCCACACGGTGTGGAGGTCACGCCGGTTTCGCAATTCAGCGCCTTGGCGAAGATACGCGAGAGCGTGGTTTTGCCGACGCCGCGCGTGCCGGTGAACAGATAGGCGTGATGCAACCGGCCGCCGTCGAGGGCGTGCGTGAGCGCGCGCACCACGTGCTCCTGTCCGACGAGCGAAGCGAAATCCTTCGGCCGCCATTTGCGTGCGAGAACTTGATAGGTCATCCGGAAATTGTATCAGTAACGATGGCGCGCACAGCCGATTCGACGGCGCGCAAACGCGGGTTGCCGCTTCATTGAAACTGGCTACCGGACCGATAGAAAAAAATAGATGAAGCGCGTGAAGATCGACGATGCGAAATCTCGACGACAACGCTCAGGGTAAAACAGGAGATGGGGGAAAACTGAATTGCGCAGAACAGCGCAAGAAAAAAGGAAGGTGACGAGCCTGACCCTCGGCACTGGTGGAAAACGGCTGTGGCTGCTTCGTTCCCGACCTGACCAGATTGACCATCCCTCCATGCGAGGAGGCCCGTCACGAAACATTCTATCACCGCTTGGCCTGCTGCGCGACTGTTAATACGACCAAAGCTGCATCGACGCGTCGAATCACGGTCTTTGCATCATATAGACAGTGTGTCGACGGCAGCGCATACGAACCACTTGAGTTTGCCCACCGAGCCTCCAGATAGGGTGCGTAGCAGTCTGGAATACGTCGTGGCACTTCACCGGCAGCCGCTGGCCCCACTGCCCCTGATGAGTACTATCGCCACCGGCAACGCATAGCGAATTAAGCTAAACTGCTAAACGGATGACCCGCAAGCGCGAGCCTTCCGCACATTCCGGAAACGGTCTTTCGAGTTTTCAGGGGTGTGCCGGCAAGGGTCCAATTGCGGCAAAGCGAACGGAAGTTTCCTTAGGTTTTGGTGTATCGTGGCGAGCAATTCAGGCGGGCCTCGAACCGATAGAGGTATTCATACAATGAGCGAATCAATCAAGCATATTAGCGACGCATCGTTCGAACAGGACGTCGTGAAATCCGATAAACCCGTGCTGCTCGATTTCTGGGCTGAATGGTGCGGCCCGTGCAAGATGATCGCGCCGATCCTCGACGAAGTCGCGAAGGATTACGCCGATCGCCTGCAAATCGCCAAGATCAACGTCGACGAACACCAATCGACGCCGGTCAAGTTCGGCGTGCGCGGCATCCCCACGCTGATTCTCTTCAAGAATGGCGCGGTGGCTGCACAGAAAGTCGGCGCACTGTCGAAGTCGCAACTCACCGCGTTCCTCGACGGCAACCTGTAAAGCAGTCGCATCGGCGCGCCCTGAAACACTCGAGGCGCGCGGTCTTGCAGCGTGTTGTCAGCCGGCAACACGCTAAATAAGAAAGATGCCATACCGCCACACTGGCGGAAATTGGCCTGTGCTATGCTAGAATCCGCAAAACGTCGAAAAGACGTGTAAGTCCTTGAGCGGTTCCGCTCACTCTCCTCCCAGATTTCATTTCGTCGCACCTTCTCCTGCGGGTTCTCCGTATGCATTTATCCGAGCTTAAGACTCTGCACGTGTCCGAATTGATCGAGATGGCCAATGGCCTCGAGATCGAAAGTGCGAACCGCCTGCGCAAGCAGGAATTGATGTTCGCCATTCTAAAAAAACGAGCCAAAACGGGCGACACGATTTTCGGCGACGGCACGCTCGAAGTGCTGCCCGACGGCTTCGGCTTCCTGCGCTCGCCGGAAACCTCGTATCTCGCGAGCACAGACGACATCTACATCAGCCCGTCGCAAATCCGCCGTTTCAACCTGCATACGGGTGACACGATCGAAGGCGAAGTGCGTACGCCGAAAGACGGCGAGCGTTACTTCGCGCTGGTGAAGGTGGACAAGGTCAACGGCCAGCCGCCGGAAGCCTCGAAGCACAAGATCATGTTCGAAAACCTGACGCCGCTGCACCCGAACAAGGTGCTGCTGCTCGAACGTGAAATGCGTGGCGAAGAAAACGTCACGGGCCGCATCATCGACATGATCGCGCCGATCGGCAAGGGCCAACGCGGCCTGCTGGTTGCGTCGCCGAAGTCGGGTAAGACCGTGATGCTTCAGCACATTGCCCACGCGATCAAGCAGAACCATCCGGATGTCGTGCTGTTCGTGCTGCTGATCGACGAACGCCCGGAAGAAGTGACCGAAATGCAGCGTTCGGTGGCCGGCGAAGTGATCGCCTCCACGTTCGACGAACCAGCTGCGCGTCACGTGCAAGTCGCCGAAATGGTGATCGAAAAAGCCAAGCGTCTCGTCGAAATGAAGAACGACGTGGTGATTCTGCTCGACTCGATCACGCGTCTCGCACGTGCGTACAACACCGTTGTGCCGGCCTCAGGCAAGGTGCTCACGGGTGGTGTCGACGCCAATGCGCTGCAACGTCCGAAGCGCTTCTTCGGCGCGGCACGCAATATCGAGGAAGGCGGTTCGCTAACCATCATCGGTACGGCGCTGATCGAAACCGGCAGCCGCATGGACGACGTGATCTACGAAGAATTCAAGGGCACGGGCAACATGGAAGTGCACCTGGAGCGCCGTCTTGCTGAAAAGCGCGTCTACCCGTCGATCAACCTGAACAAGTCAGGTACGCGCCGTGAAGAACTGCTGATCAAGCCCGAAGTGCTGCAAAAAATCTGGGTGCTGCGCAAGTTCATTCACGACATGGACGAAGTCGAGTCGATGGAATTCCTGCTCGACAAGATTCGCCAGACGAAGAGCAACTCCGAGTTCTTCGACATGATGCGTCGTGGTGGCGGCAGCTAAAGCCTCGTTCCCCGCTCGCCTCACCGCATAAGAAAGCCGCTCGCAGAAACGAGCGGTTTTTTTTCGTCTGCAAGAACGGCCTGTTCAGGCTCAACATGAACGTGAACGTTCACGTTGTACTATACTGCGCATAGTCCGTTATGCCTGCCCGATCCTATGCCGAAGGACTCACCCCCCCTGCTGACTGTCCGTGACGCCGCCGAACAACTCGGCGTCACCCCGCGCACGCTGAAGTACTACGAGGAACGCGGCCTCGTGTCGCCCACACGCAGTGAAGGCCGCTACCGGCTGTACGACGACGAAGACCTGAAACGCTTCGGCCGGATCCTGCGCCTGCGCTCGCTCGGCTTCTCCCTGCACGGCATCACCGAAATGCTGAAACGGCCGCTCGAACCCGTGGACGGCGGCCATCGTTTTTCCAACGAGTCGCTGCAGCAGATTCGCGACGCCATCGCGCAACAGGTCGACGCGCTCGATGCGCGCATCGAAACGATGCGCCGTGAGCTAAAGGAAGCGCAAAAGCTGCGAGCCGAGTTGAGCCCTGACCTCGACTATCTGGAACGCCGCCTGGCCGGAGAGAACGCCGACGCGCTGCTCGAGCAACGCCGCAACGCACGCGCCAAAGCGGCCGCTGCGCCGTCGGCGACACGCGAGAAAGCGGCACGCGCATCCACAACCGACGACTCCGCGGCGGACGATTCCTGATGAGCGCCACGTCCTCCCGCGTGTCGCTCTTCAGCGTCGAAAAACTGCGCGGCGACTTCTTTCCGTGGGTGCTGGCGATCGTCACCGGCCTCGACTACTTCGACAACTCCGTCTTCTCGTTTTTCACCAGCTACATTGCGGGCGGCATCAACGCGTCTCCGGATGAACTGGTGTGGGCATCGAGCGCCTATGCGGTAGCAGCCGTGCTCGGCATCCTGCAGCAGCAATGGTGGGTCGAACGGGTCGGTTACCGGCGCTATGTGGCCGGCTGCATGCTGCTCTATTCCGCCGGCGCACTGGCGGCCGCAGTGTGTGAGTCGTCGCTTGAACTTGCGTTCGCGCGCGGCTTCCAGGGCTACTTCATCGGCCCGATGATGGGCACCTGCCGCATCCTGATCCAGCTGAGCTTCACGCCACAGCAGCGGCCCGCTGCGACGCGCGCATTTCTGGTGCTGATCGTCCTGAGCAGCGCGCTCGCGCCATTGATCGGCGGGCAACTGGTCGCCCATTTCGACTGGCGCGCGCTATTCGCCTGTACGGCGCCGGTGGGCGTGCTGTTTGCCGTGCTGGCGTTGCTCGCCCTGCCCGAGTCGGGCAACCGTCTGCCGGAAGAACGCGGCTCCGCGCATTTCTGGCCGTATCTGATCTTTGCGTTCGCGCAAGGCGCGTTGCAAATCGTCATGCAGCAGGTGCGCTTCCAGTTGTTCAGCGCGTCGCCCGGCCTGATCCTGCTGACGGTCGCCGGGATGGTCGCTCTGGGCTGGTTCGCATATCACCAGTGGCACCATCCGACGCCGCTCGTGCGCCTCCATGCGCTGCGCGAGAAAGTCTTCCAGGTCGGCCTCGTGTTGTACATGTTCTACTACTATGTCTCGACCGACTTCGGTTATCTGATCTCGCGCTTTCTTGAAAGCGGCCTAGGTTATCCGGTGGAAAATACCGGGCAACTGGTCGGCGTGACATCGCTGATTTCGGCCAGTGCGATATTCATCTACCTGCGTTACGCGAAGTTCCTGCCGCGCAAGAAGTGGATCATCGTGCCGGGTTTCGCGGTGGCCGCATTCGCCGCGGCGTGGATGACGCGCATGTCGCCGGGCGTGGGCGTTGCGGCGCTGATCGTGCCACTGCTGTTGCGCGGCTTGCTGCTGCTGTTCATCGTGCTGCCGGTCGCCAATCTGACCTTCAGAATCTTTGCCATCGAAGAATTCACGCACGGCTACCGGCTGAAAAACATCGTGCGGCAATTGACGATCTCATTCGCGACGGCTTCGGTGATCATCGTCGAACAGCATCGGCAGGCGCTGCATCAAACCCGCCTCGCCGAGTTCGTGAGTCCGTACAATCCGGTGTTCCAGAACTCGCTCGCCACGCTGACAAGAGGCTTTACCGCTGCCGGCCGCTCGCCGTCCGAGGCGCACTCGCTGGCGATCGTGGAAATCAGCCAGACCGTCGCGCAGCAGGCGAGTTTTCTGGCGTCGCTGGACGGCTTCTACTTTCTGATCGGCATCGCGATATGCGGCGGCATTTTCGCCGCGTGGCAAAAACAGATCGACTAGGGGTTTCATCAGGCCATGTTTTCGAAACTCACCCATTGGCTGGGCACGCGCCGCCGCGACCGCGCGCTGCGCGACTACGCGATCGACGACGCGCTCTGGCAGGCCACCCTCGACGGCCTGCCGTTCCTCGCCCACCTCAATGCGCCGGATCTCGCGCGCCTGCGCGAGCTGACGAGCCTGTTCATCGCGCGAAAGGAATTCTCGACCGCGCACGAACTCCAGTTGACCGACGCGATGACCGTGGCGATCGCCGTGCAGGCCTGTTTGCCGGTACTGAACCTGGACCTCGACCTGTACCGCGGCTGGGTCGGGGTAATCATCTATCCGGGCGAGTTCGTGATCCGCAAGACCGTCGAGGACGAGGACGGCGTGGTGCATGAGGTCGAACACGACGCGAGCGGTGAAGCATGGGAAGGCGGCCCGGTCGTGCTGTCGTGGGAAGACGCGCAGATGACGGACAGCTCGGACGCCTATAACGTGGTGATCCACGAATTTGCCCACAAGATAGACATGCTGACGGGTGAAGCGGATGGCCATCCACCGCTTTTGCGCCGCTGGCATGCACCGCTCGATTCACAGGCGTGGGCCGACGTCTTCGACCACGCATACGACCATTTTTGCGCCAAGGTCGACGCGGTGCCGGAGCGGCGCTGGGCGCGTTTCGAGCGCGATTCGCTGATCGACCCGTATGCGGCCGACCATCCATCGGAATTTTTTGCCGTTTGCAGCGAGGCGCTGTTCGTTCAGCCGCAGGCGTTCGAGGCGGAATATCCGGAACTGTACCGGCTGCTGGCGCGCTATTACCGCCAGGACCCGGCGCGCGCCGGGGTGACGCTTACACCGGTCTGACCCGGCTGCGCATGGACGACCGCAGCGCCGCCCGTTCAGCCCGACCACGCTGGCAAAAAGCAAGCAGAAAGGTCGTCAAGCGACTGATTTTCTGGCATAATCGCCGTTTTTCGACCATAGGCAAGTGGCTCGCGCCTAGATGCGGTTCGCTTCAGAAGCGGCTGCACGCGGGTTGGCTACCGCCAGATTAAAGGAAAGACCATGAAAGAAGGCATTCACCCGGATTACCGCGAAGTCCTGTTCGTCGACATGTCGATCGACTTCAAGTTTGTCACGCGCTCGACCATCCTGACGCGTGAAACCGCCGAATTCAACGGCAAGACCTACCCGCTCGCCAAGATCGAAGTGTCGTCGGAATCGCATCCGTTCTACACCGGCCAACAAAAGATCATGGACACGGCAGGTCGCGTCGAGAAGTTCAACAAGAAGTTCGGCACGCGCGCTACCGGCAAGGCAGCAGCGAAGTAATACCCGCCTCGTCGCCGGCCCAGGGCTGGAGACGAAGCAGCAGCAAAAAAGGGCAGCGCGAGCTGCCCTTTTTTGTCGCCGCATGCCGGGCGCCTCTCTGTGATACCACACCGCACGCAGTGCCCGCACCGTGTTACAGACATTTCAGCCACGTTGCGAGCCGTTACCGCTCGTGACGCGCATCGCACGGCACGACTACAATGCCGGATGCTCCAAATTGGCCATTCCAGCCGGACATGTCATCCGGTCCCGGCTGCACCGCTTATCCGATATCCACACACCGCATGAGACCTGCCGTTCGCCTCACTGCCTCCGCGACCAGTGCCTTACCGCGCTGGCTGCTGCTGACCATCTGTATCGTCTACGCGTCGTTTGGCCTGTTCGGCCGCGATCCGTGGAAGAACGAGGACGCAGCCGGCTTCGGCGTCATGTGGACCATGGCCAACGGCGGCGTCCACGACTGGCTGCTGCCGAACCTGGTCGGCAAATACCTGACTGAAGACGGCCCGCTCGGCTACTGGCTCGGCGCGAGCTCAATCCGCGCCCTGGCGCCGTGGGTCGACGCGAGCAACGCGTCGCGCGTGTTTACCGGCCTGCTGTTTTGCGCGGGCTGCGCGTTTGTCTGGTATGCCGCCTACCTGCTCGGCCGGCGTGCCGAAGTCCAGCCGTTCAAATACGCGTTCGGCGGCGAACCGGAACCGCGCGACTATGGCCGTACCCTCGCCGACGGCGCGCTGCTGATCCTGCTCGGCTGCTTCGGCCTCGCTGAACGCGGTCACGAAACCACGCCGCAACTGGCACAATTCGTCGGTATCGCGATGCTGGTGTACGGGCTCGTCCGATCGATTGACAAGCCGATTCAGGGTGCGTTGATCTGGGGCCTGGCGCTCGGCCTCGTCACCCTGGCAAGCAGTCCGGTGCTGGTCGGCGCACTGCTGCTCGGCACCCTGGCAATGACGTTGATCGTGCGCGAAACGCGCACGCGCTGGCTGTTGCTGGCCGGCTTGCCGGTTGCCCTCGTGTTGTCGGTCGCATGGCCGATTGCCGCACTCGCAGTTTTTCCTGAAGACGCGGTCTGGTATCTGAATCAGTGGGTACACGTTAGCCTGACTTCGTTTGCCGGGCCACCGGGCACGGTGACCCTGTACGCGCTAAAAAACCTCCCGCTCTTCACGTGGCCGGCCTGGCCGCTCGCGATCTGGGCGTGGTTCAGCTGGTCGGGTCTGCGGCGCGCGCCGCACGTGGCGATTCCGCTGTCGGTGATTGGGCCGCTGCTGGTGCTGGTCGTGTTGCAGAGCCACCAGTCGAACCGGCTGTATATGCTGTTGCTGCCGCCGCTCGCCGTGCTGGCCGCGTTCGCGTTGCCCACGCTCAAACGCGGCGCGATCAATGCGATCGACTGGTTCGCACTGTTGAGCTTCACGATCCTCGGCAGCTTCGTCTGGCTGGTTTATGCGGCTGGCCTGACCGGCTTCCCGCATCCGCTGGCGCGCAACCTCGCACGTCTCGCACCCGGTTTTGCGCCGCAGTTCAAGATCCTGTCGTTCGTATGCGCGGTTGCCGTGACGGTGTGCTGGTTCGTGCTGGTGCGTTGGCGCCTCGCGCGTCATCCGAAGGTTCTGTGGCGCAGCGTGGTGCTCTCGAGCGCGGGAACCACATTGATGTGGGTGCTGCTAATGACCTTGTGGCTGCCGGTCGTCAACTACAGCCGAACCTATAAAGACGTCGCCGAACAGATCGCGAGTCATCTGCCGGACGACTACACCTGCATCTCGCCGGTGCGCCTGGGTAATGCGCAGATTGCGACCTTCGCCTATTTCGGCGACATGCACTTCTCGTTCAATGAGGATTGCGACGTGATCCTGCGCCAGGACACCCAGGACTACGGCGAACCCAGCGCAATGCCGGACTTCATGTGGAAGCTGGTATGGGAAGGCCGCCGCGTGGCCGACCGTGACGAACGCTTCCGTCTGTACGTGCGCATCGACCGTCCGAAAGCGCCCGCTATCAAGCGCCGCAGCTGGCACAAGAAGCCGGACTGAACATGTTCGCCGACGTACGGAAAATCGCCGGCCTCGCGTGGCCGGTGCTGATCGGTCAACTCGCGATCATCGCGTTCGGCGTGATCGACACGGCGATGGTCGGCCGATATTCCGCCGTCGATCTCGCCGCGCTCGGTCTCGGCTCGTCAATCTATATCTCTGTGTATATCGGCCTGACCGGCATTCTCACTGCACTGCAGCCGATCGCCGCGCAACTCTACGGCGCGCGCCGCTACGGCGAAATTGGCGAAGAAGTGCGCCAGGCGTTGTGGCTCGCGCTGGCATTGACCGTGATCGGCTTTCTGATTCTCTATTTTCCGGGGCGCGTGCTGAATCTGGCACGCGTGCCGGAAGCGCTGCATGAGCGCACCGTCGCGTATCTGCGAATCCTCTCGTTCGGCTTACCAGCCAGTCTTGCTTTTCGCGTCTACAGTTCGCTCACCAATGCGGTCGGCAAACCGCGGCTGGTGATGATCCTGCAGATCGGCGCGCTGCTGCTCAAATTTCCGCTCAATACGTGGTTCATTTTCGGCGGCCTCGGCGTGCCGGCGCTTGGCGGTCCTGGCTGCGCGCTCGCCAGCATCATCATCAACTGGGGGCTCGCGGTGGTCGGCATGCTGCTGTTGACGCGCGTCGACCTGTTCAAACCGTTTGCGATCTTTACGCACTTCTGCTGGCCGGTGTGGCGGCGTCAGGCGGCCCAACTGCGGCTCGGCATCCCAATGGGCCTCTCCTATCTGATCGAAGTCACCTCGTACACCTTCATGGCGCTCTTCATTGCGCGCTTCGGCACGACGACGCTCGCCGGACATCAGATCGCCGGCAACATCGGCGCGGTGCTGTACATGACGCCGCTGTCCATCGGCATTGCGTCGTCGACGCTGGTCGCGCAGGCGCTCGGCGCGCATCGCCATGAAGCGGCGCGCACCTTGTCGCGGCACGGCATCATGATGGCCGTGATGATCGCCTGCTGCTACGCGGCGATCGTGCTGGTGCTGCGGCCGTACGTGATCGAAGGCTATACGCCGAATGCGCAGGTGGCCGCGGCGGCCATGCCGCTGGTGCTGATTGTCGCGTGCTATCACCTGTTCGATTCGCTGCAGATCACCACGGCATTCGTGTTGCGCGCCTATAAGGTCGCCGTGGTGCCTACCGTGATCTATGCCGTTGCGCTATGGGGTGTGGGACTGGGCGGGGGTTATCTGCTCGGCTTCAACGTGACAGGCGGGATACCCGTCTGGCTGACCGGCGCGCGAGGTTTCTGGGTCGCCAATACCGCGAGTCTGGCGATTGCCGGCATCGGCTTGCTGCTGTACTGGCGAACGGTGAGCAAGCGCTATCTGCGTGCCGACGCAATAGCGACGCCGGATTCGGCGGTCTGATTAGGTAACTTCAGGAGCCACGGCGCGCTCAGAGTGTGGCGTTGTTCCTGCAAAACAGGCTTCTTGGCAGTCCACTCGCACATTGCGGAAGTAGCCTGAGATGCTTGACCGTTAGTTGCGTGTGGAGTCGTTTAAAAAGCGGCTGCGCCGGCAGCCGCCCTGCTCCACTTTCTCAAGCCGCTTGCGCTGCGGCCTGATCGTGGCGTTCGAAAATTTCACGTGCCGCGAACAGCGCGTTCAAGGCCGCCGGGAAGCCCGCATAGAGCGCCATCTGCATGAATACCTCGACAATTTCCTCGCGCGTGCAGCCGACATTCAGTGCCGCTTCGATATGCACTTTCAACTGCGGTTGCGCACAGCCGAGTGTCGCCAGCGATGCAATCGTGGCGATTTCCCGCGTCCGCAGATCCAGTTGCGGCCGGCTGTAGATATCGCCGAAGCCGAATTCGATCAGCAGCCGGCCGAAATCCGGTGCAATCGGTGCGAGCGCGGCGATCACCTGTTCGCCCGTTGAGCCGTCGATTTCCTTCAGCTTGTTCCAGCCCCGGGTATAACGATCGTTTTGTGCGTGTTCCATGGCGAGTCCTTTTCCGAATCCGTTTGAGTTGAGTCGCTCTGTCGTGTCGAATTGCCTATAGGCATCCGCACGGCCGTTTCAGTGACGCTTTCGTAATACGCGATCTTGTCGATAATCGCGCCGAGATTGCCCTGTAACTCTGCAATCCGCGCCAAAACCGCATCCCGATGCGCCACCAGCATGTCGCGCCGCTCATCTACCGTAGGCTGACCTTCTGCCCGCAAGGCCGCGAACGCCTGCATGCCGGCGATCGGCATACCGGTCGCCTTCAGACGCATCACGAACTGCAGCCAGTCGAGGTCGGCCGGCGAATACAGGCGATGCCCCGCCTGCGTGCGCCCGACCGCCCGGATCAGACAGGCTTGCTCGTAGTAGCGCAGCGTATGCGTGGAAACGCCGATCGTTTCGGCGACCTGGCCAATGGTGAGAGCTTTTGACATGACGGAACTCAGGTTAGGACTTCGAGTGCACTCTAAGTCAAGCGGACGATAGTGTCATTGGTTTGATTTTTTCTGGATTGATCGAAAAACGCATAAAGGCTTAATCGACAGGCAAAAGGTTTAAATATTGTGCGCACTGATTTACTTGTCATGATTCGATCGGTATAAATCGTCCGCGATCGCAAATAAGGGCGCGCAATTTGTTCTATGCTTAAGCGCAGCGCCTAATAACAGGATGCGTCGTCCGTTCCTGGCTAACTTTTTTTGCCCTCAATGGAGTGCTTGCCATGCTGAACAAGCTTCTAATGCTTTGCGTTGCTCTCGCTTTATCGCTGTCGGCTGGATTCGCGGCGGCCGTCGAAGTCAATTCCGCCGATCAGTCGGCGCTCGAATCAGTCAAGGGCATCGGTCCAGTGCATGCCAAAGCCATCATCGACGAACGCACCAAGAACGGTCCGTTCAAAAATGCCGATGACCTCGCTACGCGCGTCAAGGGCATCGGCGCCAAGTCCGTGACCAATCTCGAAGCGGCGGGTTTGACGATCAACGGTTCCTCCGCGCCGCCGAGCGGCGCCAAGCCGGCCGCGAAGCCGAGCAGCACCGCGAGCACCAAGGCGGCTCCGGCAGCAGCGCCTGCGGCGGCTACGCCGGGCGCGGCGCCCGCTCCGGCACCGGCGGCGCCCGCTGAAGCATCGGGCGCGAAGGCGTCGAAGTCGAAGAAGAAGAGCAAGGCCGCATCCGATGCGGCTGCGGCGTCCGCGCCGGCCACGGCGGCCGCGGCAAGCGCGCCTGCCGATGCGTCCGGTGCCAAGGCATCGAAGAAGGCCAAGAAGAGCAAAGCTGCTTCGGCTGCTGCAGCCTCCGGCGGCGCGTAACACAGGTCGAGCGCCGGCAGTGTGGCGGCCCGCATGATGAGCACAACCCATCTGCGCCGCCCCGCCGCCGTGCACCTGCCTTCCACTGGCGCCGCGCAACCGCGCGGTGTTTTCACCCGCTGACTCGTCAAGCACGGGTCGGCATTAAAGAGAGACCGTCATGAGCCTACTCGACACTATCGGTTCCCTGCTTGGCAAATCGCCTGAAGGCGGTGGCCAGCAAGCCCTGATTTCCGCCGCGCTCGAATTCGTCAACAGCCAGCCGGGCGGCCTGAACGGCCTGATCGACCGCTTCAAGGAAAAGGGTCTCGGCGACGTCGTATCGTCGTGGGTCAGTAACGGCGAAAACCAGCCGATCACACCCGACGCGTTGCATAGCGTGCTCGGCTCGGACACCGTCACCAACCTCGCTGCAAAAGCCGGCGTGCAGCCGGACCAGGTCACCGGTCTGCTCTCGCAGCTGCTGCCGCACGTCGTCAATGCGGCGACGCCCGAAGGCGAAGTCCCGGCCGAAGGCAAACTGAATTCGACAACCGTGCTCGGCGCGCTCGGCGGGTTGTCGGCTCTGCTTGGCAAGGGCAACGCGTAAGCAGCGTTTGCCGGCTGGCCACGATAAAAAAAACGGCAACGAAGGTGACTTCGTTGCCGTTTTTTTCGCCGGCGGAAAAGCTGCATCTTGCAGACCTTCCCGCCGCACGCCCGTCGCTTAATGCACGACGCGTTCGAACACCAGCTTGCCGTCTTCGATCTCGACCGGAATCACGTCCTTCGGACCGAACTTGCCGGCCAGAATCAGCTTCGCGACCGGGTTCTCGATCTCCTGCTGGATCGCGCGCTTTAACGGCCGCGCACCGAACAGCGGATCGTAGCCGACCTTGCCCACGTGCTCGAGCGCCGCGTCCGACACCACCAGTTGCATGTCGAGCTTGGCAAGCCGTTCATGCAGACGCTGCAGCTGAATGCGCGCAATCGACTGGATATTCGAGCGGTCGAGCGCATGGAACACCACGACATCGTCGATCCGGTTGAGGAATTCAGGCCGGAAATGCAGCTTCACTTCTTCCCAGACGGCGTCCTTCACCGCTTCCTGCGGCTCGCCGACCATCGCCTGAATCACCTGCGAACCGAGATTCGACGTCATCACGATCACCGTGTTCTTGAAGTCCACGGTACGGCCCTGCCCGTCGGTCATGCGGCCGTCGTCGAGCACCTGCAGCAGCACGTTGAACACGTCCGGATGCGCTTTCTCGATTTCGTCGAGCAGGATCACGCTGTACGGCTTGCGACGCACGGCCTCGGTCAGATACCCGCCTTCCTCGTAACCGACGTAGCCCGGCGGCGCGCCGATCAGACGCGCGACGCTATGCTTCTCCATGAATTCGCTCATGTCGATACGGATCAGATGGTCTTCCGAATCGAACAGGAACGACGCCAACGCCTTGCACAGCTCGGTCTTGCCCACACCGGTCGGACCAAGGAACAGGAACGAACCATACGGCCGGTTCGGATCCGCCAGACCCGCGCGTGAACGACGGATTGCATCGGCCACCGCGGTGATCGCTTCATCCTGACCGACCACGCGGTCGTGCAGTTTCTCTTCGATCTGCAGCAGTTTTTCGCGCTCGCCCTGCATCATGCGCGAGACCGGAATGCCGGTGGAGCGCGATACGACCTCGGCGATTTCCTCCGCGCCGACCTGGGTGCGCAACAGGCGCGGACGCGTCGGGTTGTTCTGCTCCTTCGCCTCGGCCTGGGTCACTTCCTTCAGTTGCGCTTCGAGCCCCGGCAGCTTGCCATACTGCAATTCGGCGACCTTCTCCAGCTTGCCTTCGCGCTGCAAACGCGTGATTTCGGCGCGCGTTTTCTCGATCTCTTCCTTCAACTGCGCGCTGCCCTGCACCGCCGCCTTTTCCGCGGTCCAGATTTCTTCGAGGTCCGAATATTCGCGATCCAGCCGCTCGATTTCTTCCTCGATCAATTGCAGACGCTTTTGCGACGCTTCGTCTTTTTCCTTCTTGACGGCTTCGCGCTCGATCTTCAACTGGATCAGGCGACGGTCGAGCCGGTCCATCTCTTCGGGCTTGGAGTCGATCTCCATCTTGATCTTCGACGCAGCTTCGTCGATCAGGTCGATGGCCTTGTCCGGCAGGAAGCGGTCGGTGATGTAGCGATGCGACAGTTCCGCCGCCGCGACGATCGCCGGGTCGGTGATATCGACGCCATGATGCAGCTCGTATTTCTCCTGCAAGCCGCGCAGGATCGCGATGGTTGCCTCGACCGTCGGCTCATCGACCAGCACCTTCTGGAAACGGCGCTCGAGCGCGGCATCCTTCTCGATGTACTTGCGATATTCGTCGAGCGTGGTGGCGCCCACGCAATGCAGCTCGCCGCGCGAGAGCGCGGGCTTGAGCATATTGCCCGCGTCCATCGCGCCTTCGGCCTTGCCCGCGCCGACCATGGTGTGAATTTCATCGATAAAGACGATGGTCTGCCCCTCGTCCTTGGCGATGTCGCTCAGCACGGCTTTAAGGCGCTCCTCGAACTCGCCGCGATATTTGGCGCCGGCCAGCAACGCCGCCATATCCAGCGACAGCACGCGCTTGCCCTTGAGCGTTTCCGGCACTTCGCCGTTGACGATACGCTGCGCGAGGCCTTCGACGATCGCGGTCTTACCCACGCCCGGCTCGCCGATCAGCACCGGATTGTTCTTGGTACGGCGTTGCAGGATCTGGATGGAACGGCGGATTTCGTCATCCCGGCCGATCACCGGATCGAGCTTGCCTGCGCGCGCCCGCTCGGTCAGGTCGACGGTGTATTTCTTGAGCGCTTCACGCTGACTTTCGGCATCCTGACTATGCACTTGCGAGCCGCCGCGCACGGCTGCGATCGCGCTTTCGAGCGATTTGCGCGATAAACCATGCTGACGCGCCAGACGGCCGGCCTCTCCTTTGTCGTCGGCGACCGCGAGCAGGAACATCTCGCTCGCGATGAACGTGTCGTTGAGTTTCTGTGCTTCCTTATCGGCCTGGTTCAGCAAGCCGGTCAGTTCGCGGCCGATCTGCACGTTGCCGTCGGTGCCCTGCACCTGCGGCAGGCGCGTCATGGCGTCGTTCAGCGCGGTTTGCAGCGCCTGCACATGCACGCCGGCGCGCGAGAGCAGCGAGCGCGCCGAGCCATCCTGCTGGGCAACCAGCGCAGACAGGACGTGAACTGGTTCAATGTACTGATTGTCGTGGCCGACGGCGAGGCTCTGCGCATCGGCCAGTGCTTCCTGGAATTTAGTGGTGAGTTTGTCGATTCTCATCAAGCGACCTCCAATTTCGAATACCACCAAAATGAGGCGTTTTACGCAGGTTTCAAGCGCTTTTTTGCAGTTGGCAGCAACTATTTAACATTTGGCGCGCGAGAATTGCCTGGTCGCCGTCAGGCAGGTGGCACTGCGCGACTGACTGTGGGCTCGACCGGTACGATCGGGATCACAGCGCTCAAGCCGAGCAACGCGGCCAGCGGCCCGTGCGGTTTGGCGACATCGCCGATGGTATGGCGATCGAGTTCGGCCAGGAACGCGTTGCGGGCTGCTTCGAGCGCGCCCCGCAAACGGCATTGCGGCGTAATGACACAGCCGCGCTGTTCGCCATGCTGGTCTGGAAAGCAGCTTACCAGCGCAAAGTCGCTTTCGGTCGCGCGCACGATCTCGCCGACCGTCAAGGCGCTGGTTCGCGCGGCGATCCGCAAGCCGCCGTTACGCCCCCGCACAGTCTCGACCCAGCCGAGTTCGCCGAGTTGCTGGACCACCTTCATCAAGTGGTTCTTGGAGATGCCATAGGCGTCCGAGATGTCCTGAATCGTCGATAGTCCTTCGCCACGCACGGCGAGGTACATCAGGACACGTAGCGAATAATCCGTGTAGTCGGTCAGTCTCATGAGTGCGGTGTCACGATGAACGCAAGCCGCGATCTGGGGATAACCGCGTCAATGCAAGGGTTGCCGGGAGCCGTCGCCTGGCCATAAGATGCAGGCCTGATGCATATATCATTATTTTGCGCCGACTGGCGGAGTTTAATCTTCCGGCTGTCATGGTAACGTTTCCCGCCCGAACCATTGCTAGGAAAAGCGGGGTATTCACGGCCTACTTCCTACTCGTTTCGATACAGTTCGAGGCCCTGTTTGACGGCTTGCGATAATGCATGACGCATCGCCGAATTTTTTGGAAATCGCATGAATCCGTCCTTCCCCGCCGCGCCGCTCGTCGAGCGTGCAGCCGAACCCACCGATGCGAATATTCGTGACCTCGTCTACGGCTTTTATGAGCGCGTGCGCGCCGACCCGCTACTCGGCCCGGTGTTCGAAGCAACGCTGGCGGGGCGCTGGGACGATCATCTGCCCAAGATGTGCACGTTCTGGGCGAGCCTCGTGCTGGGCGCGAAGCAGTACCGCGGTAACGTGCAGCAGGCGCATCAGCCGCTCGAAGGTGTGGAACCGCAGCACTTCAGCCGCTGGCTGTATCTGTTTCTGGATACGGTGGAGTCGCGCTACGAGCCGGCCGCGGCGATCCGCTTCATGGAACCGGCGTTGCGTATCGCGCAGAGTTTGCAGTTGAGCCGCTTCGGTTGGGACTACACGATTCCGGCCGAGCAGCAAGCTTTGCTGGATCGTATCGCGCCGAAGCGGCGGCCGCGCGACGATGAATCACATGGTCCGGCGGCCGCAGGCGCCTCGCCGCGGCCGCCTGGCGAGCCGTTTCCGACGCGGATCATCGGGAAAGGAAAAGACGATTGACGCAGGTACCTTGAGGAGCGCGCGTTAATCCGCTTCCTGGTTCCCCGATTCGATGCCCCAGCGGGCTAGCGCCGCGTCGTCCGCGACGCGGGCATCGACCCAGCGCTCGCCTTCTTCGGTCTTCTCTTTCTTCCAGAACGGCGCCTGAGTCTTCAGGTAGTCCATCACGAACTCGCACGATGCGAAGGCGTCGCCGCGGTGTGCGGCGGTGGTCGCCACCAGCACGATCTGGTCAAGCGGATAAAGCTTGCCGACCCGGTGCACAATCAGCACCTCGATGCCCGGCCAGCGCTCGCGGGCGCTCACGACGATCGCTTCCAGCGACTTTTCCGTCATGCCCGGATAGTGCTCGAGTTCCATGGTTTCGACCGTGCTGCCGTCGTTCAGATCGCGCACGGTGCCGACAAAACAAGCCACCGCGCCGATCTTCGGATTGCGCGCGCGCAATGCGGCGACCTCGGCGGTGAGGTCGAAATCTTCCGTCTGGACGCGAACGGGCATCTTTGGCTCCTGTGCGACTTAGTGAGGCTTGGCGGGTCTGGCGACGATCCGGGTCGGTTCAGCCGCCGGTGACAGGCGGAAAGAACGCGACTTCGCACCCTTCCGTGATGCGTGTGCCGGCGTCGGTCATCACATGATTGCAGGCCATGCGCAGCGCGCGGCCTTCAGCCAAGGTATCGGCCCAGATGCCGCCGCGCACGCGCAACCAGCCGCGCACGTCGCCGACCGTCGCGATGCCGTCAGGCACATCGACCGTTTCGTCGGCTGTTTCAAGCGCTTCACGCACGCTTGCAAAGTATCGGAGTTGAATCTTCATCGGTAGGCCGCCGGCCGTTGCAGGCCTCAGTTCAGCAATTCGGAAAAAGGGATGAAACGCACGGTTTCGCCGGCGCTGATCGCGTGGTTCGGCGGATTATCGATCAGGCCGTCGCCCCATACGGTCGATGTCAGCACGGCAGAACTCTGATTTGGGAACAGATCGAGGCCGCCAGCCGGATTGACGCGTGCGCGCAGGAATTCGTTGCGGCGATCCGCCTTGCTCTGCGTGAAATCCGCGCGCAGCGCCAGCACGCGCGGCGCAACCGCCTGCACGCCGGCCAGACGCAGGACGAATGGGCGAACGAACAGCAGGAAAGTCGCAAAGCTGGATACCGGGTTGCCCGGTAGGCCAATGAAGAAAGCTTCGGCATTCGCCGCGGGTGCCGCGCGACGCACGGCGCCGAATGCGAGCGGCTTGCCCGGTTTCATCGCAATCTGCCACATCGACAGCCGCCCTTCGGCCTCGACGGCCGGTTTGACATGATCTTCCTCGCCGACCGACACGCCGCCGCAGGTGAGAATCAGATCGTGCGCTTGCGCGGCTTCGCGCAGCGTGGCGCGGGTGGCGTCGAGTTTGTCGGGGACGATGCCGTAATCGGTGACTTCGCAGCCTAATTTTTCCAGCAGGCCGCGCAGTGTGAAGCGATTCGAGTTGTAGATCGCGCCGGGTTTTAGCGGCTCGCCAGGCATGGTCAGTTCGTCGCCGGTAAAGAACACGGCGACTTTTACGCGGCGGCGCACCTGGAGTTCGGCGCAGCCGACCGAGGCGGCAAGGCCCAATGCTTGCGGCGTGAGCCGTGTGCCTGCCGGAAGAATGATCGAGCCGCTGCGGATGTCCGCGCCTTGGGCCGTAATCCATTCACCGGATGCCGGGTTGTGAAGGATGGTGACTTCGTTGCCGGCGGCCTCGGTTTGCTCCTGCATCACGATGGCGTCCGCGCCTGGCGGCACCGTGGCGCCGGTGAAGATGCGGGCTGCCGTGCCGGGTTTGAGCGGCTCGGGCGCGTGGCCAGCCGGTATGCGTTGCGAGACCGGCAGGCGGCGGTTGGCATCGGTCGCCAGGTCCTCCGTGCGGATCGCGTAGCCGTCCATTGAACTGGTGTTCATGGGGGGGACGTCTAACGGAGAAGTGACGTCGGTCGATAGAACCCGGTTTAGCGCTTCCAGCGTGAGGAGGGATTCGGTGCCCGCGATCGGGCCCGCGGCGCTGAGCAGGGTCGCCAAGGCGTCGGCGGTGGAGAGCATTGGAGCGCGAGGCGTGGCTGGCGTTGGTGTAGACATCGGGTCGAGGCCGCGGGGCTTAAAGGAATATTGTAGCGGTCGATTGGGGTGGCCTGGGCGGCCCGGCGTTATGGTGGTTTTTTTGGGGTTTTTAGGGGTGGTGGTGATCTTTGGGCGGGGGGCTTTTGGGCTTTGGCCTTTTCCTGATTTGTTATTGGTTTATTGGTGTCGCCCCTGTGCGGGGCGGCACCTACTTTTCTTTGCCGGCCGCAAAGAAAAGTAGGCAAAAGAAAGCGGCTTTACACCGCCAATTCTTAAGTGGGTCTCCTGGCTTGGAGGGGACTGTGGCCCGATTAACGGGTCACACCTCGGTCCATTAACGTCTGTGACACAGCCGTCATCCGCTCCCACTCCGCACTGCGTGCGTCGCGGATGGGTCCGCCACGGAAACCACCAAGTTCATATGCGCGTGAGCGGGAACCGTCGGCTTCGCCTCGGTGAGGCGCCCAGATTGCCAATGTTTCTGGATTCTGGCGCTGATGCTTTTGCGTGAGCCACCGCACTTCGCGGCAACGCTCCTGCTTCTGCGTTCGCGTGAGCCGAAGGTTCTCACTCCGGCGCGATTACGCGCCCGTGTTCGCGACGATGAAATCCTTCACGCGCTGCACGTCCGCCGGCAGCACTTCGAATCGCTGCGGCAGCGATTCGAGACCCGAAAACGCGGCCGGACGCTCCGGTTCGCGCAGCAACGCCTCGCGGATCGTTTCGCCGAACTTGATCGGCTGCGCCGTCTCCAGCACGATCATCGGAATGCCCGGCTGCAAATGCTCGCGTGCCACCTTCAGGCCGTCTGCCGTGTGCGTGTCGATCATCGTGTCGTAACGCTCGAACACGTCGCGAATCGTCTCCACGCGCGTCGTCGTGACTGCTGCTGCCCGACACGAAACCGAATTCCTCGACGCGCGCAAAATCGCCGCTCGCCGCCAGATCGAAACCGCCCTTTTCTTCGACGTCGCGGAACAGTTGCAGCACGCGCGCCGGATCGCGGCCCAGCAGGTCGAACACGAAACGCTCGAAGTTCGATGCCTTCGAAATGTCCATGCTCGGGCTGCTCGTGTGATAGGTCTCGGCCGCCTTGCGCACGCGGTAAATGCCGGTGCGGAAAAACTCGTCCAGCACGTCGTTTTCGTTCGTGGCAACCACCAGCTTTTCGATCGGCAGACCCATCATGCGCGCGATGTGACCGGCGCAGACGTTGCCGAAATTGCCGGACGGCACCGTGAACGACACGCGCTCGTCGTTCGACTTCGTCGCGGCAAAGTAGCCCTTGAAGTAGTACACGACCTGCGCCACGACGCGCGCCCAGTTGATCGAGTTGACCGTGCCGATCTTGTACTTCGCCTTGAACGCGTGATCGTTCGAGACCGCCTTCACGATGTCCTGGGCGTCGTCGAACACGCCTTCAACCGCGATGTTGAAGATGTTCGGGTCCTGCAGGCTGTACATCTGCGCGGTCTGGAACGCGCTCATCTTCTTGTGCGGCGACAGCATGAACACGCTGATGCCCTTCTTGCCGCGCATCGCGTATTCCGCCGCGCTGCCGGTGTCGCCCGAGGTCGCGCCAAGAATGTTCAGCGTCTCGCCGTGCCTGGCCAGCGCGTACTCGAACAGGTTGCCGATCAACTGCATCGCCATGTCCTTGAACGCGAGCGTCGGACCGTTCGACAGTTCCAGCAGCGACAGCGGCGCGCCGTTCTCGACGCCCAGCGTCTTCAGCGGCGTGATCTGCGCGGCGCTTTCGTCGTCGCGCACGTTGCAGTACGTCGCGGCCGTGTAGGTCTTGCGCGTCAGCGCGCGCAGGTCTTCGGCGGGAATGTCGTCGCTGAATTTCGACAGGATCTCGAAGGCGAGATCCGCGTACGGCAGCGTGCGCCAGCGCGCCAGTTCGTCCGCGGTGACACGCGGATATTCGGCAGGCAGGTACAGGCCGCCGTCTTTCGCGAGACCGCCCAGCAGGATGTCGGAAAAGGTATGGCGCTCGCCGGCGCCGGCGCCGCGCGTGGAGAGGTAGTTCATAGTTCGGCCTAGTTCAGCGCTTCCATGCGCAGCTTCGTGACTTGCGAGACAACGGTCTTCAGCGCTTCGATCGTTCTGATCGCGGCGTTGACGTTCTTTTCAACCGTTTCGTGCGTGATCAGGATGATGTCGGTTTCGCCCTTGCCGTTCGCGTCGACCTGCTCGGATTCCTTCTGCAGCAGCGCGTCGATCGAAATGCCGGTGTCGGCGAGAATGCGCGTGATGTCGGCCAGCACGCCGGTCACGTCCGCCACCCGCAGACGCAGGTAGTAGCCGCTCGTCACTTCGTCGATCGGCAGGATCGGCGTGCTCGACAGGCTGTCCGGCTGGAACGCCAGATGCGGCACGCGATGCTCCGGGTCCGCCGTGTGCAGGCGCGTCACGTCGACCAGATCGGCGACCACCGCGGATGCCGTCGGCTCCGCGCCCGCACCCTTGCCGTAGTAAAGCGTGGTGCCGACCGCGTCGCCGTGCACGACGACCGCGTTCATCGCGCCTTCCACGTTCGCCAGCAGGCGCTTTTCCGGAATCAGCGTGGGATGCACGCGCAGTTCGATGCCTTTGTCCGTACGGCGCGAAATACCGAGCAGCTTGATCCGGTAGCCGAGTTCCTCGGCGTATTTGATGTCGATCGCAGCGAGCTTGCTGATGCCTTCGACATACGCCTTGTCGAATTGCACCGGCACGCCGAACGCGATCGCGCTCATGATCGTCGCCTTGTGCGCGGCGTCGACGCCCTCGATGTCGAAGGTCGGATCGGCTTCCGCATAACCCAGTTCCTGCGCGGCCTTCAGCGCGGTCGCGAAGTCGAGCCCGCGATCGCGCATTTCCGAGAGAATGTAGTTCGTCGTGCCGTTGATGATGCCGGCGATGTACTGGATGCGATTGGCCGTCAGCCCTTCGCGCAGCGCCTTGATGATCGGAATGCCGCCCGCCACCGCCGCTTCGAACGCCACCATCACGCCGTTGGCGCGCGCCGCTTCGAAAATCTCCGTGCCGTGCACGGCCAGCAGCGCCTTGTTGGCGGTGACCACATGCTTGCGGTTCTTGATCGCGCGCAGGACGAGGTCGCGCGCCACGCCGGTGCCGCCGATCATTTCCGCCACGATGTCGATCGACGGATCGTCGACCACGGCGTTGAAGTCATCCGTCAGCGCCACGGTGCTGGCCTCACTGCCGAGCGCGGCGGTTGCCTTGGCGGGATTGCGCACGGCAATGCGCGCAATCTCGATGCCGCGACCCGCGCGACGTTTGATTTCTTCCTGATTGCGGCGCAGTACCGTGAAGGTGCCGCTGCCTACCGTGCCGAAGCCCAGCAGTCCAACTTTGATCGGTTCCATGCAGCGTGTGTTTTCGAGTAAGTGATTAAAAGGAAACTGGGACAGGCGGCGGCGCGCACCGGGCGCGCCATCCGCATCAAGCCGTATGGCGTTTGCGGTAACCGTCGAGGAAGCGCGCGATCCGGTTGATCGAGTCCGCCAGATCGTCCACGTTCGGCAGGAACACGACGCGGAAGTGGTCAGGCGTCTTCCAGTTGAAGCCGGTGCCTTGCACGAGCAGCACACGCTCTTCCAGCAACAGGTCGAGAATGAACTGCTGGTCGTCCTGGATCGGATAGATCTTCGGATCGAGGCGCGGGAACATGTACAGCGCCGCCTCGGGCTTCACGCAGCTCACGCCGGGGATCGCCGTCAGCATGTCATACGCGAGTTCGCGCTGTTTGTACAGGCGCCCGCCCGGCAAGATCAGGTCGTTGATGCTTTGGTAGCCGCCCAGCGCGGTCTGGATCGCGTACTGGCCGGGCACGTTCGGGCACAGGCGCATCGAGGCCAGAATACCGAGCCCTTCGAAATAATCTTTTGCGTTGCGGCGGTTCTCGCCGGTCAGGCCGGAAATGAACATCCAGCCCGCCCGGTAGCCGCACGAGCGGTAGCTCTTCGACAGGCTGTTGAAGGTGACGGTGAGCACGTCTTCGGAGAGCGCCGCCAGCGACGTATGCTTCTTGCCGTCGTAGATGATCTTGTCGTAGACCTCGTCGGCGAAGATCAGGAGGCCGTGCTGACGTGCGATTTCGATCAGGCCGAGCAACAATTCGTCGGAATACAGCGCGCCGGTCGGGTTATTCGGATTGATCACCACCAGCGCGCGCGTGTTCGGCGTGATTTTCGCGCGGATGTCGTCGAGATCGGGCATCCAGCTATTCGATTCGTCGCAGATGTAATGCACGGGCGTCCCGCCCGAGAGGCTCACACCCGCGGTCCACAGCGGGTAGTCCGGGGCCGGCAGCAGCACCTCGTCGCCGTCGTTCAGCAAGCCCTGCAGCGCCATCACGATCAGTTCGGAAGCGCCATTGCCGATGTAGATGTCGTCCAGTTCGACGCCGTGCACGCCCTTTTGCTGCGTGTAATGCATGATCGCCTTGCGCGCGGCGAATACACCCTTGGAATCCGAGTAGCCGGACGATCCCGGCAGATTCAGGATCATGTCCTGAATGATTTCATCCGGCGCGTCGAAGCCGAACGGCGCGAGATTGCCGATGTTCAGCTTGATGATGCGGTGGCCCTCTTCTTCGAGCCGCTTCGCATGTTCGAGGACGGGCCCGCGAATGTCGTAGCAGACATTCAACAACTTGTTGGATTTGAGAATCGGTTTCACGGCGGGCACTTCATCCTGTTTGATGAGCTTGGGCGAACCAGCGGGCGCGTAAAAACGGGACCCGAGCAAGTCTGCCGATACGGTGAGTTCGGGCGCGGCTCGGCCGGCAACGGCCGGCAGACGCGGGTTGGGCCATTTCGCGCAACCGGCGGATTGCGCCGGAACCGCACCGAAACTGGCAAAAGCGGGTAAAAAACAGGTGAAAGCGGGCGAAAAGCGCGCGGACCTGGGCAGGCGCCAACGGGCCGCACCCGTCTGCCCTGTGCGGCTTATGGCGGCACACGAAGCGAGGGGCGCCGCTTGGCGGCTAAAAAGTTATAATTTAGCGGATTTTGGCCGACTTCCGCAATGCACCAACCGCTTCGGCAAGCCTTTTCGGCCGCTTCTGTCCCACTCGCGTGTCCCACTCGCGTCAAACCGCCCTAGTTGCGCTACGCCCGGTCAGGCCGCCAACACGCATGATGTCTCACGACGACTTCGGAAAACCAATTTGAAATTACATCAGGATTCCAGCGGCGCCCTCAACACCGTCACCGGCTACGGCGCCGACTATGTCGAAATCAATCTGGTGCGCCATTCGGGCAGCATTCTGGTGCTGCCCGAAGCGCCCGTCATCCCTTGGCCCGTCGCCTCTTTCGACGCCCTCACGGCGGAGCACTTTGCCATGCTGATCGACGCGGCCCCGGAAGTGGTCGTGTTCGGCAGCGGCGAGCGCCTGCGCTTTCCGCATCCGCGCCTGACCGCCGCGCTCACCGCCAAACGCATCGGCGTCGAGACCATGGACTTCAAGGCCGCCTGCCGCACCTACAACATTCTGATGGCCGAGGGCCGCAAGGTCGCCGCCGCGTTATTGATCGAAGGGTAAGCGGCCGGCGAGGCTATCGTGGCGGTCCTGTGCCGGCCGCAAAGCCCCGCAGGGCGCGTCGGTGGCTGAACCGAGGGCGCACCCTGGCCGCGTCACGGCCGATAACGTACACTGCGCGCCATTGGTACGGTGACCGCGCGCCGCGCATAAGCGCCGGACGGCGGGCGCCGGGTTGGCGAGCCCCGGGGCTGGCCAACCCACGGCTAACAGCTCCGGCTGGCCTGCCCACGGATGGCCGCCTTGCGGATGGCCGCCCTCCCAGTTTCCCGAACAACACCGCTTCGCCGCCTACGCGGCGTCGCCCAAAAGGTTGAAATCCATGAACGATACGCCGACAAGGCTACCGCTCAATCGCACCACCATCCTGCTGCTGGTGCTGGCCCTCGCCGTGATCTGGTTCGTGCCGCTCGGCTGGCGCCATCTGCTGCCCAGCGACGAAGGCCGCTACGCCGAAATGGCGCGCGAGATGTTCGTCACCGGCGACTGGATCACGCCGCGCTACAACGGCTACAAATATTTTGAGAAGCCGCCGCTGCAAACCTGGGCGAACGCGCTCACGTTCGCGTGGTTCGGCATCGGCGAATGGCAAGCGCGGCTTTATACCGCGCTGACGGGCTTCGCCGGCGTGCTGCTGATCGGCTTCACCGGCGCCCGCGTGTTCAACGCGGCGACGGGCGTGTTCGCGGCGATCGTGCTGGCGAGCTCGCCGTACTGGAACCTGATGGGCCACTTCAACACGCTCGACATGGGCCTGTCGTTCTGGATGGAGCTGACCCTGTGCGCGTTGCTGCTGGCGCAACGCCCCAACCTGCCGACGGCCAACGTGCGCGCCTGGATGTGGGTGTGCTGGGGGGCGATGGCGCTCGCGGTGCTGTCCAAGGGCCTTGTCGGCCTGATCCTGCCGGGCGCGGTGCTGGTCCTGTACACCTTGACCGCGCGCGACTGGGCGGTCTGGAAACGCCTGCATCTGATCGGCGGGCTGATCGTATTCTTCGCGATCGTCACGCCGTGGTTCGTGCTGGTGCAGCAGCGCAATCCGGAATTCCTGAACTTCTTCTTCATCGTCCAGCAGTTCAAGCGCTACCTGACGCCGGAGCAGAACCGCCCGGGACCGTTCTATTACTTCGTACCGGTGCTGCTGATCGGTTTCCTGCCGTGGCTGTCGGTCTGTGTGCAAAGCGTTCGCCATGCATGGCGCCTGCCGCGCCAGCCGAACGGCTTTGCGCCGGTCACGATGATGCTGGTATGGACCGTCTTCATCTTCCTGTTCTTCAGCGCCTCGCACTCGAAGCTGCTGTCCTACACGTTGCCGATCGCCCCGTCGATCGCGCTGCTGATCGGCATGTATCTGCCGCTCGTCACGCGCGATCAGTTGCGCCGCCATCTGGCCGGCTATGCACTGTTTCTCGTCGTGGCCGCCTTTGCCGCGCTGTTCATGTCGCGCTTCGGTAGTGCGCGCAATCCGGCCGAGCTCTACATTGAGTACCGCAGCTGGGTGCTGGCGGCGCTGGGCGTCGCTTTCGTGCTGACGCTGGCCGCGCTGTGGCTGAACCGCCGCAGCCGGGCCGGCAGCCTGGGCGCGGTCGCTACCTTCGGTGCAGCGTGGCTGCTGCTCGGCACCATCGCCGGTACGGGTCACGACGTGTTCGGCCGGCTGAGTTCCGGCGCGCCGCTCGCCCCCGCCATCAAGGCCGAAATCGCCCGTTTGCCGGCGGATACGCCGTTCTACTCAGTCGGGGTGCTCGATCACACGCTGCCGTTTTACGTCGATCACACGATGATCATGGTCGAGCATGCCGACGAACTGGCCTTCGGCGTGTCCGTCGAACCGCAGAAATGGCTGCCGTCGGTCGACGCCTGGGAACAACGCTGGAAGGCCGACCGCTACGCGCTCGCACTGATTCCGCCGCCGACCTACGACAGGCTCCTCAAGGAACGCCTGCCGATGCAGGTCGTCGCGCGCGACTCGCGCCGGGTGGTGGTGATGAAGCCCGTGCCGGCTTCCGGCGCAGCAGCGCCCGACGCCGTGGCGCCCATGGAAAAACCACAACAATGACCCCATATCAGGATCTGACCGTTCGATGAACCCGATCTCCCTCTTTTGTATCCTCGCGGGCGTCACGTTGAACGCCTGCGCGCAGTTGCTGCTCAAAGCCGGAACGAATGCCGTTGGACACTTCGAATTCACCCGTGCGAACATCCTGCCCATTGGCTTCCGGCTCGCGACCCAGCCGCCGATCATCGGCGGCCTGGCCTGTTATGTCATCAGCCTCGTGGTGTGGATCATCGGGCTGTCGCGGGTGGATGTGTCGATTGCCTATCCGATGCTGTCGCTCGGCTACGTCGTCAACGCCTTCGCGGCGTGGTATCTGTTCGGCGAGGTGCTGTCGATGCAGAAGCTGATCGGGATCGGCATCATCCTGATCGGCGTGCTGATTCTGGCGCGCAGCTAAGCAGGACATAAGCCTGGCCGCGGTATCCTGCGCGGTTGTGCCCTTTTTAGCCGCGACCGTCGCCGTGCGTTTGCGCGCAGCGGGTAGTTTGTGCTTTACTTCGCGCCCTTCGGGTAGCGCCCTTTCAATCGAGCGAAGCATTCATGAGCCAGTCAACAGTTCCGTTTTTGCCGTTTGTCAAACCCGAGATCGATGAAGAGACGATTCAGGGCGTCGCCGACGTGCTCCGCTCCGGTTGGATCACCACCGGTCCGCAGAACCAGAAGTTCGAAGCGGCGCTGTCCGAGTTCTGCGGCGGCCGCCCGGTGCGCACCTTCAACTCCGGCACGGCAACGCTCGAAATCGGGCTGCGTATCGCCGGCGTGGGCGAAGGCGACGAAGTCATCACCACGCCCGCCTCGTGGGTGTCGACCAGCAACGTGATCTACGAAGTCGGCGCCACGCCGGTGTTCGTCGACATCGATCCGGTGACGCGCAATATCGATCTCGATCTGCTCGAAAAGGCCATCACGCCGCGCACCAAGGCGCTGCTGCCGGTGTATCTGTCGGGCCTGCCGGTCAATATGGACCGTCTGTATGAAATCGCCCGCGCCCACAAGCTGCGCGTGATCGAAGACGCCGCCCAGGCGTTCGGTTCGACCTGGAAAGGCGAACGCATCGGCAAGCTCGGCGATCTGGTCTCGTTCAGCTTCCATGCGAACAAGAATCTGACCTCGATCGAAGGCGGCGCGCTGGTGCTGAACAACGAGGAAGAAGCGATTCTCGCCCAGAAGTACCGGCTGCAAGGCATCACCCGCACCGGCTTCGACGGCATGGACTGCGACGTGCTCGGCGGCAAATACAACCTGACGGACGTCGCCGCGCGTGTCGGTCTCGGTCAGTTGCCGCATCTGGAGCGTTTCCTCGCGCAGCGCAAGAAACTCGTGCGCGCGTATTTCGCCGGGCTGGAAGGCGGCGCGGCGGTGAAACTGGGCATCGGCCTGCCGTTTGCCGACTTCGCCAACAGCAACTGGCACATGTTCCAGATCGCGCTGCCGCTCGAAAAACTATCGATCGACCGCGCCGGCTTCATGGCCGAACTGAAAGAGCGCGGCATCGGCTCGGGCGTCCACTATCCGGCGATTCACCTGTTCTCGCTGTACCGTGCGCGCGGCTTCAAGGAAGGGATGTTCCCGCACGCCGAGCGCTTCGGCGCCACCACCGTCACGCTGCCGCTGTTCACGCTGATGAGCGAGGGCGACGTGGAGCGGGTCTGCCGCGCGGTCAATGAAATTTGCGAACAATACGGAAAATAAGCGGAAATGAGTTATTCGGAATATCGCGCCGTCGCACCGGAAGTGTCGATCATCATCCCGGTGTACAACGAGGAAGCCGGGCTGGCCGCGCTGTTCGCGCGCCTCTATCCGGCGCTCGACGCGCTCGGCACCGGCTATGAAGTGATCTTCATCAACGACGGCAGCCGCGACAAATCCGCCGCCCTGCTCGCCGAGCAGTTCCGCGCGCGGCCCGACACGACGCGCGTGATCCTGCTGAACGGCAATTACGGCCAGCACATGGCGATTCTCGCGGGCTTCGAGCAATCGCGCGGCGAGATCGTCATCACGCTCGACGCCGATCTGCAGAATCCGCCGGAAGAAATCGGCAAGCTGGTCGCGAAGATGCGCGAAGGCTACGACTACGTCGGCACGATCCGGCTGCAACGCCAGGACAGCCTGTGGCGCCGCAAGGCGTCGCGCGCGATGAACCGGCTGCGCGAGCGCATCACCCGCATCAAGATGACCGACCAGGGCTGCATGCTGCGCGCCTACAGCCGGCACATCATCGACACGATCAACCGCTGCGGCGAAATCAACACCTTCATTCCGGCGCTGGCGTACACCTTCGCGCAGAATCCGGTCGAGATCGAAGTCGCGCACGAAGAGCGCTTCGCCGGCGAATCGAAGTACTCGCTGTACTCGCTGATCCGCCTGAATTTCGACCTGGTCACCGGCTTCTCGGTCGTGCCGCTGCAATGGCTGTCGTTCATCGGCGTGATCCTGTCGCTCGGGTCGGCGGCGCTGTTCGTGCTGCTGCTGATTCGCCGCTTCATCATCGGCGCGGAAGTGCAAGGTGTGTTCACGCTGTTCGCCGTCATCTTCTTCCTGCTCGGCGTGATCATCTTCGCGCTCGGCCTGCTCGGCGAATACATCGGGCGGATCTATCAGCAGGTGCGCGCGCGTCCGCGCTATCTGGTGCAGACGATTCTCGAGCAGCGCGACGGCACCACCGTCACCGAAGCGCCGCGTCAGGCGGTCGTGCAGGCCGTGCAAGCCGCGCCGCTGGTCGACCAGGGGCCCAACGCATGAAGCCGCGCGCCGTCGTATTCGCGTATCACAACGTCGGCGTGCGCTGCCTGCAGGTGCTGCTCGCGCGCGGCGTCGACGTGGCGCTGGTCGTCACGCACGAGGACAGCCCGACCGAAAACATCTGGTTCGGCAGCGTCGCCTCAGTCGCGGCCGAGCACGGCATTCCGGTCGTCACGCCGGCCGATCCGAAGAGCGCGGAATTGCGCGCCGCGGTGAGCGCCGCGCGGCCCGGACTTCATCTTCTCGTTCTATTACCGCCACATGCTGCCGGTCGACCTGCTGGCGCTCGCCGCGCGAGGCGCTTACAACATGCACGGCTCGCTGCTGCCGAAGTACCGCGGCCGCGTGCCGACCAACTGGGCGGTGATCCACGGCGAAACCGAAACCGGCGCGACGCTGCACGAGATGGCCGCCAAGCCCGACGCGGGCGCGATCATCGCGCAAACGCCGGTGCCGATCCTGCCCGACGACACCGCCGCGCAAGTGTTCGACAAGGTCACCGTGGCCGCCGAGCAGACGCTCTGGCGCGTGCTGCCGGCGCTGCTGGCGGGCGAAGCGCCGCATCTGCCGAACGATCTGTCGCACGGCAGCTACTACGGCGGGCGCAAGCCGGAAGACGGCCGCATCGACTGGACGCCAGCCCGCGCAGCAGGTCTACAACCTGATTCGCGCGGTCGCGCCGCCCTATCCCGGGCGCGTTCACCGATCTCGAGGGGCAGCCGTTTCATCGATCGCCCGCGCCCGTCTGGCCGCGCCGGGCGCGCTTCGCTCAGATTTGCCGCCGGGCCTGCACGTAAGCGATAATGCGCGTTTTCGCGATCTGCGGCGACGGCCGCGCGATCGCCATCCACGAATTGCGGCACCAGCACGACGGCAGCGAAACCGTCGTTACCCCGGCCGAATTCGCCCAGCTCATCCAAATTCCCCGTCATTCATGAAAAAAGTCCTGATTCTGGGTGTGAACGGCTTCATCGGCCATCACCTGTCCAAACGCATTCTCGAAACGACCGATTGGGAAGTCTTCGGGATGGACATGCAGACCGAGCGTCTGGGCGACCTGCGTCAACCATGAGCGGATGCACTTCTTCGAAGGCGACATCACGATCAACAAGGAGTGGGTCGAGTATCACGTCAAGAAGTGCGACGTGATCCTGCCGCTGGTCGCGATCGCCACGCCCGCCACGTACGTGAAGCAGCCGCTGCGCGTGTTCGAACTGGACTTCGAAGCCAACCTGCCGATCGTGCGTTCGGCCGTCAAGTACGGCAAGCACCTCGTGTTCCCGTCGACCTCCGAGGTCTACGGCATGTGCACGGACGAGCAGTTCGATCCGGAAGAATCGCAACTGTCGTATGGCCCGATCAACAAGCCGCGCTGGATCTACGCCTGCTCCAAGCAGCTGATGGACCGCGTGATCTGGGGTTACGGCATGGAAGGCCTGAACTTCACGCTGTTCCGTCCGTTCAACTGGATCGGCCCGGGCCTCGACTCGATCTACACGCCGAAGGAAGGCAGCTCGCGCGTGGTCACGCAGTTCCTCGGCCATATCGTGCGCGGCGAGAACATCAGCCTCGTCGACGGCGGCGCGCAAAAGCGCGCGTTCACCGATATCGACGACGGCATCGGCGCGCTGATGAAGATCATCGAGAACAAGGACGGCGTTGCCACGGGCAAGATCTACAACATCGGCAACCCGACCAACAACTTCTCGGTGCGCGAGCTCGCGCACAAGATGCTGACGCTGGCCGCCGAATTCCCGGAATACGCCGATCGGCCAAGCAGGTGCAGCTGGTCGAAACGTCGTCGGGCGCGTACTACGGCGCGGGCTACCAGGACGTGCAGAACCGCGTGCCGAAGATCGACAACACGATGCAGGAACTCGACTGGGCGCCGAAGTCGACCTTCGACGAAGCGCTGCGCAAGATTTTCGAAGCGTATCGCGGCCATGTCGGCGAAGCGCGCGCACTCGTCGAACAGCAATAAGGGCTCATCCTTGGCTCGTATCGTCCTGAAGATCGACGTCGACACGCTGCGCGGCACTCGCGAAGGCGTGCCGAATCTCGCGCGCATCTTCGACCGCTTCAAGGCGCGCGCCACTTTCCTCTTCAGCCTCGGCCCCGACCACACCGGTTGGGCGATGCGCCGCGTGTTGCGGCCGGGCTTTCTGAAGAAGGTGTCGCGCACGTCGGTGGTCGAACACTACGGCGTCAAGCAGCTGATGTACGGCGTGCTGCTGCCCGGCCCGGACATCGGCGCGAAGGCCGCCGCCGAGATGCGCGCGATCCACGAAGCCGGCTTCGAATGCGGCATCCATACGTGGGATCACGTGTACTGGCAGGACAACGTGCGCTCGCAAGATCGCGCAGTGGACGGCCGCGCAGATGCAGCAAAGCCACGACCGCTTCGTCGACATCTTCGGCGCGCCGCCCGGTCACGCACGGCGCGGCCGGCTGGCAGATGAACGGCCACGCGTTCGAGCAGATCGACGCGTGGGGCATGCACTACGCGTCCGACGGCCGCGGTCACTCGCCGTATCTGCCGGTGGTCGACGGCCGGACGCTCGCGCACGTGCAGATGCCCACCACGCTGCCCACGCTCGACGAAGTGCTCGGCGTGGATGGCGTCGAACGAGCACAACGTCGCCGCATGGATGCTGAAGCACACGGAAAACAATCCGCACGATCAGGTGTTCACGCTTGCACGCGGAACTCGAAGGACAAAAGCTCGCGCCGATCTTCGAACAGTTGCTGGACGGCTGGCGCGCGCAAGGTCACACCTTCGCGACGATGGGCGACTACTACGCCACGCTAGACCGCAGCACGCTGCCATCGTACCCTGTTACGTGGGGCGAAATTCCAGGCCGCTCCGGCGAGTTGATCGTCCAACCCTGACCGGGTCCGACAGCCGGTTCTGACGGCCTGCCGCTACGCGAGACCATGCCGCGCGCGGTCAACCTCCCCCACAGCCTCGATGCCAGGCCGACGCCACCGCAGCCAATCCGGCGCCGGCCATAACAACCGGAGAACCTCGTGCCCATCGCAGTCGACCAACCCATCCCCGACTTCACCGCCCCCGCTACCGGCGGCGACATCACGCTGTCCAAGCTACGGGGCAAGAAGGTGGTGCTGTATTTTTACCCGAAGGACAACACGCCGGGCTGCACGACCGAAGGTCTGCAATTCCGCGACCTGTATCCGAAGTTCAAGAAGGCCGGCGCGGAAATTCTCGGCGTCTCGCGCGACAGCATGCGCTCGCATGACAATTTCAAGGCCAAGCTCGAATTGCCGTTCCCGTTGATCTCCGATCCGGAAGAAACGCTGTGCGCGCTCTTCGGTGTCATGAAAATGAAGAAAATGTATGGCAAAGAAGTACGTGGAATCGAGCGTTCCACCTTCCTTATCGACGCCGAAGGCGTGCTGCGCCAGGAGTGGCGCGGCGTGAAAGTGCCGGGCCATGTCGATGACATTCTGGAGGCTGTACAAGCGCTTTGAGGCGCGTTATATTGGGTTGCAATGAGTGCCTGTCCACCCCAATCTTTCCGCTGCTGCGCCGCACTTCACGACCGTTTTACCGGTTCCGTTGAAGTGGATGAGGCGCCACGCGATGACCGAAGGCGAGCCGCTTGCCCCGTACGCCGGGGCGGCGGCTTTTTTAATTGCGCGCAGCCGTTCGTTCACTCGGCAGCGCGTATCCGTTAAGGAGCCGATCGAAGACCAGGCGAACCGGCATCTCTAGACCGAATGCGCGCCTCCGGGCGCAATCTGCGTGCGCACACGTGGCACCGGCAGAATGCGACAGGCGGCGCACGATATGTGACCCGATTAATTCGAGGGAAACCATGCCTTTGCCTACCCCCCCCAGCAAGCTCGGCAATCTCCTGCCGCCTGACGAATACAAGGCCAAAGCCGCCACGCCGGCGCGCTCCGCCGCGAAGAAACAGGCGAGCGAAGGGGACATCCGCAGAGTCGGCCGATTACGGCCGCGCGAACGTCGCCACGCCGATGACGCACGCCGCCAATGCCGCCACCACCTTGCGACCCGTGCCGGCGTCGTCCGCTTCGCCTGCTGCGTCCGCATCCGCCGGGCAAGCCGCCCCCACGCGCGCGCGCAAGATCGAAGCAGACGGCCGCGTTGCTGCAGCCGGTTCCCGCCACGCGTCCGCAAACCGAACCCGTTGCAGAGCCGCAGCCGGCCGTCGCACGCACGCCGAGCGCGAAACAGCCTGCCGCAAGCGCACCCGCGGCGGCAGCGCCGAACGCGCGCGGCACCAGCAAGAAGCGCGGCGCCGCCACCGAGTCGGTCGAAGCCCAGAAGCTGTTCGTGCTCGACACCAACGTGCTGATGCACGATCCGAGCTGCCTGTTCCGTTTCGAGGAACACGACGTCTATCTGCCGATGATGACGTTGGAAGAACTCGACAACCACAAGAAGGGCATGTCGGAAGTCGCGCGTAACGCTCGCCAGGTGAGCCGCACGCTCGATGCGCTGGTGGCCAACGCGGGCAATATGTCCGACGGCATTTCGCTGGCGCGTCTGGGCAGCCGCGAGGCGTCCGGCCGTCTGTACTTCCAGACCAAGCTCACGGCTATCGAACCGGTCGAAGGTCTGCCCGAAGGCAAGGCCGACAACCAGATTCTCGGCGTCGTGCGCGCGTTGCAGCGCGACCGGATGGATCGCCAGGTCGTGCTGGTGTCGAAAGACATCAACATGCGCATCAAGGCGCATGCGCTCGGCCTGCCCGCCGAAGATTACTTCAACGACCAGGTGCTCGAAGACAGCGATCTGCTGTATTCGGGCATCCGCGCGCTGCCGCAGGATTTCTGGACCAAGCACGCGAAGGGCATGGAAAGCTGGCAGGACACCAAAACCGGCACCACGTATTACCGCGTGACCGGTCCGCTGTGCGCGTCGATGCTGGTCAACGAATTCGTCTATCTGGAGCCGCAAAACGGCGAGCCGACGTTTCATGCGCTGGTGCGCGAGCTGAACGGCAAGACGGCGCTGCTGCAAACGCTGCGCGACTACGGCCACCACAAGAACAACGTGTGGGGCATCACGGCGCGCAATCGCGAGCAGAACTTCGCGCTGAACCTGCTGATGAATCCGGAGATCGACTTCGTCACGCTGCTCGGTCAGGCCGGCACCGGCAAGACGCTGGTGGCGCTCGCGGCCGGCCTCGCGCAGGTGCTCGACGACAAGCGCTACAACGAGATCATCGTGACGCGCGCGACGGTGCCGGTCGGTGAAGACATCGGCTTCCTGCCGGGTACGGAAGAGGAAAAGATGCAGCCGTGGATGGGTGCATTCGACGACAACCTCGAAGTCCTGCAGAAAACCGACGACGCCGCCGGTGAATGGGGCCGCGCCGCGACTCAGGAGCTGATCCGCTCGCGCCTGAAGGTCAAGAGCATGAACTTCATGCGCGGCCGTACGTTCGTGGACAAGTATCTGATCATCGACGAGGCGCAAAACCTGACGCCGAAGCAGATGAAGACGCTGGTCACGCGCGCGGGTCCGGGCACGAAGATCATCTGTCTGGGCAATATCGCGCAGATCGATACGCCTTACCTGACCGAAGGCAGTTCGGGTCTGACTTACGTGGTCGACCGCTTCAAGGGCTGGGCGCACAGCGGGCACGTGACGCTGGCGCGCGGCGAGCGCTCGCGTCTGGCGGATTACGCGTCGGAAATTCTTTAAGTTTCAACGCGTTAGCTTCGACCTCGAAGCCGCGTCCGGTCAGTCCGGACGCGGCTTTTTTATTGGCCAGCGTTCCCGGCGGGCAACACTTAGCGCACGAACTTCAAGTAATTTGTCAAGAATTCTTGCCCGAGCCATGTTCGACGGGCTACCATCCGGACATCGTCCGCCTGTAAACGAGCGTTTACCGCTCGCCCTCGTCTTCAATGCGCCGACTCGCCCTTTCGCTGCTGACCGTTCTGCTGCTCGCCGCCTGTGCCGGCGCGCCGCAGAAGACGTCGCGCGGGCCCGGCGTTCGTCGGTCGTCGTGACGAACGGCGCCTATCATGCGCCGCCGCCCGGCTTTCCCGAATTTCGTCGATCACAGCATCGGCCGCGAGGAAATCTCGATTCAGGCGATGAGCCTGGTCGGCATTCCATACCGTTGGGGTGGCAATACGCCCGATAGCGGCTTCGATTGCAGCGGACTGGTTCGCTATGTGGTGTCGCGCGCGGCGTCGGTGAATCTGCCGCGCACGACCGCCGACATGAGCGGGCGTGGCGAATCGATCGAACCGGACGAAATCGCGCCGGGCGATCTGATTTTCTTCAATACGACGGGACGCGCGCATTCGCACGTCGGCATTTACGTGGGCAAGCTGCGCTTCGTCAATGCGCCATCGACCGGCGGCACGGTGCGGCTCGACTATCTGACCAATCCTTATTGGGCCAAGCGCTTCGACGGCATTCGCCGCGTGGCCGCGCCGGCTGCGGCGCCCGCGCCGTTCGATACGCCGAGCTATCAGGCCGCGACGCCGCAGCCGGAGCGCGTAGCGCCGGTGCCGCCACGCCGCGCATGGCAGCGCGATACCGCGGCCGTTCGAGTGCGCGGTGACGCACGCAGCAAGCCGCGGACGTGTCGTACGGCAACAACGCGTGCGCCGCCTCGACCGCAACCGCCCCGCAGCGCTGTCGACGAGCACTCAGCGCGACGCCGACTACGGCTGGGCGCCACGCCCAAGCAGATCCGTTCGAACCGCCGCCGCCCGGCATGAGCGCCGCGCAGATGCAGGCGCGCGCGGCGGGCGCGGTGTCGCCGGCGCCTGTCGGCGCAGCTCAGCCCGCTACCGCCTATGACGCCACCGCCAGACTCGTCGGCCCCACAGACCGCAGCGATGCGCAATGCTCCGCCGGCCGCGCCGCCCGCGCACCCGACCCGATCGACGCCGCCGCCGATGCGTTCGAACCGCCTCCGCCTGCTTCCGTGGCCACGCGTCAGGCTCAGCAGGCCCAGCAGGCTCAGCAAGCCGATCCGAATGGCAGCGTGCAGATCATGCGCGCCTCGACAGGTCCTCGCGCGGCATGCCCGCTCCCACGCAGACCACCGACGATCCCATCGCCCGCTTCGCCAACGGCAACTTCTGACGCTTCGTCGACGCCCGCCCAGCCGTGCGCCATCGGCTGCGCCGCCCCGCTGGTCCAGCCGATCTGCTATCGTCATCGATATTCTTCCGACAGCGGAGTGGCGACGATGGATCTCGGGCTGAAAGACAAGGTGGTGTTGATCACGGGCGGCAGCAAGGGCATCGGTTTCGCCTGCGCGCGAGCGTTCGCGCAGGAAGGCGCGAAAGTCGCGATCGTCTCGCGCGACCCCGCCAATCTCGCGCGCGCCTATGAACAGTTGCAGCAGGAAGGGCTTACACGTGCATCGCACGCGCGCCGATCTGCACGAACCGCACAGCGCCGCCGATATCGTCGAGGAAGTCAGCACCGCGGTCGGTCCGATCGACGTGCTGATCAACAGCGCCGGCGCGGCCCGCCGCTATGACCCGGAAACGCTCGATGCCGACGCTTTCAGGGCGACGATGGAAGCGAAGTATTTCCCCTACATCTACCCGCAGCAGGAAGTGCTGCGTCGCATGGCCGAACGCGCGAAAGCCGGCAACGGCGGCGAGCCCGGCACGATCGTCAATATCATCGGCATGGGCGGCAAGATCGCGAGCGACATCCATATCGCCGGCGGCGCCGCGAATGCCGCGCTGATGCTGGCGACCGTCGGCCTCGCCCACTACTACGCGCGCTACGGCATCCGCATCAACGCAATCAATCCGGGAGCGACGCTGACCGAGCGCGTCGAGGAAGCGGTCAAGCTGGAAGCGGCGCAGCAAGGCATCGAAAGCGCGGACGCGCTGGCGCGCGGCCAGGCCAAGGTGCCGCTCGGACGCTATGCAAAACCGGAGGAAATCGCCGACGTCGCGCTGTTTCTGGCGAGCCGCCGCGCGAGCTATGTGACGGGCGCGATTGTCCCGATGGATGGCGGCAGCGCGCCGCTGATCTGAACGGCGCGCTAACGCTGCGCGCGAACGGGCGCGGGCTGTGAGGTCTGCGCGTGAAAGCCTGAGCGTTGGCACGTGAACGATCAGCGGCGTTCAGGCCCCGCGCAGGCACCCTTACAGGAAGCGGTGGCCGAACCACCAGCCTGCCGCGGACAGCGCCGCGGAGGCCGGAATCGTCAGAATCCACGCCCAGACGATGTTGCCGGCCACGCCCCAGCGCACCGCGCTGAGCTTCTGCGTCGCGCCGACACCGACGATCGCGCCGGTGATCGTGTGCGTGGTCGACACCGGAATGCCGAGCCACGACGCGGTGAACAGCGTGATCGCGCCGCCCGTCTCGGCGCAGAAACCGCCGACCGGCTTGAGCTTGGTGATCTTCTGGCCCATCGTGCGGACGATCCGCCAGCCGCCGAACAGCGTGCCGAGCCCCATCGACAGATAGCAGCCGCCGATCACCCACAGCGGCGGCGCGTCCGCGTGCGACGACGCATAGCCGGTCGCGATCAGCAGCATCCAGATGATGCCGATGGTTTTCTGCGCGTCGTTGCCGCCGTGGCCCAGGCTGTACAAGCCCGCCGAGACCAGTTGCAGGCGCCGGAACCGCCGGTCGACCTTGCTCGGCGGCGTGCGGAAATAGATCCACGACACCACCAGCATGAAGAACGAGCCGAGCACGAAGCCGAGCAGCGGCGAGATGAAGATGAAGGCCACCGTCTTCAGCAGGCCGTCGCATGTTGAGCGAGCCCCAGCCCGACTTGGCGAGCGCCGCGCCGACCAGGCCGCCGATCAGCGCGTGCGACGAGCTGGACGGAATGCCGTAGTACCAGGTGATGATGTTCCAGCCGATCGCGCCGACCAGCGCGCCGAAGATCACGTAGTGATCGACGATGTTCGGGATCGATCGTGCCCTTGCCGACCGTCGCGGCCACCTTCAGGTGGAAGACGAAATACGCGATGACGTTGAACGCCGCCGCGAAGGCCACCGCCTGCTGCGGCTTCAGCACGCCGGTCGAAACGACCGTGGCGATCGAATTCGCCGCGTCGTGAAAGCCGTTCATGAAGTCGAAAATCAGCGCGACGGCGACCAGGCCGGCGACGACCCAGATAGCGAGTTGTATCGATTGCATTATGCGTTTTCCAGCACGATGCCTTCGATGATGTTCGCTACGTCTTCACACTTGTCGGTGATCGTTTCGAGCAGTTCGTAGATCGCCTTCAGCTTGATCAGGGTCTTGACGTCGTCTTCTTCGCGGAACAGTTTCGACATGGCCGAGCGCAGCACGCGGTCGGCTTCCGATTCCAGCCGGTCGATTTCCTCGCAGGTCTTCAGGATCTGGCTCGCCTGCTTCATGTCCGACAGCAGGCTGACGGCGAACTGCACGCGCTCGGAAGTCGCCGTGCAGATGTGCGCCAACTGGCTCGCTTCCGAGGTCACCGCCTGCACGTCGTACAGCGAGATAGCGGTGGCGACGTCCTCCATCAGGTCGAGGATGTCGTCCATCGTGGTGATCAGCTTGTGGATCTCGTCGCGGTCGAGCGGCGTGATGAACGTCTTGTGCAGCAGGTCGATGGTTTCGTGCGTGAGCTTGTCGGCGGCCTTCTCGGCTTTTTGCACGTTTTGCTTATGGGTTTCCGCGTCTTGCAGATTGTCGATCAGCAGCTCGAGTTCGCGGCTTGCCGAGACGATGCACGTTGCGTGCGCATTGAAAATTTCAAAGAACTTGCCCTCGGTGGGCATGAATCGACCGAACATTGGGATCCCGAAAATTGGTCACATTATGGCTGACATAAAACCGCCACATTGTACCGTTGCGGGACCGATGCCGCACTTTTGAAAGCGCCGTTACAACAGGCGCTTCACTTCGCTTACTTCCTGTTACTCGCTATAGAAATTCTGCGCGCCGGCAAAATTGTCGAACTTCGTGAATTGACCATGGAACGTGAGCCGAACGGGGCCGATCGGACCATTCCGCTGTTTGCCGATGATGATCTCGGCCGTGCCCTTGTCCGGGCTGTCCGGGTTGTAGACTTCGTCGCGGTAGATGAACAGGATCACGTCCGCATCCTGCTCGATAGCGCCGGATTCGCGCAGGTCCGACATGATCGGCCGCTTGTTCGGACGCTGTTCGAGGCCCCGGTTGAGCTGCGACAACGCGATCACCGGCACGTCGAGTTCCTTGGCCAGACTCTTCAGCGAACGCGAGATTTCCGAGATTTCGGTCGCGCGGTTTTCGCCGGACGACGAGCCGCTCATCAGCTGCAGGTAGTCGATGATGATCAGGCCCAGCTTGCCGCACTGGCGCGACAGCCGGCGCGCGCGCGAGCGCAATTCCATCGGGTTCAGGCCGCCGGTTTCGTCGATGAAAATCTGCGCCTCGCTCATTTTCTGCACCGCGTGCGTGAGCTTCGGCCAGTCTTCGTCGGTGAGACGCCCGGTACGCATGCGGTGCTGGTCGAGCCGGCCGACCGAGCCGAGCATACGCATCGTGAGTTGCGAGCCCGGCATTTCCATCGAGAACACGGCGACCGGCAGGCCATACTCGACCGCCACGTATTCGCCGATGTTCATCGAAAACGCCGTCTTACCCATCGACGGACGGCCCGCGACGATGATCAGTTCGCCGCCGTGCATGCCCGAAGTCATGCGGTCGAGGTCGACAAAGCCGGTCGGCGTGCCGGTCACATCGCTCGGATTGGCGGTGTGATACAGCGTGTCGATCCGCTCGACCACCTGGGTCAGCAGCGGCCCGATTTCGAGGAAGCCCTGCGTGCCGCGCGCGCCGTCTTCGGCGATCGAAAACACCTTCGATTCGGCCTCGTCCAGCAACTGGCGGACTTCCTTGCCCTGCGGATTGAACGCGTCGGCGGAGATTTCGTCGGCCACGGACACGAGCCGGCGCAGCACCGCGCGATCGCGCACGATTTCCGCGTAGCGGCGGATGTTGGCCGCGCTCGGCGTGTTCTGCGCCAGCGCGTTCAGGTAGGCGAGCCCGCCGACCTCTTCCGCCTTGCCCGAGGTGCCGAGCGCCTCGTACACGGTGATCACGTCGGCCGGACGCGTGGCCGCGATCAGCTTGCCGATGTGCTCGAAGATGATGCGGTGGTCGTAGCGGTAGAAATCGCTCTGCGACAGGAAGTCGGCGATGCGGTCCCATGCGGCGTTGTCGAGCAGCAAGCCGCCCAGCACCGATTGCTCGGCCTCGATCGAATGCGGCGGGACTTTCAGCGACTCGAGTTGGGGATCTTTGGACGGTGCGTTCATGGAGAGGAATTATCGGGTAATCGGGCGGCTGCGGCGAGCGGTAAAACTAAAAAAACGGGCACAAAAAAGGCAGGGGCCGGTCACCCGGCCCCTGCCTTTCGCCAGCAACATCCTGGCAAATACTACCTGATGCTTAGACGCGGTCGCTTAGACGTGTTCGCCGATCACAGCCACCGTCACATCGACCAGAACGTCGGTGTGCAGCGAGATCTGAACTGCGTGGTCGCCAACCAGCTTCAGCGGGCCTTCCGGCAGACGCACTTGCGCCTTTTCCACTGCGAAGCCTTGCTTGACCAGTGCGTCAGCGATGTCGGCGTTCGTCACCGAGCCGAACAGACGGCCGTCGACGCCAGCCTTCTGGCCGATCTGAACCGTCGAGCCAGCCAGCTTTTCGCCTTGAGCTTGAGCAGCAGCCAGCTTTTCAGCGGCGATCTTTTCCAGTTCAGCACGGCGAACTTCGAATTCAGCCAGGGCTTCCTTCGTTGCACGGCGAGCTTGCTTGTTCGGGATCAGGAAGTTACGTGCGTAACCGTCCTTAACCTTGACGATGTCGCCCAGGTTGCCCAGGTTGACGACTTTTTCCAGAAGAATGATTTGCATTCGGATGCTCCTTATCGCGTCGTCGGGTTAGGCCTTGTGCTGGTCGGTGTACGGCACCAGCGCGAGGAAACGTGCGCGCTTGATTGCCGTATCCAGCTGGCGTTGATAGTGCGACTTCGTACCCGTGAGACGCGCCGGCGTGATCTTGCCGTTTTCGCCGATGAAGTCCTTCAGCGTTTCGAGGTCTTTGTAGTCGATGTGATCGACGTTAGCGGCCGTGAAACGGCAGAACTTCTTGCGCTTGAAGAGCGGATTTTGTTGCTGACGACGCTTGTCGAATTTCTTACCAGTCGGGCGGGGCATGTTCAGTCCTTTCCAATGTCCTGCAATGCTGTGATGTGAAATACCAGAGTTCTTGCGTTGCGGTGCTTTTTCGCCAGGAAGCCTGTGAAGAGCGTTTCCACGCCCATCTGACAGCTTTCCAGCTTACCGCTCGCCTCGCCTGCGGCTACCGCCTGCATGGTCAGTTCGACTTGCCGGGCAATGCCGGCTTCGACGACTTCCGTGCGGTGGTGCAACGTGCAGCCTGCAATCGGAACGCCGGCGGGGGTGTACCGCACCGGTTCGCGTTCGACGACGCTGGCCGTGAGTTGCAGCCGATTCATGTAGCCTTGGGCGAGAGCGACGCTTGTTCTGGTAGCTTAAATAGTGTGTCTTAAGCCTGCGCTTCGGACGGTTGCGTAGCAGCCGACTTCTTGGCTTCTTCGCGCTGCACTTCCTTCATCATCGGCGACGGGCCGGTTTCGGCCTTCTTCATCTTGACGATCAGGTGACGCAGAACAGCGTCGTTGAACTTGAATGCGTGTTCCAGCTCGTCGAGCGTGGTTTGGTCGCATTCGATGTTCATGCAGACGTAGTGAGCCTTCGCGAGTTTCTCGATCATGTAGGCCAGTTGGCGACGGCCCCAGTCTTCGATACGGTGGATCTGGCCACCGTGCGACGTGATCGTGGTCTTGTAACGCTCGATCATGGCGGGCACTTGCTCGCTCTGATCGGGGTGCACGATAAATACGATTTCGTAATGACGCATATTCACTCCTTGTGCTGACTTGTGGATTAAAGCCACCCGGGCGTCGGAACCGGTGTGGCAAGTGAGAAGCCAAAGAGTGTAACCCGATTAGGGCCGGGTTGCAAGATATCCCGTTATTGCGGCGCACGAATCGGGAGTGTTTTCAAGGGTTTAGGCAGCGGAGCCGAGCCGAACTCGCGGCTACGGCATGTCGCGCGGGCGCCTGAAACGGCCGCCAAGTCGCGCCGGTCCGCCCGCACCGCCGCCGCCGGCGCCTCGCCCGCCCCCGTCAGCGGCGCAGAGCGGCCTCGCAGCACCTACGAGCCCGCTCTCCGTGCGCTCGCTGCCGCTTTGCAGGCGCGCCTTCAGCGCCGCTTCCAGACCGCTCAGCGCATCGGGCGCGGCGTCCGAGATCGCCCACCAGGTCATGCCTTCCGCGTTCCAGTGCGCAATCGAGTAGCCTTCGCGACCGAGCGTCGCCGGCGCCGCGCCGTCCGTATTCCGGCCCGTGCCGCCGGCGCCGGCCTGCGGAAAGACATACACGTCGATCACGTGCTTCTGGTAGCGGTAGACCAGCACCGCCACCCGCTGATGCGCGAGGTAGTCGAGCCGCCCGCCTTCCAGCGGGAAGCCGCTCGCCGCCAGGTCTTCGACCGGCGGCGAATAGTCGAGCCGGCCGTTGAACCACGGCTTGACCGTGTGCCGGTCGGTCGAAATCACGTCGATGTCGCGTCCCGACACCTGCGCGCGCACATGGCTTTCCACCAGTTCGTCGGCGAACGGCGCGAAGTCCGCCGGCCGGTGCAGGTTCAACGCCACGCCCGCCGCCACCGCGCACAGCGCGACGACCAGCGCCGCCAGCCAGCCACGCGCCAGCACGCCGCCCGCGCCGCCTGCAGCACTGCCGGCCGCCGGCCGCCGAAGCCGCCTTGCGGGGCACGCCAGCCGTCCAGCCAGCCATCGAGCCAGCCGCGCCGCGCACGCTCGCGCGCCGTGGGTCTTGATCGCTGGCAACCGGCGCCTCGGCCGCGGCAACCGGTTCATCGATTGGCGGCAATCCGGCGACGATACGCTCGCGCAGCGACTGCGGCGCACGATGGTAAGGCGCCGCGCGCAGCGCGCCGCTCAAGGCCCGCAGGTTCTCGCTCTCACGCCGGCAGGCGTCGCAGCTCTCGATGTGCTGCTGAACACGCCGGGCATCCGGCGCGGGCAATTCATGATCGGCGTTCGCGTCGAGGAGCGGCCGCGCTTCGTTACAGTCCATCTGGCGTCTCCTGAGCGGTGCCGGCGGCCGTGCCGCCGGGCGTGTTGAGTGGCCGGCCGTTGGCCGATGCCCGCAGCGGCGTGACATTGGCCGAAGCCGATTTACTGGCGCCGGGCGTTGCGGCCCGCGCGTCGTCAGTGCCCGGCGCTGCGCACATCGGCGATCGGTGCGGCGCCGTTGCACCGCCCTGTTTCTCAGTCAGCAGCGCGGCGAGCTTGCGGCGCCCTCGCGCGAGCCGCGACATCACCGTGCCGATCGGCACGTCGGCCACCTCGGCGATTTCCCGATAGCCCATCTCTTCCAGTTCGCGCAGCATCAGTACCTCGCGATATTCGACCGGCAGTTGCGCGAGCGCCTCGTGCACCACGCTTCGCGTCCTCGTCGCGGATCAGAAGCGTTTGCGGATCGGCGCCGCCGGTGCTCCAGCCGTCGAACGTGGCGTCGTCCATGGTGTCGTCGAATTCGACCACCTCATGCGACGACGCGCGCCGCCGCCACTCCGTGTACCAGGTGCGGCGCACGATCGCCAGCAGCCACGGCCGCGCGGAGTCGCCGCGAAAGGTGTCGAAAAACCGGAACGCGCGCATGAACGCTTCCTGGACGACGTCGTCGGCGTCGCTCGCGTTGCCGCACAGCCAGCGCGCAAGGTTGTACGCGGCGTCGAGGTGCGGCAACGCCAGCTGCTGAAAGCGGCGGCTTCGCGCTGCATCGGTTTCGCTGCGCGCGGGCGGCAGCTCTGATTCGGTTTCGACCCACCTCGGCCCTCCAGGGCATTGCGGCTACGCTGTGTGACTCGTGGTTACTGCTTCGTCGCTTCTCATCATCATAGTACCGGCCACACAACGAGTTTATTCCCGTCATGACGCCGGGATCGGCAAAAAAAGATCCGCCGGCCCCACGCGCTGGCCGCCCGGCCCCGACCCTTAATAGGCCGGACGGTTCCAGTAATCCTCGCTGGCGTACACCTCTTTCAGATAGTCGATGAAATAGCGCACCTTGGCCGGCACGTAGCGCTGCTGCGGATAGACCGCGAGAATGTCGTAGTCGGGCAGCGCGAACTCGTCGAGCACCGTTTCGAGTTCGCCGCGCGCCAGTTGCTGCTGGATTTCCCACGTGGAACGCCAGCCGAGCCCAAGTCCTTCGGACACCCAGCGGTGCAGCAATTCGCCGTCGTTGCAGTCGAGCGTGCCGCCCACGCGCACCGTCGCCAGCTTGCCGTTGCGGCGAAAGTACCAGCCGCGGTTCTGTCCGCCTTGCAGATTGAACGCGAGGCAGTTGTGCTGCGGCAGATCTTCGAGCGTTTTCGGCTTGCCGTGTTTGCGGAAGTATTCAGGCGTGCCGCACACCACGCGCCGGTTCGACGCCAGCTTCACCGCGACGAAATTCGGATCGACCGCGCCGCCGATGCGGATCGACAGATCGTAACCCTCGCGCACCAGATCCACGACCCGGTCGGTCAGATTGAACGACACCTGCAATTCCGGCTTGTCGGCGAGAAAATCCGGCGCGAGCGGCGCCACGTGCTTGCGCCCGAACGCGGCCGGCGCCGACACGATCAGGTGCCCGTTCACCGCGCGCCGCCCGGCGCTCAGTTCGTTTTCCGCCTGGTCCCATTCGGTGAGCAGGCCACGGCAGCGCTCCAGAAACGCGGCGCCGTCTTCGCTGACCACGAGTCGCCGCGTCGAGCGGTACATCAGCTTCACGCCGAGGCGCTTTTCCAGCGCGTCGATGCGGCGTCCGAGAATCACCGGCGACACGCCCTCTTCCAGCGCCGCAGCCGCGAGGCTGCCCGCGTCGGCGACGCGCACGAAGGTTTCGATCTGTTTGAAGCGGTCCATGCCTGTCTCCTGGAGTCTGCGCTCGTCGTGGCCGCGCATGCCTTCATACGAGGCATTCCATACTTTTTGTTTCGGAATAAGCGACCCGGACTGATCTTATCAAACCTTTAGGTCAGGCCTAAAGTGCACTCAACACCTTGATTCGCGCACATACCCAAGACATTCAGGAGACATTCATGGCCAAGATGAGAGCCGTCGACGCAGCCGTGCTGGTGCTCGAAAAAGAAGGCATCGATACCGCGTTCGGCGTTCCGGGCGCTGCAATCAACCCGTTCTACTCGGCCATGCGCAAGGCAGGCAACATCAGCCACGTGCTGGCGCGTCACGTCGAAGGCGCGTCGCACATGGCCGAGGGCTACACGCGTGCGCAGCCGGGCAACATCGGCGTGTGTATCGGCACGTCGGGCCCCGCCGGCACCGACATGATCACCGGCTTGTACTCCGCTCAGGCCGACTCGATTCCTATTCTCGCTATCACGGGTCAGGCGCCGCGTGCGCGTCTGTACAAGGAAGACTTCCAGGCCGTCGATATCGAATCGATCGCCAAGCCCGTCACCAAATGGGCCGTCACCGTGCGCGAGCCGGCGCTGGTGCCGCGCGTGTTCCAGCAGGCGTTCCACCTGATGCGCTCGGGCCGTCCGGGTCCGGTGCTGGTCGACCTGCCGATCGACGTGCAGCTCGCCGAAATCGAATTCGACATCGAGACCTACGAACCGCTGCCGGTCTACAAGCCCAAAGCGACGCGCAAGCAGATCGAAGCCGCGCTCACGATGCTCAACGACGCTGACAAGCCGCTGATCGTTTCCGGTGGCGGCGTGCTGAACGCAGCCGCTGAAGACCTGCTCGTGCAATTCGCCGAAACCGTCGGCGTGCCGGTGATCCCGACGCTGATGTCGTGGGGCGCGATTCCCGACGACCACCCGCTGATGGCCGGCATGGTCGGTCTGCAAACGTCGCACCGCTACGGCAACGCGACGATGCTCGCCTCCGACTTCGTGCTCGGCATCGGCAACCGCTGGGCGAACCGTCACACGGGCAGCGTCGAGGTCTACACGAAGGGCCGCAAGTTCGTGCACGTGGACATCGAGCCGACGCAGATCGGCCGCGTGTTCGGCCCGGACCTCGGCATCGTGTCGGACGCGAAAGCCGCGCTCGAACTGTTCGTCGAAGTGGCGCAGGAATGGAAGGCCGCGGGCAAGCTGAAGGACCGCAGCGCATGGGTCGCCGATTGCCAGGAACGCAAGCGCACCATGCTGCGCAAGACGCACTTCGACAACGTGCCGATGAAGCCGCAGCGCGTGTACGAAGAGATGAACCAGGTGTTCGGCCGCGATACCTGCTACGTCAGCACGATCGGTTTGTCGCAGATCGCCGGCGCGCAGTTCCTGCACGTCTACAAGGCGCGCAACTGGATCAACTGCGGCCAGGCCGGCCCGCTCGGCTGGACGATTCCGGCAGCGCTCGGCGTGCGTGCAGCCGACCCGCAACGGCAGATCGTCGCGCTGTCGGGCGACTACGACTTCCAGTTCATGATCGAAGAACTGGCGGCCGGTGCGCAATTCAAGCTGCCGTACGTGCATGTGGTGGTGAACAACTCGTACCTCGGCCTGATCCGCCAGGCGCAGCGCGCGTTCGAGATGGACTTCTGCGTGCAGCTCGGCTTCGAGAACATCAACGCGCCGGAAATGAACGGCTACGGCGTGGATCACGTCGCGGTGGCCGAAGGTCTGGGTTGCAAGGCGATCCGCGTGTTCAAGCCGGAAGAACTGAAGCCGGCGCTGCAAAAAGCGCAGTCGATGCTCTCCGAATTCAACGTGCCGGTGATCGTCGAAGTGATTCTCGAACGCGTGACCAACATTTCGATGGGCACCGAGATCGACGCGATCAACGAGTTCGAAGATCTGGCCGAGAAGCGCGAAGACGCGCCGACGGCAATCAGCATGCTCGACTGAGCTTGCCGAGCTAGCAGTCCCCGAGTGCGGTTCAGCGGCGTGGCCACTTGCACGCCGCCGGGTCGCCTCACGAAGTGATTCCACTGACCGACCAGCGAGATCAAAAGCACCATGCCGAAATTTGCAGCGAATCTAACCATGCTGTTCAACGAAGTGCCGTTTCTCGACCGCTTTGCAGCGGCCGCGGACGCGGGCTTCAACGCCGTCGAATTCCTGTTTCCGTATCCGTACCAGATCGCTGAACTGAGCGAGCGTCTGCAGCAGAATCGCCTGAAACTGGTGCTGCACAATTTGCCCGCGGGTAACTGGGAAGCGGGCGAGCGCGGCATTGCATGTCTGCCGGATCGCGTGAGCGAGTTCCAGGAAGGCGTCGGCCGCGCGATCGAATATGCGAAGGCTTTGAAGGTGCCGCAACTGAACTGCCTCGTCGGCATTCCGACTGCAGGCGTGGATGCGGACAAGGCGCGCAACACGATCGTCGACAACCTGCGCTTCGCCGCGGGCGAACTGAAGAAAGCCGGCATCAAACTGCTGGTCGAGCCGTGCAATTCATACGACATCCCAGGCTTCGCGCTGAACCGCTCGGGCGAAGGCCTCGACGTGATTCGCGCAGTAGGCTCGGACAATCTGTTCCTGCAATACGACATCTATCACATGCAACGGATGGAAGGCGAACTCGCCGCGACGATCAAGAAGAATCTGCCGCAGATCGCCCACATCCAGCTCGCCGACAACCCGGGCCGCAACGAGCCGGGCACCGGCGAAATCAACTACCCGTTCCTGTTCGATCTGCTCGATTCACTCGGCTACGACGGCTACGTCGGTTGCGAATACAAGCCGCGCACCACCACGACCGCCGGCCTCGGCTGGGTGCAGAGCGTGGCCGGACAAACCCGCGGCGCGGCCCACGCCGCCGCCTGATCGATTATTGAATCGGCTCGGGCACACCCCAACAACACTGGAGATATAGACACATGGCAAAGATCGGTTTTATCGGCCTCGGCATCATGGGCGCGCACATGGCGCGCAACCTCATCAAGGGCGGTCATTCGCTGTTCGTGAATGGCGCGTATCCGGTGCCGGAAGATCTGAGCAAGACGACCAGCGTGGTCGCGAATTCCACCGCTGTCGCGCAAGCCGCCGACATCGTCATCATCATGGTGCCGGACACGCCTGACGTCGCCAACGTGCTGTTCGCCGACGACGGCGTCGCCGCCGGCCTCACGCAAGGCAAGCTGGTGATCGACATGAGCTCGATCTCCCCGCTCGACACGCAGGCGTTCGCCAAGAAGATCAACGCGCTCGGCGCCGATTATCTGGACGCACCGGTGTCGGGCGGCGAAGTCGGCGCGCGTGAAGCGTCGCTCACCATCATGGTCGGCGGTCCGGAAAAGGCGTTCGCACTTGCCAAGCCGCTGTTCGAACTGATGGGCAAGAACATCTCGCTGATTGGCGACAACGGCGCGGGTCAGACCTGCAAGGTCGCGAACCAGATCATCGTTGCACTGAACATCGAAGCGGTGGCCGAAGCCTTGCTGTTCGCATCGCGCTCGGGCGCGGATCCGGAACGTGTGCGCCGGGCCTTGATGGGCGGCTTTGCTTCGTCGCGGATTCTCGAAGTACACGGCGAACGCATGACCAAGCGCACGTTCGATCCGGGCTTCCGTATCGAACTGCATCAGAAGGACCTGAACCTCGCACTCGACGGCGCACGCAAGCTGGGCATCGCCCTGCCGCATACCGCCAGCGCGCAACAACTGTTCAGCGTGTGCGCCGCGAACGGCGGCAAGGCATGGGATCACTCGGCCATGGTGCGCGCGCTGGAAATCATGGCGAACTACGAAGTCGCGCAAGCGCCGGGTAGCGAAGCCAAAGCAGCCTGACGCATGCCGCTGCACAGCCCGGTCGCGCTGTAGCACGCAACACGTAACAGAATCAGCGACAGGCCAATCAGGGAGCGTGCGGCGAGCGTCATACGCAGCACATAAAAACGACATCAGGCAGCAACACAGGTTGTCATGATGGTTGCATTGTCAACGTCTTGACAGCCACAGGTGGGGCGCCCGGTCGGTCATGCGGCACGCATGGCCGACCGGGCAAATCGTGCCGCTCTGGGCTGAGAGCGGCAAGTGGGGTCCGCAGCGGCACCCGGCGGCGCCGGGGAAGCCTTGGTCGGTCAGACGTCGTCGTCGGGTGTCCGGCTGTCGGATTTCAAACTTATGCGTTTTCCGCCAAACTCTCGCAGCGGCTGCATCATGTATGCCGCCTGCTTGCACCTCTCCTTGCAAGCCTCTTTGCGGGTGTGCTCGCAAGTCCGCTTGCATTTGCTTGCAAGTCCGCGCCCGCGGCACGACCTTTTTTGACACATCCCTCCGTGCTTTTCTCCTACACTCGTTGGGTCTGGTTGCTGGCGTATCAGCGATCACGTGCGGCTCGCCGATCATCGCGGCACATGTGCTCTGCTTCACACGCCCGATTCGCAACCAGAGTTCATCCCGTGAGCGGAATGTGCTTGCGCCGGTAACCCATCTGCAAAGGAATCAGCATGAGCATCTTTGGTGACATCGTAAACAAGCTCTTCGGCAAAGCAAAGCCCGACCAGCCTGCGCCTGCAGTTGAGCCGACCCCGGATCCGGCAGCGGCGCAAGCTGCCGCACCGGCGGCTGCACCAGCGCCCGCGCCGCTGGCCGACGTCGACGTCGCTGCCGTCATGGATCAGTTCGTGAGCGAGAGCGGGCAAACGTTGAACTGGCGCACGTCGATCGTCGATACGTTAAAAGCGCTCGGCGTCGACAGCAGCCTCGATCATCGCAAGCAACTCGCACACGAACTGAAGTACAGCGGCGACACGAACGATTCGGCGAGCATGAACGTCTGGCTGCACAAACAGGTGATGCAAGCGCTGGCGGCGAACGGCGGGAAGCTGCCTCCGGATCTGGCATCCTAACGGCTTGCCGCCGTCGCCTGTTTCCGGCGACAGAGATAAACCTCAAGCTGAAACAATAACGCGGCGCTCGGGTCGATAACCTGGGCGCCGCGTTGTCATTCAAGCTTCACGTGCGGGACACGGTTCTGACTTTGAGCCGGGCCATCCGTGCTCAATCAATCAGTACGTATCGAAAATCTTCTGCAACACAACCGGCCCCGTGCCGCCCGCGGCCAGCGCGAGCATCAGCAACACGCGCGCCTTGTACGGATTGAGCGAACCCGCACTGATGAAACCGAGCGCGTCGTCGGCGGCGGCGCCGTTGCGCATCACATGTCCCGATCCCACGCGCGACGAACGCACCACGGCCACACCTTGCGAGGCCGCGTCGGCTAAAGCCTGTTGCAGTGAGGCGTGAATCGAGCCATTACCCGTGCCCGCCACCACGATACCGCGCACGCCGGCGGCCACTGCCGCATCCACGGCAATCCGCGATACGCCGGCATAGCTCGCGACGATCTCCACATGCGGCCACTTTGCGCCAATCACAAACTCGGTCGCGAGCGTGTGCGGACGCACTACACGGCGCTGAAATTCGACGCGACCGTCCTGCACCCAGCCGAGCGCACCGATCTCCGGCGACTGGAACGCGTCGACTGCGTAGGTGCTCGTCTTGACGACGTCGCGTGCGCTATGAATTTTATTGTTGAAGGCCACCAGCACGCCCTGCCCGTGCGACGCCTCGTGCGCCGCGACCGTCACCGCGTTGAGCAGATTCAGCGGACCGTCGGCGGACAGCGCCGAAGCCGGGCGCATAGCCGCGGTTAGCACGACCGGCTTGTCCGACTTGATCGTCAGATGTAGCACATAAGCGGTTTCTTCGAGCGTATCGGTGCCGTGCGTGATCACCACGCCGTCGATGTCGTCGGCGGCCAGCAGCGTGTTGATGCGTTGCGCGAGCGTGGTCCAGAGCGGCATCGCCATGTCTTTGCTGTCGATGCTGGCGATCTGCTCGGACTGAATCCGCGCAACCGTGGACAACGCCGGCACCACCGCCAGCAATTGATCGACGCCGACCACCCCGGCCTGGTAGCCGGACGTATTGGCGGCGTCCGCGGCCGCTCCGGCGATTGTGCCGCCGGTTGCCAGCACGGCGATGCGCGGCAGCGGCGTTGCGCCTGCGGGCGGCGTCGCGGAAGAAGAAGTCGAAGTATTCATGGCGGCGATTGTAAGCGATGCACTGGGCGCCGCCATGCGTTTAAAAACGCATTGCCGTGCGATTTCTGCCCGGTTATGGGGCCTCGGAGCGGACCGCGGCGGACCGCCCCGTTTGCGTCAAACCGTTTCGCGCAGTTGCGCCGCGATGTCGGCTTCGTTCAATTGCGGCGCGAACATTTCGATCAGCTTGTACGCATAGGCCCGCAGAAACGCGCCCTTGCGCAAGCCGACTCGCGTCGTGCTCGCTTCGAACAGATGCTGCGTGTCGAGCGCGACCAGTTCCGTGTCGCGTTTCGGATCGTAGGCCATCGCCGCGACCACGCCGATACCCATGCCGAGTTCGACGTAGGTCTTGATCACATCGGCGTCGATGGCGGTCAGCACGACATCGGGCAAGGCGCCTGCTTTCGCGAACGCCTGATCGATGTGCGAGCGGCCCGTGAAGTCCTGGTCGTACGTGACAATCGGGAATTCGGCGATCTCGTCGAGTGTCAGGTTCGGCCGGCCCACCAGCGGGTGGTCCTTCGGCACCACCACGACGTGATGCCATGAATAGCACGGGAACGTGACGATATCCGGGAAACGGTCGAGCGCTTCGGTGGAAATGCCGATATCCGCTTCGCCGTTGATGATCATCTGCGCGATCTGTTGCGGGCTGCCCTGACGCAGCGCCAGATGCACCTTCGGAAACACTGTCGTGAACTGGCGGATCACCTTCGGCAGCGCGTAGCGCGCCTGCGTGTGCGTCGTCGCCACGACGAGATGGCCGCTGTCCTGATCGGCGTACTGACGCGCCACACGACGCAGATTCTCCGCGTCGAGCAACATCCGCTCGATCAACTGATGCACCGCCTTGCCCGGTTCGGTCAGACCCGTCAGACGCTTGCCGCGGCGAATAAAAATATCGACGCCGAGCTCATCCTCCAGATCCTTGATCTGTTTCGATACGCCCGACTGAGACGTGTACAACACGTTCGCCACTTCCGTCAGATTCATGTTCTGACGCACGGCCTCGCGCACGAAGCGCAATTGCTGGAAATTCATTGATATGTCTCCGGTTCAGCCAGAGTTAGGTTATTTGAGTCTGTTTTGTCGCGCGACGCTCATTGCGCCGGAAACACACGTAACGCGCGCGGCACTGCGGTCACGCCGTCGCCAATCGACAACTGCAGATCGCGCCACGCTTCGCGATCGAGTTCCGCCTCCAGCACGTTGCCCTCGCGGCCCGCGAGTTCCACCCGCACCGAACCGCCGAGCGTCACCACGCGCCGCACGTCGACGACGATGCCCTCGCGATGCCCGGACGCCTGCGGATACAGTTGCAAATCGTGCGGACGCACATACGCGAATGCCGGGCCCTTGAAGTCGGCCTTGATCGCGACCGGCAAGGCCGCGCCGTCGACCACGAAGCCGCTCGCATCGACATTGCCATGCAGACGGTTTGCCGCGCCGAGAAATTCGTAGACGAACGACGTTTGCGGATGGTCGTACACCTCTTGCGGACTGCCGACCTGCTCCACATGCCCACGATTGAGCACGACGATGCGGTCGGCCACTTCGAGCGCTTCTTCCTGGTCGTGCGTGACGAAAATCGTCGAGATATGCAGATCGTCGTGCAGGCGCCGCAGCCAGCTGCGCAGTTCCTTGCGCACCTTCGCGTCGAGCGCGCCGAACGGTTCGTCGAGCAGCAGCACCTTCGGTTCGACGGCCAATGCGCGCGCCAACGCAATCCGCTGCCGCTGACCACCCGAGAGCTCGGACGGATAGCGTTGTGCGAGCCAGTCCAGTTGCACGAGCTTGAGCAGCTCATGCACCTTCTCGCGGATCACGGCCTCCGAAGGCCGCTCCTTGCGTGGCTTCACACGCAGGCCGAACGCGACGTTCTCGAACACCGTCATATGACGGAACAGCGCGTAATGCTGGAACACGAAACCGACTTCCCGCTCCCGTGCGCCGACCGTCGCGACGTCCTGGCCTTGCAGAACGACCTGACCGCCATCCGCGTATTCGAGGCCGGCGATCACGCGCAGCAACGTGGTCTTGCCACACCCCGACGGCCCGAGCAGCGCAACCAGTTCGCCCGGCGGAAAGTCGAGCGAAACATTATCGAGCGCGACGAAATCGCCAAAGCGCTTCTGCAGGTTACGAACGGTGATACCCATTACAGCTCTCCTTGCTTGACCGGGTGTGGCTGCGTGACACGTGTTGCATTGACCGCCGCAGGCGGCGGCGTAACGGCGCTCGCCGGACCCGCATACGCGGGCACATCGCGCGCGGCCGACAGTTCCGCCGACATATGACGCTCGGCGAGCAGCTTCAGCCCGAGCGTCACGAGTGCGAGCAAGGCCAGCACCGACGCCACGGCGAACGCCGCCGAGAAGTTGTATTCGTTGTAGAGAATTTCGACGTGCAGCGGCATCGTATCCGTCTGCCCGCGAATGTGGCCCGACACCACCGATACCGCGCCGAATTCGCCCATCGCCCGCGCGTTGCACAGAATCACGCCGTACAGCAGACCCCATTTGACGTTCGGCAGCGTAACGCGGCGAAAGATCTGCCAGCCCGATGCGCCAAGCACGTGCGCGGCTTCTTCCTCGTCGTTGCCTTGCGCCTGCATCAGCGGAATCAGTTCGCGCGCCACGAACGGGAATGTCACGAAGATCGTTGCGAGCACGATGCCGGGCACCGCGAAAATGATCTGCACGTTGTGATCCTGCAGCCACGGTCCGAACCAGCCTTGCGCGCCGAACATCAGCACGTAGATCAGACCGGAGATCACCGGCGAGACCGAGAACGGCAGATCGATCAAGGTAGTCAGGAGCGCCTTGCCGCGGAACTCGAACTTGGCGATACACCACGAGGCGGCGAGGCCGAACACCAGGTTCAGCGGCACGGCGATCGCCGCGGTAATCACGGTGAGCTTGATCGCCGAGAGCGCGTCGGGGTCGGCGAGCGATTCGAGGTAAAAGCCCAGACCCTTGTTCAACGCCTGATAGAACACGGCCACCAGCGGCACGACCAGAAACAGCCCGAGAAACAATAATGCGATGCCCGTCAGGATCCAGCGCACCAAAGGCGGCTCGGTAACCGGGTCCGGTCGGCGCGCAACATTGAGCGGTGCGCGCGGCGCCACCGCGACGGCGGCAGTAGCAGCGCTCTTCACGGAATCGCGGCTCATTGCGCACCTCCGCCGACGCCGATCGCCGCGACGCTCGCAGCAGCAGGCGCAGGCCCCGCTCCGCCGCGGCTCGTGCGACGCTGCAAATACCACTGCAACGTGTTGATGAACAGGAGCATCAGGAACGACACCACCAGCATCACGACGGCGATGGCAGTGGCTCCGGCGTAGTCATATTGTTCGAGCTTGGTGATGATCAGCAGCGAGGTGATTTCCGATTTCATCGGCACGTTGCCGGCGATGAAAATCACCGAACCGTACTCGCCGAGCGCGCGCGCGAACGCAAGCGCAAAACCGGTCAGCAAGGCCGGGAATACCGCCGGCAAGACCACGCGCCTGAACGTCAGCCAGCGCGATGCGCCGAGGCACGCGGCCGCCTCCTCCTGCTCGCGCTCGAACTCTTCGAGCACCGGCTGCACGGTCCGCACGACAAATGGCAAGCCGATGAAGGTCAACGCAATCAGCACGCCGGCCGGCGTGAAGGCGATCTTGATGCCGAGCGGTTCGAGAAACTGTCCGATCCAGCCGTTCCCCGCATAAACGGCGGCGAGTGAAATGCCCGCCACGGAGGTCGGCAGCGCGAACGGCAGATCGACTACCGCATCGACGATCCGTTTGAACGGAAACGTGTAGCGCACCAGCACCCACGCGACGAGAAATCCGAATACCGCGTTGATCAGCGCGCCGCCGAGCGCGGAGAAAAACGTGAGTCGATACGACGCCAGCACGCGAGGCGAGCTCACTGCACGCACGAACTGGCTCCAGTCGAGCGTAGCGGTCTTGAGAAAGGTCGCCGCAAGCGGAATCAGCACCACGAGGCTCAGATAAGCCACCGTGATGCCGAGTGTCAGGCCAAAACCGGGCAAGGCGCTCGGTTTTCGGAAGGTCAACGTCGTCATGCTGGATACTCTTTCAAGGTTGATGCGTGCAGTTCCATCTAGCCAAAAAGCGCGCCACTCGGCGCGCTCGATCCGGCGTTGCCGCTTCGCACGGCGGCTTGCCGTTCAAACATTACTGCGGCTGGTAGATCGAATCGAATACGCCGCCGTCGGCAAAGTGCGTCTTTTGCGCGTTCGCCCAGCCGCCGAACGAATCGTCCACCGTGTACAGCTTCAGCTTCGGAAACTTTGAGGTCAGCTCCGCCGGCACCTTGTTCGAACGCGGACGGTAGAAGTTCTTCGCGGCGATTTCCTGACCCTGCTCGCTGTACAGGAAGTTCAGATACGCTTCGGCCAGCTTGCGCGTGCCGTGCTTGTCGACCACCTTGTCCACCACCGCAACCGGCGGCTCCGCCAGGATACTCACCGACGGCACCACGATTTCAAACTTGTCCGGGCCGAATTCCTTGAGCGACAGAAACGCCTCGTTTTCCCACGCGATCAGCACGTCGCCGATGCCGCGTTGCACGAAGCTGGTAGTCGCACCGCGCGCACCCGAATCCAGCACGCCGGCATTCTTATAGAGCTTGCCGACGAACTCCTTCGCCTTCTGGTCGTTGCCGCCCGGCTGATGTTCTGCGTACGCCCATGCTGCGAGGTAGTTCCAGCGCGCGCCACCCGAGGTCTTCGGATTCGGCGTCACGATCGAGACACCCGGCTTCGTCAGATCGTCCCAGTCCTTGATGTGTTTCGGATTGCCCTTGCGCACCAGGAACACGATCGTCGACGTGTACGGCGACGCGTTGTCCGGCAAACGCTTCTGCCAGCCCTTGTCCAGCAAACCCTTGCTCGCCAGCGCGTCGATGTCGTAAGCGAGGGCGAGGGTCACCACGTCCGCCTGCAGGCCATCGAGCACCGAGCGCGCCTGCGCGCCGGAACCGCCGTGCGACTGCTTGAACGTGATCGATTCACCGGTCTTCGCCTTCCATTCCTTGCCGAACGCCTGATTGACGTCCTGGTAAAGTTCACGCGTCGGGTCGTACGACACGTTCAGCAGCGTCGAGTCAGCCGCGTGCGCCTGCGCCATCCCGCCGATTACCGTCGCCGCGCCGAATGCGAGCGCCGCGATGAATTTTCTGGTTGTGCCTGCCAGCCCCGTGCCTTGATGCTTCATGCCAATTCTCCGCGTTGTGGTCCGCTGAAACAGCGTCTGGTGTTGTTTTCCGTCGCGGTCACGTGCACATGAGCGCCAACTCGAAGGGCAGTCTATCGAAGAGCTTTCATCATTAAAAATAATGTTTCTTCATTTTTTAATACTCAAAAGTGGTAATGACAGCTGGATAAGGCGTTGCGGCACGAAAACGGCTGTTTTGACGTTCGCAACCGACGCTGGAACGTCACCTAAACGTCACCCCAGGCTACGAACTTAAAGTAAAGCTTGAATTGCGCCGAATACTGTATAAAAATACAGTCACCTGTTCATACATACAGTGGCGCCATGACAAAACTCACCGCACGACAGCAGCAGGTTTTCGATCTGATCCGCCGGGCGATCGAACGCACCGGCTTTCCGCCCACCCGCGCGGAAATCGCCGCCGAGCTGGGTTTCAGCTCGGCCAACTCGGCTGAAGAACACCTGCGGGCACTGGCCCGCAAGGGTGTGATCGAACTCGCGGCGGGCGCGTCGCGCGGCATTCGCCTGCTGGCGGGCCCGGAAGATTCACCGTATCAATTCACGCTGCCGCACGCGAGCATCATGCAACTGTCGCTGCCGCTAATTGGCCGGGTCGCGGCCGGTAGCCCGATCCTCGCGCAGGAACATATCTCGCAGCATTACGCGTGCGACCCGGCGCTGTTCTCGAGCAAGCCGGATTACCTGCTGAAAGTGCGCGGGCTGTCCATGCGCGACGCCGGAATTTTTGACGGCGACCTGCTCGCGGTGCAGAAGAAAAGCGAAGCCAAAGACGGCCAGATCATCATCGCCCGGCTGGGCGACGACGTCACGGTCAAGCGCCTCAAGCGCCGGCCGAACGGTATCGAGTTGATCGCCGAGAACCCTGATTACGAAAACATCTTCGTTGAAACCGGCAGTGCGGAATTCGCGCTGGAGGGTATCGCCGTCGGGCTGATCCGCCCGGGCGAGTTCTAACCAACTCACCGGTTCGCCCCACCGAAGCTGCCTGACCTTGAATCGCCCGTTGAATCGCCTGGAGAGACTCATGGAACGCCTTGCCCGCCTGCTGCCTTTTCGCCAGTTCGGTCGTCTGCGCCATCTGCGCAAGCTGGTGCCTTGCTCACTGATCGAGGCGTCCACGGCCAGTGCTCCATCGCTGTTCGACGTTCCCACGGGTGAATCGAGCTTGCCGTCGTCGTTGCCGGCTTTTGCTCGCGTGTCGCTGAATTCGGGACTGAATACCGCCGAGCCGGCGCGTCGCGCACCGGTCCGGGTTTATCACGGGCCGTCGCGGCTGATCATGGTCGGCACGGTAGACGCCGTGTGCCGCATGATCGACCGCTGCATCGCCGACGAGGCAAACATGCACGGCGCGGTTTTCGAATCCTGAGAGGGACGGCACAGCGCCAGGGCTCTCTGCTTTGCCCTGCCCGTGCATATACCGGTATCGCATCGTATGGGATCGTTTTCGCGTGGTAGCGGTCCACGTTAGATCACATCTGATGGAGTGCCCCGCTCGATGGCAGTTTCAACACGCAAAACCCGCAGCGTTACCCGGCCGTTGATCGTCACGCTGATTGTGATTGTGATGATCGCTGTGCTCGGCTTTGGTTACGCGTCGCCGTACATCGCATTGAACACTCTCAAACGCGCGGCAGACGCGCGCGATGCGCAAACCGTCAATCAGTACGTCGACTTTCCAGCGTTGCGCGAGAGCCTGAAGCAGCAGGTCGCCGGCTTGCTCACACGCCGGCTCGGCGAGCATGGCAACGGCAATCCATTGGCCGCGATTGGCGCGATGATTGGCGTGGCGTTGATCGGTCCGCTAGTGGACGCTTATGCCACACCGGACGGCGTGGCGGCACTGCTGAACGGCATGCCGCCCCGTGGCGACCCGGGCGAACGGCCGCCGGCGCCACCCACGGCGAATAGTCCACCTGACTCAGCAGCGCCGGGGTCCGTGCCGGCCCCTCCCGTCGCTGGCAACTCCAGCGGCAATGCGAGTAACGCGCCCCCGCCGCAACCACCGCAAACCACGGCCGGTTATCGCGGCCTCAATGAGTTCGTCGTTACGTATCAGCATGGCGCGGGCGACGCGCGTTACTCCGCGATCTTGCAGCGCGAAGGACTGTTTACGTGGAAGCTGGCCGCGGTCAATCTGAACGAGTGATCGTCCAGCCAGCGCGGCCCGTGATCCCGTCGTTCAAGCTGCGGCTTGCTGCTGCTCCTGCACGGAGGAGCACGCCACCAGAATGCTGCACGACACCCGGTCGAGCAGCGGCGTATTGCCCGCGCCCATCCACCAGCGCGACAGACCGGTGCGGCAACGGTGGCCGACCACGACCAGATCGACGTGCAATTCGTTGGCGAGATTGGCAATCTCGTCGATTGGATGACCAAATGCGAAATGGCCTTGCGCGGTGACGCCGCGTTCGGTGAGCCAGTCCACGCCTTCCTGCAGGATGTCGCGGGCGGTCTTTTCGAAGCTGCCGCAGGCGACGTCGGTCAACAGGCCCGCGCTTTGCGCAATGCTCGAACGCATATCGACCACTGAGAGCAGATGCGTTTCCGCCTTCAGGTCCAACGCCAGATCGGCACCGCAACGCAACGCCTTGCGGCCTTCGCGCGAGCCGTCGTAGCACAGCAGGATTTTTTGGTAGCTCGCCATAATTTTCTCCCTGACCGCGAGGTACGCGGCATAAATGAATCATGGTGCGCCGCAATTCAGGTTGCAAGGGATGGAAAACGCTAAGTGCGCGCTAAACCGGTGCAGATTGAACTCGGCCCGCGTCTGAAGCGCCTGGAAAATCATGCGGCAGCGCAAAAAGCGGTTGCGGGACCGTTTGGCGAGGTCCAAACCCTGCGCGCCGATGCCCTAGAATAGGCGGCCTTCCCGGCTATTTGCATCTTTCCCGGAGTTCTGATCGAGCCATGCCTGAAGCCGCCATTGAATTTCACGAGGTTAAGAAAAGCTACGGCGAGAAGACGGTCGTCGACGGACTATCGTTTCATGTGAATGTCGGCGAGTGTTTTGGGCTGCTTGGTCCGAACGGTGCGGGCAAGACCACCACTCTGCGCATGCTGCTCGGCATCGCCGCGCCCGACGCCGGTGCGATCCGCCTATGCGGCGAGCCGATCCCGGGGCGGGCGCGGATAGCGCGAGCCCGTGTCGGCGTGGTGCCGCAGTTCGACAATCTCGATCCCGATTTCACCGTCCGCGAAAACCTGCTGGTGTTCGGCCGCTACTTCGGCCTGAGCGCCGCGCAATGCCGTGCGATGGTGCCGCCGCTGCTTGTATTCGCGCGCCTCGAGAGCAAGGCGGACGCGCGCGTGAGCGAACTGTCGGGCGGCATGAAGCGGCGCCTGACACTGGCTCGCGCGCTCGTCAACGACCCTGACGTGCTGATCATGGACGAGCCCACCACCGGGCTCGATCCGCAGGCGCGCCATCTGATCTGGGAGCGGCTGCGCTCGTTGCTGGCGCGGGGCAAGACGATTCTGCTGACCACGCACTTCATGGAAGAAGCCGAACGGCTTTGCGACCGGCTGTGCGTGATCGAAGAAGGGCGCAAGATCGCTGAAGGCGAACCGCGCGGGTTGATCGCCTCCGAGATCGGCTGCGACGTGATCGAGATTTTCGGCCCCGATCCGGTAGCGTTGCGCGACGAGTTGGCGCCCCTTGCCGAGCGAACCGAGATCAGTGGCGAGACGCTCTTCTGCTACGTGAACGATGCGCAACCGATTCATGCGCGGCTCAAGCAGCGCGCCGATCTGCGTTATCTGCATCGTCCGGCCAATCTGGAAGATGTGTTCCTGCGACTGACCGGGCGCGAAATGCAGGACTGAGGCAATTCCATGCCAGCGCAGGTCGCCACTTTCTATCGTTATAAAGACACGTACGAGATCCGCAATGGACGCACGCACTTACGAGAGCCACCGCGAAACGATGTCGAAGCGGGAACCCTTCGCCGCCTTGCCCGCGAACGCTGTGAACTGGATCGCGGTATGGCGCCGCAACTATCTGGTATGGAGAAAGCTCGCGATTGCGTCGATGTTCGGCAATCTGGCCGATCCGATGATCTATTTATTCGGGCTCGGTTTCGGGCTCGGGTTGATGGTGGGTCACGTTGACGGCGTGTCGTACATTGCGTTTCTCGCGGCAGGAACCGTGGCATCGAGTGTGATGATGTCGGCGAGTTTCGAGTCGATGTATTCGGGGTTTTCGCGGATGCATGTGCAGCGCACGTGGGAAGCGATCATGCACACGCCGCTGACGCTCGGTGACATCGTGCTCGGTGAGGTGATGTGGGCCGGCAGCAAGTCGATGCTGTCGGGCGCGGCGATCATGCTGGTCGCCGGCGTGCTGGGCTACGCCAATTTTCCATCGATGCTGCTGGCGTTGCCGGTGATCGTGCTCACTGGGCTCGCGTTTGCGAGTATCGCGATGGTGGTGACGGCATTGGCGCCGTCGTATGATTTTTTCATGTTTTATCAGACGTTGGTGTTGACGCCGATGTTGCTGTTGTCTGGGGTGTTTTTTCCTGTTTCACAGTTGCCTGCTGCGGCGAGAGCCGTCACCCGGATTTTGCCGCTGGCGCATGCTGTTGATCTGATGCGGCCGGCTATGCTGGGGCGGCCTGTTGAGGGTGCTGTTTTGCATGTTGCCGTGCTGGTTGGGTATGCCGTTGGCGGGTTTGTTGTTGCTGCGGTTTTGTTTCGGCGCAGGATGATGAAATAAGGGTTTTTGTTTGCCTTTGGCGGTGTTGTTTTTTCTGTATGCCCACGGGGTTGTTTTTTTCTGTATGCCTACGGCGTTGGTTGCTGTATGCCGACAGCGTTGGTTGCTGTATGCCTACGGCGTCTGGTGTTTCTCTGCATATTGGTTTATTAGCGTTCCCCCTGTGCGGGGGGCACCTACTTTTCTTTGCCGCCGCAAAGAAAAGTAGGCAAAAGAAAGCGGCTCAAACCGCCAACTGCTTAAGTGGGTCCCCTGGCTTGGAGGGGCCGGTGGCGCGATTAACGGATCACACCGCAGCCGGTAACGCGCCAGTGACACAGCCGTCATCCGCTCCCACTCCGCACTGCGTGCGTCGCGGACGGGTCCACCAGGGAAACCAGTGGTGAATCGTTTCTCGGCGGGAGCCATCGGCTTCGCCTCGGCGAGGCGCCGAAACACACCGATGGTTTGGTGAAGTACCGCCTCGGCGCGCGCAGCGCCGCCGGAAGTATGACGGCCTGGTCACTCAGGTGGGAAGGTTCGCAGGCTCAATCTCTACGGAGCCACTAAACCCTCCAAGCCAGGGGAGCCGCTTAAGAATTAGCGGTTTGAGCCGCTTTCTTTTGCCTACTTTTCTTTGCGGCGGCAAAGAAAAGTAGGTGCTGCCCCGCACAGGGGCGAAGCTAATAGACCAATAAGGAATCAAGGAAAGGCCAACGCCGTAGGCAATCGACCAATGCCGTAGGCAATCAACCAGCGCCGTAGGCAATCAACCAGCGCCGTAGGCAATCAACCAGCGCCGTAGGCATCAACCAACGCCATAGGCAAAACCTCAACATCAATCCTCATCATCCGTCCAGGGAATATCCACATCAGAAATAAACGCGACCGTCGCAAACGGCCCCCCTTCCTGACGTCCAATCTTCCCATCCGCCCGTTGCCATTCAACCCGGAACACCGTGCCAGGATCATCGGCAATCAACCGAACGGTCCGCACTTCATCAGGGTCCGCCTCCTCGACGGGCCCATCGAGCGACACCTGTAACTCCTGTGGCCACAATCCATCGGCGGGATCATAAATCTTGTCGCCGTCGGGAATCAGCGTGAATGCCTCGACACCAATCGTCGCCGACGCATCGACGATCATCTTCCCCAACGCGCGAAGCAACGCAGTCGCCCGCGCCGAATTCGCCTGGCGAATTGCAAGATCCCCGCGCGTCAGCGCCTGCTCAAGTTTTGGGTTCGTTTTTTGTTGCGCCATTCGATGTCCTGAGTCCTATCGCTCTGTTGTGGACGGCACGCCCATGCGTCGCGTACCGCTCTCATTTTTCGGCCAGAATCCTACCACCACTGCCCCCCAAGGGTCTTCCTTCAGGGCGTCCCCCAAGAGGACTTCCTTCGGAGCGTGCGCCGCAGCATCCCAGGCGGCACGGGTCCGGTCCCTCCAGCCCGACCCGTCCCCACAGTTTAGGTCGTGATTCGCCTCCCGGCAGGGAGATTTGCCCGTCAATGTGCGCCTCGATCCATCTCCCGCCACAGCGCTTTCAACCGCCCCCGCCGGCTCACCACACCGCCAACCCATCGTTTCAAACGCCGCAACACGGTGCGGCCATCAGGTCTCGCGACGCTTGCGAGCGGGTTTCGAAGCCGCCGCCTCGGTCGGCTTCGCGCCGCCAATCTGCGCAATCAGATGGTCGCGAAATGCCCTGACCGATGGCGGCAACTCACGTCCCGCCATCGTCTGCACCTGAATGCTGCGCTGACGCATCTGCGGATGGGTCAACGGTATCGCGACGAAGCCGTCGTCCACGTAACGATCACGCACGGAGAGCAGGCCCGTGAACATGACTGCACCCGACTTCTGCGCGTAGCGGTACATCGCGCCACTGTTGTTGCACGTGAGGTCGGGCTCGAGCAGCACACCCTCCAGTGCACACGTAATGTCGATCAACTGACGAATCGTCGTGCCCGGCTCCGGCAGCACCAGCGGATAGCGCTGCAAGTCGGCAAGCGACACCTTCGCGCGCGCCGCCAGCGGATGACCGGCCCGCAGCAACGCCAATACCGGCGCGCGTTCCGTGTGCTCGACCTTCACACCCTTTTCGGGAGCGAGACTGAACGTCAGCGCAAGATCGGCGTCGCCGTCCCTCACCCGGCGGGTGGCCTCGCCCGGCGACATCACTGAAAGCGTGAAGTCGATCCCCGGATAGTGGCTGCGAAAGCCGGCCATCGCGGTAGGCAGAAAATCCGCGGCGAACCCTTCCGAACTGGCGACCTTGATCATGCTGCCGTGCAACGCGGCGAGGCCGCCGATCTCCTTCATCACGTGCTCCGCTTCGAGCAGACTGCGCTGCGCGTAGGCCAGAAGCCGCTCGCCGGCCTCCGAGAGCGCCATGCCACGCGGGCGCCGCTCGAATAGCGCCACGCCAAGATCGCCCTCGAGCCGCGCAATCTGCCGGCTGATCGCCGACACGGCCACATGCAGCCGCGCGGACGCGTCGCTGATCGACCCGGTCCGCGCGACTTCGACGAAATAGCGCAACGCAATGCCGTGCAATGAAAGTGCCATGAGAGGTGCCCTATCCCGCCCGACGCGGCCATCAATGGAGCGCATGCGGACTTGCGTGAAGTCGCCCTGCTTTGCCTTTTCGGCAACGCAAGCTTCGAAAGACGATCATTGTGACAAAAAAAACGGCCTCCTAGAATCGGTTCGAAGTCAGGGCCCGCGAAGACGGCGGCTGCGCCCAGCGCCACGTGCCCACCTTGCACCCCACATCGGAGACGAAATATGAGCCGCCACCAGGCCATCGAACACGCAACCCGGCATTTCGAATCGGGCGCCTTTCTCGACGGATCTCAACCGCCGCGTCGGCTTTCGCACCGAGAGCCAGGAAGACGGCCGCGCCGCCACCCTGCTCGTCGTACCTCACCGACGAAATCACGCCCGAAGCGCAACGGCTCGGCTTCAGCCACGCGCATCGTCGACAACCCGGCGGAAGGCTTTGGCCCGTTCCTGTTCGCCAGCCGTCACGAAGGCGATCACCTGCCGACCGTGCTGATCTACGGCCACGGCGACGTGGTGCGCGGCTACGACAGCCAGTGGCGCGCGCCGCTGACACCGTGGGCCGTGACCGTCGAAGGCGAGCGCTGGTACGGCCGCGGCACCGCCGACAACAAGGGCCAGCACACCATCAACCTCGCCGCGCTCGCCAGCGTGCTGGCCGCGCGCGGGGGCAAGCTCGGCTTCAACGCCAAATTGCTGATCGAAATGGGCGAGGAAACCGGCTCGCCAGGTCTCGACGCGGTCTGCCGCACGTACAAACAGGAACTGGCCGCCGACGTGCTGATCGCCTCCGACGGCCCGCGCCTCGCCGCGCGCCGCCCCACGGTGTTCCTCGGCTCGCGCGGCTCGGTGAATTTCCGGCTCTCGCTGAATCTGCGCGACGGCGCGCATCATTCGGGCAACTGGGGCGGTCTGCTGCGCAATCCGGCCACGGTGCTGGCCAACGCGCTGGCAAGCCTCGTCGATGCGCGCGGGGTGATCGCCGTCGACGGCCTGCGCCCGCCGCCAATTCCTGATGCAGTGCGTCGCGCGTTGGCGGACATCACGGTCGGCGGCGGCCCGGGCGACCCAGATGTCGACGAGAACTGGGGCGAGCCCGGGCTCACGCCGCCCGAGCGCGTGTTCGGCTGGAACAGTTTCGAAGTGCTGGCGTTCAAGGCGGGCAATCCCGAGAATCCGGTCAACGCGATTCCGGCCTCGGCTTTCGCGTATTGCCAGTTGCGCTTCGTGGTCGGCACCGATTGGGAAAACCTCGAGCAGCATCTGCGCGCGCATCTGGACGCGCACGGTTTCCCGCTGGTCGAGATCAGCGTCGAGCGCGGCGCGCCTGCCACGCGGCTGAATCCGGACGACGCCTGGGTCACATGGGCCATCGCATCGCTCGAACAGACCACCGGCAAGAAGACCGCCGTGCTGCCGAACCTGGGCGGCACCCTGCCCAATGAAGTGTTCGCCGACACGCTCGGCCTGCCGACCATCTGGGTGCCGCATTCGTATCCGGCGTGCTCGCAGCACGCGCCGAACGAGCACCTGCTCGGACCGGTCGTGCGCGAAGGCCTGCAGATCATGGCGGGGCTTTTCTGGGATCTCGGCGAAAACGCGCCGCGCGCAACGACAACCGCAACGGCCGCCACAACGTCCACCGCAGCGGCCACCACCGCCTGAGCGGCCGACTCCATCCCGCCGTCTTCCGCATCCGTTGCATTCGTCACGAGGCCCGCCCACGATGATCACGTCCACCTTGCAAGCCAGCGCCGCGCGGCCTTCCGCCGCGAAGGTCCATCGCATCATTCTCGCGGCGTCGATTGGCAATGCGCTCGAATGGTTCGATCTCGTCGTCTACGGATTCTTCGCGGTGACGATCGCGAAGCTGTTCTTCCCGGCGCGCACCGAAGCGATTTCGCTGATGCTCACGCTCGGCACCTTCGGCATCTCGTACATGATCCGGCCGCTCGGCGGGCTCGTGCTCGGCTCGCTCGCCGACCGCGCCGGACGCAAGGCGTCGCTGCTGCTGTCGATCGCGCTGATGATGGTCGGCACATTGACGATCGCTCTGATGCCACCGTACGCGGCGATCGGCTTGTGGGCGCCGGTCGGCATTCTGCTGTCGCGTCTGATTCAGGGGTTTTCGGCCGGCGGCGAGTTTGGCGCCTCGACCGCGTTTCTGGTCGAACACGCACCGGAGCGGCGCGGCTTCATGGGCAGCTGGCAATTCGCGAGTCAGGGTCTCGCGACGCTGCTTGCCTCCGGATTCGGCGCCCTGTTGACGAGCCAGCTCTCGACGGCGGAGCTCGAATCCTGGGGATGGCGGATTCCGTTCCTCTTCGGTCTCGCGATCGGCCCGGTGGGTTTCTACATTCGCCGATACGTCGACGAAGGCGCCGAATTCCACGCTGAGCCGAAAACCCGCACGCCGCTGCGCGACCTGTTCGGCACGCAGAAGCTGCGCATGCTGCTGGCGGTCGGCTCGCTGGTCATTTCGACCGCGGCCAATTACATGATCCTGTACATGCCCACGTATGCGATCAAGCAACTGCATCTGCCCGCCTCGACCGGCTTCGCGGCCACGCTCGCCACGGGGGTCGTGCTGACCGTGCTGACACCGCTCGCCGGCCATTGGTCCGATAGCGTGGGACGCATCCGTATCATGGCCGCCGCCGCGGTGCTGATGCTGCTGACGGTCTATCCGGCCTTCGTGTATATGAACGCGCACCCATCGTTTGCGACGATGCTGCTGGCGCTGATCTGGATCGGCATCCTGAAGGCCACGTATTTCGGCGCGCTACCCGCGTTGATGTCGGAGATATTCCCGACGCAAACTCGCGCAACCGGTCTCGCGGTCAGCTACAACATTGGCGTGACGGTATTCGGCGGTTTCGCGCCATTCGTGATCACGTGGCTGATCGACGCGAGTGGCAATAAACTTGCGCCTGGTTTCTATCTGATGTTCTGCGCGGTGACGAGTCTGCTGGCGCTCTACGCAGTGCGGGCAAAGCTGAAGATTCGCTGAGGACGTGCCGGAATCCGGATGCGCCGGCCGGTCATTCGGCGGCGCATTCTGAAACGCGTGAACCTTTCGGCACCGGATTCAGCTGCCCTGCCTGCCGCACGGCTAAAATGCGGCAGCAGCGGGCGCGGCACGCGTCAGCGCACGACAACGAACCTCGGTTTCGACACACCTGCGATGAATCCCGAACACCTCGAACTGCTGGTCACGCGCGTGATGCCCTACGGGAAATATAAAGGCCGCCTGATTGCGGACCTGCCCGGTCATTATCTAAACTGGTTTGCGAGCCAGGGCTTCCCGCCGGGCGAAATCGGACGGCTGTTGGCGTTAATGCACGAGATCGATCACAACGGTTTGTCGTCGCTCATCGAGCCATTGCGCAAGCGCTGAGACCCGTGCGATGAAAGCCGGATGAATTGCGGCGAAGGCATATGAAAGTTGCCGTATGGGCAATTGAAGCCCGTACAAATCCATACAGTCTTTTTCTTGCACCGCACCGGTTCATGGACTTAAATCCGGGTGAGCCCTCGCGCTGCTCTACACGGTCCGCGCAACCATCCGCACGTCACACTGCACCCCGTTTCATGACGAACGTCAGCCTGTCCTCCCTGCTGGAATTTATCGGTCACGATCTCTCGCCGGTGTACGCGGTTATTGCGTTTTTTCTGATCGGGTACGTCGTGGTCGGGCTGCCGGTGCATTTTCGCCAGGGCGCAGCATCGCGTGATATCTGGGGCACCGCAGCCGGTGTGACGATGGCCGCGCTCTACGCGGCGTTTCTTATCGGCGTGTACCCGGTGTTGCATCATTCGGCCGGCTTGCTGCGGTAACGCCGGGCTTCGCAAGAGCGTTTGCGCGGCGCGTTCGCAGTTTTGTCAGCCCTTTCCCTCAGCCCTTTCCTCAGCCTGGTGTCGCCGTCGGCAAATGCCAGCCGTAAGTCACGGCGAGCACACGCAAGATGAAACATGCTGCGCCACCCATTAATGCCGCGACACCCGGCGGCAGACCCGCGCGACGCGCGGCCACCACAATGCACGCACCCGTCACGGCAAATAACGCAAGTCCTGCCGCATCGAGTACGGTGATCAGCGCGGCTGGAAAGTGCTGCGCCATCGCATGAAAAATGAAGGTGAGCAAACCGGTGGCGAACGTCAGCGCGGGATAGCGCCAGGTTAACGCCATTGGCATGCATGCCACCGCGTCGCTCTGCCTGCGGGGTTTGACGGCCGACGGATTAGCCGGGCAAACGCCCCTTCTCAACGAGATGCGCCAGCAGGCGAGCAACCGCCTGGTCGACCGGCTCGCGATCGGTTTCGATCACAAGGTCAGGCGCGAGCGGTACCTCGAAGGGACCGGAAATGCCGGTGAAATGCGCGATTTCGCCGCGTCGGGCGCGTGCGTAGAGCCCTTTGGCATCACGCGCTTCGCACACCGGCAATGGCGTGTTCACGAACACCTCGACGAACCCGTCGCCAACGATCTCGCGCGCGGCGCGCCGATGCTGATGCTCGGGCGAGATCACGGCCGCGATCGCGATGAAGCCCTGCTGCTTGAACAGCGCCGCGACATGCGCGATCCGGCGCAGATTTTCGCTGCGGTCCTCGGGCGTGAAGCCGAGATCCGCGTTCAGTCCGCGACGCAGGATGTCGCCATCGAGAACGATCGACGAGTGTCCGGCTGCCGCGAGGCGTTCGTGCAATGCGAGCGCCAGGGTCGATTTTCCGGCGCCGGACAAGCCGGTCATCCAGACGACAGCGCCGCGGACCTCACTCATGACTTGCCCTCCGCATAGCTTGCCGCTGCTGCGTGATCCGCGCACGACGCATTTACGCGTGTGACGCTGCCCTCCACGGATGCGAGCTCTGGCCCAAGGCCATCGAACAGCGGTTGCAGCAACGCCTGCTGCGGCTGCCAGCGCTGCACCGACGTCTTGTAAAGCGGACGGCGCACCTGAGCCGAACTCGCGGTATTCACCTGACGCGAAGTCTGATGGAACGCCAGGCAACGCTCATCCCAGTCGAGGCCGCAATGCGCGAGCAAACGCCGGACATTGGCCTCGAAGTTCTCCACCAGTTCTTCATAGCGGACTTCGATCATCACGCCTTCGGGCAGTACGCGTTGCCAATGCGCCATCAACGCGTTGTAAGCGCGGTAGTAGCGGCCCAACTCGCCGAGGTCGTAGCTGAATGGCACGTCGTGGAAGATTCGCGAAAAAATCGACAGGCAGGTCGGCAACGGCGAACGGCTGCTATGAATGAAGCGCGCGTTCGGCAGCGCCAGATGGATCAGCCCGACGTTGATAAAGTTAAACGGATATTTGTCAGTAAAGCGCGTGTAGCGCGGCGCTCCTGAGTGCGTTTCGCTCTGCATTTCCGGCAGCGCCGTGCGCAGGCGGCGCAGATAGTCGCCGCCGAGGCTGCGCAATGGCGTCGCGCCCACGTCTTGCAATGCTTCGATATCGATCCGCAACGGATCGCCGGGATGACGGCCGATGCAGTTTACCAGCGCCTCACCGAACTCCGTGCGTTCGCCGGCCCCAAACACCTGCGGATGGCTCGCGAGAATCTGTTCGATCAAGGTCGAACCGGAGCGCGGCATCCCGACGATAAAAATCGGCGCCGCCGATATTTCGCCCAGATCGCGTTTAGCCGCCAGCACGTCGCGAGTTACTAATTCAGGCAAATGCGCGAACAGGCCGAGCGTCGCGGTTTCGTCATAACGCACGCCGACGCGATGCAACGCGTTGCCCTTCAGGAACTGCTCGAACGATGCATCGTTGCGCCCCACGTCGGATAGCGCCTGACCATACGCGAAGTGGATCTCCGCCTGATTCTCCGGCGACAGCGTTGCCGCGTTGCCGGCGAGCTGTTCCATCGCGACGAACACCGGATCGTCGGCGCCAAGGCGCTTGGACTGAACGAAATTACGGTAGTACATCGGCACCTGCGGCGCGGCCTCGAGGGCGCGGCGATACGCTTCGTGCGCCTCGTCGAAACGGCCGAGCGCCTGCAAACAGTTGCCCAGGTTGTTATACGAGCCATCGGCCTTCGGGTTCAGTCGGACCGCTTCGCGATATGCCTCCACCGCCTGTTCCAGACGATGCAATTGTTCGAGCGTCCAGCCGTGCCCATGGTGCGAGTCGGTGTCGTGCGGGTCGAGCGCGATCGCTTCGCGATAGCGGAGCACGGCTTCGGGAAAGCGATTCAGCGCGGCAAGCGTGGCGGCGAGGCGAGTGTGACTGGCGGCGTCGACCGGGTCGAGCGTGCGGGCGGTTTCGAAATGCTCGAGCGCCGTTTCCAGTTCACCGCGAGCGGCGCAGGCGTCGCCCTTGGCGCGCCGGTCCGATGCGGTAGCCGGCTGTAGATCGTGCTTCATGGCGGCCAGGTTATTGCAGGCGTCGCGTGGACGGCCTGGACTATCGGAATGCGTTTTTCTTCATCCAGCTTGAGCGCAAGCCTAAATCCGGATTCGCGGGGAATTTGTCTGATGGGAAATTATCAGGCGCGCCCTACAGTTACGTTTCAAAAATTTAACCAACTGTTACGGAGCAATGAATCAGTAAGGGACGGCATGACTGATCGGACTGGCGGCCGATATGGCGTTGCATCGCGCATGAGCGACATGCGGGTCGCAAATCCAGGTTCACGCCGTAACCTGCGGACACAAATGCTGCTGAACTCATGTGCACGTTATATTTCTGATGCATATACGCGGGAGAAGATCGTGGCCAGGTTCGTTGCGTCAGTGAGTGTGTTGGCGTTGGTAGCGGGTCTCACCGGCTGCGCTGTCGCGCCGGGATACGACTATGCCTATGCGCAACCGTATTACTACCCCGGTTATTACGGTTACGGTTATCCGTACGCGCCGGTCTACGGATCGATCGGCATCTGGGGCGGATGGGGAGGTTCTTGCTGTTACTACCATGGCGGAGGCTGGCACGGCGGCAACGGCTGGCATGGCGGTAATGGCTGGCACGGGGCTAACGGTTGGCACGGTGGCGGCTCCGGTGGCTGGCACGGCAGCGGTTACGGCGGGTCCTACGGCGGCAGCTCGTGGAGCAGCGGCGGCGGGCACAGCGGACGTGGGCGTTGACTAACCCCTGAATGCGTCGCACACACGGGTGACTGTGCGTTGCACGGCTTCATTACCGAACTGTCAAAACTTGACGAAATGGCAAAATAAAAACGGCGTTGTGATTTCTCACAACGCCGTTTCGCAAAACTTGACTGCTGAATTCTTTGGGGTGGCTGATGGGGCTCGAACCCACGACAACAGGAATCACAATCCTGGACTCTACCAACTGAGCTACAGCCACCACTGACATCTGCTTGACTTGCTAGTGACTCGTTGCCGAGAAACTTGGCTCGTCGATGAAGAAACGAGATTATACGAACAAGAATTCCGCTTGCCTAGTCCTTTATTCAAAAATTTCGGCCGGCTCACGCAGATGCTGTCTTGCCTCGTCGAAGATGGTCAGATCGCGCGCGGCAAGGCGTTTGCTATCGGACAGAACCCGACGCCATCCTCGTGCGCCAGCCTCACCGCGATACAGGCCGAGCGCATGGCGTGTAATCGAGCCGAGATAGGTACCGCGTGCCATTTCGGCCGCACAGTATTCGATCAGCTTCGCTTCGACCTGCTCGCGCGTAAGCGGCGCCTCGGTTGAGCCATAAAAGCGCGCGTCGACTTCCGCGAGCAAATAGGGGTTGTGATACGCCTCGCGTCCGAGCATCACGCCATCTACATGCTGGAGATGCGTCTCCACTTCGTCGAGCGTCTTGATGCCGCCGTTGATGATGATTTCCAGTTGCGGAAAATCGCGCTTCAACTGATAGGCGTACTCATACTTGAGCGGAGGAATCTCGCGATTCTCTTTCGGACTCAAGCCCTTGAGAATTGCATTGCGCGCATGCACGACAAACACGTTGCAGCCCGCATCCGCGATCGTGCCGACGAAATCGCGCACAAAACCGTATTCCTCGACCGCGTCGACGCCGATCCGATGCTTGACCGTGACCGGCACTGAGACGACATCACGCATGGCCTTCACGCAGTCGGCTACGAGTTGCGGCTCATTCATCAGACACGCGCCGAATGCACCGCGCTGCACGCGTTCGGAAGGACAGCCGCAATTCAGATTGATCTCGTCATAGCCCCACTGTTCGCCGAGCTTCGCTGAACGAGCCAGGTCGTCGGGTTCGCTGCCGCCGAGTTGCAACGCAACCGGCGCTTCTTCAGGCGTAAACGCAAGGTGGCGCGGTACGTCGCCGTGCAGCAGCGCGCCGGTGGTCACCATTTCAGTGTAGAGCCACGTATGGCGGGAAATCACGCGATGCAGCGAGCGGCAATGCCGATCGGTCCAGTCCATCATAGGTGCGACTGAAATGCGGCGCGGACTGGGAGTTTGAGCTGAAGACATGGGGCGGCCAGACGGCATGAATCAAACCGCGATTTTACCGCAAGTGGGTAAATGATCCGAAAGCCGCGCCCACAACGCCTGTTTTTCGTCGAATCTCACCAAAACACCACCCTTCCCGGCTGGTCTTTCAACGTCGAAACCGCTTGACTCATGGGGTCGAAACGTCGGAGAGCCTTGTCTCACAAAGGCCTGGTCGATTATTCCAATATCGAGAATAGTAATTTCAGATTATCGGCACAAATTTTCAATAGTAGGGGTATACACTGCCTTCCATCGACGTTGCAGACACACCCCCACCGGCCCCTGCGACGCCTTCCTGAATGAAATCGAAACATTATCGGAGTCACACCATGAAGACCAAGCTCATCGCCGCCCTGCTGGTTGCTGTTTCTGCCTCGATCGCTGCTCCCGCATTCGCTAGCGGCTACGGCCCGGCACCGTTCTACCGTCCGTCGGTCGGCGCACCGGCTTCGCAACAAGGCCAGAACGCGCAAACCGTGGCGGCTGAACGTGCTAGCGCCCAAGCGAACTCCTACGGCGGCGTGAAGAGCGAATCGTCGCAATCGGGTACGCGTGAGCCGGTTACTGGCCCGCAATCGGTTTTCTTCGGTCACTAAGCAAGCCGTTGAGCCTGTCGTCCACACAATAGACGGCAGGTCGCAGCAGTGGACTGGGCGCCGCGCATGACGAACTCATGCCGGCGCCCAGTCCCGTTTACGGCGCGCCGCTCGTGCTCACGTTGAGGACGGCAAGCCCATTGAATCGCGCTTTACGCCGTTATTCCTTGCCGCGCTCGCCCGCTTCGGGAGATTCGCAGAAACGAATCCGGTTGCCGAAAGGATCGGTGGTTTCCAGCACTTTTCCCCACGGCAGTGTCTCGATGCCCGGCTTTCCATACTTGTAGTTCTTACGCTGAAGTTCGGCATGCAGTGCGTCGATGTCCCGCACCGGCACGAAAATGGTCGAGCCCGGGGTCGCGTCGCCATGATGTTCGCTCAGGTGCAGAACCAGGTCGGAGCGGCGCACCTGCGCATAGAGCGGGAAATGGTCCTCGAAGCGATGTTCCCACTCGACGGTAAAGCCGAGGAAGTCCACGTAAAACTCTTTGGCCTTCTCTTCGGAGAAGATGCGGATGATCGGAATGGCAGGGGCCAGATGCACAGCGGTCTCCAACGAGTGAGGGCAGGCCTGTCAGCTTAATCGAAAGCGTTTGCCGCTCCACGCATTCGCCACTAGGCGGCGAGGCCCGCATCGATTACTTCGCGCGCCGCGCGGAATGCGGCCTCTGCCGCGGCGTGCTCGGTGGCCCAGAGGCTATTGATGTGCACGAGCCGCCATTCGATCACTACCGCATCCCCCCGCAATACCCGAAAATGCGCTTTGACGCCGGTCAGCACCTGCTCGACCGCGACCTCGATGTCGTAGTCTTGATAGCGCTCCTGATAGTCCCCCATGTCGAGGCCCTTCGGCTCCATGTTCGACTCCGCGGTACAAAGACAGCGGCCGCGCTTTTTCAGCGGGCCGCCAGACCGGCTCGCCGCGTGCACCGCTTCAACCCTCATCGAACCATCAATCGCAATCGCCGGAAAGATACTGCCGGCCGTTGCAGGTGATTTCGATATCGCCGCCGCCGGCTTCGGTGGCGAGGCCGCCTGCCAGCAACTCGGCCGTAATCGTCTGCGCAAACTTTGGCACAGACTGGCCGACGCCGACCTCGTTCAAGCGACGCAAGGCTTCGATCGCTTCGGGACTCAATGACTTGGGCATGGCCGTCTCCGTCGTGACGCTCAATTCATCGTAGCAAGTTTTGAGATCGCGCGCAGCGGCGCAGCGGCGCGGAGGAGGCGGACGAGAGGCGGACGGGAGGCGGACGGGAGGCGGCGCATCAGGTGCAATGCTATGGGTGGTGGCGATGGCGGCAGGCAGCGAGAATTTTCCGCGCAATGCCGGGTCTATCCACGAACGCGACATCAGCTCGATACAGCAAGCGGCATGGCCCAGGAGGATCCGATGAAGCAAAGCAGATTGGCAGCGCTGACGGCGAGCGTCGCGCTACTGTTATCAGGCGTGGGGAGCACCGCCGTGCGCGCGGCACAGCAAGACGCAGCCGCGCCGATGGTGAAAGCGCCGGAGGCGGCTTCGGGCGCAGGCGGCGCGAGTAATCCGGACAATATGCCGATCAAGCGTCCGAGCAAACCCACCCACGACAAAATGATGCACGAGCCGCCCGCCAGCGGCGCCAACGCCAAATAGCGCCGGCGCGCCGCGGCAGCGGCATCGAAGAGCCGTTCGAAAAACGGCGTGTCACTACGGCCTACAGCCGCGCGATCGACACCTCGGTCGACTTCACCAGCGCGACCACTTCCGAGCCGACCTTCAGGTCGAGCTCGTCGACCGAGCGCGTGGTGATCACCGAGGTGACGATACCGAAAGGCGTATCCACGTCGACTTCGGACACCACCGATCCACGGATGATCTCCTTGACCTTGCCTTTGAACTGATTACGTACGTTGATGGCGGAAATGCTCATATCGGGTAGCTCCAGAGAAACGGTTGAAAACGGTCAGTCAAGGGATGTCAGACGGCCCAGCGGACCTCTGTCGGCCGCCGGAAGCGGCCTTCGTCACGTGCATCATCGGCACGCAGGGACAGCGCGTCGTCGTTCGGCGCTGTCTTCAGTACGCGTTGCAACACATGTTCTTCGAGCGCGGCAAACCCCGCCGACGTCCGCGCCCGCGGGCGCGCAAGCGGCACCGGCTGATCGAGCGCGATGCGACCTTCTTCGATCAGCAGAATGCGATCGCCCAATGCGACGGCTTCGTGCACGTCGTGCGTCACCAGCAGTGCGGTGAAACGATGCTCGCGCCACAGGCGTTCGATCAGCGCGTGCATTTCGATGCGCGTCAACGCGTCGAGCGCGCCGAGCGGTTCGTCCAGCAGCAGCAATTGCGGCCGGTGCACCAGCGCCCGCGCCAGCGCCACACGCTGACGCTGGCCGCCTGACAACTGCGCGGGCCAATCACCCGCGCGCTCCAGCAAGCCGACCTCGGCGAGCACGGCGCGCGCATCGTCGCGCGCGCTGCGGCCGAGGCCAAGCATCACGTTCTGCAGCACGGTCTTCCAGGGCAGCAGGCGCGCGTCCTGAAACATGATGCGGGTGTCTAGCGTGCGGCCGTCTTCCGTGCGCTTTTCAAGCACGCCCGAGGTGCTCTGTTCGAGACCGGCGACGAGCCGCAGCAAAGTAGATTTCCCGCAACCGCTGCGGCCGACGATCGCCACGAAACTGCCGCGCTCGATCGACAGATCGAAATCGGACAGCACCGTGCGCTCGCCGTACTGTTTGCCGATGCCGCGCAGCTCGACCGAATAATCGGCGCTGCGGCGTGCATCGTTGCGCGCGAGTGCGCCTGCCGACGGGACCGAACCCACGCGATGCCTGTCATGCGCCGGATCGCCTCGCTCGAGTCCCGCCGCCTGGTCGGCGTCGTGATCGGCGGTGCGCGGCTGAGCCAGTTCGGCTTCGAGATCGCTCCCCGCGATGCCGCCAAACGACGTTGCAAAGGTCGTCGCGCTCATGCTTTCGCTCCTCGTTGATAGGCCGGATGCCAGCGCAGCAAGACGCGCTCGAGGCTCTTGGCCAGCACGTCGGCAAGCTTGCCGAGCGCCGCATACAGCAGGATGCCGACCACCACGACATCGGTTTGCAGGAACTCGCGGGCGTTCATCGTCATATAGCCGATGCCCGACTGTGCGGAAATGGTTTCGGCGACGATCAGCGTGACCCACATCAGTCCGAAAGCGAAACGCACGCCCACCAGAATCGACGGCAGCGCGCCCGGCAACACCACATGCCGGTACAGCGCGAAACCCTTCACGCCGTAACTGCGCGCCATTTCGATCAGGTTGGTGTCGACCGAACGAATGCCGTGAAACGTGTTCACGTACACCGGAAAAAACACGCCCAGCGCGACCAGCAACACCTTCGCTTCTTCTTCGATACCGAACCACAGAATCACGAGCGGAATCATCGCGAGCGCGGGGATGTTGCGGATCATCTGCACGGTCGAGTCGAGCGCGACTTCGGCGGGCTTGAAAAGGCCCGTCGCGAGGCCGAGCACGAGTCCGATCCCGCCGCCGATCGCAAATCCGGACACCGCGCGCCACGTGCTGACCTTCACGTCCGCCCACATTTCACCGGACTCGATCAGCGACCACGCGGCCTTCACCACCGCCAGCGGTTCGGGCAACACGCGCGTCGACAGAATGCCGCTTCTCGCCGCGAACTCCCACGCCAGCAGAATCGCGAGCGGCGCGAGCCACGGCGCAACGTGCGCACCGACGCGGCGCAAAACGTCCGCGCCCGCACTTCGTTCTACGCTCACAGTGGACTGACCCATGATTGCTTTCCTCATTGCTTCCCGAAGGGCGTCGCTACCGGACGCGGCACGCGCGCTCAGCTCGAGCTCGCCGCCTTCGGCAAATAGTTGTTGCCGACGATCTCGCCGAATGGACCCGACAGCGGCCCACCCGCCGTCTTGCTCTGCCGTCCCGGCAGCAGCGGAAACACGAGTTCGGCGAAGCGATATGACTCTTCGAGATGCGGATAGCCCGACAGAATGAAGGTGTCGATGCCGAGTTCCGCATACTCCTTCATGCGCGCGGCAACCTGCTCGGGATTGCCGACCAGCGCCGTGCCCGCGCCACCCCGCACGAGCCCCACGCCCGCCCACAGATTCGGATACACCTCGAGCTCCGCGCGGCCGCCGCGCTTGCCGCCATGCAACGCGGCCATGCGGCGCTGTCCTTCGGAGTCCATCTTCGAAAACGAGGCCTGCGCACGGGAAATGGTTTCGTCGTCGAGCTTGCTGATGAGCTTGTCGGCGGCGGCCCACGCTTCCTCTTCGGTCTCGCGCACGATGACATGCAGGCGAATTCCGAACTTGATCGTGCGGCCACGCGCGGCGGCGCGGGCTCGAATATCGGCGATCTTCTTCGCCACCGCCTGGGGCGGCTCGCCCCACGTCAGGTAAGTGTCGATATGCTCGCCTGCCATGTCGTGCGCGGCCGGCGACGAGCCGCCGAACCACAGCGGCGGATGCGGGTTCTGCACCGGCGGATACAGCGCCTTGCCGCCCTTCGAGTTCAGATGCTTGCCGGTGAACTCGATTGCATCGTTGGTATGCGAAGCGGCCAGCAGCTTGCGCCAGATGTGCAGGAACTCGTCCGTGATCTCATAGCGCGTGTCGTGATCGACAAACACGCCGTCGCCTTCCAGTTCGGCCGCGTCGCCGCCGGTCACCACGTTGATCAGCAACCGGCCATTCGACAACCGATCGAAGGTGGCGGCCATACGCGCCGCCAGACCCGGCGACGAAATGCCCGGACGGATCGCCACCAGAAACTTCAGGCGTTTGGTGGCGGCGATCAGGCTCGAGGCGACGACCCATGCGTCTTCGCATGAACGGCCGGTCGGCAGCAGCACGCCTTCGTAGCCGAGCGTATCGGCGGCGACGGCGATCTGCTGGAAGTAGTCGTAATCCGCTGCGCGTGCGCCTTGGGACGTACCGAGATAGCGGCTGTCGCCGTGAGTCGGAATGAACCAGAACACATTCATTTGCTGCTCCTGCTTGTTCGAAACTGGATTGATCGGAAACGGTGCGTGGCGTGAACGCGCACGCGCCGGCCGCGCGCATCCACCCGCCACGCGGCGAGGCGCTGCATCGCAAAAGGAAAATGGAAAGGCTGCGGTTTAGCGCGGATCAGCGCCGACAGCGGCACTGCAAACGCACGGGCGCTCGCGGGCGGATGAAGATCGGTATCAGGCAGGACATCGCGACGGCTTCCCTCGACCAAACGTGCGCGTCATGCGCTCGACTAAACGGGCGACGGCGGCAAACACCGTCTGCATGGAGAAGCAGTCTATGGATCGGGCGGCGGCTTTTGAACGATTTTTTTTAGCTTAGGTTTTCCACTTTCGTGATTAGCCCGACGCTAAAGCATACGGGTGTTGCGCCTGATGTACGCGTGAAAGCGTGTGCCCCTCTATATAATGGCGCACGTTTCCAATAACCCGGCGCGGACCTCGCGAACCACGCCTGCCTCAGCTCTCGCGGTGCCATGCATGCAAAAACTCATCCTGCCATTCGTCGCCGGTTTTCTGGCGTCCCTGTTTTTTCATGAATCGACGCTCGCGCTGCTGCATGCGGCAGGCCTGATCGACCTCACCGGTTTTTCGACCGCACCGTTTTTACCGCTCGGGATGCCCGAATTCATTGCCAATGCGATCTGGAGCGCATTCTGGGCGGTGCTGATGGCGTGGCTTCTGCGCGTCGCGCCTGAACGGCGCGCGCCGTGGGTGCCGGCGTTCGTGTTCGGCGGCATCGTGCTGACGGCGGCGAGCGTGTTCGTGGTCGATCCGTTGCGCGGCATCTGGCCGAGCGGCAACATGCTGCCGCGCCTCGCCATGGGTTTCGCGGCGAATGCGATGTGGGGCTGGGGCGCGCTGGTGTTCATGCGCGCCTTCATGGCGAGCGAATATGAGGATTGAGCGAGGCTTAAGCGAGGACTGAGCGCCTCGGCGTCTGCCTGAACATCACAACGCTATGCCGATGTGGGCATCCGCATAGCGCTTACCGCAGCAGTGGCCGCCGCTTAACCGTGCAGATCGCGCAACGGGTGTTCGTTTGCCGGCCACGGGCTTTCGAACATGCGGGCCACGTCGGCGGCGCCGACGTCTTCGATGCGCGCGAAACGCCAGCGTGGCGCGTTGTCCTTATCGATGATGCGCGCGCGAATCCCTTCAACCGTGTCGCCCAGTGTGAAGCTCGTGCGCGTCAGATCGAGATCGCAACGCAGCACGTCTGACATCGATCCCTCCGCGCGCGTCACCACTTCCAGCGACACCGCCATCGACAACGGTGAACGTTCACGCAACACGGCGATCGGTCTGTTCGGCCCAATCGGCCGCGTCGCCATCGCGCTCCTTTTCGAGCGAAGCAAGAATCTGCGTGACATCCGCCAGCGCAAAATGCCGGTCGATCAACTCGCGCGAATGCGCCAGCGACGAAGCGTCGGGAGCCGGCGCGACCTGATGCGCCTGCGTCTCGCGTTCGATGCACGCCACCACATCCGCACCTCGTTCGAACGCTTCGCTGCGCAATGTATCGACTAGCGCAGGCAGCGCCGCATCGGCGATGTACGCGTCGGCGAGGTCCGCATAGAGCGCTTCGGCCGCGCCGATCGTCTCGCCGGTGACCGCCAGGTAGCGTCCAAGTGCACCCGGCGTACGCGACAGAAACCAGCCCGAGCCGACATCGGGAAAGAGACCAATGCGGGTTTCGGGCATCGCCATCTTCGTCGAATCGGTCACGACACGCAGTCCGCCGGTACGGTGTGCGCCCTGCGAAATCCCCATGCCGCCACCCATCACGACGCCGTTCATCAACGCGATATAGGGCTTCGGGTAAGTGAAAATCGCGTGATTGAGCCGGTATTCCTCGATAAAAAAAGTATCGCGGACATCATGCTCGCCACGCTGCGCCGACTCATACAGGAAGCGGATATCGCCGCCCGCGCAGAACGCGCGCGGATGCTGGCTGCGCACCACCACGGCGAACACGTCGGGGTCCTCGCGCCACTGGTCGAGCGCCGCGTGCATCGCGCGAATCATGCCGGTCGACAGCGCGTTGAGCGCTTTTGGCCGCTCCAGTTCGATGAAACCGATGTGGTTGGCTACGTAAGTCGCGACTTCGTCGCTGACGGCGGGCAAGGCGGAAATGGACATGGAGAGCTAAACGCAGTGGCGCAAAGTGAAATGGGAACTGAACGTTATCACGCGCTCGCGGCTTTGGCCTTGGCGGGCTTTTTTGCCGCTGATGGGGTGGCGGGTTCGGGCGGCGTTTTGGCCGCCTTTTTGTGTTCCCGCGCAGGGCTGGCGCCGCTGGGCGGCGGTACGCCGAGCCAGGCATCGAGCGCGACGCCGACCACCGTGTCGAGCGGCGCGCTTGGAAACACCGGGCATGTGAGATTGAGCGCGACGATGCCGTGCATGGTCGCCCAGAACGCCTCGGCCCATACGGCCACGTCTGCGGATACCGACAGGCGCCCCGCCGCTTTCAGTTCTTCAAGCGCATCGATCATGATGCGCAGCGCGGCGTCGCCTGGGTCGTCCGCGGCCTGGCGGGATGCGTCGCCCTCGGCCACCGGCGCCGCATCTTCGGCAATCGAAGCGGCAATCGACGCGGCACCCGTCGCGGCGACCGAAGCGGCGAGCGCCGCCTTGCCGCCGAGCGCCGCGCCGGTGTAGCTCGGATCTTCCATGAAGATCAGCCGGTAGGTTTCCGGATGCGCGACACCGAACGCCACATACGCGCGCCCGAGCGCCTTGAGCCGTTCCGCCGGATCGGCGATCTGCGCGAGCGGCACGAATGTCTCCAGCAATTGCGCATAGCCTTCCGCGCATAACGCCTGTGCGATCTCGTCGCGACTCGCGAAGTGAAGGTATAGCGTGGCCGGCGAATATTCGATGGCGTCGGCGATCTTGCGCATGGACAGCGCGGCAAAACCCTCGCGCATCACGATGCGCCGTGCGGCGTCGAGGATGCGTTCGCGAAGTGCCTGTTTCTGGCGGTTCTTTCGTTCAGTGATTCCCATGACGAACATTTTCAGGTTGACAAACTGAAAAGTCAAATTAAACTGAACACCGTTTACTGAACACTGTTCATTATATTTTCTTCAGTCAAGCAAGTCAGTCGGGTCAACCGGCGCAATCCGCGCCGCATCGAGGAATCGTCATGCAAGCCACAGGGAAAACAGGTTTATTCGGCGCCGCGGGTGCGGCGGGTCAAAGCATTGCGGCGGCCCTGAGCGCGGCTGGCCGGGATTACCGCGTGGTCGGCCGCTCGCGTGCGCCGCTCGAGGCGGCCTTCGGTCACGATCCGCACGCGGAAATCGTCACGTGGAACCCGGACGATCCTGCGTCGGTCAGCGCTGCCGCGGCGGGCCTGCAGACGGTGATCTACCTCGTCGGCGTGCCTTATGACCAGTTCGCGGCGCATCCGCCGCTGATGGAAAAAACCCTCGCCGGCGTCACGGCAGCCGGTGTCGAGCGCTTCATTCTGATCGGCACGGTGTATCCGTATGGCCGCGCGCGCAGCAATCCGGTGAGCGAGGACCATCCACGTGAGCCGCACACATTCAAAGGCCAGATGCGGCTCGCGCAGGAAAATCTGGTGCTCGCGGCGCACGGCCGTGACGGTCTGTCCACACTGGTGCTGCGTCTGCCGGACTTTTACGGCCCGGGCGTCGAGCGCAGTCTGCTCAACGGTGTATTCGAGGGTGCAGCGAGCGGCAAACGCGCGCAAGTCCTCGGTCCGGTGGACGTGCCGCATGAATTCGTTTATTTGCCGGATGTCGGGCCGGTGGTCGAGAAACTCACGCGCACGCCGGAGGCATACGGCCGCTGGCTCCATCTGGCCGGCGCCGGCACGATCACGCAGCGCGAGGTGGCCGCCCAGGCCTATGCGCTGACAGGCCGCGAGCCAAAGTTGATGGTGGCCGGCAAGACCATGCTGCGCGTGCTCGGCCTCTTCAACCCGCTCATGCGCGAGCTGGTGGAGATGAATTACCTGATGACCGAACCGCTCGTGCTCGACGACACCGCGCTGACCCGGTTGCTCGGGCCGATCGCCAGGACCTCGTACCGGGATGGCATCCGGCAGTCGGTCGAAGCGGCGCGCCAGGCGGCATCGGCAGGCGCCACGCCTGGCGGCAGCACCGCAAAAACGGCCTGAGAACAGGCGTATGTCGGGAGAAACAGGGATCTGCAGCAGGAGATGAGCCGGCCGATCAGCCAGCCACATTGCCAGGCGGAAAGTGGCCGCTGCGGAGCAGGACAGGCGTGCCATTGCTGATTTGCAAATGCTCGCGCGCCACGGCTTCGATGTGCGTGCGTCCGGCGTCGAACGCGCGCAACCAGCCTTCAAGGTCCTCGGTGTAGGCGCCGAAGTGGTCTTCGAGCGCTTCGACCGAAATCGCGCACGGCACCGGTTCGCCGTCGACCAGCGCGGGAAACACAACGGTCAGATTGGAGTCGCGGTAAGCAGGCGCGTCCGCGGGAAACCGAATTTCCATGGTCGCCTCATCAGAAGGATCCGGCAAAAAACGGACGCCGGCCAGACAGGCCGGCTCGAGTAACGCCGATATGGTACTCGCCCGCCCGCACCGCGGTCCACCCTGCGCGCCCTCGTCCTCGGTGTCGCGTGCGGCCATCACGCGCCGCCCAGCAGACGGTCGACATAGACGCGTGCCGCCTGCTCGACGAAGACAAGCGCCTCGTCCTCGCTGGCGAAGCGCTGCTGATCGCCGAGATCGAGCAAGGTTTCGATCCGATGCGGATCGTCCGGCCCCTGCTGCGCGAGACTCACCGAGCCGACGTAGGTGCCGCTTGCGGCATCTGCTCCCGACGCATGCGCGTCGACGGCTGCCGGCACCAGGCGCGCGGCGGCGCTGATGTAATAGCCGCGATAAGGACCGCTGACCCGTTCAGCCATATGTCGTTCTCCTCGTTCAGGTGAGTGGAGGAATGCCGCGCGCACTGATCACAGGCGGTCCGCGACATACCCATCAGTAAGGCGCCCTGCGAGCCGATAAGTTCTGCGCGGAAATCGAAGTATCCGGTTGCACTTGTGCCGCTTCCTCTGGTCGAACAGGATCGCCGGCACGATCCGTGCCGACGTCTTCTGGAGTTCAGCGAGCGCAATATGGGAAAATATTTTCTGCAGAACCACGAACTGCCCGAACCGGATGCGGCAAACAAATGGTTTGCCTACGCCGAAAATCACGGCATCGACATTCCGAAAGCCATCAGCATCTGGGAAGACGCGGCCACTGAAGCAGGCGCGGAAAGCCGCCGGCTGGTCAGCGCGGCAGGCATCACGATCGAGATGGCCGAACCTTGACGGTCAGCCTCGCCCTGCGTGGCACGCCTTGAATATCTATTTGAAAGGAAATATCACGATGCATTTCACGACGCACCTTAGCCGCTCCGGCCGCCTTCGATCCAGCCGTGCAGCGCTTGCTCTGGTCCGCCGGGCGTCGCTGTACGCCGCGTTGCCCGCCGCCATGCTGCTCGGTGCGAGCCTTGGCGGTTGCGCATCGTCGAACACCACCTCGCTGATCAATCTGCCGAATGGCCAGACCGGGTTTGCGGTGAATTGCAGCGGCGCGGACGCCGCGTCGAGCTGGGCCTCATGCTACGTGCAGGCGGGCAAAGCATGTGGCGCGACCGGCTATGACATCGTGTCGAAAGACAACGATGAAGGCGGTACGGCAGGCGGAAGCGTCACGAATGTCGTCTCGGCCAACGTGAAAAACCGCTCGATGATCGTGCGCTGCAAGTAACGCACTGCACAGCGTGGCGCGCCTGAACGGCTTTTCAGTGCGCCTGCATTTTTGAAAACATGTTCAGCACGGCAACGCCGGCAATGATCAGCGCGAGCCCGATGATGGCCGGCAGATCGGGCACCTGCCGGTACATCACGACTGCCACCAGCGTAATCAGCACAATGCCGGCGCCGGACCACACCGCATACACGATGCCGACGGGAATGCTTTTGAGCGTAAGCGACAGGCAATAGAACGCGACGCCATACCCGAGCACCACCACCGCCGCGGGCACGAGCCGCGAAAATCCTTCCGACGCGCGCAGCGCAGAGGTCGCAATCACTTCGGCAACGATGGCAATGGCGAGCAACGCATAGGGAGGCAGGCGCATCGGCTCACGCCTTCGCAAGCGCGAGCTTGCTGTAGTCATGGCCGAGATGCGCGCACAGCGCCTCCACTACCAGTTCGTGATCGGCGCGTTGCGGCAGGCCGGACACGGTGATCGAGCCGATCACGCCGGCGCCGACCACCGTCAAGGGGAACGCGCCGCCATGCGACGCATATTCCGTGGCCGGCAATGCGTGCTTGTCGGCGAGCGTGGCGCCCGCCTGCTGCATCTTCAGGCCGATGGCGTACGAGCTGCGCCGAAAATGCGCGACCGTGTTGCCCTTGCGGCGCGCCCAATCGACGTTGTCCGGCGTCGCGCCGTCGAGCAGGCTGAAGAACAGCGGCTGACCGAACGTGCGCACGTCGATGGCCGCGGCGAGCCCACGCGCCTTGGCGACCTCGTGCAAATACGCGCCGATCTGCCATGCGCGGTCGGCGTCGAATTGGGGAAACACCAGTGCTTTTTCCTGAGCGGCAATCACCTGCAGGTCGTGAGCGATATCCATGGAGTTCAGAGCAAGGTAAGAAGTGAAGCGTGCGCCGAACTGCATACCGGCGCCGCGAAGGGAACCTGAATTCTAGCGCAGCGCCCTGCCGGGGCCTGCCGGCATGCGACGCCGGCCATGCGAGGCGCGACTTCAATACGCGCAGCCTCGCTTCGAACCTCCGGACTCCGCGCCTGCGAGTATTGAAGCCGGTTCTTAAATAGCTATTGCAAGGGTTCGCGCTTTGTCCTATAATCTTTTCTTCGACGGACGCGGGGTGGAGCAGTCTGGCAGCTCGTCGGGCTCATAACCCGAAGGTCGTAGGTTCAAATCCTACCCCCGCAACCAAGTATTCAAACTGGTTCGAGACGTTGAAAACATCATCAAAGGCTTGCCCAACCGGCAGGCCTTTTTTGTTTTCTGATCCCGGTTCGTTCTGCCCACTTGCGCAGTTCGCCAGCCACGCAGAAGATAAATTTCGACGCGTCATGTCGAGCCGTGCCGCACGGAGCGTGCTTGCATACCGGCCCTCATTGCATCCACTCCACCGCCCTTTCATCTGCACTCCAAATAAGATAGCCCCGCTTTTGCCGGCGCCAATTGACGCGCGCGCGGCGTACGCGCCGACGCCAGCGCACCGCCGCTGCCGGACCTCAGAAAACTTCTGCCCCAGTGATAAACTCCTATCACTCTGTCTCGTCCCTTTCCTATGAAATTCTGTTCTGTCTGCGGCCACGGCGTCAGCCTGAGCATTCCGCCGGGTGACAACCGCGAGCGCTTCGTATGCGGCAGTTGCGGCACCGTGCATTATCAGAATCCGCGCAACGTGGTCGGCACCGTCCCGGTCTGGGACGACAAGGTGCTGCTGTGCCGTCGCGCGATCGAACCGCGCTACGGCTACTGGACGCTGCCGGCGGGCTTCATGGAAATGGGCGAAACCACGGCCGAAGCCGCCTCGCGCGAGACGCTGGAGGAAGCCGGCGCCCGCGTCGAAGTGCAGAACCTGTTTTCGCTGCTGAACGTGCCGCACGTGCATCAGGTACATCTGTTCTATATGGCGCGCCTGCTCGATCTCGACATCGAGGCCGGCGAGGAAAGCCTCGAAGTGAAACTCTTCGAGGAGCACGAGATTCCGTGGGACGAGATCGCGTTTCCCACGGTCGGCCAGACCCTGCGCTTCTTTTTCGCCGACCGCGTTGCCGGCAGCTTCGGCCTGCACACGGGCGATATCTTCCGCTCGCTGCGCGAAGGTTGAGCGGCGCGCATGGTTCCCTGGCTCGGACCTGACGATCCGTTTCCATCCGTCGAACGCGCGCTGGGCGCCACGAGCGGCGCGCCCGGGCTGCTCGCCGCCAGCGGCGACCTGCTGCCCTCGCGCCTGATCGACGCATACCGGCGCGGTATTTTCCCGTGGTATTCGGACGGCCAGCCGGTTTTGTGGTGGAGTCCCGATCCGCGCATGGTCCTGCGCCCCGCCGAATTCAAACTGTCGCCGTCGCTGCGCAAAACCCTCAGGCGCATGCTGCGCGAGGACGCCTGGGAAATCCGCGTCGACCATGATTTCGCCGCCGTGATGCGTGCCTGCGCGCAAGCGCCGCGGCGCGGTCAACGTGGCACGTGGATCACGGCGGACGTGGTCGAAGCCTATTCATCGCTGCATCGGGTGGGCGACGCGCACAGCATCGAAACCTGGTTCGAGGGCAAGCGCGTGGGCGGTTTGTATGGCGTGTCGTTCGGCCGGATGTTCTTCGGCGAATCGATGTTCGCGGACGTCACCGATGCGTCGAAAATGGCGCTGGCCGCGCTCGTCGGTCACCTGCGCCGTCACAAAATAGAAATGATAGACTGCCAGCAGAACACCTCGCATCTGGCGTCGCTGGGCGGTCAGGAGATCGCGCGCAAAGCGTTCATTTCGCATGTTCGCGCGTCTGTCGACGCAGAGCCGATTCCATGGCGCTTCGACAAGACCGTGCTGCTGGAGGTCGTTGCGCCCGCGGCGTAGCGAGACAGATCAGGAAGAATCGGGCCGAATCCGGATCCGCCGCCTAACGAGCCGCGGGTCACGAGCCGCAAGGCACGCCGGGTTTGCATTACCAGAGACGCTTCGAGAGCTGCCAACGTGACTCATCCCAACGAGCTGCCTCTTTCGCCGCTTTCCGCGCTGCAATTTTATGCAACGGCGCCCTATCCCTGCAGCTATCTGGACGGGCGCATCGCCCGCTCGCAAGTCGCCACCCCAAGCCATCTGATCAACTCCGACGTCTACACGGACCTCGTCAAGGCAGGCTTCCGGCGCTCGGGCGTCTTCACCTATCGTCCATATTGCGACGGCTGCCGCGCCTGTGTGCCGGTACGCGTGCCGGTCGACCTGTTCGAGCCGAACCGCACGCAGCGCCGTGTGTGGAAGAAGCACGGCGAGCTGATCGCCACCGTGGCCCCGCTCCACTATGACGAAGAGCACTACGCGCTATACATGCGTTACCAGTCGGCGCGGCACGCGGGCGGCGGCATGGACCGCGACAGCCGCGATCAATACGAACAGTTTCTGCTGCAGAGCCGGATCAATTCGCGGCTAGTCGAATTCCGCGAGCCGCTGCCGGGTCATCCTGAAGCGCCCGGCGTCCTGCGCATGATCAGCATGATCGACATCCTCGGCGACGGGCTCTCGTCGGTCTATACGTTCTTCGAGCCGGACCTGCCGCACAGCAGCTTTGGCACCTACAACATCTACTGGCAGATTGAGCAGGCGCGCAGCCTGAAACTGCCCTACGTATACCTCGGTTACTGGATACGCGAGAGTCCCAAGATGGCGTACAAGGCGAATTTCCGACCGCTCGAAGGACTGATCGACGGCGCGTGGGACGTGCTCGACCCTGCCGGCATCGATCTGCCGCCGGTCGATCTGGCGATTCAAGGCAAGCGCGGACCTGTGCGGCCCTAGTATCCGCGGCCTGCGCCCATGCATGCCAGGCCGCGGCTTTAGGCGGCTGCACGCGGCAATACGCGGCACACGCCAGCCTGTGCAGTCTCCCCTGGCGCCCGTGACTCGATCTCATTAACGCCCCAAAGCCGGTAAAATAGCGGGTTCCCATTTTCCGGCCGCCCGGCTTCGCCCTGTGTTCAGCTCCCTCTACCCGCTCGTACGCGCCCAACTCTTTCGCATGGACGCGGAAGACGCTCACCACCTCACGTTGCGCATGCTCGGCGCCGCTGGCCGCACCGGCGTCGCCGGCGCGTTCGCGCCGCGCGTGCCGGATGCGCCGCGCACCGTGATGGGGCTGACGTTCCGCAATCCGGTCGGCCTCGCCGCCGGCCTCGACAAGGACGGTGCCTGCATCGACGGTCTGGCTGCACTCGGCTTCGGCTTCATCGAAGTGGGCACGGTCACACCGCGCGCGCAGCCGGGCAATCCGAAGCCGCGCATGTTCCGTTTGCCGCAGGCGGGCGGCATCATCAACCGGATGGGCTTCAACAACGCGGGCGTGGACCAGTTCGTCAAGAACGTGCAGGCCGCGCGCTATCGCGGCATCCTCGGGCTGAATATCGGCAAGAACGCCGATACGCCGATCGAGCGCGCCGCCGAAGACTATCTGTACTGTCTCGAACGTGTGTACCCGTTCGCCAGCTACGTGACGGTCAACATCTCGTCGCCGAATACGAAGAATCTGCGCCAGCTGCAAGGCGCGGGCGAACTCGACGCGCTGCTCGCCGCGCTGAAGGACAAGCAGCTGCGTCTGGCCGACATGCACGGCAAGCTGGTGCCGCTCGCGCTCAAAATCGCCCCGGATCTCGACGACGAACAGATCAAATCGATTGCCGACACGCTGCTGCGTCACAAATTCGAAGGCGTCATCGCCACCAACACCACGTTGTCGCGCACCGCTGTGACCGGCATGCAATACGGCGACGAAGCCGGCGGCCTGTCGGGCAAACCGGTGTTCGACGCATCGAATGAAGTGATCCGCAAGCTACGCGCCGAAGTCGGCGAAGCGGTGCCGATCATCGGCGTGGGCGGCATTTTCTCGGGCGCCGACGCCCGCGCGAAGCTCGCCGCAGGTGCTGCACTGGTGCAGTTGTACACCGGTTTCATCTATCGCGGCCCGGCGCTGGTGGCCGAATGCGCTCAGGCGCTGCGCTGAACGCACGATGCGCGGCGCCCGGCACCCGGCAGTTCCGCACGCCCGTAATATAGACATAAACAAACAGTATTTAGGTTTCGATAGTCTGCTTTGTTAAGCTTTCGTCTGCTAAAACGCCAATCGAATAAAGGAACACGATGAAATTTGGCTTGTTGAAAAAGATCGTACTGGCCGGCCTGATCGGCGCGTCGTTCACTGCCGTCGCGGCCCACGCCGACGACCTGCTCGACCAGGTCAAGCAACGCGGCACGCTGCGCGTCGGGCTCGAAGGCACTTTCCCGCCGTTCAACTCGAAGGCGCCGTCGGGCGAACTGGTCGGCTACGACGTCGACATCGCCAAAGCCGTTGCCGCCAAGCTCGGCGTGAAGCCCGAATTCGTCACGACCGAATGGAGCGGCATCATCGCCGGTCTGCAGGCGGGCAAGTTCGACATCATTGCGAACCAGGTCGGTATCACCGACGCGCGTAAGCAGGCGCTCGACTTCTCCCCGGCCTACACCTACTCGGCCGCGCAACTGATCCAGCGCAAAGACGACAACCGTGAGTTCAAGTCGCTCGACGATCTGAAGGGCAAGAAGCTCGGCGTCGGTCTGGGCACGAACTACATGGACATGGCGAAGTCGGTGCCTGGCATCGATGTGAAGACCTATCCGGGCGCGCCTGAATATCTGCGCGATCTGGCCGCCGGTCGTCTGGACGCGGCGCTGAACGACCGTCTGATGCTCGCGTATCTGATGAAGAACTCGCAGCTGCCGCTGCGCACGGGTGCGACGGTCGGCGCCGGCAATCCGTCGGGCATTCCGTTCAAAAAGGGCAATCCGAAGTTCGCCAAGGCGATCGACGACGCGATGACCCAACTCGAAGCGGACGGCACGTTCACGAAGATCTCCGACAAGTGGTTCGGTATCGACGTCAGCAAGCCGATCAAGTAAAGCAGGCTGAAATGAAACGAAGGGCGGCATCGTCAACGATGTCGCCCTTCGCTTTTCTGATCACCCGCACATAGCCAGCCGATACGCTCGCCCAAGTTTATGATGTGCGCTTTGCCGCGCCAACCCGACCTCGCTCATGTCCACCACTTCCCTGCTCGTCCAATCGCTTCCTGTGCTCGCACAGGGTGCCGTCCTGACGGTCAAGTTCGCGGTTCTGTCGATGTTCTTCGGCCTCATCGCCGGCGCCGTGCTCGCCGTGATGGGCATCAGTCACAACCGCGCGCTGAACTGGATCGCGCGCGTGTATGTGAGCCTGATCCGCGGTACACCGTTGCTGGTGCAGATCTTCGTGATCTATTACGGTTTGCCGAGTCTCGGTATCTCGCTCGACCCGACGCCGGCCGGCGTGATCGCGTTGTCGGCGAACGTGGCGGCGTATCTGTCGGAGAGCATGCGCGGCGCGATTCTGGGCATCCACAACGGCCAGTGGCTGGCCGCGTATAGCCTCGGCCTCTCGCGGCGTCAGACACTGCGTTATGTCATCGCCCCGCAGGCCTTGCGCATCGCCGTGCCGAGCCTGTCGAACAGCTTGATCAGCCTGATCAAGGATACCTCGCTGGTGTCGGTGATTACGGTCACCGAACTGTTGCGCAGCGCGCAGGAGATCATCGCGTCGACCTATCAGCCGTTGCCGCTCTATCTCGCGGCAGCCGCGGTGTACTGGGTGCTGTGTCAGGTGCTCGAATGGGCGCAGCGCTGGTACGAACGACGTCTGGCGCTGCCGTCGCGGCACTGAGCCCCCCATGCGGCCGTCAGCGCGCCGCCGACGCGCGCAACGCGTGCTGCGCCTTCAGCAAGCGCCGACGCGTCTCCCCGGTCGCTTCATTCACCCGCGAATTTAAGCCCCAGCGCGGCGCGCGCGGCGTCGGCCATCGCGATCATCTGCAACGACATGGCATGCGGCATCAGCGGGCTTTCCAGTTGCCCCGCACGGATCAGCTCGCAGAAATGCGCGGTCTCGTAGTTCAGACCACCGCCTTCGAATGGCTCATCGAGTTCGACCACGCGGCCGTCGGCGTACCGCACGGTTGCCCGCGCCGGATTCCACCAGGGTTCGTGAATCGTGACATGGCCGCCTTTGGCCATCAGCAACGCATCGCCCTTGCCATGCAGATCGAGGCCGCAAAAGAGTTGCGCGATACCGCGCTCATGCTGGCTGTTGAGGCTCGCAAAGGTATCGACACCGGTCGAACCGAGCCGCCCGAGTGTCTGCACATCACGTGGCGCGCCGAGCCAATCGACCGCGAGGAACATCTCGTAGATGCCAATATCGAGCAACGCGCCGCCCGCATGCTCGAACGACAACGACGGATGATCGTCCGGCACACCCGGCACCGAGCACCCGGCGCGCACCAGACCCACTTCGCCGATCGGGTCGGCATCCAGATGCGCGTGCAACTTTCTGTAGAGCGGATAGAACGGCGGCTTCATCGCTTCCATGAAGAGCCGTTGTGTGGCGCGTGCGGCGTCGAGTACGCGTTGGAGTTGCGCGGCGTTGATAGTGGCGGGTTTTTCGCACAGTACGTGCAAGCCGGCCTGCATGGCGGCGATCGCGTAGTCGGCGTGACTGTCCTGGACCGTGGCGATATAGAGCGCGTCGATACCGTTCGCGAGCAACGCGTCGAAACTCGCGCACACTTCACCGCCGAATTCTTCGGCAAAAGCCGTGGCCGGTTCGACTCGACGTGACCACAGCGCACTCAATTGCGCCCGCGGCACATGAGCCAGGCCTTGCGCAAAACGACGGGCAATGCGACCCGTCCCGACGATACCCCAGCGAATCAGCGCTTCCCCAGTGGGGCTATCCTGCGTTGCGAATGTCATTGTTACTTCGAGTCCGTGCAGTTCAGAACAGGCGCTATTGTCGCGCAAGCCATCCGCGCATGCGCAGACATATCGCCGCGCCGTTCGTCATGCAAGGTCCCGCAAGAAAGAAGCCACGTTTTGCCGTGGCCGCCGCGCTTAACGGTGTACCGGCGGCTCCGGAAAATCCGTGCCGACTTCGCCCGCGGTGTAGTCGATCATCGCCAGCGAAGCGATTTCCGCTTCCTTGGGGTCACGCCGCTCGATCGCCTCGACCACGCGCTGATGCGAATTCACCGCGGACTCCCACAGCCCTTCCCTCGCGTTGACGATGGGATTGACGGTCGACAGTGCGCCGCGAATGATCGCCGCCATCTGCTTGAAGAACTGATTGCCGCTCGCGACCACGATACGCGTGTGGAACAGTTCGTCGGCCGGCTGATAAGCGGCCTCGCCGGGACGGATCACGCGAAACGCTTCGAACGCCTCGCGAATCGCGGCGACGTCCGCCGCACTGCCGCGCGCGGCCGCCTGGGCCGACGCGCGCGGTTCGATCAGGATGCGAAACTCGATCACGTCACGCAGGAACAGCGGATCGGGTTTCGCGCGAAAACGCCAGTTCACGACGTCCTCGTCGATCATGCGCCAATCGCTCATCGGCCGGATGCGCGTGCCGATCTTCGGCCGCACGTCCAGCATGTCGCGCGCGAGCAGCATCGACAGCGCCTCGCGCATGACGGTGCGGCTGACGTCGAACTCCTTCGACAGCACATCCTGCGGTGGCAGTATGGCGCCGTACTTTTCCTCGACGATGCCCGTAACGAGCCCGTCCATGACTTTGCTGACCAGCGATCGATCCTTGTTTGCCTGTTCCATGAAACTCTCCCCGAAGCGGTGTTTGCCCCCGCGTAGCCTGTTGATCAAGCGGCCCTCATATGTCGTTCTTTTTATGCGTTTCGTAGTTATTCAGACATACGTTGCTAGCATCAAAACGGTTGCGCCAGTTGGGAAACGTCCTGACAGGGTTATCCCTCTGAAGAATTGTTTCGTCTCTGTAACGCCGCATATTTTGACGAGCCATAAGCTTGCGTGACAAGCGTGCCTTCGTTGAAGAATTTGCATAGTGCGAAGACGCACGTAGCGAGACGAATTGTCTGACAGGAACAGCCGGACGGACCTGTGGAAACGGGGGCAGCATGGGTGACTTACTATGAGTCATCGGAGCGAAGCCGCGGCCACTGCTGTGTGGCGTGCATGCGCACGCGCATGACGCAGCGAAATGACGGGCAGCGTCACGCCGATGAAGAAAAGCATCCCCGATAGCGCGCTTAGCGTGCTCATCAGCACCATCACCGACAGGATCCCCAGCGCCACACCGAAGCCGCACAGCGCGAGCACGTCGTTGGAGCGCAGGCGGCTCGCCCTGAACGCGCGCCACAGCAACATGACAATGCCGGTGATGTAGAGCAGCGCGCCCGGCCACGCTATCATCGCGCTGCTCACGCGCATGCCGAACGGCTCAGGCTGCCGCTCGGACACCAGCTTCGCGGCGCTCAGCCAGAACGCTTCCCACGGCATCGGATACATGAATTCGAGCAGGCCGTAAGCGCTCATCAGAAGCCCGCCATACGCGAACGTCTTCAGCAATACACGGTGGTACTCGGGATAGTGGCGCCATGTCACGAGGAGATAGAACGCCACGAGCACGGGATACAGCCAGTCGATCAGCGTGAGCGTTGCAGCTGCCGGACCCGCCTGGGCCAGACCAACCACGTAGACGAACAGCAGCCCGATCACGATCAGCATCAGTGGCATCGCGCGGCGCTGCCCCAGGACTGCGATGTGCTTGAGCACGGTGAAGCCGGTCAGTGCCACCGCGAGCAACGGCGCGATCATCACCGGGCTTTGCGGATCGGACGAACCGTTGGCGAAGTCCGCGAGATGCCTGACTTCCGGCGTCAGGAACATCAGCCAGCAGACGAAGCCAAGATAGTGCGCGGGCGAGCGGCAGTAAAACAGCAACGCAATGCCCAATGCGCAAAGCGGATAGAAAAACTCAAGCAGCGCGCCCTGATGCACGAGCGCGAGCGCGAGCGTCACGGCGAACATGAGCAACGGCAAACGGGTCGGATGACGCAAGCCCTTGGGCCGCCTGCGCGGCGGCGCGATCGGCAACAGCACCTCGCGGGGCACCGCGCGCGATGCGCCCGGCGATGACGCTCGCGTAATGCCCGCCGTGGAAGGCGTGATCAGCGTGCGCGCCATCACAACAACTCAAACGTATTGACGCCCACCAGACCCTGACGGTCGCGCCGGCGTGCGCTGAAGAGCGGCTGGCCGCCACGCACCTGGCGCGTCAGACCGATAAACGGCACACCATGTTCGAGGTACGGCCCCTCCGTCTTGCGAAAACCGAATTGCTCGTAGAAGTCGCGCAAGCCGATTGGCGCATTGACGCGCGCGGCATGTCCCGGCCAACGCTCCGCAATGGCTTGCAGCACGCGTTCGATCAGTTGCTCGGCGGTGCCGTCGCCACGCCGCAGCGGGCTCGTCAGCACCTTGTCGATGGTGATTTCCGGATCTTCCGCGTCGCCGGGTTGCAGGCGTGCGTACGCGAGAATGGGCATCGGCCGCGCCATGTCCTCGACCGCGAAAACATGCAGCGACCGCTCATCACGGCCATCGGCGTCGAGGCAGACATGCGATTGCTCGACCACAAATACCGCGCTACGCGCGCGCAGGATCAGATACAACTCGCGCGCCGAAAGCTGCTCGAATTCCAGCGTTTTCCAGTTCATCAGGTTCCTCGACGGTATTCAGGTTCGGCGAAGCAGGCTCCATCGGTTGCCCGCGAACGGCTGGTTCGCTGCCACCGCCCACTGTCATGACTACACGGTACGTCCGCATAACCCGTGGTTCCGTGCGGCATCGCACCGACTCCGGGCTTTCCCGATTCTTAAATACGGATGTCGGAACACGGCATCGTCTGGCGCCTCGGAACAGCCTTCGAATACCGCGTAAGCATCGCAAATACAGGCGCGTATGAACCCAACGCTTTCATTGGTCCCCACGGGAACGCCGGCCGCTTTACCGGCACGCGGGCAACCACAATGTCCCGCTCACGGCAACACGGCGCGGCGCCCGCAGGCCCCCCACGCGCTGCATCAGGGCGAGCGCGTGTGGCAGGAGGCCAACGGCTGTGTCGACCTGTGGATCGAACTGCTGCACGGCTTCGGGCTCGAGCCGCGCGCAGCGTTCGGCTTCACTGTCACGCAGGACTTCGAAGGCGATCAGTTCACGTTCTTCAGATTTCCACTCGAAGACCTCGACCGGCTCTATGGCACCCAGGTGCAGGAACTGGCGATCTACGACTCGCTCGAAGCACGCGTGCTCGCGCAAACGTCGCGTGGTCATACGGTGCTCGTGGAAGTAGACGGCTACTACCTGCCGAGCACGCGCGCCACGTCGTATCGCCGCGAGCATCCGAAGACCACCGTGGGCATCGATTTCATCGATCCGGCCGCGCACCGGCTCGGTTATTTCCACGATACCGGCTATCACCTGCTCGACGGTGAGGACTACGACGGCGTGCTCCGCAAGCTGCCGCGCTTCGCACAGCAGCCCGATTTGCTGTTCCCTCACGTGGAGTTCGCCAAGCAGGCACGACCCGCGCTCGAAGGCACTGCGCTGGCCGATGCGTCGGCGGAATTGCTGTGCGCGCATCTTGACCGGCGGCCCTTGGTCAATCCGGTTTCACAATGGCGTGCCGCGTTTCCCGCGCATCTGGAGACGTTGCTCGAACGCGGCGAGGCGTTCTTGCAGCCATATTCGTCCAACCTGATGCGGCAACTCGGCACGAACTTTGAGTTCCTCTCAAAGTATCTGCAATGGCTCTGCACGCAGGGCTTCGAGATTCCTGCGTCGATTCCCGCAGCGGCGCAAAGCATTGCGGCGAAGACGCTGGTGATGCAGTTCCGGCTCGCAAGGGCCATCGCCGGCGGACGCCGCGATCTGTGCGAAGACTGCTTCGACGCGATCGAAAGCGCTTATGAAAAGACAGTGCCACCGCTCGCCGCGTTGGTGCGCTGATATGAAGGCCTCAACGGCCTCGGTATTCGTCTGCTGAACGAACGCGCGGGCCTGTCCAGGCTCAGGCAACATGTCATCGAAGCCCAGCACCTTGCTCGCTTCATTCATATCAGTGACACACACTGCCGCGCCGAGTATTCATCTGACGACTTTCGTTGTACACACATCGAACCTCGCGTTTAACGCTGACGCAACAAGTGTGGCATCCCCCTCGCATTACCCGGCGAAGTGCGCGCGACCCATGCGTTATCCGCCATCTTCGACGCATGCGTGTCGTCCTGATCTAGGTTTTCCTTCGCAAGGTGCGAAAAACCTCGCGTCGCAGCTATTCGTCTGTTTGTTGCATAGCGTCAGTGTCGGTTTTTTTGCGACTTCCGGGCCGTCAACAGGATCTTCGGTGCGGTACCGAACGCGGCGTATAGAACACATCTGAATCAATTCCGGCACATCCCGGACGCCCCTTCACAACGCGCTTACCGAGGCAATGCCGCTGCGGCAACACCACCCGGGAAGCCCCTCCCAGCACCAGGGAATCCAATCCGATCAAGGACTTGCCGCAAATTAAAATACCCAGCGCCGACTCGACGCTTCGCGAAGTCGTTGTACAGATTTGAAACAAAAAGTCACGTTTCCCTTCGCGTGGCGCTAAGAGATGCTTCGCTGCGCCGCACCAGCACTCGCTTTCGCCGTCGTTGGCACGCTCCTCGCTAAAGAGAGATCGCAACACCGCGTCGCCGGAACGATACCTACAACAACAATGGCGACGCACTAAGGCCAATACGGGGCCGTACCTGCGTATCCTTCGCTGCTCGCCAGGCAGCATGCTGTTTTGACGGATGCAGGCATCGGATCAAAAACAAGAAGTCACGCAGAGCGCGACTTCACGCGAGGACCGATCATGTTGACACTTCAATCAGATCTGCACGGCAATCATTTGCTCGGCGCATTGCCATCCCACGAGTGGCAAGCGCTTGCCCCTCACCTCGAACTGGTCCATTTGCGCACCGAACAGTTGCTGTGCGATTCGGGTCAACGCATCCATCACGTCTACTTCCCGACCACGGCAATCATCTCGATGCTCTCGACGATGGAAGACGGCAGCTCGGTCGAAATCGCCGCGGTTGGCCGCGAAGGCATGACCGGCGTGCCGGTCCTCACGGGTGGCGAAACCATGCCGAACCGCGTGCAGGTGCAGTGCGCGGGCTTCGCTTACCGGATGAGCGCACAGGCGCTCAAGCAGCAGTTCGCGCGCTCGGACTTCCTGCGTCGCCTGATGTTGCTCTACATGCACGCTCTTCTCACGCAGGTCGCGCAAACCGCCGCGTGCAATCGGCACCACGCGCTCAACAAGCAACTCTGCCGCTGGCTGCTGATCGAGGTGGATCGCGTTGCATCGAACGATCTCACCGTCACCCAGCAACTGATCGCCGATATGCTGGGCGTGCGCCGCGAAGGCATCACTGAAGCGGCCGGCAAGCTGCACGACGAAGGTCTGATTCATCACAGCCGCGGCCACATCAAGGTGCTCGACCGTAAAGGCCTCGAAGCGCGTGCCTGCGAGTGCTACGGCCTCGTCAAGCGTGAATTCGACCGCCTTCTGCCGCGTTTGCGTCAGGCTGAAACCGTCGAATAAGATGTGTGCTGAGTCCAATCATTGGACAGATCAATATGTTCAGGAATACTGTGCGATTCCTCGACGCGCTCTTTGTGGTCGCGGGCGGACTGCTCGCCCACGGCATGCGCTTCTCGACGCCGCTCGCGCTGTCCGACACTGAACGTCTGCTGATTGCTTTTAATTGTGTGCTCGTGCTGTTGCTGTTTACCGGCTTCGGCGTGTATGAAACGTGGCGCGGCAAAGCACTGCCATTGATGCTGGCGCGGGTCGGCGCCGCATGGCTGGTGGTGGTTGCCACTTCCCTCGTGCTGGCGTTCACCTTGCATCGCATGGATGGGCTCTCGCGCCTGTGGTTCGGATACTGGACGCTCATCTCCGGCGTCCTGATCGTTGCCACCAAGTGCGTCGTGCATGTGGTGTTGCGGATCTTGCGCCGGCGCGGCATGAATGCGCGCACGGTAGCGATTGTCGGCGCACCCGGTTTTGCGCGCACGCTGCTCGCGCATCTTGAACACGCGCCACAGGCCGGCTTCAAACCTGTCTGCGTGTTCAATACCAGCGTGGAAAGCGCAGGCGCTTTCGGCGAACGTCTGAACCGCCTGCCGGTGCTGACCGATCTGAACGCGTTCGCCGCCAAGGTGCGCGATGAACATGTGAACGAAGTGTGGCTCGCCTTGCCGCTGTCGGAAGAACATACGATCTATCGCTTCACCCACACCTTCCGGCATGACTTCGTGAATCTGCGCTTTATTCCCGACGTACGCAGCCTCTCGCTTTTCAACCACGCACTGGTCGATGTCGTCGGTTTACCGACGCTCAATCTGAGCGCGACGCCCCTCTCGCCACCACAGATGTGGCCCAAGCTGATCTTCGACCGGCTGTTCGCGGTGGCCGCGTTGCTGGCGCTCGCACCGGTCTTCGCCGTGCTGGCGATCGGCATCAAGACGTCCTCGCCGGGGCCGGTGTTCTTTCGCCAGACCCGCAAAGGCGTCGACGGCCAGCCGTTCGCGATCTACAAATTCCGCTCGATGACCGTTCATCATGAAGCGCACGGGCAACTCACTCAAGCTGCGCGCAATGACACGCGCGTCACGAAGCTCGGCGGCTTCATGCGCCGCACCAGCCTCGACGAACTGCCACAGTTCCTGAATGTGTTGCTTGGCCAGATGTCGGTGGTCGGCCCGCGTCCGCATGCCATCGAGCACGACGATCTCTACAAGGACCAGGTGTACGGCTATATGCATCGCTACCGCATCAAGCCGGGCATCACCGGCTGGGCCCAGGTGAATGGCTATCGCGGCGCCACCACCAAGGTCGAGAAGATGGAAGCACGCGTCAAATTCGATCTGTTCTACATCCACAACTGGTCGTTCTGGTTCGATATGAAAATCGTGCTCATCACTATTTTCAAAGGCTTTGGCGGCCGAAACGCGTTTTGAATCCGCGAGCCTGAATCGGCACAGTGTGAACGGAATGAGGAAAACGGGCAGGCCTGCCTGCTGGACCCGGTGGCCAGCAGATCGGTCACTGCCCCGCGCAACGCAAGACGGGGGTTGCGCCCCGTTTACAAAAACGCGCTGACGTCGGTATGAAAACGGACGGCGAGCGCCTTTGCCACTTTCTTGCTGATGGCGCGCCGGCCCGCCAGAATATCGCTCACCACCGTAGGCGATGCGATACCCATCAGGTCTTTCTGCTTGAGCCCATGTGTTTCCAGCAGATGCCGCAGCACTTCACGCGGCTCCGCCTTCGGAATTGTCACGTGGCTCGATTCCCAGCTTTCGATCAGATTGGTGACGATCGCGAACAGATCGGCAAGCGGGTCTTCTTCGTTGCCTTTCAGATGGTCGGCCAGCTCGTTGGCGAGCCGGACCATCTTCTGGTAATCCGTTTCGTCGCGAATGGGAGTGAGGGAAAGCTGCGACTGCAGCGCGACCCAGGCCTGAGCGATGTCGGGAAAGCCTCCCGGAAGGCGATCGGCGTTCATGAGTTTAGATTCTTCCTCGTCCAAAGGTCGTATTCCGCATGCGTCAGTACATGACGAACGAATAGCGACTGCCTGTTGTAGTGAATCGCCGCCACGATCCGAAAACGGTTGCCGCCTACATCGAACACGGTGTATTGCGGCGGCACGTAGTCCACGCCGGCGAACGTCTGCTTCAGGTCGTTATAGCCATACGCGATGCAAGCCTGCGCCAGTGAAAACCATGTCAACAGCGCACTGCGCGCATCCGGATGCCGCCTTATAAAGTCCAGCAATGCCTTCTTCGAAATGACCCGCATCGTTTTTCCTCGCAAGTACACGTGCATGAACATGCACGTTGTGCCTGCAAGGCTAACGGGCGCAGATCGACACCGATAGCCGGCCGGACGGCATAGTCCGAACGGCTAGCAACCGCCAGTGGCGGCCTCCTGCGATACAACAAAAACCATTTTATTCGCGTCTTGCGAACTTCGCAATATGCGAATAACAAGACAGATCTGTTCGCCATCAAACCGCTTCACGAATCGACGGCTGTCAGCCGGGCATGCCCGCTGAGAGACCGCCGTCAGCGGCCCCAACTGCTTTTTTGCGCCGGCTCGCCGGGCCAGGCGAGCCGTTCGACAGCTTGTTCGCGTTCGATTCCCTGCACTGCTGCGATCCGGTCACGCGCCCCGGCCGTCGCGATCGTGAGCGTCACTTCGCTCATGAACGCGCGCCGGAATCGCGCTGGCGAAAAACGTTCGGCATTCGCGCGGCACGCATGCGGCGTAATCTGCTCGCGTCGGCGTTCAAAGCGATCGATGGCGTCGAGCATCGACACGACCGTCTGGCACGGGAACAACACACCGGTCGGCTGCGCGTCGCCGAGCGGCACCACCGTGTCGAGCGCCCCGCCCTTGCCGAAGGCGATCACCGGCGTGCCGCATGCCTGCGCTTCGAGCGCGACCATGCCGATATCCTCTTCAGAGGCAAGCACCAGGGCTCGCGCCCGCTGCAAATGATCCTTAAGCACCGGGAACGGCTGATCGCCGAGAATCGTCACATTCGGGCCGGCCTTGGCGCGAATTGTCGCCATCTCCGGACCAGCGCCGATCACGATCAGCTGACGCTCAGCCGTCGCGGTAAAGGCTTCGACGATCAGATCGATGCGCTCATAAGGCAACATGCGTGAGGCGGTCAGAAAGAACGCTTCCTTGCGCGTGTTGAGTTCGAACTTGTGCACGTCGACGGGAGGCACAATGACCGCGGCATCGCGCCGATACGTTTTCATCACCTGCCGGGCGACGAACTGCGAACTCGCAATCAACCGGTCGACGCCGTTCGCCGAATGTGAATCCCGGCTCCGCAGATAGTGCAGCCAGGCGCGCATGGCCCACGACTTCGGCCCACGCGTCAGCTTCGCTTCGCGCAGATACTGATGCTGACGGTTCCACGCGGCGCGCATCGACGAATGTACGAAACTCACGTGGATCTGATTGGGGCCAACCACCACCCCTCGCGCGACCGCATGGGAACTGGTGATGATGAGATCGTAAGCCGACAGATCGAACTGCTGGCTGGCCGACTGCATCAAGTACTGGTAAGCGTGGTGACGATGGCGTGCAAACGGCAAGCGCTGGATGAACGAGGTCTTGACTGGCTTGCCGCCCAGTGGCCTGCGATCCTCCAGAAAATCGACGAGGCTGAAAAGATCGGCATCGGGATAGCACTCCATGATCTGCTCGAGCACTATCTCCGCTCCGCCTCGCGCGACGAGCCAGTCGTGCACGATCGCCACTTTCATGTTCTCCCACCTATCGGAGTCGCCCTACGGCTATTGGAACGAGTGTATGTGGCGCATTCCTTGCCGTGCGTGCGCGTGCCCACATTCAACGCGCGACAGTCCGAGAATAATGATGGCTCTTCATTCGCCTCCTGCGAAGCGCGGCATGTCGAGCGCGTGCCGAACGCGAGCACTTTGCGGCATTGAAGACCGAACGCGCGCGTGGACGAAAGCGAAGGATGTGATTTTGCAGACGTCGATGCTGCCCGAGCGTTTCGGCCGGGTGAGCGTCGAAAGATTGGCGGCAGTGCGCCTGGGGATTACCGCAGCCACGGGTTGAAATTTCGTGTGGAATATTCAACCGCGCGGCGGCGGTCTGGTGCTGATCAGCTCTTGCTGTATTGGATTGTCTCGACGCCGGTATCCGTGCCAAGCAGGCACAGATTCGCACCACGGCCCGCGAACAGGCCCACCGTCACCACGCCCGGCCATGCGTTGACATGCATTTCCAGAGTGCGCGGATCGCTGATGCGCAGACCCTTGACGTCGATGATCTCGTTGCCGTTGTCGGTGATGAACGGCACGCCTTCCTTCGTGACGCGCACGACCGGCACGCCGCCGAGCGCCGTGATGCGGCGGCCGATCGCGGTGCGCGCCATCGGCACGACTTCGATCGGCAACGGGAAATTGCCGAGCGTGTCGACGAGCTTGCTTGCATCGGCGATACAGACAAACACGTCCGACACCGACGCGACGATTTTCTCGCGCGTCAGCGCGCCGCCGCCGCCCTTGATCATCGCGCCGCTGTGGTCGATCTCGTCGGCGCCGTCCACGTACACCGGCAGCGAATCGATTTCATTCAGATCGAGCACCTTGATGCCGTGCGACTGCAGGCGCGCGGTGGTGGCGAGCGAACTCGACACCGCGCCGCGATAGCGCCCCTTGTTGACGGCCAGCGCGTCGATGAAACAGTTCGCGGTGGAGCCGGTGCCGACGCCGATGATCGCGCCTTCGGGCACGTTGGCGTTGACATAGTCGGCGGCGGCCTGGCCGACCAGTTGCTTGAGTTCGTCTTGGGTCATGAGAAATGCAGGCGAGCAGGGAAAACGTCAAGTTTACCGGAGTGGCGTAGCAATGCCGGATTTATCGGGCACAGCCGCCCGGAAGAGCGCCGACGCGGGGGCGGCGCTCCCGCTTCCGGCTTACTTCTTCACCGCCCGCTGCCGCACGGCTTCGAACAGGCACACGCCGCTCGCCACGGAGACGTTCAGGCTTTCCACCGTGCCCGCCATCGGAATCTGCATGACCACGTCACACGTGTCGCGCGTGAGGCGCCGCATACCCTCGCCTTCAGCGCCCATCACCAGCGCGACCGGACCGTCGAGTTCGGTGTCGTACAGGCTCTTGGTCGCCTCGCCAGCCGTGCCGACCACCCAGACGCCCGCATCTTTCAGTTCGCGCAGGGCACGCGCCAGATTCGTCACCGTGATGTACGGCACGGTATCGGCGGCGCCGCTCGCCACCTTCGCGGCCGTTGCGTTCAGACCCACCGCGCGATCGCGTGGCGCGATCACGGCGTGCGCGCCGGCCGCATCGGCCACGCGCAGGCAGGCGCCAAGGTTATGCGGATCGGTCACGCCGTCCAGCACGAGAATGAGCGGCGAACCGTTGATACCGTCGAGCAGTTCGGCCAGGTTCTGCGCGAGCGGCATGTCGCTCGCTCGCGCGACCACACCCTGGTGACGCTCGGTATGCGCGAGGCCCCACAGACGCGTCTCGTCGGCCGCGATCAGACGCACGCCGGCGTCTTTCGCCGCATGCAGGAACTCGGTCATGCGACGGTCTTTGCGCGTCGCGTCGTAATAAACCTCTTCGACCGTCGACGCGTCGTGCCGCATACGCGCGGTGACTGCGTGGAAACCGTATAGAACCTTGAGACGTGCCATGACTGAAACAACCTTTGATTGAGCGCGCCAGCGAGGCGCGCTGCTGTGATGAATACGAGTTCGAGTACTTCAGTACCGGAGTACTTGCGTATGACAGAAGGCAGACCGCGCGCAACCGGCACGTGTGGACGTACCCGATGCGCGCGGCTCAACAACTCATGCGGCTTCAGCGCTTCTTGCGTGCCTGCGGCTTCGACGCGGGTTTGTCCGTTGCGCCGTGCTTCTTCGCGGCGCCGCGCGCAGCGCGTGCTTCCTTGACCGCCGCGGTTTGCGCCGGCGCCGCTTTCTTGCGACGTCCGCCCGCTATGCCACCGGCGCCGCCGGTTCCGCCTTCCAGCGGCGGCAACGAACGCACGCGCGCGCCGCCGTTTTCACCAGAGGCTTTGTCGGCGAGTGCCGGACGACTGCCCGGCGACTTGATCGGCGTGTCACGCACGAGACGGAAGTCGATCTTGCGGGCGTCGAGATCGACGCGGCTCACCTGCACCCGCACGCGATCCGACAGGCGATAACGAATGCCGGTGCGCTCGCCGCGTAGCTCGTTCTTGATCTCGTCGTACTGGAAGTAGTCCGAGCCCAGTTCGGTGACATGCACGAGGCCTTCGATAAACAGCGAATCGAGCTGCACGAAAATGCCGAACGACGTCACGCCGCTCACCATGCCGCCGTACTCTTCGCCGAGCTTGTCGCGCATGAAATAGCACTTCAGCCACGCTTCGACGTCACGCGATGCTTCGTCCGCACGGCGTTCGTTCGCCGAGCAATGCAGACCGAGTTCTTCCCAGATCGCCACATTGTTGGCCCGCGCGCGGCCACGCTTTTCTTCGTCGGACTGCTGCATGGCACGGGCACGCGGCGACAGCGCGGTGTTCAGTTCGACGCCGTGCGGCGCTTCGGGCTGATACTTGCGGCCTTGCAGAATCGCGTAGATCGCGCGGTGCGTGAGCAGATCGGGGTAGCGGCGAATCGGGCTCGTGAAGTGCGCGTAGGCCTCATACGCGAGACCGAAGTGGCCGATATTGTCCGGGCTGTAGACAGCCTGCTGCATCGAACGCAGCAGCATGGTCTGCATCATCTGCGCGTCCGGTCGTTCGCGGATCTGCGCCATCAACGCGGCGTAATCGCTCGCGTGCGGCTTGTCGCCGCCGCCGAGCGAAAGCCCCATGCCACGCAGGAAGGTGCGCAGATTTTCGAGCTTCTCGACGGTCGGGCCGGCATGCACGCGGTACAGGCCCGGATGCTTGTGGCGCTTGAGGAAGTCGGCCGCGCAGACGTTCGCGGCCAGCATGCATTCCTCGATCAGCTTGTGCGCGTCGTTGCGGGTGCGCGGCACGATCTGCTCGATCTTGCCTTGCGCATTGCAGACGATGTACGTCTCCGTCGTGTCGAAGTCGATCGCACCGCGCTTCTGACGCGCGGCGAACAGCGACTTGTACACGCCATACAGATTCTGCAGTTGCGGCAGCAAGGCGGCGCGGCGCGCGGCCTCGGGCCCCTTGGTGTTTTTCAGCACCGCAGCCACTTCCGTATAAGTGAGCCGCGCGACCGAGTGCATCACGCCAGGGTAGAACTGATACGCCTTCACTTCGCCGCGCGTGGTGACGATCATGTCGCACACCAGCACACAACGATCGACGTTCGGATTCAGCGAGCACAACCCGTTCGACAGCTTCTCCGGCAGCATCGGAATCACTCGGCGCGGAAAGTACACCGAGGTGCTGCGTTCGATCGCGTCGGCGTCGAGCGCGCTCTTCGGATGCACGTAGTGCGACACGTCGGCGATCGCGACGATCAGGCGGAAGCCTTCGCCGCGGCCAACCTGAACCGGCTCGCAGTACACCGCGTCGTCGAAATCGCGAGCGTCTTCGCCGTCGATCGTGACGAGCGGCACGTCGCGCAGGTCGATGCGATGACGCGCGTCGACCGGGCGGACTTCGTCGGGGAGTTTCGAGGCTTCGTCGAGCGCGGCCTGACCGAATTCGTGCGGCACGCCGTATTTGCGCACCGCGATTTCGATTTCCATGCCCGGATCGTCGATATCGCCGAGCACTTCCACGACGCGGCCAAGCGGTTGCGAATGACGGCTCGGGAAATCGGTGAGCTCGACCACCACCACCTGGCCAACCTTGGCCTTCTTGGTGTTCTGCGTGATCAGAATGTCGTGACCGATACGCTTGTCTTCGGGCGCGACGATCAGTGCGCCGTTCTCATTGAGCAGGCGGCCGATCACGCGCTTGTTGGCGCGATCTGTGACCTCGACGATATGCCCTTCCGGACGCCCGCGGCGGTCATAGCCGACGATGCGCGCAAGCACGCGGTCGTTGTGCATGACCTTTTGCATTTCGCCGGTGGGCAGGAACAGATCGTCCTGACCGTCGTCGCGCACGAGAAAGCCGTAGCCGTCGCGATGGCCTTGCACGCGGCCCCCGACGAAGTTCGACGGATGGGTCAGCTGATAGAGATTGCGCTGATCGAGCCGGATCTGGCCGTCACGCTCCATGGCGCCCAGGCGCTTGAAAAATCCCTCGCGCTCCTGGCGTTTGATCGACAGGGCTTCGGCGATGTCGTTCGCGGCAAGCGGCGCTTCACTCGTGCGCAGGACGCCCAGGATTTCTTCGCGGCTTGGAATCGGGTACGGAAATTTGCTCAAGGGCTTGTCGATGATTTTTTCTCGTTGCATGGACGTCGGTCGGCGATGTGGCTCGGCTTAAGAAGCGTTTCAGATGCGCTTAAGTTGCACTTGCGATTGACTGTTCGGGTCCCGCTCGTTCAAGGCTGAGTCCGACGGGCGTGTGCACCGTGCCAACGAACTACTGCGAGGCATTCTAACACCCGTCTTGCGCGCCAAGCGGCCCGTCAATAGTCGCTGTGAGGCGCGCGCAGGCTGGCTGCAGCGTTGTTTAAGCAAGTTTTGAGAAACCCTTGACAGGCCTGAATCTGTCGCTATAATGGCGTTCTTTGCTGTTCATCACCTGCCCAGGTGGCGAAATTGGTAGACGCACTAGGTTCAGGTCCTAGCGGTGGCAACACTGTGGAGGTTCGAGTCCTCTCTTGGGCACCAGATTCAAAAGTAAAGCCGCCTGGCATTTCATATAGGCGGCTTTACTTTTTGTGTGAAGCCATGTGATCCGGATTGTCGAATTGATCTGGTTCCGGGTTAGCAGGACGGCCGCTTTGCCGCGAGGTTTTTTGCTTCGCCGTGCGGCGGTCCGGTGGTTTGAAGAAGCGGTGGTTTGTTTGCATGTGGGGATTGACACACTGCATCGCCACGCTAAAATAGCGGTCTAGCTTGAAGACGTGCCCAGGTGGCGGAATTGGTAGACGCACTAGGTTCAGGTCCTAGCGGTGGCAACACCGTGGAGGTTCGAGTCCTCTCCTGGGCACCATCAGTTGTTCCGGCATAGTTCCAACATAAGCCGAAGAAGTTCGAGAAACCCCGTAAGATCAACGTCTTACGGGGTTTTTTGTTGCCTACAGATCCCTTGCGTTCTGCTGACGTCGACGATTTTTGCGTATGCCAGATTCGAGGGCAAACCCATGCCCAGACGCGTCGAACCGAAGTCAGAGTTGGAGTTCCGTGCCGCCAAAACACGCACCCGTTCCTACCTTCTCGGGGACGGAAGCGGACTCGCCGTGAGGGTCCGGCCGAACGGCACCAAGACCTGGCTGTTCCGCTATCGACGACCGGGTAATAGGCAAGGAGAACTTCCTCAGCCTCGGCCCTACCCCGATGTCACACTCGCTTATGCGCGACGGTCGGCCACTGCCGCGCGCAATCTTGTACGCGAAGGTATCGATCCAGTCGAGCATCGCCGGGCCGAGTCCACCGCTCGCAAACGCGCAGCGTACCGGTTTCCAGACCCACTCTCTTCAGTCCAACCAGGCGTCGCCTACGTCACAGCGCCTCCGGTCGTAGCAGGTGTCAGCAGTGCTACAGGTCTCTCCATCATCCCCCGGGCGTTTGGTCAAGCTTCCCTGGCCGTTGCAGCGGGCGGCGAAATCTTCAGGATGTCCACGGCGAGTTGAACGATTCCCGCCCGCCGCCATGCACAATATTTCACGTAGCACGTCTGTGTCGGGGGGAATGTCGATGGCAGCCGATGCCACTTCTCGCCCGACTGCTCGATCCACAGAATGGCATCGAGTATGTCACGGACGTTGCGACGGGGGCGGCCGGGACCTCGCGATGCCGCGGACTCCGATGTGGGGAACAGATGTTTGACGCGCGCCCAGTCGGCTTCTGTCAGGGGAATCTCTATCACGGGCTTTTGGCGGCATAAAGGTTTTCTGGTTGCCGCTCACGCAATCAAACTCACGTGAACGACGGGACTGCAAACACGCGGTTTTTCCAGCTGGCACCGAATGATTGCGGTGCGCACTTCTCACACCTCGTCGATCAGCCCTCGCCCTTCAACTCGATCAGCAGATCCTTCGCGGCCACACGGTCACCTGCCTGGACATGCACGGCGGCAATCTCACAGTCGCGCTCCGCCGCAATGTGGGTTTCCATTTTCATCGCTTCCAATGCGACCAGCGTCGTACCGACTGCGACCCGCTGCCCCGGCTGTACCGCAACGGTCACGATCGAACCCGGCATGGGCGCTGCGACATGCAGCGGATTCGAGGGATCGGCTACCGGGCGGCTATGACGCGCCGGTCCCGCATGCGCGGCAACGCGCTGCTCGATCAAGGCCGTGCGCGACTGTCCGTTCAACTCGAACTGAACCTTGATCATGCCGGACTCGGTGTCGGCGTGCTTCCCTTGCAACGCGACGAGCAGCGTTTTTCCTGGCGCAATGTCGATCGCGACTTCTTCCTGCGGCTGCAATCCATAGAGGAAAGCCGGCGTCGGCAGCACGGAAGTGTCGCTATAGGCGCGCAGGTGCGCGAAGTAATCACCTGTCTGCTTCGGGTACATGAGGTACGAAGCCAACTGCTGGTCGTCCAGTTCGTGTTCGCAGTCAACCTTGCCCTGTGTACGTACCGCTTCCAGATCGACCGCTGCAAGCGCATCGCCAGGGCGGTAAGGCGCAGGCGGCTCGGCCCTCAGGACCTTGCGTGACAGATCCACCGGAAAACCGTCGGGCGGGAAGCCAAGCTCCCCCTTGAACAGTGAGACAACGGACTCGGGAAACGCGACCTCCTTGGCGGGATCGCACACGTCGGCGGCACTGAGGTCGTTGGCCACCATCATTAGCGCCATGTCACCGACCACCTTGGAGGTCGGCGTCACCTTGACGATGTCGCCGAACATCCGGTTGACATCGGCGTACGCGCGCGACACCTCGGTCCAGCGATGTTCGATACCCAGCGAGCGCGCCTGCTCACGCAGATTCGTGTACTGGCCGCCCGGCATTTCATGACGATAGACATCGGCGGTGCCAGCACGGATCTCCGATTCGAACGGCGCGTAATAACGGCGCACGCCCTCCCAGTACATCGACGCTTCGTGCAACCGCTCGAGGCTCAACCCCGGATCGCGCTCGCTGCCCGCGAGCGCCGCGGCGATGCTCGACAGGTTCGGTTGCGACGTCAGGCCGCTCATCGCGTCGAGCGCACCGTCCACTGCATCGCAGCCGGCGTTGATCGCGGCCAGCGCCGAAGCCGCCGAGATGCCGCTGGTGTCGTGCGTATGGAAATGCACGGGTAAGCCGGTTTCCTCCTTGAGCGCTTTCACGAGCGCCGCGGCGGCCTGCGGGCGGCAGATACCCGCCATGTCCTTGATGCCCAGGATGTGCACGCCGGCGTTTTGCAGTTCGCGCGCAATTCCCACGTAATAGTTCAGGTTGTACTTCGAACGCGAGCCGTCGAAAAGATCGCCGGTGTAGCAGATTGCCCCTTCGCACAGTGCCCCGCTTTCGCGCACTGCGTCGATCGACACGCGCATATTGCTCACCCAGTTCAGCGAATCGAAGACCCGGAAGAGGTCGACTCCGGCATTCGCGGCCTGGCTGACGAAGAACCGTACGACGTTATCCGCATAGTTCGTATATCCGACAGCATTCGACCCGCGCAGCAACATCTGGAACAGGATGTTGGGCACGCGCTCGCGTAACTGCGCGAGGCGTTGCCACGGATCCTCCTTGAGGAAGCGCAGGGCCACATCGAAGGTCGCGCCTCCCCAACATTCCATCGAAAAGAGCTGCGGGAGTTCACGAGCGTAGAACGGCGCGATCGGTAGCATATCGGCCGTGCGCATGCGCGTCGCGAATAACGACTGGTGCGCGTCACGCATTGTCGTATCGGTCAGCAGAACCTGTTTCTGGTCCAGCATCCAGCGCGCGAATTTCTCCGGTCCGAGTTCGCGCAAACGGTCGCGCGTACCCGGTGGCAGAGCAAGCGTGGTGTCGAGGGCCGGCAGTAGCGGCCTCGACATCGGCAACGAAGGCAGGGAACGGCCACTCATCTCCGTATGCCCGTTGACGCTGACCTCGCCAAGATAGCGCAACAGCTTGGTCGCGCGGTCGCGCCGCTTCGCGAATGCAAGCAGTTCCGGCGTCAGGTCGATGAAGCGCGTCGTGACATCGCCTCGCCCGAAGGCGGGATGATTGACGACGTTTTCGAGGAATTGCAGGTTCGACGCGACACCGCGAATCCGGAACTCGCGTAGCGCCCGGTCCATCCGTCGGATCGACTCGGCAGCGGTCGGCGCCCACGTGGTTACCTTGACTAGCAGCGAGTCGTAATACGGCGTGATCACCGCGCCGCCATAGGCGGTGCCGGCGTCGAGGCGCACACCAAATCCCGCCGCGCTGCGGTAAGCGGTGAGCCTGCCATAGTCCGGCAAGAAGCCGTTCTCGGGATCTTCTGTCGTGATCCGGCATTGCAGCGCGTGGCCGTTGAGCGGAATGTCCGGTTGCACCGGTACGCCCGCCGCTCGCACGCTGACGACACCGCTCTCGTCGAGCGTGTCTTCGATCATGCCGATCCTGCCACCTTCCGTGATACGGATCTGCGCCTTGACGATGTCGACCCCGGTGATCATCTCGGTGACCGTGTGCTCGACCTGGATGCGCGGGTTCACCTCGATAAAGTAGAACTGGCCGGAGTCGGCATCCATCAGGAACTCGACCGTTCCGGCATGGGTGTAACCCACCGCGCGCATCAACCGCAGCGCCGAATCGCAGAGCAACGCGCGGCCGGCGTCATCGAGGTAGGGTGCGGGGGCGCGCTCCACCACTTTCTGGTTGCGCCGCTGCACCGTGCAATCGCGCTCATGAAGATGCACGAGCGTGCCGTGCATATCGCCGAGGACCTGCACCTCGACGTGGCGCGCATTGCGCACCAGCTTCTCCACATACACTTCGTCGTTGCCGAACGCCGCCAGCGCTTCGCGCCGGGCTGCGACGAGCGCGGATTCGAGATCATCCTCGCTCTCCAGAACCCGCATCCCTCTTCCGCCGCCGCCCCAACTCGCCTTGAGCATCAGCGGGTAGCCGATTCCGGCTGCGAGCCGCATGCATTCCTGCAGATCGTGGGGCAAAGGCGGGGTTGCCGGCATCACCGGCACGCCGGACGCGACAGCCGCGTTGCGGGCCGCCACCTTGTTGCCAAGCATGCGCATCACTGCAGGCGACGGACCGATCCAGCGGATTCCGGCATCGATCACCGCCTGTGCGAAGTCGGGATTCTCGGAGAGAAAGCCATAACCGGGGTGGATCGCGTCGACCTTCGCCTGCCTCGCGATACGCAGGATGTCGTCGATGTCGAGATAGGCGGCGAGCGGCTTTTTTCCTTCACCAACCAGATAGCTTTCATCCGCTTTGAAGCGATGGAGAGCCAGTCGATCTTCCTTCGAATAGATGGCGATCGTGCGGATGTTCATCTCCGCGGCGGCACGCATGACGCGGATGGAGATTTCCGAGCGGTTAGCTATCAGCAGGGATTTGATCGGATGATGATTCATTGTCTGTAGAAGCGAAACAGTCCAGGAGCGCAGCCATAGCGTGCGCATCTTGCGCGATATGGCTGCGAATGGCGCGATGCGCCAGCGGCGTCATCAGGTTCATCACGGCTGGTGTAGACGAGCGAGACCCGCGGGCGCGAACGGGAGGCGCGCTACTGCCAACTGCAGATTCAGGCGACGCCTGTGAAGAGGTAGTGCGAATCCATCCAGTCGTAGCCCAATCTGCCGTTTGCCCAGGCCCAGTTGGTCCGGACACGGTTCGCCACGCTTTCAGGACATTTGTCTGTCGCCAGGTTGGCTTCGATTCTGCCCCGGTCTTCCGGGGACTCGATGTATCTCGGCTCCGGTCCGTTTTGTCCGTCGTTAGTCATCGCTACATTTCCCGATTGAAAAAGTTGACTGCAGCAAAACGCCGCTCTCTTAACAGTGTTTGCAAGGAGCGGGCCAACAATGCACCTGACGTCTAGAACATTGATTTGATGGAACAATTATTTCCGGACGGCGCGACAATAGATTCAAAAATGAAATCTGAATTTCATTTTTGGGATCACACGCTGCATGTGCGGATCGCCAACGCGGAGCGCATTGACGTGAGTGAGCAGCCGCATTCCCTTCGGGAAATGCGGTTCCGAAGAACTGTACGTGCGGGCTCTCCCAAATACGGCTCGTGCACAACATTAAGCGTCTCGTTAACGTCGGTCGTATCGAAACGGCATAAGGCCTTCGTAGACGTCACGTCATTGGCCCAACTCACCATTTCCGTTGGGAATTTTTGTTCGGTTCAATCGATAAGGTATCCATATCTACAAGAGCTATTTGGGCCACGCCGCCTATTTGGCCGCAGCGCGACTCCGACGGCAAACTCGTCGAGGCGTATACCAGTAGCAGAGTCAAAGGCGATGCCGGTTCCCGCTGCGCCGAAACGGATAGGCGCTGGAAACAGATGGAAGACGGTCGCCAGCGTGGGCCGGGTGCGGGAAGTCGAATGACACTTCGGCAAGCAGAATCTTTCGCGAGGTCAGCGACGATGCTACGCCGTGCACGAGATTCAGCCCGAGCGTTCGGCGACCGGTCCTCTGCACGAACCGCGTGCCGGTATGCCAATCTTTATTGGCATCGGTAAAACCGATCAGGAAGCGGTAAAGCTCAACAACGGCGAGGCAGCTGCCGCGCTCTTCTACTTTGACCGTCGGTACCATGGACTGCAACCCGCTTCGACAGCGACTGTGTAGGCAACTTATGCACGTCGCCCCCCGCCGAAATCTGAGCACTAGATGAAGGAACTTGGACCGACGAGTTGAGGCAAAAAAGAGATCGCTTTGCGACGAGTAGCAATTTAGCTTAGCGCTGCCCGATTTCGTCTCTGCAAATAGCGGGGACAACGTCGAGCCGAGCGCCCATCAAGTCCGTCTTCTCGACGGCCCGCAGCGGTCCGGTCGGTAGGCGAAAGATCGCGGTCCCATCAGCGGTACCGACGTCGAAGCCTGGCTTGCCGGGCCACAACGAATTGCAAGGGAGAATGACCTCATTTCTTGAATAGAAAGCATGAAAGGCCAGCTTTCCGGAGCGACTTGGGAAGAGTTCGGGTCACTTCCGTTTAATCCATAACGGACATTAACATCCAGATTTCTTGCGTATACGAGTGTGTATATTTCGCATGGTAAGTAATATTTTTTTATTTCAATTCATATATGTACGCTAGCCATTCGAGTCCTCTCCCGGCACCAACAGTTGTTCCGGCGTAAGCCGAAGTAGTTCGAGAAACCTCGTAAGATCAACGTCCTAAGGGTCTTTTGTTGTCTACAGTTTCCTGGCGGTTCCGCTGGCGTCGACAATTTTTTCGTATAGACGGGATCGAGATTTTAGGCCATGCCCAAACGCGTCGGACCGAATTCCGAAGTAGTATTTCGCGTCGCCAAACCGCGCGAGCGCCCCTACCTGCTCACGGATGGGGATAGGCTGGCCTTGCGCATCTGGACAGGCTGCTCCGCTACCGACGACTGGGTACCGGCAAGGAGAACTTGCTCAGCCTCGGCCCCTACCCCGACATCACGCTCGTTGAGGCACGACGACGGCCGTTGCCGCACGCGATCTTGTACACGACGGAACGATCCAGTCGAACTTCGCCGGGCCGAGTCGACCGCCCGCAAACGCGTCGCCGAAGGCGCCTCCCATCTCGTGGTCCAACGCTGGCTCGACTTCAAACGCAGGGAATGGGCAGACGAAACCTACCGGAAGGCAGAGTTTGTTGTTCACGAATACCTGACCCCCGCGCTTCGCAACAAGCCCATGTCGACGCTTGCCACGCCAGAGGTCAAACCCGTACTCGAAGCGATCGCCTCTCACGCACCCAACCTCGCGACCAAGGCACGGCAGCATGTCGGTGGCATCGTGACGTACTCTGTTCAAAACGGACTGCGCGAAGACGGTGCCGCCTTGACATTTCGCGGCGTCGTGCCACGCCACAAGAAAGGTCATATACCACCAATCACCAGACCTGCGGATATCGGCCCGGTAGCTCTGGCTATCGATGCCTACAAGTCGCCCATTACCCGCGCGGCCCTCAAGCTCACCATGCTGACTGGCCTTCGCCCCGGCGTCGTTACCGCAGCACGGTGGGACGAGGTGAACCTCAAGACAGCTGAATGGCATATTGCCGCCGAGCGGATGACAATGCGTCACGATCACCTCGTGCCATTGCCGACGCAGACCATCGCCGTCCTAATCGAGTTGCGGTCATTTACCGGTACGGGGCACCATGTCTTTCCGTCCCCAGCCCGTCAAAAGACTCCCCATCACAATCTATATCAAACCTACGTGTCCCCACTGAATCGCAGCGAAGTCACTCTTGTAGAAAAAGGTAGTCGGATTCAACGAAATCAGTATCGAAGACGATTGCAACGCGGCGACCACATTATCTCAACGTAGCGGACGTCACACTGTCCCGCAGATCTAGATCGGTGAATATCACGTTGGCGGATGTGACGACCTGAACTCACTGGAAGGCGCCGGCCGCCTGCATACATTGCTCGGAAAATTCGCTCGGTCCGCACGATGATGCCAGAGCAGTAGCCGCGTGATGCGATAGGTCGCAGCAGTCACTCGGCAAGCAATCCCGGGCACAGCCAGCGAGCGCGGCACAGCCTGCAAACCTCTGGCTTCCTCCACATTCGACGCAGTATGCGTCCGGCATGATCGCACCTATCATGCAAAACAAATATGTGGCAAAGAGCATTTCCCTAACACGATTCGTCCCCGCTCGATTCAAGCTTAAGCATCATGGATGCCCGCGTCTGGCCCGATGAAAAAAACGTCTTGAGTTCTGGCACTGTGCCGTAGGCATGTCTGTGAAATTCAGCGGGGTCGGCGGCGGCAAACATTGATGAAATATGGCTGTGTATCAAAGGAAGTGGATCAACCGGCTCGCTGCTGTAGCGAACTTCGAAGTGAAGATGCGGTCCGGTAGCATCGCCCGTTCGACCTACTTTCCCAATCAACTGCCCTGCGCGGATCTGCATTCCCTCATGCAGATGCGCAGCAGCTGCCGACAGGTGAGCGTACCAGGTCGAATATCCATCTGCGTGTTGAAGGACGACATAACGCCCATAGCCGCGTTTCTCGAACCCGATAAGTTCAACGGCGCCGGATCCGGCGGCCTTCACCGGAGTGCCTGTCGGCGCAGCAAGATCCACTCCAGTATGCTTGCGCAGCTTTCCCTTTGCTGGATTGAATCGCATTCCAAACGGCGAGCTGATATATGCGTCCTCAATGGGTATCTGGAAAGGTGCTGCAGCAAGGCCTTCCCCGCCAAATGAGCAATACGGCGCATTGGCCTGCTGCGCTTCCGGCAGCGATTCTGCGCGCGGCGCACCTTTGCGCAGAAACTCACTGCGTGTCCAGTCAACCTGATTGGGCAATGCAAATAAAGCAGTACTTGGCGGGGCCGTCTCCAACGGGAGTCCGTCTGCTGGCGTGTTCGTTACGCACATTGCCATTGCCGTTGCCGTTTGGAGCGCGGCCAAGCCAATAATTGATTGTTGAACCCATCTATGTCGAGAGCGAATATATCGTTCGACTTTTTCGCGGATAACCTGCGCGAGTAGAGAACATCGAGGTCGTAACATCACGTGGGATCGCCTGGCGTCATTGGGTGGGATGCGCGCCGGCCGACGGATACAGACGGTCGAGTGCAGCGGAAAATGTTGCTCGTGAAAACCTGCCCACATGTTTGTCGAGCAAACGCCCTGACGCATCGTAGAAAAGAGTGGTCGGATAGGCACTCACGCCTGTTGCCCTAGCCACGTCGAGACCCGGGTCGAGAAGCGCATTGACGATATGCAAATTGAGTCGGCGCAGGAACGCGTCGATCGTACCGCTCGTCTCTCCTTGATTGACAAAAACCAAATCAATTTTCGAGTTGGTTTTTTGGATATCTGCCAGAGCCAGCATCTCGTCCTGACATGGCGCGCACCACGTCGCCCAAAGGTTGACAACAAGCGGCTTACCATCATGAAACTTGATAGGCTGCAGGGTGCCGCTCGCGTTGGTAAGTGAAATGTTCGGCACCATAGCTGAAGGCTGCCAGTAGCTGGACGCTTCGCTAGCGAGGAACCATGTGACGAACCCGGCCACAGCACCGGCAAGCAAGGGTCGGCGAATATTCCGCCGACGCGCCATTGACCAGATGATGACCGCGATACCCGCAATCACGCCTGGTACCGGACTGAAGCCCGTATCCCGGATATCGAGCATCTTCAGAAAATCGCCGCCGTAAGCCGGCAGGTATTGCATGACGAATGTTGCGCGCGCAACCAGCAAGCCGATCAATACACTCTTGAGTATCGCTGGCTCAATATCCCTGCTTTTGCGATCGACAAGCCAGCCTGAGAAAATTGCTACCGCGATACTCACGAAGAAAAGAACGGGTCCCACTGGGACCGCATAAGATCCAAGATTCATATTGTGTTGCGCTCCATCCGTGCCGCTTTTTACATAAGGGTGAAGGTCGCGTCGGCTGTCGACCTTCTGCGTGAGAAACCGTCTCAATGCGTTCGCATGACGCGTCAGCGCATTCACCGTGTCGACCAATAGCACTCACGTAACGCGGGGTAGAACACCGGGTTTGAACTCGTAACGTGTATTACTCGCTTCAGATCAAAGCGAGGTGATCCTGGATCGCCGCGACCACATTGGAAATCAATCTATCGCGAGCTTTCCAAGGCTCCGTTGGATCACGGCGGATTCTCTCGTGCCATTCACCCTCGGTACCGTACCGAAGCCGACCGTCGCGATCGAATTCGATTGAAAAAATAGCGATTTGAAACAGTTTCCCGGTTTCGCCCCTTACGTCCAGCCAGAATGTCCAGCGACCGCCAAACCCGTCACTGATCCGAACATGCAGAGTGGCGGGCTCAAAACAGCGCCACCGCTGCGCGCACTGAACCTCCGGTTTAGTCGGCGGCCGGCATGTCGATGTCGGTGTCGTTGATACGGTTGAACGTATTGGTGAAGATCGTCATCGCGATGGCCAGTGAAATTTCAGCCAACTGGGTGTCCGTGTAACCCGCTGCGCGAATCGCCGCAAACTCCTGCTGACTTATCGTGCCGCTGGTCTTTTGCAGATTCAGCACGAAGTGAACCAATGCATCGCGTTTTGCCTCGCCAGTTGGCTGACCGGCACGGATCGCTCGCAACGCATCCTTCGACAAGCCCGACATCTTCCCCAACATCACATGCGCAGCGACGCAATAGTCACAACCCGTCTGCTCGCTGACCAGCAGCTTGATCGTTTCCAGATCCTGTTGACTCAGGCTGCTAGCCGCCAGCGCACCTTCAGCGTTCAATGCACCGACCAGCGCGGCCGGTGCCAGGTGGCCCAGCGCAGCAAACAGGTTCGGCACGCCGCCTCCTGCGACCTTCCTGACCTGCGCGTAAACTTCGGCAGTCGCGCCGGTGGCACTAGCAATAGCGGGGATAGCAATGCGGCTCATCGTGAAGCTCCTTCAGTGGTGGTTAGGAGCCTGCACTTTAGGGAAATACGCTAGAACTGTGGATATCCAATAACCTCAAATTCATGCTCAAAAACATCAACCGCGAATCGAACCCAGAGCAAATGCGTTTCCACGTGCAGGCCGGATCGCGGTTACTGTGAGTTCCGACGCTTCGGGCAGAAGCTTTCCCTTTGCCACGCTTGGCAACGCAACTGACATGGCATAGCGTTCGTAACGAATCTTGAGGCGTCGAAACTAGTGAGGTCACGCAATCGGACGCTCGACTGGCCAACGCGTTTTGCCGAGTCCGCTGCCACGCGGCGAGCCGATTTTTGCGAGCACTGGCGTAATGCCCCGTTCGTGCAAGCGCTGCCGACGCGATTCGGAACTGTAGCGCCGGTCGCCCTGAATGATTTGCGGCTTGTGCAGGGGACGGCCCCGTTTGCCCCAGACGTGTGGAATGGCATCGACCAGCACGGACAACGCTAGCACAGTGTACTTGCGTCTGGACGTTCACAAGGATTCGATCACGGTCGCCTACGCCATCGGTATGAGCGAAGGGGAAATGATCTGGAATTGGACAAGTTTGTCGTCCCCCATGCCCAGCGGGAATGACAGTTATGCATTCCTGCTGTCTTCTCCGCCAGTTTGCATTGGCTGACTATCCCTACCACGCAATGTGCGTTAAACCTCATCACGAAAGGGATTTTTATGTCACTTCAAGCCAAGCTCGACGCATTCAAGGCCGATTTCAAAGGCGGGAAAGCCCCGTACTTTGCACCGCCGGAAATCCATCCAATCATGGAACGCGCGACAGCTGAACTCGTAGCGTCGGGTCAGGCTGCACGCGCTCTGAAAGCGGGCGACGCCGCGCCGGAATTTACCCTCGACGATCCGGATGGCAAACCCGTGTCGTCTGTCGACCTGCTGAAGCAGGGGCCGCTCGTGATCAGTTTCTACCGTGGCGTATGGTGCCCGTATTGCAATCTTGAACTGATGGCCCTTGAAGAAGCGCTGCCATCATTCAGGGCCGAAGGTGCCAGCCTAGTTGCAATCTCGCCGCAGAATGCCGTGAACAGTCGCAAATCGGTCCGTACCAACAAGCTGAGCTTCCCGATCCTGAGCGACACGCACAACGATGTGGCCGCCGCGTTCGGTATCCGCTTTGCGTTGCCCGACTATCTGGTGGATCTGTACAAGAACCTCAAGAACGACCTGCCCGCGTTTAACGGCGACGGCAGCTGGACTCTGCCCATGCCGGCGCGCTATGTCGTCGGGCAAGACGGAACGATCCTCTACTCGGAAATCAACCCGGACTATACGCACCGTCCTGAGCCGCAAGACATGTTGGCGGTTCTCCGCAAGAAGGTTGCTCCCGCGACTTGATTGAGTCCTGCATGGTTCCCGACGATGAGCCGCTGGGAACGCCGGCGCCCTTGTGAGCTTTTCACGCTCCTGGGCGCTTGATCTGGCGACCACCGGCATCACGGTCAATTCCGTGGCCCCCGGTCCCACGGAAACCGAACTGTTCGGAGCCAATAACGCGCCAGGAAGCGAAGGGGAGCAGCGCTATCTCGCCTCCGTGCCGATGAAACGCTTCGGCAAGCCAGACGAGATTGCTGCAGCCATCACTTTCCTGATGTCCGAAGATGCTGCCTTCATCACGGGTCAAACGTTGTTTGTCGATGGCGGCGCCTCGATCGGCAAGGCTTCAATTTGAGGGCCAAACATCTCCTCAATCCAGGCGACGAAAGCGCGTGCTTTTGCGCTGACCATGCGCCCACTGGGAAACACCGCCCACAGGTCGATACCCGGCAATTCCCAGTCGGCCAGCACGCGTTTTACTGCGCCACTTGCGAGCTCCGGCGTGAACATCCATTCCGAAGCGATGGCGACCCCCATGTCGGCGAGCACGGCCGCGCGCACGCCTTCCGCGGCGTTCACGCGGATGCGCCCGGCGACAACAATCGCCGTCTCCGAATTGCCTTGCTTGAACGACCATACGCTTCCGCCGCCGCCCTGCTCATACACGATCGCCTGATGCAATAACAGATCCGCCGGTACCCTCGGCTCGCCGATTTTTGCGAACCAGGCTGGCGTGCCCACGACGCACCGCCGGCCGTGAGCAACTTTGCGAGCGGTCATGCTCGAGTCGCCAAGCACCCCCATCCTGAGTGCAACGTCGATGCCGCGTTCCAGCAGATCAATGTTTTCATCGTCGAGCACAATGTCGATGTTGAGTTCAGAGTGTCGATCAAGAAATGTCTGGAGCTGCGGAAGAATGTGAATCCGCGCGAAGGTCACCGCTGCTGAAATCCTGAGACGACCCGAGAGGGCACCAGCCGATCCTCTTGCCGCAAACTCCGCCTCGTCGGCCTCTTCAATCGCCCGTTTTGCGCGTTCGTAGAATGCATGGCCCGCCTCCGTCGGTGTCAGCCCGCGCGTCGAGCGGAGCAGCAGTCTAACCGCGAGCCGTTCTTCGAGTTGTGCGATAGACTTGGAAACGGCCGGCTGCCCAACGTTCAGCAGCCGGGCTGCCGCCGAAAATGAACCGGCCTCCACCACGCACACAAACGTTTCCATCGCTGTCAGTCGGTCCACGATCGTCCCTCCAGAAACGGATATCTGGGGCTCGTGCGTCGCCCCGTCAAACACGCACGACGAAATCTGCTTGCCGGAAGATACACCACCGCGCCGCGCTGCTTTCCGTAGCGTTGGTATAACACCCGTTGCGCACAGGCACACGGTAACGCGCTCATATCCTCAGCGACTTCCCTTGGGCCTTACGCTCTTCACCGACCGAGATGATATGCGCCCGATATGCACCAAGGGAATGACTGTTATGCAGTCGCGCTGCCTACCCTGCCCGGTTCAATTCAACGACGATGTTTCTGTCTTTGGCGAGCCGCTTCCATGCGCTCGTCCGACCGCAAGTCGCCGTTGTGGCCCTCCCTGCAGATGTAAGAGAGAGCCATCGAACGTGTTAGCGCGCTCGTACCGCAAGCCGGTACTAACAGACCCGCAAGGAGTAACTCCATGAGCAAGCTGTTTTCAGCCGTCAAAGTCGGCCCTTACACCCTTTCCCACCGCGTCGCGATGGCGCCATTGACTCGGATGCGTTCGGAGCCCGGCGACATGCCGGGTGACCTGATGGTCGAGTACTACACGCAGCGCGCGACCGAAGGTGGCCTTATCGTCACGGAAGCAACCCCTGTTTCGGTACAGGGCTATGGCTATGCAATGGCTCCGGGAATCTACTCCGACGATCAGATTGCAGGATGGCGTCGCATCACCGATGCCGTGCACGCCAAAGGCGCTCGCATCTTCCTCCAGTTGTGGCATGTCGGCCGTCAGTCTCACCCCGATCTTCAGCCAGGTGGTGCGGCGCCCGTGGCCCCGTCTGAGCTAAAAGCCGAAGGCTATGCGTATTCTTTGAACGGCGAAGTCGAATTCACGATGCCCCGCGCGCTTGAATTGCACGAAATTCCGGCCATTATCGAGGACTTCCGCAGGGGTGCCGAGCGGGCACTGCGCGCGGGCTTCGACGGTGTGGAACTGCACGGCGCAAACGGCTACCTGCCGGATCAGTTTCTCCAGGACGGGACGAACACCCGCACCGACGAGTATGGCGGACCGATCGAAAATCGCGCCCGGTTCCTCCTCGAAGTGACGGGCGCACTAATTTCCGTGTGGGGAGCAGATCGGGTTGGCGTACGCATTGCACCGAGCGGCACCTACGGCTCAATGCACGACAGCGATCCGGAAACCACCTTCGGCTACGTGACGCAGCAGTTGGACAAGCTTGGCATAGGGTATCTCCACGTGGTCGAGCCACGCATCAAGGGCACGGAAACCATAGGCGAAGTTCACGACCCGGTCGCCGCGCGACATCTGCGCCCGAAGTTCACCGGCACGCTAATCGCTGCAGGTGGCTTCACGAAAGAGACCGCGGACGCGATCATCGAAGCGGGCCACGCGGACATTGTAGCGTTTGGTCGTCACTTCATCGCCAACCCCGATCTGCCCGAACGCCTGCGGCTGAATCTGCCACTCAACCGTTATGACCGCGGCACTTTTTATGGCGGTGACGCACGCGGTTACACCGACTATCCGTTCCATGCTGAAACGCAGGCGTCGTAAGTCTTCACCTCACCGTTCGGCCCCCGAGGAGTGAGTTCCAATACCTGATCCCTTCACACGGGTGCCGGCTGAACGACGCAGCGACTGGCGCTCTGCGCGTACACATTTCCTCTCTACCAGCGACCGATGGTGATGCGGCGATGCGAGCGACTACTAAATCGCGTGCGCGGCAAGCTGTGGCGCGGCCGGGGCGACGCGGCAATCGAGATCCTACGTCCGCTCGTCGCCTCCCTGACTCTTGAAGTTGGATCTTTGCCGCGGTTCTGTGGTCTCGGCGCCGGTACAGCGAGTAGCGCAGCCGCTCGATTATTGAATTTCCTTGTGAACAATTGCAGCGATCTTATCGACTATCAACAGGCACGTATGAACGGCCATCGGGTATCGTTGGCGTCGGCCGATGTTCTAACCTACGTCTGCGCAGTGTTTGCCAGACGCCCTGATTGCGACCACTTTTAACAGTGAGTTTCCAAGGGCAAATCCTGAGTTCGGCCAGCCCACTTATGACTGGGCGGTCAACGACGGTTTCGTGCCCCTTCGCTGAGCACCGCCTCGCGATTCGATCCCAATCGATGGCGGCATGCCGGATTGGGAAAGCAATCCCTCGCATTGTATGACGATCGATTCGACCGCTGGCCGGGCACAATTCGGCCAGAAACGACTGGTCGACTCGTATGCGGTGGTACTTTTAAGCGCTGATATTGATAACCGAGCCGACCGCTGTCGTACCGGAACCAGTAGTGGACTGCGATGACGATGGTGACCAATCCGCCAATGCGCTCACTGCGCCATGCGCGTGATGGTGATGGACGCTTTTGCCAGGACTGCTTTGTGACGTTGCCGCCTTCAGATGTGCTGCAAAACTCGGCTGACTCGATTCACCCGTGGAGCTTTGGCCTGTCAGCTTCGACAGCCCGGAACCGATGGCGCTGCTCACGCCGCTGAGTACTGTGGCTGCTACACCAATTGGAATCATATCGACATCCGTCAGAATGAGGGCAACCGAGATGCCCGCGCTTTCGAACTATACCGAATTTCCCCACTGCACGGGCATGTCGGCCCCCGTATGCTATCGAAATAGCGGCTACTGTTGACACTGGGGGCGTCTGGCGATCAGCCTAGATGGCTCTTCGGGTGCCTGAGCGAACGCAATAACCTGTAGCAGAGTGATCCCCGTTAGGCGGTTCGACGCACTGCGCGCAAAGGCGCCTGGAACATCGCCGACCGCGAGTCGCCGATCGCCGGTTCGTAAGTTTCACCCGGCGTACGCCGATTGCATCGGGCAGCCGAACGGCAGTTTCCTACATCCGTTCGCGATCGGCCGTGGCCCGGTCGGGCCACATCAGCTTGGCGGCCCTCCGGTAAGCCTGCTTGAGTTCGGCGGGCAACGCCCCCGGCAATCGCGTGCGCTGCGCGGCGGTCCGGCTTCGGATACGTGATGGGCTGGCATTGCGAAGCGGGCTTGAGCATCTCGTGATCCGGATGCTGATGGGCAGCGTCCACGGCACGTTGAGGCCGGCAAGACCGACTCATTCGTCGGCCCCGCAGCATTGCCGTTCCGACTGCGGCAGCTTACATGCCGCCAAATGGCTTTTGCACGGTCAGCTTGTTGGTGACCGACGTGACTCCGGGAACGCCCTGCGTAATTTCCGCGACCTTGCCCGCCTGGGAAGCGTCCGTGACCGTGCCGTTGAGCGTCACCGCGCCGTCTTTCGCGATGACGCTGATATCTCCGGCACTGATCTCCTTGTGCTTCACGATGGCGTTGTAAACCTGCCGGCGCAGCGCACGATTCGCCTTTCGTCCAGTGGCCGGTGCCGCTGAACCCGATGCCGCCATGGCGGTTGCGCCCGGCGCACTGACTGGTTCGCTGGTCTGGGACCATGCGGTCATGGATGTTGCAACGATTACGGCTCCAACAGCCAGCCTGAATGTCCTGATGCGCTTCATTGAATACTCCCCGACGCTAGTTGTGGGTTGAGGGTTGCCGAATCAGAAGGTATGGCGGATGCCGATCATCGCCGCCGTGGTGGATTTGCCCGGCGCTACGGGGGCTCCATAGATGATCGTCTGGTTCATGGTGCCGTCGTTGTTGACATACCCGACCTGCGCGTAAGCCCTGGTTCTCTGGGACAGGTTGTATTCGGCACCCACTGCGACTTCGCTTGAGTGATTTGCCGAATGATTCCGATCCTTCAGGTAGTAGTAGCCGGACGTGATCTTGAAGCGCGAATTGAACTGATAGCCGAGGCCACCCGATGCCATTTCGAAGTCTGCGGTGTTGCTGTTCGCCGGGTTCTTGCCAATGCCATACGAGGCGGATATCGAAAATCCGCTGATCGTATACATCGCACCAAGATAGTAAAACCGATTGTTGTTCTGACCCGTCGCGGGCACGGCTGGCGCCGCCGGGTAGGTGAGCGGAAACGGATTGGTGTCGTGACCGTTGTAGTACACGGCAGCCAGATTCAGACCGTAGTTCGAATACTTGAGCACGGCCGACTCGCGCGTGCCGCCCTGGAACTGGCCAGCGACCCCGCCTGGCGCGTACTCGAGCGCAACCGAGGCGCCATAGAATTTCGGCGAATTGTAGACGAGCGCGTTGCTGTCATACAGGGCGCCGATCGGCGCGTTCGTGCTGGTGCCGGGCCATCCGGCCGCCTGATTCACACCAAGCCACGCAGTCAGGATACTGCCGAAGTACTGTGCGCCACGGACATCGGTTTCCGACATCGCGTAGATCATCGGAATGATCTGCCGGCCGGCGTCAAACGTGCCGAAAGGAGTGGACGCACCGACCGTCGCGAACTGGTTGAAGATCGCAGTCGTGCCCGGCGTATCGGCGAGACCAAACTTGCCGTTCGTGGTGTTGAATACACCCTGCAGCTTGAAGTTGATCTTGTAGCCGCCGCCGATGTCTTCGCTCCCCTTCACGCCCCAGTAGCTGGCATAGATGCCGCCGTCCTTGAGCTGATAGACGTGTCCGAGATTCGCCGCATGTGGCTGAAAGGATGCGGCCGAGGTGCTTTGATACAGAAATCCACTGTCGAGTACGCCGTAGAGCGTGACCGACGATTGGGCATGGGCGGCGGTGGCAAACATCATCAACGCCGCAGTGCTGCTCAAACTCAACTTCAATTTCATTTTGTCTCCTTCTGCTTTTTTAACGCCGGTGCCCCGGCGCTTGTGGGTTATTGCCTGATTGAAACCGCGTGGATGCGGCGTCCGTGCGTCAGACCGACACGTAGTAACCCCGTACCACTCCCGCGACTGGTGCGTGATCACCTCGCCGGTCGCCGCTGCGCCCACCATCCCGAATGCTTCCCTGCCCGATCGATAAGGCATCCATATTTACGTGAAAATGTCCCGCCACACTAGCTATTTGAATCACGACCTCGTGCGTCACGCAGATAACGTACGCCAATCGCGGGGGCGACGGCGGACGCGACACTGGCGAGCGGCAATAGCTGCAAGGCAGGAGCCAATCTCAGTCGGTCTGCCAATATTCCCGTCACAACGGAACCCGGCGCCAGCCCAAGAATATTGAAGGCCAGGGCGAGCGTTGCCATGGCTGTGCTGTGAATCGCCTTGGGTGTCAGATTCGCAACCATCGTACCGGCCGGGCCCATCACGCCAGCGCTAAAGAACATTGCCAATGCAATGAGAGTGAGTTGGGCTAAACCAGCGGGAAACTGAAATGCTGCGAACAGCAATGCCCCGCAGGTCAGGTTAAAGGTGATTGCCAGGAGCATTTTCCGACGTGGCGAACCTCGGCCGAGGCGGTCGGACAGTGCGCCGCACAGTGGCATTCCACATGCGCCGCAAAGGACAAAGATGGCGGCGACGCCGCCCGCCTTGCTCAGTGGCATGGCATAGACCCGATTCAGGAAACTCGGCAGCCAGGCAAGCAGGCCACCGCTGATGAAGAGTTGCAGCCCGCTGCCGATGTAGACGCAGATCAACACCGGCGAGGAGAACAGGTCTCTAAGCACTTGCCTGACGCGAACGGTGGCCAGCGGTTCAGTTTGCCCGGCGCCGGTTGATTCGCCTTTCTCGGCTTCGATCCGTGCCGAACTGGCGACCATAATATAGAGCAGGGTCAGCGCGATGCCAAAGACCGCCATGCCGATGAATGCACTGCGCCAACCGAAATGGCTTGCCAGTGAACCGCCAAACCCGATCCCCATTACCGACCCGACCATGCTGCCCGCCATGAATGCGCCAGCCACCGTGGAGGTGTGCCGTGGCGGAAACATGCCGATGAGAATGGCCACGCCGACGCTGGCGTAAGCGGCTTCGCCGACACCGACCAGAAAGCGCGCCGACAGCAACGTGAAGTAGTTGTGCGACAGGCCGCACAGCAAAGTCGCGATGCTCCAGATCGCTGCCATGATGGTCACGCTGCGTACGCGCCCCCATCGGTCGGCGGCAAGCGAGATCCGTCTGTGCGCAGCTTTCCATTTTCGGCTCGGGCGTTTGCGGCAGTGTGTGCCTGCCTTTTCCACGGCCGCTCGTTCATCCTGGGGTGGCTCGCCTGTCCGGCCAGGAGGCCTTCGGACTGCTGCTCGCGGAAACGAGAGGCCTCGCCAATCTCGGCATGCTCGCGCTGGTGCTCCGGGAAGAGCCAACGTTGCGCGCAGTCATGCAATCTAGCGCCCGTTATGCGCGACTGCACAACGCGGGTGTGCAATTGCGGCTTGACGACGCAGGCGACATCGCTCTGCTGCATGTCGTCGCAAATATGCAGGGGGGGCACGGCGTCTGGCGCCAGACAATCGAAATGTCGACTGGGATCGTATTGCGGATGCTCAAGGCACTGAGTGGCAATACCTTCCGGCCGACAAGCATCTGTTTCGCCCACGAGCGGCCCGCCAGTCTTGAAGTGCATCACCGCGTGCTGGGTACGGCTATCGGGTTTTCGCAGGAATGCGATGCCATCGTTTGCCGCGGCCGTGACCTGGACATGCCCATCCCTGCCGCAGACCCAACGTTGAATCGCGAAGTGAAGCGATGGATGGAGATGCAACTGGCCAACCTCCGCGACGAGCCGGCGCAGCGGGCGCGCCAGATCGTCAGGATGCTGCTGCCAAGCGGACTGTGTTCCGTCGACCAGGTCGCCCAGCATCTCGGCGTGCATCGACGCACGCTTAACCGCCACCTGGCGGTCGAGGGCGAGAGTGTCACAACGATCATCAATGCAGTACGTGCTGAACTCGCCAAGGAGTACCTGGCCAACAGCAAACGCAAGTTGTATGAAGTCGCCGAGCTTCTCGGCTTTTCATCCGCCGGTGACTTCTCGCGCTGGTTCCGCGGCCAGTTTGGCAAGACACCCTCGGAGTGGGCCGCCCATTCCCGCGAAAGCAAGGCGGCCGCCGCGCACATCTTGCATAAGTAGGAAGCCGGAACGCAGGTTCCGAGAGGGTTCACCCACCCTCAATCATCCGGGCCTGCCGCACTGCCTGAGTCTGCGGCACCCTGCCCGTTCCTGAAGTTACCGGTCCCCCGCCCCCCGGTGCCGACCCGATCCGCGGCGACTACCCGCCTGCCTGCAAGGCCGCCCGGAAGCACGCGAGTCTTGTTGCTCTCCGCGTGCAGCGACGGCATCGGGCCTGCTGTCCCAATTTGCAAATAAATTGTCCGGCCATGCGAATAGCGTCGCGGCCGCAATGCGTAGTATTGGGTTCCATGGCCGACCCAGCGGCGCCCCTGCTCAGGGACCGGCTACATGTGCCGCAAGCACGTGGGTCGCCGCCGCACAAACACAGATTGGAGACATCAATGACAGCACCTGCCGTAACCCGGGACACCACTTCAAAAACCACGTCCATCGCGCCCGCCATTGTCCGGCCATCGGTGCGCCAGCATTCGATCAAGGTGGAGATCTGCACGCCCGCCATCGGCGCGGAACTGAGCAACCTCAGCCTCGCTGATGCTGCTCTCGACCCTGAGGCCATCGCCGAAATCCGCGCGCTGTGGCTCAAGCACAAAGTTCTGTTCTTCCGCGATCAGAAAATCTACGCCGATGCAGCAACAGAACTTCGCCGCGCAATTCGCCGAACTGGAAGCCCATCCCCTAGCCCCGAGCCATCCGGAGGCGGACAAGCTGCTGACGCTGTACCGCAATCTCGACCTGAGCAAGCCCAAGAGCTTCGTCGAAAAAGCCAGCCGCGAAAATCTCTGGCATGCCGATGTCACCTTCAAGAAGGCGCCGCCCCGCGGCGCGGTGTTGCGCTGCGAACTGGGTCCGGAATCCGGCGGAGACACCCTGTGGTCCAACATGGTGATGGCCTACGAAAAGCTGCCCGACACCATCAAGCGACGGATCGCCGGCCTGTACGCCAAGCACAGTTCCGAGCACACGTTTGGCGCCCAGATGCCGATCGAAGAACGTCACGCGATGGCCGCGAGGAACCCCGCCGCCGAGCACCCGGTTGTGCTCATCCATCCCGAGACGGGCGAAAAGGTGTTGTTCGTCAACTCGACGTTCACGACGCATTTCTCGAATTTCTTCAACTTCGAGGACATCCGCTACGGCCAGGACTTCATGCCGGAAGCTCATCACCTGATGAACTATCTGACCTCTCAGGCCGCGATTCCGGAATACCAGGTCCGCCTGAGGTGGAGAACCAACACGGTTGCCATGTGGGACAACCTGCAGGTTCAGCACTACGCCGTGGCGGACTACGGCAATGAGCCACGAAAGATGTTGCGCGCCACGCTCGCGGGCAGCCCGCTGGTCTAAGGCGAACAGTTTGCTCCGACGTATCCAGGGCACCCGCGCATCAGGGACAAACGGGCAACCCCGGCATGCTTACCAGTTTTCGACTCCCACTACAAAATGGAGACAGATATGCTTTACGAACAAGTCGACACCTCGCTCATCGATGGCGATTCTCTGCCGTGGGTACCGTTTTCGCCCTATGCGGAAAACGTCCTGCTGAAGTACTTCAAACTTGACCCGATTCGTGGTGAATGGATCGTGCTGATGAAGTCACCGATCGACATGCAACTACCAAAGCACCACCACACCGGGACGGTCCTTGTTTACACGATCGAAGGTCAGTGGAAATACAAGGAGCACGACTGGATCGCCGGACCCGGCAGCGTCGTGTATGAGACCGCCACGTCGACCCACACGCCTGAAGTCGTCAGCACGGGAAGCGGAGAGGGATATGTGGTCACGTTTGTTCAGGTAACCGGCGATCTCCTGTTCCTCGACGGGAACGACAACATCGTCGCGATTGAAAACTGGAAGTCAGGGCTGCAGCGCTATCTTGCCTATTGCGAGCAGCATGACATCAAGCCGAAAGATCTTACGGCATTCAATTGATCTGAAATTCATGGGGACTCCCGATATCAACCGGAGTACTCGTGGGACACAGTGCGTCGCCCGCAAGACGCACTGGACGGTCTGGCCATATCAGGGCTCCGGCACCACGCCGGGTCATCGCAGATCACAGGCGGCGAGACAGTAGCCGCGTGCACCGACCTCGCAGCCCATGCCGCATCGCGATCTCTCCCGCCGCCCGAACCGTTGTCTGATCGCAAAAAACCAGGAGAGGGGAGACACGTGGTCTTCGTTCGCGGCCTCGAAGCAGAACCTGACAGAGGGGGACGGCCATGCGCCCGCTCCCCGATCACTGACATTACGTACGGAACGACGCCATGAATGGCCTGATGATGCAAAAGCAGTTGTTGATCTCCTCACTCATTGTGCATGCCGATCGCCATCATGGCGATACGGAGATCGTGTCCCGGCGGGTGGAGGGCGATATCCATCGCTACACTTTCCGTGACTGCCACTGTCGCGCGCGCCAGATGGCCAACGCGCTGACCAGCCTCGGTGTCGAGCCCTCCGACCGGATCGGCACGCTGGCATGGAATGGCTATCGTCACCTGGAGTTGTACTACGGCGTCTCCGGTATGGGTGCCATTCTGCACACCATCAATCCTCGCCTGCATGAAGATCAGGTCGCATACATCGCGAATCACGCCGAAGACCAGTACATCTTCTTCGACCTGACCTTCCTGCCGTTGATCAAGGCGGTCGCTAACCGCTGCAAGACGGTCAAGGCGTTCATCGCCATGACCGATCACGCCCACATGCCGAAAGACCCCGGCATTGACAACCTGCTGTGCTACGAAGAACTAATTGAGCAGTCTTCATCCGTCTATTCCTGGCCGGATCTCGACGAGGACGCCGCCAGTACGCTCTGCTACACCTCTGGCACGACGGGCAATCCGAAAGGCGTCCTGTACAGCCATCGCTCATCGATGCTGCACACCTATGCGGCGGCGCTACCCGATGCGCTGAACTGTTCGGCGCGCGACGTGATTCTGCCCGTTGTGCCGATGTTTCATGTCAATGCCTGGGGCCTTCCGTACATCGCGTGCATGGTCGGGGCCAAACTTGTATTTCCTGGGCCGGCTCTGGACGGCAAATCGCTGTATGAACTGCTCGAAGCCGAGCAGGTTACGCTCTCCGCTGGCGTTCCGACTGTCTGGCAAGGCCTGCTTGGGCATGTTGAGGAAACAAGCCAGCCATTCTCGAGCATGAGACGCACCATCATTGGTGGCGCGGCCTGTACCCCGGCCATGTTGCGCAAGTTCCAGGAAACATACGGCGTAGCGGTGTTGCATGCCTGGGGGATGACTGAACTGAGCCCGATGGGAACCATCGGCACCATGAAGGCCAGGCACTTCAGGATGTCCATGGAAGAGCGTCATGCCGTGCAATCCAAACAAGGCCGTGTGGTGTTTGGCGTCGACATGAAGATCGTTGGCGCCGACGGCATGGAGTTGCCCTGGGACGGCGTGACTTCAGGTGACCTGCTGGTGCGTGGGCCAACGGTGGTGTGCGACTACTTCAGGAGCGAAGAGAATAGTCCGCTGCAGCTCGATGGTGAAGGACAAGGATGGTTCCCGACCGGCGACGTTGCGACCATCGATGCCGATGGCTTCATGCAAATCACTGATCGCAGCAAGGACGTCATCAAGTCTGGGGGCGAGTGGATTGGCTCCATCGACCTGGAGAATATCGCGATGGCGCACCCGTCAGTGTCCCAGGCAGCATGCATTGCCGCGAAACACGCGAAGTGGGACGAGCGTCCATTGCTGATCGTCGTCAGGAAACCGCAAGCAGAACTGAAGCGGGAAGACCTACTTGCTTTTTATGAAGGCAAGATCGCGAAATGGTGGACGCCTGATGACGTGATCTTCGTCGACGCGATCCCCTTGGGCGCCACGGGCAAGGTCCAGAAAAACCGTCTGCGGGAGCAGTTTGGCGATCATCTGATGCCCAGAGCTGCAAACTGAACGTGGTGTGGAATCGATCCAGTCGCCACGAGAAGCAAACTGGCGACGCCGGGCAATTCGGCGAAGTGATGCTGTGCGTGGAGCCATTGCCGCGCGGCACGGGTTTCGAGTTCGTCTAGGTCGTGGCGTTGCAGCACAAAAAACCAGGTGACGGCGCGGCGCCTTGAGCGGCTTGCCGGTTGCGTCGGCATCTGCCGCACAAGCAAAAGCGGGCGACCTGAAGGGGCCGCCCGCGTTTAACCCGCTCGCGTTAGCGCATCGACACCTTACCGTACCTTCCCCTGCTTCCAGGCGGTCAGCAACTGGTCGTACTTGACCGTTTCGCCTTTCGGCTTCTCGTTCGCCAGCTTCTTCCACGGTGCGTGCTGATCCGACAGCCATTTCGCAGGGTCGCTTTCCGGATTCAATTCCGGCGCACAAATCTTCATCCCCGCGCGCTGCAAACGGGCCAGCACCTGGTCCATTTCCTTCGCCAGATTGTCCATCGCGGCTTGCGGGGTCTTTTCGCTAGCGACAGCCGTCGCGACGTTCTTCCACCAGAGTTGCGCCATCTTCGGATAATCGGGCACATTGTTGCCAGTCGGCGTCCAGGCGACGCGCGCCGGGCTTCTATAGAACTCGATGAGCCCGCCGTATTTGTCCGCGTTCTTTGTAAAGTACTCGCTATGGATATCGGAATCACGGATGAACGTGAGGCCCGTAATCGATTTCTTCAGCGAGACGGTTTTCGACGTGACGAACTGCGCGTAGAGCCAGGCAGCCGCGCGCTGGTTCGGCGGCGTCGACTTGAAAAAGGTCCACGAACCGACGTCCTGATAGCCGTTCTGCATGCCGTCCTTCCAGTATGGACCATGCGGCGACGGCGCCATCCGCCACTTCGGGGTGCCGTCCGCGTTCGTCACGTTGCCGGGTTTCAGCATCGATGCGGTGAACGCGCTGTACCAGAATATCTGCTGGGCGATCTTGCCTTGCGCCGGCACCGGTCCCGCTTCGTTGAAGGTCATTCCCGAGGCTTCGGGCGGAGCATATTTCTTCAGCCAGTCGATGTATTTAGTGGTCGCGAACACTGCCGCCGGACTGTTCGTGCCGCCGCCGCGGGTGACTGATGCGCCCACTGCATGGCAGCCGTCCGGCGTGACGCGGATGCCCCATTCGTCGACCGGCATGCCGTTCGGGATGCCTTTGTCGGCTTCGCCTGCCATTGAGAGCCACGCATCGGTAAACCGCCATCCCAGCGACGGGTCTTTCTTGCCATAATCCATATGGCCATAGACTTTTTCGCCGTCGATATTCTTGACGTCGTTCGTGAAGAATTCCGCGATGTCTTCATACGCGGACCAGTTCACCGGCACGCCAAGATCGTAGCCGTACTTCGCCTTGAACTTGTCCTGCAGGTCCTTGCGCGCAAACCAGTCGGCGCGGAACCAATAAAGATTGGCGAACTGTTGATCGGGCAACTGATAAAGCTTCTTGTCCGGCGCTGTCGTGAAACTCGTGCCGATGAAGTCCTTGATGTCGAGGCCGGGGTTCGTGTACTGCTTGCCTTCGCCGGCCATATAGTCGGACAGCGGCATGATCACGCCATAGCGATAATGCGTACCGATCAGGTCGGAATCGGAAATCCAGCCGTCGTAAATGCTCTGACCGGATTGCATTGACGTCTGCAGTTTTTCGACGACGTCGCCTTCCTGGATAATGTCGTGCTTGACTGAAATGCCAGTGATTTCGGTGAACGCCTTGGCAAGCGTTTTCGATTCGTACATGTGCGTGTCGAGTGTTTCAGACACCACGTGCACCTCTTTGACGCCTGCCGATTTCAGCGTCGCAGCGGTATCGATGAACCACTTCATCTCATCCATCTGCTGCTGCTTCGAGAGCGTGCTCGGCTGGAACTCGCTGTCCACCCACTTCTGCGCTTCGGGCGTACCGGCAATCGCAGCGTGACCCGTCAAGCCCGTCGCGACCGCGCCTGCCACGGCGAGCGTGACGATTCGTCTCCTCTGTTGCATGGCTTTCTCCTGTGTCTCCGCACCCCTTGGATCAACTGCCAGGGTCCGCCCGGGGCATCAACGGAACCGGTCTGTCCAGATACGCAAACCTTCAGGATGCAACGCTGCTCATCCTTTCCACATGACGATCAGCAGCATGAGCATCGATGCCGCAAAACCGGGCCACGCGCTCGCGCGTTCCGCGCTGATGCCGATCCACGCGAGATTGATGTAGGCGGCCGCCAGCAGCCCGATAAAGAGCCGGTCGCCGCGCGTCGTGCCGATCGGCAGGAAGCCTTTGCGTTCGACTGTAGGCGAGCGGATTTCCCAGACGGTCATGCCCGCCAGCATCACGACGACGCAGCCGAAAAAGACCGCCACTTCCGGTGTCCAATACATCCACGTCAGCATCAGACTCTCCCCATCGCAAAGCCCTTCGCGATGTAATTGCGCACGAAATAGATGACGAGCGCGCCCGGCACGATGGTCAGCACACCTGCCGCCGACAGCACGCCCCAATCCATCCCCGCCGCCGATACCGTGCGCGTCATCACCGCGGCAATCGGCTTGGCGTTGACGGTGGTGAGCGTGCGTGCGAGCAGGAGTTCGACCCAGCTGAACATGAAGCAGAAGAACGCGGTCACGCCGACTCCCGACTTGATCAGCGGCAAGAAAATCCTGATGAAGAATGCCGGGAACGTATAGCCGTCGATGTAGGCCGTTTCGTCGATTTCGCGCGGCACGCCCGACATGAAACCTTCGAGAATCCACACCGCGAGCGGCACGTTGAACAGCATGTGCGCGAGCGCGACCGCGATATACGTGTCCATCAAACCGACGCTCGAATAAAGCTGGAAGAACGGCAGCAGGAACACCGCGGGCGGCGTCATCCGGTTGGTGAGCAGCCAGAAGAACATGTGCTTGTCGCCGAGAAAGCGATAGCGCGAGAACGCGTACGCGGCGGGCAGCGCGACCAGCACGGACATCACTGTGTTCATCAGTACGTAGATGATCGAGTTGATGTAGCCCCAGTACCAGGACGAGTCGGTGAAGATGACTTTGTAGTTGTCGAGTGTCACGTGATGCGGCCAGATCGCGAACGCCGACATCGTCTCTTCGTTCGTGCGCAGTGAGATCGACAGCATCCAGTAGAGCGGAATCAGCGCGAACAGGATATACACCGTCAGCACGACGCCGCGCATCCAGCGGTTATTGCGCATGGTCGTCTCCGGCTCCATGCAGCGCGGTGGCCGGGCCGCCTTTTCCCACGCGCTCCATCCAGTTGTAAAGAATGAAACACAGCAACAGGATGATCAGAAAGTAGATCAGCGAAAACGCCGCCGCCGGGCCGAGGTCGAATTGGCCGACCGCTTTCTGCGTCAGGTACTGCGACAGGAACGTGGTCGAATCACCCGGACCGCCGCCCGTCAGCACGAACGGCTCGGTATAGATCATGAAGCTGTCCATGAAGCGCAGCAGCACCGCGATCATCAACACACCGCGCATCTTCGGCAGCTCGATATAACGGAATACCGCGAAGCGGCTTGCGCCGTCGATTTCGGCGGCCTGATAGAACGCGTCGGGAATCGCGCGCAAGCCTGCATAGCACAGCAGCGCGACGAGCGGTGTCCAGTGCCAGATGTCCATCACGAGCACCGTAATCCACGCAGCGCCAGGGCTGGCCGTGTAGTTATATTCAATGCCCGCATGATTGAGTGCATAACCGAGCAGACCGATATCCGGCCGCCCGAAAATCTGCCAGATCGTGCCGACCACATTCCACGGAATCAGCAGCGGCATGGCCAGCACGACCAGCGACGCCGACGCACGCCAGCCGGACGCGGGCATGGCCAGTGCAAGGCCGACGCCGAGCGGAATCTCGAACAGCAGCACGCAGGCCGAGAAAATGATCTGCCGCCCGAGCGCGCCGCGCAGGTCGTCGTCGTTGATGATTGCGCGAAACCATTCGGTGCCGACGAACACATGCTGAGTCGGACTGATGATGTCCTGCACCGAATAATTGACCACCGTCATGAGCGGCAAGATGGCGGAAAACGCGACGCAGATGAACACCGGTACGACCAGCAGCCAGGCCTTCTGGTTGACGGGCTTGTTCATCGCGTGATCCTTTCATCGTTGCTGAAGAACACGGTTTCCGCCGTGGCGAGCTTCAGCCAGACCGCCCCTTCGTCGACTCGCAGATGCGGTTCGACCTTAGCCCTGAAGACGTGGCCGTCGCATTGCGCGGTGACCAGTTGGTAATTGCCGAGTTGCTGCACACGCAGCAGGTGTGCTTTCACGGCCCCGGGTTCACCATCGCTCACCACGCGCACGAACTCCGGGCGAATGCCGAGCGTGAGCATGCCGTTGGCGTGCTTCAGCGTTTCGAGCGTAGGCGAGTCGAGTTGCAAGTGCTGCGTGCCGATCTTGATGCCGTCTGCGTTAAGCTCGATCGGGCAGAGATTCATCCCCGGACTGCCGATGAAATAGCCGACAAACGCATGGTCGGGTCGCAAAAACAGCGCACCCGGATCGCCTTTCTGCACGACGCGGCCATTCGTCATTACGACGACTTCATCCGCGAAGGTCAGCGCTTCGACCTGATCGTGCGTCACGTAGATCAGCGTCAGCTTCAGTTGCTGATGAATCTTCTTCAACTGACGGCGGAGGACCCACTTCATATGCGGATCGATGACGGTCAACGGTTCATCGAACAGGATCGCGGCGACGTCCTTGCGCACGAGGCCGCGTCCAAGCGAGATCTTCTGCTTCGCATCCGCCGACAGATTGTTCGCCTTGCGCGGCAATTCACGCGTCATGTCGAGAATTTCCGCCACTTCGTGAACGCGCTGTTTGACGTCACGTGCCGACATTTTCCGGTTGCGCAGCGGGAACGCGAGGTTGTCGAACACGCTCATCGTGTCGTAGATCACCGGGAACTGGAACACTTGCGCGATGTTGCGCTCACGTGGGCTCATCGCCGTGATGTCGCTTCCGTCGAACAACACCTTGCCTTCCGACGGCGTCACGAGGCCCGATACGATGTTGAGCAGCGTGGACTTGCCGCAACCGGACGGCCCGAGCAACGCATACGCGCCGCCGTCTTCCCAGACCATGCTCATCGGTTGCAACGCGTAGTCGTCGAGCGTGGCGGGGTTGGGTGCGTAAGCGTGCGCGAGATTCTGGAACTCAATGCGCGCCATGAGCGGCCTCCGGGCCAGACACCAATGTCGTGTCCGCGCCGAACACAAACAGTTCGTCGGGGTCGATGTACACGTCGAGCTCCGTACCGAGATCGATCTGATGCACGCCTTGCAGTTGCGCAACCAGATCGATGCCGCCTTGCCGCGTATGCAGGTGCAGGTAGGTTTCGGAGCCGCTCAATTCCGCCAGTTCGAGCCGGCATGGCACCGCGACGGAGCGCTGTGTCCGCGGCGCGAGTCGCAGATGGCCGGGACGCACGCCTATGCGGAACGTTTCGTTTCCGCTGACAGCGCGCGCGCTGGCCCGCCCGAGCGGCACGTCGATGCCGATCGGCAGGCGCGCGGTGCCGTCCGGGGTGAGATCGCTGACGAGCATGTTCATCGGCGGATCGTTGAACACGGCTGCGACGTCGATATTGGCGGGCGCGTTGTACACATCGAGCGTCGGGCCGTGCTGCAGGACGCGCCCCTTGTCGACGATCGCCGTATAGCCGCCGAGCAGCAGCGCTTCGAGCGGTTCGGTCGTCGCGTAAACGACGGTGGTTTTGCCGTCCGCGAACAGCGTCGCCAGTTCGACGCGCAATTCCTCGCGCAGCTTGTAGTCGAGATTGACAAGCGGTTCGTCCAGCAACACCAGCGACGAGCGTTTAACCAGCGCCCGCGCCAGCGCGCAACGCTGTTGCTGGCCGCCGGACAGTTCGCCCGGACGCCGTTGCAGCAGGTGATCGATATGGAGTTTGGCGGCGACTTCGTGAACGCGCCTTTTGACTTCGCTGGCGGGCGTCTTTTGCAGCTTCAGCGGTGATGCGATGTTGTCGAACACCGTCATGGCCGGATAGTTGATGAACTGCTGATAGACCATCGCGAGGTTGCGCTGCCTGACGCTGACGCCGGTCACGTCAGTGCCGTCGGCAAGCACCCGGCCCGAAACCGGGCGGTCGAGTCCGGCCATTACGCGCATCAGGGTGGTCTTGCCTGCTTGCGTCGGTCCAAGCAGCACGTTGATCGCGCCGGGCACAAGCCGCAGATCGACGCCGTACAGGTGCGTCTGAGCGCCCGAAACAACTGTCACGCGCTCCAGTTCCAAGACCACATCGCTCTCCTTTGTTCTCGTGCGTCTCCGGTGCTGCGGATGCCTTTCGCGGCAATTGGGCGTGGCGTCAACAAGGTTACAGCTTGCTTTCGCTATCAATAGCTCTTGTGCACTTGGGCGGACGGCAAAGCGCGCCTTTTTTCTGAAAGGAAATCAAAACAACGGATTCGATGTTCCTTTTTGTTCGTTTACGTATAAATCGGTGTTAACCATACAATCTGTCGACAATTAATCTCTTTCATGCTTACCACATTGAGAACAATTGCTTTCGCAGAAGATGTTATTCCATGCTTATCGTAAGATATATGTCAGCGTAACAGAATGGTAATGGCTCCGGGATATCGGGAAGTGCACTGCCTGATCAACGACGAGAGCACGAACCGCTTTCTCGCCGACGCGCGCGGGGCGTCTGCCCGGCGTCACGTTCCTCAAGCCGCGGGGCAACCTGAACATGCATGCGGGCTATGCCGACGCCTCGGGCGACCGCCACATCGTGCATGCGGTCAAGGCGCTGTGCGCAAGCCCGCAGCGGAAGAATATGGTCATGCTCGTGACTGTCGATGAGAACGGCGGCTGGTGGGATCACGTCGGGCCGCCGAAGGGTGACCGCTGGGGCCGGGCACGCGCGTGCCGGCGCCCGTGGTTTCGCCGTTCGCGAAGAAGGGCTATGTTGTCCACCCGGTCTATGACACGGGCTCGATCCTGCGTCTCGGCACGCGTGTGTTCGGGTTCGAGACGCTCGACGGTCTGAAGCTGCGCGACGACGCGATGCGCGCGCGGACGGACGGCGCCCCCACGCTACTCGCTCCCGTCATTCCGGTTCGCCTTACCAATCAGAACGACCCGCCAATCCCCTCGCCGCCCATTCTGTAATTTCGGTTGGTCAGATCCGGATTCCGGTTCACCAACGGCCTCGCGTACAGCGGATGACGCAAGCTGCGCACTTCATGTTCAAGCGTGAAGCAATGCGCTCCACTCACAGGATCGACGAGTTCGGCAAAGCGATATTGGTGAGGTTCCTCGCCATAATTCAAGCCGCGCCCGGCGAGCCGCTCATAAGGTCCGGAGAAATTGGCCACATAGATCTGAATGTGATGACCATCGTATTCCTGGCTTGCCGAGGGCGTTTCCGCGTAGACGAGTTGTTGATGCCTACCAATGGCGATCACCGCCTGCAGCGACCCGTTGCGCTCACGTACGTCGGCAGACGCATCGAATATCTCACGATAGAACGCGGCAATCGACGTCGCGCAGCCGACGGGCACATCGAGTTGCACATACACGATACCAAGATCGATGCCCGCCCACGGGTTGCCCGCCACGCACGTATCAGGATCGAGACAGTCGTAACGATTCCCCCATGGACAGATCACTTCCACTCGGTCGTCCCGCTCAGTCCATTCGAATCGGGTTTGCTCCAGCACAGGCCTAACGGCGCGCAGCCGCTCGATCAACGGAGCGCGCCTGCCCACGATCAGCCCGACATGCCCACGAAGGCGCTGTGCGTCGCCGTGCGGCAAGTGAATCTGCGAACGGCCGACGTTGATCCACATGTTGGTCACGCCCGTCATAAGAAATGGATCACGCGTCAGACCGAGTGCACTGACGTAGAACGCGGTCGCGAGACGCTGGTCCGGGATCGTGAGATTGACGTGCTCGAGCAGCACAAGATTGCCGGTGTCTTCACGTGCGTAGTCGAAACGCTCCATCTGTTTGCCCTCGAGGATTGACGCGGTAGATCAAACATACACCACTTGAGCGGCCCTCACGACTTCCTTGCCGCAGTGCGCACCTCGGGCAATTCGATGCGTTTGATATCTCTGCAAATGAAGATGTACGACGCCGCGGGCATACGCGGCCACCGTGACGATGAACACAGGCCCCCTGTAGAACGAACCCGTGATCGCGACGATTGTGCCGCTTACGATTGGCGTGACGATCCCGGCCATGAGCTAATGTCTATTTCTTGCAAGCTCGTCGCTTACAATCACTTTCGGCATATGCATCAGCGCAGTAAATCCGAAGCGCTTCAATCGCATGGCGCGCAGGTCGCGTCGCCCTTGCGCTCATCTGCGGCCGGTCGCCATTTCTACCAGCTGCTATTGCCCGGCGGCCGGCGACACTACGCTCGGCGTCGCCAGCGTATTGTTGGTCTTGGGAGCGCTGGTGCCGGACGAGTTGCTGTTCGTGCCACTCGGCAGGCCCGAGTTCGGCGCCTTGGCGGACATACCGCTATCCGAGTTGGTGGCGCCAGGCATACCGTAGCCACCCGTTGCACCGTTCATCTGGTTCACCTGGTTCGCCTGGTTCGCCGGGCTAGCCGTGCTGCCTGACGATCCGCTGCCGCTTGAGCCTCCGGCCGTCTGTGCATAAGCTCCTGCCGACAGCGTGAGTGCGGCGAAGGCCGCGATTAATGTGCTGGATGCCTTGCTCATGATCCATCCCTCCTTGATTGGACTGGAATAAAGACGCAGACGGTTGTCGCCTGCTTGATAACAAGGGCAGCAATCACCGTGCCGCGTGCGCCTATGCACACCAGTTGAATCGCGACTTGTTCTCGCTACGCAAGACTGTTTATCTCGTGAGGGTATTCGAAACCCGAGCCATTGAGTCTACATTGGGCTGCGTCTGAGTCGAGCGGGTTCGCAGAATATCGCAGCGCTGGGATTCATCTCATGTCCATATCGAGGAAACGTCATGCTTAAGTTTTACTTCCACCCCACGCCCAATCCCATGAAAGCGGCGCTACTGCTCGAAGAGCTTGGCCTTCCGTTCGAAGTGTCACCCGTTGATACCTTCAAGGGCGAGCAGCACAAGCCGGAATACCTGAAGATCAACCCGAATGGCAAAGTGCCGGCTATCGTCGATGACGGCGTCGCCGTATTCGATTCGCACGCCATTTTGCTGCACCTGAGTGCAAAGCACGGCAAGTTCGTGCCGTCGGCACCGTCGCAGCATGCGGAAATGCTCTCGTGGCTGCTGTTCGTCGCGACCGGTTTGTCGCCGTTCTGCGGTCAGGCCGTGCACTTCCTGCACCATGCGCCGGAAACGATCCCGTACGCACGTAACCGCTATCTGAAAGAAGTCGAGCGCCACTACCGCATTCTCGACGCGCGGCTGGCAAACTCGAAGTATCTGGCGGGCGACACCTACTCGATCGCCGACATGGCATTGTGGGGCTGGGGCAATTCAGCCGGCTTCATTTTCGGTGAGAAGGGTCTGACGGACTATCCGCACGTCAAGCGTCTGGTCGATGAAATCTCTGCACGCCCGGCCGCTCTCCGTGCGATAGCGCTGAAGGACAAGCTCACCTTCAAGGCTGACTTCGACGAAGAAACCCGTCGCGCTCTGTTCCCGCAGAACGTTTAAGCCCCGGCTTAAGCAACGCAGTGACAAAGCCAGCCACAGGCCGCCTGAGAGCGGCCTGTGGCTTTTTTACGTGCTTGCCACCTGGCGGCACACCGTCGCGATGTGAACCCAACGCTGCACGCCTGCGCTGCCGCGTCGACATGGGTGTCCACGCTTTGACAGCCGTGCAACGCTGAGCCGTCCGCCGGCACTTCGATTACATGTACGCAACCCCGCTCTGCCGACGAGATTCCACATCCGATCCGATATTGCTTACTCTGTGCCGCGAATCATTTTGAAGAACGGCTTCGATCGCCGCGCGGTCCACTTTCCCCTGTTCGGTCTGCGGCACGCGATCTACCGCAATAATTCGCACCCGGTTTGAAATGGCAGTGCCGAACACCGATTCGAGAATGCCTGCGCACCGCGCAATCTCCACGCGCTTTCCTGCCCATGGCTCCACCAACGCGTTCCATGTATATCCCGCCGAACCGTTTGCCGGTATATACGCTGCGGCATAGCGCACGTCAGGCAGCCAGCACAGAATTTCCTCGATCTTTGTCGGACTGATAGAAACACCGTCGATCACAGCCACATCGGACGCACGCCCGAGAACATGCAAGTTGCCGTCCTCGTCGATGAAGCCTGTATCGCCCATCAGGCACCAGCCGTTGCGAAACTTGCATGACTCCGCTTCCGGCTGCCTGTAGTAGCCCTGCGCCACAAAAGACGACCGCGCCTCGATGTTGCCGATCTCCCCGACCGCCGCGAACTGTCCATCCGCACGGCGAATGCACACCTCGACGCCATCCATGATGCGTCCCGCACTGAATGGCAGATTGACGGTCGCCTCGTACCTCGGCGAAGCAAGCACGCTCACGAGACCCGCCTCGCTTGCGCCGTACATATGCTTGAGCACCGGGCCGAAACGCCTGATTGCGCGTTGTCGCAGAACCGCAGGGGCCGAGCCGCCGATATGCGCAATCGAACGCAACGACGACAGATCGCGCCAGCGTGCATCCGGATGATCCATCGTTTCGAATAGTTGCGGCTCGACGAGAAGCAGATCGGTGATGCGTTCCGTCTCGATCATCGAGAGCGTCGCGGCGGGTTCGTATTGGCGGTCGAGCACAACCGTGCCTCCACCCATCAATGTCGAGTCCACCAGTACTTGTGAAATATAGGCAAGCGCGCCATTGATGAGTTGCCGTCTATCTTCTGCCTTCTCTGCTCTGATCATCGCCGAATACACGGCGAACGACCGACGGCTGCATTTCGGCACACCCGTCGTGCCGCCGGACGATACGATCACGGCGAGGTCGTCGGGCATCGCACGGCCGTGCATGGGTAGATCCGAATGCGTTGCTGCAAGCTGATCGAGCCGTAAGGTTTCAGCGCCGAAGCCCACTGGCACAACTTGCGCAGTCACGTCTTCGGGGACGAGATCGAGCGGTTTCTCCGAACACGACGAGGATCGTGGGCTGGATTCTGGCAAGCAGTACATTGCGTTGATCGCACTTCGCGAGCGCGGGCATGAACAGCGTCGCGGCACCGAGAAGATTCGCCGCGTAGCGGATGGCGAGCGCATCGGGACAATTGGGCGCGAGCAATGCGACCAGACAACCTCGGCCGATCCCGATTGCCTCGAGGGCACGTGCATAGCGAAAGATCGAGCGACGTAGCGCGTCGCCGGTAACGTCAGTACGAAGATAACGCAGCACGGGTTTATCAGATCGTCTGCCCAACTGCTCGAGTAACGCATCGACATAGAGCGGCTCGGTTGTTTCGCTGTAACTTGTCATGATCGGTCCTCCTTCCTGGGTCATGTGGCGGACCTCGCTGCGCGTGCGGCTGTCAACCCTGCGCGCGCTCGCGATCCAATCCCGCCTTTCCGTCCAACGCATCATGCGCGCGGGAAATGAGCGCAGGATTAGCCAGGAGTGAGATCACAGCAGTCTCGATATCCGGGGCGGGTAATTCCCGTTTAATTTTTCGACACTACTATCCGTTTCATCGATTCATCGATCTGCATGAACACACGAGAGGGAAAAATGGGTGGACTAATTGACGAGCGTCTCATCAGCCTTAACGAGATCGCGACAGATTTTTTCAGCATCGATACCTTCGCTCTCGACGCGAATCAGCCCGAAATCCGCGTTGCGGTGAAGCCGGCCGATATCGTACGTGCGCTTGAAAGCGCTTACGACATCGGACTCATCGCCGGTTACCATCTGACGCGCGCCGGAAGGTCTCGTTCCTGATGCTTTTCGACACGCGTCACGCATTGCGCGGCTGTAACTGCCGCCAACGCGGCCGCTTCTGCATTTCAAGGCATCACAGTCCAGCCGAGACCCCGTATATTTCGAATCAGCGTTTGCCCGAACTTCTTGCGCATCGAGTGAATCAGCACGTCAACCGCATTGCTTTCCACCTCTTTACCCCAGCCGTATAACCTGTCCTCGAGTTGATCACGCGACAGAATTGCACCGGGTTTTTCGAGGAACGCGTGCATCAGCGCGAATTCACGCGCGGAAAGCGCCGACCCAACTCCATTGCAATACAGCTGCCGCGTCTCCAGATCAAGACCCAACGCTTCTCGGCCAATGCGAGACGTTGCATAGCCTGCCTTACGCCGCAATATTGCTCGAATGCGTGCAAGTACTTCCCGCACTTCCAGTGGCTTGCGCACACAGTCGTCCGCGCCGACGTCGAGACTGCACACGCGCGCTTCCGTGTCCTCGCACGCAGCAAGAATCAGAACCGGCACGTTGTCGCCTGCGGCACGAATCGTTCGCAGCACGTCAATGCCGCTCACACCCGGCAATTCGAGCCCGAGCATGACGAGCGCGTAGTAAGCCGAACTGATTGCACGACGCCCAGCCTCGCCGTCGCGAACCCAGTCAACGCTATACCCGGCATCCTTCAATGCGCGAAGCACGCTTTGCCCCGCGTTCAAATCGTCTTCAATCAAAAGAATTCGCATGATGGCCTTCCATTCATTGCCGACGGGCCAATCACGACGAGTCTTGCCACGACAGACGAACACGGAATAGATGAAAGCAATTTCATTTGAGACCTGTACCTGTATTAATGGAAGCCGTGCGATTGGACGGCTGAAAACACGGGAATCGGCTACCTCTGGACCACAAAGTCAAGCCAGCGCGCCGCTCATTCATTGAAGGAGGACCACGAGGGGTTCACGGTTCCGCGAATCTCGTGTGAGTGAATTCTGCTGAACACCGGCGCGCTTTCCATCACCAGAACTGGGGATAAAAATGGCTAATTTTTGCGCGAACGAATTCACCCTGTGGGACCGGCAATCACGCGCGTGTCTGAAATGCACGAACGGAATTGAAATGCATCGACCAGTATGTCCGTCCGGTTGCCGCCGCTCATCCCCAAAATTGGGGATATCGGCCCAGGCGGCACAAGCTCCGCCCCAGCATCAGGCAATGAGAAAAATGAAGGAGAAACCGTAACTTCTGCAGTTGTATTTCTATTTGGTGCGCTCACATCGGACGAAACCAGAGGTCTGCCACACGATAAAACAGGCTATCAGCCTCAGATTCGGAGTATTGCTGCGTGAGCCTGCGGTAGCGCGCAAGCATCGCCGTAAGCCCGGATGTAGCTTCGGACGCCACCATATGGCTGCCAAACATGCACCGCGATACGCCAATCGTTTCTATGGTGGCGGTGATCCATGTCGCTGCGAGCTCGAAAGACCAGCGCACGCCAAACACTTGCTCCAGCGCGGAGATGTCCACTCGAACGTTGTCGCAATTGGCCAGATCGGCGAGCGCCCGTTTCCATCGAGCATAATTTTCCGCATCCCCATTCAGAGGCCAGCCCATGGGTTCGATCGTGAAGCCGATCTCCGGACATTCCCGAACGATGGCGGCAATATCCGGCAACTGATAAGCAAGGACTTCGACACCACACCTTAAGTCATAGCGTTTCAACAGTTCAAGACGCTTTCGCCATAACGGATCGACCAGCAGGTTGATGTTTGCCCGACGGCGTGGATTTTGCCCTTGATGCCAGTCCATCAGCTGGCGCACGCCCGTGATACGCTCAACACCAGCATAGCAATCCAGTACTTTTTCAATGTCTGGATCGAGAAGATCGATTTGAGCGACGAAAGCCTGGCGTAATCCACGCACATGTTTCCATTGCCGTATTTGCGCCCTCGCCCCATCCGGAGTAGAAGGAATGTTCCCGGTACAGACCAAGCCGTCGAGCAGGTAGTCTCGCGTTTGTCCGGGAGCGTGCTCCACACGTTTGCCGCTCACCCACTCGTGCGGAAGACCTTGCGCCAGGCGAGGCGTTCTGGCGGATTCTGGCGATGTCGCCGTTTCCGTCTCCAGGCGAAAATGGGCATCGATAAACTTTTGCGGTAGAGGCATGGAACACACTTGACAGTTGGCTCGGACGTATTGCGCCGAACGGCACGCTGATCCGGTCGGCAAACCGTAACGTTCCGAGCCAGTACATCCATTCTTCCCTCACAGAATTAGATTCCCGTTAAGGCCAGACGCATGCAGCCCATCGTCCGTCAAGTCGTCTTGCAACTGCATCACGTCTGACGATATCCGTCGAATTGACTAGAATAGTCTGTCTACCGGGATGTCAGTTCCCGCCGGAATTCCCACTTCCGGCCGTCGGAGGGCTAGGTGCCACAGTCCGAGCTTGCGGATCTTATCGACCTTATCTACGCAGCCGCCCTGGCTGAGGGCGCAACGTGGCCCGAGGTCGCGCACCACATTTACACGCTCACAGGGGCTCAGCAAGCCAGCCTGATCGTACCGGACGCGGACGGGACAAAACGCAATGTCTTTCTGGAGCCTGGCACATACGACGAGGGGCTTCGCCATTACTACCGGGAAATCTCTCCGTGGCGCGTGGAAGCGAGAAATGGGATTCGCGACGGTCGCGCCACTGTCGGGCAGGTTGTGCGCGGCGAAGATATCGTGCCAGATGCTGAGTTTCTGAGTAGTGAGTTCTATAACGACTTCGGACGCCATGCCGGCTTCCGGCACATGATTGGCGGAGTGCTGCACGCAGCAACCGCCACTATGATCTCGTTCACGCGCGACGCCGCGGCAGGATCGTTCGACGAGCGCGACCGGCGCGCACTCCAGTCCCTCATGCCACACTTGCAACGCGCGCTGCAGCTGCGCGGCCGGTTCGAGCCGGATGCATCCGGGCTTGGCGCCGGCGCGTTGGATGCCCTTTCGATTGCCGTGATCGTTGTAGACGGGAATATGCGCGTCAAACACGCGAACGCCGCAGCAGTCGCACTGACGAACGGCGCCTGCGGCATGTCTGTGCGTCGGACGGGGCCGGAGCCGAGCCCGGGAAACACACTACTTTCGGCGCGCCACCCTGATGATCATTCAAGATTAAGCCAGCTCGTTGCCGCAGTCGCACATGGAAGCTCGGGAAGCGCGCTAAGGATACGCAATGCACGCGAAGAACCGGCGAGCCAGGCTTCGCTCGCCGTCCTCGTCTCTCCGGCGATGACCCACTTCCTTTCCGGCCCCGGAACCGGCTGTCGCATCCAGCCGGGCACCGCAATGATCGTTGCGCGCCATCTGAACCACCCTTCGTTGCCACACCCTGGCCTGATGTGCGACCTCTATGGGCTCACCAAAGCCGAGGCGGCGGTCGCCCTTTCGTTTGGCGGAGGCGCGACCGCCGAGGACGTTGCCAGAATGAGGCGGGTATCGCCTGAGACGATTCGCAGCCAGGTCAAGGCCATCTTACGCAAGACCAACACCAGCAACCTGCGCGACCTGGAGCGAATCATCGCAATCAGTTCCGCGATGCTGCCTGCTCCGTTGTGATCGACCATGCGGTGCAACACCAGCAGCACACGGGTGCGTGAGGCCGCCGTGCGCAGCGTCTCGACCTAATTCAGCGTTAACTCTGCGTGTTCATGATGGCCCCATCCGATCAGGGGACACAAACATCATGAAGTTCGCAAGAATCACACGCATAGCGTTGCCCACAGGCTTGATCGCCGTTGCGCTCACCGGCTGCGCGGTCATGCCGCCGACGGGCCCGTCCGTCGTCGCATTGCCGCCACATGGCAAGCCGCTAACCGAGTTCCAGCATGAAGACTACGCATGCCGGGACTACGCATTTCGCTCGGACAATACCGACGCGCCGCCACACAGCGCCATACCGGACGGCGTCGGCAGCACTGCGATCGGGACCGCGGGCGGAGCGGCCGCGGGTGCCCTGCTCGGCGCCGCGGCAGGCGACGCTGGCGTTGGCGCGGCGATCGGTGCGGGCGTGGGCCTGCTGTTTGGCGGCGCCCTCGGTGCCAACCACGCGCAAGCCAACTCAGCCAGTCTGCAGGCAAGATACGACGCCGCCTACGCGCAATGCATGGCCTCAAAGGGCAACACGATTTCCCAACCGGGCGTCTACACCACGGCTCCTGTCTATGCCCCACCCCCGGTCGCGTACGCTCCAGCCGCCGTCGTCTACGGCTACCCGCAACGCTACGGCTACTGGTCCTATTGAATACTCAGCCAGTTTCCTTCTCGCTCTACCGCGTGATGATTGCGGCCATAGATCACGAGTAGCAAAAGCCTGCTGTCGTGACTTACTTCCCCACCATATTCCGGGGTACTCAGAATGTTCACGAAGATTCTCGTCGCGGTCAGTGCAAGGTCTGCCGACACCGTCCTCGCATCCGCCATTGAAGCCGCACGAAAGTACGATACGCAAATCGTCGCGCTCCATGTGATCGACCCAAGGCCCTGCTATTTGAGAGGCGTCGACTGCAACTATGGCCTGATCGTCGACGCAATGAAGGCACACGGACGCAAAGTGATCACGCACATCCGGAATGTACTGGCCAATCAGGTGCGTCCAGCAGACGTCCGAATGCTGACGCTGCCAACGTCCGGAATGACGATGGGTCGCGCGATCGCCGGTATGGCCGACGAGACGGGCGCCGACCTGATCCTTCTCGGCCAACGGGGTACATTCCGGTGGCGCTGGCTGGATGAAGACGTGGCAATGGAAGTAATGCGCTGCTCCAGCAAACCCGTCCAGATTGCGGCCGCCAGCCCCGCCTCTAAAGCGGGGCGCGTGATGTGCGCCCCACGTGACCTCCACGTGTGATTACCGCTTCGCGTCTTGAGCTTGCTCGTCACTCAGGCCAAGCTTGCCGGGATTGAGAAGGTTCTTCGGATCGAGCGTACGCTTGACGGCCTGCAGAACGGGAAATGCGCTACCGAGCGACTCGCTCATATACGGCGCGCGCAACAGGCCGACCCCGTGATGGTGGCTCAACGCCGCGTTGTATTTGATCAGCACCGCGTTCGCGGCATCCCACGCGGCGCGGTACCACTTCGCGCGATTCTCCACTTCGACTTCACCGCGTAGCGAGAAGTAAAGGCATGCGCCGTCCACATAAGCGTGCGACTGGTGCGCCGAACCGGCCAGCGTGCCGGGTACCGCGTTGATCGCGTTCACCACATCCGTATAGATGCCCGGCAGGTCTTTCCACGGCCCCGCCATTTCCAGCGTGTCGGCCACGAAACCCGGGCTGCGCTTGAAACCTTCCGCGCTCTTGCCGGTGAGATAGCGCGTATCGAGCCACTTCTCGAAGATGACCTTGTCGTCGAGGCGCTCGCCCAGTTCCGCGCATACACGTTCGCTGATCGTGAGCACCGCTTCGACCATTTCGTGCGAACCTTCGTCGGCGACCAGCAGCACGTTCGATTCCGCCAGGCCGAACTGCACGCCGCTTTCGAGTTCATCGTACAGACGCAAGGCGGCCGGATTCGCGCCGCGCTGCATGATCTGACGGCACGCTTCGAGGCCGATCGCGAACGTCCTGAAACCATAAGCAATCGCACGGCCGTAATCCGGCAGGCGATGCAGCTTCAGGCGCACGCGCACGATCACGCCGAGCGTGCCCTCCGAGCCGATGAAAAGCTGCTGCAGATCGGGTCCGAGCGCCGCGCGCGAGTAACCACCCACGCTGACGAGACTGCCGTCGGCGAGCACCACGTCCATGCCGAACACCATGTCCTCGATCTTGCCGTAGCGCGTCGACAGTTGCCCCGCGCCGCGGCACGCCACCCATCCGCCGACCGTGCTGATCGCATACGATGACGGCCAGTGGCCCATCGTCATGCCGTATTCCCGTTGAATCGTTTCTTCGAAGATGTCGCCGAACATGCCTGCTTCGACTTCGACGATCTGGCTTTCCCTGTCGAAGCCGATCAATCGATTCAGCTCGCACACGTCCAGCACGATGCCGCCGCACACCGGCAGGGCCGCACCCGTCACGTTGCTGCGGCCCGCGGAAACGGTCACCGGAATCGACGCCTCATTGGCAATACGCATGACGGCCTGAATCTGTTCCACCTTGGACACGCGCACGATGACCGCATGCGGGGTCGCCGGCTTGCCTGCGGTTTCCGTCATCATCGAGCCGGCCCACCAGTCGCGCGTCCAGACCACCACGTCCGGCGCGAGCGTGAGCACGTCATCGGCGACGGCGCGCAGTGCGTCGATATGCTGTGTGCTCACCTTGACCGGATCGCGTTGCAGACCGGCTTGGCCTGCCGTGTCCTTCAGCGTCGCAGCATAAGGCGGTGGTGTATGTGCGCCGACGACATAGTTGCCACGGTTGTAGCCACGCTTGATCGCTTCCTTACTGATCATTCGGTTTCTCCCATAAGAACAGACTTTTCATGTTCGACGGCGGCGACATAGTCGCTCACCTGCCTCGCGACGACTGCCTCGGACAAGCCGAGCTCCGTCCGCAACATTTCGCCGACGCGCGCGGCTGCGCGCGCCGACGCGTCGCGCGCCATCAATCGTGCGCGGATGCGGCGCGACAACACGTCGTCGACGCTGCACGCGAGTTCGTGTCTGATGGCGTAAAGGACTTCGGCTTCGGTGTACGGCAGGCCTTCGACGATCGGCTTCAGCAAGCTCGAGACAAGATGAAAACGAGATATTGCAAGGCGCTGTGTGTCGCCGTCGCGGCACTTTTCGCGCAGGGCGCGATAGCTGATACCACGCTTCACGTCTATGTTGGCGGCGCAAACCGCCCGGACCTGATGCGCAAGATGTTCGATCAGTTCGAGCAGAAGACACCCGGTGTGAAGGTCGTGATCGAGTCCGGCGGCAGTACCTCGGAACTCCAGCGCGCATACCTCTCCACAGTGCTGTCCGCGCACGACTCCAGCCTCGATGTGATGATGATCGACATCGTGAATCCCGCGCAGTATATGCACGCGCAATGGATTGAACCACTGGACAAGTATCTGGGCAGCGATGCCACGACCATCATGAAATCCTATATGCCGGCCTACGCGAAGGCGAGCGTCGTCGACGGCAAAATTACATCCCTTCCAGCCTATGCGGATGCGCAGTTCATGTACTACCGCAAAGATCTGCTCGCCAAGTATCACCTGCCCGAACCGAAGACCTGGGATCAGCTTGCGTCCGAAGCGAAGACTGTCCTCGCAGGTGAGCGCGATGCGTCGCTACAGGGGCTGTCGATCCAGGGTGCGCCGATCGAAGGCGCCGTGTGTACGTTTCTGACGCCATACTGGAGCCAGGGCAAGGACCTGATCGATGCGAGCGGCCGCCTCACACTCGACAAGCCGGCTGCCGAGAAAGGCATGAACATGTGGCTCAATCTTGTTGACCAGGGGGTCGTCAAGAAGAACGTCGCCGAAGTGAAGACCCAGGACACCACGACCGATTTCAGAAGCGGCAAAGCGCTATTCGCCGTCAGTTGGGGCATGGTGTGGAGCCACTTCCAGGAGCCCGATTCCGCGGTGAAGGACAAGGTCGGCATCATGCCGGTTCCCGCGATGGCGGGTGGCAGCACCGATACGTGCGCCGGCGGCTGGCAATGGGCGGTGTCCGCGTACTCGACGCATAAGAAGGACGCAGTGGCGCTGGTGCGGTGGATGGCGACGCCCGAAGTCTCGAAGTTTCTCGCCATCAAGGCGGCGATGATGCCCGCTAACCCGGGCGTCTTTCAGGACGCGGCTGTGCAGCAGTCGGCGCCCTGGTTCACGTCCGCAAAGCCCGTCCTCGAATCGGCGCGTGCGCGCCCCGTATCGGACCGTTACGGAGAGATTTCCGATACGGTGCGCACCGCGACCTCCGCGATGCTCGGCCGCGCCGTGACGGTGCCCGATGGGATCGACGCAATGGCCGCGCGGCTTCGGCGTGTGATGCGATAAAACGGGCACACGCGGGTTCGATCAGTGAGGGCAACCGTCGGCCATTAGTGGCCGACGTAAATCGACTTCAAGCCTACGCTAGATGCGGGATTCCACGCGGTATCTGAAGGCGTGCGCGCGATTGTGCCGACATGATCGTGCGCCGAATAGATATGCGCCTGCGCAGGGGCGGAATCGGACCCGATACCCTCGTAGGCGATCGTCTCAACTTGCATCCCAGTGACCTGATCGGGCGGTTCGGCGAACGCCACGGCAGGTAAGACAACCATGGCGGCGAGTAAGGTGGAGCGAAAAAGGGTGTTCATGGCGACTCTCCTGCTGACGTTAAGCTTCGATCCGGGCCGGAGGTTCCGTGACCCATGAAAGCTATAGTAAGCACGGAGAATTAGCTCAGAGTGAGCGGCGAAACGGGGTATGCAGCGCGCCGGAGCAGATACAGCATCCACATCGGCGGCTACGTTGAGCAATCGCAATTAGAAGCGGTGAATGACACCCGCCGCTACCGTCACCATGCTGCGCGACGAGGACGGCGATGAATTGAATCCATCACCGATGGAGGCAGTCGCCGAAATGATGGAAACGCCATTCGAACCCAGCGTCTGTCCATTGGCTCTCTGGTAGGCCTGCACCATGTAAAGACCGGTGCTCTTCGACAGGGCATAGAATTCCGCCAGCGAACCTTGCTGATATTGCGCGCCGCTCGTGATGCCATTGGCCTTGCTGGCGCGCGTGTAACTGTACCCGGCAGAGAAATCCCATACCGTTGCCACGCGGTAGTGCATCACTGCGCCAAACGTATTCCATACCGCTTGCGACTTGAATGCCGAGCCAATTCCGGGAACGTACTGAACGTTCGAATAGGACAATGAAAGATCGAGATTAGACGTGAAGGCATACCCTCCCGTCACAGCGAACCGGTTTTGCGCCGCGGCAGTCTGGTATCCGTTTGTGACCGCCGAAACCCCTTGTTGGCCATTGTTTGTGGCAGTGGAGTTTGCGCCCCACGCACCGCCGCCCGGCGTCGCACTGTTGAAGCGCTCGAACCCCGCGCCGATTCCGAACGGACCCATTTGATATTTCGCGCCGGCACTCCAGCTCGATCCGGTATTCAGGCTTCCGGGCGTACCGCCAAGCGCATACGAAGCGCTGGCCGTGAAGCCGTGGATCGTTGGCGTCGTATACAAGGCGGTGTTGCTCGTCTTGTAGTCCGTATCGAAGTTGTCGAGATCGCCGGGGTGCGCACCGGAGAAGCCTGTCAGCCAGTTGGTTGGCGAGTACGGCGCGATCATCCAGTAGTAGGACATATATTGGCGGCCCAGCGTCAAGCTACCGTAGGTCTGATCCTTCAACCCCACCCACGCCTGCTGCGCGAACATCGCACCCGGAAACTGCGCGTTGCCGTTTGCAGAACTGAAACGCGACATGAGGTTGAAGATTGCGGACAAGCCGCCGCCCAGGTCCTCGCTGCCGCGCATACCGAACTTGCTGCCTTCCCAGATGCCAGGCGAAAGCTGTACGTTGTGTGCGCCCCCGCTCGTGGATCCCAGTGTCGTCTGACTGTTTGAGTAGGCGATGCCATTGTCGATCACGCCATAGAGCGTGACGCTGCTTTGCGCATGGGTGATGCCTGGCACGGCGGCGGCACACAATGCCGACACACCCGCGAACAGTCTGATCTTTGCGTTCACAAAAAAATCTCCTTGGTTATATTCTGGTCGTGCCGGCTTTGCAGCCGGCACCTCATGTGGAGTTCACGCTTGTACGACGATCTTTGTAGTTAGCGCTACCACACACAGCCGAGAAGAATGCCGAAGTTCAGGTATCGCTATTGCATCCGGAAGGTCGATCGTTTTCGGCAGGCATCAGCAAGCCTCTTTTTCAATCTGTTCGAGGCTCAATCCTGCTGTTTCCCTGATGCGATAGATCGCGAACAGGAATGCGATCAGGCAGCAAGCCGAAAATACCGCAAACGCCGATGCAGCTCCCATCTCGAGCAATGCCGGAAAGGTCGATGCGACGATAAAGTTCACGAGGAACATGGCAAGCGCGGCAGCAGACATGGTGCGCGCGCGAATCCGCATTGGCAGCAGTTCCGGCATCATCACCCACACAAGCGGGCCCCAGCTGAATGAGAACGCGCCTTTGAAAACCGCCAGCGCAGCCACAGCGATGACACTGCCGCTTGCAGTGGCAGGTCCGCCAAAATGGAACACGCAGCCAAGCGTTGCCATGCTCAGCGCCATCACGAGCGCACCACCGACCAGAAGCGGCCGGCGCCCGACACGATCGACCACACGTGCCGCAAAGATCGTCATGATGATCGACAACACTCCGAGCCCCACGCTGTTCAGCAACGCCGCCGATTCGCCGAAGCCCGCCGCGCGCAGAATCGTGGGCGCGTAGTAGACGATCGTGTTGATGCCCAATGCCTGCTGAAGCATGGCCAGCCCGAACACACTGATCAGCGTCGGACGGAGCGCCTTCGATTTCAGCACGTCGATCAGACGTACCGTGGTCGAAGTCTCGTTGGCCTGTTGAATCTCGCGCAACGATTCGGCTGCGTCGCCCGGCGTGTTCGTGATTTCCAGCACACGGCGCGCTTCGCTCACGCGGCCCTGACGCACGAGCCAACGCGGCGAGTCCGGCTGAAAGATCATGCCGATGGTCAGAAAGACGGACGGCACGGCCGCGAGGCCCAGCATCCAGCGCCATTGTCCATGCGGTGCCAGCAGATAGCACAGTACATACGAAATCAGAATGCCTGTCGCGATTGCCAACTGATTCATCGACGCAAGTCCGCCACGGATATGCTTCGGCGCAATTTCGGACAGATACAGCGGTACCTGGACCGTCGATACACCGATCGTAATGCCGATCAGCACGCGCGCGGCAATCAGCGTCATCGGATCGGGTGCAAGCGCGGACAGAACGGATGTCACGATGAACATCACCCCCGCGCCGATCAGCATCTTGCGCGGACCGAAGCGATCCGCAAGCCGCGCGGTACCGAACGCGCCTATCATCGCGCCGAGCAGCAGTCCGCCCACCACCATGCCCTGCAGATGGGCGTTGAGCGCCATGTCCTTGCGGATAAACAGCAACGCTCCCGCGATCACGCCGCTGTCATAGCCAAAAAGAATGCCGCCAAGGGCACCGAATAGATAGGCGATTCGTGCGCGACTGCGCGACCTCGCCGGAAAATAAGCTAGCGTCTCGGTTTCCATCTGTTGTCTCGCTCATGTGTTATTTGCAGGCTCATCGCCCGTGATATGCGCTGCGGCGACGCGTTGCATACCTGCCTCGTACCGAAAGTACGGCGTTCCGTGGCTATGCCGCTAGCGGCGATCGCCAGCACGTCCGCGTTGCAATTGCAGTTTTCTATTCGCATCAGGCGCGGTCCGCACCTGAAAGGTCTCCTCCAAAAAGAAGCCGGCGGGCACATTCCTCCTGCCGTCCCGCAGCCGGTTCGCTATCCAACCACGGACACCTGCGCGAGGCCGGCGTCGACAATCATGTTCTGACCTGTCACGGCCGCCGACTGGTCCGATGCAAGAAACACCACCATGTCGGCGATATGCTTCGTCTCGACCGGGAACTTCAGACACTGCAGTTCGACGAAGCGCTTCGCGTCGGCGGAATCGAACCACAGCGCCTGTTGCCGTGCAGTGAGCACAGGGCCCGGCAACACCGCGTTGACGCGAATGTTGTCGCCGCCCAGCTCACGCGCGAGCGTGCGTGAAATACCGCTGATAGCGGCCTTCGCTGCCGTATAGGCGATCAGATTGGGACGCCCGCGCAGCCACGAAATCGAACCCATGTTGATGATCGAGCCGCCGCCTTCGCGCGCCATGGCCGGCGCGACGCGCTGCGCCGCGAAGACGTGATGCGTCAGATTCGTGCGGATCAGGTCGTCCCAGCGTTCGGGCGTCAGCTCCTGCAGCGCACACCGGTCGTCACGGCCCGCGTTGTTGACGAGTACGCGAATTGGCCCGAGTGCTTCGGCGGCCGCATCGAGCGTCTGCCTGTACGCCTCTACATCGCGAATGTCGCAACGCGCGAACCACGGACGCGACGCCTTCGGATATTGCTCGCACAGGGCGAGACCGGCCGCTTCATCGAGATCGCAGAACGCGACGCGCGCCCGTTGCGCGACGAACGCTTCCACGAGCGTCGCCCCAATGCCCGACGCACCGCCCGACACGAACACAACCGTGTTCTCCAGCGAGGAATAGATCGCGTTCATCAGTAGGCCACCGCCATCGGCGTTGTATCGGTGTGTCCCTTCATGCGAGCGAGCACCGACTTCGCCTGCTGCATCATGAACACGAGATCGGAGCCAACGGCTACGTAGTCATAGCCCATTTCGACAAAGCCCTTGACCATCTCCGGCGTCGGACCGAGAGTGCCGACGGGTATGCCGACCGCGCGAGCGCGCTGTGCCGCCGAACGCATCAACGCCTGCACGCGTTCGTCCTGCAGGTTGCCGATACTGCCCACCGCCGCGGACAGATCGCCCGGGCCGATAAACAGCGCATCGACGCCCTCCACTGCAGCGATTTCTTCGAGGTTTTCAATTGCCTCCGGCGTTTCAAGTTGCAGGATGCACGTGGTCAGCCCGTTTGCGAGCTTGCTGTAATCGCTGAACGTGCCATAGCGGCTGCCACGATGCACGCCCGCAAAGCCCCGGTATCCGAGCGGCGGGTACTTCGCCGATGCAACGATGCGGCGCGCCTCTTCGGCGCTCTGCACGTACGGAAACATCAACGTCCGCGCGCCAAGATCGAGGGCCCGTTTGACGAGCACCGGATCGCCGCTTCCCGCCACGCGCACGATCGGCATTGCTGGCGTGCAATCGACGGCCTGCAGCATCTGCCATGTGTCGCGGAAATCGATTGGGCCATGTTCCATATCGATCAACAGCCAGTCGAAGCCGGCATGACCGAGCGCCTCTGCATTGCTCGCCGTGCCGGCCATCAACCAGGTGCCGAGCGGCGGCGTGGGTTGATCGAGCAACGCAAGAAACGCGTTCACTTCAGGTTGCTGCTTTCTCATTGCGAAACCTCTGCTATCAGTAGATCGAGGGCTCGACTGGCTCGTGCCAGCCCGCCAGAAAATCGAAATCGCACCCTTCGTTTGCCTGGGTGACATGTTCGAGAAAGATCTTCGTGTAACCGCGCGGCGGCGTTTTCACGGCTGGCTGCCACTGAGCGCGCCGCTGCGCCAGCTCGTCGTCGGACAGACGCACGTCGAGGCGCCCCGCCGCCACGTCCAGTTCGATCACATCGCCCGTGCGGATCAAGGCAAGCGGACCGCCGGCAGCGGCCTCGGGTGCCACGTGCAGCACGCAGGTGCCATAGTGCGTGCCGCTCATGCGCGAATCCGAAATGCGCACCATGTCGCGCACGCCTTTCTTCAGCAGCTTTTGCGGAATCGGCAGATTGCCCCACTCGGGCATGCCCGGCGCGCCGAGCGGACCGCCATTGCGCAGCACCAGTACCGTGTTTTCGTCGACGTCCAGTTCGGGATCGTTGATGCGTGCGTTCAGGTCTGCCATTGAATCGAATACCAACGCGCAGCCGCTGTGCTTGAGAAAGTGTTCGCTCGCGGCGCTCGGCTTGATCACGGCGCCAGACGGCGCGAGATTGCCGTGCAGCACAGCGAGTGCCCGTGCCGCGCTCACCGGCTGCGAGAGCGGGCGAACGACGTCGTCGTCCTCGCATTGCACGCCTTCCAGGTTCGCGCCGAGCGTCTGGCCATTCACCGTCATGCAGTCGAGCGACAGCCGGTCGTGAATGCGCTGCAGCAGCGCCAGCAGGCCGCCTGCAAAGTAAAAGTCTTCCATCAGGTTCGAGCCGGACGGCAGCACGTTGGCCAGCACCGGCACGCCCTCGCCCAGCCGCTGGATGTCGTCGAGCGTGAGTGGCACATTGCCCCGCCCCGCAATCGCGATCAGATGGATCGCCGCGTTCGTCGATCCGCCAATCGCCATATAGGTGGCGATGCCGTTGGCTACCGCCTTCTGGTTGAAGAACGTTGAAGGCTTCAGGTCTTCCCACACCATGTCGACGATACGCGCGCCGCTTTTCGACGCCATGCGCGTATGTGCCGAATCCATTGCCGGGATGCTTGCGGCGTTAGGCAAAGTGAAGCCCATTGCTTCCGCGATCAACGTCATGGTGCTCGCGGTGCCCATCGTGTTGCAGGTGCCGGGCGTGCGCGACATGTGCGACTCCAGCGCGATCCATTCGCGCCCGCTTATATGTCCTGTCTGCCGTTCGTCCCAGAACTTGCGCGTATGCGTGCCCGCGCCGACTTTCTCGCCGCGATACCTGTCATTGAGCATCGGCCCCGCAGGCACGAAGATGCACGGCAGGTCGGCGCTCAGCGCGCCCATCAGCAAACCGGGCACCGTCTTGTCGCATCCTCCCAGCAACACGGCGCCGTCGATGGGTAGCGAACGCAGCAGTTCCTCGACTTCCATCGCGAGGAAATTGCGGTAGATCATCGTCGTCGGCTTGACGAACACCTCACCGAGCGACATGGCCGGCAACTCGAACGGCATGCCGCCCGCCTGCAGAATGCCGCGCTTGACCGCTTCCGCACGTTCGCGCAAGTGCGCGTGACAGGGCGATAGATCACTCCACGTATTGACAATTGCAATCACAGGACGCGACATGAATTCCTCGCGCCGCAATCCCATCTGCTGCATCCGCTGCCGGTGAGCAAAGGAACGCGTGTTGTCGGGCGCGAACCATCGCTGGCTGCGGAGATCTTCGAGACGCTTTGGTTCTTTCTTCATGGATGACCTGCTTCGATTAAAGAGGCCCGACGGGAACGATCGAGCCCCTTGGTAATTTCATGTTAGCGCTACCTTGCGGTAGTATTAGTTAGCGCTAATCTCAAGTCAACCCAACTTCGTTAAGGATTTCCCCTGGTCATGAGTCAGTCAGTCCGCAAACGGCGCGGGTCCGGCCGCACTACATTGCACGACGTTGCAGAACTGGCGAACGTCTCGGCGATGTCGGCCTCGCGATACTTCAGCAACAAGGACAGCGTCAGTCTCGACATTCAAAAACGCATCAGCGCTGCCATCGAACAGACCGGCTACGTTCGCAACGTATTCGCGGGCTCGCTCGCCTCCGCGCGCGGCCGCTCGATCGGCATGGTGATTCCGCATATCGCGGGCGGCGTGTATGCAGAGACGGTTCAGGCCGTGACCGACACATTGCGTCCGTTCGGGTATCAGCTTCTGCTTGCCTCGAGCAACTATTCGACGGAAGAGGAAGAAGCGGCCGTGCGCGCGTTCATCGGCTGGGCACCCGCGGCGATCATCCTCACCGGGCAAAAGCGCTCGCGCAAAACCATGGAACTGCTGGCGAACGCCCGCATCCCCGTGGTCGAGACATGGGCGCACAAGGCGCGACCCCAGCATATTCAAGTGGGGTTCTCCAATCCGGCGGTCGGCAGAGACAGCACGCGCTACCTTTATGAGCGCGGTTATCGCCGCATCGTGTTCGTTCATCCGCATCGCGCCGACGATGTCGGCGCAAACGATCGTGCACGCGGCTACGAAGCGGCGATGCGCGAACTGGATCTGGCGCCCGTCACGTTCCGCCCGCAATCCGAGGTCCTGCTGGACGCGGGCATGGAAGCGTTCCAGACGCTCACGAGTGGCCGCAAGCCGGCCGAAGCCCTCATCTTTCCGAACGACAACCTTGCCGCTGGCGCGCTCCTGCATGGTCTGCGGCAGAAGATCTCGATTCCGCAGGCGTGTGCCGTGATGGGCTTTGGCGACCTGTCGATTGCCGATAAGCTCGTGCCGTCGTTGACGACCGTGCGGCCGCCGCGCTATGAAATGGGCAAGATTGCTGCGTTGCGCGTGATCGAATTGCTGCGCATGGCCGACGAGGAGAGGCCCACCGACACGATCGAACGCGACACGCTGCTGTCCTATGAGATTGTCCAGCGCGAAAGCGCGTAATGCTCATTCGCGTGGGACAGGTGCGCTGCGTTTCTCGACAAGCCCGGGCACCGGCACGCGCATCGCAAACACGCCGCCCGATTGCGGGTACTGTTCAAGCTCGCTGGCGGGACGGCCCTGGCGCGCGGTGGTGACATAGAGCGTGCGCAGATCGTCGCCGCCGAACGCGCACATGGTCGGGCAGCGCGCGGGCAACGCAAACGCATCGACAACCTGGCCTTGCGGCGAGATGCGAACGACGCGCCCGCCTTCGTACAGCGCAGACCAGTAGTAGCCTTCGCTATCCACCGACGCGCCATCGGGACGCCCCCGATCCGTCGGCGTCGGCTCGAACTTGACCCAATCCTCACGCGCGCCGGCCTCGCCGGTTTCAATGTCGTACGCGTGCCGGTAGATCGTGAAGCGCGGCGTATCCGAGTGGTAACACCACTGGTAGTCGGGGCTGAACGCCATGCCGTTCGACGTGAGCAGGCCCTTGTCGATCCTGGTCAGCGCGCCGTTGGCGTAGCGATACAGCGATGCTGCGCTGGCGGCCTTCGGCTCGTCGAGCGTCCCGAGCCAGAACCGACCACGCGCGTCACAACGGCCGTCGTTGAAACGGCTGGTGGCAGGATCTTCAGGATTCGCGCAGAGCTTGCGCACCACTTGCCCTTTTGCATCGAGCAGAAAGATGCCCGTGCGCATGCCGGCGATAAAACCGCCGTCTTCGGTCAGTGAGAAGCACGCAATGTTTTCGGGCGTCGGAATCGCGGTGTCCTGCCCGGTTTCAGGATCGAAGCAATGCAACGCGGGGGCCTGAATATCGACCCACCAGAGCTTCGCACGGCGTTCGTCCCAGCGGGGACATTCGCCGAGCGCGGCGGCCGCGGGCAACACACATTCGAAAGTCGACATGATGCGGTTTCCTCTTTCGCGTAGTTTCGATACGGACTGGAGTTGATTGACCTCATAACATATTATAAGCCAGACTTTAAGAACTTATGCCGACCGTGGCGTTTGCCGGCCGGTGCGACGATCCGTGACGGAGGCGTCTCTCAATACCAAGTTCGTTCCGGAGTCTTGCTGAGAGAATGACACCGTCGCGATCAGCACTGCACGCCCGGTGCAACGCGCAACGACATCGCTAGTCCGCTGCTTCCAGAAGCACCAGTTCGATTCCTCTCCGGCGCCGATCACGATGAGATCGGCGTCGATCTCGTTCGCCACATTGGCGATTGCGCGGCCGATACTCATGTCCCGCAGCGGCAATGCAAGAGTTTGCGCGGGCGTGTCGAGCGCGGCGCGTTCGATTGCATCCTTGCAATGCTGTTCGACCGCGCGCGCATGCTGCTCGACCGCGACGAGCAGGTCGCCGCAGGCATGCTCGCCTGCGGTCAGCGCCCACCACGGCGTTGAATCCACCACGTGCAGCAAGGTCAGCCTGGCGCCATTGTCACGCGCCCGGGTGATGCCCGCCGACAATGCCCCTTCGCTCAGATCCGCGCCAACCGCAACCAGTACGTGCTTGATCATTTCGGGTGCCTCCATGAGTCCGTTGTGGATTGACTGCATGATCGGCCGCGAAACTTAGCGCTGAATGAGCGCGGCTGATGGCGGTCCTCATTCGGCGCTCACATTCGATCGATACGCTTGCGATATTGCGTCGACTATCATCGAGTCAAGGAGCATCCCCATGTATAAGCCGTCAGGATCCACGGTACTCGCGATTGCACTGGCGTGTGCCGCGTTATCGAACGCCGCTCAAGCGCGAACCGCGAGCTATCCGCATGAAACGGCGTGTGTGGCGCCACCCGCTACGGCGTCGATCTACGCGAACCATCGCGAACAGATCGCGGACACTTCCCGCGGCCCGCTCGCCTACTACCGGTTCGGTCACGGCAGCCCGCTTCTGCTCGTCACCGGTTATCGCGCGACGATGTCCGAATGGGACGCGGCTTTCCTCGCCGAACTCGCGAAACATCATGACGTCATCGTCTTCGACAACCGCGGCATCGGGCGTTCAATACCCAACGCGTCGAGCTTCACGATCGACGACATGGCAAGCGATACGGCCGCCTTGATCGATACGCTGGCGTTAAAGCACGCGACGGTGGTCGGATGGTCGATGGGTGGCTCGATCGTGCAGCAACTCGCGATCGACAAGCCCCAGGCGATCGGCAAGATGGTGCTGATGAGCGCTTTGGCGCCAGGCCGAACCGGCGTTCCGGTGCCGGCGGACGTCATGGTGAAACTGGCGGGCAAGCCCGGCGTCACGTTCAACGACGTCATGGCCGTTCTGTTCCCGGCATCGGGCGTGCAAGCCGCCGAACAGTGTTTCGTCAAGGATATGTTCAAGCCGTCCGACTACAAGTCGCCGGCCATTTCCAGCACGGTCACGGATGGCCAATCCGCCGCGCTGAAAGAGTGGGAAGCGGACGATAGAGCCGCTGACGCGTTGCGCTCGGTGCGTATCGATACGCTGGTGCTGTCGGGCACCGACGATGCGGTCGTCGCCAAAGAGAACGCCGCGGCGCTCACGCGTTTACTGCCCCATGCCCAACTTCTGCTGGTTAAGCATGCGGGTCACGCGATGATGTATCAATACCCGGTTGCGGTGGCTGGTGCGATCGATTCGTTTGCGCGTCATTGAGACGGGCAAACGTCCTCATGCCTTGGCGGAGTCGCCTGGCATGACGGTCCAGCCAAGGCCGCGCACATTGCGGATAACCGACTGCCCGAACTTCTTGCGCACCGAATGAATCAGCACGTCGACGGCGTTGCTTTCCACTTCCTTACCCCAGCCGTATAAGCGGTCTTCCAGCTGATCGCGCGACAGGATCGTGCCCGGGCGCTCGAGAAACGCCAGCATCAACGCGAATTCGCGCGCCGATAGCACCGACGTCACGCCATTGCAGCATAGCGTGCGCTTGTCGAGATCGAGGTTGAGGGAGTCGTCGCCGAGCCGCGACACCGCGTAGCCCGCCTTGCGGCGCAGTACCGCGCGAATGCGGGCGAGCAGTTCGGGAACGTCGAAGGGTTTGAGAACGTAGTCGTCGGCGCCGACGTCGAGACCTTGCACGCGCGCCTCCAGATCGTCGCGCGCGGTCAGGATCAGCACCGGCACCGCGTTGCCGGCCGCTCGCGAGGCTTTCAGCAAGTCGATCCCGCTCATGCCCGGCAAGCCAAGATCCAGCAGCACGACCGTGTATTCAGCGGCCGCGATCGCCGCGCTACCGGCGTTGCCGTCGCGCACCCAATCGACGCTGTAGTCCGCATCCTGCAACGCACGCAGCAGGCTTTGTCCGATCTGCAGGTCGTCTTCAACCAGTAGAACTCGCATGATGTCGTTTCCACAGCAACGAATAGTGTTGTTGGCCGCGGCGCGAGGAACGGAACACGGCGTGTCGATTCCAGGCCGGGGCCTGCCGGTGCAGCCGCTACGCGGGCACGGGTCAGATCGCATCATAACCGACGCACACCTATGCCGGGCCACTGCGCACGGGGCGGATGCAATGCGTTCGTTCGCGCGCCCTACGATGCCGCCGGAAATCCGATCGACGCCACGATCCCCGACGGGCCGTCATGACGATTGCGAAGACTCGCCGCGCCGCCATATTTGCTCGCGATTGCCTTGACGATCGACAGTCCGAGACCGCTGCCCTCAATTAGCGTATTCGCTCGAAAGAAGCGGTCGAACACGCGTGGCAGCAGGTCTTCCGCAATGCCGGGCCCGGTGTCGGTCACGTCGATCCATACCATGTCGCCGCGTACCTGAACGCTCAGATCGACCTTGCCTCCGTCCGGCGTGTAGCGGATCGCGTTGCTGACCAGATTGCGCACGGCAATGCCGACATCGGCTTCGACCGCATGGACAAACGCGCCGGCCATTTCGTCGGCGCCGATATCGATCCCGCGCTTCATCACGATCGGCAATACCTCGGCCACTGCGTTGACGACCACGGCGGGCACGTCGACGCGCGTCAGCATTTCGGCTTGCACCGTCGCATCGGCCCGCGCAAGCCTGAGCAATTGCGCGATCAGTCCGCCACTGCGTGTGATGCCGCTGCGCAATTCGCGAAAGCGCTCCTGGTTGCCGGGCGCGATATGCGGCTGCAGATTGTCCGCCTGCAATTGCAGCGCGGTAAGGGGCGTGCGCAACTCGTGCGCGGCGTCGGAAATAAACTTTCGTTCCGACTCGATCGATTGCGCAAGCCGCTCGATCATCAGATTGATCGAGTCGATGAAAGGACGTATTTCGATCGGCACACCCGAGGTCGACAATTGCTGAAAATGACTGACGTCGATCCCCTGCACCTGCGCACCCAAACGATTCAGCTTGCGCAACGAGCGGCGCACGACCAGCAGCACGGCAATCCATACCAGCGGCACGAGTACGATCATCGGCCAAAGCGTATTGACTGCACGTTCTTCCGCAAGATCGTGCCGCACCGACGAGCGTTGCGCGACCTGAATCACCATCGACGGCTCACGCAGCGAATAGATGCGCCACTCGTCGCCGCCAACGGCGGTCGTCAGAAAACCCGCCCGCGCCTCGCGCGGCAGCGCGAGCGACGGTTCGGTCGAGCGGTAAGGCGCGGCCTGATCGTCCTTCCAGATCGTAATGACAATGTCGCGCTCCGGTTGCGAGCCGCGCGCGGGGATGGCCGGCAGCGAATCGGCGAAACCGCCGCGCATGCGGCTGGCAACCTGTTCGAGCCGCAGGTCGAGCAACGCGCTCATGCCCGCTTTCGACAACTGATACGAACTGACGCCCTGCACCACGCCGACGATGCTGACCAGCACGCAAAGCGCAAGGACAAGCTGGTTTCTTAGAGACTTGATCATGGAGGCGCGAAAAAGTGTTTCGTCCAATGGGTGATTCGTGGACGGCGGGACACCCTGTGCGATGCGAGAGACGGGTGAGGCAGGCTTTTTTGTGAAGCGATTCTACACCTGCGACCCGGTGCTTTCCGGCGTCGAAGTGACGAGCTGCTTCACGATGCGCGACCATTGAAATGATGAGCGTCGGGTGTTCGGACATGCTGCCTGGCCCGTGGCGATGGATTCAGCGGCGGGCTCAGGCGCCTGCATTAACGCCAGTAGCCGTATCCATATCCGTAGTGCCCATACCATCCGCGCGGGTGTCCGTAATAACCCACCACCACGGGCGGCGCATACACCGGAGGCGGCGGCGCGTAATAGACGGGCGGTGGCGGAGCATAAACCGGCACAGGCATGACGGGCACCGCGGTCACCATCGGCGCCATGGGCAGCCCGACGCCGACACCGATGAACACATGCGCCTCGGCAACACTCACGAGGCCGACACTCAATGCGACGGCGACGGCCGCCTGGCAAATCCCTTTCATGTTTCTTCTCCTTGACCTCCGGCGCAGCGCATTGACTGCATCGGTTGACAGCATTCTGGCCGCTGAGAATGAGGACAGAATGAGCGCCTTTTTGTCGTATGAAACGAGCGTTGGATCACGACTGAATCACGGCCGGAGTGCCATGCAGGCACGCTCATTTCCCGCTAAGTCGCGGCGCCTACGATTCGTTCGTCGATGCACAGGTTCAGATTCGAACCACGAGTCAAACGCAAATACGCGTTCGGCACGCATCGGACTGAAGCGACGATGCGGACCGCCGGCCCGACATGCGTCGCACCACTCAAGGAGCACGTCATGTTTGCCGCATTTTCCGAAAAGCTGGTGTCGCTGTTTTCCCCTTCTCATTACGACGAACGCGAAGCGTATCTGGCGTCGTCGTCCGATCTCGTGGACCTCGAACGCCGCATGCGTCATCTGGATAGCGGTGGTTATCCGTTCAGCTTGCATGCGAGCGTCGCACCGCGCGACAACGAACTGTGAACTATCGACGAACAAGGAGAACCGCTATGCGTCACTATCAATGCGACAGCCCCGAAGCCGCGGCACGCATCGTCGCGGCCTGCATACTCGCGGACGGACATGTGGGGATGGACGAGCTCGAAGCGCTCTATCGCCATGGCATCGAACAGCGATTATCGTTGCGCCCACATCAGTTTCTGAGCGTCGTGCAGGCGCTGTGCGAAGACCTGACCAGCGCCGCTTATCTGAATTGGGGCGACGCGTGCAGGCTCGATCCCGACATCGTCCAGCAACTCGCGGCCGACGTGCACGACTGCCACATGCGGCGCCACATCATCGGGCTATGCAAAGAAGCCATTCATGCGGACAGGCACATCTCCGAGGGTGAAGCCAAATTTCTTCGCCTGCTGCGCGCTGCGTGGGAATCGCCGGAGCACCCGGATTGGGCGCGTCCACGCGAGCAGATCCGACTCGTGCGCGTGCATCGCGAGTGACATGACTGAAGGGCCGGCCGGCTATTCCAGGTACTTTCCCTGATCACTTCCGCTGAGGCATGCCCGTTGCGCCTGACTCATTGCCGATGCAGGTAACTGCGAGCAAAGGAGAGCGCAAATGTCTTACCAATCCTATGCACCATACCGCGGATTCAGCATCAACGTTCGCGTCACCCCCGCCGCGACGCTGTCGTTTCACGGCGTGGGGCATCGATACAAAGTGTCCTGGACGATCAGTTCGTACGCTCATCCAGGTCGGGAGATTGCAAGTTTTCCGGAGCGCCTCGGGTTTCTTTCCGAGCAGGAAGCGTTCAGGTACGCCGAAAACCGGGCACACACGTTTATCGACTGCATGCTTTCCGGAGCGCATGACATGCGTTTCCTCAGTGAAGTCGCGCAGCGTCGTCAGCACCGTCTCGGCCCGATCGGATGACGCATCGTCCGCTGCGCCGCTCACCTCTCTACCGCTTTCGAAGGCCGCAGAAATGCAGCCTTTTTTTGGCGACCTGGAGCACATACGCGTTCACAGTCGCGAAGCGTCTGTCTCGCGGATAATACTTATTTCGCCGTTGCGCTCGAGAATCGCACTTTTCACCCGGTCGAGAGCATCGGAGCCTAACTGCTGACGCACTGTTTCAAGCACATCGGTTCGCGTTATTAATGCGGCCACCATCTCACGTTCGTTAAATCGGCCGTCGCTGTAAACCTCCCGCTCCACTCCAACCACTAGCGACTCCAGTGCCGGCGAGCGTATGCACGCCCATGCGAGCGCCCTATGTATCAGAACGATAACCAGCGACGCGATAAAGGTTGGGACTGCGGGCGATGCGCCAACAATAACCCGACTCAATGTCGCACCGAGCAGGATGGCAACGACGTAATCGAAAGGCGAACGCTGCCCGAAAGACCGTCGCCCCGAGATCCGAATGAAGATGAGAGCGGCAAAGAACGTAGCCGCCGCACGCATCGCCATCTGTAATGAAGAAAGGTCCTTTCCCTCTCCGAAGAGCGCGACGAGGATTTGCATATCTGTCTCCTCCTGACCCAGTCGGACGGATCACGGGCACTCCCCGAGCCGACATGAGCGGACACGGGCAGAGCAGGAAATTATGCAGCCCTGGCGTGACGCCCCGTCGCTCGCGGTTGGCTCAGGAACGTGCCTGAGCGCGCCATTCGCAGTCGCAATCTTTTAACTGCCACCCGAAGCCGGATTAGTGGCCGAAGCCGGCATCGCGGCACCGGACTTCTTCTGCATCTTCTTGTGCGACGGAGTACCGGCGGGAGCCATGCTATTCGCCCCGGATGCGCCCGACACAGTATCGGTTGAAGCATTTGCGTTCGGCTTGCTCATGCCCGTGCCGCCTTGCCCACCGGCGGCCCCACCGCCAGCCGCGCCTTGTGCGTAGACGCTCCCGGATATACCGATACACAATGCTGAAATCAGAATTCCTCTTGTCGAAACTCGCATGGCAGTCTCCTCAATCGCGAAGCGGTCGTTAGCACCGGACGGTGCGAGCCCGCGCTAAGTGCTTCGCAATTCCCATGCCGCTGGCCGGTCGGGAAATCCGATTGACGTGATACGCCGTTGTGCGTTTTTTGAGTGGCAGGCGGAACGTGCTGGAGATATGCCGCGGTCGGTCGTTAGTGCGCGAACGCGATGTCGACAGCGCGGCCGGGATGATGGCGGCTTGCATCCTCAAGCCGGCGTGGGTCTTTCTTCCTCGTATTCGGTGCGCACCCCTTGGGGCAACCAAGGCTCTTTGTGGCAACACCAAAGCTCATAGCTCGGCTCATAAAGCCCGACACGGTCAAATGCTCCCAGCGGGAGATCCAGTTCGTCCTTGGCGAGGAATTCCATGAACGCGACCGATCCGCAGGTCGGGCAAAAATGCCTTCGTGCTCCGGGTGAACTCTCCCATGCCTGGGTAGCGCCGGAAAATTCCACCGCGCCGCGCTCGAATATTGCATAAGCGCCGAACGCGCTGCCATGGATTTGCCGACATGTCATGCAGTGGCATATCGACGCTCGCCGGGGTCGTCCGCTCACGCGGAATCGCACCGCGCCGCACGCACATCCGCCGGTTTCTTCGACTGGTTCGCTCTCTGTCGCCACGATGCCCTCCTTCGCGAGTTTCCCGAGTTATACGTAATCCGCTCTTCGCCGCTCTTCGCACCCGGCCCACCGATCCCGCTGGCGCCACCGGGCACCGGCAGCAGCCGTTGCGCAAACAGGTGCCGCCGGCACGTATCCCGCCGACGGCTTGCACCCAATCTCAGGCGCCGTTCACCGCATCCTTGAACGCCTTGCCCGCCGTGAACTTGACGGTCTTCGCGGCAGGAATCTGGATTTCGGCACCGGTGGCCGGATTGCGGCCGACCCGCGCGGCACGCGCGCCCGTCGAAAACGACCCGAAGCCGATCAATTGCACCGTGTCGCCTTTCGTGACGGCCGACGTGACCGCGCCGATGAACGCGTCGATCGCCTCACCCGTTGCCGCCTTGCTTGCACCGGTCGCCGCAGCGACCGCATCCACGAGTTCCTGCTTGTTCATTGTCGATCTCCTGTTGTGGTTGAGAAGCCGTCACCCTACCCTATCGCCGCGCGGTCGCGCAATGGCAGGTGGCGCGTCCGGCCCACATCTGCCCAACGGCATGCATCGGCCGCCTCCCGAATTGCCCAATCAGCTTCACCAGAACAGATTTCAACCATCACAAACCATCATTTGATGTGATTGGGTGGTCCCTATATCGTCCAGAAAACAGAAAGCCGCAGCCCGGGAGGTGGAGCAAGCAATCTCCTCGCGGGACTAGGTATCGAGAACCTTCCATGGACGGAGACAAGCTGATGGAAACAACTGCAGTTGCCGGGATTCGGAGCAATCCGTTATTCGCTGTGCTGGTAAGTCGCCGGCGACGATTTGTCGCCTGGCTGAGCGTCGCGACAATCGTTCCGTACTACGCCTTTATCCTGATCGCCGGATTCGCTCCGAACCTTCTCGCGACGAAGTTCTCAAGTACAAGTGTCATCAATATCGGCTGGCCGGTAGGCATCGCGCTGATCGTCGGAACGTGGTGTCTCACGGGCTTGTACATTCGGCGCGCCAATGGCGAATTCGACGCGCTCACCGCAAAGATTCTGGCGGGAGCAGGCAAATGACACGTGCCCGTCAACTCCTGATTATTCTGGCCATTCCTGGCGTATCGATCACTGCGACTGCGGCACCACACGTGCTGCAGGAAGTCGAAAAGCAGCCTGTCAACTTCACGGCGATTGGAATGTTTCTGGTGTTCGTGCTGGCAACCTTGGGGATCACCTACTGGGCGGCCAAAAAGACCCGGTCGATGGAGGACTTCTACACCGCGGGCGGGGGGATCACCGGCTTTCAGAACGGCCTGGCGCTGGCCGGCGATTACATGTCGGCGGCGGCGCTGCTGGGTGTCACCAGCATGATCTTTTTCCACGGCTATGACGGCATGATCTACGCGATCAGCTTCTTCGTGGCGTGGCCGCTTCTGCTGTTCCTGTTCGCCGAGCGCATCAGGAATCTGGGCCGCGTCACCATCGCCGATATCGCGTCCTTCCGACTCGATCAAAACCGGATTCGCACATTGACTGCATTCGGATCGCTGACCGTGGTCTGCTTCTACCTCGTGGTTCAGATGGTCGGAGCGGGGCAACTCATCCAGTTGCTCTTCGGACTTCAGTATGACTATGCGGTGATCGTGGTCGGCCTGTTGATGGCGATCTACGTCACGTTTGGCGGCATGGTTGCAACCACGTGGGTGCAGATCATCAAGGCCACGCTGCTGCTGTTCGGCGGCACCGTGCTGGCCGTCCTCGCGCTGGCCCGTTTCGGCTTTTCACTCGATGCGCTGTTCACGCAGGCCGTCGCGACCCACGGACCCCGCATCCTGCTGCCGAGTACGCTGGTGTCCGATCCCTTCGCCATGCTCTCGCTGTCGGCCGGTCTGGTGTTCGGCACCGCCGGACTCCCGCACATTCTGATGCGCTTCTTTACCGTTCCGGATGCGAAGCAGGCGCGCAAATCCGTATTCGTCGCCACGGGTTTCATTGGCTTCTTTTTTCTGATCGTCTCCGTGCTCGGAATGGCCGCCATTGCAATCGTCGGCCGAGACCCCGCGTTTTACGAGGGCGGCGTGCTGGGCGGCAAGCTGATCGGCGGTGGCAACATGCCCGTCATGCATCTCGCGAAGGCGCTGGGTGAAAACCTCTTCTTCGGTTTCCTGTCCGCTGTCGCCTTCGCGACGATTCTGGCCGTGGTCGCGGGCCTCACGATGGCCGGCACGTCTGCGATTTCTCACGATCTCTATGCCGTGGTCCTCAAGAAGAATCGCGCCGATCCAGCCGACGAACGACGTGTTTCGAAGATCGCCTCGGTGTGCATCGGCGTGGTCGCGGTGGTGCTGGGCATCCTGTTCAAGGAACAGAACATCGCCTTCCTCGTCGCACTGACCTTTGGCGTTGCGGCATCCGTCAATTTCCCGATTCTCGCGCTTTCGATGTACTGGCATGGGCTGACGACGCGTGGCGCGCTCATTGGCGGGATCGCGGGCCTGGTGAGCGCCGTGGGGCTCGTCATTCTTTCCCCGGCCGTCTGGGTCAAGGTATTGGGCAATGCCACGGCAATTTTCCCGTACGAATACCCCGCCATCGTGTCGATGACCGTTGCGTTCCTCTCTGCGTGGCTGGGATCGATCACCGACCACAGCGAGCGGGCCAGACGCGAGCGGGATGACTTTGATGAGCAGTTCATTCGTGCGCAAACGGGGCTAGGCGCATCCGAAGCAGTTAGTCATTAGGTTTCCAGACAAAGCCTGCCTCGCGGGCTGAACCTGACTCAAGGGTCTCAGCCCTCTTCACGGCTCGCCCATCTTCACAAAAAACACGCAAGGAGGTGTGTATGCAACTGCGGGATAACGGCCTCGGATTCTCGCCCGTCACTATCGCGCTGCATTGGCTCGTGGCCGCGCTGCTTTTCTCGATTATCGGCTTTGACGTCGCTCTATCCCAAACAGCCGACGAGGCGCAAACAGCGGGCTTGATGCGGGTGCAGAACCTGCTGGGCGCGATCTTGTGCGTCGTCTCGATCTATCGATTCTGGGCGCGAATCTCGTCCTACCATCCCCTGCCCGTCGGCACGCCGAATCCGATCGAGGTGATCGTCAGCCGGTCCGTGGCCGTTTCACTGGCGCTAGCGATGGTTCTGCTGCCGATCGCCGCCTGGCTTTCAAAGTCGGCTGCGGGGGAAATCATTGCACTGCCAGGCGGATTCGCGATACCCGCACTCATTGAGCCCAACGCGCCGGTGAAGCGGGTTGTCGATTTTCTTTTCAACGTTGGCGCGACGGCCTTTCTGCTGGGTCTGGCGCTGCATATCTTCGGCGCGCTCAAGAATCATCTCATTCTGAAGAATGACGCCTTGAAGCGAATGGTCGGCAAACACGTGGAGCTTTGAAGCCATGAGCGAAGTGAAATCGGATTTTGCCGGGAACGGGGTGACCCGGCTCTGCGGCGTCACGTATCCCATCTTTCTCGCGGGCATGGCGGCGATTTCCGGCCCCAGCCTGGTCGCCGCGGTGGCGAATGCCGGTGGAATGGGAACGCTCGGCGGCTTGCGGCTGCCGCCCTTGTCTCTTCTCAAATGGATACGGGAAACAAGGGAACTGACGGACAAGCCCTTCGGCGTCAATCTGGTTCCGTCGTTTGGTGGTCCCGAGGTTTTCGAAGCGCAGTTCCAGGTCATCCTCAAGGAAAAGCCACGGCTGCTCTCGCTGTTCTACGCCGAAGACTATCCCGGCATGATTCGTCGTGCCAAGGACGCCGGGATGATCGTCTCGGTGCAGGTCGGCACGGCCGAACTCGCTCAACGGGCAATCGAGCACGGCGCGGACATGATCGTGGCGCAGGGAAGCGAGAGCGGTGGCCACCTCAACCGGGGCACCATCGGGCTGATGTCGCTGCTGCCGTCGATCTGCAAGATCGCGCAAGGACGGCCGGTGCTGGCGGCGGGCGGCATCACCAATCGCGATGACGTCAGGGTCGCGATGGGACTCGGCGCCGCAGGCGTGCTGGTGGGCACGGCGTTCGTTGCGAGCCACGAGTCGAATGCGCATGCGCTTTACAAGCAGAAGATCGTCGAAGCCACTGTGGACGATACGGAGTATCGAACCGGCTACTCATTCGGCTGGAAATACGGCACTCCCCACCGGGTGATTCCAAACCGCGATAAGTGGAATCTGCTGCGCTTCATCGGCGGCGGAGCGCGAGTGATCGACAAACCACGCATGGCGCAGAAACTGTCGCTCTATGCCGGACAGGGTGTGGGAAAGATCAGCAGCGTGGTGTCCGCGGCTGAACGCGTCGCTGAACTCATCGAAGGGTTGCCTGTGTCATCTCGTCACCCGGAAACATGGGCCGATGATGCAAGCGACCATCGCAAACTCACGTCGCTGTGTTTCGCCGCGGACGGTGCCGGTTAAGCGCAGCGGCGTCCCGGATCCATCCACGTGAAAACTCAGGTGAACGGTGCGAGGTAGAACGTTCAGGTCGGCACTTCCTGCGGACCTGAACGTCATTCGCTTCGGGCGATAGTACGAACCTCAGAGCGCGCTGCGTTCCAGCGCTTTGCCGGCAGCGCGCTTACCGCTCTTTCCCGTTCCAGGGCCGGCTTTTGTCTCTTCATTCACCTGAATCAATTGATCGCGCGCCACAGCGATGAATGCGGCCAATGCCGGGGGAATCGCGGTGTCGTTCCTGCGGATGAAAACCGTCTTGACCTTGGCGAACTCCGGCGGAAGCTGATGGTATCGAATCGCCTGCCGCGATCCGTAACTTTCAACGACGGTCTTCGGCAACAAGGTGACGCCTATGCCGGACGCGACACACGACAGGATGCCGTCAAGCGTGCCGAGCTCCATGACCTGATTGGGGACCAGTCCGACCTGATAAAACCAATGCTCGAGCGTGGAACGATAAAAACAGCCCGTGCGGAACACAAGCACCGTTTGCTGGGGCATGACGCGGACAAGCGCTGCGAGCGAATCGAACTCGCAACTGCTCACGAGGACCAGCTCCTCTTCGAACACCTCCTCCTGCGACAGATCTGCGTTCTCGTGAAATCCACCGACGAACGCGCCATCGAGACGATAACTTTCAATCGCTTTGATCAACTCGACGGTGGTGCCCGTCAGGAGAGACAACTGCACCTGCGGATGCTTTTCGCGGTACTTCGTCAGAACCTGGGGCAACCGTATCGCGGCCGTGGTTTCCATCGATCCGAGCCGAAGGTGCCCGGTGGGCGCGGCGGTATCCAGCAACGCGTTGCGGCTCTCGTCTGTGAGTTGCAGGATACGGCGTGCGTAGCCCAGGAAAGTCTGTCCGGCCGATGTGAGAACCACGCCGCTCTTTTGCCGGATGAACAACTGCTGATTCAACTCGGTTTCGAGCTCTTTGACCCGCATGGTGACATTGGACTGGACGGTATGCACTTTCTCCGCCGCCGCAGTAAAGCTGCCCTGCTCGGCCACAGCACAGAAGATCTTTAACTGACGCATTTCCATGGCCGCACCTATGAATCACTAAAAATGATGAATAGCATCACGTAATATCAATTTACGCGATTCATATCGTACGGCACAGTCGCGTAAACACTGACGCCAGGACTGTTCGACGATGAAGCCGATTTCGACTATTGATCACCTCTTCGCCGGAGGTCTCGGCTACCTCGATGAAGGGCAGCGCAGCGGCATCTTCAAGCGAAAGATCGTTGGACCGGTTCTCGTGCAGACGCTGGGTATTGTGGGCGATGAGCATGGTGATCCCAGGGTCCACGGCGGGGCCGAAAAGGCCGTGCACCACTACGCGGCGGAGAACTATGCACAGCTCGCGCGGGCGTTTGAACAAAGCGCGCAGGCGCTGATTCCCGGTAGCCTGGGAGAGAACATCTCCGCGCACCATCTGTGCGAGCGCAACGTGCATATTGGCGACGTGTTCCAGATGGGCGGCGCGGTTTTGCAGGTGTCTCAGCCGCGCAGTCCTTGCTGGAAAATCAATCACCGTTTCGGTGTCGAGCGCATGTCGGTGCATGTTGCCCGGGAGAGAATCACGGGCTGGTATTACCGCGTCATCAGCCCCGGTGTCATTCAGGCGGGCGATACTATTTCGCTTCTGGAAAGGCACACGGAGCGCTTTTCGATTGACGAGTTCTGGCAGGTGCAGTTGACCCACCGCCCGTCCATCGACGACCTCGTGGAACTGACTGCCGTCGCCGGTTTGGCGCAGGAATGGAAGCGACGGCTGGGACAGCGCGTCGCATGGCTTCGAAAGCGAACGGTGTTATCGGGCTGAACCTAGCGGTCTGATCAAGAAGCCAATGCGCCGGGCAGGCACCCCTTTTGTACATGCCTGAAAAACCAGAACTGCCCCGCCAACCGCCAGCAAAACCGGAATCAGAAAATCCCACCCCACCCGGGTAAACTCAAAAACCAAAACAACAGCCGTAATCGGCATCTGCATGGAAGCAGCCAGAAACGCAGTCGCGCCGACAACCGCAAATGCCCCCAATGAAGCCCCGGGCCAGACCAGACTCCAAACCCCGCCAAGCACAATCGCCAGCAAGGCGCCGTTCGCGAGCCCAGGCGTCAACAAGCCACCTTCAGCGCCCGCGCGCAAACTACTCGCGGTAATCAAGACCTTCAACGCCAGTAACGCCGCCGCAAGGCCGATGGTCAAACCCCCATCGAATGCGAGCCCGGCAGGCCCTTTGCCATTGCCGAGCAACTGCGGAAAATACATCGCCAGGAGGCCGATGATCGCGAAGTTCACCAGCGAGAACACCGGCAAGCGCCAATCCCTCGGCGCCTGCGCGCGCGAGCGTTTCATCAATCCAGTGAACGCCCATGCCGCCACGCCGAAAATCGGCCCGCACACCACGGACCACACCAACAGCGACGCACTCACTGTCAGCGACGGCACCAGATACTGATGCTCGTTGCCCAATCCCGCTCGCGCGACCAATGCTGCAATCGCCGAGCTCACGATCGCCGGCACCAGAGCCCGCCAGCCAAATGTGCCCAACGACACTTCCAGCACAAATACCGCGCCGCCGAGCGGCACGTTGTAGACCGCGGCGAGCCCCGCGCCGGCACCGCATGCAACCATGATCCGGCTTTGCTCGACCGATAAGCCCGCGCGTCGCGCCAGCCACCCGGCCAACGCCGAGCCAATCTCGCGTGGCGCAACTTCGCGGCCAAGCGGCGAACCCAGCGCAACCGTGACGATCTGCAACAGCGCATGCGCCGTCGTGCTTAGTAACGGCATGCGCGGGTCGTCGGATTTCAATGCATTGCGAATGCTCACGAGCGGCCGTCCGAAGCGGTATAGCAGCCACCAGCCAAGGCCCGCCACCAGTCCGCAAATCACCAGCACCAGCGCGCGCCGCTCGGGCGCGGCGTCGGTGACGCCCTGCAGGAAACTTTCGCCGCTGATTACGTGCGTCACGCTGTAGCCGTATGCGACATGCTGAATGCCGTGCAACAGCAACGCGAGCAACATTCCGCCCAAACCCGCGCCGATACCGGTCAGGAGTGTGACCGCCACCAGCACCGCCGCGGGGCTTCGCTGGCGGCGAACGGGTTCCGAAGTGATTGATTTGACTGACATAATGCGTCGACTCGGGCGGGCTTGAATGAGATGGCGGCCATCTTATTCCGCGTCGCTTCATGAATCAAATTAATTTTTCTGTTCGATTCATGCGCATCACGCATAGATTCGATGCAATGTGCCTGCGCTTCGGGTTCGATTCCGTTGGACACGAACCCGCCAATAGTTCGCCTGCTTCAGCGGACCGACACCACGAACATCGACACGACGCACGCGAGACCGACAAACCACACCAGCGAGCGTAACGACGCCAGGTTCGCCAGGTACAGCAAGCCATGAAGCACACGCGTGACAACAAACGTAATCGCCAGCCAGTTGATCCATAGGCTCGACCCGCCCGCCTGCCCGGCCACAACAATCCCGGCGGTAAACAACGCCAGCGCTTCCCACGCGTTCTGATGCGCGGCATGCGCGCGGGCGCGCCAGCCTTCAAGACCCGCGAGGTAGGCGCGCGGCGTGCGATTGTCGTAGCGCTTGCTGACCTTCGCGACCATGGTCCACGGAAACGGTAGCAGCGCCACGATAAGCAGGCAGAAATGCGGAATCGTCATGTGTCAGTCTCCGTGTAGCGCGGCGCAAATGCCGCGAGCCGCTGTTATACCTGCCCGCATCGGTTGCGGCCAACCGGAATCCGGCCAATGCAGCCTCTACCGACGCCCATTATGTTGAAGTCAGAACGACTGCATTACGCCGTACTTTCTGCGAAACCGGCATTACAAACAACAAACAATTTCTCAACCGCAATTAATACAATAATTACATTTACCCAACATATACCATGCATGAAGACTCTCAATGAAATTCGCTCCAGGTATTAATACGGATAAACGGGCGTTCATTCATGCAAGCGTTTAACAGTCGGCGTACACTCGCTCGGAGCCCATGCCACGGGGCGTGCGGGGCTGCAGAGCCGCCCGTCGTCAAAGACGGGTTATTGGAGACTCAGGAGAACAATCAATGAGCTGGACACGGGAACAGAGAAACGTCACGATCGCCGCCTATCTGGGCTGGACACTCGACGCATTCGATTTCTTTCTAATGGTATTCGTATTGAAAGATATCGCGGCGGAATTCAATACAAATATCCCGGCGGTTGCCTTCGGCATTATGCTGACGCTGGTGATGCGTCCGGTCGGCGCCCTGATTTTCGGCTGGCTCGCGGACAAATACGGTCGCCGTCCCACGCTGATGGTCAATATCGCGTGCTTCTCCCTGCTGGAATTGCTATCCGGCTTTTCGCCGAACCTGACCACCCTGCTCGTGCTGCGCGCCCTGTTCGGCATCGCCATGGGCGGCGAATGGGGCGTCGGTGGCGCACTGACCATGGAAACGGTGCCGCCGAAGTCGCGCGGCTTCGTATCGGGACTCCTGCAGGCCGGCTATCCGAGCGGCTATCTGCTGGCGTCGGTCGTGTTCGGTGTCTTCTATCAATACATCGGCTGGCGTGGCATGTTCTTCGTCGGCGTGTTGCCGGCGTTGCTGGTGCTGTATGTGCGGGCCCATGTGCCGGAATCGCCGGCCTTCAAGACGCTCGAAAAGAAAGCGCGCCCGGGTCTGGTCGCCACGCTGAAGCAGAACGCCAAGCTCTCGCTGTACGCGATCCTGCTGATGACCGCGTTCAACTTCTTCTCGCACGGCTCGCAGGATCTGTATCCGACCTTCCTGCGCGTGCAGCACAACTTCGACGCGCATACGGTGTCGTGGATCACGATCACGCTGAACATCGGCGCGATTTGCGGCGGTCTGTTCTTCGGCTCGTTGTCGGAGAAAATTGGCCGCAAGCGCGCAATCTTCATCGCCGCGCTGATCGCGTTGCCGGTGCTGCCGCTGTGGGCCTTTTCCACCACACCGGTGCTGCTCGCCGCAGGCGCCTTCCTGATGCAGATCTCGGTGCAAGGTGCGTGGGGGGTGATCCCGGTGCACCTGAACGAAATCTCACCCGATGAAATCCGCGCGACGTTTCCTGGCCTCGTGTATCAGCTCGGCAATCTGATCGCGTCGGTGAACGGTCCTCTGCAGGCAAAAGCCGCCGAAGCGTATGGCAACAACTATGCGCTGGTCATGGCCGTCGTGATCGGCATCGTGGCGGTGGTGATCGCCGTGCTGATTCCGTTTAGCCGCGAGCGTCGCGGCATCGACATGACGCAAACGGCGAAAGGGGTCACCACGCAGCTTTAAGCGTTCGAACCAAACAACTATTTCGCCGGCCCGTTATCGGGCAGAACAAACACAAAGGCGGCTCGAACCGCCACGCGAAAAAAGCTGCAGTAGCAAGCCCAAACACAGGTAACACTCATACGAGGCCGTTCCGATTTCAATCGAAACGGCCTTTTTTATTTTCCGCGCGCTTTCGACATGCCGCGCCGCCTGGAAAAAATCGACCTTCGTCAGGTCTTCTAGAGGAGTTAGTCCACACCGATGCCTTGATCGCAGTCCTTATCCTTCTTATCCTGAAAAAAGCGGCTGTTTCAAATCGTTATTTGAATCGCTCGTTCGCGGGCCGGATGCCCGTCAACCGGGAGACGCAACATGGCAGGTCGTACAACAGGCCGGCATGCCGGCGACACGAAGTCCCGCATCCTCGACGCCGCCGAAACGCTCTTTATCGACTGCGGCTATGAGGCCATGTCGCTGCGCCAGATCACTTCGCGTGCCGAAGTCAATCTCGCGGCGGTCAACTACCACTTCGGCAGCAAGGAAACGCTGATTCACTCGATGCTCTCGCGCCGGCTCGACCGCCTCAATCAGGAGCGGCTCAAACTGCTCGACCGTTTCGATGAAATGCTCGGCGCCCGTCTGACCTGTGAGCATGTGCTCGGCGCAATGTTCATTCCGGCGCTGCGGCTCTCGCGCGATCCGCGGGTGGGCGGCAAGGCTTTCTTGCGCTTGCTGGGGCGCGCCTACACCGATCCGTCCGCGTTCATTCGCGATTTTCTGAACGGGCATTACGCCTCGGTGGCGGTGCGTTTTTTCGATGCGTTGCAACGGGCGCTGCCCCATCTGCCGCGCGAAGAACTCGGCTGGCGTCTGCGCTTCGCGATCGGCGCGCTATCCGGTGTGTTGGCGGGCACTGAGACGGATAGTCTGATTTCCGAGTTCTCGCAGGGCAAGTCGACGAACGATCTGCAACTGATCGCGCGCCTTGCGTCGCTGATGGTCGCCGCGCTCAAAGCGCCGCTGCCAGACGGCACGCAACTGGCCGCGTTCGCAGCCGTGCTGGGCGATGCGAACGATGGCGGCAGCGATGGCCAGATGGAATGCGGAAGTCCTGCGCCGGTCACCCAGCATGGCGCAGGCGGTTTAGGAGTGTCGGACTCACCCATAGGCGAGCATCGCGGTGGCGGCATCGAGGCGAGCGCGTTTCAAGCCACGTTGCAAGGGACGGCTTAGGACGGCCGGCGCGGGCGGCGTCATGAACGCGGCCGCCCGCGCGTGTTACGGTCTAACGGCGGAATAAAGCGGACTCGCGCCAGCCGCGAACTCGCACTGCATGGCGCCACAGCGTTAAAACATGCCGATACGCAAAGAGCGAATGAGCGCAGCCGACCACCCTTAGCACCGCACTCCGGGCAGCACACCTAAGTCCCGCACCTAAGCGCCACCGCACTATCGAACAGCAGACACGACGCAAACGCGACAAAGAAAAGCACGGCAAACGCAGCTCGAACGCCAGGTAGAAGACAAACAGAAAGTTCAACAGAACGCGAGCCGTCCGCGCCCCGTGGATGCGTTCGCACGCATCATCGAAACAGGAGGAAACGTCATGCCGTGGTTCATCCTTGTGCTCGTCATCGCCGCTTTCACGCTCGTCTATGTTCAGGCACGCGCCTCATGGTGGCTCGCCTTCATGATCCTGTGGGTGGCGGCCGCGCATCTGAGCGGCGCGGCGGGCCCCGTGGCGACCACGATCCTCGCCATCCTGTTCGTTCTCCCCGCCCTCGTCCTGACGCTCAAGCCACTGCGCCGCGCGTGGCTGACCAAGCCCGTGCTCGAAGTCTTCCGCAAGATCCTGCCGGAGATGTCCCCGACCGAACGCGACGCGATTGAAGCCGGCACAGTCTGGTGGGACGCCGAACTGTTTTCGGGCCGCCCGCATTGGGACACCCTGCTCGGCTATGGACCGGCCACGCTGAGCGCCGAGGAACAATCGTTTCTCGATGTCGAATGCGAGCACTTGTGCGATCTCGCGAACGATTGGGAAACCACTGTGGTGTGGCAGGACCTGTCGCCGCAAAGCTGGCAATACATCAAGGACCGTGGCTTTCTCGGCATGATCATTCCGAAGCAGTACGGCGGCAAGCAGTTCTCGGCGTACGCGCATTCGCAGGTCATCATGAAGCTCGCCACGCGCTGCTCGGCCGCCGCCGTTTCGGTGATGGTGCCCAACTCGCTTGGCCCGGCCGAATTGCTGATGCACTACGGCACAGAAGAACAGAAGAACCACTACCTGCCGCGCCTCGCGCGTGGCGACGAGATCCCCTGCTTCGCCTTGACGAGCCCTTACGCCGGTTCCGATGCGGCGGCGATTCCCGATGTAGGCATCGTCTGCAGGGGCATGTTCGAAGGACGCGAAACGCCAGGCTTTCGCGTCACATGGGACAAGCGCTACATCACGCTCGGTCCGATTGCGACCGTACTCGGCCTCGCGTTTCGCGCACTCGATCCGGAGCACCTGCTCGGCGCCGCCGACGAACCCGGCATCACCTGCGCGCTGATTCCCACCGACCACCCCGGCGTGAATATCGGCCGCCGTCACTGGCCGCTCAACGCGGTGTTCCAGAATGGCCCGAACTCCGGTAAAGACGTGTTCATTCCGCTCGACTGGGTGATCGGCGGTCGCGCGCAAGTGGGCAACGGCTGGCGCATGCTGATGGAATGTCTCGCGGCGGGCCGGGCGATTTCGCTGCCGTCGTCGAATGTGGGGATGGCGAAACTCGCCGTGCGCGGCACCGGCGCATATGCGGCGATCCGCCGCCAGTTCCGCACGCCCGTCGGCAAGTTCGAAGGCGTGCAGGAAGCGCTCGGCCGCATGGGCGGCAATCTGTACGTCATGGATGCCGCGCGCCGCCTGTCGGCGCACGCGGTGGACCTCGGCGAAAAGCCTTCGGTGATCTCCGCAATCGCGAAGTATCACATCACCGAGCGCGCCCGCATGGTCATCAACGACGGCATGGATATCGCCGCCGGCAAGGGCATCTGCATGGGGCCGTCGAATTTCCTCGCGCGCGCTTATCAGCAGGTGCCGATCTCGATCACGGTGGAAGGCGCGAACATTCTGACGCGCTGCCTGATCATCTTCGGCCAGGGCGCGATTCGCTGTCATCCGTATGTGCTGAAGGAAATGGCCGCGACGCGCGAGACGGATCGCGCGAAGGCGCTGCGCGAATTCGATGCGGCATTCTTCGGCCACCTCAGCTTCACGCTTTCCAACGTCGTGCGCAGTTTCGTTTACGGCGTCACGGGTGGCGCGTTCATCGCCAAACCGCGTAGCGCGTATGCGCCGCTGCTGTCGTATTACAGCGCGGCCACCCGCCTCGCGACCGCGTTCGCGTTACTCGCCGATGTCTCCATGTTCGTGCTCGGCGGCGATCTGAAGCGGCGTGAACGCATTTCCGCGCGGCTCGGCGACGTGCTGTCCCAGCTCTATCTGATCTCCGCCGCGCTCAAGCGTTTCGAAGACGAAGGCCGTCAGGAAGAGGATCTGCCGCTCGTGCGCTGGGGCGTCGAAGATTCGTTATACAAGGCGCAGCACGCGCTCGACGGCGTTCTCGCCAACTATCCGAACCGGCTCGCGGCGGGCCTTGTGCGCATGCTCGCGTTTCCGTTCGGCCTGCCGCATCGCGAGCCCTCTGACCGTCTCGGCACCGCGATCGCCGAGTTGATGCAGACGCCGGGCGCGGCGCGCGAGCGTCTCGTGGCGGATTCGTACGTGCCGCATCCGGATGTCGATGCGCTCGGCTATGGCGAACTGGTGTTTCAGCTGAACCCGCGCTTTACCGAGATCGACCAGAAACTGCGCGACGCGGTCAGGCAGGGACTGCTCGAGCCAATGCCGCAAAGCCTGCCGCAGTTGGCCGCGTGGACCGATGCAGCGCAGCACAAAGGCCTGATCGACGCCGAGGATCGCCGCGTGCTGGAGGATTACGCGCGCTACGGCGCTCAGGTCGTCAAGGTCGACGACTTCCCCGCCGACTTCGACATGCTCGCCGGTCTGCAAAAGCGCAAGGAGGCGCTCGAAAAGGCGCTGGAACTCGCCGTCTGAGCGCTCCCCAAAAAACATCCCGCCGAGTCACACCAGGCGCGTCAGACTGAGTGCACACTGACGCACATCCGGTGTCCCGAAGAGGAAACTGCCTCGGGGCGGGGAGACTTCCTGCGGGGCGTGGCCAGCGGAGCAACCAAAAATATGAACGACTCTTACCTGAACTTCGTCAACTCGCCGTTCGGCGCGCGCCTCGCGCGCTCGCTCGGCTTGCCTAAACCCGAGGTGCTGCGCCGCTATCGCGCGGATCAGCCCGAGTTCGACGGACTGGTCGCAATCGGCGCAGGACGCGAACCACATCTGCTCGACGCAGTCGCGAATCTGGTGGCGAGCATCGGCGTAACCAGCGTCGCGCATGAGAGCGCGGGACTATGGGTGCCGCTCGCGAATCGCCATGGCCTGATGACCGGGCGCTTCGAACCGGCGGACGCCGGCGCGCACGGCAGGCTCACCGCCTTGCTGTTCGACGCGAGCGGGATCGAAGACAGCAGCCAGCTCGAACCGCTGTACGGGTTCTTTCACGACACGCTGCGCTCGGTCGGCAAATGCGGACGGATCATCGTGCTGGGACGGCCACCCGAGACCTGCGCGAAGCCGCGCAAGTGGACCGCGCAGCGCGCGCTCGAAGGCCTCGCGCGTTCGCTCGGCAAGGAAGCCCGGCGCGGTATCACCGCGAATCTCGTGTACGTGGAACAAGGGGCCGAGAACGGCATGGAAGCCACCCTGCGCTTTT